>JABTUJ010000042.1 GCA_015075445.1 Verrucomicrobiales bacterium
GGGCCGTCCGGGCAGAGTGGCTGCCGGCACGTGCCGTGGCGTCACACGCTCGACTGCGCCGCCCCTTCAGGGATGCTGGACGACGCACGTCCGGACTGCCTCGGCCAAGCGCCGCCCCACCCGTGAGGTCTTGCGGAAGATCACCCGCACCAGGCGGGTCGGCGGAAGCACGACCGGAAGACACCGAATGCCTGGGAGCTTCGAGACTGCCGCGGCCGCCATTTGCGGGATGAGCGTCACGCCGCTATTGGACTGCACCAACGCCAGCAGGGTCCCGATGCTGGCGGCGGCGGACTGCTGGATTCCGGACACGCGATGCGCGGAGCAGAAGCCGATCACCTGCTCCCGCAGACAGTGGGTGTGCTTGAGCAACAACAGGCGTTCGGCGGTCAGGTCCTTCGGGCTGACGCCGCGCTGCTTCGCCAGGGGATGTTGCGTCGAAACGACCAACAAGAACGGCTCCTCAAACAGCTCGATCTCCTCGAGCAAGGTGTCCTCCAGCGGCGTGGCCAGCATGCCGGCATCGAGCTCGCCGTGGGCGACGGCGACGACCAGGCCCGCGGTGACCTCCTCGTCGAATCGCGGGGTGGTGGCCGGAAACCTCCGCCGGAAGGCCGCCTGGAGGTCGGCGAAAACATAGGGGGCAATCGTGGGGATGGCCCCGATGGTCACCGTCGCCGGCAGTCCGCCGCTGAAATGGCGTGCGGCATCCAGCAGTTCCCGCCGGCCCTGCAGGAGGTCCTGCGCCCGTCGAACCACCTCTTTGCCCGCCGCGGTGATCACGACGCGTCGATTCGTCCGCTCGAACAACTGCGCGCCAATTTCCCGTTCGAGCTTCTGCAACTGGAGACTCAACGCGCTCTGGCTGACGTGGCATTGCTCGGCGGCCCGCCCGAAGTGGGCGAGTCGCGCGACGGCGACGAGGTACTCAAGATCCCGGAAGGTCATCGGTAAGGTCCCAGCCTCGATCAATCGGTTCTGTAGATCAATTCTTCATCTCCAATCGATTTCACAAATCCAGCTTCGGCAGTGAGTCTGGGATGGTTCGAAAGTGCTTCGGACCGTACGGCGATCCGGCGTCAGGTCGTCGTCTGACAAACCCGGCGCAGATGAGCTCGAAATGAAGACCAAAACGCTGATTGCACTACTCATGTGCCTGAACCTCGCATCCCGTGCGGCTGACGGTCCCCCGAACGAACACCCCGAGGCACCGGCCACGCCCCCCGCCGGCGAGACCGCCGCGATGGCGGAAAAGTGCCCGGTGACGGGCATGGGCAGGCCTGCAGCCGCCCGGACCACGGCAGCGGGGGGCATGTCCACGGCCGACTGGTGGCCGAACCAGCCAACCCGGTATCCTCCATATCGAACCTGCCTGGCGGGAAATCCTCGGGCGATGGTTTCCATTACGCCGCCGAGTTCAAGAAAACTCGACTGGCGGCCTTAAAGAAGGACCTCGAGGAGTTGATGACGAGCCCCCAGACTGGTGGCCTGCCGACTACGGGCACTACGGGCCGCTGTTCATCCGGATGGCCTGTGCCGGGACGTATCGCGTTTGACGGTCGCGGCGGCGCCGGCTATGGCACCCAGCGGTTTGCCCCCAACAGTTGGCCTGATAACGAACTGACAAGGCCCGTCGGCTGCTTTGCCGATCAAGCAGAAGTGATGGGCAAAATCAGATCTCGTGGCCGATCTTATGGTATTACGGGCAACGTCGCCCTCGAGTCCATGGTTTCAAAAACTTTGGCTTCGCTTACGGGCGCGAGGACGTTCGGGGAACCGCAGGAGACATCTTATTGGGTCCGGTGAGTGGTCAGCGACAAGCGCTACGGTAGCGCCGCGCTGGAGAACTTCCTCGCCGCCGTCCAGATGGGCCTGATCTACGTCAACCTGAAGGCCCCAACGGCTAACCCAGCGCCTGCCGCCGCCAAGACATTCGGGACTGCCCGCATGGCGATGAATGACGAAGGATTGCCCTGATTGCCGGTGATCACACTGGCAGCTACATGGCAGGCCAATGAGCATGTGGGACCGAAACCCGAGCCGCCGGGCCGAGGAGCAGGCCCGGGCTGGCGGAGCCTGTATGAAGGGGAACGTTTACGGACACGATCACCAGCGGCCCCGAAGGCGCCCGACGTCCACGCCGAAGCGGTCACACGGCTACTTCGACAATCTGTCCGCTACGATTGGGACCTGGTAAAAGAGCCCGGCCGGCGCCTGGCAGTGGATTCCCACGGACCCCGCCGCGGCCGACACGGTGCCGGACGCGCACGACAAGTCGAAGCGTCATGCCCCGATCATGTTCACCACCGACCTGGCGCTGCGGATGGACCCGGCCTACGCGAAGATCTCGAAACGCTTTCATGAGAACCCCCGGGAATTCGCCGCCGCCTTTGCCAGGGCTTGGTACAAGCTGACCCACCGCGACATGGGACCCGTCTCCCGCCTGCTCGGCCCGGAGGTCCCCCCGCCGCAGTTGTGGCAGGACCCGGTGCCCGCCGTTGATCACGCGTTGATCGACGCCCAAGACATCGCCTCTCTCAAGAGCAGGATGCTCGATTCCGGCCTGTCGGTTTCCCAACTGGTCTCAACCGCCTGGGCCTCCGCCTCCACGTTCCGCGGCAGCGACAAACGCGGGGGCGCCAACGGGGCACGCCTTCGCCTCGCCCCGCAGAAGGACTGGGAAGTCAACAATCCCGCGGTGCTGGCCAAGGTCCTGCGATCCCTCGAAGCCATCCAGCAGGACTTCAACAAGGCCCAGACCGGCGGCAAGCGAGTCTCGCTGGCGGACTTGATCGTGCTGGGGGGCTGCGCCGCCGTCGAACACGCAGCGAAGCAAGCCGGCGTAACGGTGCAGGTGCCGTTCGCGCCGGGGCGCACCGACGCCACGCAGGAGATGACGGACGTCGATTCCTTCGCGGTGCTTGAACCGAAGACGGATGGCTTCCGCAACTTCCTCGGTCACCAGCCTGACCGTCCCGCGCCAGAATTGCTCGTTGATCGGGCCCAGTTGCTCACGCTCTCGGCGCCGGAGATGACGGTGCTCATCGGCGGCCTGCGGGTGCTGCACACGAATGTCGGCTCCCCGCAAACGGGTGTCTTCACCGAACGACCAGAAACCTTGAGCAACGACTTCTTCGTCAACCTGCTCGACATGGCCACGGAGTGGAGGAAGTCGCCCGGCTCCGAGCACTTCTTCGAAGGTCGAGACCGCCAAACGGGTCGAGTCAAATGGACCGCCAGTTCGGTCGATCTGGTATTCGGATCGAACTCGCAACTGCGCGCCATCGCCGAAGTCTATGCCAGCCAGGACGGTCAGGCGAAGTTCGTGCATGACTTCGTGGCGGCGTGGAACAAGGTCATGAACCTGGATCGTTTCGACCTGGACCCGGCGCTGCGAGACGGGTCCACCGCTCTGGCGCTTCGCTAAGCACCATCGCCCGGGTCGGATTCTTTCGCCCGACAGCGGTCGGGTCCGGGCGGCTTCGCGGTGTCGCAATGCCGTTCCGGACTCGCCCCTTGATCCCGCGCGAGGCCGCCTCCCAATCTCCCCTCGCCGCGCGGAGGATGGGGAGTTGGTGGAGGATTGTGCACGAGTTTTTGCTTGACGGTTGTGGCGTGGCGCAATAACCAGAAAGCATGAACTCAAAAAGTCGTGTAAGGATCCCTGGTCATCTGTTGAGCCCGTGGTTGGTCCTGCTGGCCACGATGAGTCTTCAGGCGCAGTTGATCACGCGGGTCAACTTCTCGGCCGCGGAGGGTTACGTGGATGGGCCGTTATGGGGCCAGCCGGCAGGAAGGGGCACGCCCACCTGGACCTCGGTGAGTGAGAACACCGGTGACACCTATGTCCCCGAGGACGGCATCCGTCACATTTGTCAGTCGATCACGAACGGGGCGCTGTGCATTCGCCCAGACCAGAATCTGGGCACGTTGACATCGGTGATGTATTGGACGTTTCCCTTTCCTGTCCAGCGCAAGGGGCCCATCACCGTCACCTGGGACTGGCAGTTCTTCCCGACGAATGAAATCCCCACCGATTACGACCCGACGAACAACAACTACCAGGCGACCCTGCAAGGCACGGACGTCGGCTTCACCCTGAGCGACTCCGCGAATCGCACCTTGGGCGACAGCGCCGTCTGGGCCGTGTTCAACGAGCTGAGCACCCCGACGCGTCTGGGGGGCCTTTGCGATTCACGGTACAATGGGAGTGGTGAGTACGGCACCTGCGGCGGCGGCGGGAACTGGAATGACAAGGGGCCCCAATACAAGGACGGCAAGAAGCTGCAGATGAAGATGGTGGCCTACTTCGGCAACCCGGACGATCCAGCCAACGACAGTTACGACGTCTGGGCCCAGCGGGAAGGGGAGGAGCTCTGGCACACGACCGTCAACGATTTCTATCCCGACGGCAAGTTCCCCATGCGACGCTGCCCCGGAGAGGCGGACGGAGACCCCAAGCTGGACTGCATCACGATGTGGCTGAATACCGGTGTGTACGGCACCTACCTCCTGATTGACAACATCCAGGTCACGGGTCCGGACCCGATCGAAACGTACAGCATCGGTCTGAACTTTGGCGCCGACGAAGCCGATGGCAGCAAGTCGGGCACGCTGGCCGCCACCGACAAGGCGGGTATGCCGGCGGTGGCGCAGGTCAACTGGAACAACCTGAAGCTTGCTCAACGGGGCCAGCGCAACCCCATCCTCGCCGACGTCGCGGCACGGCCGAACCCACCACCGTCTCCGTCGTGTGGAGCTCGGCCAACACGTGGTCCTCCACCGGTCGCGGCGAGGAGAACAATGCGTTCAGCGGCGCGGACAAGGCGCTGCTGACCGGTTATTTGGACACCGGAAATGCGTCGACCTCAACGGTGCAGATCGCAAGCATCCCCGCCGAACTCACGGAGGCGGGCTATGACGTTTACATCTATGCCCTGGGCGGGGTGGGCGGTCGCGGCGGCAGCTACCGGATTCTCGACACCGCGACCGGCAAGGTGCTGCGCGATTCCATTCGGGCGCAATCCCCCACCAACCTAACCTCGTATGTCGAGGTGCCGGCGAACCTGGGCGCGACGGCCAACGGGGCCGCGAACCTGGTGTTTGGGGCGGGCAACTACCTGGTCTTCCGCGGTCTGACCGCCGCAGGAATCACCGTGGAGGCCCGCACGGCCGCGGCGGGCGGGGGCGTGGGCTTCAGCGCAACGCCGCGCGCGCCGATCAATGCGATTCAGTTGGTAAGTCCGGCCGCGGAGGCGGTGTGGGAGGACGTCACGATGCCCGGGGATTGGATTGTGACCAGCAATTCGGACGACCGCTCACCGGCGTCGGAGCGGGTGCCCAACGCGATCGACAACAGCGTGCTCACGAAGTACCTCAACTTCGGCAACGACACGGACCAGGCGGCCCCGTTCGTCGGTCCGGTGGGCCTGACCGTGAAGCCCAGTGCCGGCGCGTCGGTGGTGACCGGCTTGGCGTTCACGTCGGCCAATGATGCGCCCGAACGGGATCCGGCGGCCTACAAGCTGGAAGGGTCCAATGACGGCGCCACGTTCACCCTGATCTCCGAAGGGCCGGTGGGGGCGTTCAGCGCCCGGTTCATCCGGCAGGAGATCCCCTTCGCGAACACGGCCGCCTACACAACGTACCGGCTGTCGATTCCCAATGTCGCCAATAACGCGACCGCTAACAGCATGCAGTTCGCCGAAGTGGAGTTGCTGGGGATCGTGGTGGCGCCGAAGTTCACGGCCATCACCCACAACGCGGACGGTTCGGTGACCGTCCAGTGGAAGAGCGGCGGAACCCTGCAGGCGGCTCCCAGTCTGGCCGGCCCGTGGCAGGATGTGCCCGAGGCCACCAGCCCTTACACGTTCAAACCGGCGGAGACCGGACCAGTGCTGTTCGGCCGGATCAAGAAGTAAGCGGCTGCCTGCACCTCCAGTTCAGCCAGACAGAGACCGGGCTTCGGCCCGGTCTCTGCTATCGAAGATCATGGTCTAGGAGTTCAGATCGACAGCCTGGCCAACCGCATGCGGCCGGAACGGAGCGACAAGCTCACAGCCTCCCCGGCGGCCACTGCTCGAACTGATTAGGCGACTTGCCGTGCTTGATGATCTCAAGACCGAACGGTATCGGCTTCTCAGGTGCAGTGCGCGCACGGGTCAGTTCGGCCCTCGCGCAAATCGTCCACCTCGTAGCCGGCGCGCAGGGCGCGGCCCGGGACGGGTTCCCATCCGAACCAGAACCGGAAAGTGTGATAGGCCGCGGAGTGGGACAACGGGAAGCGATCGAAGACCTCCCGCCATCGCGCCAGTAATCGGAAGGTAGCGGGTTCGGGGACAATCCCGTAATCCCACTGGGCACAAATACGCTGCAGGTAGTCGGCCCGGTCCTCCACGGTTGCGAGATCGGCCGGTTCCAGTGGAGGCTGGTCGAGATCGGGATAGACGCTCTGGTCCAGTTTCATGGCCGGAACGGCTGCAAGAACACGGCCCGGAACCAAACGCGGGTTTGTCGTGCCTGTTCGCGCTGCACCGGGTCGGTCAGGGTGTCCAGGGGTCGGCGCAATTCGATCTCGTGCAGGCGCCGCCCGACTTCTGCGTGGGCATCGTCAGAACTCAGATCGGGGTTCTTTCGTTTCCAGAGGTCCCAGCATTGCGTCGGGGTGAGGTGGCCGGTAGTGACCAACTGCCGGATGTCCGTGAAATCCCGGGGTGCACCTCGCTGAACGAGGGCATTCATCTTCGAGGCGACGTTGTCGGCGAAGGTTTCGATGAGCAACGGGGGCCAGGGGCTCGGTAAGGACGGCTCCAACCGCAGCGTCCGGCTGGCGACTTGAAAGGAAAAAACCTTGCTCCCCGCCTGCCGCAACTCCCACGACTCGGTGTCGCCGAACCGGCGCCGGTTGACGGTCAATCCCTGTTTGCCGGCGAGGGATTCGAGCACGGTATTCAATGCCGCCCGCGCTTGCTCCCGATCCGACTCGCGGCTCTCCTCGGCCCACCAGGCATCGACGTCATGGGTGATGCGGTAATCATGGTAGTGCTTCAGGGCAAAGTAGCCCCCCAACACGAGATGCCGCGCTGCGGGAAAGGACTGGAGCCCGGTCAACGAGGCCTCGGCCAGCGGGTCGATCTCGCTCGGTCGCTGTGGCGCCGGTTGCTGCATAGTGCGGCGCCCAGTCAACCACCCGAGCCGCAGGGTGACAATCGCCGAAACACCTCCCGGGCCCGGGTCAAGGGTCGGCGGCGACTGCGCCCCACGGGGCCGCCACTCCAAGGGAGGCGGACTCGGTCAGGAACACTCGCCACCGGTGGAGTTGAACACCCGCACCCAACCGCCGCTGCCCGGGACCTCGCGCTGGCTCCTGCCCTCCCGGGCAAAGCCAATGACCGGTTCCTGCCACTCCGGTTGCCCAGACCCAACCCGGCTCCAGCAACGCGCGGGCGAGGTCCGCCGTCCCACCAACCACCACGTGGCGGTCGGCCCGCGCCCCTTCACGTCGATTGCCCCCCGGCACTCGAATTCGTAGGCGTGTTCCACGCGCCGCCGGAAGGCATCGGTCACCTGGATCCGCCCCGGTAACCCGTGCACCTGCATCCGGCTCGCCATCGTGACCGGTTCGCCCCAGAGATCGTAGGTCAGCTTGGACCGGCCAATGACGCCCGCCACCGCCGGACCGCACGCGATGCCGATCCGCACCCGGTTGGGCAACGGCCCGTGCGGTGAGCGCCGCGCGAAGTGGTCGCGGCAAGCCAGCGCCATCGCGGCCATGCGTTCAGCATGGTCAGGTTGGGCCACGGGCAAGCCCGCCACCGCCAGGTAGGCGTCGCCCATGGTCTTGATCTTCTCGACCCCGTGCGCCCGGGCGATCTCGTCCAGTTCACTGAAGAGCGTGTTCAACTCAGCCACCAGCGTCTCGGGAGCCACCGCCGCCGAGTGGGCGCTGAAGTTCACCAGGTCGAGGAAGAGCACCGAGACCTCCTCGAACCGCTCCGCCACCGGTCCCGGCTGTTGTTTCAGCCGCTGCGCCACCGGCTCGGGCAGAATGTTCCGCAGCAACGCCTCGTTCCGCGCCCGCTCGTCCTCGGCCCGCAGGGCGTGGAGAAAACTCATCCGGGCACTCCGCTCGCTGCTATAGCTCGCCACCGCCCCCAGGAGCAGCGCGGAGAGGAAGAAGAAGTGGTTGTTTAGGACCACCGGCGGTTCCACGCCGCCCTGGAGGACCAGTTGGACGTCGTAACCCACGACCACGGCCAGGGAGGTCACCAGCGCCAGCGGAAAGGGCAGCCAGCGGAAGGCGTGCGTCGCCATCAGCACCAGGATGAGCCCGACGTAGTAGAGCGACTGGACCCCGCCGGACGTCAAGGCCAGCATCCCCACAATGCCCCCGCCGGTGGCCAGGATCGTCAGCGACAGCAAGGCCGACCGCCAGCGCCCAAACCCCGCCTGTCGCGTGGCCACCAGCACGCCCGTGATCCACGTACACACCACGACCCGGATCCACCCGATCTCGCGAGCCACCTCGGGAGCAATCGCCAGATCCAGCCAGGCAAACACGGCGTACAACGCCAGCGCCAGACCCAGCGTCAGCCGAATGCGACCCAGCGACGCCTGGTCGTCATACCGGCGCCAGGCCCGCTCGGTCGCCTCAGTCCCGAAGCGCAACGAAAACGGGCGGAGCCGCTCCTCCCCCAGGCACACAGGCTCCCGGGGACTATCGGGCGGGGCCATCGGCCGCGAATCATCTCGCGACACCAGCAACGGGACGGCGAAGGGTCGGCTCGAGGTCACGCCCCGAGCATCAGGGCGTCCCAACTATTCCGTAAATGGTCCGAAAGGTGTACTTCCCGCCCACCGGTCCAAGTCTTCATCCTCCGCACGTCGGCGCCTACCGTCGGTATGAATACAGCCGGCAAGAAACACGCGCGCGCCCCGCGGTCATTCCTGGACCGGTTCGAGATAGAGCCCGAACCCGGACAGGGCGGGACAGGCGGCGGCCTGGGTGATGCGCAGGCGCACGCGCTCGGTCTGGATGGGCGTGCCCAACCGCAGCAAACGCCGGTTCCCCACGCTTGTTCCCCGGGCACACTCGACCCAGTCCCCATCCTGCCACCGGTCCACCGCGAAGGCCTCGAGGCGCTGCCCCAGCGGCAGGTACTCGCGCAGTTCCACCACGTTGAACGTCACCGGTTGCCGGAATTGGAGCGTCACCGAGGGCGTGAGCACGTCGTCGGGCGTCGCCCAGTACGTCTCCGCCTTCCCATCGAGCAAACCCGCCGGACCATAGGCCCGTCCGGGTCCCCGCGTGTGGCTCGCCGTCAACACCGCTCCCTGGGCAAGGTTCCGGGAGAACGTCGCGTCCAGGATGCGCCGGAACTCCCGCAGGGACCGGATGTCGTTGTCATGGATGCGGCCGCGCCGGTCGGGCGGCAGGTTGAGGTTCAGACAACAGCCACGACCCACCGAGGCGTAGTAAATCTCCAGCAACTGCGCGGGTGTTTTGACCTTTTCGTCCTCGCCCGGATGGTAGAACCACCCCGGCCGGATGCTGACATCGCACTCGCCCGGGAGCCACGCCGTGCCGGGCCGTTCCCCCTGGGTCAGACCCTCGCTGCTGCCCCCCGGGTAGCGGCCGGGCCGGGTCATGTCGAGCGTCGCCCAGCACGGGTCGCCGGCAAAGCCGCGCTCGTTGCCGATCCAACGAAAGTCCGGGCCGGCATCGCTGAACATGCAGGCGAAGGGTTGGAGTTCACGCACCAGCGCCCACGTCGTCGGCCAGTCGTAATAGGTGCGATTGTCGATGCGCCGTCGTTCGCGCGCGCCGCCGTAGTAGCCGTCGCCTCCGTTGGCGCCGTCGAACCAGACCGTGAACAGCTCGCCGTACCCCGTCAGCAGTTCCCGCAACTGGTTCCGGTAATAGGTCAGGTACTCCGGCCGGGCGTAATCCCGATGGTTGCGGTCCCACGGCGACAGGTACACGCCGAACTTGAGGCCATGCCGACGACAGGCATCACTGATCTCGCGGACCACATCGCCCTGCCCGTTCTTCCAGGGCGAACGCTTCACCGAGTGTTCGGTGTACCGGCTGGGCCAGAGGCAGAAGCCATCGTGGTGTTTGGCGGTCAGGATCAACCCCGTCATCCCGGCCTCCCGGGCGGTCCGGACAATCTGGTCGGCATCGAAATCGGTCGGGTTGAATACCTCGGGGCTTTCATCGCCGTACCCCCATTCCTTGTCCGTGAAGGTGTTCACGGTGAAGTGGAGGAACCCGTAGAACTCGAGGGCGTGCCAGCGCAACTGACGTTCCGTCGGCACGGGCCCATAGGGTGTCGGCGGCGCGCCGGCCTCGGCACCGTTGAGGGAAATGCAGCCGCTGAGCGTGGCGATCAGGCCGGCCCCGATGAGGCCGGAGAGCAACAAGCGATTGGACATGCGGCGAGCCTACCCAGCTTCGCCCGCACGTTCAACCCCTTCACTGGGACGCCACCGTGGCGTTTTCCGCCATCCACCGCGCGTCCACCCAGGCCCCGACGGCCGCGAAGTTGAGGGTCAGGTTGCGGGCACCCGTGAAGTAGACCGGCATGTTGCGCAGGCCCGCCCGGGTTTCGGACTGCCCCGAGGAGGTGCTCACCCACTTCTTGATTTCGGAGTGGCCATCCGCGAATGAGAATCCGCAGGCACCGTTGTGGTAGTTGGCGGGGATGTCGATGATCCGGGCCGTCGATTCCGCCCAGGCGCCCGTGTTCTGGTTGGCGAAGGCGGCGTCGTTGATGCTGTTTGGGTGCTCGTCCACGAAGACGTAGGTCTTGGTGGGCGAGACAATGTCCGAGGCCTTCCCGTAAATCCGCCACCGCGTCTGGTTCCGGCCCGAACCTGACCCGTCCAGCCAGTCGCCGAAGGCAAACACCTGGCTCATGGAGTTGCTGCGGATCCGCGGGGTCTGGCGACCCGAGATCATCACCACCGCCTTGTCGGCCGGGCAGCGGAAGATGTCCCGGCTCTGGCCCACGTAATTGAACAGGGGGCTGTTGGTGATGTACCGCATATTGGCCGCATCGGCGTCCCAGCCGGCCAGCCCTCCCTGGATCCAGTTCACCCGGCGGTTGGGAAGTCCGTCCAGACACCCCAGCAGCAGGTCGTTGTAGTCGTCCGCATACACCAGCCAGCCCAGCGTCAGTTGCTTGGTGTTGTTCATGCAGAAGATGCCCTGCGACTTCGCCTTGGCCTTGGCCAAGGCCGGCAGGAGCATGCCGGCGAGAATGGCAATGATGGCAATCACCACGAGCAACTCGATCAAGGTGAAGCCGGCCCGCGTGGTTGCCGGACCGCGTTCGCGGAGGGTTGGGGCAGATGCGTTCATAGGATTCACCCCCCGGCATCGTTGATGCGCCACCGACCCGGGGGACACCAACGACTCTATCCCCCCGGCCGGCGCTGACAAGTGTGCTTGCGACCGCGCACCCGTTCCCTTACCAAGGACCCGTGACACCTATGAATCGCACGCCCCCCTTCCCCGCCCTCCTCCTCGCCCTCAGCCTGGGCTCCACCCCCCTCGCCGCCGCCGACCTCGTCTATGCCCGCGACGGCTCGGGCACCTTCGGCTACAAGGACACCCCCAAGCTCCCCTGGTGCGAGTGGCTGGTGCACGACCCGGACCGTCCGGCCCCGCCGCGCCTGGATCCCGGTCGCAACCCAGCCCTGCCCCGCCGACGCCACCGTGCTCTTCGACGGCCGCAACCTCGACGCCTTCCAGGCCCACCGCTGGTCGGTCGAACGCGGCGAGATCGTCTCCGGCGCCGGCAACCTCGCTTCGAAGGCCGTTTTCGGCGACTGCCAGATCCATCTGGAATGGCTCGCGCCGCTCGGCTTCAAAGGACCGTGGTACGACCAGGGCAACAACGGCGTCCTCCTCATGGGCCTCTACGAGATCCAGATCTTCGACTCCTACAACGAGCGGCTCTACCCCGATGGCCAGGCCGCGGCTATCTACGGCCAGACCCCGCCCCGCGTGAATGTCACCCGCCCCCCCGGCCAGTGGCAGACCTTCGACATCGTTTTCACCGCCCCCGTCTTTGCCGACGGCCAACTCAAGCGCCCCGCCCGCGTCACGATGTTCCACAACGGCGTGCTGGTGCACCTCGAGGAGACCGTCCACGGCGAGACCGGCCACCGGATCGTGCCCGCGTACAAACAAGGCGTCAGCCAGGGCCCGCTGGTCCTCAGCGGTCATGGGTGCCCCGTTCGGTTCCGCAATATCTGGGTGCGGCCGCTCTGACCCCTCCGTGGGCGGGTCCGGAGCTTTCCCTGCCCTGCCCCTCCCGCGGGCGGCTTGCCTCGGACCTGTGGTGCGGGCTTCCAGCCTGCACCTCCGGCAGTTTATGGCCCCTGCGCAGGTTTGAATGGAACCAGCCGCTTTCGGTGAACGACGCGCCTCGACCGGCCAGGCCCGACCGCTCAGAGCTTCCCGGGCAGCAACGTCATCCCGGCGGCCGCAGCGAGGCTCCGGCTCTCGGGTTGGAAGCTCAGGAAATGCGTGCAACCGCAAGACGCCGCGATGGCGGGATGCAAGAGGAAGCTGCTCGTCGGAGGTTCCTGGGGCGTACGCTCGTTCCAGGACCGAGCCAGGGCCAGGGCCGCGTCCCATGGCACGGGTTCCAGCGTGAACACCAACTCCCGCTGGTAGAACTGCCACAGCCCCCACGCCCGCGCCGCCACCGCCTGGAGTTTCGGCTCCGGACCGAGCATGCGTTTGCGCAGGCCGTTTTCCACCTGCAAGGCCTGGAGGGCGTTGATCGGGATGGGCTGGGGCAGCTTCCGCACGTGTTCCCAAGCCGTCGCTGTGCCTGGCGCCTTGGCAACCAGACACAACAAGAAGCCCAGGTCCAGATAGTGGGTCATGCCTCCGCGAGGAGGCTGTCGATCAGTCGCCCCCCCACCTCAGGGTCGTATTCCTCCTGCGCCAGCCGTTTGCCGAGGTCCAACCTCGGTCGCCGCGCCGGGGCACCCTCCCGCACGTACCGCCCGTGAACCCTCCCGTAACTGGTGACCAGCACGGACCCCCCGGCCGGAAGGTCGTTGGTGATCGGCCCGAACTGCTTGGTGAACTCCGCCACCGACACCGTCTTCTTCATGTCGGATAGGTTATCGGATTTCTCGCCACCGTCAACCGGAACTCAACCCCGGCAGCACGCCCGGTGACCCGCCCTCCGCGCCGCCGCAGCAGATGCATCAGCAGGTTTGCGTTTCCGCCCGCGCCCCGGCAGACTCGCCGCGAATGAGCAAGCGGTTCTACATCACCACCGCGATCGACTATGTCAACGGCCAACCGCACCTCGGCCACGCGTACGAGAAAGTCATCACCGACGTCATCGCGCGCGCGCGTCGCAGCCTCGGCGAGCCGGTCTTCTTCCTGACCGGCACCGACGAGCACGGCCAGAAGGTACAGCAGGCCGCCCAGGCGGTGGGCAAGACCGCCCAGGCCTATTGCGACGAGCTCGCCGCCCAGTTCCAGGCCCTGACCGTCGCCCTCAACCTCTCCAACGACGACTTCATCCGCACCACCGAACCCCGCCACAAAGCCGTCGTCTCCGCCCTCCTCACCAAGCTCCATGACCAGGGCGACCTCTACAAGGCCCCCTACCGCGGCTGGTATTCCTGGAAGGAAGAGACCTTTCTCACCGACAAAGACCGTGGACCCGACGGCACCTTCGCCCCCACCTGGGGTGAGGTGACGGAGCTCGTCGAGGAGAACTGGTACTTCCGCATGAGCCGCCACCAGGGCTGGCTGCTCGATCACCTCGAAGCCCATCCCGACTTCGTCCAGCCCGACTACCGCCGCAACGAGATCCTCGGCTTCCTGCGCTCGGTCGCGCTCGATGACCTCTGCATCAGCCGCCCCCGCGCCCGCCTCAGTTGGGGCATCCCCCTGCCCTTCGATCCGGACTACGTGAACTACGTCTGGTTCGACGCCCTCACCAATTACTTCAGCGTGCCGGCCGCCCTGGGCGATCCGGGCGCCCTCGAGCCGCTCGGTGCGTATGCACCCAAGGCCGAAGGCCGAAGGCCGAAGGTCGAAGGGCGAAGTGCGGGGGACGAAGTTCGAAGTCCGGAAGCCGAAGTCCGGCTGTGGCCGGCGGACGTGCACGTCATCGGCAAGGACATCGTCCGGTTCCATGCGGTTTATTGGCCGATCATGCTCCATGCGGCCGGCGTCCCCCTGCCCCACCAGGTGCTCGTCCACGGCTGGTGGCAGAAGGACGGCGAGAAGATGAGCAAGACCACCGGCAACGTCGTGGACCCCCTCGCCGTCGTCCGTGACTGGGGCGTCGATGCCTTTCGCTATTACGTCGTGCGCGAACTCGATATCGGGCCCGACGGCAATTGGACCGATGCCGGGTTTCGCGCCCGTTATACGGCCGAGCTCGCCAACGGCCTGGGCAACCTCGTCAACCGCTCGCTCGCCATGCTCCAGCGCTATCGTGGCGGGATCGTGCCCGCGCGCTCGGACGAGCTGGCCACCGAGGTCCTGCAGACCGCCAGCCGGCTCACCGCCCAGCTCCGCGCCCACCAGCTCCAGGCCGGCCTCATCACCATCTGGGGCCTCGTCAACCGCGCCAACCAGTACGTGGACCAAACCGCACCGTTCAAGCTCGCCAAGGACCCCGCCCAGGCCAGCCGCCTCGACGCCGTTCTCTACAACCTCGTCGAGACGTCCCGCATCCTCGCCGTCCTGCTCTGGCCGTTCCTCCCCACCACCGCGGCGCGAATCACGCAGCAACTCGGCCTGAACGAGACCCCCGATCACCTCAGCGCCGCGGATTGGGGCGGCCTCGCCCCCGGCCATCGGATCGGCCAGCCCGAACCCTTGTTCCCGCGCAAAGAATGACGAAGGACCACGGACCACGGACCACGGACCGCGGGCTAAGGACCAACGACCATCAACAACGCATCACGGGTCACGCATCACGCATCACGGAAATATGTCCTTCCTCAAACAACTGCTCCAACATCTGCAAAAGCCCCTGCCCCATGTCCACATAATAATTGGTGGTCAGTTTGCGCCCCACGCGGGGATGGAAGGCGTAAGGCGTCATCTGGTAATGGCTGTTTTCCGGGCCGGTGGCGGGTTGGTATTGGATGTGCAACGGCCGTCCCAACATCTCGCCGAACATCGTAAACAAATCCCGCAGCCGGATAGGGTGATGGCCGGTCAACACCACATGTTGATTGGCAAACTCCTCCGCCAGCGCGTCCACGCTCAACCGGGCGGCGTCTTCCACATGAATATACTCGCGGCTGTCTTCCGGCGTGCCCACATGCTCAATTTGCCCCGTCACCGCGGCCTGCCGCAGCAGCCGGTAGACGCCATTGCTGGCATCCGCGCGCGGGCCATACAAACTGCCATAACGCAAAATGGTGTACTCCAGCCCAAACTGCTGCTGATACTCCTCAATAAACGCCTCACACGCCTGTTTGCTGCACCGGTAGAATCCCCCGGCACGGCTGTACACATAGACCGTGCTGGCAAACACAAACCGGCTGACCCCATTGGCCCGCGCCGCCTCTAAAAAGTTGAGCGTACCCATGATGTTCAGTTCGGCGGTAGTGATGGGCTGGCTCTTGGCGGCGTTCAAGTCGGCCAGGGCGGCCAGGTGAAAAATGGCATCCTGCCCGGCTACGGCTTCGGCTACGGCCGTGCCATCGCGCATATCCGCCACCACCATCCGCTGCCTGGCTTGCAGGTAAGGCGACGGCCGTACATCAAACACCGTCACCCCATACCCCCGCGCCGTCAGCACATCAGCAATATGGCTACCCAAAAAACCGGCCCCGCCCGTCACCAACACTCGTTGTATCATCGCCATCAAGAGTGGGGTGAGCAGGAGAAGGGGTGAGGGGGTGAAAATCACCTGCTCACCCCCTCACCTGCTCACCTGCTCACCCGTCGACTCCTCCGCGACGTGGGTTACGCGGGCTGGGTCGCCCTCGAAATGGAGGGCAAGGAAGGCCGACCTCGCCGTCCCCCAAGGCATCGCCACCTGCGCCGAGCCGTTCGGACCCGTTTGGTGCTCCTGCCCGTCCCCCCTTTCCCGCAATGGCCGAACCAGCCCGCCCCACCCGTCCCCGAACGACAACGCCTGGACGTGGACGTAATACCGTCGGGTTCGGCCCCGCCACGCGGGATTCCTCACGACGTTGTCGCGCCAGCGCTGCTCCATCGGACGGCGCGCCGCCGCGGGTCGAGAGCGCGGTCGTACCCGGCCTGCCGCCCGGGTGGTGTGTTACGGGGCGCGCCCGATGACCTCAGCTGGTGTCGGGCGTCGTTACCCGCCCGCGCCTTGCGGGAAGTTGGCCGACCTCGACACCGCTGGCATCCCCATGGCCGTGCCGTGGGCGAGGAGAAAGGTCCACATGCCTGCTCGATCCGCACAACGCCAGCCGGCGGTCGGCCGCGCTCGCAGCCGACGATTCGTTGATCCGCGCCGCGAAGGCGTGCGCCCGGCGACCACCACGCCCTCGACCTGCGCGGACACCCGGTTCCTGCACAAGAAGGCGGGATGATCTTCTCCATGGGCCAGTTCGGCGCTTCGGTGGAGTCCAGCGCCCGGGTGCAGGCTCCGGCACGGTCAGATCTGGCGGGCACACCCGCCGCTGAAGCCCTCCTGGATGGCCAGCGCGTCACCGGCATCCGGCTCCTGGACCAGGGCGTGGACAAGCAAGGACGCCCTGTGGACGGGTTCGCCCCCGGCATGGACATCCACGCCGCCCTCACCGTAGTCGGCGATGGCCCCGTCGGCCCGATCGGCCGGCAACTCGACGCGCACTTCGGCCTCCCGCAAGGCCACCACACCCGCGACTGGGCAGTCGGCATGAAGTTCGTTGTGGACCTTCCCGAGAACACCCCGCTCCAGCCCGGCACCGTATGGCACACGTTCGGCTACCCCGAACCGGAGATCTTCGGCTTCCTCTACGTCCATCCCGACCGCGTGGCGTCGCTCGGGATCTTCGTGCCGTCATGGTTCGACAGCCCGATGCGGACGGCCTACCGCTACCTCCAGCATTGGATGCTCCATCCCTATCTCTGGCGGCACCTCGAAGGCGGTCGCCTCCGTTCCTGGGGCGCCAAGACCTTGGGCGAATCCGGGCGCCGCGGCGAACCCCATCTGGTCGGCGACGGCTATGCACGCATCGGCGAGGGCAGCGGCACGACCAATGTCCTCACCGGGTCGGGTGTGGATGAGGCCTGGGCCAGCGGGGTCCAGCTCGCCGAGGCCGTCCTCGAGCTGCTCGAGGCCGGGAAACCCTTCACCCGCGCCAACCTCGAAGCCACCTACGTGCGCCGCCGCCGCGCCAGTTGGCTCGAGACGGAAGCTCGCGTGGCCGAGAAGTCCCGCGACGGGTTCCAGTCCGGCGTCGTGCGCGGGCTGATCGGGATGGCCGTGGCGGGTCTGACCGACGGCCGGCTGGCGTTGGGTGGTGAGCCGCAGCCACCGTGGCAACGCCTGCCCAGCATCGAGGAGTACTATCGCGGACGCGTGGCTCCCGAGGAGATCGTCCGGCTTCGCGAGCAGTGCCGCGCGCAGGGCGTTTCCCTGCACAACGCCCTGATGGACGCGGCGGGTTGGCCGCCCATCCCCTACGACGGCCGGTTGCTGGTATCGCACCAGGACGCGCTGCTCCTCGGCGGCAAGGTGCAGGCCCCGCCGGGTTACGCCGACCACGTGGTATTCCTCTATCCCGAGCTGTGCGAGCGGTGCGGAACCAAGATCTGCATCGAAGCCTGCAGCGGTCAGGCCATCACGCCGGGCGAAGCCGGCACGCCGGCCTTTGACCGTGAGAAATGCGTTCACTGTGGCGCGTGCCTCTGGAACTGCGCGCAACCCGTTCCGGGCCATCCCGACCAGATGAACATCGCGTTCCGCGCCGGCACCGGCGGCCTCCACTCCGCCGAAAACTGAGCCCCTCCCCGCTTTTGGGGTCGCATCTTAACATTTAACATTCGCGAGTCCCGCCCCCCCTCCGCGCGGGAATTGTTAAATGTTAAGATGCGACCCCAAGGAGAGATTCCGGAGCGGACGATCACTCGTTCTTGCCGGGGACGAAGGGGAACAGCCAGCGGTGTTCCAGACCGGAGGCGATGATCTGCTTGCGGATCACCGGCACCGCCCGGTCCGGGTTGGACCCACTCCTGCACGCCACCCGCATTCGTGCTCAGGCGCTGAGGGAACCGGTCACCGTGGTCGGTGGCAAAGACGCGGAACGACAGGCCGATCTGCTTGAGTTGGTTGACGCACAGCATCCGGCGAGACCCAGTGCGCGGTGCCTTGTGGGGCAGCAGTACCGCCGCCAGGAGGGCCAGCACGGACACGACGACCAGCAATTCCACCAACGTCAGCGCACGCCCGCCTCGCCCTCGGCGCGGTCCGTCGCCCGGCTCCAGAGCATGATCCTTCATTCTCAAGGCCTGGTGGTAGGCCGGCAGAATCGGAGCACGATTCGTTCCGGGTCCGCCAACCGCCGTGAGGAGTGGATCCTGACGCACACCGAGTCTTCTGGACGTCGTGTGAGCATGCCTGGGGTCGCATCTTAACATTTAACAATTGCCCCGCAGAAGGCGGGCGGAAGTCGCCAATGTTAAATGTTAAGATGCGACCCCAAAATGACGGAGTCCCCTGCCTTCCCGGTTTGGGGTTGACCCGAGAGTCTTCAGTTTTACCCTGTCGCGTATGAGCCACCGTACGATGGATGGGATGTCGCGCTGCGCTGCTTTGGTGCTCGCCGCCGCCTGGGTCTCGGGTTCGCTCCACGCGGCGACGGAGGGCGTGACGGTCCGCGAAGTCGACGGCAAGGTCCGGGTCGAGGTCAACGGCAACCTCTTCACGGAGTATCATTACCAGAACGTCTCGCGCCCCTTCCTCTACCCGATTCTGGGGCCCGGCGACCTCCCCATGACACGCAACTGGCCCATGAAGGAAGCCCCCGGCGAGGATCGGGATCATCCGCATCACCGCTCGCTGTGGTGGACCCACGGTGCCGTCAACGGGGTGGATTTCTGGTCCGAGGGCGCGAACGCCGGCCGGACGGTGCACGACCGGTTCCTCAGCCTGCAGTCGGGACCCGACACGGGCGTCATTCACTCGCGCAACGTCCTCGTCGCCAAAGATGGGCGCCGGGTGGGCACCGTCGAGTTCATCCTCACCTTCCATCGCCGGACCGAGGATCGGGTGCTTGATTGGGAGACGAAGGTCACCGCCAGCGAAGGGGACCTGACGTTCGGCGATACGAAGGAAGGCACGATGGCGATCCGGCTGAACGAGACCATGCGCCTCAAGCCCAACAAGGAAAACGCCGGGCAACCGAAGGGGCGCATCGTGACCAGCGAAGGCGTCCGGGACGACGCCACCTGGGGCAAGCGGGCGGCCTGGGTGGACTACCAGGGCCTGGTGCAGGGCGAGCTCCTGGGCGTGGCCATCTTCGATCATCCCAGCAACCCGCGTCATCCCACCTGGTGGCACGTGCGGGACTACGGGCTCTTCGCCGCCAACCCTTTCGGTATCCACGATTTCGAAAGGAAACCGGCGGGCACCGGGGATTTGGTGGTCGCCCGCGGGGAGAACCTCCGTTTCCGGTACCGCTTCGTTCTCCATCGCGGCGATGAACAGGCCGCCCGGGTGGCTGCCCTGTTCGAGGAATACGCCAAAGCAACCCCTTCGCGTTGAATCTTCCCCGCCGGAATCCGTCGAAACTCGCATACAAATCATGAAGCAAACCACACTCACCCGTCGCGACTTCCTGCGTCACACCAGCCTGGCGATTGCCGGGGTGGGCATGGCGCCGGCCTTCGCCGCGCAGACCACCGGCCGGGTTGTCGGCCCCAACGAAGAGATCCGCTTTGCCGTCGTTGGCTTTCGAGGCCAGGGAGGCAGCCACATCAAGAGCATCCAGAGCTTGCGGGAGCAGGGCGTGAAGGTCCGCATCACCGCGCTTTGCGACGCGGACCGCGAGGTGCTCGAAGGTGGCGTGAAGGTCTTCAAGGACAAGGGTGAAGAGGTCAAGGGGTACACGGACATCCGCGAGTTGCTGCAGGATTCCAACGTGGACGCCCTCTCGATCGCCACGCCCAACCACTGGCATTCGTTGGGCACGATCTGGGCCGTGCAGGCGGGCAAGGATGTGTACGTCGAGAAACCCGTCTCGCACAACGTCTGGGAAGGTCGCCAGATGGTGAAGGCCGCGCGTCAGCATGGCCGCATCGTGCAGACCGGCACGCAATGCCGCTCCAGCCGGGAAGGCATCGCCACCGCCGTCGAGTGGGTCCGGGCCGGCAACCTGGGCAAGATCCTCGCGGCGCGCGGGCTCTGCTACAAGCGGCGCGACACCATCGGCAAGGTCGACGGCCCGCAGCCCATCCCGCCGGGCATCGACTACGACCTCTGGTGCGGACCGGCGCCGAAGGACCCCCTGACGCGCAAGCGGCTTCACTACGATTGGCACTGGGTGTGGCCGACCGGCAACGGGGACCTCGGCAACCAGGGCATCCATCAGATGGACATCGCCCGCTGGTTCCTGGGCGAAGCGGAGTTGTCGCCGGCGGTGATCAGCATCGGCGGACGCTTTGGCTACGTGGACGACGGCACCACCCCGAACACCCAGGTGATCGTGCACGGCTACCCGAAGGCGCCCCTTATCTTCGAGGTCCGCGGCCTGCCCGAGACGCGGGGCTCGAACAAGATGGACCGGTACATGGGCGGCAGCATCGCGGTCGTGGTGCATTGCGAGGGCGGCTACGTGCTCGTCCCGGACTACAACACCGCCATTGCCTTCGACAAACAGGGCCAGGAAATCAAGAAGTTCGTGGGTGCCGAAAGCCACCACGCCAACTTCGTGAAGGCCGTCCGCAGCCGGAAACCCGAGGACCTGCACGCCGATATCCTGGAGGGCCATATCTCGAGCGCGCTCTGCCACACCGGCAACATCTCCTACCGTCTCGGCCGACTGCTCGACCCCGAGGAAATCCGGGATCGCCTCGCGACCAACTCTTTTGCCCTCGAGGCCTCCGAGCGGGCCTACGAGCATCTCCAGGCCAACCAGATCGACCTGCTCCTCACGCGCGCCACGCTGGGCGTGGCCCTCAAGATGGACCCGAAGACCGAGCGGTTCCTCGACCACCCCGCCGCGAACGAGATGCTCACGCGGGCGTATCGCGAACCTTTCGTGGTGCCGGCGCGGGTCTAAATGGGAATCGAGGCCCCCCGCCCGCCCATCCTCCTCCGCATGCACTTGCGTTGGATCAGGCAGTTTGCCGGCTGGACGATCAGCCTCGCCTGCGCGGGCCTTCCCTTGGCCGGCGCCGCAGCCAAACCGGTTCTCCCCTCCGGCTACCGGCTGTTGTACGAGCAGACCTTCGCGGACGCGACGGCCCTCCGCGACTTCCAATTCAGCGATCCCCTGGCCTGGCGCCACTCGACGGCGCTGGGCCGGGGAGCCCTGGAACTGCATCGCCAGAGCCAGTACACCCCGCGTGTGCGTTCCCCGGTCAACCTGGCCCTGATCGCGGACCGCTGGTTTGGCGATTTCATCCTCGAAGTGGACCTGGTCCAAACCGGACGCGAGTACGGCCACCGTGACATGTGCGTGTTTTTCGGGGCCAAGGACCCGGCCAACTTCTACTACGTGCACCTCGCCACCAAGGCGGACGATCACGCCCATAACGTCTTCCTCGTGAACGACGCGCCCCGGGTGAAGATCGCCCAGCGAACCACCGACGGCGTCCAGTGGGGACTCGAGGTCTGGCATCGGGTCCGTCTTGAACGCACCCTGGCGGATGGCTCGATCAAGGTCTTCTTCAACGACCTCACCGAACCGATCATGGTCGCCACGGACCAGCACTTCGACTATGGCCTGATCGGCTTCGGATCGTTCGACGACACCGGCATGGTCGCGAACGTTCGCGTCTGGGGCCCGGACTTCGCGCCCGTTCGTACCGGGTTCTTTCTTTCCCCGTAGGAGCCGACGTCAGGAGGCTCTGGCTGCCGGGCTGAGTCTCGTCACCTCGCCTCCTACCGGGGGCCGCCTGCCGGGCTGAGTCTCGTCACCTCGACTCCTACGTTGCGCGAGGGAGCGGAAGCCGAGCCAGGAAAAAGCGTGCAGCCGTCCGGAGCCGGGCTACACTTTCTGCCGATGTTTCCGTCCGTTAACACGAACGACGTCGGGGAAGTGCAGCGGGAGGTCGTTCGCCTTTTCCAGGAGATGTTCCCGGGCGAGGATCCGCATCTGATCGAGTGCGCCTTTGAGCACCTCGCCACGTGCTTCTCGGGCGGCAACCCGAAGTATCAGCGGATCGATGTTCACTACCACGACCTCGAGCACACGCTGCAGGGCACGCTCTGTCTGGCGCGCCTGCTCCACGGTCGCCATCGCGCCGGCGCCCAACCACCGGTTGATCTGGCCCTCTTCCGGCTGGGAATCCTTGCCGTCCTCCTCCACGACACCGGCTATCTGAAACGCCCCGGCGACCACGAGGGCACGGGCGCCAAGTACACCGCGGTGCACGTGACCCGCAGCGCGGAGTTCGCCGCCGAGTGCCTGGGCATGAAGAACTTCACCGGGCCGGAGATCCGCGCCGTCCAGAACATGATCCGCTGCACCGGGGTTGGCGTGGACCTGAACTCGATCTGCTTCCAGAGCCAGGCCGAACGGCTGGTCGGTTACGCCCTCGCCACCGCGGATCTGCTCGGCCAGATGGCCGCCGAGGACTACGTAGACAAGCTGCCCGTGCTCTACGACGAATTCCGCGAAGCCGCCGCCTACAGCCCGGAACTTCACGGGGACTTCACGCACTTCACCAACGCCGACGAACTGCGGCGTAACACGCCCCGGTTCTGGTCCCACTACGTCCGGCCGCGGCTGGAGCACGAATTCGGCGGGCTCTACCACTTTCTGGAGGATCCTTACCCCGGCGGCCCGAACTGGTACCTCGAACGCATCGAGGCCAACCTGGCCCGGATCGAGAAGTTGCTCGCTCCGGCCTGAACCCGGGCTCCGCCGCTTTTGCTCTTGGCGGGCCGTCCGCCTTGCCCGTTAATTCCGCGCCATGAAAATCGTGCTCGCTTATTCCGGTGGTCTGGACACCTCCGTCCTCTTGTCCTGGATCAAGGAGACCTATCAGGCGGAGATGATCGCGTTCTGCGCCAACATCGGCCAGGAGGAGGAGCTCAAGGGCCTGGACAAGAAAGCCCGGAAGACCGGCGCCTCCAAGTGTTACATCGACGATCTCCAGGAGGAGTTTGCCACCGACTTTATCTTCCCCCTGTTCCGCGCCGCCGCCCTCTACGAAAGCCAGTACTACCTCGGCACCTCGATTGCCCGCCCCCTGATCGCCAAGCGCATGATCGAGATCGCCCAAGCCGAGAAAGCGGATGCCATCGCCCACGGCGCCACTGGCAAAGGCAACGACCAGGTCCGCTTCGAACTGACCGCGGCCGCCCTCGCCCCCACGCTCGAAACCGTCGTGCCCTGGCGGGACGAACGCTTTCGCGCCCAGTTCCCCGGCCGCGCCGAGATGATCGCCTACTGCGAGGCCAAGGGCATCCCGGTCCAGGCCAGCGTCCGGAAGCCGTTCTCGATGGACCGCAACCTGCTCCACATCTCCTACGAGGCCGGCATCCTTGAGGATCCCTGGTTCGACGCCAGCCACGCGAAGAACCGCGACTTCTTCAACACCCTCTCGGTCTTTCCGGAAGACGCCCCGGACCGCCCCGAATATGTCACGCTCGACTTCGAAGCCGGCAACTGCATCGCCGTCAACGGCAAGTCCCTTTCGCCCTTGGGTGTCATGAAGACCCTCAACAAGCTCGGCGGCAAACACGGCGTCGGCCGCGTCGACATGGTGGAGAACCGTTACGTGGGCATGAAGAGCCGGGGCGTGTACGAGACGCCCGGCGGCGCGATCCTGCACTTCGCCCATCGCCAGATGGAGAGCCTCACCATGGACCGCGAGGTCATGCACCTGCGCGATTCCCTCATCCCGCGCTACGCCGAGCTCGTGTACTACGGCTATTGGTTCAGCCCGGAACGGCTCGCCCTGCAGGCGCTCGTCGAGGAGAGCCAGCAGAACGTCACCGGCACCGTGCGCGTCAAGCTCTACAAGGGCAACCTCATCGCCGCGGGCCGCAAGTCTCCCGTGAGCCTCTACCACCCACAGATCGCCACCATGGAGGCCGACCCCACCAAGGCGTACAATCAGAGCGACGCCACCGGCTTCATCCGCCTCAACGGCCTGCGCCTCCCGTGTCCGTTCGACCGTCCATGGGCCGAAGCGTCTGGCGGACGCGGCGGAACCACCGCCCTGACTGATTCTGTCCCGCTGCCGGCGTGCCGACCGTTCTGCCTCATTACTACAGCTCGCTCGGCCCGTTCCGCGCCGCCTTCGCCGCAGGCCTGCCCATCCTCACGTATCACAAGCTGGGCCCGCGCCCGAGGGGCGTGCGGCTGCCGGGACTCTATCTCAGCGCCGCGCGCTTCGACCATTTCTTTCGAGGGGGTTGCGCCCAGGCTGGATTCACGAGCGTCCCGCTCGCGCCCGCGCTCCAACCGCCCGGCTCGTGCCCGCCCATCGTCCTCACCTTCGACGATGGCATTGGCAATAACTCGTACGGCTCCGATTCTGCAGCGACACGGCTGTCAGACGATCAGTTCCTCGTCAGTGAGCGCCTGGGGCGAACAACACCTGGGAACAAGCCGAGGGCGAGGGCACCGGCGCGGCTCATGGACGATGTCGAGGTGCGCGGTGGCTCAGTGCCGGCCAATGGATCGGATCCACACCCGCACCCGTCGTGGCTCACCCGCCTGCCCCTCGCCGCCGCCCGGGAGCAGATCGCGTCGAGCAGGAAGGACCTGGAAGACCGGTTCGGCGTGGCGGTCGAGCACTTCTGCTATCCGTACGGCGACTGGAACGAACGCGTGCGCGACGCCGTGGCGGAAGCGGGCTATACCACCGCGTGCACCGTCGAGCCCGGGGTGAACCGGCCGGACACGTCTCCCTGGAGCCTCAAGCGATTCACAGCCCGTTACCCCTCGCGCAGCCTGCGCACACTCCGGGAGTGGTGGCGCTCGTTGCGCGCCTCTTGAAGCCTCCGAATCCGGGCCACCCGGCCAACCCTGCATCCCCCCCTCTCAAAGTAGGCGCCGACGTCAGGAGGCGTTGTGTGCGGACGTCAGGAGGCGTTGTGCGCGGACGTAAGGAGGCGTTGTGTGCGGACGTCAGGAGGCGTTGTGCGCCGAGCGAAACGACGTCGTTCCGTCTCCTCTTCCTCCGCAGGCTACTCGGTCACGGTGTCGTAGAACCGCAGGATGTCGCCCTTCTCGCCCGTCAGTTCGGCTTCCTTGAACTTGATGGCCGTGCGCGGGTGCTGGTTCAGATAACCGGTGAGCAGGTAGGGCAGGTCGAATCCCCAGAGCAGCTTGGCGCGCATGGGTTCGATGTGGTTCTGGACACAGCCCAGCACCGGGCGCAGGTCGTACTTCGGGTTGTGCAGGAAAGCCAGGAGCAGTTCCATCGGGCAATTGCCGGCGCCCCGCCCCAGACCCGCCAGGGTGGCATCGAGGAAATTCGCGCCGCGCACGATACCCTCGACCGTGTTGGCAAAGGCCAGTTGAAGGTTGTTGTGCATGTGGACCCCCACCTCCTTGCCGGCCGGCTTGCAGTGGCTGAGGTACTTCTTCACCAGGTAATCCACCTGCTCGCTGTAGAGGGAGCCGAAGCTGTCCACCACGTAAATGGCCTTCGCCTCGGATCCGGCCATCAGTTCCAGCCCCTCCGCCAGTTCGCGGTCCGGCACCGTCGATACGGCCATGAGGTTCAACGTGGTTTCGTAGCCCTTGTCGTGGGCGTCCTTGACCATGTCCAGGGCCGTGGGGATCTGGCTGATGTAGGTCGCCACCCGCACCATGTCCACGACGCTCTCGGCCTTGGGCGGGATGTCCTCGCGGTAATCGCACTTCTCCGCATCCGCCATCACGGTGAGCTTCAGCGCCGTGGGATTGTCGCCCACGATCCGCCGGATGTCCTCCTCGCGGCAGTACTTCCAGCCGCCGTACTCGCCCAGCTTGATCCCCTTGCGCGACGCCTTGTACCCGATCTCCATGTAGTCCACTCCCGCGGCCACGCAGGTCTCATAGACCGCCTTCACCACCCCGTCGTCGAACTGATGGTTGTTCATCAACCCGCCGTCGCGGATCGTGCAGTCAAGCACCTTGATTTCGGGTCGGTAGGAGATCCACCGGCCGGCCGGGGATTCCTTCGGCTTGGACGCTTTCGAGTTTGCCATAAGGGTCGCCGCACACAGTGCTGGCCGGCACCACTATCCGTCGACCCCACACCGGCGAACAGCAGAAAAACCGTCAGCCTCCCGCGCGCGCGCTCGCGCCTTGGCAACCCGCGTGAGATGGACCAGGCTCCCGGCGGACGACATGACCCCGAAGATGAACGAACGGGAACTGGAACTCACGCGGCGGCTGCTGGCGCTGGGCGTGCGGGAGGAGGACCTCGAGGAGACGTTCGTCCGGTCAGGCGGCCCTGGCGGACAGAACGTCAACAAGACCGCGACGTGCGTAGTGCTGCGCCATCGCCCCACCGGCACGCTGGTGAAATGCCAGACCACCCGTCACCAGGGCGCCAACCGCTGGCGCGCGCGCGAGCTGCTGGTCGCCAGGCTCGAGGACCGCGCCCGCGCCCGCGCCGCCGCCGAACAGGCGCGCCGCGAGAAGCTCCGCCGACAGAAGCGCCCGCGGAGCCGGGCAGCCAAGCAACGCATCCTGGCCGACAAAGCGCATCGGGCCCAGGTCAAGGCGGTGCGACGCCGGGTCGAAAACGAAGGGTAGCAACGTGGAGCCTTCCCCTCCCCACATCGTCGTGCTCGGTGCCGGTTTTGGCGGGCTGACCTTCTGCAAGGCCTTCCGCCATCCACGCGCCCGCGTGACGCTCGTCGACCGCCAGAACCATCATCTCTTCCAGCCCCTTCTCTACCAGGTGGCCACGGCGGGGCTGTCGGCGCCGGACATCGCGGAGCCGGTGCGCTCGATCCTCTCCCGGCGCCGGAACGTGACCGTGCTGCTGGATGAGGTGCAAAGCCTGGACCTGGCCGCACGCCGGGTCCGCTGCGCACAGAACACCCTCGACTACGACTACCTCGTCCTCGCGCTCGGGGGCACCACCAGCTACTTCGGTCACCCGGAATGGGAACGCTTTGCGCCCGGCCTCAAGTCGCTCGACGACGCGTTGCGGATCCGCCACGACGTGCTGCTGGCCTTCGAGCGCGCCGAGAACGAGCCGGACCCGCGAGAGCAGCAGCGTCTGATGACCGTGGCCGTGGTGGGCGGCGGACCCACCGGTGTCGAGCTGGCGGGAGCGTTCGCCGAACTGGCGCGCCACGTGTTGCATCGCGACTTCCGTCGGGTCGACCCCTCGCGTGCCCGGGTGATCCTGATCGAAGGGGGGCCCCGCATCTTGGGGCACCTCTCCGCCCGGCTGTCCGCCAGCGCGGAGCGTCAACTCGAGCGTCTGGGCGTCGAGGTCCGTCGGCAAACCATGGTCCGCGACATCGGCGACGGCTACCTCGACCTGGCCGACGGCCATCGGCTCGAAGCGGGCAACATCATCTGGGCCGCCGGGGTGGGTGGCAACCCGCTGACCCGCCAGCTCGGCGTCGAACTCGACCGGGCGGGGCGCGTCAAGGTTGAGCCCGACCTGAGCCTGCCGGGGCATCCCGAGGTGTTCGCCATCGGCGACCTCGCCCTGGTGCCGCGCGAAGATGGTTCGCCCGTGCCGGGGGTCTCGCCCGCGGCGATGCAGATGGCCCGGCACGTGGCGCGCCTGCTCGAGCGGGCACCGGAACCCGCCCCACCTCGACCCGCCTTCCGCTACCGGGACAGAGGAACGATGGCCACCATCGGGCGGTCCGCGGCGGTGGCTCAACTAGGGCGGCTCGAGTTCAACGGTTTCGTGGCCTGGCTCGCCTGGCTGCTGGTGCACCTGATCTTTCTCATCGGCTTCGACAACAAGCTGGGAGTGCTCCTGCAGTGGATGTACTCCTACTGCACCTACCGGCGCGGCGCGCGGATCATCACGGGACTCGAAACGCGCCCGAACCCGCCCCCGTTCACCAGTGCCCGAACCGGTTCGGAGGCCGCGACAGATCCGTCGGGTACACGAGATACACCGTGTTCTCCGACACCGCCCAGGCCTGCACCAGGTTCGCCCGCGGAAACTCCCGCCGGATCTCGCGACGCGTCCCGGGATCATTGACGATCACATCGCCCCGGTCGGTGAATCCGCGCACCACCACAAGATGACCGTCCGAGCGGTCCCGCGGCTGGCCGCGCAGCAGGTTGTACGACACCGACACCGCCACGGGCACCCCCGCTGCCACCCAATCCTCGAGCTCCGCCACGTCGCTCAGCCGCGTCACGTACGCGCGCAACCCGGGGAAACTGCCGGCGAAGGCGGTATTGAAGGGCCAGTTGCCTGTGCCCGGCCACTGCGGATCGTGCACCGCCCGGGCCACCTCCGGCACGTCCACGGCAAGTTCCGGACGACCAAGCCGTTCGGACCAGTAGGCGAGCAACATGGCGAGACTCGTCGGGCTGCACCAAGCCGACACGCCCTCTGGATAGATCACCTGGCTCCGTTCCGGCACCGGCAACTCGCGCCCCCAAGCGGCCTGGTTCGGCGGCAGCGCCTCCCATGACTCCCGGCGCTTCAGCAGGCTCAGGCCGAGAAACACCAGCCGCGGTCGGATCTCGGCCGACGCCGCCGACAGCGTGACACGGAGCTGCACCGTGCGCGCCGGTTCACGCAGCACCAGGGTATCCGTCTGCACCTCGCCATGTTCGTCCTTCTGGCCGGGGACGCTTTCACGGGGATGCCCGGCCGGATCGCTGGCCCACAGACCCAGCACGTAGAAGCGCGTGGGCGGCGACGGGTCGAGCCGGCGCACCTCGAACTTCAGCCCCGTCCCGGACGGGGTCGTGGCATTCCACGAAAGCACCGCTTCGTCCCAGGCAATCGCCGGTTGAATGGGCGGCGAAACGAGCACCTGCTGGTCGGCTTTCTCCCCCGCCTGACTCTCCCAATCTGCGAACCGATCCCAACTCAAGAACTGTCGCCCCCTGTGTTCCGCGGCTTGGGCGGCCACCCCCCCGTTCAGACCGACGCACAGCGCCAGTCCCGACAAGCACCAGGTAAGCTTCATGCACTTCCTCGGCTCAAGGCGAGCGCCCAGCATATCGCTACCAACACGATGGCGGTGGCGCCGGCCAGGCGATCGGCCCGGGTGCCCCCGCCGTAGCGCTCCGGCAGCAGGTTTAACAGCACACCGAGCCCCAAGCCCCCGAAGAATCCTCCCGTGTGCGCCACCACATCACTTCGTGGGCTCAGCCCCAGGAGCACGAACAGGAGGCCGCCCGCGAGCACCCCGGTCAACCACGAGCGACGTGCTGCCAACGGATGCCGCCACAGCGCCAGCGATTGCACGGCGAGCAACCCCAGCGCGCCCATCACCACACCCGACGCCCCCAGGCCCCGGTACGGCGCCGCGTGAAACCCCAGGCCGGCCAGATTCCCGATCCCGCCCGCCAGGAGCGTGGTCAACAGCGCCCAGCCCGCTCCATACCGGCCCATGGCCAGGCCCAGCACCACGATGCCGGTGGACACGTTCGCCGCCAGGTGCCCCACATCCGCATGCAGCATCGTGGCCGTAAACAGCCGCCACCATTCGCCGGTCGCCGGCACCGTGTGGCTCATGGCCCCGACCGCCTCGAGGTTCCCCCCGCCGGCCTCCGCCAGCCAATGCATCGCGATCATCACCCAGCACCACGCCAGCACCCCCCAGTGAAAGGTCACCCCCCACTCACGCCACTGCTGGCGCAAGGCCCAGCGCCGATTCTCCAGCCGGTACTGCCGGATGGTGGCAACCGCCGCCGCTTGCTGCTCCGTGCTCACCAGCAATACCCAGCCCAGCCCGCTTTCCTGGAAATCAATCGTGACCTCGATGCCCTGGCTCGCCAGCGCCAGACTCCAGTCCATCGCCTGCCGACGCGATCGCGTCGGAATCGCCACCCACGGCAGCGGGGCAGTTGGCAGGTCAGCGGACACCGAAGGGAAGTTCCAAGGTCAAAGCGCAAAGCTCAAGGGAAGATCCAGGGCCCGAGACCGCAGGTGCCATCTGGACGGAACGCAGCGGCTGGAAGCTCCAAGGACAAAGTTCAAAGCTCAAGGGAAGGGCCAAGCTCAAGGGGACAAGCGCCCAGTGCGCGGCGACCAGGGTTGGGCTCGGCACCCTGGCACTTGGAGGTTGAAGCTTTCCTTGAGCTTTGAGCTTTGACCTTGGAGCTTCCGTCCTTCCCTTGAGCCTTGAGCTTTGACCTTGGAGCTTCCGTCCTTCCCTTGAGCTTTGAGCTTTGACCTTGGAGCTTCCGTCCTTTCCTTGAGCTTTGAGCTTTGACCTTGGAGCTTCCGTCCTTTCCTTGAGCTTTGAGCTTTGACCTTGGAGCTTCCGTCCTTTCCTTGAGCTTTGAGCTTTGACCTTGGAGCTTCAGTCCTTTCGCCCAGGCTTTGAGTTGACCTTGGAGCTTCCGTCTTTCAGGCCTTGAGCTTTGACGCGGAGCTTCCGTCCTTTCTTTGCCAGGCTTTGAGCTTTGAGCTTCCGTCCTTTCATGAGCTTTGAGCTTTGACGGAGCTTTCGTCCTTTCGCCAGGCTTTTGAGCTTTGGACTTGAGCTTCGTCCTTTTGAGCCATGAGCTTTGACGGAGCTTCAGTCCTTTCGCCAGGGCGCTGACGCTTGGAGCTTCCGTCCTTTCCTTCAGGCCTTGAGCTTTGACCTTGGAGCTTCCGTCCTTTCCGCCGAGGCTTGAGCTGACTTTGAGCTTCGTCCTTTCGCTGAGTTGAGTTTTGGACCTTGGAGTTTGTCCTTTCATGAGCAGCAGGCTTTGACCTTGGGCTTCCGTCCTTTCCTTGAGCTTTGAGCTTTGACGCGGAGCTTCCGTTCTTTACAGCGGGCTTTGAGCTTGACGGGCTTCGTCCTTTCGCGGGCTTTGAGCTTTTGACGCGGAGCTTCCGTCCTTTCCTTGAGCCAGCAGCTTTGACGGGCTTCCGTCCTTTCGCAGGCAGCGAGCTTTGACTTTGGAGCTTCCGTCCTTCCCATTGAGCTTTGAGCTTTGACGCGGGCTTCCGTCCTTCCTTGAGCTTTGAGCTTTGACCGCCGGAGCTTCGTCCTTTCAGCCAGGCTTTGAGGCTTTGACCCGGGCTCTGTCCTTTTCAGAGCCTTGAGCTTTGACCTTGGAGCTCCGTCCTTTCCTTGAGCCTTGAGCTTGACCTTGAGCTTCCGTCCTTTCGCCAGGCTTTGAGCTTTGTGACCTTGAGCTTCCGTCCTTTCGCCAGGCTTGAGCTTTGACCTTGGAGCTTCCGTCCTTTCCTTGAGCCTTGAGCTTTGACCTTGGAGCTTCCGTCCTTTCCTTGAGCCTTGAGCTTTGACCTTGGAGCTTCCGTCCTTTCCTTGAGCTTTGAGCTTTGACCTTGGAGCTTCCGTCCTTCAGACGGCCCCCACTTGCTGCAGCGCCGCCCGCGACTGCACGGGGTCTTCGTGCACCACGCCCTGCCAGCCGCGGCGCCAGCTAACCTCGACGTTCGCCGCCGGTCGTCGGTGGAACAGGTCCGCGCCGCGCCAGCCGCTGGAGTCGGCTCCGCCAGCTCGACCATCGGCGGCGCCGGCTTCATCGAGTGCACCTCGTAGGAAAGGATGTAGCCATCGAATGCGGCGAAGAACGGAAACTGTGCCCGGACGAACTCGACCGCCATCTCGTTCGTGTTCGAGAACAGGTAGGTCGACAGGCCACGCGCCCGCAGCTCCGCGTGCAGCGCCACCATCGGCTCGATCGGGGTGAAGATGTCGCCAAACACGCTCCGGAACTCGGCCAGCGTGCCGTCGTAGCCGGTTACCGCCTGGAGGCGTTCGAAGAACTCGGCGGTGGTTCGCTGTCCGCTTTCATATTCAAGCAGCAACGGCTCGAGCGTGAGCAGCCGCCGCAGGTCATCGAAACCCACGCGGCAGCGCGGCAGGAGGCGCCGCAGCGCGATCCCGTAATCGAAATCCAGGAGCACCTTGCCCAGGTCAAAGATGATCGCCTTGGGAACAGACATGAACGTGGGAATCTTCGGGACGATGTCAGCTTGCCGGCTGTCGGCCTTCAAGGGCCCGGCTGAGCGTCAGTTCATCGGCAAACTCGAGCCCGCTGCCCGCTGGCAGACCGTGCGCCAGGCGCGTCACCTTCAGCGCCCGCGTTCCCAGGCGTTCGGCGAGATAATGACAGGTGGAATCGCCCTCGACGTCCGTCGGCAGCGCCAGGATGACCTCGCGGATCGGCTCGCGCCCCAGCCGGACCTCCAGCTCGGCAATCCGCAGGTCTTCGGGCTCGACGCCGTTGAGCGGCGACAGCCGGCCGCCCAGGACGTGGTACCGACCCCGGTAACTGCCGGCCTTTTCCACAAGAAGCACGTCCACGGCGCGCTCCACGACACAGACCAGCGACGCGTCCCGGCGCTCATCGGCGCACAGCGGGCAGGGCTGGGTCTCCGTCAAGGCGCCACAAACCGAGCAGGACTGCACCCGCTCGCGCGCGGTCAGCAACGCGGCGGACAACTTGCGCACCTCCTCCGGGTTGGCCTGGACCAGATGCAGCGCCAGGCGCTCGGCGGTACGGGGGCCAATGCCCGGCAGCTTGCCCAAGGCCGCCACCAGTTCCGTGACAGCCGGCGGCAACGTCGTCATGGTCCCTACATGATGCCCGGCATGCCCAGGCCACCCGTCAGTTTCCCCATCTCGGCCGTCGAGACCTCGCGGGCCTTGGCGAGGGCGCTGTTGACCGCCACCAGCACGAGATCCTCGAGCATCGCGGCGTCGCTCGGGTTGATGGCCTGCGGGTTGATCGTGATGGCGGCGAGGGTGCCGTCGCACTTGGCGACGGCTTTGACCATGCCGCCGCCGCTGGTGGCGTCCACGGTCTGCTGGGCCAACTGCGCCTGTACCTGTTCCATCTGCTGCTGCATGCGCGCAGCCTGCTTCATGAGTTTGCCGATGCTCGACATGGCCGGGAGACTACGACCCTCCGCTGGCGGGGGCAACCACTTGCACGATCCGTCCCCGAAACGCGGCCAGGGCCGCGGCGATTTCCGGGTCATCCTTGAAGCTGGCCGGGTCGAGCTTGGTCAACCGGGCCGGCGTGGCCTTGGCGGGCCCCGCTGGCGCGGCCGACGCACTGGCAGCATCCGCCGGGACCTTGGCGGGTGGCGGCGACCCCGCCGCGGCGTCCGAGGAAGCGGTTGCTGACGTGGGAGCCGCCGGAGCACTGACCGCGGCCGGAGCCGCGGCCGGGGGCGTATCGGTGGCCGCCGGAGGGTCGCGCTTCACGAACTTCACCTGGGGATCCGTGATGCCGGCCTGTTTCATCACTTCGACGATGAGGGCGCGGTTGCGCGCGTTGTCCACCAGGGAGAGTGGCGTCTCGGAGGCCCGCGGGAAACCGATGGTCAACAGGCTGCGCTCGAGCGAAACCGGAAAGGCCTTGCGCAGGTAGTTTCGCAGGAATGGACTGGCCGCCACCCCTTCGACCAGAGCCGACCAAAGCGCTGTGAGCTCGGAGGGCACGACCGGTGGCGCTGCACCCTCCCCGCAAGAGTCGAGGTCACGAGACTCCACCTTCCCACCCGCCCCACCTCCCCCGTAGGAGTCGAGGTCACGAGACTCCACCGCGCCACCAACCCTCCCCGGAGGAACCGCCCCGGCGGCTCGACCGTGTCCAGCACTACCGGCAGCGGTTTCAGCCACGGTTTCCACCCCCGGCGCGGGACCGGCTTCGTCACGGAGCGCCTTCAGCCGTGTCAGCACCGCGTCAAGACTGACCGCCTGGCGCATCTGAAGGGCGCGCAACAGAGCGACCTCGAGCGCGATCTTCTTCGAGACGGCATCGCGCCAGCCCGACTCGGTCTCGGTGAGCACCTCCATGATGCGGGTGACAGCGTCGGTCGGAAGCAGACCGGCCTGCTGTGCCAACGCCTCGGCCTCGGCCTCGGAAACCTCGATCAATTGGCGGTCCCCGCGCGTCACCTGCCAGATCAGCAGGTTGCGGAAATGGTTCAGGAGATCGGACAAAAGGCGGCCGAGGTCCTTGCCGTTGCGGGCCAGTTCATCGAGTTCGGCCAGGACCCGCTCGGGCACGCCGGCGAGCAGGGCGTCGGCCAGGGCGAGGATCTGGGCGCGGGCGGCCAACCCGAACATCGAGAGCACATCGGCCTCGGTGATCTCGCGGCCACAGAAGCTGATCAGTTGGTCGAGCGTCGATTCGGCGTCGCGCATCCCGCCGTCGGCGCCACGGGCGATGGCGTGGAGGGCGGCGTCGTCCACGGTCACGCCCTCCTGTTGGGCGATGCCGGTGAGGTGCTGGACGATCAGCGCGGCCGGGATGCGGCGGAGATCGAAGCGCTGACAGCGGGAGAGGATGGTGGGCAGGACCTTCTCGGGGTCGGTGGTGGCGAACATGAACTTCACGTGCGCCGGCGGTTCCTCGAGGGTCTTGAGCAGCGCGTTGAACGCCGCCGCCGTCAACATGTGCACCTCGTCGATGATGTAGATCTTGAACCGGGAAGAGGCGGGTGCGAACCGGCACGTCTCGCGCAGTTCGCGGACCTGCTCGACACCGTTGTTGCTGGCCCCGTCGATCTCGAGCACATCCAGCGACCGGCCCTCGGCGATCTCGACACAGCGCGGGTCAGCGACGTCGAAGTCGGCCTGGGGCCCGCCGGTGCAGTTCAGGGCCTTGGCGAAGATGCGCGCGATGGTGGTCTTGCCGGTGCCCCGCGGCCCACAGAACAGGTAGGCGTGGGCGATGCGGTTCTGGTCGATGGCATTGGCCAGCGTGCGGGTCACATGCTCCTGACCCACCACCTCCGCGAAGCGTTGCGGGCGATACTTGCGCGCGATGACCTGGTAGCTCATGCCCGGGAAAGGAAAGCCAGGGTGACCGCGGCAGATGAGGAGCAAACTACCGTTGCTGCCTTCCGGCCCTGGCGGGGTTCGTAAGTCCGCATTCCGCGGGCCCTGGCAAAAATTGCGGTCGGCATTTAGACCCAGGCCCCGGTGGCCAGCAAGGAGATTCGCCCCCCGGCTTTGCGCTTCCTTCCCCCCTCCCCTTCCGGCACCCTCCCCGCCGTGTCGGGAATCGTCGCCATCGTCGGCCGGCCTAACGTCGGCAAGTCCGCCCTGTTCAATCGCCTCGTCGGGCGGCGCATCGCCATTGTGCACGACCTCCCCGGCGTGACCCGCGACCGCATCAGCGCCGAGGCGGAATGGCGGGGTCGGCCGTTCAGCGTCCTGGACACCGGCGGCATCGGCCTGCTCCGGGGGGAGCGCGAGGAAGACGTCATCCTGCGCGCCGCGTTGGACCAGGTCCAACTGGCCATCGAGTCCGCGGACGTGCTCGTGCTCGTGGTCAACGTCCAGGAAGGCGTGGTCCCCCTCGACCGCGAGGTCGCCCAACGGCTTCGCTGCGCCGGCAAACCGGTCCTCGTAGCCGTCAACAAGGCCGACAACGCCCGAGCCGAGGAGGGCCTGACCGAGTTCGCCGAACTGGGCTTCGAAAAGCTCCTCCCCGTCTCCGCCATCCACGGCCGCGGCATGTCCGACCTCCTGGACGCCGTGCTCGCCCATCTGCCGCCCATACCGCCGGGTGGTGCAGGCGTCCCGCCTGCTTCCAAGGGATCCATGCCCCCTGGGCATGACCGTGAAGACGACCGCCCTTCCGCGGATCCTGCCCAGACCACCCCGAACGAAGGGCCCCCCGACGAAACCCCGGACGCCGCGTCCGCCCTCGACGCCCCCGGCCCGCGCGGTCCTCTGAAGCTCGCCGTGGTCGGCCGTCCCAACGTCGGCAAATCCTCCCTCATCAACGCCCTCATCCACGCCGAGCGCGTCATCGTCAGCCCCGTCCCCGGCACCACCCGCGACTCCGTGGACGTGCCCTTCACGGTCGCCACCGACGGCCGGATCGAGCCCTACGTCCTCATCGACACCGCCGGCATGCGCAAGGCCCGGCGCGTCAACGACTCGATCGAGTTCTTCAGCGTCAAGCGGGCCGAAGACTCCATCGCCCGCTGCGACATCGTCCTGTTCATCCTCGACGCCGAAAGCGGCATCCTCGAGCAGGACAAGAAGATCGCGGACAAGATCGTGGCGGCCCGCAAGGGCTGCCTGGTCATTCTCAACAAGTGGGATCTGTTCGCCGACGCCGTCCGCACCGCGCGCCCGGCCGAGGTCAAGCGCCCGCGCGGGCGGGGACGCCACGGTGCCGCTGCCCCCATGACCACCCTGGCGGAATTCGGCCGCTGGGTGCAGGAGAAGCTCTTTTTCCTCGATTACGCCCCCGTCATCTTCACGTCGGCCACCGCCGGCACGAACCTCGATCGCCTGCTCGAAGCCGTCCGCTACGTCGCGGCGCAACTGCAGCAGACCATCCCCACCGCCGTGCTCAGCGGACGCTGCGCGACGCGTAGGCGCCGCACCAGCCGGTCAGCTCGAGCGGCAAGCGGCTCAAGTTTTTCCGCCACCCAGACCCGCCGCGCCGCCCACGTTCCCTGCTGTTCGTGAACGACCGGCGCTGTTTCCGACACCTACGCCAAGTACCTCAGCGACCAACCGCCCAGGCGTTTGGCTTTGAGGGGGCTGCCCCTCGTCTAACCCCCGCGGTCGTCCCCAGGACGAATCGCCCCGCGCGAAAGTGGGGCGCCGTCCGCGATCCTCGGCCCGGCCCCGGCCCTCCCCGAAGCGCCGACCCCGAGCGGCCTGACCCTTTCCCATGCGCACGCCTCCCGACTACCACCTCCACACCCCGCTCTGCCGGCACGCCACCAGCACGCCCACCGAATACGCCGCCCGCGCCGTCGCCCTCGGCTTCGACGAGATCGGTTTCTCCGACCACAACCCCATGGCGCGCGACGACTTTGACGACTGGCGGATGCGGCTGGATCAACTCGACCACTACGTCGAACTCGTCGCCCAGGCCGCAGAACACCCCACCCTCCGGATCAAGCTCGCCCTCGAGGTCGACTACACTCCCCGGCTGCGAGTTGGATCCGCGACCTCGCCGCCCGCCATCCCTGGGATTACTTCATCGGCTCGGTTCACTATGTCTCCGACGACTGGGACATCGACAACCCCAAGAAGCTGGCCGAGTGGCGGAACCGTGATGCCTTCGAAGTCTGGCGGCTCTACCTGGAACGACTCACCCAGGCGGCGGCCTCCGGGCTCTTCGAGATCATCGGCCACGCGGACCTGGCCAAGAAATTCCGGTTCTATCCGCAGCAGGATGTGCAGCCCCTGTTCCGGCGGTTCCTCGAAGCCGCCCGAAAAAGCGGCACAGCCATCGAGCTCAACACCGCCGGTCTGCGCAAGGATTGCCGCGAGATCTACCCGGCCCGGCCCATCCTGGCGCTCGCCTCGGAACTGGGCGTGCCGATCACGTTCGGTTCGGACGCCCATGCCCCGGAGGAACTGGGCGCGGACTTCGAGACCGCCCGGGCCCTGGCCCGCAGCGTCGGGTATGGTCATTGCCTGCGCTTTACCCGGCGCGAGCGTGAACTGCAGGTGTTTTGAACACGGCCGCCCTCCGTGCCGGGAGCGACACCTCACTCCTTGAGGACTTCGCCGGCCCCGGTCTCAACCCTCGGCTCCGCTGGCATGCCGAGCCGGGCCGCTGGCGAATCGACGCGGCCGCCCGTTGCCTCCGTGTGCAGCCGGACGCGGGCACCGATTTCTGGCAGCGCACGCACTACGGATTCGAAGCCGACAACGGCCACTTCCTCCACCTCGAAGCCACCGGTGACTTCGTCCTCACGACCCGGGTCACCTCCCACCCGGTGCACCAGTACGACCAGGCGGGCCTCATGGTCAGGATCTCGCCGGCCTGCTGGCTGAAAGCCTCCGTCGAGTTCGAACGGGGCCCGAATCGCCTCGGCGCCGTCGTCACCAACGCCCAGTACTCGGATTGGTCCACACAGCCGCTGGCCCGCGAGCTCAACACCGTGTGGTTCCGGATTCGCGCCGAAGCCGCGGATTGCCTCGTCGAAACCGCGCTCGACGGCGAACACTGGGAACAGATCCGCGTGACTCGACTCCTCGACCAACCTGCACCCGCGCGCGTGCAGTACAGTCTCTACGCCTGCAGCCCGAAAGGTGCTGGTTTCGAAGCGGCTTTCTCCTTCTTGCACTTCCACCCCGGCCGACTGGCCTCCGCCTGACCACCCCGCCGCCCGCGTCCTCCCGCCAAAGCGGTGCTGGAAGCCGCCGCACACCAAACGCTGCCGCGCAGTCCCCACGGTTCGGCGGGCGCGAAGCGTTTGGAGTGCGGCGGCTTCCAGCGACGCTTTGCGTAGGTCGGTGCCGTGGAGCGGACCGGGCGCAGGCGAAATGGGAATGCCGAAGGGAGAATGAAGACTGCAGGAGGGGCATCCATCCAGCTCGGTACATGACCCCTGAGCACCTCCAAGCAGACCCCATCACTTCCCCAATCCCCTCTGTTCGGTACCAAAACCGACATTGCGTCGGCGGCCGGCCGAGGCAGACTCCCGGCCCATGCAACTCCCTCGCTTTCGACGACCTCTCCTCCGGTTCCTCCTGTCCGTCAGTCTGAGCCTGGTGGCGGCGCAAACCTGGGCCGGCGACGCCCCCTCCAGCGAGCCCCACCGGCTCAAACGCTCCGACGCCTTTCTCGGCATCCACTTCGACTTCCACGCGGGCCCCGACTGCACCGAGGTGGGCAGGAACACCACGCGCGCCATGATCGAGGCGATCCTCGACCAAGTGAAGCCGGACTATCTGCAGATCGACTGCAAAGGCCACCCCGGGTTCTCCAGTTACCCCACTAAGGTAGGCCATCCGGCGCCCGGCTTCGTGGGAGATCCCCTCCGGCTTTGGCGCCAAGTCACCGCCGAACGCGGCGTCGCCCTCTACCTCCATTACTCGGGCGTGTGGGATGGCGAAGCCGTGCGGCGGCATCCCGACTGGGCCGTGGTCAAGGCGGACGGACAACGGGACGACCGCATGACCTCCGTGTTCGGACCCTACGTCGATCAACTCCTGATCCCCCAACTGCGCGAACTGGCCGGGGACTACCGCGCGGACGGCGTCTGGGTCGATGGCGAGTGCTGGGCCACCGTGCCGGACTACGGGGCCGCCGCCACCGCCGCCTTCCGGGCCGCCACGGGCATCGACGTGATTCCCAAGAAGCCCGGCGAAGCGCACTGGATCGAGTGGATGGACTTCCATCGCGAGGCCTTCCGCAAGTACCTGCGCCATTACCTCGCGGCGTTGAAGGAGTCGCATCCGGACTTCGAGGTGGCCAGCAACTGGGCCTTCAGCGATCACATGCCCGAGCCGGTCAGCGCCGACGTGGCGTTTCTCTCGGGCGATTTCTCGCCGCAAAACAGCCTCAACTCGGCCCGCTTCTCGGCGCGTTGCCTGCAGAACCAGGGAAAACCCTGGGACCTCATGTCGTGGTCCTTCAGCGCGCCCCAGGGCCACCCGGTGCGACCGCTCAAGTCCGTCAAGCAACTCGAACAGGAAGCCGCCATCGTGCTGGCCCAGGGCGGCGGTTACCAGGCGTACTTCCGGCAGAAGCGGGACGGCTCGATCTATGACTGGCACATGAAACTCATGGCCGAAGTGGCCCAATTCTGCCGCGAACGCCAGGCGCTCTGTCATCGGGCCGAGGCCCTGCCGCAGGTGGCGCTGCTCTACTCGCGGGCGGCCCACTACCGGCAGAGTCCGGCGTTGTTTGCGCCGTGGGGCAGCGACGGCATCCACGCCCTGCGCGGGGTCCTGCAGGCCCTGCTCGAGTCGCAGAACTCGGTGCAGATCGTGAGCGAACACCATTTGACCGGCCGCATGGCGGACTGGCCGTTGATCGTCCTGCCGGAGTGGAGCTACCTCGAACCGGCGTTCCGCGACGAGCTCGCGGCCTACGCCCGCAACGGCGGAGGCCTGCTCCTGGTGGGACCGAAAGCCGGCGCCTTGTTCGCCCGGGAACTCGGCGTCGAATTGGACGGTGAAACGGCGACCGCGGCGCGCTACCTCGAACACGACGGCTGGCTGGCCGGGCTCAACACGCCCGTGCAACGCGTTCGCCTGGGCGGCAGCGCCCAGCCCTTCGGCAAACTGCATCACCAGGACGACCCGCGGAGCGCCTTCGACGTGGCCGCGTCGATCGCCCCGCTTGGCCGAGGCAAGATCGCGGCGATCTGGTTCAACTTCGGCGACCGCTACCTAAACGCGCGTGTCCCCACGGCCCGGCATTTCCTCGAAGCCCTGGTCCGCCAGCTCTTCCCACACCCGATCGTGGAGGTGACCGGTTCCAGCTCCATCGACGTCTCGGTGGCGCGCAACCACGGAAGGCTGCTCGTCCATTTCGTCAACACGGCCGGTCCCCACGAACAGGAGAAGCAGTACGTGTTCGACGACTTCCCCGCCGCCGGCCCGCTGCAGGTGGCGGTGCGCATCCCGGCCAAGCCCGAATCCGTGTACCTCGAGCCGGGCCATCGCCGGCAGCGGTTTGGCTACCGCGACGGCCAAGTTCTCGTGACGCTGCCACCGGTCGAAATCCACGACGTCCTGGTCATCACCCCCTAACCCGGGTACTCCCCAGGCACTGTAGGCGCCGACGTGAGGAGGCGTTGTGGGTGAGCGGCCGAGCGACTTCGCCTCCTCACGTCGGCGCCTACCGTCGATCGCGGTTTCTTGCGGAGGATTTCCGCTTCGGGCCAAGGGCCCCCAGCGGCTGGCCGGGAGCTTGCCTTCGGTCAAGGCGGCGAGGCCAGGAGCCCGGAAATGCTCGCGCCCCGATGCACACGGCTTCCCCTCCCTCGTCGGTGTCCCCGACGCTGCTGCTGGTCACGCTGGTGGCGGTGACCGGCGGCTTTCTTTTCGGCTACGACACCGCGGTGATCAATGGGGCCAATCAGTACCTCAAGGCCCACTTCGAGCTGAGCCCGGCCCAGGAAGGGTTCGCCGGCGCGAGCGCCATTCTGGGGTGCATTCCCGGCGCGATGTTCGCCGGGTTCCTGAGCGACCGCTTCGGGCGGCGCAAAGTCCTGTTCCTCTGTGCCGTGCTGTACGCGGTGTCGGGGGTGTTGTCGGCCATCCCCCGCACCTTCGGCGAGTTCCTGACGGCCCGGTTCATCAGCGGCCTCGGCATCGGGGCCTCCTCGATGATCTGTCCGATCTACATCGCCGAGCTCGCACCCGCCGCCAAACGCGGGCGCCTCGGCTCCCTCTTCCAGCTCGGCATCGTGGTGGGCATCTTCCTCACCCTCTTCGTCAACGCCTGGGTGCAGGGGATGGGCGACGAGACGTGGAACCGGACCTGGGGCTGGCGCTGGATGCTCGGCGCCGAAGTCGTGCCCGCCGTAGGCTTGCTCGCGCTCCTGTTCTTCGTGCCGGAAAGCCCGCGTTGGCTGTTGCAGGCCGGCAACGAAACCGAAGCCCGACGCATCCTTGCCGGGGTCGTCGGACCGGCCCAGGCCGAGACGGAACTGACCGCGGTGCGCGCGGTGCTGGGGACCGAGGAAGGCCGGCTGAGCGAGCTGTTCCACGCCCGGTTCCGCGCGCCGCTGCTGATCGCGGTAGCCCTGATGGCGTTCTCCCAGTTCAGCGGGATCAACGCGATCATGTATTACTCGACCAAGATCTTCACCACCGCCGGCGTGGGGGTGAAGGACGCGTTCATGGCCTCGGCCATCGTGGGGTTGGTCAACGTCATCTTCACCTTCGTGGCCATCGCCTTCGTGGACCGGGCGGGCCGGCGCCCGTTGCTGTTGATCGGGCTGGCCGTCCAGGTGCTGGCCTTGGGCGCCGTCGGCGGGATGTTCGTGGCCGGAGTGGGCGGGATCTGGCTGCTGGCCGGGATCCTCGGCTTCATTGCGGCGTTCGCGATGGCCCTCGGCCCCATCCCCTGGATCCTGTGCTCCGAGATCTTCCCCACCAAGATCCGCGGGCGCGCCATGTCCGTGGCAACGTTCGTGATCTGGACTTCGTGCTACGTGGTGGCGCAGACGTTTCCCATGTTGAACGACCACCCGGCCATCGGTCCGGCCAAGACCTTCTTCGTGTACGGGGCGTTCAGCCTGGCGGGCCTGCTGTTTGTGTGGGCCAAGGTGCCCGAGACCAAGGGCCGCACGCTCGAAGCCATCGAGGCCTCCTGGCCCGCTCCCACACCGCGGTCGTAGGTCCCGGTCCAGCCGAAGTACGGCGACGCCACACAGCAGCCGTTCTCGCTTTGACCATGCCCCCCAAGCCGGGTGTGGGCACCCAGGCGAACGCCTTGCCAATCCGCACCCTTGTAGGCCGGGTGCCCTCACCCGGCGATCCCCTCCCCAATCCGCGCCCTTGTAGGCCGGGTGCCCGCACCCGGCGATCCCCCGGGCCAAAACGAGAACGGCCGCCGAACGGGACGAAACATTGACGCCGGGCGGCGCGGGGATAACGTGGCGTGACGCGGGTGGCTCGCAGCGGGCGCGTTGGGTTCGCGCCTCTCCCCCCGCCAGGCCAGGCAACATGCCGGCCGGGAAACACGGAGTCTGTTTATGCCAGAAGTATCGCCCAGCCAACGGTCACCGGGAATGATCCGGCGTTCCCGGCGGTTCAAACGGCGCATCGGATATGCGGTCGGGTTGGTGACCCTGCTGTTGCTTTCGTATTTCGTCCTGAGCAATAGCTGGTTTTTGAAGACCTTCGTGCTCCCGCGGGTCGCCGCCGCCACCGGCACCCAGCTCAGCGTGGCGCACATCTCCCTCCAGCCTTTCTCGCGGCTCCAGCTCAAGCAGGTCCGCGTCGAGACCACCGGGGAACAACCGCTGCTGCGCGCCGACGAGATCACCGTCCGCTACCATCTCCTCCGCCTGCTGCGCGGCCAGGTCGCCGTGCCCGAAATCTCGCTCGTCCGTCCCGAACTCCACGTCGTGGTGACCGCGGACGGCAAGAGCAACCTCGACCCCTGGCTCACCGGCGAAACTTCGCCCCAGAAACCCGGTGAGGAGCCCCTGATCATCGATCTCGGCGCCTTCACCATCCGGTCCGGCGCCCTCACCTACTGTCAGTGGGCCAGCGACGGCTCCCGACAATGCTCCTCCCTCACCAACCTCAACGTCGACCTCACCAACCTGCGCAGCGGCGCGAAGGAAGCCCCGGCCGAGCCCGCGAAAGCCAATCTCAAACTCAGTGCCGCGGTCCTCCAAACGATGGCCGCCGCCGGTGGTCCGCCTGAATCCGCCCAGGGGAACCTGACCGGCGCCCTCGAGTTCAGCCTTCTCCCCAGCCTGTTGCCAGGCGAGGCCCGCGGCGATGTCCGCCTGGACTTCACCACGGCGGACGGTGCCCTCAGCGACCTCGCCGGATGGTCCGGCCTGATCGACCTGGACCTCACCAAAGACGAGTTGCGACGCCTTTCCCTCAAATTCCTGCGCCAGAACCAGGAACTCGGCGAGGCCCGGCTCTTCGGTCCGTTCAGCCTCTCCCAGAAGGTGGGCCGCCTCAACTTCCGGCTCAGCTCCATCGGACACACCGCTCTCAACCTCCTCGGCGCCCCGCTGGGCCTCAACTTCGGCGAAACCGCCATCGACGGTTCCGGCTTCTGCGACGTCGCCGCCGGCGGCCGAACCTACACGGCCAACCTGGCCCTGAGCGCCCAGCGCTTCTCGGTCCGCCAGGGAACTCTCGCCACCCCCCCCCTCGAACTGGCCTTCGAGTTGCGCGGGAACGCCGACTTGAGTGAGAGCCGGGCCCACATCGAACGTCTGTCTCTTTCCGGCAAGCACCAGGATCGCGACTTCCTCAGTATCTCCGCCCAGAATGCCCTGAACCTCAATTGGGCCAAGATCGACACCCGCTCTGCAGCCCCGGCACCCACTATCATCGGCCTGACCGTCAAGGACCTGCGCCTCTCCGACTGGCGGGCGCTGGTCAGCACCAACGTCAACGACGGCCTCGTCAACCTCCACGCCAACATCGTCAGCGCCGACAACGGCCGCCGCCTCACCGCCGACCTGTCCAACGTCGTCGAACGCCTCGAACTGACCATCGGGGACACCCTCTGGAAAGACCTGGGCGCCGTCTTCACCGGCCGCCTCACCCTCTCCGACTACCGCAACGTCAGATTCGAAGCAGGCCAGTTCAATTACCTCGAGGGCAACGCCGAGCTCCTCAGGTCCCGCATCTCGGCCAGCTACGACCTCACCTCCAACGCCGGCAACATCGAGATCGCTTCCAGCGGCGATCTGCCCATCCTCTTGTCACGCCACCCGGTTCCCGAACTCCACTTCGATCAGGGAACGCTGGGCACCAGCCTCCTCCTCAACTGGGGCCAGGACCGATACTCCGGCAGCGTCACGCTCCAGATCGGCAACGCCGAGGGCACCGTGGGCGGCTACCGCGTGGACGGCTACAGCGCGCAGTTTGACGCCAACGGCGACCTCCACCGCGACAAATTCGCCATCCGCCGCCTCGGCCTCAGCGCTCGCGAAGGAACCCGTAACGGCGGCACTATCGAGCTGGTCGGACAACTCGACGGCGCCACCCAGACCGCCCAGCTCAACCTCAACGTCAGCGACCTCAACCAGGCCGGCTTGCGCCCCTTCCTCGCCCCCACCTGGACCACCCACGACCTCACCTCCGCCACCATCAAGGCCACCGGCGAACTCCGCTACGACGCCGGCGCCATGCCCCCCATCAGCCTCGACGATACCGCCCGCCTCCAGCGGCTCGTCGACCAACTCGCCACCGGCATCGGCACCACCACCCTCCACCTCAACGCCGAGGCCACCAACCTCGTCGTCCAAAGCCGGGCCAACGGCCAGTCCAGCCCCCCCTTCGGCTTTGCCCTGCTCCTCGCCGGCTCGCGCCAGGGCGAACTCTTCAAACTGAATACCAATCGCATCCAGCTTCCCCCCACCGCATCCCCCACCTTCCGCGCGCAGAACGAGCTGCTCCTGAGCGGTCAGTTTGACCTGGCGCCCGTCAACCCCACACCCAGCACGCTCACCGTCCGCGCCGAGTCGCTCGACCTGACCACCTTCAGCGACCTGGTCACCGTTCTCACCACCACCCCCACAAACACCACCGCCACGGCCGCCGCCGCAACCCCGGCGCCCGAGGTCGAACCGCCCGCTCTCTCGCTGCCGCTCCGCCAACTGGACGCCTCCCTGGACGTCGCCGCCCTCTACCTCCGCGAGATCGAGGTGCGAAACTGGAAGGCCAAGGCTCAGCTCCGAGACGACCGCCTCACCATCGCCCCCTTCGGCCTCCAACTGAATGGCGGCGACGTCACCGCCACCGCGGCCCTGGACCTCACCCGCCCGGGTTACACGTACCAGTTCACCGCCACCGCGAACCAGGTGCCCCTCGCGCCCCTCGTCAATTCCAGCGCCCCGGACTACCGCGATTCCGTCCAGGGCCAGTTCCTCGGCCAACTCGCCATCGGCGGCGCCGGCATCACCGGTCCCAGCCTCCAGCAACACCTCAACGGAACCGCCCAGGTGAGCTCGACCAACCTCTCCTTCCAGATCGTCACCCCCCGCACCAAGAAGCTCCTCACCACCCTCGCCACCGCCCTCCGCCTCCAGGACCTCGCCCAGTCTCCCCTCACCCTCCTGGCCGCGAACGTCCTCATCACCAACGGCGCTGTGAACGTTCGCCCCTTCACCGCCGCCAGCGACGCTTTCTTTGCCACTTCCGAGGGCGTCATCCGACTCGATCCCGTGCTCACCAACTCCAGCGTCCAGCTCCCGATTCAGCTCGCCTTGCGTGAAGACCTCGCCCGCCAAATCAAGTTGGTCAACCTCACGCCCTCCTCCCGCACCAACTACCTCGCCTTGCCACCGCTGGTCCGCCTGGCCGGCACCCTCGGCGCCCCCGAGACCGAGATCGACAAGGTCCGCCTGGCCGCCCTCCTCGCCGGCAGCGTCGGCGGCGCCCTCGGAGGCCAGACCGGCACCGCCCTCCAGGGCGTCGGTAGCCTCCTCCAGGGCGATGCCAAGGAGGCCATCGGCAGCCTGAACACTCTCATCCCCGGCCAGCGCCCCGCCGCCCTCAGCAACGTCCTCTCCCTGACCAATCTGCTGAGTCCCGCCAAGGCCCCGACCAACGCCCCGACGCCGCCCAGCACCAACGCCCCAGCCACCAACGCCGCGCCCGCTACACCCCCCACCAACACCACCTCCCAACCCACCCTCCGAAACGTCCTCGACGCCTTGCGCAAACGCGACTAAACCGGCGCCCCCACCCCTAGATGAACCCTGTCCTCGAGTACCTCGCCCAACACCACGAACGCTTCGTGCGTGACTTGGGCGATTACGTCCGGTTCCCCAGCATCTCCGCCCAGCCCCAGCACAAGCCCGATCTCCAGGCCTGCGCCACGTGGCTCGCCGAACGCTGTCGCCAGCTCGGCCTCGACACCGAGCTCTGCCCCACCCCCGGCCATCCCGTCGTCCTCGCCCGCACCCCCCGGCAGCCCGGCTCCCAGCGCCCCCACTTCGTCGTCTACGGCCACTACGACGTCCAGCCCCCCGAACCCTTCGAGCTCTGGACTTCCCCCCCGTTCGAGCCGCGCCTCTCGGGCTCCTCCCTCTTTGCCCGCGGCGCCAGCGACAACAAGGGCCAGCATCTCGCCCACCTCAACGCCGTCGAAGCTTATCTCCACACCGGCACCGAGCTTCCCTGCGACCTCACCTTCGTCATCGAAGGTGAGGAAGAAGTCGGCAGCCCCAACCTCGCCGGCTTCCTCGAAGCCCGCCGCACCGAACTGCGCTGCCATCACGTCGTCATCTCCGACACCGGCATGCCCGCCCGTGACCTGCCCGCCTTGACCTACGGCCTCCGGGGCATCGTCGCCGTCGAACTCAAACTCACCGGCCCCAGCCGCGACCTCCACTCCGGCATCTTCGGCGGCACCGTCGACAACCCCGCGCTCGCCCTCTGCCAGGTCCTCGCCCAACTCCGCGACCGCCGCGGCCGCGTCAACATCCCGGGCTTCTACGACGATGTCGTCTCGCTCTCCCCGTACGAGCGCCGACAACTCGCCCGCCTGCCCTACCAGGAACGGGCTTACACCAAGTTCCTCGGCGTCCCCCAGCTCGCGGGCGAAGCCGGCTACACCGCCTGGGAACAACGCAGCGCCCGACCCACCGTCGAGATCAACGGCCTCACCAGCGGCTACCAGGGCGAAGGCAGCAAAACCATCATCCCCGCCTGGGCCAGCGCCAAGCTCACCTTCCGGCTCGTCCCCAACCAGAAACCCCGCCCCATCGCCCGCTGCGTTCAACGCCACCTCCGTAAACTCTGCCCCCCCACCGTCCGCGCCGACATCCACATCGGCCACGGCGGCGAACCCTACCTCCTCGACCCCCGCAGCCCCGCCGCCCGCGCCGCCTTGCGCGCCCTCGCCAAAGCCTTCGACCGCGAACCCGTCCTGCTCCGCGAAGGCGGTTCCATCCCCATCGTCACCGAGTTCCAACGCATCCTCGGTGCCGAAACCCTCCTCCTCGGCCTGGCATTGCCCGACGACAACGCCCACTCGCCCAACGAGAAGTTCGACCTCGACAACTACGCCGCCGGCATGCGCCTCGGCGCGGCGCTCTGGCCTGAGCTGGCGGCCATCGCCTGACCCCTCACCGTGGACCAAATCGCCTTTCGGATCGGCAGCTTCGCCATCCACTGGTACGGCATCCTCGCCGCCGCCGGTTTCCTCGCCGGGCTGTGGACCGCCAGCCGCCGCGCCGCGCGCTCGCCCCTGCCCCGGCAGGCCATCGCGGACCTGGGTCCCTGGTTGATCCTCGGCACCCTCGCCGGGGCCCGCGTGTGGTTCGTCGTCGCCTACTGGCGCGAGGAGTTCTCCGGCCAGCCCCTCTGGCAGATCTTCAACGTCCGCGCCGGCGGCCTCGTGTTCTATGGCGGACTGGCCGGAGCCGCCCTCACCACCCTCGCCTTCGCGCGCCTCCGCCGGCTGCCCCTCTGGGAACTGGCCGACGCCCTGGCGCCCAGCATCGCCCTCGGCCACGCCTTCGGCCGCGTCGGCTGCTTCATCCACGGCTGCTGCTACGGAACGCCCACCACCCTCCCGTGGGCCGTTCACTACCACGACGCCCTCAACGGCGCCGGCGTCGGCCTGCACCCCACGCAGCTCTACGAAGCCATCCTCCTCCTCGCCCTCTACGCCGCCCTCGCCTGGCAGTACCCCCAGAAACGCTTCGCCGGCCAGACCTTCTCCTTCTATCTCCTCGGCTACGCCACCCTTCGCTTCGCCGTCGAGATCTTCCGCGGCGACTACGGCGCCCAGCATTTCGGCGGTCTCAAACCCGGCCAGGCCTTCAGCGTGGTCGCCTTCGCCGCCGGCCTCTGGCTCTTCGCCGCCCGCAGCCGCGCCGCCACCGCCCCTCCCCCCCCCCGGGCCAGACCGAATCGACACCCTGCACATCGAGGTGTCGCAACCACGCACGCGGCTCGACGCCTTCCTGCGCGAGCGCTTCCCCGGCGTGTCGCGCGTCCATCTCCAACGCCTCATCCGCGACGGCGCGGTGCGCGTGGACGGCGCCGCCGTCAAACCCACCCACACGCCCCTCGCCGGTGAAACCATCACCGTCGCGTGGCCCGAGGCCCGCCCCTCCACCCTCACCCCGCGCGCCCTCCCGCTGCAGGTCGTGTTCGAGGATGACCAGTTGGTCGTGCTCGACAAGGCCCCGGGCATGGTCGTGCATCCGGCCGGCGGGCATGAGGACAACACCCTCGTCCACGCGCTCCTCCACCATTGCCAGGGTCGGCTCAGCGGCATCGGCGGCGTCGCCCGCCCCGGCCTCGTCCATCGCCTCGACCAGTTCACCAGCGGCCTCCTGGTCGTGGCCAAGGACGACGCCACCCACCTCGAACTCGCCCGCCAGTTCGCCGAACGGGATGTCGTCAAGCTCTACGACGCCCTCCTCTGCGGCGAACTCGCCCGCGCGTCCGGCGAGATCCAGGCGGCCATCGCCCGGCATCCCAGCCATCGCAAGGTCATGACCGTCCGCGAAGGCGGCCGGGCCGCCCGCACCGGTTACCGCGTGCTCGAACGCCTGCACGGCGCAACGCTCGTCGAGGCCCGCCTCTACACCGGCCGCACCCACCAGATCCGCGTCCACTTCCAGCACCTCGGCTATCCGCTCGTCGGCGACCTCACCTACGGCAAGCGGCCCAACGCCCGCCTCACCGAGCTCACCGGGATGCAGGCCCCGCGCCAGATGTTGCACGCGCGGTTCCTGGCCTTCCGCCATCCGGTCGGCGGCCGTTCGATCGAGTTCACTTCCCCCTGGCCCGCCGATTTCGCCGCCACCGTTCAGGCGCTGCGGCGCAACACCGTGTCGCGCTGCGCCCAGGCCGGATCCGCGTCCGGATAGTCCAGATTGAAGTGCAGCCCGCGGCTCTCCGGCCGCGCCATCGCGCTGCGCACAATCAGCTCCGCCACCAGCGCGATGTTGCGCAGCTCAAGCAGGTCCGCCGTCACCTGGAAGTCCCAGTAGAACTCCGTGATCTCCGCCTGCAGATTCGCAATCCGGTTCGCCGCGCGCTGCAGCCGCTTGTTCGTCCGCACGATGGCCACATAGTCCCACATCAACCGCCGGATCTCGTCCCAGAGATGCGCCACCACCACCAGTTCGTCCGGGTTCTGCGCCTCCCCGGATTGCCAGGGCGGAATCGACGCCGCGAGCGGTGCCGCCGCTTCCCGCAGCGCCCGGCGGGACGCCCGGTGCGCCCCCACCAGCGCCTCGAGCAGTGAGTTGCTCGCCAGCCGGTTGGCCCCGTGCAGCCCCGTGCACGCCACCTCGCCAATCGCGTACAAGCCCGCTATCTCCGTCGCCCCGTCAAGATCCGTCACCACCCCGCCGCACTGGTAATGCGCCGCCGGCACCACCGGGATCGGTTCTTTGGTGATGTCGATCCCCGCGTCCAGACAGGTGCGGTAGATGTTCGGGAAGCGCTGAATGATGAACGGCGCCGGCTTGTGCGTGATGTCCAGGTACACATGGTCCGCCCCCGTCCGCTTCATCTCGCTGTCAATCGCCCGCGCCACAATGTCCCGCGGCGCCAGCTCCTTGCGCGCATCGTACCGCGCCATGAATTCCGCCCCCGCCAAATCCCGCAGCACCGCCCCCTCCCCCCGCACCGCCTCGCTGATCAGACACGACTTCACCTACGGATGATATAGACACGTCGGGTGGAACTGCATGAACTCCAGATTCGCCACCGCCGCCCCCGCCCGGTACGCCATCGCCACCCCGTCCCCCGTCGCAATGTCCGGGTTCGTCGTGTACAGGTACACCTTCCCGCACCCCCCCGTCGCCAACACCACCGTCGGCGCCGAAAACGCCGTCACCTCGCCCGCCACCTTCGATAGCACATACGCGCCCACGCAACGGTTCGGACCCGACACGCCCAGCTTCTGCGTCGTGATCAGGTCCACCGCAATGTGGTTCTCGAAGATCGCGATGCGCGGATGCCGCTCAGCCGCATCCACCAGCGCCCGCTCGATCTCCCGGCCGGTCATGTCCTTCGCGTGGACAATGCGCCGCTTCGAATGGCCCCCTTCCCGCCCCAGGTCCAGCTCGTGACGCCCCGGTTGCCCCGGCACCTCCCGCTCCGTAAAGCGCAGCCCCAACTCGATCAGCTCCCGAATCCGGGCCGGCCCCTCCTCCACCACCGTCCGCACCGCCTCCTCCCGACACAGCCCGGCCCCCGCCACCAGCGTGTCCCGCACGTGCAACTCGAACGAGTCCTCCGGGCTGATCACCGACGCGATGCCGCCCTGCGCATAGTTCGTGTTGGATTCCGCGCTGCCCTTCTTGGTCACCAGCGCCACCGAGCCCTGCTCGGCGGCGCGCAACGCGTAAAAGAGACCCGCGATGCCGCTGCCAATGACGAGGTGGTCAAACTGCCTTTGAGGGTTCATGTCGCCGCAGCCTATTCCATCCGCGCGTTGTCAATCAACCGCGTCCTGCCCACGAACACGGCCAGCGCCATCTGCGTCCCCCGCTTCACCACCTTCACCGGCGCCAGCGTCTCCGGATCGAACCACGCCACATAGTCCAGCCGCCCCGCCGGGACCTGCCCCACCCGCCGCTTGATCGCCGCGCGAAGCACCGACACCGGAATGCCGTGCGGATGAGCCCGAACCTGTTCCCGCGCCCATTGCAGACAGCGCCACAACACGGTCGCCTGCCGGCGTTCCTCGGGCTCCAGGTACTGGTTGCGCGAGCTCAACGCCAGCCCGTCCGGTTCCCGCACCGTCGGCGCCACCACCACTTCGACCGGGAACGCCAGGTCCCGCACCATCCGCTGCACCACCGCCGCCTGCTGGTAGTCCTTCGCCCCAAACACCGCCACCGCCGGTAGCACCAGGTGGAACAGCTTCGCCACCACCGTCGTCACCCCCCGAAAATGGCGGGGCCGCGCCGCCCCTTCCAGGCCCTGCGACACCCCCTCTTCCACCACATACGTGCTGAACGCCGCCCCGTCCGGACGCGGATACATCTCGGCATCGCCCGGCACGAACAACACATCCACCCCCGCCGCCCGGCATTGGCGCCGGTCCTCGGCCAGCGTGCGCGGGTACTTCGCCAGATCCTCGTGCGGCGCAAACTGGGTCGGATTCACGTACACGCTGACCACCACGACGCCGCGGGCCCCCACCCGCCGACGTGCCTCCGCCACCAGACTGAGGTGGCCGGCGTGAAGACAGCCCATCGTGGGAACCAACCCGACCCGAACCCCCTGGCGTTGCCACCGCTGGGCGAGCCGCTGCATGCCCGCCACGGATGTCACCATGCGCATCGCGAAAGCATGCCGAACGCCCGCCTTCGCCAGCAACCGGATTCCAGCACCCGCCAGCCGCCCCAACCGCTCTCACTCGGGCCGAGCCCCCACGCGCCCCGGTAGGCCGGGTGCCCTCACCCGACGCAGGCCCTTTCGCTGTAGGCCGGGTGCCCTCACCCGGCGCAGGTCCTTTCGCTGCAGGCCGGGTGCCCTCACCCGGCGCGGGTCCTCTCGCTGTAGGCCGGGTGCCCTCACCCGGCGCGCGTGGCTTCTCCAGGCACGCCCCTCCGGACCAACCGCCGATTCGCCCTAAACCCGTCGGCTCTCAGCTTTCAGGGACTGACCCCATCGGCGAGGTCAACGTCCGGCACCTCGCGCACCGCCGGCGGTACGCTGAAGAAGCTGGCCGGCGGAAACCCGAACAACCCCGCCACCACGCTGCTCGGGAACGTCTCACACTTGTTGCGATAGTCCCGCACATTGCCGTTGTAGAACCGCCGCGCCGCCTGCAGCCGGTCCTCCGTGTTCACCAGCTCCCGCTGCAGCTCGAGAAAATGCTGATCGGCCTTGAGTTCCGGATAAGCCTCCACCCGGACCAGCAATTGCTTGAGGGCATCCACCAACTGGAGCTCGTCCCGCGCTTGGTCCGGCACCGGTCCCTGGTTGCCAAGACAACGGTTGCGCAGCTCGGTCACGCGTTCGAGCAGCGCCCGCTCATGCGCCGCGTAACCCTGCACCGTCGCCACCAGATTCGGGATCAGGTCATACCGGCGCTTGAGTTCCGTATCGACGTTGCTCCACGCCTCGGCAATGTGGTTCCGCAGGCCCACCAGGCCGTTGTATTGCACGATCACGTAAACCGCCGGCACCAGCAGCACCGCGCCGAGTACGAGGAGGATTTCCATGGTCAGGTCGGGTTGAGGAGGTAGGCCGGGAAGAGCTCCCGGAGCGCCACGAGCCGGCGCAGGTTGAATTCAATCTGATCGGGCGCCAGCCGCCCGCTGAACGCCAGCGCCAGAACCTCGCCGTCGATCTCGAGCGTCAGGTCCCGATTCGCCAGCAGATACTCCATGAAGCGCGGATGACAGATGTCGTACGCCACGCGCTTGTCCTTCGAACGGACACAGAAAGTGCGGGAAAACTCGGCCGACTCGAAGTCGATGTCGTCATAGCCCAGCGCCTGCGCCAGCTTCGAGAAGAACCCCTCGCGCACGATCGTCAACTCGGGAAACGCGCGCGGCAGGAAGAGCATGAAAAACGAGAAATGGTGGTGGTGCGTCTGCCGGCGCCCTTTCGAGTCCGTCGAGTAGGTCTCGTAGTGGTAGTCGAAGGCCAGCACCTCGTGCCCCTCGAAACGGCCGCGCAGCACGTTGAACGCATAGCGGTTGCTCCCCTGCGCCAGCTTGTCCAGAAACGCGTAACGCCGTGCTAGTTCACGATCCTTGTCCGGCAGGAAGCTCAGCCCCAGCCGCGCCGCCAACTGCTCCAGGGCCTCCCGCCGCTTCCGCGCCGCCCGCGCCGCGAGATACACCCCCACCGCCACCAGGGCGATGAAGATCACAATCACGAGGATGGGGAGCGCTTCCATGGCGGTTGGTTCTTCGAAGGCCGCTCCGGCGCTCGGTTCCCGCTCAATCCACCGTCAGGGATTTCCCGTTGGCCGCGGGACCGAGTCCGAGCAGAAACGGCACCGCCCGCTCCGCCCACGCCGCCGGGGACGGATACGACTCCGCCGCCCCCCCGAAACAGCTTCGCAACATGTCCGTGTCGATGATCCCCGGATTGAGCGGCACCGCCGCCATCCCGGCCGGCAATTCCTGGGCCAGCGCCTGCGTCAACCCCTCGATCCCCCACTTGGTCGCGCAGTAAGGCGCCACTTCCGCGTCGGTCGAACGCCCCCAGCCCGAGCTCACATTCACAATCACACCGCGGCGCCGGGCCACCATCGCCGGAACGAAATGCCGGATCACATTCGCCACCCCTTTCAGATTCACGTCCATGACCCGGTCAAACTCGGCCGCCGGCACTTCCCACAGCGGTGCGTTCCGATTGATCAACGCCGCGTTGTTGATCAGCAGATCCGGCGCTTCATGCGCCGCCAGAAATCGCTCCGCCCAGGCTGCCACCGCCGCCGCCTCCGCCACATCCACTACCGCGAAGTCCTGCGGCGGCCCGTGCCGCGCGACCAACTCCACCACGGCCGCGGCCGACCGCGCACAACCCCAGACGACGTGCCCGCCCGCGACGAAACCCTCAGCCAACGCCCGCCCCAACCCGCGGCTCACGCCGGTCAACACAATGCGGCGCACCTTCCGGTCCGAACCTTCGCTCCTGCGCATGCGGAGGGAGCCTACGCCCACCCCCCCGCCACGACAATAGCGCCGCCACCCACCCCTCCACCCTCCGTCCAACGCCGCAACCCGTCCCGTCAACGCCGCAACCCGTCCCATCCAACGCCTGGCCAAACCCATCCAACGCCGCAACCACGTCCCGTCCAACGCCCGCAACCCGTCCCATCCAACGCCAGGCCCGTCCCGTCCAACGCCGCAGCCGTCCCATCCAACGCCACCAGCCGTCCATCCAACGCCGCAACCCGTCCCATCCAACGCCGCAACCCGTCCCATCCAACGCCGCAACCCGTCCCATCCAACGCCGCAACCCGTCCCATCCAACGCCGCAACCCGTCCCGTCCAACGCCGGAGCCCGTCCCATCCAACGCCGGAGCCCGTCCCATCCAACGCCGGAGCCCGTCCCATCCAACGCCGGAGGCGTTCCAGACGGTAGCCGGAGGTCGCCGCGCGGCGGCGACCTCCGGTCCCGCGGCCCGAATCGTGGGCACCCCGGAGGCGGTGCCAGCGAGCTGGAGTCCCTCCGTCCGGCGCAACCCTCCCGTCCAGGCCCTGGTCACGTTGGACCTGCCGCAGACTAAGATGCCCCCGATCTTCGCCGGCCCATGAATTCCCCTTGACCCTCTCCATACTCGCCAGTATTTTCCGCCTCATCTCAGCACTGCCATGCGCCGCACGACCCCCAGCATGCCGGCCCGGTTGTCCGCCAGTGCCTTCGCCCTCTTCGCCCAGCAGGGCATCGACGGCGTCAACCTGGATCAAATCGCCGCCCACGCCGGGGTCACCAAAGGCAGCCTCTACTGGCACTTCCGCTCCAAGCATGACCTGGTGAAGGCGGCCTGCGCGCACTACTACCGGACCTACCAGCGCCGCATCAACGAGGAGATCACCCACCTCACCGACCCCGCCGAACGCCTCGAACACACCCTCGAGGTCGCCGTCCGCACCTGCCTGCTCGACGAGGCAAATCGAGTGTTCACAATGGAGATCTTCACCCTCTCCGTGCACGACGCCGAGATCCGCCGCGGCTGGCAGCAGTTCTACGACAGCGTCCGCGCCTTCTACATCGGCCTCGTCAAAGCCGCCACCCTCGCGGGCGCCCTCCGCGTCGGCGACCCCGAGCAGGCCGTCAACCTCATGCTCGCCGCCATGGAAGGCATCAAGTTGCGCGCCCTCTTCGAACCGGACATCTGCTCGCCCGCCGAGGAAGCGCGCGTCCGGGAGGGCCTCCGCGACATCCTCGGCCTGCCCCCGCACCATCCCGCCCCCCTCCGCGCGCGACGCCCCTCCCGAAAGTCCGCCATACCCATACCGGCGGGTATGGCTTAGCGAAACAAACGACTGTTATGAACCATCGGAAATCGTTTTCCATCGAATCGCCCATGCGCCGCCGGCACCCGGCGCCTCACCCCCCCGGCTTCACCCTCATCGAGTTGCTCGTCGTCATCGCCATTATCGCGATCCTCGCCGGCATGCTCCTGCCCGCCCTGAGCAAAGCCAAGGCCAAGGCCAGCCAGACGTACTGTCTCAACAGCCAGAAACAGATCGGTCTGGCCGTGAACATGTACGTCCCCGACTACCGCGACCGCATCCCGCTCTGCAAGAACTGGGGCAAGGCCTGGAAAGGCGACCATGACCTCCGCCCCGAGGACCTCTGGATGCCGGAACTGCTCCAGCCCTACATCGGCACCAACACGGTCAAACCCAAGACCACCAAGCGCAGCGAACACAAGCCCACCAGCGGCATCTTCGCCTGCCCTTCTGGCCTCAAGGCCCGCATCCCCTCGGGCGAACCCGGCTCGTCCTTCACCCGCGAGTTCTTCTTCGACAACGACGGCGTCACCTACGTCTGGAATCATATCTACCTCACCAAGGACCGGTCCTCCTACGAGGTGAAAAAGCCCGTCAGCGGCCGTTCCGCCAACGACATCCCCATCCCCACCAAGGCTTGCCTGGTCTGGGAAATCCCCTACTGGAACTACCGCTACATGCCCCACAGCCAGGGCATCAACATCGTCTGTGCCGACGGCCACGCCGAGCGCGTCAAGGGCAGTCCCAACGAGTACGACTGGTGGGCCTACCACAGCCGCGATGGCTGGGAGCTGGACTGATCCTCGCCCCCCGCCCCCCCCACTCTCCCAAACCTGCCGATACCCTAACGAATGCCGAACGAACCACAGCACATGAACACCCCTGTCGCATCCCGCCCCACCGCGCGTGCCCACCGTCACCGACCGGCCCCGCCTGGACGAATCGCCCTGCTCGCCGCGCTCGTCCTCGGCGCCGCCCCGCTGGCCCAGGCGCAGGAAACGGTCATCGCCTACGCCGTTCCCGCCGGCACTGCCGGCAACCAGAACTTCGGCGGCACCCTGGGCATGGACTTCGACGTCAACAACCCGATCATCGTCAAGCGCATCGGTGTGTTCGATGATAACTCGGACGGCCTCTTCCTCACTATCACCGCCAAGCTCTGGGACCGCTCCGACCCCTTCAATCCGATCGAGTTGATCTCCATCGACTTCTCGCCCGATGACCCCGGTGAACTGGTCGGCGGCAGCCGCTTCAAACCGCTCACCGAACCCCTCCGCCTCGAAGTCGGGTTCCAGGGGACCATCCACGCCGAGGGCTACGGCGCGGAGGAACGGCTGCGCAATGTGCTCAGCGACCCCGCCAACATCGTGTGGACCACCCATGACGGAAATGGCTCCATCGCGTTCGTCGGCGGCAGCCGGTACGGAACCACCGCCCAATGGTACCCGGGGACCGTCGACCAAGGTCCTGCCGCCCGGTACGCCGCCGGCACTTTCGAATACGAAACCACCCCGCCACTCGCCCCCGGACGCCCGGTCGTGACCCTGCAACCCGGCAACCAGCAAATCAGCGTGACCTGGGCTGCCATCACCCAACCCGCCCCCGCGGCCACCTACCGTGTCCTCCGGGCCGCCGCCGCCGAAGGTCCCTTCACCCAGGTCGCCGAGGTGACCGAGACGAGCTACGTCAACACCGGCCTCGTCAACGGCACCGTTTACTTCTATGTCGTGCGCGGTGTCACCGCCGGCGGGAGCGCGGGTCCCGACTCGGCCGTCATGAGCGCCGCCCCCTATGCCCCGTTGCCCGACAGCCAGGCGATTGCCTACCTCACCCCGGCAGGGACGGCTGGCGTCCAGAACTTCGGCGGTGCCTTCGGTCTGGATTTCGATGTCTACAACGCCATTGTCGTCCAGCAACTGGGCGTCTTCGACGATGACTCGGATGGCCTGAAGCTGCCGCTCACCGCGCGCATCTACAACCGCGAGACTTGGGAGGTCCTCGCCGAACTCTACTTCCTCCCGGAAGACCCCGGCGTCCTCATCGAAGGCATGCGCTTCAAAGCCCTCACCCCGCCCCTCCGCCTCGAGCCGGGCTTCCAGGGTGTGATCGAAGCCGACGGCTACGGTGCCGAGGAACTCGTGTTCAACACCGGCGGCCGCCCGGACGACGTGGCTCGAGTCGTCACGAATGACGGCAACGGCTCGCTCCTCTTCGTCGGCACCGGCCGCTATTCCGTCGACCCCTTGTTGTTCCCCAACTCGCCTGACGGTGGCCCCGCCAACCGCTACGGTGCCGGGACCTTCCTCTACGAAACCACGGCGCCCACCCGCCCCGGCCTGCCCGTCCTGCAGGTCCTCCTCCCCGCCGAGGATGCCCGCGCTTCCCTCTCCTGGAACGAAGTCACCAAGCCCCTCGCCGCCGCCCAGTACCGGCTGTTCCGTGCCACGAGCGCCGACGGTCCCTGGACCCAGGTCACCGAAACCCCGGCCCTGTCCTATCAGGACACCGGCCTGGCCAATGGCACCCAGGTCTTCTACAAGGTCGTCGCCGTCGGAGCCGGCGGACAGACCAGCGCCGACTCGAACCTCGTCACCGTGACCCCCAACCCGCGCGCCGCCGGCATTGCCTATATCAATCCCGAACTGAAGGAGGGCAACCAGGCGTTCGGCGGTTCGCTCGGCATGCACTTCAACGTCGCGCGGTCCATCCAGATCACCAGACTCGGAGTCTACGACGAATACGGCGACGGCGTCTTGAACCTCACTCTGCGCGCCTCCGTCTGGAACCGCCAAACCCGGGAGAAGTTGGCCGAACTCGAGTTCACCCCGGAGAGCCCGGGCGAACCCACGGGCGGCAGCCTCTTCAAGACCCTCCCGTCGCCTCTGGTCCTCTCCGCCGGCTTCCAGGGCACCATCGTCGCCTACGGCTACGGCGCCGGAGAACGCCTGTTCAACACCGGCAACCGCCCCGACGACGTAGCCCTCCTGGCCACCTTCGACGGCGGCTCGCTCATGTTTGTCGGCGCTAGTGCCTACTCGGCCACGCCAGGTGACTTCCCCGGCGTCGCGGACGGCGGCCCCGCCAACCGCTATGCCGCCGGCACCTTCTACTTCGAACCCCGGACCGATGAACCGCCCACGATCACCATCGGTCGCAGCGCCGACAAGGTCAGGATCACCTGGACCGGCAGTGGCGCCCTCGAAGGTGCCCCCGCCGTCACCGGGCCCTGGACCCCTGTCGCGGGCGCGACCTCCGGCATCGAACTCGCGCCCGTTGGCGCCGGCCAGTTCTTCCGCGTCAAGCAGTAGCGCCCGACACCGCGGGCGGGAGGGCCCGATCCCCAAACGGTGCCCTCCCGCCTCCGTCCTCCAGCCTCCCGATCTGCGGGCCACCCCGAAACCCGCCACGCCCATGTCCCGCCCGCTCCTCACCAACCGCCGTCGCTTCCTCGAAGCCACCGTCGCGATCGCGGCCGCCCCCGGCCTGACCGGGGGACTCGGCCACACCCGCTCACAACCTCTGCCCTCCACCCCCCAACCCTCGTCCATCGCTCCCATGAAAATTGGATTCCACACCGACGCCTTCAACTCGGCCTATTGGTCCTTCGAGAAATGCCTGGACTGGGCCAAACGCAACCACGTGTCCTTCATCGAGTGCGGGCTCATCGACGGCGTAAGCTGGATCCACGGCCTCGGCTATCAGCCCCACGTCGCCCTCTACGAAGATCCCGCCCTCCTCCGCCGCAAGATGGACAAGTACGGCGTCCGCTTCTCCCAGGTCGACGCCGCGTACCCGCTCTCCCAGGCCGATGGCCCCCTCCGCGGCGTCCCCTACGTCCTCAAGTCCATTGCCTGGGCGGCGCAGATCGGCTGTCCTTGCGTGGACACTACCGACGGTCTCCATGCCCCCGAAGGCCTCGCGGACAAGGAAGCCATGGCCATGATGAAGCGAAGCTACCACCAGATCCTCGAAGTCGCCGAAGCCCACCAGGTCATCGTCAACATCGAGCCTCACGGCTACTTCACCACCCGACCCGAGTTCATGGCCGAGATGCTCGCCTTCTCCGACAGCCCCTTCCTCCGCATGAACATGGACACCGGCAACACCTACATCGCCGGCCAGGACCCCGTCGCCTTCCTCAAGCGCTTCCTCAAACGCGTCAGCCACGTTCACATCAAAGATGTCTCCGAGTCCCTCGCCAAAGCCCTCCGCGGCGGCATGACCGGCATCGCAGTCAGCCATTGCGCCCTCGGCGACGGCGTCAACAAGGACAACATCCGCCAGTGCCTCGCCCTCCTGCGCGACGCCGGGTATTCCGGCGTGCTCAGCATGGAATGCGAAGGCGCCAGCGGCCCCATGATCGAACAATCCCTCGCCTGGCTCCGAAGCACCCTCCAGGACCTCGGCATCCCCGAAGCCCACGCCAGCTAACTTGGGAGTCTCCTACTCCAGATGGAACCGCGACAAGACTGTAGGCGCCGACGTGAGGAGGCGAAGTCGCGTTGCCCCGGACGCACGACGCCTCCTCACGTCGGCGCCTACAGCGGGTAGGGAACACCCAGATTCGGCCGCCCACCCCCAACCCACCACCGCTTCATGAAACCGAAGGCAGAAGGAAGACTGCAGAATGAAGAAGATGTAGCCGTCCTGGCCGGTCCACGGCCGATGAGCACCGCCGAAGTAAACCGACCGCTTCCCACGGCATCGCTTCATGCGCCCTGTGGTTCAGGTTTCCAGCCTGCGCGTTGTGGTGCGGGCTTCCAGCCTGCACCGCGGTGGATGGTTCTCCTTCTCCTTCTTCTCCTCCTGGGGACCACCCTCGCTCAGGCTGCGCCCTCCCCACCCCCTCCCAAGTTCTACGCGTACTGCGTCGAAGTCGGCGTCCCCGGCGTGACCCCCCGCCCGTGGCCCGACCAGGCCACCCTCCTCCGCCAACTCGGCTACGACGGCGGCGGCTTCGAACTCCCGCTCGACACCACCCTCGCCACCCACCTGCGCGCGTTCGACGACGCCGGCCTCGACGTCTACCTCGTCTGGACGACCCTCAACGTCAACCCGGCGTCCCCCGCCTACGATCCCCGCCTGCCCGACGCCCTCCGCCAGCTCAAGGGCCGCCCCACCACCGTCAGTCTCATCCTCCGCGGACTGCCCCCGGCCGACCCCAAGGGCCGCGCACCCGCTCTCCGCGCCCTTCGCGAACTCGGCGACGTTGCGGCTCAAGCCGGCCTGCGACTCTCCATCTACAATCATGTCAGCGATTGGACCGAAAGCCTCCCCTTCATCGTGGAGCTCGTCCGCGAGCTGAACCACCCCCAGGTCGGCTTCAACTTCAACCTCTGCCACTGGCTCAAGGTCGACGCGGCCCACGACTGGCGGCCGCTGCTGCGTGAACACGCCGCGAAACTCTTCTGCGTCACGATCAACGGCGCCACCGTTGGCGCCCAGACCTGGACGCACGGCCTCATCCGGCCCCTCGACGAAGGCGACTTCGACAACGCCCCTTTGCTCGCCGCGCTCAACGCCATCGGCTACCGCGGCCCCGTCGGTCTCATGTGCTACGGCGTCCCCGGCGATCCCCGCGACCATCTCGCCCGCTCGATGGCTGTCTGGCGCCGACTTCACTCTCCCCAACCGTCGCAACCCTAAAGCCCTCGCTCATGTCCACACCCGCTCCTGTCCCTCCGTCGCCTTCCCCGCTCACCCGCCGCGGTTTCCTCCGGACCACCGCCACCGCCACCGGCGCCACCCTGGCCCTGGGCACGCTTGATGTCGCTCGCTTCGCTCATGCCGCCGGCAGCGGCGTCATCAAGATCGGCATGCTCGGTTGCGGCGGCCGCTGCTCCGGCGCCGGCGCCCAGGCCCTCTCCCTCGGGAAGGACGTCCAACTCGCCGGCATGACCGACGTATTCGCCAGCCGCATGCAGACCAAACGCGCCTACTTCCGCGAGCACCATCCCGACCAGTTCATCGCCACCGCAGACACCTGCACCTCCGGCCTCGATGGCTACCAGGCGGTCATCGCCGCCAGCGACGCGGTGCTCATCGCCTGCGCCTCGAAGTATCACCCGTTCTATGCCGAGAAAGCGCTCGAGGCGGGCAAGCACGTCTTCATCGAGAAACCCCACGCCATCGACCCCGCCGGCTGTCTCCGCCTCAAACGCTGCGCCGCCCTCGCGCGGGAGAAGAACCTCTCCTTCGTCTCCGGCCACGAGAGCCGTTACCACTTCCCTTACCAGGAAATGGTCAAGCGCATCCATGACGGCGCCATCGGTCAGATCGTCGCCATCCAGTCCATGTTCCTCCGCGCCCCCTACCAGACCGTCGCCCGCGAGCCCGGCCTGAACGAGATCGAGTACCAGTTCGCCAACTGGTACCACTTCCGCTGGCTCTCCGGCGACGACGTCACCCAGTCGCTCGTCCACAACTTCGATCGCATGCGCTGGGTCTTGCGCGAGGAGAACCCCAAGTGGTGCTTCGGATTGGGCGGCCGATCGAGCGCCTTCGGCGAGGTCTACGGCGACATGTTCGACCACGCCAGTGTCACCTACGAATTCGGCAGCGGCACCCGCCTCTACGGTCTCTGCCAGACCCGCACCGGCTGCTACGCGAACTGGGACGACATCGTCATGGGCACCAAGGGCGTCTGCTACTGGAATGCCTGCCGCTTCGAAGGCGAAACCAAGTGGCGTTACCAGGGCCCCTCCAACGACCAGCACACCGAGGAGCAGAAGATCCTCATCGGCTCGATCCGCGACGGCCGCCCCGTCAACCACAGCGACACCATGATCGACAGCACCTACACGGCGATCATGGGCCAGATCGCGACCTACACCGGCAAGCCCGTGACCTGGGAGGAGATGATGGCCGCCACCTTCGAGTTCGAGCCCAAGATCGCCGACGTCCGGCTCAACATGCCTTCGCCCATCCATCCCGATGCCCAGGGCAACTACCCGCTGCCCGTCCCCGGCCACACCAACTACTTCTAACCGGGCCCGCATGCCTGCCGCCCTCACCGCCGCGGCGCGTTACCCGCAGCGCCTCGCCCGCTACACCACCGCCCTGCGGAACGAGCAGCCCGACCGGGTCCCCCTCCGCCCGTTCGTCGCGGAATTCACCGGGGTCCACGCCGGGTACACCTGCCAGCAGATGGCGCACCAGTACCCCCTCGCCTTCGAAGCCGCCTGCCGTTGCGCCGCCGACTTCGACTGGGACGCCGTCGTGCCCAACATGATCGCCACCTGGACGGGAATGACCCAAGCCATGGGCCTCAAGTACTACCTGACCCCGGGCATCGATCTGCCCCCGAATGTCGGCCATCAGTACCTCGAACCCCCCGCCGACACCGCCTTCATGCAGGCCGACGAGTACGACGCCCTCATCGACGACCCGACCAGCTTCCTCTACACCACCTGGCTCCCCCGCGTCACCGCCGCCATCCGCGCCCCCGGCTTGCCGGACGCCGTCGCTCGCGACCTCTCGCTCGTCAAGGGCGCCATGGCCATGAGCCAGTTCTTCAGCGACTGGACCCGCCAGGAACAGCGCCTGCGCGAGGAATGCGGCACCGTCGCCGCCATCGCCGGCATGCTCAAAGCCCCCCTCGACCTCCTCGCCGACAAACTCCGCGGTTACGTCGGCCTCGCCGAAGACCTCCTGGTCCGACCCGCCCAAGTGCGGGCGGCCTGTGAAGCCCTCATGCCGCACCTCGAGTACTTCGCGCGCGTCACGGCCGACCCGCAGCGCAACGTGCCGATCGGCTTCTGGATGCACCGCAGTTGCGTCCCGCTCATCTCCTTCAAGCATTTCAACGAGATCGGCTGGCCGACCCTCAAACCCATCATCCAGGAACTCTGGGCCCACGGCCACCAGACCCTCTTCTACGCCGAGGGCAACTGGGACCATCACCTCGACGCCTTCGCCGAACTCCCCGACCGCAGCATCGTCTACCACGTGGACCGCGGCGACCTCGCCAAGGCACACCGCGTGTTCGGGCACAAGTTCTGTCTCAGCGGCGGCATCCCCAACACCCTCCTCAGCTTCGGCTCTCCCGCCGAGGTGCGCGCCGCCTGCCGGCAGGCCATCGCCACCGCCGCCCACGACGGCGGCTACATCATGGACGCCAGCGCCATCATCCAGAACGATGCCCGCGTCGAGAACCTCCGCGCCCTGACCGAAGCCACCCTCGAGTTCGGGGGCTACTCCCGCGGACACAGCACCCCGCTCCCGGCTGGCGGGCCTCGACCTCTGGAAACCGACGCCCGCCCCGGCACATTTTTCACCCCGCGCCCCGACGATCGCCGCCCGCCCGGCGCCTGTATTCCCTGGCGCGATGTCCTTCCCCAACTGCCGCCGATCACCGGCGACCCACGCCTGTGCCAGCAGGTGTGGGAATCTGTCGACGCCCTCGGGTACTTCTATGTCTGGTGGATCCTGCTCGCCTTCTGAGCCGGACGGTCCGCCTGGGTCCGGCCCGGCGTCCAATGCTGGAACCACCGGCTGGATCTCACCATCCCGAACCCGAGGCCGTGGGCCGGTTCAGTTCTTCCTTGGGGGTGACGATGGCCCTCATCGGTCTCCCGGGCGGAGACGCCCCTGGCGCCGCAACTCGAGGGCGACAAAGGGAGCACGACGCTCGAGATAGGGCAAATCAATGTGCCCTGACTCGTAACTCGATACATACTCCTCACGCGCTCTGCAGAACTCGATGCCGTTGAGGAGTTCAAGCGTCGCATTGACTGCGGCCGCATTTGCCGAGGGACTACGCGGACCTTGAATCACCTGAAATCCCACCAGTTCCAGAGAGAACCAGCCGGGCTTGCAGGTGAAGGGATCAATCAGGCTCGTCAGGTCCTTCTTCCGGGCGTTGATACCTGCGGCACACAGCCGGTAGTTGAGCCACTCGTAGATGGCGTCCCACCGTTTCGACTTCGGGAGCATGTGGTCCACGCTGGGATTGCCAGTGCCGTGTTCGAGATAGAGCGCAAGGAAGGCGCAACGGCGGTCGTATGACTGAAGGAGGTCGTCCAGGGCGTCCCGCCAATACGGAGGGAAGCTGCCCGCAGGGATGTCCTGCTCACGGGTCGCAACCCGCCGGCGCCTGCGACCCCGGCGGGGCACCCGCGCACCATGGCCCGTCAACTCGGCAATGGCCGAGAGCCCTTTCTGCCGCACCTTGGCATCGAAACCCGGGGGCTCGGGTGCAGGTGTGACGGGAATCATCGATCCCCTCCGCCTCGCTGTCGGCGATCTTGACGATGCCTCTCCAGGAACTTGCCCCACCGGACCCAGAAGGGATCGATGTCTGGCAGACCTGCCTTCCGCAGCCCCGCGTCTGCGTCGTCGATCGCTTTGCGTGTCGGGGCGGCCTCCCGCAAGACGGCCCGTGCCTGCTCGATGGCCCTTTCCGCTTCCAGGGATCGTGCGCACTTGAGGTCGAATGCCTCGCTCGTCAGCCAATTGGACACGTCCCCGCGGGGTACAAAATCCCGCCGCCGCAACACGACGTTCTTCCATTCCAAGTCCAAGTCAAACCAGGCATCGCGTGTGCTATCGAAGAACGGTTCGGCCGACGCGAGGATCAGTGGCGAGTGAGTGGCCGCGATGAGTTGGATGGCCGCCTGATCGTGAAGCGATGTCGCAATGCTCAACAGCGAACTGAGGATCGTCCGCTGCCAACGCGGGTGCAGATGGCTCTCCAACTCATCGAACAGCAACACAACCTGGCGGGTCGGTTCCTCGCCCAACAACTCCGAGGCTCGCACATGCTCACTCCAGGACCACAGGAGCATATAGGCGAGGCCGACGACGCGACGAACACCCGAGGACGCGTGCAGGATGGGCACAGTCTCGGCATATGGCATGCGGACGGAGGGAATGTCGCGCACGTCGTCAACCGAGATGCGGACCAGCGCCCCCACCTCAAACCGCTCCCCCGGAGGGGCCAAACGCTCAACCACGGCCTCCATTCGCTTGGCGGTGTCCCCTCGCTCTCGAATCCAGCCCGCCCAGTCGGTTAGCAGACCGTTACAGACCCGCGTGGTCTTGCCCCCCACCTCGACTTCGAGGCCGTCCCACACGTCCTTGGGAGCAAACACATAGCCCGCCAGACGATCTTGGACATCGATGCCCCCCTTGGACCTCCAGTAGTTCCTTGCGGGATCCCAGACAGAGAAACCGCCGTCAGCATGAGCATACACAACCAGCCCGGGGTTCCAGGGCCGACCGGCCCGGCCAACCCACGACTGCTCGCGGGCATCGTAGGCGCTCTCGTAATCCACTGACCGAGCCTTTCCCGTTAGCTTGAACGCAACGGTAGCTTTCTGCTTCGGGTCTGCCGGCCGTGCCGGATAACCTGATGTCAATCGTCCATTCAGGTCATGCGGCCATTTCCGCGTGAGCACCCACCACGCCACGTCGAGCAAGAAGGACTTGCCGAGACCGTTGTCACCGGTGAAGAGATTCAGGCGGTCAGCAAACTCCAAATCGAGTTTGGCGACAGGACCAATGTTTCTAAGATTCAGTGCTTTAAGCATAATCAGCTTCTCCGCTCGTTGCCCATCCGGATGCAGCCACTGGCGCAACGGGTCCCCGGTCTTGACCGGTTGCACACCGGGATCTTCGCCCCGCACCTCGGTATCGCACTGTGTTGCGCGCGTTCGGGGGACGGCCTCCCCGAGTTCACAACCGAGCCCGCGTTGGCCATGACCCCGGCCGCGGCACCCGAAGCGACGGCCACGACGAGCGTGGTAGCCAAAGGTCGCCGAAGGGACCATCGTAAACCCTACGCACGGCAGACGGCGTTGATCATGCCCGCATCAGCCCGAAACTGCAGCAGAAAACGCGACCCACAACACGGCGAAACCCATGCCGCTAATGTCAGAGGGAGTTCCCCGCCGAACCATCAGGTACGTGCGTGTCCTCCGGCCAGGTCTCCACCATGAATCGCCCTGACGTAGACGAGGTCGACCGGTGTTCCGGAACCACTCGAAACCAAGTGCCCTGCGCCTTGGCGAACAGGCCGGGAAGTTCAATGACCTCCGGATCCGTCTGCGACCGCCAGATCCTCCTGGCCTTCCGAGCCCTGCTGGCTACCCTCCCTCCCCATGAACTCGTCACGCTTTCAACGGCTGAGCAGCCTCTTCCTGCTCCTGACAGTCTCCCCACTCCTTTGCCCCGGCGCGGTGTCACCCGCCGACCTCACCCCGCCCGCCGAGGGAACGCGCGTTCTGCTCGTCACTGGCATCGACTACCCCGGTCATCCCTGGCAGGAGACCGCGCCGGCGCTCAAGGCCATCCTCGACCAGGACCCGCGCTTCAAGACCCGCATCGTCGAAGATCCGAACGCCCTGGCTTCCCCGAAACTCCAGGACTGGGACGTCGTCATCGTCCACTTCATGGACTGGGAAATCCCCGGGCCAGGCCCCGAGGCCCGCGAGAACCTCCGTCGCTTCGTCGCCGGTGGAAAGGGACTGATGCTCACCCACTTTGCCTGTGGCGCCTGGGACGGCAACGAATGGCCCGAATTCGCACGGTTAGCCGGTCGGGTCTGGGATCCCAAACTACGCGGGCACGATCCTCACGGGACCTTCCGCGTGGAGATGGCTGATCCCGACCACCCCATCACGCGGGGCCTGGAGCCGTTCGACACGCTCGACGAACTCTATACGTGCCTCACGGGCGACACCCCCATCCACATCGTAGCCAAGGCCCGTTCGAAGGTTGACGGTCTGGACTACCCGATGGCCTTCGTCCTCGACTACGGCCAGGGCCGCGTCTTCCACACCGTGCTCGGTCACGACGCCCGCGCCTATGCCGCCCCCGGTGTCGGCGAACTCATGCGTCGTGGTTGTGCCTGGACCGCCCGCCTCTCCTCAGGGGTCAGTCAATAGTATTGTGCTTTTTCCGGTCTGGCTTTCAGGTTTCAGGGACTGTCCCCAGGGGTCTACCCGCGGACCCGCCGCCACAACACCGCCAGGCCACCGAGGCCAAGCAGGAGCCATGCCCCGTTCGGCTCGGGAATCGCGATGAAAGACTCCACTCCCGCTTCGAACTCTCCTAAGGGGTCAGTCAATAGTATTGTGCTTTTTCCGGTCTGGCTTTCAGGTTTCAGGGACTGACCCCACCGGGGAGAGTTGACATCGGTGGGGCCCGGCTTCACTTATCCACCATGCACGCCCCAGCCAGCCCTCGACCCGCTGCGACCCCCAAGGTCGGTCGCGCCGCCTCCAGCGGTCTGCAGCCAGGCGCGGCGTTCACCCTGATCGAACTGCTCGTGGTGATCGCCATCATCGCCATCCTCGCCGGGATGTTGCTGCCCGCCCTCAGCCGGGCCAAGGAATCGGGCCGCCGCGCCGCCTGCCTGAACAACCTCCGGCAGATTGGGATCGGCATGACCGTCTACGCCCAGGACAACCTCGATCGCGTCGTCGAGGCGCGGGTCAAGCAGGTGCAAATCGCCCTCAATCCACCGGAAGGCCGGGCCGCCGCGACCGTCGGACTCACGGTCAGCACCAATAAGTCCACTCCCCAGATCTGGACCTGCCCCGGTCGACCCGGCTTCCCCACGTACGAACCCGAGTATGACCAGTGGGTGATCGGCTTCCAGTACTTCGGCGGCATCGAGCAGTGGATGAACCCGGCCGGGACGTTCCCTTCACGCAGCCCCGTCAAGACCAGCGGCGCCGGCCCGGCTTGGGTGCTCGCGGCGGACGCGGTGATGAAGATTGATCGCGTCTGGGGTGGCGGGCGTGACAGCGCCTTCAAAGGCATGCCGCCGCACAGAGCGGCCGGAAAACAGCCGGCCGGCGGCAACCACGTGCACATGGACGGCTCGGCCCGCTGGATCAGGTTCGAGAGGATGTTGTTCCTCCACAGTTGGAGCACGGGCGGCGACCGCGACGCGTATTTCTTCCAGGAGGATATTGGGCCGCAACTCGAGCCACATGTTGCCCGGCTCCGGGCGCGGCTCTAGACTCCCGGTCGCGCTGGCCGGTCCAACCCCTCGAAACGGCCGGGCGAGTCGTATGAAACTCGGGCTGGGCCTCTATCGTCACCAACTCGACGCCGCGCACTACCAATTCGCGAAGCAGTGCGGCTGCACGCATCTGGTGGTTCACCTCGTCGATTACTTCCGCTCCTCCCGCGCCAACCAGCCCGGCGATCAGCCCGTCGGCGACGACACCGGCTGGGGACAAGCCGGCGATCCGGACCGGCTCTGGACGTACGAGGAACTCGCCACCCTCAAACGCGACATCAACGCCGCCGGCCTCGAACTCGAGGCCATCGAGAACTTCGATCCGGCCCACTGGCATGATGTCCTGCTGGACGGTCCGCGCAAACAAGCCCAACTCGAGCAACTCAAGACCCTCATCCGCGACGTCGGGCGCGCGGGCATTCCCATCTTCGGCTACAACTTCTCGATCGCCGGCGTGGCGGGTCGGGTGAAGGGCGCCTTCGCGCGCGGAGGCGCCGAGGCCGGTGGCATGGACGGCCCCTTCGACCGTCCCCTGCCCCACGGTATGGTCTGGAACATGGTGTACGATCCCAACGCTCCGCCCGGCGCAGTGCCAGCCGCCAGCCCGCAACAACTCTGGGCGCGGCTCCAGGCGTTTCTCGAAGCCCTCGTGCCGGTGGCCGAAGAGGCAGGCGTGACGCTCGCGGCGCACCCGGACGATCCGCCGCTGCCTACGGTCCGCGGTCAGCCGCGCCTGGTCTACCAACCGCATCTCTACCAGCGGTTGCTCGACCTTCACCCCAGCCCGTGCAACGCCCTCGAGTTCTGTGTCGGCACGTTGGCCGAAATGACCGAAGGCAACGTCTACGAAGCCGTCGAGCGTTACGGCCGGCAGGGCCGCATCGCCTATGTGCACCTCCGCAACGTCCGGGGCAAGGTGCCGTACTACCGCGAGACCTTCATCGACGACGGGGACGTCGACGTGCTCCGCGTGCTGCGGCTGTTGCGGGCGCAGGGATTCAGCGGCGTGATCATCCCCGACCACGCGCCCCAGATGGCGTGTGCCGCACCGTGGCATGCCGGGATGGCCTTTGCGCTCGGTTACCTGCGGGCGGGAATGCGGAGCCTGGAACAGGAGAACGGCCCATGACCCGCGAGCAATGGACGCTTCTGCGGCGGTGCCTGGAAGGTGGAGAAGCCGACACCGTACCCGTCGCGCTCATCGTGGACAGCCCGTGGATTCCCGGGTTCCTCGGACTTTCGACCCTGGACTACCTGACGGTGCCGGACGTCTGGCTGGAGGCGAATCTCGAAGTGGCCCGCCGCCTTCCCGACGTCCTCTTCCTGCCCGGTTTCTGGGCTGAGATCGGCATGGGCGCGGAGCCGAGCGCGTTCGGTTGCCGCCTCACCTTCTTCCCCGACCGCACGCCCATCGCCCATCCCGTGATCCAAGGCATCGAGGAACTGGATCGCCTCCCGGTGCCTGATCCACGGACCGACGGGTTCCTGCCAATCCTCCTGAATCAGCTCCGGCGCCTCCGACCGGCAATTACCGACGCCGGTCACGTCCTCAAGATCGTCGCCGCCCGCGGCCCGCTGACCACCGCCAGCCATCTCCTGGGCGTGACTCCGTTTCTGCTGGCGCTCAAGCTCGAGCCCGCCGCCACCCACCGTTTGCTCGCGCTCACGAGCGATCTGACCCGCCGCTGGCTCGAGGCGCAGGCCGAAGCGATCGGAGACGCGGAAGGGGTTCTCGTGCTGGACGACCTCGCGGGGATGATGTCGGCCAAGGACTACCTCGAACTCGCCCAGCCTTATCTGCAGCGGGTCTTCGACGCGTTTCCCGGCGCGCTCAGGCTGTTCCACAACGACACCGACAACCCGGTTTCGTACCCCCTGCTCCGGAACCTTGGCATCCACGGCTTCAACTTCACCCATCTCCGGCCGCTGGCGAAGGTGCGGGCGCAGGTGGGGCCGGACCTCTGCCTGATCGGGAACGTCCCGCCCCTGGAGGTGCTCGCCCAGGGAACCCCCGAACAGGTGCGGGCCGCGGCGCTGGACTGCCTGCAGCAACATCCCGGTCGACGCGGCCTGATTCTCTCCGCCGGCGGTGGCACTTCCCCGGGAACCCCGGCCGCCAACATTCGGGCCTTGTGCGAAGCGGCGCGGTCCTGCGCGACGGCCTCCGCACCGCCCGCGTCACCACCGCCGTGAATCCTTCGATGGGTCGTTCACGCTCTCTGAACCGCTGTTGATCATGTTAAGAATCGCGATTGTCGGAACCGGTGCGATTGCCGACAGCCATCTGCAGGCGTACCTCAAGTGGAATGCCGAGGCGCGGGTGGTCGCGCTGGTGGACCTGTTCCCGGAGAAAGCCCGCGCGAAAGCCGAGCGCTTCGGCCTTTCCGTGCCGGTGTTCAAGGACTGCGCGGCGCTGCTGGCCGGAACCGAGTTCGACGTCGCCTCCGTCTGCCTGCCGCCGTTTGAACATGCCGCGGCGACCATCGCGTTGCTCGAAGCCGGCAAACACGTCCTGACCGAGAAACCGATGGCGACGTGCCTGGAGGAGTGCGATGCCATGCTGGCGGCGGCCCGCGCGAGCGGCCGGCTGCTGGGTGTGGTGGCGCAGAACCGCTACAAGACGCCGATCGCGAAGCTCAAACGACTCCTCGACGCCGGGCTGATCGGCCGCGTGCTCCATGCGCAGGTGGATTCGCTCTGGTGGCGGGGCGCGTCCTATTACGACCTGTGGTGGCGCGGCACCTGGGCGCAGGAAGGCGGCGGGTGCACCCTCAACCACGCCGTGCATCACCTCGACCTCTTCCAGTGGCTGATGGGGATGCCCGACGAGGTCTTGTCCGTGTCTCTGAACCTGGCCCACGAGAACTCCGAGGTGGAGGACTTCTCCGCCAGCATACTCACGTACAACGACGGGCGGGTCGGGCAGATCACCGCCTCGCTCGTGCACCATGGCGAGGAACAACGGCTGGTGTTCCAAGGCGAACGCGCCAAGGTGGCCGTGCCTTGGGAAGTCCAAGCGATGCGAGCCCGAGCCAACGGCTTCCCCGAAGACCATCCCGAGCTGGTAGCCGAGATCCAGTCGTTCTACGACGCGACACCCGGGGTCGAGCACGAAGGCCACGACGGGCAGATCGCCAACTTCCTGCGCGCGGTAGCGGGTCGTGAACCCCTGTTGGTCGATGGCGTTCAGGGCCGCCGCACGCTCGAGCTGGTCACGGCCATGTACCAGTCCGGCCATCTCGGACAACGCGTCCGTCTGCCACTCGCGCCGGATGCCCCGTTCTACACCCGCGCGGGACTCCTGCACCACGCCCGCCACTTCCACGAGAAGACCCGCAGCGTCGAGAACTTCGCGACCAACGACATCACCCTGGGCCGGAACCTCGGCCGATGAACCCCACCCCGGTATGACGCAGAAATCGGACGGCATGAACTACGCGCCGCAGGGGAAGGCCCGCGCGGTGTGTGCCCCGGGCGAATTCCGGTTCGCCGCCGTGGGTCTGGACCACGGCCACATCTACGGCCAGTGCAACGGCCTGCGCGAGGCGGGCGGCGAGCTGGAGCGCGTGTTCGATCCCGATCCCGCCAAGGTGCGGCGGTTCTGTGAGACCTACCCCGGGGTCGCGCCGGCGCGGAGCGAACAGGAAATCCTGGACGACCCCAGCATCAAGCTGGTGGCCAGCGCCTGTGTCCCCTGCGAACGCGGCCCGCTGGGGCTGCGGGTGATGGCGCACGGCAAGGACTACTTCACGGACAAGCCCCCGTTCACCTCGCTCGACCAGCTCGACGAGGCGCGCCGGCAGGTGGCCGCCACAGGACGACGCTTCGCCGTGTACTATGCCGAGCGGCTGCATGTCGAGGCGGCCGTCCGTGCCGACCAACTCATCCGCGAAGGGGCCATCGGGCGCGTGGTGCAGGTCATCGGGTTGGGTCCGCACCGTCTCAACGCCCCCAGCCGCCCGCCGTGGTTCTGGGACCCGCGGCGCTATGGCGGGATCCTGGTGGACATCGGCAGTCACCAGATCGAGCAGTTCCTCCACTACGCCGACGCCCGCCAGGCGCGCGTCCTCCACAGCAAGGTCGGGAACTACCATTGCCCGGCCCATCCGGACTTCCAGGACTTCGGCGACGCCACCTTGCTGGCGGACAACGGGGCGACGTTCTACTTCCGCGTCGATTGGTTCACGCCGGACGGCCTTGGCAGTTGGGGCGATGGCCGCACGCTGATCCTGGGCACCGACGGCTACCTCGAGCTGCGCAAGTACCTCGACGTGGCGCGCGACGCGGCCGGTGATCACGTTTACCTCGTGGATCATCGCGGCGAACATCACCACGCCGTCCACGGCCAGGTGGGCTTTCCGTTCTTCGGCCAACTGATCCGCGATTGCCTCGACCGCACCGAGACCGCCATGTCGCAGGCGCACACGTTCCTGGCCATCGAACTGGCCCTCGAAGCCCAGCGCCAGGCCCTGCGCCTGACGCCTTGCCCGAACCCCGAGCCCCGATGACTCCCGACCCCCGCATCGAACGCGTCGAGACCTTCGCCCACGTCTATCCCACGCGGGGACGCTTCAAGTTCTTCGAAGGCCCGGGCGGGCGGCCGCTCGGACGACAGAGCGTCCTGGTCAAGGTGACGGCCGACAACGGCGCGGTGGGCTGGGGCCAGAGCGTGCCTTCACCGCGCTGGAGCGCCGAGACGCTCGAGAGCGTGCAATCCACCATCGACCAGTACCTCGCGCCCGAACTCATCGGCTGCCAGGTGTTCGATGCCGCGGCGATTCAGGCGGCGCTGAGCCGGTTCAGCCCTCCCTCCTTCTCGACCGGCGCCCCCATCGCCAAGGCGGGCATCGACCTGGCCCTGTTCGATCTGACCGGCCGTTTGCTTGGCCAATCCGCCGCGCAACGCTGGGGTCGGACCGGCCGCGATCACATGACGCTCAGTTGGACCCTGAACCCGCGGCGTCTCGAGGAGGTCGAGGCGCTCGTCGCCGAGGGACTCTCACGCGGCTATCGGCACTTCAACGTGAAGGTCACTCCCGATGCGGCGTTCGACCTCGAGCTCTGCCGCCTGGTCAAGCGTCTTGTCCCGGACGGATTCCTCTGGGCCGATGCCAACGGCGGATACGACGAAGCCACGGCGCTGACGGTGGCTCCGCAACTGGCCGATCTGGGTGTGGCGGTGCTCGAACAGCCGCTGCCGGCCAACCGCATGTCTGCTTACCGGCGGCTCAAGCAGCAAGGAGCCCTGCCCATCCTCATGGATGAGGGCATCGTTTCCGCGGTCGAGTTGGAGGAGTTCATCCGCCTGGGACTGTTGGATGGCGTGGCCATGAAACCCGCGCGCTGCGGAGGCTTGACTGAGGCCCGCCGGCAGATCGAACTGCTGCGCGACGCCGGCCTCTGGGTCCTCGGCAGCGGCTTGTGCGATCCGGACCTCTCTCTCGCCGCGTCCCTCCTGCTTTACGGCGCGTACGATCTGGACCGACCGGCCGCGCTCAACGGTCCGCAGTTCCTCGAAACCACCTTGCTGCGCGTCCCGTTCGAGGTGCACGCAGGCCAGATCGAGGTCCCCCGCGGCCCTGGGCTGGGGGTGGAGATCAATGACAGACGAATGGGGACTGACGAATCGTAAATCGATACCCTTCGCCCTTCGCCCATCGCCCTTCGCCCGTTGCCTGTCCTCATTCGCCTGTCCCCATTCGCCTGTTCTTTCGCCCCCCCCGGACCTGCCCGGCCACCGCGTTTTGGGAGTTGCTTCCGGTCTGCCGAGCGCAAATGGTTGCCCCGTTTCACATGAAGACCTTCCCTCTCCTCGTCGCGACCCTGGCCCTGGCCGGGAGCCTCCGTCTATCGGCTGCTGACCTCCGCATCGGGATGATCGGCCTGGACACCTCGCACGTGACTGCCTTCACGAAGCTGTTGAACGACCCCACCGATCCCAACCACGTGCCCGGAGGACGGGTCGTGGCCGGCTTCCCGGGCGGCAGTCCGGACATCGAATCCAGCCACACCCGGGTCGAGGGATACACGACCGAGCTGCGCGAGAAGTGGGGCGTGAAGATCGTCGACTCGATCCCCGCGCTGTGCGCCGAGGTGGACGTCGTGATGCTCGAGAGCGTCGACGGACGGCCGCACCTGGAGCAGGCCCGACCCGTGATCGCGGCCGGCAAACCGCTCTTCATCGACAAACCCATGGCCGGCTCGCTGCGGGACGTGATCGAGATCTTTCGGCTGGCCGAGGCACGCCGCGTGCCGTGTTTCAGCTCGTCTTCGCTGCGCTACTACCCGGGCCTGATCGAACTGAAGGAAGCCGATCTGGGCGCGGTGCGCGGGGCGGTTTCCACCGGGCCGGCGGCCCTCGAACCGCACCATCCGGACCTGTTCTGGTATGGCATCCACGCCGCGGAGGCGCTCTATGCCGTGCTGGGTCCAGGCTGCACGAGCGTGGTGCGGACGCACACGCCGGACACCGACGTCGTCACGGGCGTGTGGTCGGGTGGGCGAGTGGGCACGCTGATTGGTATTCGGAATGCTGCTGCGCCGTTCCGCGTCACTGCCTTCGGGACCAAGACCGTGCGCGACCAGAAACCGGGTGGCGATTACGCCCCGCTGATCCGCGAGGTCATGAAGTTCTTCCAGACCGGGGTGGCCCCCATCCCCGCGCGGGAAACGATCGAGCTCTTCGCCTTCATGGAAGCGGCCGACGAAAGCAAACGACGCGGCGGTGTCCCGGTGGCGTTGAGTGAAGTGCTGCGCACGGCCGGTTGGAAAGCCCCAGAGTAGCACTCCGGCCGGCCAGCCTCCGCTACCCGGGAGACGGGACCAGCCTCCCCCCACCCGAACAGGCAGATTCACGCGAGAGCTCCGGCCACCCGCGCGAGGGCAACACGAGGTTCACGGGGGGCGCCCTGCGCCCGCGGGAACCGCGGGAACCGGACGTCCCCAGCCCCGGGTATCGGGGTCCAATTCGAAGTCACGCAGCTTGTTGTAAAGCGTCTGCCGGGCGATGCCCAGGAGCCGCGCGGCGGCGACTTTGTTGCCCTCGCAGCGCCGCAGCGCCTCGATGATCGCGTCCCGCTCGACGCCCGCCAGGTCCGTAGGGGAGGTGGCGGGCGAGCTGGACGGGGACGGCGGGAGCGCGAGGTCGGCCACGTCCACCTGGTCGCCCTCGCACAGGAGCACCGCCCGATGGAGCACGTTCTCGAGTTGTCGGACATTGCCCGGCCAATCGTGCTCGAGAAGGTGCGCCAACGCGGTCGCCGTCAGCCCGCGGACCGGCCGACCCATCAGCTCGCTGAAGCGCGCGATGAACCGTTGCACCAGCAGCGGGATGTCCTCGCGCCGCTCGCGCAGCGGCGGCAGGTGAATCGTCACGATGCTCAGCCGGTAATAGAGATCGAGACGGAGCTTCTGGGCCTGGATGGCCAACTCGGGCCGCAGGTTCGTGGCCGCGATGACGCGGCAGTTCACCTGGAGTTCGCGGTGCGCACCCAGCGGCCGGAAGCGACGGTCCTGCAGCACCCGCAGGAGCTTGCCCTGCGCCGTGACCGGCATCTCGGTCAACTCATCCAGCAGCAGGGTCCCGCCATCGGCCTGCGTGAACAGACCCAGGCGATTCTCCACGGACCCCGTGTAAGCCCCGCGCACCGCGCCGAACAATTCGCTCTCGACCAGATCGCGCGGCAAGGCAGCACAGTTCACTTTGACCAGCGGTCCGGTGGCATGCGTGCTCAACCGGTGGATCAGTTCCGCCACCACCTCCTTGCCGGTCCCGCTTTCCCCGGTCAGGAACACCGAGGCTTCGCTGCCCGCGACCCGCCGCAACACGCGCTCCACGGCCTGCATCGCCGGGCTGTGGAACACGTAGTCAGCATCCAGAGACCGTCCCGCCAACACGCCCCCCGCTTCGGCGTTCGCGGCCGCAGTAGCTTTGACATCGGCCAGATCGCCGACGTCGTTCCCCTCCGCCGCCTTGGGGCCTCCGCCGTTCCGGCGACTGACGGTTGGCACCCTCCCGCCTGGCCCCCGATGACCTGCTGTCTCCGCTCCCGGGGCCGCCATCGGCCGACGGGAACGGGCGACACTGCCCCGCTCAACGCCCTTCAAGGTCATGATGATGGATTTGCTCCACTTTTCGGCAACGCGACCCCCGAACACCTGGCTTGACCGAGCCGGCTCAGGACAGCGCCGCGTTGCTTAGCGTCCACACGCCACGAAGCACACCATGCCCCAGCGCCGCGCAACAGGGCGGATCGCCCCTGATTCAAGATTTAGGGTGTCCCCTTAGTCATCCCTCCGCGCAGCAGCTCGGCCAGAAAGGCCCTGGCCTTCCGCGCCTCCGCGATCACTTGCGCAAGATTGCCCTTGGCCAGCGTCTCCACCAGCACCGGCCCCTGCCGAAATCCACCCTCGCGAAGCCGGGCCATCACCCGCGGAAAATCCACGCGCCCCGTCCCGGGCGTCACCAACACCTCTTTGGGGGGCAGGAAATCCTTCGCGCTCATCCCCACCACCAGGCCATCCACGGTGGCGGCGTCCACCACCGGATCCCGTTCGCCGTCCGAGTAGTAGTAGATGTTGCCGGGGTCGTACCAGAGCCGGAAGTTGCCGTGCCCGACGCGCTCGATGGCCTGGCGGCATTGGGGCCCGGTCGCGATCTGCCCCCCGTGGGGCTTGATGGTCAACCGCACCCCTTTCGACCCCGCGAAGTCGCACACCTCGCGGATGGCCCGGTAGTAAGGCTCCTGGAGCTGGACATCCCCCACCCCCCCCAGCAACAAGTCCGGGGATCCACACCTCGCCGTATGGTCAACCAGCCGCTCCAACGCGCGCACGTTGGCCGCCACCTCGGCCGTGGGAGTGTAGTCGCCATACACCGAGGCGCACCGTAGCCTGCTGCTTGAGAGGTCGGCCGCGATGCGACCGCGGCATCCGGCGTGGTGTTCGCGGTGATGAGGACCCACGATTCGCCCTTCGCGGTCATGAGCCCGGCGTAGGTGAAGCCGGCCTCCGCAATGGCGTCCAGGGCGGTACGGTAGTCGTGGGCATCAAAGGGACGCGTATAACAACCGAGCTGCCATTCCGACGGCACCCCCGCGGACTCGCCCGCGCGAGCCCGGGTCTGCCCGATGTCGGCGGCGGCCACGGCGGCCACGCCCAACATGCCCCGCAGAAAGTCGCGCCGCGCGAGCGGCCCGGACGCGTTGGACCCTACCGCAGCCGATGGGTTCGAAGGAAACGAGACGGGTTCCATAAGATTCGTGCTGTGAGCTTGGCGTTCAGCCGCCCGACCGCTTCCGGGCCACCCGCGCGGCAAAGCGTTGCTTGTCGATGATCCTCAGCTTGTGGAATCCGCGGGCAATGGGCTCGACGCCATCGTCGGCCTCCAGCGTGAAGGACACTTCGCGCCCTTCCACCCGGATCACGCGCGCCCGGCAGGTCACGGTGCGCCCCAGCGGCGTCGGCGCCAGATGGGCCACCTCGATCTCGGTGCCCACCGTGCTCTCGTGCGCCGCCAGCGCCGGGAGCACGGCCGCCCGGGCCGCGTGCTCGAGGAACCAGGCCAGCCAGGGGGTGCACAGCACCGGGGGCAGCGCGTCATCGGCGAAATCGATGGCGTGCTTGGCCTCCACCACCACCTGCGTCTCGCCGACGCTGCCGATCTTCACGCGCGCGTTCATCGGTTTGCGGGCTCCCAGCCTGACAAGCGCAGCCCGGGCCAGCAAGCCCTCTCTCCCAGAAACCGGAATGCAGAAGGCAGAATGGAGATTGCAGAAGCGCCTGAGCATGTCCCCAAGGGACGCCGCCCGGGAGGGGAGAACCGGCCGGAGGCCCGCGCGGTGCCCGCGTTGGGCTTGTCATCTGCCTGAATGAGCGTAGCCTCTGGCTGCAGTCCTGCTCAACCGGAACCCAGGCCGTTGATCGACGGTGCGCTTATGAACACCCCCTCGCTCTCGATCCTGCTGGTCGAACCCGAGCGGGCGTCCGCGGACGCGCTGCGACGGGTCCTCGAATCCGCCCAGCCGCCGTTCGGCGTCCGCGTGTTGCACAGCCTGCGTGAGTTCGCCGAACTCGCCCGTCAATCCCCGCCCGATCTGGCGCTGCTGAACCTGGCGACACCCGGTGAACGCGTGGAGGACTTCCTGTCCCTGCCCCCGGAATCCGGCACCTTCCCGGTCCTGATCCTGGCAAGCCCCGGTGACGAAGCCACCGCCCTCGCCGCGGTCGCGAAAGGCGCGATCGATTTCGTCCTCAACACCCCGGCAACGCACGCCGAACTGCCGCGCGCGATTCACCGCGCCTTGCGCGAGTGGGCCCTGCGCCGCTCCCTCCAGCGCGCCACCGAAGAACTCCGCCGACTGACCAGCCTCGTCGAGGATCGCCGCAAGGTGGGCCACGACTTTAACAACCTCCTGGGCACCATCGTGGGCAACGCCGAACTCGCACGCGCCGATCTCGACCCCCAGCACCCTGCCCGCGAATGCCTCGAGGAAATTGTCAAAGCCAGTCTCGCCGCCAAACAGCAGATCCGCGCCCTCCTGGGACCGTCGGGTCAACGCCTTGCTCCGCCGCTTCTCCAGGAACCGCCCGGTGAGGGCACCGGGCCTACAACCTATAGGCCGGGTCCCCCGACCCGGCGGGGAGGGTTCATGGCCCCGGATCAGGCCCAAGCGGAACAGGCCGCGGCCCCCACCCCCCAACCCGCGACCCCCGCC
>JABTUJ010000043.1 GCA_015075445.1 Verrucomicrobiales bacterium
ATCTGCCAGAGCAGGAAATTGCTGATGCGGAGTTCGCCGCTGGTCCGGATGAGCAGGTCGGGGTCAGGGTAGTTGTGCGTGTACAGGTGCTGGGCCACCGCCTGCTCGTTGATCTCCTCCGGGTCCAGTTGGCCGGCCTTGACCTTGTGGGCCAGGCGGCGGATGGCCTCGACGATCTCCGTGCGACCCCCGTAGCTGAGGGCCAGGATGAGCGTCAGGCCGTTGTTGCGGGCGAGGGCGGCCCGGGTGTTCTGGAGCTGGGCCTGGACGAACTCCGGGAGGCGATAGATCTGGCCGATGGCCTCGAGGCGCACGTTGTTCCGGTTCAGCTCGCCGATCTCGTTCTTCAGGTACCGCGCCAGGTACTTCATCAGCGTGTCCACCTCGTCCTTCGGCCGCTGCCAGTTCTCGATCGAAAACGCATACAGCGTGAGGTACTTGATCCCCAGTTCGCCCGCGGCCCGCACAATGACCCGCACCGACTCTGCTCCAACGCGGTGGCCCTCGACGCGCGGGAGGTGGCGTTGTTTGGCCCAGCGCCCGTTGCCGTCCATGATGATGGCCACGTGCGTGGGGAGATTCGCCAGCGCCGGCGGGCTGAGGTGCGGGGACGGAGGGCTCATGCGCCGGCGGCCGGTCCCCCGCGGGCGGGGAGCCGGTCGGGGTTCACAGGTGGATGGTCTGATCGCGGGCGGGTCCGACCGAGACAATGCCGAGCTTGGCGTTCGAGAGTTCCGCCAGGGCGCGGAGATACGCCCGGCACTTGGCCGGGAGTTTCTTCCACTCGCGGATCCCGTCGGTGGGCGTGCGCCAGCCCGGGAACTCGGCGTAGACCGGTTCGCAGGCCGCGAGCACTTCGAGGTCGCACGGCACGTGGGAGAGCGTCTCGGTCCCGCGCCGGTACCCGATGCAGATCTTGAGGGTCTCGAGCGTGTCGAGGCCGTCGACATTCGTGACCGCGAGCGTGTCGATCCCATTGACCATCGTGGCGTGGCGCGTGACGACGCTGTCGGCCCAACCGCAGCGGCGCGGGCGGCCGGTGGTGGCGCCGAACTCGCGGCCCATGCCGTGCAGGAGATCGGCGATCTCGGCGTTTTCCGTGGGAAAGGGACCTTCCCCGACGCGGGTGGTGTAGGCCTTCATGACGCCGACCACGCGGTCCATCCGGTTGGGCGGCACGCCGGAGCCGGTGCAGGCGCCGCCGGCGGTCGTGTTCGACGACGTGACAAACGGGTAAGTGCCGTGGTCGATGTCGAGGAACGTGCCCTGCGCCCCCTCGAAAAGCACCGCGGCGCCGCGCTGGGTGGCCTCGTGAAGGAGCACCACCGTCGAGGTGACGAAGGGCTGGAGCCGGTCGCCAGCCGCCCGGTAGGCCGCGTGGACCTTGGCAAAGGAGAGCGGCTTGGCGCCGAAGGCCTTGAGGACCTGGTTGTTTTCAGCGAGCCGCTGCCGGAGCAGGGCCTCGAACCGGGGCGGGTTGATCAGATCCACCATGCGGAGGCCCACCCGCGCGGCCTTGTCGCCGTAGGCCGGACCGATGCCCCGTTTGGTGGTGCCGATCTTGTGCTTGCCCTTGCGGAGCTCGCGCTGCTCGTCCAGCAGGCGGTGGTAGGGCAGGACGAGGTGAGCGGTCTCACTGACGAACAGCTTGCCGGCCACGGTGACCCCGGCGGCCTCGAGCATCGCGATCTCCTCGACGAGGCTCAGCGGGTCGATGACGACGCCGTTGCCGATGACACACCGCTTGTCCGGCCACAGAATGCCGGAGGGCACGAGATGGAGGACGAACTTCTTGGGGCCGATGAAGACGGTGTGGCCGGCGTTGTTGCCGCCAGCGGTCCGCACGATCAGGTCCGAGCGCTCGGCGAGGACGTCGATGATCTTGCCTTTGCCTTCATCGCCCCATTGGGCGCCCACAAGGATCGTGTTGGCCATAAACTGGCTGGGCTGAGGACAGGGAGGCGCGCGGCAGCGGGTTACTCCGGGGCCGGCGGGGCATTCGTCGGAACGGTCAGAATCGTGGCGGTGCCGTCGCGCCGAATCTCGACGTTCAGGTCGGGACCGGAAGCGGCATCGGCCGGGCGCACGCCGCGCAACGGGGTTTCGCCGGGTCGCCCCGGTTCGGCCCCGTAGAGGTTCCGGCGCAGGTTTTCGATCTGCCGGGCCACGGAAAGCTGGTCCCGGAGATGGACGATCTGCTCGCGCAGGGCGACGACGTCACTCAGGCGCCGTTCCATCTCGGCCTTCTCGGTCTGCAGCCGGTGAAGTTCCTCGAGGAGAAAATCGCGGTCGCCCTCGGCGGCATCGAGTTTCTGCCGGGTCAGGGTGATCTGGCCTTCGAGGGACGTGATGGCGCCGCGCATCTCGTTGGCCTGCCGGTCCAGCGAGGAGTTCTGGCCTTCGAGCTCGGCGATGCGGCCTTCCCGCTTGGCGAGCTCGGTTTCCTTCTCCTTAAGGGACTGGGTGGCGGCCTGCACGGCGGTCTCGGTGCGTGCCAGGACTTCCTTGGTCTGGCTGAGCTGCTGGGCCGTCTGCTCGAGGCTCGCGCGGGTCACGTCCACGTCCTGGCGCAGCTTGGAGGTCTGCGACTCGAGCTGCTCACGCTGGGACTTGGTGTCCTCGAGATCCTTGGCCAGCTCCTGGATGCGCGCTTCGGCCGCCCGCTGGGCGCTGGCGGCCTGATTGTGCCGGACGACCAGGCCGACGAGGAGGCCGAGACACAGCAGGATCAGGATGACGACTGGTGCCTTCGAGTTCATTTGCGGGCAATCTTCTGGTTTTTACCCCGCAACGCAAGTCTGTTCGCCGGAGTCGGTTCATGGCCCGGCCGCGCCCCGAGAAATGCCTCGCCCCGGGCGCCCCGCTTCGCATACTGCCCGGAGCCGATGGTCTCGTTCCTGTTCGAGCTCCTGCGCTGGGCGCGGCCCTACCGGACCCGCCTGGGTCTGGGCATCGCGTTCGGCGTGGTGGCGGGCCTGAACGAAGTGCTGCTGGTGCTGGCGATCTACTTCGTGTTCGCCGTGATCTTCCCGCAGACGGGCGCCCAGGAAATCCAGGCGGCCCTCGAACGACTGGCGGTGTTCCTGCCCGGCGTGGCCCGCTTCCTGGGCGATCGCGTCCAGGAGCTGAGCCTCGCACCCACGGTCCCGACCGTGGTGCTGGTCGTTTCCGTCATCCCCGCGGTGATGGCGCTGCGCGGCACGGTCAGCTACCTGAACATCTACCTCCTGGAATGGGTGGCCATCCGGGTGGTGACGGACTTTCGCGGCCGGCTGCTCCGCCATCTGCTCGACCTGCCGCTCAGCTTCCACAGCCGCTCGAGCACGGGGGAATTAATGTCGCGCCTGGCCAACGACGTCGTGACCCTCCACGGGGCGCTGGCGAACTCGCTGGTTGCGTTGATTAAAGACCCCGTGGCGCTGCTGGCGTTTGTGGTCTACCAGATCACGCAGCAGCCGAGGCTCACGCTCCTGTCGCTGATCATTTTCCCGGCCTGCCTGATTCCGGTGATCGTCTATGCCCGCAAGATCCGGAAGTCGTCCGAGGCCATCCAGAACGAAACCGCGGCCGTCTTCGAGGGGATCCACGAAGGCCTCAGCGGCGTGCGCATCGTCAAGGCGTACAACCTCGAACCCGTGGTCGAGGACCAGTACCGTCGCAACAACGCGCGGTTTCTCAGCCAGTTCATGCGCGTCACTCGCGCCAGCGAACTGCCCGGGCCGATGATCGAGTTCTTCGGCATGATCGGCGCCGCGGCCCTGCTGGGGGTCATCGCCCTGGGCGGGGAGCAGCGGACGAGCGCCGCCGGGTTCATGGCCTTCATCTCGGCCATCATGCTGATGTACGCCCGGATCAAGTCCGTGATCCGCATGTACAACCGCCTGCTGCAGGCCCGCGCCGCCAGCCAGCGCGTCTTCCGCCTGCTCGAGTTGCGCTCCGATCTGGTGGAGCCGGCGCATCCCCTGCCGCTCCACGCCGCCGGCCAGGACATCCGCTTCGAGCACGTGGACTTTGAGTACGGCGACCAGCCGGTGTTGCGCGACATCGACCTCACCGTCAAGGCCGGTCAACTCGTGGCGTTGGTCGGCGCCAGCGGCTCGGGGAAGACCACCCTCACCAACCTTCTCCTCCGCTTCTACGACCCGAAACGCGGCCGGGTCTGCATCGGGGACCGCGACCTGCGTGAGGTGGCCACCCCGGAGCTCCGTCGCCAGATCGCCGTGGTCACCCAGGAGACCATCCTCTTCAACGACACCATCCACCGCAATATCGAGCTGGGTCGCCCCGGCGCCGCCCCCGCCGAGATCGAGGCCGCCGCCCGCCACGCCCACGCCCATGACTTCATCATGGCCCAACCCCGAGGCTACGACACCGTCATCGGCGAACGCGGCGGCAACCTCTCCGGCGGCCAGCGCCAGCGCCTCGCCATCGCCCGGGCCCTCCTGCGCAACGCCCCCATCCTCGTGCTCGATGAAGCCACCAGCGCCCTGGACACCGAATCCGAGCGGCTCGTTCAGGCCGCTCTCGACCAGCTCATGGAGGGCCGCACCACCATCTGCATCGCCCACCGCCTCTCCACTGTCGTCCACGCCGACCTCATCGTCGTCCTGGCCGAAGGCCGAATCGTCGAAACCGGCCGGCACGCCGAGCTCCTCGCCCGGGACGGCCACTACCGCCGGCTCTACGAGCTTCAGTTCCAGACCCCGGCAGCCGAACGCGCGCCAGCGAACCCGGCTTGAACTCGTCGGATCGGCTCCCCCCGGGACCGTGGGTTCAGAGCCGCCGGACCTCGATCCACGCGCGCGCCTCAGCCCCCGTCCGCTCGTCCTGCGCCACCAGCTCATGGCGTCCCTCCGCAAGCCACGCTTCGGGAGTGCCCGACGCGCCGGTGATCGTCAGCGTCGGGCTGTGCCAGCGAACCTGCCCCGCCGCCAGGGCGCGCAGGCGCAGCCGCCGCCCCGCCTCCGGCAGGTCTGGATCGAGCACAAACACCGCCCCGGACAGCGGCTGCGTGATGCGGAACTCCGCCGGCGGCACCTCGTCGTCGTCCAGCCAAACCCGCGCCGCCAGCGATTGACCGTGGTGCAGAAACCAGTCTCGATACGCGGCCGGTAACCGGACCCGACCCGCCGCGTCGTAGTCAGTGGCCGTCTCCCGAGGCGGCAGGGCGGTCGCCAGAAAGCGTTCGCGGAGCGCGTCGGGACGGCCAGGATCCACCTGTCTGCCGGTCAGCGGATGGATGGCCAGCTCGACCAACGGCGTCGGCGGCGGGTACCAGCTCGTGCCGAAACGCTCGTGCAGGTGGTTCATCAGTTCCTGCAGGACGGGCGCCGCCCCGCTCACGCCGGAGATCTCCTGCATGGGTGTCCCGTCGAAGTTGCCCACCCAGACGGCGACGACGAATTCCGGGGTGTACCCGAACGCCCAGTTGTCGCGAAACGCCGTGCTGGTGCCCGTCTTGCACGCCACGGGGAAGTCGAAGCGCAAGGGTGAATCCAGCCCGAACGCCCGCGCCCGCGCGGCGTTGTCGCTGAGGATGTCGGCCACCAGCCAGGCGGGGCCGGCCTCGAATACCCGCGGGTCCCGGGACGCCTTCGCAGCCGCGGCGGCGCCCACCGGCGTGTCCGCGAGCAGCCGGTACGGGCGGTGGAGGCCCAGCCGCGCCAGACAGGCATAGGCGTTGGCCAGCTCGAGCAGGCGCGCCTCCGCGTTGCCAATCGTCAGCCCCAGCCCGTAGAACGCCGGCGGCTGATCGAGGGTGGTGAGCCCGCACGCCTGCAACCGCTCGAGCAGCACGCCCGGCCCGCCAATCGCCTCGAGCACTTTCACCGCCGGGATGTTCAGCGAGTTGGCCAGTGCCTCCCGGTAACGGGTCGGGCCCTGACAACGCCGATCGTAGTTGAGCGGCGCGAACACACCCGTCGGCGTGGCGAAGTCCGTCGGCACATCGGCCACGATCGTGGCAGGGGTGGCGCCCTGTTCCAGCGCGATCAAGTACGTGAAGGGTTTGAAGGTCGAGCCGGCCGAGCGCCGGGCCCAGGCCCCGTTCACCTGGCCCGCCGGGACCGCGAAGAAATCCGGGGAGCCGACCAGCGCCCGCACGTCGCCGGTGGGGACGTCGAGGATCACCACGGCTCCGTGGCGGGCCTGATGGGGACGGAGGCGATCGAGCTGGCGACGCAGGACCTGCTCGGCCCGCCGCTGCAGCCCGAGGTCGAGCGTCGTCGCCAGCGGCCCTCCGCCGTGCGCGGCCAACACGGGGGCATGCGTCTGCAGGACCAGGTCGGCGAAGTGCGGCGCGAGGAAGTCCGCGACCGGGGAGCGCAGCCGCAGGGGCGCCGCGCAGGCGCGGGCGTATTCGGCCTCGGTCAGCCGTCCCGCGGCGCGCATCCGGGCGAGGATCCATTGCTGTCGTTGGCGGGCGCGTTCGAAGTTGCGGTGGGGATTGAGACGGGTGGGTGCCTGCGGCAGGCCGGCCAGGAACGCGGCCTCGGCCGGGCTCAGGTCCGGCAGGCGCCGGTCGAAGTAGAAGGCGGCGGCGGCGGCGCATCCCCGGCGGCGGTTGCCGTAGTCGATCCGGTTCAGGTAGGCGGTGAGGATCTGTTGCTTGGACCAGATCTGTTCCAGGCGCAGAGCCTGGAGGGACTCGAGGAGTTTCGGAAACAGGGTTCGCGGCCGCGGCTGGACCTGTTTGATGAGCTGCTGCGTGAGGGTCGAGGCGCCCGACACGACGCGGCGGTGCCGCAGAAGCTGGCCCGTGGCCCGCAGGGTGGCGCGCCAGTCCACGCCATCGTGCTTCCAGAAGCGCTGGTCCTCCGCGGCCAGGGTGGCGTCGATCAGGCATTGCGGGATCTCGGCCAGCGAAGCGGTTTGACTGACAAAGTCCTCCACCGCGCTGACCTCACGCAGCGAACGCCCGTGGCGATCCGTCAGCTCAACCGCGGGGGGAAGCGGGAGGTACAGACCCGCTGGCAGCGGCACGCAGCGCAGCGCCACCCATGCGGCCAACGGCAGAACCAGCAGCAGTACCAATCCGAGCCACTGGACACCCCGCCTTTGTCCGGACAGCCGGGTTCCCTCGCCCGGCACGCTCCGTTCGAGCTCAGGGGCCTTGAACCCTCCCCGCCGGGTCGGGGGACCCGGCCTACAGGTTGTAGGCCCGGTGCCCTCACCGGGCGCTTCATGGAGAGTCGAGAGCAGAGAGGGTCTCAGGCGCGCCTCGCTGGACAGATCATCCTGGCCACCTCCACAACTTCCGCTCCTCGCGCACCTCCGCTAGATAGGCGGCGGCGGCTTCCGACGTCAGTCCCTGGCCGGAATCGTGGAGATGGCGAAGTCTGGCGATGGGATCTCCGATCCTCGGCGTTGCCTGGGCCTCGGCTTGCGCAACCGCCCGGCGGACGACTTCTGCCCGCGAGACCTTCCAGACCCCGGCCAAACGCTTAAGGCGAGCGGCCGTCGCCCGGTCGAGGGCCAAGGTGGTTCGGTGGCTACTCGTTTGCACCCGACGACAGATACCATCCAGAAGGGCAAGGTCAACGCGACAGGTCAATGCTACAGGTCAGCGGGCCGTGGGACTTGTCCGCACCGGTTTCGCCGGGACATCCAAGTCCCCGGCTCTTCTTGCGTCGGCGTGGGCGCCAGGCGTGGCGCCAGGTTGACTTGGGCGGGCCGGTCGCCCACGCTCGCGCGATGCACCAAGACGATCACGTTGCCGCGACTTTCACCTCCGTGCCGCGTCGCCACCAGCGAAGGGCGTGGTTGCTCCTTTTGGGACTGTGCGGCGCAGCCCTGTTCGGGCCGCTGAGCCGCGCAGACTGGCCGGAGTTCCGCGGTCCCTTTGGGGATGGGCATGTCTCGGCCCCAGGCGACACGCGGGTGCGTGGGCTGCCCCTGGAGTGGAGCGAGACGAAAAGCGTGCGGTGGAAGACGGCCATTCCGCATCGCGGTTGGTGCACGCCGGTCGTGATGGAGGGCAAGGTCTGGGTGACGACCGCGACGGAGGAGGGACATGACTTCTATGTGCTGGGATTGGACGCCGCGACGGGGGAGGTGCGCTTCCACGAGCATCTGTTTCACAGCGCCGACCCGGAGCCGCTCGGGAACGGCGCGTCTATGAACTGTTACGCCACGCCGTCGTCGGTGATCGAGCCGGGCCGGGTGTACGTCCACTTCGGCAGCTTCGGCACGGCGGCCTTGGACACCGGCAACGGCCGGGTGTTATGGAAACGCGACGACCTGCCCTGCCGCCACTACCGCGGTCCTGCGTCCTCCCTGGTGCGGTTCGAGAACCTCGTGATCCTGACGATGGACGGCGTGGACCAGCAGTACCACGTGGCGCTGGACAAGAAGACCGGAGCCACCGTCTGGCGGACGGACCGTTCCGTGGCCTGGAACGACGAACACGTGCCGGGGCAGATGGCGCGGGACGGCGACTTGCGCAAGGCGCACAGCACGCCGCTGATCGTGAACACCGGCGACAAGCTCCAGATGCTGAGTGTGGGGGCGAAGGCGGCGTATGGGTACGACCCCCGGACCGGCCGCGAGTTGTGGCGCGTGCAGTATCCCGACTGGTCGGCGGCGCCCCGCCCCTTGTTCGCCCGTGGCGTCGCGTTCATCGTGACCGGCTTGTCGAAGGGCGAGTTGCTCGCGGTGAAGACCGACGGCGAAGGCGATGTGACGGACACGCACGTGTTGTGGCGGCTGAAGACGCACATGGGCAAGTACGCTTCGCCGATCCTCGTGGACGGCCTGATCTACACGGCCGCGGCCGAGAGTTTCCTGACCTGCCTGGACGCGGCGACCGGCGAGGTGATCTGGACGGAGCGCGTTGGCGGCAAGCACGCGGCATCGCCCGTGTACGCCGACGGACGCCTGTACTTCTTCAGCCAGGAGGGGAAGACGACGGTGTTGCGACCGGGCCGGGCCTACGAGGTGCTGGCGACCAACCAGTTGGACGACGGCTTCATGGCTTCGCCCGCGGTGTCGGGCAAGGCCTTCTTCCTCCGCACCAAGACGCACCTCTACCGCGTCGAGTCGGCGGCCGCGGCAGGGGATTGAAGGGCTGGAGGACGGGCCAACCGGGTCAAGACCTCCTGGGCGAGCACCTCGTACGCAGCCGCGCCGGCGCTGTAGGGGTCGTAGGCAATGATGGGCTTGCCGAAGCTTGGGGCCTCGGCCAGACGCGTCGTGCGCGGAATGATCGTATCGAAGACCACGCCCTTGAAGTGTTCGCGGACCTCGCCGACGACCTGCTGGGACAGCCGGGTCCGGCCGTCGAACATCGTCATGAGGACGCCCAGCAATTGGAGACCGGGATTGGTCCCGCCGTCGCGCAGTTGGCCCAGCAGGCGGGTGAGCATCGAGATGCCCTCGAGGGCGTAGTACTCGCATTGCAGCGGGACCAGGAGGTAATCGGCGGCGGCGAAGGCGTTCAGCGTGAGGATGCCCAGCGACGGGGGACAGTCGACAACGATGAGGTCGCGCGTGGCGTTGTGGCGGAGCGGTTCGAGGGCCCGGGCCAGGCGGTGGAGATGATGCTCGACCCGGGCCAGCTCGACGTCGGCACCGCACAGGTCGAGCTCGCTGGGGATGAGTTCGAGGCGTTCGTAGGCCGTGGGCTGGACCTTGCCCGCGAGGGGTTCCTCGCCCAGGAGCGAGCCATAGGCACTGGCGCCGGGCGTCTTCTCGAAACCAAGTCCGCTGGTGGCGTTGGCCTGCGGGTCGAGGTCGAACAGTAGCACGCGCTGACCCGCGGCGGCCAGACAGGCGGCCAGGTTGACCGCGGTCGTGGTCTTTCCCACGCCGCCCTTCTGGTTGGCCACGGCAATGACGATGGCAGCAGACACGCCGGGATTAAAGGCGGGGCCCCTCCGGCCAGCAAGGCTTTCGCTCCCCGCTCCCCTCAACTGCAGCACAGACGAATGGGGATTGACGATCGAGGACAGACGATTGAGGACGGACGATTGAGCACAGACGAATGGGGACAGACGAATCGAGGTGGAGGAATCGGAAACGGGACCTTTTTGGTTGTTCCCATTTGTGAGATCCCCTGCACTGACATCTATTCGCCAGTCCCTATTCGCCTGTCTCCCCGCGTCCGTTTCCCTGTGCCCGCGGCCATTCGCCAGTCCCTATTCGCCTGTCTCCCCGCGTCCGTTTCCCTGTGCTTGTGGTGATTCGTCAGTTCCCATTCGTCTGTCGAGCCCCGAGGTGCTATGGGTTGCGGGTGCCGACCCAGGACGCCTCGAACACCGCCCCGCCCGTGATCACGATTCGCGGGGCGCGCGAACACAATCTCAAGAATCTCTCGGTCGAGATTCCGCGCGGGCAGTTCGTGGTGGTGACGGGCGTCAGTGGGTCGGGGAAAAGCACGCTGGCCTTCGATCTCTTGTTCGCCGAGGGCCAGCGGCGTTTCCTCGATTCGATGAACGCCTACGCGCGGCAGTTCGTGGAGCAGATGGCGCGGCCGGAGGTGGATCTGATCAGCGGCATCCCGCCGACGGTGAGCATCGAGCAGCGGAACTCCCGCGGGGGTGGCAAGAGCACCGTGGCCACGGTGACCGAGCTTCACCACTTCGTGCGGCTCTTGTTTGCCCGGCTCGGCACGCAGTACTGCCCGGACTGTCAGGTCCCGGTCGAACCGCAGACGCGCGACGAGGTGCGGGTGCGGCTGGAGGCGGAGTGGCGTCGGCGCGGTCCGCTGCGGCTCCTGGCGCCGGTGGTGCGGGGGCGGAAAGGATTCCACAGCGAAGTGGCCGAGTGGGCGCGGGAACACGGCTACGGCGAGGTCCGTGCCGACGGCAAGCTGTGCCCCACGGATCAACCCCTGCGGCTGGACCGGTTCCGCGAGCACAACGTCGAGATCGTGACCGGGGTGTTCGGGGGGCCGGATCCGTCGAAGCCCGACCGGAAGGGGCGCACGACTGCGGCACCGCGCGGGCCAGGCCGGGGCGGGCGGGGCGCAGGCGGCCAGGCGTTGGTCGACGCCACGCTGTCTCTGGGGCGCGGGACGCTGTTCGCGTTGGACGGGCGGGGGGACGTGACGGTCCACTCGACCGAACGGGCCTGTCCGAGCTGCGGCCGGTCCTTTGCGCCGCTGGACCCGAAGGCGTTCAGCTACAACTCCCCCGCCGGCTGGTGTCCGCGGTGTCGCGGGTTCGGTGAGCTGTTTTACCTGCCCGAGGACGTGGATCGCGGGGCGCGGGCCGATGCCATCGAGGAGTCGTGGTGGGGCTGGCAGGAGGGCAAGCGCGAGCCCTGCCCGGACTGCGGCGGCGCGCGATTGAACCCTGGTGGCGCGCCCGGTGCGGTGATCGAGGGCGTGGTAGCGAGGCGCGGTGGGGCAGGGGAGAGGGGAGGTCGGCTGGCCGGCCCGAGCATCGTCGAGTTTGGCGCCTTCTCCGTGGACGGGGCGTTCGCGTACGTGGGGCGGTGGAAGCTGCGCGGGCGGGCGGCCGAGGTGGCGCGGGACATCGTGCCGGAGATTCGCGAGCGGCTCCGCTTTTTGCGCGAGGTGGGGCTGGGATACCTGGAGTTGGGTCGTGCGGTGACGACCCTTTCCGGCGGCGAGAACCAACGGATCCGGTTGGCCGCGCAGTTGGGGTCGAACCTCAGCGGCGTGCTCTATATCCTGGACGAACCCACCATCGGGCTGCACGCGCGGGACAACGAGCGCTTGCTCGCGGCGCTGGCGCGGCTGAAAGCGCGCGGCAACTCGCTGGTCGTGGTCGAGCACGACGAGGCGACGATGCGGCAGGCGGACTGGATCGTGGATCTCGGTCCCGGGGCGGGCCGCCACGGCGGGGAGGTGGTGGCCACTGGCACCCTCACGGAACTCACGCGTCACGCCGACTCGATCACCGGCCGGTGTCTCCGCGAACCGCCGAAGTTCCCCAGCCGGGGTCAGCGGCGTCCCCGGGCCACGCAGTGGCTCACCGTCGAACATGCCGCCGTGCACAATCTCCGGGACCTGACGGTGCGGCTGCCGCTGGGGCGACTGGTGCTGGTGACGGGGGTGAGCGGTTCGGGCAAGAGCACGCTCATCCGCGAGTGCTTGCTTCCGGCTTTGCGGGCGGCCCTCCCGGCGCGAGCGTCGGCGGGCAAGGCGGGGCGACCGGTGCCGCCTCCCGGGGCGCGCGTCCGGGGCCACGAAGCCCTCACGGCCGTTTATGAAGTGGATCAGTCGCCCATCGGCCGCACGCCGCGCTCGACACCGGCGACGTACGTGGGTTTCTTCGACGACATCCGGGCGCTGTTTGCCCAGGTGCCGGAGGCGCGGCTGCGGGGCTATGGGCCCGGCCGCTTCTCGTTCAACAGCGCGCAGGGGCGGTGCCCGGAATGCGAAGGGGCCGGCGTCGTGAAGCTCGAAATGAACTTCCTGCCGCCCGCCTTCGTGCGGTGCGAGACCTGTCAGGGGCTGCGGTTCAGCCCGGAGACGCTCGACATCGAGTTCCACGGTCGAAACATCGCCCAGGTGCTCGACCTGAGCGTGGCGGAGGCGCGGGAGTTCTTCGCCGCGTTTCCGCGGATCCACCACCCGCTCGAGGCCCTGCACGATACCGGGTTAGACTACCTCAAGCTCGGTCAGACCAGCCCGACGCTGAGCGGGGGCGAAGCCCAGCGGGTGAAACTGGTGACCTATCTGCTCAGCGGGTTGGCGACGTCACGACGACCCCATCCGAGCCTGTTCATCCTGGAGGAACCGACGATCGGCCTGCACCTGGCCGACGTGCGGCGGTTGCTTGAAGTCTTGCACCGCTTGGTCGATGCCGGGCACACCGTGCTGGTGATCGAGCACAACCTCGACCTGATCGCCGAGGCGGACTGGATCGTGGACCTCGGGCCCGAAGGCGGTGTGGAGGGGGGGCGGGTTGTGGTGGAAGGGACCCCCGAGACTGTGGCCGTTCATCCCGGATCCCACACCGGCCGGTACCTGGCGCCGCTTCTGGGCCGGCAGGGGGTCGGACGGCCGAGGTCTCGCAGCGTCGCCGCTGGTCGGGGCGGTTGAAGGCAACGGCGGCTCATGCGGGCTGACGCCGGCATTGCATTGGCGGCCGGGGTCCCTACAGTCCCCTCCCGGGCAGCGGGTGGTCGGTTTCTCCTTCCTGCCCGCACCTGTGGTCAAACTTGTCCTCTTCGATATCGATGGCACGCTGATCCGCACCGGGGGCGCCGGGATGCGGGCGTTCGAACGTACGGGCGCCGTGGCGTTCGAGGTGCCCAACGGCATCAGCCATCTGACCTTCGCCGGCCGCACGGACACGTCGTTGGTGCGCGAGTTCTTCGGCGGTCACGGGATTGCGGCAACGCCCGAGCATTTCCACCGGTTTTTCGAGCACTACGTGTTCCTCCTCGATTATCTCCTGCCCCAGCACATTGGCGCGGTGTGCCCGGGTGTCCCCGAGTTCCTGGATGGTTTGCGAGCCCTGTCCCCGGCTCCGCTGGTCGGGCTGCAAACCGGGAACATCCGGTTGGGCGCTGAGATCAAGCTGCGCCACTACGGCCTCTGGCACCGGTTCGAGATCGGCGGCTTCGGTGACGATCACGAGGATCGCCGCGAATTGACCCGGATTGCCCGCGACCGCGCCGGCCGGCATTTTCAGGGCGGGTTGGCCCCCGAGGAGGTGTTGGTGGTGGGCGACACGCCCCACGACATCGACTGCGCCCGCGCCTTGGGGGCGCGCGTGCTGGCCGTGACCACCGGCGGCGCGTCCGCCGAGGAACTGGCGGCCCACGACCCCACCTGGCTGGTGCCCGACCTGACCGCTATCAGCGCGGCGGCGGTGGCCGGATAAGCCGGCTTCCGCATCCGGCGTGGAACCGCGCCCGCCCGTAGGCGCCGACGTGAGGAGGCGAGGTGGTAGACGCCGACGTGAGGAGGCGAACGGGCGATTTCGCCAGTCCCCCAACGTCTCCTCACGTCGGCGTCTACAGCGGGTCTGAGGTGCCCGGGTTGGACGGGCGCCGGGCTTAATGCCGGTGGGGCGCCCCTCCGCCACAACGGCAACACGAAGAGGCATTCCGCGCGCAGGCCGGCATGTCTTCACCGCCACTCGCACTCGAAGCGAACACCGAGAACTTCTTCTCGAGCGACGTCCCGCCGCAATGCGGGCAGGGAGTTCCCGCCCACTCGGTGGACCTCACCAGGACTTCGCTGTCGTGTTCGCAGTCCGGACAATGAAACTCGTAAATCGGCACGGACGCAGCCTAGGCGAGCCGGCGGCAGCTTTCAAGCGGGTGGCTCAGAGCCGCTCGGCTTGGATCCCTGCTACGAGTCGTTCGACGTCGGCCCGCTCGATTTCGCCCGCCAGCAGCGTGAGGGCGTTGGCTGCCCCGGCCGCCGAACCCCAGCGGCAAGCCTCGCCGAGGTCGTCCCCCCGCGCCAAACGCGAGACCAACGCCGCCGTGAACGCGTCCCCGGATCCGATGGGATTGACGGCCTGGACCGTCGGGACGGCGATCCGCCAGAAGCAGCGGCCATCGAACGCCAGGGTGGGTTGACGACCCGCCGTGACAAGGACGTGGCGGGCGCCGCGCTCGCCGAGTTCCCGCATGGCGGCTTGCACCGCAGCCTCATCGGGCAGTTGGCGACCGACGGTGGCGGCGAGTTCAAGCCGGTTGGGTTTCACGACCTCCGGACCGGCCTCGAGGGCGTGCTCCAAGGCCGGCCCGCTGGCATCGACCACGGTCAGCGTGCCGGCGGCCCGGGCCCACGTCGTGGCGCGAGCGTACAGGTCGAGCGGCCCGCCGGTGGCCACCGTCCCGGACATGACGAGGGCCCGGCTCCCGTCGAGGCGACGTCCCAGGCGCGCGAGCAACTCGTCATAGACCTGGGCTTCGACCGGCTGACTTTCCTCAACGAGTTCGGTGACGCTTCCCGTGGCTTCGTCCAGGAGCGTGATGCACTGGCGAGTCGAGGGTGCCACGTGGACGAAGTCATGATCGATCCCGCCGGCCTCGAGACACCGTTCGAGGAAGGCGCCGCGTTCCCCGCCCACGAAGCCCAGGGCGACGACGTGTTCACCCAGCGCGTGCAGGACCTTGGCCACGTTGACTGACTTGCCGGCCACGCCCTCGAGGGTGCGCGTGGCACGATTCACCTCACCGGTGACCAGGTGCGGGAAGACCATCACCCGTTGCACCGCCGGCGTTGTTCCCAAACACAACATCATGCCCAAGGGTGGACGCAGGCGTCGCGAAGTGCAAAGGAGCTCAAAGCTCAAAGCTCAAAGCCCAAAGCTCAAGGGAAGGTCCAGGATTCCAGGTGGCAAGTCTGGCCCAACCCTGGCTGGCCGACAAAGGACTGGCCGGGTCCAAACGATAGCCCTACATTCGCCGGCCATGTTCGAAACGACGCAATCCCAGTTGGCGGCGACCGAGGCGAAACTCAAGCAGTTGCGGAGGTTTCTTTGACGTCCCCCGACAACGCCAGCGCCTCGGCGAGATCGACGCCGAGATGTCCCGGGAGACCTTCTGGAACAACCGCGAGCAGGCCCAGCGCCTGATCGAGGAAGCCAACGGCATCCGCCGCAACCTCGAGCCCCTCGAAAAGGCCGAGCGCCAGCTCGACGACCTCAAGGTCATGCTCGAACTCGCCCAGGCCGAGCCCGAAGCCGCCCAGACGACTCTGGAAGCCGAGCTCGAGCGCGACTCGGCCGCGTTCGCCCGCCAGGTCGAACAGCTCGAGCTCCAGATCCTGCTCAACGGTCCCCACGACCGCAGCAACTGCATCCTCAGCATCAACGCCGGCGCGGGCGGCACCGAGTCCTGTGACTGGGCGAACATGCTGCTCCGCATGTACCAGCGCTGGGCTGAGGCCCGCGGCTGGGAGGTCGAGGTCGTGGATGCGCTCCCCGGCGAGGTCGCCGGCATTAAGAGCGCCACCCTGATGGTCAAAGGCGAAAACGCCTACGGCTTCTGCAAGGCCGAACGCGGCGTGCACCGCCTCGTCCGCATCTCCCCCTTCGACTCGAACAAGCGCCGCCACACCAGCTTCGCCAGCGTCGATGCCATCGCCGAAATCGCCGAGACCGGCGAGGTCACCCTCCTGCCCGTCGAGCTCAAGGTGGATACCTTCCGTTCCGGGGGCAAGGGCGGCCAGAACGTCAACAAGGTCGAGACCGCCGTGCGGATTACGCACCTGCCCACCGGCCTGGTGGCGGCGAGTCAGAGCGAACGGTCGCAGCACCAGAACCGCGCCAACGCGATGAAGCTGCTCCTCTCCAAGTACGTCGCCTTGCTCGAGGACCAGAAGAAGGCCGAGCTCGAACGGTTCTACGGCGAGAAGGGGAGCATTGGCTGGGGCAACCAGATCCGCAGCTACGTCCTCCAGCCTTACCGCCTGGTGAAAGACCTGCGGACCGGCCAGGAGACCAGCAACACCGAGGTCGTCCTCGACGGGGCGCTCGACCCGTTCGTCAGCGCCTGGCTTCGCGCCGGTTGCCCCGCCAAACGCATGCAGGGCATCAAGGATGACGACGCTGAGGAATAGCTCGGTGATCGCAGCCACCGCATGAGCATCCTGGACCAGATCGTCGCACAGAAGCGCTTGGAGATCGCCCGTCTCCCCGCCGATCCCGTCACCCCCGCCAGCCTCCGCCTTGCCCTCGAGCAGCGGGGGGAGCCTCGTGACTTCGCCGCCGCCCTGCGCCGCCCCCGCGCCGGGCCGATGGCCCTCATCGCCGAGGTCAAAAAAGCCTCCCCCTCCGCGGGCGTGATCCGACCCGACTTTGACCCGGTCCGCATCGCCCGGGAATACGAAGCGGCCGGGGCGACCTGTCTTTCCGTGCTCACCGACGAGGTCTTTTTCCAGGGCTCACTCGCGTATCTCCAAGCCATTCGGGACGCGGTTTCGCTCCCGCTCCTGCGGAAGGACTTCCTCATCGACGAGCGGCAGATCCTCGAGGCGATCCACGGGGGTGCCGATGCCATCCTCCTCATCGTCGCCATCCTCGACGACGCCCAACTCGAACACTTCCACCGCTTGGCCACCGCTGCCGGCCTGGCGGCGTTGGTCGAAGTGCACGACGAACCCGAGCTGGAACGCGCCCTGGCCATCGGGGCCCCGCTCATCGGTGTGAACAACCGCGATCTGAAAACCTTCCGGGTGGATCTGGCCACGACCGAGCGCCTGGGCCTCCGCCTGCGCGCCCACGCGGCCGGGCACGAGGCGCTTCTGGTTGCGGAGAGTGGCATCCACACCCGCGCCGACGTCGCACGCTTGGGCCGGGCAGGGGCCGGAGCCATCCTGGTGGGCGAATCGCTCATGCGCGACGCCGATCTTGGCTCGAAGGTGCGCGAATTGCTCGCCTGACCCTCCCCCCGGTCCCTCGCGTCCGGACTGCCGCGCGCCTCCCCGGCTTGCCTGAGGCCGGCGCCCCTCACGGTCGAGGGCCCCCGGTCACCGCGGAAGTCGCTCTGCGTCCCTGCGATTTTCCGCCACTTTGGAGTTGACGAGTCGGCGGGCGGGTGGCTCTCTCCTCGCGTTGCCAACTACAAGACAGTGTCATGGACCCATGCAGGGCGGGTGTTTCCGGTCTCGCCGCGAGCACTCGTCAGGAGGGGGACCATGGCTTAACCTCCAACAGTAGCCTCCAATGACAGATCCCAGACAACACAGGTTCCGCCGGTTCGGACCGGCCGTGGCGGGCTTGGGCGCCCTGCTCACGGCCCAGGCCGGCACGGTGACGCTCAACTTCAACACGGACCCCTCCGCGAGCGGGACCATCACCACCACGCAGCAGTCCGAATGGCGGCCCGACGGCGGCGCCTCGGGTGCGAGTGGCGACGGTTACCTCTCGATCACGGACGCGCGGGGCAGCCAGACCGGGAGCATCCTCTTCCGGGATCTCGAACCCGGCCTGGTGGTCAAGGCCTTCACCTTCGAATGCGATCTCCGCATCGGCGGTGGCACCGCCCAACCCGCCGACGGTTTCAGCATCAACTACGTCCGGGACACGGACCCGATCATCGCCAACATCGAGAACCTCGGCTCGGCCACGCCTTTCGCGGGCACCGACACCGAGCCCGGTTGGGGTGAGGACAGCGACAGCGGCCCCGGGACCGGCGGCGGTTTGCCCGAGGAAGGCTGCTCGACCGGCCTGGCGATCGGCTTCGATACCTGGCAGAGCGCCACCATCAACGGCGTCCAGGACGTCGTGGGCATCAGCATCCGCGTGGATGCCAAGCTCCAGCAGTTCTCATTTTGAGCTGAGGGCTGAGACCGGACAAGGCGGCGGCGGGGTGACGGAGATCGGCAGGGCCTGAAGATTTTTGCACTTTTGCACCACCTTCCCCTTTCCGCTATACCTCCTGCGGATGGCGAGCCGAGGATCGCAGGGCCGCACCCTGAGCGCGGAGGACTCCGGCCCAGATTCGGGCCTGCGGCCCATCCCACCTGGCACCGGACCCGCCTGGCGCGAACCTGTGCCCGGTGGGTGGCGCAACGGTAAGTGGGGCAGCCTGCTGACATGGCTGCCTGCCTGCTGCTGCTCAAACTGGAAGCCCGCGGCTGGATCACGTTGCCTCACGCCAGGGCCCCTCGGTCAACGGCCGCCGGGCAACTATCAGTCTTCGCGCCGATGGGGCGGCAGGGGATCCAGGCCTCCTGCCAGCTTGCACCCGCTGCACCTGAGGTGGGTCGCTGCCCTGGCAATGGCGGAGGCCCGGGAGTTCGGGGCTCCTGCCCAGGAGCACCATTACCTGGGTCACCGCAACTGTGTGGGCGAGAACCTCCAGTACCTGGTGCGCGAGATCGCCAGGATCGCCTGCTGGCGTGCGCTGTTTGGTTCAGCTGCCTGGCAGTGCCAGGCCCGCGACGTGGGTTCATCGGCTGGAGCCCGCCCGCCCGGCGCCGCCAAGGCACTCCGGGCTGATTAACAACAACACCCGCCTTGATCCTGCGCGGGTGCGGTGCTGCATCTGGCCAGCCACCTGCTGGCTGCCTGACCCGCCGCCTGAGCGCCGACCGGCAGGCGCGCTGGCGGGCATCCGACTAATTCCTGGTGAAACCTTCGTCGAGCCCGAACGCTTTGCCGGCACCAGTTACCAGGCCGCTGGCTGGATCCAATGGTGCCACCACCGGCCGCGGTCGCAACGGGCCGCCCCTCAGCGCCCGATCAAGGAGGCAGGTCTGGCTGTGCCCGCTCGGCGCGATCTCCGGGAGCGCCTGGCGCATGAGCCGCCTGGCTTTCGCCACCCTGGTGGACGGTTTGCGGCGCACCCTTGCCGGGTTGACGGGACCGGCGCAGGGGCTGCAACCGCTCCTATGATGGCGGACTTCGGCCTGGCTGCCTCGCCGTCTTCTTCACTCCAATCGTTCTCCTTTCGGCCTCCACCAGAAAGGATGCAGCGGGCCCAACAACAACGCCCTTATCCCTTTGGCATCCAGAGCTTCCCTCTGACAACCAGATCCGCGGCATGCTCAATCCTGGTGTCGCCGGCTGCCTTCCCGGTCTACGACCAGATCTACGAGGCGCCTGGCGAAAGCAGGGCCTCCGGCACTCCGGGGGTTCCACGACTCCACCCTCCTGGCGCTGGACGGCACGTGTACCACAGCTCCCAGAAGATCCACTGCCCGTGTTGTTCGCTCCAGCACGCCAACGGCCAGACCACCTTCTATCAGTGCCCTGACCCGGTCCTCGTCGCCCCTGGGCGCGTTGGGAGGTTGGCCGTTTGCGGCTCGAGTTCATCACCCGCAGGACGGCTGGCCACCCGCCAGGATTGCGAGTTGGCTCGCGGCCAACGCTGCTGGCTGGAGCAGAACGCCGCCTGCTATGGCCAGGGCCCCGTCACTCTTTGGGCGGCGATCTCTACGCCCACCAACCCTTCTGCCGGCGGCGCCCCTCCTCCATCACGGCTTCCACTCTATCTTCACCTGCCAGCCCGACTTATACTTCACACCCTCTACCGCTGGTGAACTTGCTCCAGAGGGTGCCGAGCTGGGAACCCTCTGCCTCCGGGCGCTTCGCCTATGGCCAGTGGCACACTTTACACTCTACCGCTGGCCAACCAACCTGCTGGTCGATCGGGGAGGACGCCTGCGCGTCAACTGGTGTGAACTCACCGTGACCGGATCCGGTGGTCAGGTCCTCTACCATAACGCCTGGATCACCGACTCGGCCGCTGAGCCGAACGTGGCAGCCGTCGTCGCCCGCCGCGCCCGTTGGAAGATCGAGAACGAGAACAACAACACCCTCAAGACCAAGGGCTATCATCTGGAGCACAACTCGGTCACGGCCACAAACATCTGCCGCCCCTTCCTGCTGGCCTCTGAACCCCTGGCCTTCCTCTCCACACCGTCCTGCTCTCACCGGACGAGACTACCGCCCTCATCCAATACGCTGCCCTCGCGCCAGACCTTCTTCGACGATCTGCGAGCCTCACCCGCTACTCGCACTTCCCCAGCTGGCAGGCCCTCCTGCGGTTCATGATGCGCGGACTGGAGATCGGCCCTACGCCAAGCCAACCTGAGCCAACCGGCCCGCCCAGGCGAGGTGCGCCCACACCTCCGCGACGGGGGCAGGAGGGTCCCAAGAACCTCCCGAGGCCGCTGACCGATCCCCAGGCTTCCAGCCGCGACTCCGGTTGCGCCGTACGCCGCGGTAGCCCTGCCAACACCATCGCCCCTCGCCCTCGCCCTCGCCCAGTTGCCTTCCCAACCCCGGCGTGCTGAGCCGTTCATGCCAAAATGAGAACTGCTGGCCAAGCTCATTGCCCAGTTGCCTGGTCCCGCTGCGGCCCGGCAACATCTTCCCGCCCACCATGCCCAACCCGGGCGCCCAGGCAGGAGCTTACGAATACAATGAGGCACCCTACCGCAACCTCGCCAAGGGCGACGCCAACTACAACCTCTCGATGCAGACCGGCGCGCTCAGCGATGAGGACTTGAACGGCGACGGGATCGCCGGCAATGACGCCGGCACCGCCCAACCCCCTTACGGCGACCCCACCTGGGGGCTGTGGGTCAAGAACCTGCATTGGGAGAAGTTCAAGGCCGAGCTGACCGAGGCCGGCACCGTCAAGGTCTTCTGGAAAGGGGTGGAGCTGACTGGCGGGCGGTCTCCCGGTCCAGTTTGCGCCCAGCCCGGGCCGGACTTGTCTGGCGGGACGGACCGGTGGCGCCTGGGAGGTGCACCACGTCGATAACATCACCTTGACCACCGTACCGGCGGATACCGTCATCGTCGGTAACGCCACCGGCAACCCGGTCGGCTTCCGCTTGCTGCTCATTGATTCCGGCCCGGCCGTGGTGGACCCCAACACCATCGAGCTCAAGCTGGACGGCCAGACGGTCACCCGCTCCGGCATCAGCAAGACCGGCGGCAACACCACCGTCGAGTTCCTGGACGTCACCAAGCCGCTCGCCGCCGGCTCGACCCACACCATCGAGGTGGCCCTCCGCGACACGCGGGGTCAGGCCATCACCGAAACCCGCGAGTTCACGGTGCCAGCCTATCTGACCTTGCCGCCGGAGTACGCGGTGGCCAACGCCTCGCAGCCCGGCTTCAATGTCACCATCCACCAGACGGCGGCCCGCGGTCAGGAGAACACCGTCGCCCGCGCCGAGCAGCAACTGCAGGGGCTGCGCGGCGCCAATGTCGCCGACCTCACCGGCTTCGTCGGAGGTGTTTGCCGAAACCGCGTCATCAACTACAGCCACCCCGGCGGCTGGTGTTCCAGAGCCTGCTTATTGTCTTCAGGACAACACGGGGTTCCCGGACGAAGCCATCCCCGGTATCCCCAGTGCCACGGAGACCAACCCGGACGGAACGATCTACACCGACAACATCGCCGGCAAGATCGTCACCTACCTCCAGTTCCCCGCCGCCGGCGTCTATGACCTCATCTTCAACAGCGACGACGGCTTCCGCACCACCGCGTTCAAGGGCGGCGAAGAAGTCCTGAGCTCGCTCCTCATCGGCCAGGCCGACGTGGGCCGCGGCGCGACCGACACCCGCTCGACCGTCTACGTGCCGCAGGCGGGCTTTTACCCCTTCCGCACCATCTGGTTCGAGGGCGGCGGCGGCGCCAACCTCGAGTGGTCGGTTGAGCAAACCGCCCCGACAGGCGTCGCGCGCGCCCTCATCAACAACACGGCCTCTCCCGTGAAGGCGTTCCGCACCACCACCGCGGCCGCGCCGGCCATGGTGACCTTCACCCATCCGTTCCGCACCTCCGGCAACCCCTATCTCCCCAGCATCCCGCTCATCGCGAAGGTGCAAGATGGCCCCACCGCCGTGGACCAGAACTCGATCAAGATGTTCCTCAACGGCACCGAGGTCACCACCACCAAGACCCGCGCGGGCAACGTCACGACCGCCACCCACCTGCCCACGGTGGATCTGCCCGCCGGCGATCACGTCCTGAAGGTCACCTTCGCCGCCGACGGCAATAACTACGAAGGTTCCACGACCTTCACCATCCGCAACGTCCCGACCATCCCGCCCAGCTTCGCCCTGCCCGCGGCGGTCGTGAACACCGCGAACACCGGGTTCCTGATCAAGACCGTCCAAAACGCGAATTACCAGGACCTGGGCACGCGCGGCAACGACACCTACGCCGGTGAGGTTCAAATCAACAGCCTGCTCGGCCTCCCGAACACGGCCGAACTGAGCATGTTCACCGGCCCCGGGGGTTACTACGTCCATGACGACGTCATCAACTTCCTCAGCACCGGTGATGACGGTTACTTCGACGACGCCAGCGGCCATCCGAACTACCCGGTCCCCGGCATCCCGGGCATCGACCCCGCCGGCGCCGGTTTCCCGCCGAGCACCGGTTTCCCGGATAACGGCACCGACGGCTATTCGCAGGAAATCCTCACCGTGCTGAACCTTCAGCCCGGGATGTACGCCATGAACGTCAACAGCGACGACGGCTTCCGCGTCCACGTGGGCAACCCGCGTGAGTGGTGGACCCTCCCGCTCGTCGTGGGTGAGTTCAGCGGTGGCCGCGGCGCTGGCGGCGGCATCGACAGCGGCACCTTCTTCTACTTCAAGGTCACCCAGGCGGGGTTCTATCCCTTCCGCATGATCTGGTACGAGGGCGGTGGCGGGTCGAGCGTTGAATGGAGCTCGCGGGTGTTGGATGCCGCTACCGGCTATCTCGGTGCCGCCACGCTGGTCAACGACGCGCTCGTCGCCAGTTCGATCAAAGCCTACCGATATCCGCTCGCCACTCCCGGATCGCCCTATGTCAAGTCCTTCGCCCCGGGTCGCGACCGCACCTCAGCGGCCAGCCAGGCCCGCGCCAGCAACGACGCCGCCATCCACGTGGTCATCGAGCAGGGCGTGGCCACCTTGAGCGACACCGGTGTCACCCTCACCGTCGATGGCACCGCGGTGACGCCGACCGCCACCAAGGTCGGTTCCGAACTGCGGGTCCACTACATGCCCACGACCCCGTGGGCCGACGGCGTCCACAACGCCGTGCTCACCTACGGCGACCGGACGATCTCCTGGTCGTTCCGGACGGGCAGCCCCTTCAAGACCCCGACCTTCTTCATCGAGGCCGAGGACTTCGACAGCAACGGGCAGGGCTTGCCCGCGGCCAGCCAGATGCCTTACATGGGCGGCGCCTACGCCGGCCTGACGGCCACCGCGGGCACCGACTACCAACGCGGGGACTCCGGGCCCTCGCCGCTCTACCGACACGGTGTCAACCCGCGCGTCTCAATGGACCGCACGGGGGATCGCAACCGCGGTCTCGTGGACATCGCCGTCAACTTCAAGCTCGGCTGGATCGGCGGCGGACAGTGGTTCAACTACAGCCGCGACATCCCGGCGGGCAAATACAACGTGTACGCCGCCATCTCGCACGGTGAGAGCAACCCGAATCAGCTCGCGGCCACCCTGCAGCGCGTCTCGGGCGGCACCGTCAGCGACCTCGGCGTGTTCAATGCCCCCGGCACCGGCGGTTGGGGCAACAACGCCCTCGTTCCGCTTAAGACCGCGCCCGACGGCGCCTTGGTGGCGCTGGATCTGGGCGGCCCCACCACACTCCGTTACGCCCCGACCAGCGGCGACTGGGACTTCATGCTGTTAGTCCCGGCGACCGTGGGGCCGACGCAGCCTGAGTTCACGGGGATCCGGCGCAACACCGACGGCACGATCACGGTCGAATGGACCGGCGGCGGTGTACTGCAGGCCGGCCCGACGGTGCTCGGTCCCTGGCAGGATGTGACGGGTGCGACCAGCCCGTACACGTTCACGCCAGAAACGGGCATTCTGTTCGGTCGGATCCGGCAGTAAGTCCCGTCAGAACCACACTTGCACAGGGGATCGGGTTTCGGCCCGGTCCCCTTCTTGTTATCAGGGGTTGAGGCTGGAGCCCTCGCTACCGGTTTACGGTTCCTGAGCGGACCCAGGAGAAGGCGGCTCCTACGCAAAGCGGCGGTCAACCGCACGCACTCCACACGCTTCGCGACCTCCCCATCGCCCGGCCGGCGCAACGCGTTTGGAGTGCGCTGTCTTCCAGCAGCGCTTTTCTTCGCGCGGCGAGGGGCGGAGGGCCCGGAAGGGCTGCAATCGCCGCCAAAATCGCGTTTGACGGCGCTGGCCCCTCCCCCTACTATCCGCGCCGTCTAGGGCACAAACCACCAAGTTCACAATTGCATGAAAAAACCCCTTCCGAACCTTGCAGGCGCCTTGTCGCTCGGGTTGGGTCTGGCCTTCCTGGTCGGATGTTCCTCCCGGCAACCGGCGGCGTCCAGTTCCACCAGCACCGTCGTACCCCCCGTCTTCACCGAATCGGGCGCAGCCGGCACGGTTCAGCGGGCCGCTCCGGCCCCCCGCTCGACGGCCGCTCCGGCCCCCGCTCCGGCCCCCAAGCCCGCCGCCGCACCCGCACCCGCACCGGCGGGTGAAGGCCTGCGCAAGGGTTCCGCCGCCTTCCCCACCGGCAATCCCCTTTCGAGCGCCGTGCTCGTCGAGTACCTCATGCCCACCGAGGTCATCGTGGGTGAACCCTTCGACATCATCTACCGCATCACCAATCTCACCGACGGCACGCTCCGCGACGTGATCTGGACCAGTGACATGCCCGAGAACTTCCGTGGTGACCAGGCCACCCCGGAACCGGATCGCGCGGAAGGCGGGGTCGCCCTATGGAACCTCGGCGAATTCGCGCCCAAACAGTCCAAAGAGATCCGCATCCGCGGCGTCGCCCGCCAGGAAGGCACTATCACCGGTTGCGGCAGCGTGACCTATGTCCCGGTGGTCTGCGACACCATCCGCGTCGTGCGCGCCGCCATGGAACTGCTCAAGACCATGCCCAGCGACGTCATCCTCTGCGATCCGATCCCGGTGCGCCTGGTGGTGAGGAACACCGGCTCGAGCTCCCTCACCGGCGTTCGCGTGGTCGACGACTTGCCCGAGGGCCTGCTCGCCGACGGCCGCCGCACCGTGGCCTTCGACGCCGGCACGCTCCGGCCGGGCGAGAGCAAGGAGTTCGCGTTCAACGCGACTGCCGCGCGCACGGGCAAGTTCAACAACGTGGCCAAGGCCACCTCTGCCCAGGGCCTCGCGGCTGAGGACGCCAAGGCCGTTACGGTGCGGCAGCCGCTGATCGAGATCACCTGCACAGCGCCCGAGGATCGGTTTGCGGGCCGCCCGATCGAGGTCTGCTACACCGTCAAGAATACCGGCGACGCGCCGCTGGCCAACGCCAAGGTCGATGTGGTGGTTCCGGCCGGTGTCTCGTTCCGCGGCGCCAGCACGGGCGGTACGCTCTCGGGCAACATCGTCACCTGGCCGCTGGGCACCCTCGCGCCCAACGCCACCAAGGAAGTCTGCCTGACCCTGGTCAGCGACACGGTCGGCACCTTCAACTTCTCCGGCACCGCCGCGGGCGCCTGCGCCAAACCCGTCACCACCGTCTGCAGCACGAAGGTCTCCGGCATCCCGGCCATCCTGCTCGAGGTCATTGACATCGAGGACCCGATCGAAGTCGGCAAGACCGAGACCTACCGGATCGAGGTGACCAACCAGGGTTCGGCCCCGGACACCAACATCCGCATCACCTGCGAGCTCGAGGACGCGCAGGAGTTCGTTTCCGGCACCGGTCCCACCGCGGTGACCGCCCAAGGCCGGGTGATCACCCTGGCCCCGCTGGCCAGCCTCGCCCCGAAGGACAAGGCGGTCTGGCAGGTCGTCGTGAAGGCGCTCAAGCCGGCCAACGTCCGGTTCAAGGTCACCATGATCTCGGATCAGCTCACCCGCCCGGTCGAAGAGACCGAGTCCACGAACCAGTACTAAACCGTCCCGAATCTCCCTTCCCGGACGTCACCGGGGCCGGCCGCCAGGCCGGCCCCTTTTTCATGGAGTGCGCCGGCTTCCAGCGGCGCTTTGCGTTCGCGTTTCCCGCCGGGCAGGATTAGCTGCGCCTCAACCTTCCCCGGGGTCACGGAAGCAGACCTCCACAGGGCCCCACCGCGCCCGGGTCTGCGCAAGAGTTTCTAGGGAAAAAACCCATTGCATCGCGCCGCTGAATTGTTTACTGCGTTCAGTCCGTACTGAACGGAATCGTGTCTAGCTCGTCACGTAGTTCTGCGCCCGCACCGTTGGCCACGGCGAATTCACGGGCACGAAGTGTGCCCGTCGCCCGCCCCGGCGCCGCCCCGCCCACGGTCCATTCGCGCGGCCGCCGCTCGGTGATCGAGGCCGCCGGCAACCTGTGCCGGCGCGTCGGTCTGCCCCGCACCGTCGGGCAGATCTACGGCCTGTTGTTCCTCTCCCCGCAGCCGTTGTCGCTCGAGTCCATCGCCGAGCAGCTCGGCATCAGCAAGGCCAGCGTCAGCACCGGCACGCGCCAATTGGCGTCCTGGGGCGCCATCCGCCAGGTCTGGGTCCCCGGCAACCGCAAGGACCACTTCGAGGCCATCCCCGAAATCGGCGGCCTCATCCGCAGCGCCTACCGCCAGATCGTCAAACCCCGCCTCGATGCCTCCCAAAAGCGGGCGACCGCCCTCATCGAGGTGCTGCGGCAGGACTACGAAACCGGCGCGCTCACCAAGGAGGAATTCGACTTCTGCTGTCGCCGCATGCACACCCTGAGCCGCCTCCAGAAAGGCCTGCAGTCCTTTGCCCCGTTGCTCGAACAAATCCTCTAAACCCTGCCAACCTCCCATGTCTGAACCTGTCTCGAAGCGCATCGGCATCGTCGGCCTCGGTTACGTCGGCCTCCCCCTGTCCCTTCAATTCGCCCGTTCGGGCGTGCAGGTTCTCGGCCTGGACGTCGACCCCGCCAAGGTCGAGTCCCTCCTCGCGCACCGCAGCTACATCCAGCATATCCCGGATGCGGCCATTGCCGAGCAGGTGAGCGCAGGTCGGCTCAGTGCGTCCCTCGAATTCGCCCGGGTCCGCGAGCTCAGCGCCGTCATCATCTGCGTGCCCACGCCGCTCAACAAGAACCGGGAACCGGACATCTCCTACATCGTCAAGACCGGTGAGGCGATTGCGCCGCACCTGGCCAAAGGCACGCTGGTCGTCCTCGAGTCCACCACGTATCCCGGCACCACCGACGAAGATCTGCGGCAGGTCCTCGAGGCGGGGTCAGGACTCCAGGCGGGCACTGATTTCCACCTGGCCTTCAGTCCCGAGCGCGAGGATCCCGGCAATCCGCAGAGTATCGTGGCCCAGATTCCCAAGGTGGTGGGCGGCTACACGCCCGCGTGCCTCGAGGCGGCCGTCGCGCTCTACCGGCGCGCCATCCAGACGGTCGTGCCGGTCTCGTCGTGCCGCGCGGCCGAGGCCACGAAGTTGCTCGAGAACATTTTCCGCGGCGTCAACATCGCGCTCGTCAACGAGCTGAAGATCGTCTATGGCGCGATGGGCATCGATGTGTGGGAGGTCATCCAGGCCGCCAAAACCAAGCCCTTCGGCTACATGGCGTTCTATCCCGGCCCGGGCCTCGGCGGGCACTGCATCCCCATCGACCCGTTCTATCTGACCTGGAAGGCCCGGGAGTACGGCCAGCACACCCGCTTTATCGAACTGGCCGGCGAGATCAACACCGCGATGCCCGAGTTCGTCATCAATCGTGTGGCCGAGGCGCTGAACGCCAGCAAAAAGCCGGTCAACGGCAGCCGCGTGCTCGTGCTCGGCCTCGCCTACAAACCGGACGTGGATGATTACCGCGAATCGCCCAGCTTCGTCCTCCTCGACCTGCTCAAGAAACGCGGTGCCGACGTCGCGTATTACGACCCGCACGTTCCCGCGATCCGCCCCAGTCGCGAACACTCGCACTGGGCCGGCACGCTTTCCGTGCCCTGGACCCGCGCGAGTATCGGGTCATTCGATCTCGTCCTCGTCGCGACGAACCATCGGGCCGTGGACTACGGGCAACTGGCCCAGTGGGCCCCGCTCATCGTCGACACCCGCAACGCCCTCGCCGGTGTCCCCACCCGCCCCGGCCAGGTCTGGAAGGCGTAGGTCTCAGCTCCACGGACCTCCCCAGTAGGAGTCTCGTCACCTCGACTCCTACGGGTGACTGTTGAGTGTTGGAGGTTGAACGTTGAACGTTGGACGTTCTTGCTGAGTCTCGTCACCTCGACTCCTACGGTTGACCGTTGAATGTTGAATGTTGAACGTTGGATGTTGGACGTTGGACGTTCTTGCTGAGTCTCGTCACCTCGACTCCTACGGTTGACCGTTGAATGTTGAATGTTGAACGTTGGATGTTGGATGTTGGACGTTGGATGTTGGATGTTGGACGTTGGACGTTCTTGCAGGTCTCGTCACCTCGACTCCTACGGTTGACCGTTGAATGTTGAATGTTGAACGTTGGATGTCGGACGTTGGACGTTCTTGCTGAGTCTCGTCACCTCGACTCCTACGGTTGACCGTTGAATGTTGAATGTTGAACGTTGGATGTTGGACGTTGGACGTTCTTGCTGAGTCTCGTCACCTCGACTCCTACCGTCCCACCGTCACCGTCCCACCGTCCCACCGTCCCACCGTCCCACCGTCCCACCGTCCCACCGTCCACCGTCCCACCGATCCCACCGTCCACCGTCTCCTTCGCCCATGCGTATGTCTGTCACCGGCGCGGCCGGTTCATTTGGCAGTTACGTGGCCGCGCGCCTGCTGGATCGCGGCGACGAGAGGCTGGGTCTCGACAACGTCAACGATTACTACGATGTGCGGTTGAAGGAGGCTCGGCTGGCCCGGCTCAGCGGCCGAACCGGTTTTGAGCTGCATCGGCTTAACCTGGCGGATCGCGCCGGCATGGAGCGGCTCTTCGCCGAGCGGCGTCCGCAACGGGTGATCCACCTGGCGGCGCAGGCGGGCGTCCGTTACTCCATCGAACACCCGCACGCCTACGTCGAGAGCAATCTGGTCGGGTTCATGAACGTGCTCGAGGGCTGCCGCCATCAGGGGGTCGAGCACCTGGTTTACGCCTCGAGCAGCTCCGTGTACGGCGCCAACACGCGCATGCCGTTCTCCGTCCATCACAACGTGGATCATCCGCTGAGCCTCTACGCCGCGAGCAAGAAGGCCAACGAGCTGATGGCGCACACCTACACCCACCTTTACCGGCTCCCCACCACCGGCCTCCGCTTCTTCACCGTCTATGGCCCCTGGGGACGTCCCGACATGGCCATCTTCCTGTTCACCAAGGCCATTCTCGAGAACCGGCCCATTGATGTGTTCAACGAAGGCCAGATGCGCCGCGATTTCACCTACATCGACGACATCGTCGAAGGCGTCGTGCGCACGTGCGATCACGTCGCGACGCCGGACCCGGAGTGGTCGGGTGACCGACCCGACCCCGGCACCAGCGCGGCGCCGTACCGCCTGTACAACATCGGCAACAACCAACCGGTGGAGCTCATGCACCTCATCCGCGTGCTCGAGGAAGCCATCGGCCGGCCGGCGGTGAAACGGATGCTCCCGATGCAGCCGGGCGATGTGCCGGCCACCTATGCGGATGTGGAGGACCTCACGCGCGCCGTGGGTTTCCGGCCCGCCACGCCCATCGAGGACGGTGTGCGCCGCTTCGTGACGTGGTACCGCGAGTTCTATGGCGTGTAAGGGACGACCGGCACACGGCGATGGTCGTGGACATCCAACAGGCCCGCGAGTTCCTCCGTCGGAAGGAGGCCCGGCGGCAGGCGTGGCTCGAGGCGCGGTTCCAGCAGGCCTGGGCGGATTTCCGTGCCATCGTGGATCTCGCGGTCCGCGCGTATCGTCCGGCCCGGCTTTACCAGTGGGGTTCGCTCCTCGAGCGACGTCACTTCTGCGAGTGGTCGGACCTGGATCTCGCCATCGAGGGTCTCGGGTCGGCCGAGCGGTTCTTCGCCTTCTGCCGGGAAGCCGAACGTCTCACCCGTCTGCCGCTTGATGTCGTCGAGCTGGAACGTATTGAACCCGAGTTTGCCGAGATCATCCGGCTCAAGGGAGTGGTCGTTTATGAGCGAGACAGCGCCGATCCAGGTCCTCATTTCCGAGCTTGAGAAGGGTGGCGTGGTGCTGGCCCGCATCTACGACTTCTATCGGGACTACCTGTCACGCACTGACGACGCCCGGGCGCGGCTGACGGAACAGGCAATCGTGATCGCCAACTCGCTGTCCGGTTGGTACACCTGCCTAGAGACGCAGTTTCTACGGATCTCCCGATTCTTCGAGAACAGCCTGGCCGCCGATCGTTGGCACCAGGACTTGCTCAACAAGATGACGCTGGATCTGCCCGGCATTCGACAGGCCGTTATCCAGTCAGATACGGCGGCGTTGCTCGGGGAACTGCTGCGATTCCGCCACTTCCACCGGTACTACTTCGATCTCGCTTACGACTGGGACCGGTTGGACCTGGTTCAGAGAAAGTACGCGCAGGTCCAGCCGCTCTTGAGCCGCGATCTCGATGCGTTTCGGAACTTTCTGCAACGCCTGGCGGGCTCCGATTAACCCTCTCACGCCAGGTATCCCACCATGGAATTCATCGACCTGAAACAACAGTACCGCCGGTACCAGGCGGCCATTGACACGCGTGTCCACCAAGTGCTCGAGCACGCCCACTTCATCATGGGTCCCGAGATCGCCGAGCTCGAAACCGCCCTCGCCCGCTACGTGGGGGTGAAGCACGCGATCACCGTGGCCAGCGGCACCGACAGCCTCGAGATCGCCTTGCGGGCGCTCGGCGTCGGGCCGGGCGACGAGGTGCTCACCGTGGCCTTCACCTGGATCAGCACCGCCGAGGTGATCGGGTTGGTTGGCGCGAAGCCCGTGTTCGTGGACATCGAACCCGCCACCTTCAACCTGAACCTCGACCTTGTCGAAGCCGCCATCACGCCGCGCACCAAAGCCCTGTTGCCCGTCAGCCTCTTTGGCCAGATGCCGGACTATGAGCGCCTCAACGCCATTGCCGCCAGGCACGGATTGCCGGTGATCGAGGACGGGGCCCAGAGTTTCGGCGCCACGCAACAGGGACGGCGCAGTTGCGGGGTGACGTTGATCGGCAGCACCAGCTTCTTCCCGGCCAAGCCGCTGGGCTGCTACGGGGATGGGGGCGCGCTGTTCACGAACGACGATGCCCTGGCCGAGAAGATGAAGGCCATCCGCACCCATGGCGGTCTCAAGCGTCACCACCACCCGCTCCTGGGCATGAACGGACGTTTCGACACGATCCAGGCTGCCGTGTTGCTCGCCAAACTGCCGCACTTTGAGTGGGAGTGCAGGAACGGGGCGTATCGGGGCGCGCTATACTGAACTGCTCTGGGCGTGCGGTGCCGAAGTGGCCCGGGCAACACCCACGTCTATGCGCAGTACACCGTCCGCCTGCCCAACCGGGATCAGGTGGCCGAGCGCTTGAAGGCGGAGGGCATTCCCACGGCCGTCTACTATCCCAAGTGCCTCCACGAACAACCGGTGTTTGCGGGCAACGGCAGGCAGTGGGGCGACCTGCCGGAATCCGAGAGGGCTTCGCGCGAAGTCCTCAGCCTGCCCATGCATCCCTTCCTCACCGCCGAGGACCAGGACCGCATCGTGGCGGGGGTGAGGCAAGCAATCGGATAGAACTCCCATAATCAAATCCTGTGGCCTCCTGACCGCGGCTCGAACTGTATTATGACCATGAGAGCTCCCAAGTGGCTCAGCCGGATCTACCAGAGGAACAGTCGGGTCCACCTCGCGCTTGCTCCCATCCGACATGGCCTGGTGGCGTTGCGTAACCTCGCGCGCCCGGGCGACCTACACCAAGCCTGGGGTACCACTCAGCTCAACCGGAGGCCGAAGCTGATGAAGGCGCTGTCGGAGATTGTTCGCGACGAGGCGGGGGTAAAGGTCTTGTCGTTTGGCTGCTCAAGTGGCGAAGAGGTGCTTGACATCAGGCAGTACTATCGTCACGCCACGGTTTTCGGCACGGATCTGAACCGGAAGAGTCTGAAGAAGGCTCAGCGCCTCCTGCGAGGGACGGGAGTGCAGCTATTTGTCAGCACCGATGAAAACATCCAAGAGCATGGCCCCTATACACTGATCATGGCCTGTTCGGTCTTCATACGACATCCGGAGGACACCCACACCGATGATATCAGTACCCTCTACCCCTTTGAAGTGTTCGAACGTGGCATCTGTCGCCTCTTCGAGAACACGATCGTTGGTGGCTATCTTTTGATCCACAATGCGGATTATCGGGTGACCGACACGCGCGTTGGGCCGCGCCTGAGGCCGGTACGGCACGGCGAGCTGGTACAGAATCCGCGCGTGCCGCTGTTTGCCCGCACGGGCCGCAAGCTAGGCGTGACCGGCTACGACGAGCAACTGTTCCGGCGCGAAAGCTGATCCAGCCCTGTCGATATTGCATGGCTGACTCTGTCCGTCCGGACGCGCCCAAGTCCTTCGCCGTTCTCGTCGCGCCAGAAGTCAAAACCGACCTGGCGGAACTCGCGCGTCGCCTGTTCTGGTGGAAGACGCCGGAAGAGGCGCTGGCCTGGCCGGTCCGGTTCCTGGCCCAGGTGATGACGTTGGGTACTTGGAACGACTTGCTGGTGGCGAGACGTTACTGGTCTGACGAGGATTTCCGGACTGTTCTGCGCACGCCCCCGCCGGGTGTGTTCGACGCTCGTAGTTGGAGTTACTGGCATTGCGTCCTGGGAATCGAACCCGTCCCGCCGTTGCCGCAACGCGTTTTACCCTGACCTTTGTGGTGCGGGCTTCCAGCCTGTCCACAGCATTCCCACCGTGACTCCCTTCGCCGCCCGCATCGGCGGTGGCTCCGTCTGATTGGATCTCATGAGCACCACACCTACCCTCGCTCTCATTGGCGCTGGTTACTGGGGCAAGAACCTGGCCCGCAACTTCCACGCCCTCGGGGCGCTGCACACCCTCTGCGATGCCAGCGCGGCGACCCTCGGCGGGTACGGGGCCGAGTATGAGGGGGTGCGCAAGCTCGCCGAACCGGAGTCGCTCTGGTCGGACCCGGCCATCGCGCAGGTGGCCATCGCGGCCCCGGCCGTCGCCCATTACGCCCTGGCCAAAGCCGCTCTCGAGGCGGGCAAGGACGTGTTCGTCGAGAAGCCCCTCTGCCTGGACGAGCGCGAAGCCGGGGAGTTGGTCGCGCTCGCCGAGAAACGTGAGCGCGTATTGATGGTGGGGCATTTGCTTCAGTACCATCCCTGCATCCAGAAACTGCAAAGCCTCCTGGCTCAGGGGGAACTGGGCCAGCTTCACTACATCACCTCCAACCGGCTCAACCTGGGCAAGATCCGCCGGGAGGAAAACGCGCTCTGGAGCTTCGCGCCCCATGACCTCTCCGTCATCCTCTCCCTCACCGGGCATCAGCTTCCGGAGCAGGTACGGTGTGTGGGCGAGTCCTATCTAACACGCGGCGTGGCGGACGTCACCCTGACCACCCTGCGCTTTGCCGGCGGCGTGCGGGCCCATGTCTATGTCACGTGGCTGAACCCGTTCAAGGAACAGAAACTCACTGTGGTCGGCTCCCATGGCATGGTAGTGTTCGACGACACCAAACCCTGGGCCGGGAAGTTGATGTTGTACCGGCAGTACCTGACCTGGGCCGATGGCCGGGTGCCCACGCCCAACAAGGCCCAGGGGACCGCCGTCGAGGTTCCGGAGTCGGAACCCCTCCGCAACGAGTGCCAGCATTTCCTCGATTGCTGTCGGGATCGTGTGGCTCCGCGCACCGACGGTCGGGAGGGGCGGCGGATTCTGCAGGTGCTGCAGATGGCCCAGCGCAGTCTGGAAGCCGAAGGCGAAGCCATAGGGCCCGGCGCGAAGGGCCCGGAGCCAAGCGCGGTCGCCGGCAGTCCCGCCCCCTCGGCCGCTTCACCCTTACCTCCCGCCGCTTCGGCGCGCCCCTATTTTGTGCATCCAACGGCGGTCGTGGATGAGGGGGCGGTTGTGGGGGCTGGCACGAAAGTCTGGCATTTCAGTCATGTCATGAAAGGGGCGCAACTGGGCGAGCGCTGCGTGCTGGGCCAGAATGTCAACGTGGATGGGGGCACGCGGCTCGGGAACAACGTCAAGATCCAGAACAATGTCTCGGTCTACACCGGCGCGGAGATCGAGGATGATGTGTTTCTGGGGCCCTCGTGTGTCCTCACCAACGTCACCAACCCGCGCTCCCAGGTGAACCGGCACAGCCTGTATGAGCGGACCCGGATCCGGCGCGGGGCGACCGTCGGGGCCAACGCCACCATCGTGTGCGGGGTGACGCTCGGCCGCTACTGCTTCATCGCGGCGGGCGCGGTCGTGACCAAGGACGTGCCTGACTACGCGCTGATGGTGGGTAACCCCGCCCGTCAGCAAGGCTGGATGAGCCGGCATGGACACCGCCTCAAGCCGGGTCCCGACGCCACCATGGTATGCCCGGAGTCGGGGTTCCGTTACCGGCTTGAGAACGGCACGGGCCTTCGCTGTCTGGACCTGGAGGAAGACCAGCCCTTGCCTACCGAACTCTCCCGCGGCGCCCGCACCTACGACGACTTCAAGACCACCCCGTAGCCACCCCGTAGGAGTCGAGGTGACGAGACTCTGACTGCAACCAGGGTGCGACGGTGCGACGGTGGGACGGTGGGACGGTGGGATGGTAGGAGTCGAGGTGACGAGACTCAGCAAGAACGTTCAACATTCAACGTTCAACGTTCAACGCTCAACGTTCAGCCGGTAGGAGTCGAGGTGACGAGACTCTGCAAGAACGTTCAACATTCAACGCTCAACGTTCAACGTTCAACGTTCAACGTTCAACATTCAACGTTCAGCCGGTAGGAGTCGAGGTGACGAGACTCTACCCGGCTTCGTCGATGGTTTGGCGCCTCTTGACTTGGTGAGTCTCGGGGACGACGCTTCACACCGTGCTGGATACGTTGCAAATCTACCAGGAACTGTCTGAGACACTGGGGCAACCCGCGGCGCAGAAGCTCGCTTCGTTGCTGGGGGTGATGTACCGCGACCTCCAGCAGACCGTGACCAAGGACGATTTCCGCGAGCTCAAACAGACGGTCTCCGACCTGGCCTCGGCGCAGCAGAGAACCGAGGAACGCCTGGGCGGGCTGACTGAGCGCGTGGATGCCCTGGCCGCCGCCCAGCAACGGACCGAGCAGCGGGTTGAGGAGCTGGCCGCCGCGCAGCAACGGACCGAGCAGCGGGTTGGGGAGCTGGCCGCCGCCCAGCAACGGACCGAGCAACGGGTCGAGGAGCTGGCCGCCGCGCAGCAACGGACCGAGCAACGGGTCGAGGAGCTGGCGCTCGCCATGCAGACCGGTTTCGCCGAGGTCAATCAGCGCTTCGCTTTGGTGGATCGTCGCTTCGACGCCATCGAACAGCGCTTCGCCCTGGTGGATCGTCGCTTCGACGCCATCGAGCAGCGCTTTGCTTTGGTGGATCGGCGCTTCGACGTCATTGAGCGCCGGCTCGAGTTGCTCGATCGCCGCTTCGGCGTCCTGGGTTCGCGCTGGGGAGACGGCGCGGAGGAGGCCTTCCGACAGGGCTTGCTCGAGATGGTGCGAGATCTCGGGTACACCGTCGAACACTACCAAGGCCAGGACCCCGACGGCTTTATTAACTACACCCCCCGCTCCTTCGATCTCGACGTCCTGGTGCGCGACGGCGAGGTGGTGGTCGCCGAGATCAAGTCCAACGCCAGTGGTGCCGATGTGGCCGAGTTCCATCGCAGCGTCCAACTTTACGAGCGGCAGACAGGGCGTCGGGCCACCAAGCGGGTGCTCGTGGCCGTGACTATTCAGGCCATGGCGATCACCCGCGCGCAGGAACTCGGCATCATCGTCGCCACGGGCTTCGAGACCCTCGAACCCCGCCCGTAGGAGTCGAGGTGACGAGACTCTGCCTGCAACCGAGGTGCGACGGTGGGACGGTGTGACGGTGCGACCGTAGGAGTCGAGGTGACGAGACTCTGCCTGCAACGGAGGTGCGGCAGTGGGACGGTGTGACGGTGCGACCGTAGGAGTCGAGGTGACGAGACTCAGCAAGAACGTTCAACATTCAACATTCAACGTTCAACGTTCACCCGTAGGAGTCGAGGTGACGAGACTCTGACCAATGACTCGCATTCTCCACGTGGTCGGCGCACGGCCGAACTTCATGAAGGCCGCCCCGGCGGTGCTGGCCCTGCGCACCCGCGGGGTTCCGCAAGTCCTGGTCCACACCGGCCAGCACTACGATGCCGCCATGTCGGACATCTTCTTCCGGCAACTCGCCATGCCCGCTCCCGATCACAACCTCGAGGTGGGCTCGGGCAGTCACGCGGCGCAGACCGCCCAGATCATGACCCGCTTCGAGCCCGTTGTGCTCCGGGAGAAGCCCGACCTCGTGCTCGTCTATGGGGACGTCAACTCGACCGTGGCCGCGGCGCTCGTCTGCGCGAAGCTGGGCATCCGGATCGGCCACGTCGAGGCCGGGCTTCGCTCCTTCGACCGCACCATGCCCGAGGAGATCAACCGGCTGGTAACCGACCAACTTGCGGACCTTCTCTTCACGCCCTCCGAAGACGGCAACCGCAACCTCGTCCGCGAAGGCATCGACCCCGCCAAGATCCATCTCGTCGGGAACCTGATGATCGACACGCTGGTGCGGCTGTTGCCAGCGGCCTGTCGCCCCGAACTGACCGGCGTCAACGGGGCCTACGCCCTGGTCACGTTGCACCGACCCTCGAACGTCGATGATGCGGACCGTCTGCGTCAGCTCCATCGGATCCTGACGGACCTGAGCGGGGAGTTGGCCGTGGTTTTCCCCGTTCATCCCCGGACGCGGCGGCGGTTGGGCGAGCTGGGTCTGGACGCGGCGTCCTCGGCGCTTCACCTGGTGGATCCGCTCGGCTACCTGGAATTCCTCGCCCTCCAACGCGATGCCCGGGTCGTAGTCACGGATTCCGGGGGCGTGCAGGAAGAGACGACCTACCTGGGTGTGCCCTGTGTGACGGTTCGACCCAACACCGAACGCCCGGTGACGGTGGATCTGGGAACCAATATTCTGGTCGGCGACGATCTGTCACGGATCCGGCCGGCGGTGGATGCGGCCTTGCAGGGCCGGGCGAAGCCGGGCGTGATCCCGCCTCTCTGGGATGGCCATGCCGGCGATCGCCTGGCAGATCTCCTCGTTCCCCGTTGAACGTCGGATGTTGGACGTTGAACGTTGAACGTTGAACGTTGGATGTTGGACGTTGGATGTTGGACGTTGGATGTTGAACGTTGGATGTTGAACGTTGGATGTTGAACGTTGGATGTTGAACGTTGGACGTTGAACGTTGGACGTTGGATGTTGGATGCCCTTGCAGAGTCTCGTCACCTCGCCTCCTACCGTCTCACCGTCCCACCGTCCCACCGTCCCACCGTCCTCCCTTGCGGGGTGAGACCGACAAAGCGAAGCTGGAACGCTTCCTGGTGGCCCTCGGCCGGCGCGTGACCGGCCCCGGCACCGTGTACCTTACCGGCGGTGCCACGGCCTTGCTCCACAACTGGCGGGCCATGACTGTGGACGTGGATCTCAAGGCTGACCCGGAACCGTCCGGACTCTTCGAAGCCCTGGCCGTGCTGAAGGACGAACTCGACATCAACCTCGAACTCGCCAGTCCCGACCAGTTCATCCCTCCGTTGCCGGGCTGGCGCGAACGGAGCCTCTTCATTGCGACCCACGGTCCGGTGCAGTTCTACCACTACGATCCCTACAGCCAGGCGTTGGCCAAGCTTCAGCGCCGTCATGACCGCGACCTTCTGGATGTCCAGGCCATGGTGCGGGACGGCCTGATCCGTCTGGACCGTCTCCTCGATCTCTTCGGTCAGATCGAGCCGCAACTCATCCGTTACCCCGCGCTGAACGCCGCCGTCTACCGCGCTGCCGTCGAGGAGTTCTGTCGTGGCCACGCCTGACTTTCTGAGCGGGTTGCCGGGCGAACCTCTGGTCCGACAAGGGTTGGCCGACGTGCAGGCCGGACGTCGGAGCATCCCGGCCTGCCTGGTGCACCTCGCTCGAACTCGCTTGTCCCGCGCGGGCTTGCTTGGCCCCGACACGCCCGCTGCCTTCGGTGAACCACAATTGGAACTCTACCGGCTCTTGAGGCGCGAAGCTGGCGATGCGTACTCGCGCTACAACGCCCTGCTCCGCGAACTGGCTAGCTTCGAATCTGCCCTGGACCATCGCTGCCATTCCCCCGTTGCACGTTCCCCTTTGAACGTTGAACGTTGAATGTTGGATGTTGAACGTTGAATGTTGGATGTTGAACGTTGGATGTTGGATGTTGGATGTTGGATGTTGAACGCCTTTGCAGAGTCTCGTGACCTCGACTCCTACCGTCGCACCGTCGCACCGCCGCACCGCCGCACCGCCGCACCCCGGTTTCAGTCAGAGTCTCGTCACCTCGACTCCTACGGTCGCACCGTCCCACCGTCCCACCGTCCCACCGTCGCACGCCTCACCTCCCTCCTTGCCGGCCTTGCACTGACCACGGCGACGGCCGCCGCCGACCTTCCCGTGGTTAAGCTCGACTTCGGCACGACCAACTCGCCCGTGATGCCAGGCTTTACCCGCGTCACGGAGACCGACCCGATGCTCTCCTCTCCCGATCGGCTCGTCAGCTTCTCCCGCACCACTCCCGATGAGTTGGCGGGGGACGGCGTCGTGGCTGTCCGCGGCGGGTTCAAGCTCAGCTTGCCGCTGCCTCCCGGTGCCTACCGCGTGTGGGTCTTGTCCGGCGACACCGTTCAAGGCAGCTACAACGAGATCAAACACCTCTTCCAGACCGTCCGCATCCGGGCCCAAGGCAAGCGTGTCTTCGAGCAGGCCCGCGATTACTGGTATGCGGAGTCGTTCGACTACGACCCGAACGCCGACGTCTGGGAACGCTACGCCGGCACCAACCGCTTCCTCGAAGCCACCTTCGCGGTCACTGTCAAGGGTCGCACCCTCGACCTCGCCTTCGACGGCCTCACCGGGCCCCGCTTCGACTACGCCTTCCCGCTCAACGCCGTCGTGGTCTTTCCCGAAGCCAACGCCGCTGCGATGCAGGCCGACCTCGCTGCCGTCCGCCTCGAGCGCCGACGCCAGTGGTCCGAGCTCTTCCCCCAGTTGCCCCTGCCCGAGCCCGATCGTCCCTGGCAGCCGGACGACGCGGACGCGGCGCGCGGCTACGCCGTCTGGTGGCGGGATTACCTTGCCAAGGTCTATCCCAACACCGTCCCTGGCCCGGGCGAACGCCTCAAAACGCCGGTCGCCTTCGCCACCCTGGGCGAAACCGAGTCCATCTCGTTCTGTCTCCGGCCCCTGGTGAACCTCGAACGCGTCACGCTTGAACTCGGCGATCTCGTGGGGCCGGCGGGCCGCATCGACCGCAGCCAGATCCTGCCGTACCGCGTTCGCTACAACGAAAACGTGCTGCGCTCCGGTGCGTGGTATGCCGCCGAGCCTTGGGCCTTGATTCCTTGGACCAACCCGGATCTGTCGGCTCACGTCACCCGCCAGGCCTGGCTGAAATTGCAGATCCCCACCAACGCCGCCCCCGGCCGCTACACGGGCACGGTCCGGATCACCCCGCGAAATGCCGAGCCGATCACGCTCGCCTACCCCTTCGAGGTTCTCCCTTTCCAGCTCGAACGTACGCCGCACGCCAGCTTCTTCTACTTCGGGAGCCGCCGCCGATTCGAGTACGACGCTGCGGGCCAGAAGTGGTTCGATCACCCCGCCTGGTGGCGCTTCTACGAACTCGAAGCCAGCAACCTCGTCGCCCACGGCTTCGTGCCCTTCCCCGAACTCCGGATCGGCAGCCGCGGCAGCTACGAGTCCGACGCCACCCCGCTCATTGACGGGCGCACCAACCTGGTCTGGCTCGACTGGTCCCGCGCCGACAAACGCGTGGCCTGGCTCAAGCAGCGCAACTTCCTCCCGCCCGACGGCTTCTGGGTCGTGCGGTGCACGTATGGTACAACCTTTTGCGGCGGCGGCGGGCGCTCGGCGGCCTACTGGAATCCGGACGTCAACTACAGCAATCTCTTTTGTCAGATTACCCGGGCCATCGACGAGAAGGTGCGCAAGGAAGGCTGGGGCGTCCCGGTGTTCGAATGGGGCGGTGAACTCAGCAATGATGGCGCCGCCAGCCTCGAGCCCGCCATCCAAGCCTACTCCGCCCTCAAGTCCTGCGGCGTCGCCACTGCCCTGCGCGGCAACGGTTGGGTGGACTGGTCGCTCTACGCCACGAATCGGCTCGTGGATTTTCCCATCCCGAACATTGCCCTCCTGCGGGATGTGAACACCACCTGGATCACGAATCACGCCCGGGCGCTCTGGCTCTACAACTTCACCGGTGCCCGATACGGCTTCGGCTTCTTCGCCTGGGCCAAAGGCGCCACCCGCCGTCTCCACGAAGGCCATCTGAACGATGACGGCGCGCCTTGGGACAAGTTCGACGGCCACCATTACCAGTGGGAGCGCGGGGCCGAGGCCACCCGCGATGGCGTTGCCCCCCTGCTCGGGTTCGAATGGATGGCCGAAGGTCGCGACGACTACGACTACGTGTACACCCTCGAACGTCGCCTTGCCTACGCTCGCCCTGGCCCCGCGTCTGACGCGGCCCGGCAGGCCCTCGCGTATGTCCGGTCCCGTTGCGTCACGGACATCGTCTATCGCGGTGACCCCGCCGAACCGGCGAGCGTCGAAGAGGCGATCCACTGGCGCGATCTGAACGCTTGGCGCGCGCGGATCGCCCAAGCCATTATCAGTCTGGCTGAGTGACACCGCCCCGTCGCCTTTCCCTGTTCGACGTTGAACGTTGAACGTTGGATGTTGAACGTTGGATGTTCCTGTTGAGTCTCGTCACCTCGCCTCCTACGGTCCGACCGTCGCACCGTCGCACTGTGGTTCCGGTCAGAGTCTCGTCACCTCGCCTCCTACGGTCCGACCGTCGCACCGTCGCACTGCCCGCGTGGCTCCTCCCTGCTTTCCTCAGCGTGGGGCTGCACGCCTCCAGTCTGCCGACCAACGCTCTCCTTTGGCACTCTGACTTTGACCAGTCCACTCGCGCCGTCCTTGCCCGCGGCAACCCGGACCCCCTCGACCAGTCGGGTGTGGCCTTCGTCCCGGGCCACCGCGGCCGGGCGCTCCGTCTCGATACCGGCTTCGTCGAGTATGCAGCCGCGGAAAACATCTCCGCCGCGGAAGGAACCCTGGCTGGCTGGGTGTCGCTCGACCCGACCCAGCCCAGTCGCGGCCTGCGCACCCTGTTCACCTGGGGCGATTCCTCCAGCGATTCCTTCGCGGTCACGTTTTCGTCAGACGCCCGCGAGGTGCGCGCGCTGATCCGCCCGCGGGTGCGACCGGCCTCGACCCTGGCCACCGGTGCCATTGACCCTGAGCCCAGGAAATGGAATCACCTCGCGGTCTCCTGGCGCTTTCCGTCGCTGCGCATTCTCTGGAACGGTGAACCGGTGGCTGATGCCGAGCTTCGTTCGGTGGTTGGGCGGCCGGCCGCGCGCTTTCGGCTCGGCGCGCGGCCGGCCCAACCCGCGTCGCCCTTTCTGGCTCTTGACGACTTCCGCCTGTACGACCGGGCCTTGAACGAACGCGAGTTGTCGGTACTCATCGGCCGCGATCCCCGACCGCGCCTTGTGCAGGCGAACCTGTTGCAGCAAGACTATCAGTCTCCGGCGCGCGTGATTCCCTGGGCGGTGCAGCTCCGCGGTGAACTGACGGATCGTCACCAGCTCCGACTGGAAGTGCCCGGTCAACCGCCGGTGACCGTCCCCTGGACCGACGCCCCCGTCTTCGTCCTGAATCATCCTTTGCCTGTCGGCACCAACTCCCTGTCCCTGACGTTGCTGGACGCCGACACCGTCCTGGATCGGGTAACCCACGAAGTCGTCTGCCTCCCGCCTTTCTCGCTCCCATAGCAGTCCGTAGGAGTCGAGGTGACGAGGCTCAGCCTGCCACCCGGGTGCGACGGTGGGACGGTGGGACAGTCAGACCCGTAGGAGTCGAGGTGACGAGACTCAGCCTGGCACCCGGGTGCGACGGTGGAACGGTGGCACGGTGGGACAGTCAGACCCGTAGGAGTCGAGGTGACGAGACTCAGCAATCGAATGCGGGCGGCTTTCCCTTTGGCGTCTGTCGGAGCCGTTGGCGGCCCCGTTCATCGTCCCACCGTCATCCTCCCCCGTTGACCGTTGAGTGTTGGCCGTTGAACGTTGAACGTTGAATGTTGAACGTTGAACGTTGGATACTCCTGTTGAGTCTCGTCACCTCACCTCCTACCGCCGCACCGTCTCACCGTCTCACCGTCTCACCGTCCCACCGCCGCACCGTCCCCCCCATGATCATCCGCACCCAGGCACATCCGCGGGCTGGTCTGATCGGCAACCCTTCCGACGGTTACCACGGCAAGACCATCTCTTTCATCATCCGCAACCTGCGCGCCGAGGTCTGGCTGTGGGAAAGTCCCGAGCTCGAGATCCTGCCCAACACCCGCGACCACTCCTGTTTCGACAGTATCACGGCCCTGGCCGCCGACGTCCGGCAGCATGGGTACTACGGCGGCATCCGGTTGCTCAAGGCGACGGTCAAGCGCTTCTTCGATTACTGCCAGCAGCACGATCTCCCGCTGCACAACCGCAACTTCACCCTCCGCTACCGCTCGGACATCCCGAGTCAGGTCGGCCTGGCCGGTTCGAGCGCCATCATCACCGCCTGTCTTCGGGCCCTGATGCAGTTCTTTCAGATTGACATCCCCATGCCCATCCAGCCGGGCCTCATCCTGTCGGTCGAGACCGAGGAACTTGGCATCCCTGCGGGTCTGCAGGACCGGGTGATCCAGGTGTATGAAGGCGTGGTGTACATGGATTTCGACCGGGACTTCATGCAGCAGCGTGGACATGGTCGGTACGAGTCGCTGGATCCCGATCTCCTGCCGCCGCTCTATGTGGCCTACCGTTCCGACCTCGCGGAGGGGACGGAGGTCTTTCACAACGACATCCGCGGGCGGTTTAACCGCGGCGAACCCGCGGTCGTGGAGGCGATGAAATACTGGGCCGATTTGGCCGACCAGGTCCGGGACTGTCTGGTGCGACGCGACCTCGCTCCAATTCCTGAACTGTTGAATCGCAACTTCGACAAGCGCCGCGAGATCTATCGGATCAGCGAGGGGAACCTGCGGATGGTTGAGGCGGCGCGGTCGGTGGGAGCCAGTGCCAAGTTCACCGGGTCGGGTGGCGCCATTGTGGGCACCTACGCCGACGAGAAGATGTACCAGGCGCTCGTGGCCGCCCTCGAACCGCTCGGCATCCGGGTGTTCAAGCCGGTGATCCGGTGAGGTGGGGAGCGGTGGGACGGTGGGACGGTGGGGCGGTGGGACGGTGGGACGGTGAGACGGTGAGACGGGGAGACGGTGGGACGGTGGGACGGTGGGATCGGCAGGGACGGCGCGACGGTGGAAAGGACGGTGAGAGACGGTGGACGAGACGGTGGGACGGGGGGACGGTGGACGGTGGGAGCGGGAGTTGGGTGGACGGTGGGACGGTGAGACGGTGGAGGTGAGACAGGTGGGTCAGGAGACGGTGGACGGTGAGACGGTGGGACGGTGAGACGGTGGGACGGTGAGACGGTGGGACGGTGAGACGGTGGGACGGTGAGACGGTGGGACGGTGGGACGGTGAGACGGTGAGACGGTGGGACGGTGGGACCGTAGGAGACGAGGTCACGAGACTCTGCAAGAACGTCCAACGTTCAACGTTCAACGTTCAACGTTCAACGGACAAGGCTCAAGGGACAATGGACAATGCTCAAGTGGCAACCGGAGAGAGGCAGCGATATGGATAGAGACCATTCGGATCTTCGCCGGCCGCATTCCCACCGCCCGTCGGCGCTCCTCCCCCTCCGTTGCCCTCCCCTGTTGAACGTTGGATGTTGAACGTTGGACGTTGGACGTTGAACGTTGGACGTTGAACGTTGGATGTTGAACGTTGGACGTTGAACGTTGGATGTTGAACGTTGGATGTTGAACGTTGGATGTTGAACGTTGGATGTTGAACGTTGGATGTTGAACGTTGAACGTTGGATGTTGAACGTTGGATGTTGAACGTTCCCCTCTCTCCATGATCCGCAAAGCTGTCATCCCGGCCGCCGGACTCGGCACCCGGTTTCTGCCCTTCGCCAAGGCGCAGCCGAAGGAGATGTTGCCCATTGTCGATCAGCCTGTCATCCAGTACGTCGTCGAAGAGGCCGTCGCCGCGGGCATCACCGACATCCTGATGATCATCGGCAAGGGAAAGCGCGCCATCGAAGAGCATTTCGACCGCAACTTCGAACTCGAAGCTGGCCTCGCCGAGAAGGGTCGCGAGGACGAACTCGAGGCCATCCGCCGCATCTCGAACCTCGCCGACATCCATTTCGTCTGGCAGAAGGAACTCAACGGCCTCGGCGACGCCGTGCGCCATGCGCGTCACCACGTCAACAACGAACCTTTCCTCCTGTTGCTGGGCGACACGCTGATCCAGTCGCCGACCTCGCTCTGTCGGCGCCTGATGGAAGTCTATGATCGGTACGGCGAGAGCGTGGTGGCCCTCGAGCCGGTGGACCCGGCGAAGGTCGGTCTGTACGGCGTGATTGCCGGCCGGCCCATCGGCGACGGCCTGCATTTGATCGAGGATTTGATCGAAAAGCCGGCGCCCGGCCAGGCGCCGTCGAATCTGGCGATTGCCTCGCGCTACGTTCTGAGCCCGCGCATTTTCGATTACCTGGAACGCACGCCACGGGGCAAGGCCAACGAGATCCAACTGACCGACGCCATGCGCCTCATGCTGCGCGACGTCGCCATCTACGGGGTTACGCTCGAGGGGCGACGCCACGACATAGGGAACAAACTCGACTTTCTGAAAACGAACGTCCTGTACGGGCTCGAACGCGAAGATCTGGGCCCTGAGTTCCGCGTCTTCCTCACCGATCTCCTCGCCAACCCGTATACCCCCCCGTAGGAGTCGAAGTGACGAGACTCAGTCCGCAGTCGAGGTGCGACGGTGCGACGGTAGGACGGTGGGACGGTACGACCGTGATGAGGAAGGGGTGACAACATGAGCCGATTGGGCAAACACAAGCAAGCTCACGGACGCCGATGGAGAACTGCAGGAGACCCACCACTGGCTGGCGACCGCCCGGGACTGTGACTACTTGCAGGCTGAGGAGCATACCGAGGCGACCGCGGAGATCGAAGCCGTCGTACGCATGTTGGGCTCAATGATTGCCCGCCACGGAGCATTCTCTCGCACCGCCCCACCGCCGCACCATCCCACCGTCCCACCGTCTCACCGTCTCACCGTCCCACCGTCCCACCGTCCCACCGTCCCACTGACTCCCCATGACCGCCCGGGAACAGTTGCATCGGGCCTACGAACTTGCCTTTCATCCGGCCCGGCTGAACGCCCTCTGGAACGATTGGGAGCGGGGAACCGTGACGGATCCAATTGACTTGCGCGCCGTGCTCGATTGGGCGCTGACCCTCCACCAGCGTCTCCCGGAAGCCCCGGCAGTCGCCGCGCGCGCGTTGCATCGTCTGGCTCATTATCAGGCCACGGCCCGGCTTTACCGGCTGCCGACCATGCTCCGCCGTTTCCGGGAGAGAGTGGGAGCGACCGGCGCCTTGCCGGAGGAAGTCCCCGCCTGGATGGTCCGCGACATCGCCTTGCCCGTCTTCGGCCGCCGCCCCCCCCGTAGGAGTCGAGGTGACGAGACTCTGCAATGAAGGCTGCCCGCGAAAGACGCTAAAGGCCGCGACAGGAGAACAAGGGATGAGGACTTTGCTTTGGGTCAGTTCGGTCGTTGGTCCACACGAGTCGGTGGCTGACTGGTAGAGTCTCGTCACCTCGACTCCTACGGGTTGGCGTCGGACCTTCGCCCTTCCCCGTTGAACGTTGGATGTTGGATGTTGAACGTTGACCCTTCCTGCAGAGTCTCGTCACCTCGACTCCTACGAAGCGGGTCTCCGGTCTGCCGTCGGCTGTCGATAGTTGCCGCTGTTGTCCAGCATTCGCCGTTTCGCCTCCGCCATGAAGATCCTGACTGTCGTTGGGGCACGTCCACAGTTCATCAAGGCCGCCCCGGTCAGTGCGGCCCTGGCCAAGGCTGGCCTGCAGGAGTACCTGCTCCACACCGGACAACACTACGACCGGGCCATGTCCGCGGTGTTCTTCGAGGAGTTGGGCTTGCGGCCGCCTGACCTGAACCTCGAGGTCGGCTCCGCCTCTCACGGCGAGCAGACCGCCGCCATGCTGGTGGGGATCGAGCGCGCTCTGGTGACTCAACGACCCGACTGGGTGCTGGTGTACGGTGACACCAACTCGACGCTGGCAGGCGCTCTGGCCGCATCGAAACTCCACCTGCCTTTGGCGCACGTCGAGGCGGGGCTCCGGTCCTTCAACCGCCGGATGCCCGAGGAGATCAATCGAGTGGTGGCCGACGCCGTGGCGGATCTCCTGTTTGTGCCGACGGAGATTGCCCGCCGCAATCTGCAGCAGGAGGGCCTACCCGCGGAGCGGATCGTGTGGACCGGGGACGTGATGTACGACGTGGCTCTTGGTTTCCGCGGCGCGGCCGGCGAACGTTCACGGATCCTGGACCGACTGGGCTTGGCCCCGTCCGGCTATGTCCTGGCGACCGTGCACCGCGCGGAGAACACGGACGAACCGGCGCGACTGGACGCGATTGTTGCCGGGTTGGCCGCCGTGGCGCGGAAGCTCCCGGTGGTGTTGCCTCTCCATCCGCGCACGCGTGGGTGTGTCCAGGCGCGTGGGCTGTCGCTGGAGGGCATTCACCTCCTCGAACCGCTGGGTTTTCTCGACATGGTCCGGCTCGAGATGAGCGCCGCGGTCATTGCCACCGATTCAGGCGGGGTCCAGAAGGAAGCGTTCTTCCATCGCGTCCCCTGCGTGACCCTGCGGGACGAGACCGAGTGGGTCGAGTTGGTCGAAGCAGGCTGGAACCGGCTCTGCCCTCCGCGGGATCCGGAATTGGTCGCCTCCACGATCCTGGCGGCGGCGGGAACCGCTGGCCAACCGATCGCGCCCTACGGCGACGGGCACGCGGCCGACCTCATCGCGGCGCGGCTCCAATCACAAGCCGCGCGCTGACCTTGCGGAGCAGAGTCTCGTCACCTCGCCTCCTACGGGTTGGCGTCGGACCTTCTCCCTCCCCCGTTGAACGTTGAACGTTGGATGTTGAATGTTGGATGTTGAACGTTGACCCCTCCTTCCGCGTCTCGTCACCTCACCGTCTCACCGTCCCACCGTCCCACCGTCCCACCGTCCCACCGCCCCACCGCCGCACCGTCCCACCGTCCCCATGCCCCCGCGCCTCTTCCAGGTCAGCCGTTCGCAGCTCGCGGGTGAGGTCCGCCTCAGCGGCGCCAAGAACAGCGCCCTCCGTTTGCTCGCGGCTTCGATCCTGACCGCCGAGCCCGTCCGGCTCCGGAATTACCCCGCCGGCCTGCTCGATGCCCGGGTCCATGTCGAGATGCTCGAGGCCCTCGGCAAGTCCTGCGAGGTCAGTCCCGATGCCATCCGCATCCGCGAAGCCAAGCCGCTTGCCACCCGCCTCGAGTACCCCGGCCGCTCGATCCGCAACACGCTGCTCATCCTCGGCGCCCTCACCGCGCGGTTCGGTTGTGGTGCCGTCCCTCTGCCCGGCGGCTGCAAGCTCGGCGAACGCACGTACGATCTCCACGTCCATGTCCTCGAATCCCTCGGCGCCCGTGTCTGGGAGGAAGGCGAGCACCTCTGCGCCGAGGCCCGGGACGGCCGGTTGCGCGGCGCGGAGATCCACCTGGCCCTGCGCTCGACCGGCGCCACCGAAAACGCCATCCTTGCCGCGTCCCTCGCTTGCGGCACGACCCGCCTCTGGAACCCCCACGTCCGCCCCGAGATCCTTGATCTCATTGCGTTCCTGCGGGAGATGGGGGCCAGGATCACCGTGCGCGGGCAGGAATCCATTGTCATCGAGGGTGTCGCGGACCTGACCGGCGCGCGGCACTGGGTGATCCCGGACAACGTCGAGGCCCTCACCTGGCTGGTCGGCTCGGTGATCACCGGCGGCGATGTCGAGATTGTCGGGTTTCCGTTCGAGCATCTCGAGATTCCGCTGATTCACCTGCGCGAGAGCGGCGCCCGATTCTTCCGCGGGGACGATCGCATGATTGTTCGGGGCGGCACCTGTTATCCGCTCGACCTGAGCACCGGTCCGTACCCCGGCATCAACTCGGACATGCAACCGTTGCTGGCGGTGTACGGCGCGTTGGCGCAGGGCGAAACGCGCATCACCGACCTCCGGTTCCCCGGGCGGTACGGGTATGCGGAGGAGTTGGCGAAGATGGGGCTGCGCCACGAGGTGGTCGGCGACATGCTTCGGATTCACGGCGGCACACCGTTGCGGGGCGCAGAGGTGAATGCGCTCGATTTGCGCGCTGGCATCGCGCTGGTCCTGGCCGGGTTGACGGCGGACGGAACGACAACGATTGCCGAGGCCTGGCAGATTGAACGCGGCTACGACCGGTTCCTCGAGAAGATTCAGGCGTTGGGCGGCAAAGTCCGGGCGGGTGAAGAATCGTGAGGCGACCGCGAAACACGCGAAACACGCGAAAGGGGAGCCGGCGTCTACAAGAAGCGCTGCTGGAAGACCGCGCACTCCAAACGCTTCACGCTCGTTTCGCGGGTGACCTTCTCGCCGACAGCGGCCCTGCGTTGTGGTGCGGGCGTCTCGCCTGCACGCCGCCCCAGGACTCCTGCACCCCAGCCTCCGGCCTCTGCTCCCATTCACCCTACTCGCCCACGTGCCGAAACCTCCCGTGAGTTCATCGTCCCCCATGCCGAACCTCGAGACCGACTTCGAGCCGGTTGCCTGTCCGCTCTGCGGCGCCGACGAGCCGTCCCCGTTCGTCCAGGCCTTCGACCGCCGGCGCATCACCGAAAGCGCCTTCCAGCTCGTCCGCTGCGGCCGTTGCTCGCTCGTGTACCAGAACCCGCGGGTCCGGCCGTCCTCCATCAGCAAGTACTACTCCGGCAACTACCACTCCTCCCGCGCGGGTCGCAAGGAAGCGGGCGCCAAACCTGTCGCCCGGGAGCGGCGGAAATGCCAGATCATCGAGGAACCTGGGATCCGACCCCCCGGCACGGTCCTCGATGTTGGGTGTACCAACAGCGATTTAGAGGTCGCCAGCGGCGAGTTGCTGGTCGCACCCGTCGTCAAGGTGGTATGATCACCGTTCAGCCTGCCGCGTCCTTGGAGCTCGATGTGGCTAGGACGAGGCAGCAGGGCGGTCGGCGCCCCTTGTCCAGGATGCCCTCGGCTTTCGGCACCGCTTCGTGGTCATGGGCCTTCACTGTGATCACTGGCGCGGTGCTCGCCCCAGTTCTTCAGCCGAAGGCCGCGGGCCGATTGCCAGCCGTGCTGGTCTATCCCACGATTTTCCTGAGCCTCACCGAGATGGGTGTCCGGCAGTCCTCGATCTACTATCTCGGCAAACAGCTCTTTTCCGACCAGCAGGTGGTCGGCGCGGTGAGCACCCTGATCCTCCTCACCGGTCTGGTGGGGACGCTGGTGGTGGCGGGTTTGCTGCTGGCGATGGGGAACCCGGAGTTCACCCCCGTCCTGATCGCGCTGGCCGTCGCCAGCATCCCCCTCACGCTGGTCAAGGACTACTCTTCGGGCATCCTGCTCGGGAAGCGCCAGGTCGGCGTGTTCGCCAAGGTGTACCGCATGGCCGAATCCCAGCGGCTCGTCATGGTGCTGCTGCTGGTCTGGTGGCTCGCGCTCGGTGTGCCCGGCGCCCTGCTGGCCACGCTGCTCTCGAGCCTGCTGGTCGCTTCCTACGCCCTGTGGCGGATTTCCCAAATCGCTCCGCTCCGACCGAACGCCCAGTGGCCGGTGATCCGGGCCCTCCTGCTCAAAGGTATCGTCTACGCCGTGGGGTTGTTCGTGCTGACCCTGAACTACAAGGTGGATATCGCCCTGATGGAACGGCTCAGCACTGTCTCCGAGATCGGCATCTACACCATCGCGGTGGGCGTGGCCCAGCTTACCTGGGCCCTGCCGCAGAGCATCACCACCGCCGTGTTCTCGCACAGCGCCACCGCCCGGGATGAACGAGCCTTCGCGCACAAAGTGGCCCGGCTGTTCCGCGTCACGATCATTGTCTCGCTCGGGTTGGTCGCGGTTCTGGCGGTCGTCGCCCCCTTGTTGATCCCGGTCATCTACGGCGCGGAGTTCCGCGCCAGTGTCCTGCCCCTGCACCTGCTCCTGCCGGGTGTGTTCTGCCTCCTGGCCCTGAAGATCCTCGCCGTGGACCTCGCCGGCCGCGGCCGTCCCAACCTGTCCCTCTACGTCACGGTGCCCTCGTTGCTGGTGAACATCGCACTGAACCTCTATCTGCTGCCGCGCCATGGTGCGTGCGGCGCCGCTGTGGCTTCCTCGATCTCCTACTCGCTCGCCGGCTTCGGGCTCATGGTCCTTTACTGCCGGGTAACCGGACTCCCGCTGCGGGAACTGTGGCGGTACCGACGGTCTGATTTCGATTTCATCCCACGCCTGCTTCCCGCCCGGCTGCGGAGCCGCTTCCAGCCCAGACGTCGCTGACCGACGTCCTCTCCCCGGACTGTGTGCCAAACCCTGGATGTCTGTTACCTCCATCCCCTCCGCGCTTCCTCCGATCCCGCGGCCGTCGGGATCGTTGTCGTGGCCCCGTTTGTGCTCGATTCTCCACCCGAGACGATGCGTCCGGAAACGACAGCAGCAGGCTGGAAGCCTGTGGCAGAACCAGCAAACCCGCACCGACAGCATGTTGTACAGATGCGCGTGCCCTTTCGCCCGGAAACCGGGCCCCGAGTTGAACGCGGCGAGGCTGCAGCCCCTGGCTCTCCCCCACCCGACCCCGACCGAGATCCGCCTGCCATTCGCCCTAACCGATTTGCCCACTGCGCCCACTTGCACCACCTTACCCCCGATGATCGGAGTTGAGCTACCCCCGCCACCCGCCCGGCCCCGCGATCGCCGGGGTCGGTCAGGGCGTCCAGCCCTGCTGTGCGCCCTCAGCACAATGGCCGCCACTTCAGGCTACACCCAGGCCCCTTCCACCGACTACTTCGGCACCGACACCAACCGCTTCGGCATCGAGTTCGTCGAAATCGCAGATCCGGGGAACCCGAATGATCCGGTGGTTCAGTTCATGCCCCTGCGACCGGAGGGTGCAGGAGCGGTGAACTATCGCTTTCGGATCGGGAAGTACGAGTTGGCCAAAGGCCTCGTTGCATCAGTAAACGCCACCGGGGAGCTGATGATCGAGCACAATAACGCAGAATCCGTTGCTGCTCCCTGGAGTGAGACGAAGCCTGCCACAAACATGAGCTTCTACGAGATCGCTAGATTCATCAACTGGCTGAATCTCACGACTGGTTACCCTCCTGCATACCGGTTTAGCCAGAGCGCCGAGTGGCAGCTTTGGCCGCTTGACGATTCTTGGAGCATCGACCGCTTGAACAGGTACCGGCACAAGGGGGCTCTCTATTTCTTACCCAGTGTGGACGAGTGGCACAAAGCGGCGTTCTGGGACCCGTCCCAGCAACGCTATTGGCGGTATCCCACAGGGAGTGACAGCGCGCCAGCCGCGGTTCCGAGTGGTACGGCGCCCCGAACGGCCGTCTATGACCAACCCCTCGAGCAGGGTCCTGCAGATGTTGAGAACGCAGGAGGTCTGAGCCCATTTGGAGTCATGGCGATGGGCGGTAATCTGTGGGATTTCCTGGAGACGGCCCAGCATGTTGACAACGACTCCGTTACCGATTGGCTTCTGATCCGGGGTGGTAGATGGTATCAGGGCCGGAACACAATGATCGCGTCAGGTACCGATCAGGGTAGACCATGGCAAGGCAACAATGACAGCACCGCTTTCCGGGTTGGTTCCATGCCTTTCCCCGAAACTGATACAGATGAGGATGGTGTCAAGGATCACGCGGAGAGGATAGCGGGAACCGATCCTGAAGATGCCAACGATCGTCCCGGCCTATTGGTCGTCATTCGGGAGAAGGAGATCGATGTGCGCTTCCAGACCCGTGGCACTCCACGATATGGTCACATTGACGCTTACCGGTACTACGCTTTGGAAGCGGCCCCTTGGTTCTCTGCTGAGGCTTGGACACCTGTGCCGGGATATGAGCGCGTGCTTGGGGAGGGTCAAGATGTCTTGTATCGGGAGCCTACCGCTTCCGAGGAGGCAAGGTACTTCCGATTGCGGATCTGGCTCGAGGCGAGGTTGTTGAGCTCCCAGCCCATGCGCGGTGAACTGTCGGAAGACTTGTTTGGTGAGGATCCTGACCAATTTGGCATAGAGTTCGTCACCGTTCGAGACGAGGGTAACGAGCATGACTTGATCTCCATGCCCTACCCCTTGGGAGGTGTCGGTTACGCCTACCGGATTGGCAAGTACGAGATATCAGAGGAGATGGTGCAGAAGGCGAATCGGGTGGGAGGCCTCGGGCTCACCGTCTCCAATCGAGGCGTGAACAAACCGGCAACCATGATGACTTTTCTCCGGCTCGCACGCTTCGTGAACTGGCTCAACACGAGCAAGGGATATGCGCCGGCCTATAACTTTGATGCCGGAGGCGTGTGGCGGCTTTGGTCTCCAGAGGAGGCGTGGACGGAGGGAGAGTTGAATCTCTACCGTCACAAGGACGCAATGTACTTTCTCCCGAGTGCGGGAGAGTGGTACAAGGCGGCGTATTTCGATGGCCAGCGGTACCGTATCTATCCAACCGGCAGTGACCAGTGGCCGATGCCGGTCCCGTCTGGTCGATGGGGGGGATCGGTGGTGTACCTACAGCCTCCTTGGGCGGGTCCTGCGGATGTACTCAACGCCGGCGGCTTGAGTCACTGCGGGACCATGGGGCAGGCCGGTAACGTGATGGAATGGACGGAGACGGCGGTGGACGGGTTCAACGGTGCCACGGACAAGACGCTGCAGATTCGCGGGGGTGATTGGACTGCGGTACGAGCGAATCTGATGGGATCCAGCAACGCGAGCAGCCGACCGACCGGGGGTGGCACGTCGGACAACATCGGCTTTCGGGTGGCCGCGCGCTTGGTGCCACCGCGATGAGGACGGGGTGTCGAGTGTCATTTCCCAGCCGCTCGGGAAGTCGGGTCCGGGGAGGGCATGGCCAATGAAGCTGCTGTTCACGACAAGCACGGGACGGACCGGTATCGGAGGGCACCTCTACACGGTGCGCGCTCATACGCAGGCTCTGCAGGCCCATGCTGATTGTGTGGTCGTCGGTGTGGGAGCCGCCCGCAGTCCGGCGCTGGACACCCTGGCCGGTCGCTTGCATTACGTGGGTTACACTTCGGATCGGAGCAGGCTGCGGGAACTCAGGCACTTCCTTGCGCTGGTGCGGGCGGAGCGGCCCGACGTCATTCACGCTTTCGATACCACCTCCTACGCGTTCGCCCGGTGCGCGGCGCGGCGCGTGGGGACTGGCCTGATCCTGACGATCTGTGGGGGCCAGAATCCCACCGCGCGTTATCCGAGTCAGTTCGTACCCCGAGTGGACCGCCTCGTGCTGTTCAGCGAGGAGAATGAGCGGTTCTTCCGCGGGCAGCGCCGTTTCAGCCGGACGATGATCTGGCGTATCCCGAACCGCGTAAATGAGGTGTCCTGCGATCCCGAGAAGGTGGCGCGCTTACGGGGCCGCCTCGAAAGGAACAAGCCCGTTCTGTTGCGCGTGGGCCGGTTGGGCCTCTTCCACGAGAAGACGGCCATGCAGTGCATTCGGCTCAGTGAACGGTTGAACGCCGCGGGGCATCCCGTGCAGTTGGTGCTCCTCGGCCACGCGCAGAATCCTGGGGTCCGCGAGAGGTTGGCGGCGGCCCTGGGCCCTCACGGCGTGATCATCAGCGACCCGGATTTCGTGCGGATGGGCTCGGCGGTTCTGGATGCGGGAGATGTGGTGGTGGGGACGGGTCGCTCCTTCATGGAGGCAGCAGCCCGGGGCCGGGTCCTCCTGGCCCCTGTCCACGCGGGTGTCTTGCCGGCGTTGGTGACCGAGGCCAACTGGCTCTCGTTGTTCCATGCGAACTTCTCCGGGCGGTGCGTGCCGAATGGGTGGGATGAAGCTGCCAACTTCGAGGCGATTCGGCAGGTCTTGACAGATCATGATTGCCGTGCCCGCTTGGGCGCCTTCTCGCGCTCGCTGTTCGAGAAACACTTCTCGCTCGAGTCGGTGATCGATCAGTATCTGCAGATCTACCGCGAGAGTCGTCCCCCTCAGGGGTGGGATTGGTATGACCTGGCGAAGCATTGGTTCTGGCTCGTGTGGCACAGCCGCCGGGTCCGGGGTAGCTTCTCGCCGGCGGGGAGTGGGGAAGCGGATGTGGTCGATTAGCGCCGGAGCCAATGCCCGTGCGCGCGGGTTTGCCGTCGGAGGGTGGGATGAGTGACCCTCTCGAATTCAACTCAAACTACCAGTAGCCCATGAACAGCCTGCTGATTCCCGGACCTCCTCATGGCTTGGCGCTTCGGTATCGAGGCGGCCGATCTGGATCCAGCTCGCCAGGACGAGGAGGCTTCGCCCCCCGGACTTTGGGCCCGGGCGGGAGACTTTGGACTGGCCTGGCGTTCCTCTGGGCGGCGTACTTCTTCCTGGTCTTCAGCCTGGCTCGCTATGAAGCGTATACGCAGCGGATCATCTGGACCGTCGGGCCGGTTGTTGCTCTCCTCACGGTGGTTGCCTGGATCGGGCGATCCAGCCGGATTCCAGCAGAGGTGTGGCTCCTGACGTGCTTTGCAGGGTGGTGCCTGGTCGCGCTTCCACGGGTGACCAACCTGCCCGCTTTCACGTCGTGGTGGAAGCTGGTCGCGGAGATGGTGGTTTTGGTGTGGTGTATCAGTACGGTGTTGCGCAACTCGAGTGGCATGCACTGGTTCTATGTCGCCTTCTTGGGTGCCGGCGTCTTCAACGTCCTGTTGGGTGTGGACTTCATAGGCGGCCTCGCTGAGGCCGTGGACTCCCTCGGCAACCAAGAGCGCCAAGGTGGCATTTCAGGCGGGACGAACGCCCTGGGCTTCTACTGCTTCATGGGCATCCTGGGCGGACTCGCCCTGCTGGGTGAATGGCGTTCGAAGCTGCTGCGGACCGTTCTACTGGTGGGCTGTGGGATCTGCCTCTACGGTGTTGCCGGCGCGGCCTCCAAAGGTGCCTTCCTGCTAACCGTTCTGGCCGTGGTTCTCTGGCCCGTGCTCTGCTTTCGTGAGCAACTGCGGAGGCGGCTGACGGTCTTGGTGCCCGCAGGCGTGGCGGCTCTGATCGTGGTGGTCGGGCTGCCGTGGATCATGGAGAACACTTTCCTTGGTGCTCGTCTGGAACGGCTCGCCGGAGGACGCAGGGCGAGGGAGCTGGAATTGCCTGATGCTGGGATTGAGCTCTTTGGCGAGCACCGGTAACGGTGTTGGCCTTGGCCAGTTCGCGGTTGAATCCGGGCTGGGCCGCACACCCCCCACAATGAGTGGGCCGAGCTCCTGTCGAACACGGGCCTGGTTGGGTTTCTCCTTTATCTGGGTGCCTATGCGGTCTCTGGCATCGTCTCAACAGGTTCCGCAACGGTGCCGGAACCCGCGCGTTCTTCACCGCAGTTTGGCCGACTCATCGTGCTGTTTGCTGCTCCGGGCATGGTGTTTCGTCCGAACTTCCTGAGCATCGAGTCGATGTTCCTCATCGCAGTCGCGGTTGGCACCGGACAATGGGTCGAGCTCAGGTGCCGCCTCGAATGGCCCGGTGCGCCCGGAGTTAGAGCCGACACCCGCAGGCCGCGGACGTTGACGCGGCCGGGTGTGCCGCCGCCGCCTGACCCTCGGGTGTCTCGCGCGATCGACGCGGACGAGGGGCGACGCACGTGTCCGTAACGACGAGCCTATGCAAGCCCTGCATCTGTACCTGCCCAGAAGTGTCGCCAGCCGCCTGAAAGCATGGCAAGACAACCGCCGGGCCAGCCGCCGTCACCGACAGGCGGTCGCCCGCCTGCACGCCCTAGCGGGCGAACTCACGCAGCGGTGCTTGAACCACATCCAGACACTGAGCGACTGGACGAGAGCCCGTCCGCAGCTCCGCAACGAGCTGCTCTGGATGCTCGGCTTGGATCCTCTGCCGGAGCGGACCCCATTGTCGCCGCGGATCACGGGCACCCTCGAGCGAACCGGCTACCGCGTGGAAAAGCTGGTCTTTGAGAGCATGCCCGGGTTGTGTGTGACGGCCAACTTTTATCTGCCTCGCGGAGTAACTTCACCCTATCCCTGCGTGATCTATCTTTGTGGTCACCAGGTTCATCCGCTGGGCGCCAAGACCCAGTACCAGGACCGATTCCTCTGGTATCCGGCACACGGCTTCGCCTGCCTCGCCGTGGATTCACTGCAATGCGGCGAGGTTGCGGGAATCCATCATGGAACACACAGTCTGGGCCTGTGGGAGTGTCTCACTGGGCTATACCCCGGCAGGTGTAGGTTGGAACGCGATGCGCGCGATCGATTATCTCGGACCCGGCCGGTGCCGATCAGCGCCTCCGTGACTGGCACTGGAGGGTTATGGGCTGGCTCTTCGCGGCCCTGGAGGGCGGGTCGGTTGTGCCGGCTCCCTCTGTTGACTTCCACTCTGGGTTCGCAGGTCCGGCGCGGACTGGAGGCCACGCAGTGCGACTGCGTATTCTATCCCAACGTCTTCGGACACGACTTCCCCGTGGTTGGTGCCTTGATTGCGCCCCGCCCGCTGCTTATCACGAGCGGACGAAAGGACCGGATCTTCCCACCTGCCGGATACAAGGAGGTGTTCCGGCGGGTTCAGAGAATCTATGGTCTATACGGTGAAGGTGAGGCGGGGTTAGCGCGGGTGCGGGAGGTGGAATCCCATGCGGGGCACGCCGATCCTCCCCAATTTCTGCGCGAGGCGCGCGCGTGGATGTGGAGGTGGTTGAAGCCCGAGTGTTCCTGCGATCCGGGAGTTGTCGCCGCAGGGATACCAACTCCGGAGCCGGCCGAGACACTGGCGTGTCTGGACACGGCCCCGGCTGATGCTCGGAACTTCAGCATCCACAGGCACTACATTCGGACTCCGTCCTTGCCGGCCGTCGACTCGGTCGAAGCGTGGCGCGAGCGGCGCAGGGTTGTCATGGAGAGACTCAAGAGCACGGTCTTCGCCTGGTTTCCGGACGGAAAGAGCGGGTTCAACGCGCGGCGTCTCTCCGGTAGTGGCGGGCATGCGCGTCGCTTCGCCCGGTTCAGCGACTGGGAGTTCGAGACCGAACCCGGGGTTGCGGTGCGTGCGCAGCTACTCCAACCCTCAAGCGGAAACGGGAACGCAGCCGTGGGGGTGCTCGTGGTCATCCGACAACTCGGCGAGCAGCACGTTGTGATGGACGACGAAATCCTTCCCCTGCTGGGCAGCTACACGGTCTTGCTTCTCTCGCCCCGCTATACCGAGTGGACGCCGGACCCCAGGAGTTACGCAGCCGCCGAGCGGACGGCCGCCGCAACCGGCCGAACACTTGCAGGGATGCAGGTGTGGGACGTCATTCGGGCCGTCCGTTGGGTATTGGCGGAGCCCCAGGTACGCGGATCGAGCCTGACGCTCTATGGTCGCGACACGGCCGGGATCGTCGCACTCTATGCTGCACTCTTCGAGGAGCGGGTGGCCCACGTCGTCTTGAGCAACCCACCCGAGTCCCATCATGGTGGCCCGGCTCTGTTGACCGTCTTGCGGACGACCGACATCCCGGAGATCGGCGGCTTCCTCGCCCCCCGCTGCCTCACGGTGCTGCCGACGACTCACCAGTCCCTCACTTACACACGTCGAATCTACGAACTACTCGGCTATCGCAGTTGCTTCGCCCAGGCGGATTCGCTGTTCCACGCACTGCGAACGCCTGGCGACACGCGCCCCGCCGACGCGGGGGCGCTTGCGGGTCGCCAACCCACCACGTCCAGCGTACAATAGCAACCCCAGGAGGTATCCCATGCCCGGTTTCACGCTCAGCCTGACCGCCCCAAGTTCCGATGCGCCGTCGCTTGAACACGACTGTCTCCCCGCCTCCGGGTCCACGGTGACCGTCCGCTCGTTCAGCGGGCCGACGCACTATCTGAGGACTGCGTTGTTCGCCCGGTATTCTCGCCACTGCGTAGCCGCAGAGAACGAGGAGGGCTTGTTCGTGTTGGATGGCGCCCTGTTGAACATGACCGACCTACAGACACGGTACGGCGGGGCCGAGCTGCTCGTGCTGGCTCAGAATATGCGTCGCCGGTTGGGTCGCGCGTTCTTCAAGGAGTTTCGCGGTGAATTTGCCGGTGCCTACTTTGACAAGGCGAGCGCGAGCTGGGTGGTGTTCACGAACCACTCAGGGTCGAAGCCCCTGTTCTATCACGCGGCCGGTCCCGTTCTGGTCTGCGCGTCCTCGCTGCCTTGCCTGGCAAGGGTGCTCCGGCACTACCAAGTCCCATGCCGTCTCGATCAAGTCGGCGCGTACTTTCTGCTCACGCACGGCTACATGCTGGGAGATTACACGCTAATTCAGGAGGTCAAGAAGCTAACGGCGGGGGATTACCTCTCGTACGAGAACGGGCGCTCGACCGTGGGCTCCTACTACAAGGCAAACAACGAACCCCGGTCCCAGCTCACGCGCGAGGCTGCGTTGCAGGAGATTGATGATTGCCTACTCATGTCCGCGCGACGTGGCTTTGAGTTCGACCGTACTTATGGTCACCAATCCATCTGTGCGATCAGTGCCGGACTGGATTGCCGCATGACCACGTTTGCCGCCGCCCGACTGGGCTACGAGAACGTGTTGCAGCTCAATTATGCGCAGAGTGGCTCGCGCGATGAACGATATCCGAGAGAGATGTCCGCTGCCCTCGGGCGAGAGATGCTGTTCTTTCCGTTGGACCGCGGCACGTATCTTACGCGGACGATTGATGGCATGTTCGAGGCCAACGGGGGACTCATTATCTATGCCGGCGCGTCACACACGTTCTCGATCTGTCGCCATGTGCGGTTTGACCGGCTGGGGTTGTACCACAGTGGCATCCTGGGTGGAGCGCTCTTCGGCGCCTACCTCAGTGGTCCGAAGCACACGGCTCCCCGTCCGGGGATGGGCGCGTACTCGATGAAGCTGCTGGCCAGGGTTCACCAGGAGGAGGCACGCATCGCGGAACGATTTGCCAACGCGGAAATGTATCGTCTCTACAACCGAGGCTTTAATGGCATACATAACGGAACGTTTGTCGGCAATCTCTTCACCTACATGCATTCACCCGCGCTGATGCCAGAGTGCCTCGATACGATGTTGACGGTGCCTCCGGGCCTGCGTAGCGACGGTTCGCTGCGTGTGGACTATCTGTGCCGCTTCCACCCCGAGGGGGCCGCGCAGCGGTGGGGGGAAACCGGCTTGTCCGTGCAGGCTAGCAACCGGTTCACCTGGCCGCTCAAGTTCATCAAGCGCGTCCAGGCAAAGCTATTTCCGGCGAGTACCATGAATCCGATGGATTACTGGTATGCCACGAATTCCCGATTGCCTCGTTACTGCGAGAACTTTTTCAAAACCCACATCGAGTGTCTGGCCGCCTACCCGGAGCTGCAACAGGATGCTCGGATGTTGTTCACCACGGGACGCTTCGCAGAGAAGGCTTTAGTGTTGACACTGCTTCGGGCTGTCGGTCGGTACTTCGGGGAGTCCCCAGGAAAGGAGCCGGAGGAGGAGGCGAACCTAGGCGGGGTGAACGCAGCCTGGGCAGGTGATCAGGCTCCAGGCTAGGATCGGGAGTTGCGGGAGATTCCACCTGAGACGTGAGGCGACATGATTTCCGAGCTCACCTATGTCGAGGAGAGACAGCGGGCGGGATGCCGAACGCATTACCACGACGGCATCTGGTGGCAGCAACCGTGGCCGCTCTACGCAAAGCCGGTCTTTGATTTTCGAGCCTTTCCCCCAGGCACCGCACGACCGCTGCGCGTAAGGGCATTGTTTGGCTACTCACACCAGGTTCCCGAGGCGCACATGGGCAACCGGTCGCTCGAGTACATGATTCTCGAAGGCGAGGATCTGAGCAGTTTCTCGTTGGATCGACTGCCCGCGAAGAAGCGTAATCAGGTGCGCAAGGGACTGAAGCAGTGCGAGATCCAACCGCTCGAAGCCATCGAGTCTTGGCTCGAGCACATTCGTGAGATCTACATTTCACAGGCCCAGCGACATACGGAGTTCCACGACGCTCCGGCAACGCCGCCGTCGTTCTACGTTAACCACGCGGACCGGTGGCGGAAGCGGGAATTGAGATACCTGACGGGAGCGGGGAGAGAAGTCTGGGGCGCGCTCGTGGAGGGTCGCCTGGTAGGGTTCCTGGTCAGCAGACAAGTCGAGGAGGTGCGCGTGATTGAGAAGGTGAAGAGCCACAGCGACTATCTCCAGTGTTGTCTGTCTGACGGACTGTACTTCACGGTGCTGGCGGAGACGGCCCGCCAGGGAACGTGCCGGCGTGTCGTCAACCCGGGGGTGCGAGGCGGAGGACTGGATCGCTACAAAGAGCAGTTCCTGTTCAAGCGCACCGAGGTGCCGCTGTACTGCTCAAATGTGGCCCTGTTTCATTTAGGCGAGCGTCTCATCGCACTGCGGAAGTGGCGCCGGCTGTTCCGAGGAACCAAGCCCCAGACGGGCAAGGACAGCGCCGCCAGAGGAACTGCAAACGGGTGACACTGTGAACGCCAGGAGTCTGCTGGCGAGAGTGATTGGCCTTGCTCGGCTAAACGGCGGCATTGGGTTGTACGCACGGACGGGTCCGGGTCCGCCCGATGCTGCAAAGCCAGTTCCTTGGAGAGGCAAATGGTCGCGTGGAGTTCCCTACGACCCGGGAAGGTCCAAGCCTATTGAATGGATAGCATGAAGTCCCCACGAACACCGAACATGATCGTATTATTGAACAACTTGAGGTCGTGCTGGCACACAGCCCGCGCGAGAATCCTGCAAACCGAGGATCAGCCGAGGCACCGAGGATCTTCAGCCCGTTTCCTCGGCCTGCTGACTTGCATGAGCGTCCTGGGCGGTTTGACCGCCGGGCACGCGCAGGTCGAGGTTACGGTCGACACGTTTGGATCGGACACCAATCGCTTCGCGATCGAGTTTGTGACCATCCGTAACCCTGGCAACAGCGACGACCTGACGGCAGCTCCGTACCAGCTTGGGGGTGTAAGCTACTACTACAGGATGGGCAGGTACGAGATCTCTGAAGACATTGTGAACAAGGCCAACGTTCTGGGAAACCTGAACATCGTCGTGTCAAACAGCGGCACCAACAAACCAGCGCGGATGGTCACGTTCCTCGAGGCGGCCCGATTCGTCAACTGGTTGAACGTCACCGCGGGGTATCGTCCCGCCTACCGGTTCAGCGCCCAGGGCGAATGGCTGCTCTGGCCGAGTGAGGAATCATGGCGGGTGGACCAAGAAAACCGGTATCGTCACAAAGAAGCTTTCTATTTCATACCAAGCGCGGACGAATGGTACAAGGCGGCGTACTTTGATGGAACCAAGTACTTTCGGTACCCGACCGGGAGCAATAGTGCACCAGCTCCCGTGGCGCGCGGGACCGAGCAAGGCACGGCCGTCTACGGCCAGCAGGAAGAGTCCGGCCCTGCTGATGTGAACGAGGCCGGTGGACTCAGTCCCTACGGAACAATGGCACAGGGCGGCAATGTTTGGGAGTGGGTTGAGACTGCGTTTGATGGGGGCAACGACACAACAGATGAACTGCTGCAAGTGCGGGGTGGAAGGTGGTCGACTGTCGCTAGTACGCTACGCAGTTCTGCCTGTAACAACGCCCGACCATGGCAGGGCGTGACGGGGACTACGGGCTTTCGTATAGCAGCGAGAGCCCAGGTGGATCCCGTGCCTCCGGAACTGGTTTTACGACGCCTACCGGAGGCTGGCGCTCTCGAGTTCGCGTGGGCCTCGGAGTCTGGGGTCGCTTACGACGTGGAGCGTGGCGCCACGCCGAGTGGACCATATGTGACGATCGAGACCATGTCGGGTACGGGTGGCGAACTCCGATTTGTTTTCAGACCCAACCCCGACGCCAACGGCTTCTACCGAGTGGTGGCGACGAGAGTGGGACTCTGATACGGGATCGATCTCACGACTGCGCATTGGTCGGCCCGGCCACCTTCCGCTGAACTCGAACCTACTCTAGGTGCTCGTGGCTGACTCGAACCGGATTGCCTGCATAGGCGCGGAAAGCCAGAATGGCTGGGCCATCGTGAGCAGCCACTACGTCAACGCCTGGGGTTTGGCAGACTTGATTGGCGCCACGGGTTGGTCGGGGCGGATCGTCTGCCTGCGGCGGGCGAGCGAGCCCGCGGTGCTCATGAGCCTCTACGGCCGCGGGGTCGAGGTCTGGGAGGTCCCGGACGAGGGGAACCTCATCGATCACCTCGCCCGTCGCGTCCCGCTCGCGGATCGGAAGTGGTTCTTTTCCACGGAGGAACGGTCAGTCGAGGAGATCCGCGCCGCTCGCGGCCATCCCTGGCTCGCCAGCGCCACTTGCCATCCCGGGCCGGATTGCCGCCTGGACGAGATCCTGGATCGCTATTTGTTCTATGATCTGATCGCGACCAAGGGTTTCGGCGAGGTGCCGCGGACGGTGACCGCTGACCGTGACCCGTTGGCCGAGTTTGGCGATCAGTTCTACTTCCGCTATCGGCGCACCTGGGTGCGGGGCCGTCGGACCCCCCTGAACCGGTTCATTCGCGGTCGGGCGGAGTGGGACGCCATGCGACGGGAGGGCGAACGCCTGGGCTACGGGCCGGCCGACTGGTGTTACCAGGAGGCCCTCAGCCTGGCGCCGGGCGACAACGTGTCGGTGTGTGGTTGGCACGACACCGCCGATCCCCGTTACGTGGCCACGCACAAGGTGCTCCAGTTCCCCGATCGGCAGGGAAACGGGGATGTGGTCGAGCTGATCCCTTTGTTGCCTGAGCTGGCCACGCCGACCCGAAGGCTGCTGGACGAACTGCGGTTCACGGGTCCGTTCGAGCTTGAGTTCGTACGGGACAGTCGCACGGGCAAGTACTGTTTGATCGAGTTGAATCCGCGGTTCTGGATGCAGCATCCGCTGACGGGCGGGAACCTCGGCCAGGCCCTGGTACGACGCTATCTCGGGCTGTCGGGTGACGCGGTCTCGAACGGGCCGCCGCCGCTCTATTGGGTGAACACGACGGTGGCATTGAACCGGCTGTTGCGATTGGATTTTCGGGGCTGGCGGTACTTTCGGGATCCGCGGGCGATCCGGGTGCCGCCCGTCGGGGTGATGCTCCGGTGGTTGCCGCGGTTTGCGGTTAATCTGGTATACCGGAGATTGGAGCGGTAATGCGGAATTCTCTGCGGTATCACAGGCACCTTGTCTGGATCGAGCGTCTGCACGGTAGAGGGTAATGGGAGTGAAATAGTTGAAGAATCAGATGGTAGCGGGAGTGGATCGTAGAATCCTGGACGTGTGGTTGGGGAACGGTGTACCTCAGGCCAAGGGGAGTTGACGCTGTGGGGCAGTTCCGGCAGGAGGGTTGGCCGTAGAGCGTGTCGGAAGGTCACCCAGTCGAAAGGGCAGGTCGACGCAATTCGTGAGTCTCTGTGGACCACATCTGGGACAGGCTGCCGATGGACAAGGCTGGTGCCCGATCGGCACAACACGATGCCCCCGTCGCCCCAAGCCTGGCGGTCACCACGGTGACGTGTGCACGCGCCCCACGGCTTGCTGAGTGATTGCGATGCGCCGATGGCCCCGCATCGGCTGGTCGCCGTGACCCGGTGCTGCGGATGTACGGCGTGGGTGTTTTCGGCCCCGCAGCCCAGCAGCATGCTCCTCTGCTATAGATAGAGCCCGTCCCAGAAGTCCCTGTTTCCGGATGGGAGACGATAGGAGAGGAAGGAGAGTGAGCCTGGTATAAGCCATCATGACAGCTCGGGCACGCTTTCGGCCCGACACCGCTATGGGTTGTGGTTTTTCCAGACTTCTAACGACACGGCTCCGCCGAGCCTTGCACTCCCATCAGCCAGACTACTGCCTAAGCCGCGTCGCGCTGCTGCTCCGCCGACGCCGCCACCCGCTCCATCCGGGCCAGCACCCAAAGATTGTGGGCCAGCACACTCCAGCTTACCCCCAGCGCCCGGTGCTCATACCCCTTGGCCCGCAGCGGCCGCCCCAAGAAGTCATTCTTCAGAATCCCAATCCGCCCCTCGGTCTGCGGCCGCCGGCGCTGGATCTTCCCAAACCGAGCCCCATGCCGACGGCGCTGCAATTCCGCCACCCCGCGCGGACACAGCCCGTTGAAGAGCCCCGCCTCCGCCAAGAGCGCCCGGTTGGCCTTGCAGTCAAAGCCGCGGTCCCCGCCCACCGCTTCGAGCACGCCCGCCGGCAGCCAGGACTGCAGCCGTTCCAGGCTCGCCGGCAACTGCCGGCTGTCCGCCGGCGCACTCTCCTGGTAGAGATGCCAGTCCACTACCAGGCCCTGCCGCTGCTCGGCCAGGAAGAGCGTGTTGCCAAACTCCACCGCCGCCCCGGCCTTGCCCCGCACGATCACGTGCAGATCGCCCTCGTAGAGACTCAGGATCTTGTCCGCGTTGGCCACCGGCCGCTCCCCGATGATCCGCTCATGGGCTTGCCGGACCGCCCGGGGCAACTGCGCCAGCACCCCGTCGATTCGGGCCAGCACCTGCTCGGCCTGGGCCCAGGTCCAATCCGTCTCCTGCCAATGCGTGTCGAGCAGATCCCGATGCCGGCGAGCGTGTTGTCGCACCACCCGGCTCAGGCGCTTCATCTCCCGCAACACCCGCTTGCGCGCCCGCTTCGCGTCGGCCCGTTTGCCCGCCTGCACCATCGCGATGCACTGCTGGTTCATCGCCCGCAGAAACTGCTCCGGGGCCGGCATCCGGCGTTTGAGCCCGTGTGCCCGGATCAGGCCGGTGGCCTTCATCAACGTCCGCGTCGCGTCCCGCAGCAGCACCCAGTCCACGGGGAAATGGATGTCCGCGGCCACACACGTGCTGTCCATCCACACCGTGTCCAGTTCCAGTTCGTTGGCCAGCCAGAGCCGGTTGAACCCCGTGGTGGCATCGGTCTCCCGCGCCGCCTGCACGAGCCGGCGGACCAGGGCCTGCACCTGCGCCTCCGGCAGCCATTGGAAGTAGCGCGCCAACTGGCTCTTGCTCGGCACCCGCACTTCCTCCAAGCGATCCACCCCGCAGAACCACTGGAAGAGGGCGCACTCGGCCAGCCGACGGCTCATCCCCCGAAAGTCCTCGCCCAGCAAGCGCTGCAGCACGTTGCAGCGCAGCGCCTGGGCACTGGTGCGCTGATACTTCGTCTGCTCGTGCGTCGTGGGCACCCGCTCCGGGTCTCGGGCCAGCCATCCCGCCAAACTGCGCTCCACAAAGAGCGCTTCGACGCCGCTGAGTCGCAGGAGTTCATCGATCCGGCGCAGCTCGGCTTCGAAGCGTTGATAGTCCACATTTCCCCGGACCGTGGGAAGGACTGGACGAAGTTCGCCTTGCAGCGGTATGATCTGGGCCATCGGGCGTTGGTTCATTGTATGTCTGACAAGAGCATAACGCACCGATTTCGGGCATGGGAGCCTTTTCTGGCTGCTATGCCCGTTTTTCTTTGGCGCAGCGCCTCAATACCCACGGGCCTCTCCTTCCGCTGGGACAAGCTCTAGATATTCTCCCGTTCGTCTGCGTAACCGATTGAACTCGCGCGAGGCATAATCATTAGCGACAGCATTTATAGCGCCATGATTTCAAGTCGACAGGAATTGGAATACTACCTGGAAGCTGACCGGCTCGCTCTAGGAACAGAGAAAACGAAGCCGCCCCTCCTTGGTTCTGAAATCTGGCATGCCCAGATCCTCCTGCGAAAGATTGAATTTCGGATGAACCAGCCTCCCACACTCTGGAATTCCATCCTTCTCAAGGTTCTGAAGTTCAAGTATCACTATTACAGCCTCGCGCTAGGTTTCTATATTCCCCCCAATGTGTGTGGCCCCGGTTTGAACGTTCATCATCACGGGCTCGTCGTGATCAATCAACATACCCGCATTGGCAAAAACTGCTGCATTCAACAGGGAGTCAACATCGGGCGAAATTACTCCCATTCCGAGGTACCTGTGATCGGCGACAATGTATTCATTGGGCCAGGTGCAAAGCTCTTTGGCGCCATCAAGATCGCCGACGACATCGCCATTGGCGCCAATGCGGTCGTTACCAGGTCGTTTGGCGAAAAGGGCATCACTATTGCCGGCAACCCCGCGAAGAAGATCTCAGATAGAGGATCCATTGGAATGATCATCAGAGCAACGGAGATCCTGGACAGGCGACGCTCCGGGCAGCAGCTGTGACCGACTGTTTTCAGTTCTGACACCTATGACGGGGGCCATCACTCTTCAATCGTGAATGCGGCGGATTGCTTTTGTGGCCGGCACCCCTTCGACCCTCTTGACCGTGCCAGGTGAAAGTTCGTTGACAAGCGTACTAACGCCCACGCCTAAAGCCAGGTTTCGCGATCAGCCGCGCCTTGAAGCCCCACGCCGGCGTGTGCCATCAGGGATGGGCTCATGGCACCACCTCTGCTGGAACCGCCGGGATGAGTGTCCTTAGCGTTTTGACCCTCTGGTTGTCAGTTGGCAGAGTGCTGCCTCAGACCGAGGGAATGCCGGGGAAAGCTCACCCAATGCTGGGTGCAAGAGTCTTTCGGAGGCAGCGCCGCTCGGCGGTGGAAGCGATGAGCAGCGCCGGCGAGTATGCGCATTCTGAGGAACTCGGTCGGGCAGGGGGGCCGATGCTGAGATATTCTAGTGGTAAGCACAGAGCCCACGCGGGCAAACCTGTCGCGGGTTGAACGACACGCTCGAATCGCTCGCCCGATCGCGGGTATCGAACCGAATTTCCGTGCCCCTATGCTGAAGACCATCGGGGTTTTTCCAGTTTGTCAGGAAAGACTTCGCCCTGGTGTTGTTGTGCTGTCGTGGCGCAGGCATTCAGATGACAGTCGGCACGGGAGTGAGGCGAGAGCGTGCAGCGGCTGTAGCGAGCAGTGTGTTCGGACGGTAAGAGGTGCCGGCAGGATCACCGTACCGGAAAGGTGCGAGCTGGACGCGCGTAACCAAAGTCATCGTCCAGTCGACGCCGCGGAAGCAAGTCCCGAATCCCGGCATCGGGGTCGGGCCTCGCGTTGTTCTTGCGCGGAGTTTTCGTATTGCTTCGTTCTGGGGGTACGCAGTGTGTCACTGGCCGGCTCGGGGGAGCTAGCGTGCCGGCCGTCGATCAGTGGGCGCGCCAACAGCGCAGCTCAGGCGATTCCGTGGTCGTCGGCTATTGCTATGGACCGCCGCTCGGACGAGCTCGTGTTTGGCGAGTCGTCAGGCGATCGGATGTCGTGGTCCTGGCCCTGGAGCATTTCTACGGTTGGCGCTACGCTGTGTATGTGTGGTGTGTGAGGCAATTGCCGCGCATGTGGTCGCCACGCTGGAGGAGGAGCAGGAGTTTTTGGAAGGTAAGTATGCACAGAGCCTATTTGCAGGCACAGCACTCAATCCTCTGGGACGCAGGAGAGTGCCGTGGAAGCGCGGCTCATTCGACCACCGCGGGTGGTGTGGTGAAGGTCGTCAAGTGTGTGGAGACCACGGTGAAGACTCGCGTGAGGGCGCGATGATAGGAGATGGCGGGAGTGCGAGGGCTCTGTTCGGTGAATGGAGAGCGGGCCTCAGGCAAGATGTTTGGAGCAGAAAGGCGAGGAGCAGTTCGAGCCATGCTGCCAGCTTGCGTGGACGAAAGGCTTGTTGGTTCCCCAGGGTGAATAGCCTCTTGTGGTATAGGCTTGCTGGCTCTATGTCTGCCACGTCCGTGGTGCTGGTATGTTGGCTGGTCCCGTCAATGTTCCCCCTGCTGTAGCAGCTAAGTCTTTTGTGCCCACACCTGAGCCCACGCTGCGTGAGTTGGCGTTCGTGACCGCGAACTTCCCGTCTCGCGCGCATCCGAATCACGGAACGTTCGTGCGGCAGTTGGTGGACGCAGTAGCCGGGCAGGGCGTCCAGTGCACGGTCGTGCATCCGCTGCGGCTGCAGGATCGGCTGCGCGAGGGACGCCGGGATCTCCGTGCAGGCTCCGGTGTTGGTGAGCGGGTGAAGGTGTACCGTCCCTTGACGTTGTCGCTGTCCAACCGGCAGATCGGTCCGCTGAACACGTTTTCGCTGACCCATCGCGCGTTCCAAGGCGCGGTATGGCGGGTGCTGGGTCGTTTAGAGCGGAGGCCGGACGCCGTGTATGGTCACTTCCTCTATTCGGCGGGGGCGGCGGCAATCTGGGGGGCCCAGCGGCTTGGCCGTCCGGGCTTCGTGGCGGTCGGGGAATCATTCAGTCAGGGAGAAGCGCGCCTCTGGACCTTGCGGGCCGTCAACCCCGAACAGGCCAAGCGCGACTTTGCGGGAGCGACCGGTTTCGTGGCGGTTTCGAAGTTGCTGCGCAGGCAATTGATGACGCAGCTTTGCGTCGAGGAAGCGCGGATAGGGGTGTTCCCGAACGGCGTGGACCGTACCCGGTTCTGTCCGCGCGATCGCGGGGAGATGCGTCGGAAGCACGGGCTTCCGAGCGACCGTTTTCTGGTGGCGTTTGTTGGGGCGTTCGACGCACGCAAGGGGATTGAGCGGGTGACACAGGCGCTGACTGGGCTGCCTGACGCAGCCGGGATTTTCGTGGGAGATGGTCCCTTCCGTCCTCCGGCTGAACAAGCCGTGTTCTGTGGGCGCGTGCCGCATGCTCAGGTCGCAGAGTTGCTGTGCGCCGCGGATGTGTTCGTGTTGCCAAGCCGCGCCGAAGGCTCTTCGAACGCCAGCCTCGAAGCGATGGCGTGCGGGTTGCCGGTGGTGGTGTCGGATGCTGAGTTCAATGAAGACCTATTCCGGACCGAGGTCGGGATTCGCATCCCGCCAGACGATGTCGGTGCCCTTCGGCAGGCCATCGCACGGTTGCGGGACAACGCGACCCTGCGGGAGGCGTGCGGTCGCCAGGCCCTGGCGAGGGCCCGCCCATTCGACATCCACGAGCGGGCCCGAGGCATCTTGAACTGGATGGACCGACTGCGGGCACAGCAGAGAGCACGGCCCAGCGCTTCGCGCGGCCCCTGAACACAATTTGACGCTGTCCTATGTCTGGCGTTTACAGCCCCCGCTTGCCACCACCCGAGCCGTTACGCATCGCGATTCTGTGTCCCAGTCATTCGCTCGGGGATGAGCGGGTAGTGGCGCGGCAAGCCTTGTCGCTGGCCCGAATGGGCCACACGGTGACGGTGTTGGGGCGGGGCGATCCCGACAAGAAGCTGCCGGTTCATCCGCGGCTCCAACTGGAGTCTCTCTTGCCCATGCTTCGGACAGCTTCGGCTGCCAGTCGTCTCGTGCGACTGAAGGCCCTGCTCAAGGCGCGGCGCCTGGTGCTGGCTTGTCGTCCCCACGTGTTGGCGGCTCATGAGCCTGACAGCGCATGGCTGGCATTGTCGCTACGGCGCCGGACCGGGGCGGCGATCCACTTCGACATCCACGAGTGTTTCGAAGAGATGGCGGCGGCCCGTGCCCCGCGAGCCGTCGCGGGATGGGTCCGTCGGTTCGTGTGGTGGGGCGTCAGCGCCGCCGCCCGTCGCTGTGACTGGTTGACCGTGGTTTCGCCGCATACCGCGCGGCAGTATCGAGCAGTCCATCCCAAGGGTCGGGTTGCGGTCCTGCACAACAGCCCCCCGATCGAGACGTTTCCCCTGGCCTCGCAGCGCGTGACGGGACCGATCACCCTCTGCCACGAGGGCTGGTTGGATCGGTCCCGCGGCATGACCCAGATCCTGCGCGCGTTGGTGCTCGCCCGGCGGACCGCGGACGTGCGGTTGCTGGTCGTGGGGAAGCTCCGCCCCGGCTGCGAAGCGGAGTTTCACGCGCTGGTGCGGGAGCTCGGGCTTGACCAAGTCGTTACCGTGACGGGCTGGCTGCCCTATGACGAAGTGGGGCGGGTGGACGCGACGGCACAGATCGGTCTGGTGACCATGCAGCCATCGGGCAATAACTTCGGCAGCCTCAGCAACAAGCTGTACAGCTACATGGCCTGCGGGCACGCCATCATTGTCCCGGCGGGATCAGCCACTGCCGAGGTGGCCGAGCAGCACCAGTGTGGTGTGGCGGTGGACACCACCGATCCCCAGGCCATTGCGGATGCCATCTGCCGGCTCGCCAACGACGCGGCACTGCGAGAAGAACTGGGCGCCCGTGGGCGGCGGGCCGTGGTCGAAGAGCTTGGCTGGCACCGGATGGAGGAGGTCCTGAGGCGCATCTACCAGGAGTTGGGTGAGAAGAGCCTGGGAGCCGGGGCAGCGCCGGCGAAACCAGGTCCTTCCGGGGGAGGGTGACGCCGGGGCCGTTGCCGCCGGATCTGGTGTGCTTCAAGAACGTGGGTGTGGAGGAGGGGCTGTTTGGATCTGAGCAGGGGGAGGGAGAGCTTGGGAAAGGGTTGGGAGGGAGATGATCCGAAGATGTGCAGGCAGGATGCCCGCACCACAAGCGGAGGAAACGGGTGCAGGCAGGATGGCCGTACCACAATCGGAGGGAACGGGTGCAGGCAGGATGCCCGCACCACAAGCGGTCGCAGGTAGGATGGCCGTACCAGCAAGCTTAGCCGTTGTGGTGCGGGCATCCTGCCTGCACCGTCCACTCCAACTCGTCGTCCCACAGGCCTTCCCTTGACTCTCATGCCCACTACGGCTTCCGAAACCGAATCCCCTCCAGCCCCGGCTGCATCGGCCGATCTGGCCTATGCCAGTGCCCTGCTGGCCGACGCCATGGGCCAGGGTGGGTCTCCGCTTAACGTTCCCGCGTCGCTCGCCGGGCAGCTCTGGCCTTACCTGACCGCTCAGCTCGATGAGGACGGGGACCGGCGTTACCGCGGCGTCCGTTCCGCGCCCGACTTGCACGCGGAGTTTGCCGCGCTCGAACAGGCCCGGCCGACGGATCCAAGCGCTCCGCAGTTGGCCCTCGCCCGGTGGCCCGGCGCCGCACCTTTCGCGCTCTTCCTCTCCCATGACATCGACCAGATCTACGATCGCGAGCTGTTCCGGGTCGTGGCCGATGTCAATCACATCCGCCGGATGCTGCTGAGTGGGGAGCGGGGCAGCGTGCCCCTGGCAAGCCGACGCGTTCTTAGGGCCCTGTTCCGGCCGAAACGGACGTTGTGGGATTTCGAGACAATCCTCGCGCTCGAGGCCCGACACGGGTTCCGGTCGACATTCTTCGTGCTGCATGACCGTTACTGGGCGCGTCAGGGCGCACGATTCTCCTACGACGATCGGGAGATCCGGGAGATTGGGCGGTTGGCGCTGGCAGCCGGCTGCGAGCTGGGCGTGCACGGCGGGTATTACCGATTCAACGACGCCGCCTTGTATCGGCAAAGCCGCGAGGCGATGGCCGAGGCCTTTGGGGTCGAGGCGGTCGGGATCCGGAATCACCTGCTGCGCTACAGCTTTCCGGACACGTGGCGGGCCCAGGAAGCGGCGGGTTTCGAGTACGATGCCACTTACGGTCATCGGAGCGTCCCCGGCCCGCGGTCCGGTCTGGCGTTTCCGTTCTTCACCTACGATCCGCAGCGGCAAGAGGCGAGCAACCTGCTCGAGCTGCCATTGACTGTGATGGACACGAGCGTGTTCCGGTACCTGCGCCTGGGGGGGGAGGAGGCCCTGGAGTTCTGCGCAAGGTTGACCGAGCGGCTGGCTGGGCACGGTGCGCTCATCACGCTGCTGTGGCACAACAATTTTTTCAACGAACCCGAGTATTGGGACTGGCACATGGTCTACGAGCGGTTGCTGGAGCGGTTGGCCGCGCTCAAGCCGTGGTGCGCGACCGGGGCCGAGATCAACCGCTGGTGGCGGGCCCGGGCCCGGGTCGGCGTCGAAGCCAAACCGGCTGAGAACGGGCGATGGGAAGTGAGAGTGAGGCCCGCGGCGCCCATCAAGGACTTGGTCATCGAGATCGCGGATGGCGCACGGTGGGGAACCGTGACCGTGACGGGCGCGGCGCATGAGCTGCAGCGGCGGCCGGAACGGTGGCGGGTGCTGCTGCCGGAGTTGGCGGCGGACACGGCGGTGCAGTTGACGTTGACTCCTCCGTGATCATCCATCACTTCCAGCAGTTCTTCTCCGGCGCCAATTCGCCGGGAACTCTGACCCCGCGCAAGCTGGTCCGGCTCCTGGCCGAACGGGGGCATCAGGTCCACGTCGTGGCCGGCAATTTCAATGCCTACAGCGAGCAGGAAGAACCGCCGGAGGAGCACGTCACATCCACGGGAGGGCGGATGCAGGTGCATCGATTGCCCGCCGCCCGGGGGATGCGACGCGGCCTGCGCGCACGGCTCGAGACGTACCTCGGGTATGCCTGGCGCGCCCGGCGCTTTGCCCGGACTCTGCCGCGTCCGGACGTGGTCGTGGGCAGCATTCAACCGCTGTTCACAGGGTGGGTGGCCCGGCGCCAGGCGCTGCGCTGGGGCGTGCCGTTCCTGCTCGAGATCCGCGATCTCTGGCCGGATGCGCTCGTCGTCAAGGGAGCGATCTCGCCGTGGCAGGCTTGGCCGCTGCATCGCCTGGCCAACAGCCTCTATCACGGGGCGGGTCGGGTGGTGAGCCTCACGCCCGGCATCAAGACCGAGTTGGTCGAGAAAGGGCTGCCGGCGGACAAGGTGGATGTGTTGACGAACGGGTTTGACCCCGAGCTTTATCAACTGGCGCCCGGCACTCGCGATCGCGTCCGCGCTGAGCTGGGGTGGGGAGATCGCTTCGTCGCGCTGTTCACGGGCACCCACGTCGAGGTGACGGCCGTCGAGACGATCGTCCGGGCGGCTGCCGCGTTGCGGGAACGGGTGGACATCCGGTTCGACTTGTTCGGTCAGGGCCAGCGTAAACCGGCGGCGATGGCGCTGGCCCGTGAACTTGGGCTGGCCAACATCCATTTCCACGATCCGGTGCCGAAACGTCGCATCCCGGAGCTGCTCGAGGCGGCGGATGTGGCGCTGATGACCCTCTTCAAGAGCCCGCTCATCGATATCTATTTCGAAAACAAGCTGTTGGATTATATGGGGGCCGGCAAACCGATCCTGGCCGCCATGGATGGGATGCAGAGCGAGCTCATCCGTCGGTTCCAGACCGGCCGGGCGGTCGGGAGTTTCGATCATGAAGGGCTGGCGCGGTTGGTGGTCGAGGCAGCCGATCATTACGAACCCCTCCGCGCCATGGGCGCAAATGGACGGCGCCTGGTCCAGGAACGGTTCCTGATGTCGGATATCCTCGCGCGGTACGCCGATATGATTGAGGCGGTGGCGGAACGCCGCGCGGACAGGATTCCGGCGTGGGATCCGCTTGCCCGGGTCAATTCCCGATGTTCGTAATCTGCGGAGAGGACGAGACGAGGGTTTTCTCCGCCGATTTCGAACATAGGGGATTGGGGACGGAGGGGAGGGATGGACGGGTTCAATTCCCGATGTTCGTAATCTGCGGAGAGGATGAGACGCAGGTTTTCCTCCGCCGATTTCGGACATAGGGGATTGGGGAGAGGAAGCGGGATGGCCGGGCTAAATTCCCGATGTTCGTAATCTGCGGAGAGGACGAGACGAGGGTTTCCTCCGCCGATTTCGAACATAGGGGATTGGGGACGGAGGAATGGGATGCCCAGGTTCAATTCCCGATGTTCGTAATCTGCGGAGGACTTTCAGCGTAGTTGGACATAGAGATCGACGTGGTGTTTGCCGAAGTTGACGGTGATGCCGGTGTGCAGTCGCAGGAGGCGCAGGCACGTGGTCATGATTGCTTGGGCGGCGGCTGGGATCGATTGTTGCAGGGCCAGGATTTGGATGGCGAGGCTGCGCTCGACCACCAGGCAATCGAGTCGCACGTTTCGGGTCCGCCTGCAGCCGGTGTGGACGTGAACCTCGGGTCGGTCGATCACGTCGAGGTTCTCAGCGCGGAGATCCGCGTGGACGAGGCCGTGGTACGTGGTGTCCCAGTACCCCAGCCCGTGTTCCTGCAGGACGCGATCCAGACACGCGGCCACCAGTTCGGCGTCAGTTCGATCCAGTCCCCGGGATTGCAGATGGCGATCAAGTTCTTCCCGGCTGGGAACCGTGGGCGGAGTGGTGGGGGCGATCTGGCGGCGGAACAGCAGGCTTTGCTTGCCAAAATCGATGAGGAGACCGGTCTGGATCTTCCACGCTTTCAGGTAGCAATGGAGCTGGGCGAAGTGTTTGGGGACGAACCCCTCGCGCAGATGCTTGGCTTCGAGCACCGCTCGATCCGGAATCACGATGTCGGCCTCGAAGACATCGGCAAGGAATCCTCGGTGAACGAGTTCCCGGCGCGGCTTGAATTCGTGTGCAAACGGCGTGGTGCTCAGCTCCGCGGAAAGCAATTCGTGGTAGCAGATCTCGTCCAGGCCGGGTCCCAACCGGCGATGGACCTGCATTGCCAATCCAATCAACGTGTAGGTCAGTGGATCCGCATCGATAATCGCCATCGCTGCCTCCTTGCGGCCCGCAATGTCCACCGATGGGGTGCGCAGGGGAAGCAGAAAGTCACACCCACACGAGATTGTTCTCCGCCGATTTCGAACATAGGGGATTGGGGGACGGAGGAATGGGATGGCCGGGTTTAATTCCCGATGTTCGGAATCTGCGGAGAGGATGAGACGGGGGTTTTCTCCGCCGATTTCGAACATGAGGACAAGAGAATGGGATGGCCGGGTTTAATTCCCGATGTTCGTAATCTGCGGAGAGGACGAGACGGGGGTTTTCTCCGCCGATTTCGAACATAGGGGATTGGGGGACGGAGGATGGGATGCCCGGTTTAATTCCCGATGTTCGTAATCTGCGGAGAAGACGAGACGGGGGTTTTCTCCGCCGATTTCGAACATGGGGAATTGGGGGGGGCGGGCGAGCAATCGGGGCGACGGAGCGGCGGCTTGATCCGAGGCTTGATGTGCCGCAAAGTGTAGCCAGTTATGGCCTACGTAACCACTGAGGACCGCGTGGATCGGTTGGAAGCGCTGTTCGGTCAGTTCCTGACCGAAATGGCGCTGCTCAACAAGCAGGCCAAGGAGCGCGATGCGGCGGCCGAAGAACGACATCGGGCCGCGGAGCAACGGCAGCGGGAGTCCGAGGAGCGCCAGCGCGCGGCGGCCGAGGAACGACGCCGGGAGGCCGAGAAACGGCAACAGGAGGCGGAGGAGCGCCAGCGCGCGGCGGCCGAAGAACGACATCGGGCCGCGGAGCAACGGCAGCGGGAGTCCGAGGAACGCATGGCGCGGTCCGAACGCGAGATGCTCGAGTTCAAGAATGAGATGCGCGCCTCGAAGCGGGCGATTGACAAGCAATGGGGTGATCTCGCGAACAAGATGGGCACGATCGTCGAGGACATCCTGGCGCCCAATCTGCGGCGCCTGGCCCGCGACCATTTCCGATTCGATCCCATCCTGGCCTCCATGATCCGCTGCACCCGCCGGCAGCCCGCGCGGCCCGAGCTCGAGGGCGAATTCGACACCGTCATCGCGGGACCGGACGCGGTCATTTTGGGCGAGGCCAAGTCCACGCCGACGCTGAGTGCCGCCGAGGAGTTTGCCGGCAAGGTGGCGACTTTCTTCGATTTCTTCCCCGAGTACCAAGGGCGACGGTTGCTCCCCGTCCTGGGGAGTTGGGCCATCCCCGACGCCGTGGTGGCGCGGCTCACCCAGCATCGGATCTACGCCATGCAGATGGGCGAGGACACGATGGAGCTCGTCAATGCCCCGGCGCTGGAAGGTGGGCAGTAGCAGACTCTGGAAACGACGCCTGACGGCATGACAACGACACTGGTGATCATCGCGGTCGTCCTGCTGGTGCCCGTGGTGGCGGTGCGCCTGCTGTTCCTGGCACCGACGCGCTGGGGCTGGATTCCCTATCTCGCCAGCGTGTTCAGCGAATCGTTCGTCAAGAAGATTCGCTGGTCGCGTGGCGCGGTCGAGCTCGTGCTCGTGCTGGCGGCGCTGGCCTTGTTGCGCTGGACCGGACTCGGGTGGGCCTGGCTCCTGTTGATTGTGCTGGGTCTGGCCGGTCTCGAGCTCTACGTCCGCGCGCTCGAACGGCGGTTGCTGATCGCGACCTGGACGCCGCTCGACAGGATCGGCGCCAGGCATGCTTCGCCCGAGGTCAGCCTCGGCCTGGCGGCGGGATACCCGGGTCCGTCGACGCATCCTGAACTCACGATCAATCTGGTCGGGCCCTTCACGGAGCGGGTGCCGGAGTACCGTCTGGGCAGGTTGATCGTGGGCCGCGCGTTTGAGCTCTGCCTGGTCATTGGCAATCACACGATCGTCCCCACACAGACCGCCATCCGCGTGCGGGTGACGGCCCCCACGACCCTGGCTTGTGAGCAGGGATTCGGCGAGTTGGTGCCCCGGCTGGGCGCGGGTGAGGTGCACCAGTTGCGGCAGCGCTGGAAGGTCAATGCCGCGGCCGGCGCGGGCACGATCCTCTTCGAGCTCGCCTGGGGCGAACGCCAGGAAACCCTCGAGGTGAGCTTCGACGGTTGTGTGGCGCCCGAGGGGATGCAGGTCAGTACGGTGAACATCACCCGTTACCCGGGCGCGTGCCGGGCGGCATTCGCGTGGCGCGGCGACATGGACCTGTACGACGAATCGACGCTCCAATCCATCGAGGGTCTCGATCTGACCTTCGGCCTCGCGGCACGTTATCGCGTCCCGCAGACCATGTTCCTGTCGTCGCGGCTTTCCCTGGATGAAACGGCGGCGCGCGATTGGGCGGCGCATTACGGGATCGACCGGGGAGCGGCACGGATCCCGGCTTTCCTCGACTGGATGCAGGCGAACGTCGAGCTCCGGCACACATGCAGTTACCCGTTCCGGTCGGCGAAACGGTTCGTCGTCGAACTGGGTAATCACGGGCATCTGCACTACGGCACCGACACGTCCGGGGCGCCTGAGAATGGCTGGAAGCTCGGGGCGCGGATGGGCGCGGGCGTCTATCCGTGGCTTGGGGAGGACCATTCGTCGCTGGCTGAGCAACGCGACAACGTGCTGGAGACCCGGCGCTGGTTTGAACGGTGTTTCCAGTTCACACCCCGGAGCTGGGCCATGCCGGACCGGACCAACGACCGGCACACGGCGGCGGCGATGGAGGCCGCGGGTTGTGAGGTGTTGAGCGGCTCCAACACGCGGCCGCGGAGCAACGTGCTCCGGCAACCGCCCCCGCATCACCCGGCGGGCACGAGCGCGGTCGAGTTGACGAACCGGTATCCCGGCGATCCCCAGCATGTGTATCACTGGGCGATGGTGACGTTCTGGCTGCACCGGGCCTATCGACGCGGGATCCCGATGATCTTCATGTGCCACCAGCACCTGCGTCAGTTTGCCGGCCATGCCTGTGCGCGGTTCACGGAGGATATCCTGCGTCAGGCGCTGAGCCGGTTCCGGGGCGAGCTGCACGTGAACACCATGTTCGGCATCGGCAAGTATTGGCGCGAGGTGCTCAGCCCGCAGACCGCCAGGGTCAAGGCCACGCTGTCCGGACGCGAGTTGATCGTCGAGAACCCGGCGGACACAGCGTTTACCGAGGTGCCGGTAGACATCGTGGCAACGGACGGCGCGCGTTACACGTTGCTGGTGGATCTGCCGGCGGGGCAGCGTCGCGTCCTCGAGGCCGCCACCGGAAGGCTGCTGCGGGAAGAGCCTCGTTCCG
>JABTUJ010000044.1 GCA_015075445.1 Verrucomicrobiales bacterium
GCGTGCGGCCGCCCGGGATGGTGGGGGCTTTGACCTGCAGCGGGCGGGGTTCACGGCCGCGCCACTCGATCTCGGCGCTGGAGACGTGGTCGGCGTTGCGAGCCTGCCGGACCAGTTCGTTCAACTCGTGCGAGCGCACCGCTTCGAGGATGGTGCGCCCTGCGACGTCACCCTCGATGCCGAAGAGCCGCTCGAAGGTGGGGTTGACCAACTGGATGCGCCCCTCGCCATCGAGCAGCGCGACACCTTCCGCCATGCTGTGGAGAAGGGTGGCCCGCTGGGCCAGGGCCTCCGCCACCGCCGCCTGCTGACTCGACTCCGATGCCTCCTGCCGGGCGCGGACTTGCTCGAGTTGCCGGCGCAAGCCGGCGTTCGCGCGGCGCTGGCGCCACCAAAGCCAGACCAGTCCGGCTGTGCTGAACCCCACCAGAAGCGTGAAGAGCGGTTCCATGCCAGGTCGGTCCGGCAAAACCCCGTGCACCGTCGGGCCTGCCGGGCTTGGCGGGCAGGTTACGCCTCGACGAAGCGATAGCCAACCCCGCGCACGGTATCCAGATAGCGCGCGGCCCGGCCGAGCTTCTCCCGCAGCCGCCGCATGTGCGTGTCCACCGTGCGGGTGTCGATCACGTTGTCATAGTTCCAGACGTCGCGGAGAAGCTGTTCGCGGGATTGCACGCGACCCCGCCGCTGGGCCAGAACGCTGAGCAGCCGGAACTCGGTGGCGGTCAGCTCGACCGGACGGCCCTGAACACTGACCAGGTGCCGCGGCAGGTCGATCAGCAACTCGTTGACCTGCATCCGTTCCGCCTTCTCCTCGGTCGCGCTCCGGCGCCGGAGCAGGTTCTTGACCCGCAACACCAGCTCGCGCGGGCTGAACGGCTTGGTCACGTAGTCGTCCGCCCCCAGCTCGAGGCCCAGCACGCGGTCCACCTCGCCCGCCTTGGCCGTCACCATGATGATCGGCAGGCTCGACGTGGCGGGGTCGCGCCGCAGGATTTTGCACACCTCGAGGCCGTCCACCTCCGGCAGCATCAGGTCCAGCAGCACCAGGTCCGGCGCGTGCAGGCGGGCCTGACGCAGGGCTGCCTCGCCGTCGGCAGCCGTCACGACGTCGAAGCCGCAGCCCTTGAGGTTGAACTCGATCAGCTCGAGGGCGTCGGGTTCGTCGTCCACCACCAGGATCTTCGCTTTCACGCGAGCCTTGGTTAGCATGGCGCGATGCTTGTCCAGTGACGACCGGGTTACAAGTGCGTTACATCGGCGCCGGCCCCGTTCCTTGACGGTCTCCCGGCCGTCCGCTAATGTCGCATCAAGTTCGGTGCATCACCCATGAACGGCCCACACAATTTTCTGATCCCGATGGTGGTCGAGCAGACCGGCCGCGGCGAGCGTGGTTACGACATCTACTCGCGGCTGCTGGTGGATCGCATCGTGTTCCTCGGCACCCCCGTCGATGACATGGTCGCCAACGTCATCATCGCCCAGTTGCTCTTCCTGCAGATGAACGACCCGAAGAAGGACATTCACCTGTACATCAACTCGCCGGGCGGCAACGTCTCCGCCGGGCTCGCCATCTACGACACGATCCAGTTCCTCACCTGCGACGTGAACACCTACTGCGTGGGCATGGCCGCCAGCATGGGCGCGTTCCTGCTCGCCGCGGGCACCAAGGGCAAGCGCTATGCCCTCCCCAACTCCGACATCATGATCCACCAGGTGTCCGGCGGTGCCCAGGGCTCGGCCAGCGACGTCGAGCGCTCCGTCGAACACATGTTCAAACTCAAGCGACGCTTGAACCGCCTCCTCGCCCAGCACACCGGCAAGACCGAGACCGACGTCGACCGGGATGCCGACCGCGATTACTGGATGAGCGCCGAAGAGGCCAAGGCGTACGGGCTCGTCGATGAGGTCGTCAAGTCCCGCAAGGAAATCCCCGCCCTCGCCGCGGAGACCGCCCGGGCCCCGTTGACCTGAGCCCGGCCCCCCGAACGCTGCCGCCCTCCGTCTTCACGACCTTTTCTCGCCGCCCATGGCCCGGCCTTCGCAGATGACCCTCTGCAGCTTCTGCGGCAAATCGCATGCCGAGGTGAAGAAGCTCATCCAGGGTCCCGGCGTCTACATTTGCGACACCTGCGTCCTGCTGTGCAAAGCCGTCCTCGACAAGGAGGCCAAGGCCCAGAGCCAGCGCCGCGCCCAGCGACTCCACCTGCCGCGGCCCGCGGAAATCAAAGCTGTTCTGGATGAGTTCTGCGTCGGCCAGGAACAGGCCAAGCGCACCCTGGCCGTGGCGGTCCACAACCACTACAAGCGCATCCAGGCCGAGCTCGGGCTGCCGGCGCGGGTCACCCCCGAGGCCCACGCCGACGTCGAGCTCGAGAAGAGCAACATCCTCCTCATCGGCCCCACCGGCTCCGGCAAAACCCTCCTGGCCCGCTCGCTCGCCCGCGCCCTCGAAGTCCCCTTCGCCATTGCCGACGCCACCACGCTGACCGAGGCGGGCTACGTGGGCGAGGACGTCGAAAACATCGTCCTGCGGCTGCTGCAGAACGCCGACTACGACGTCAAGCGCGCCCAACTCGGCATCGTCTACATCGACGAGATCGACAAGATCGCCCGGCGCACCGAGAACGTCTCCATCACGCGCGACGTGTCCGGCGAGGGCGTCCAGCAGGCCCTGCTCAAGATCCTCGAAGGCACCGTCTGCAACGTGCCCCCCCAGGGCGGCCGCAAGCATCCCCAGCAGGAATACGTCCGCGTCGACACCACCAACATCCTCTTCATCTGCGGCGGCGCGTTCGTCGGCCTCGAGAAGATCGTCCACCGCCGCGTCGGCCACCGCGTCATGGGCTTCGGCGCCCCGGAACCCGGCGCCGGCAGCCCGGACCTTGCCCCCCGCGAAATCCTCAAACGGGTCGAGCCCGAGGATCTCCTCACCTACGGCTTCATTCCGGAATTCGTCGGCCGCCTCCCGGTGGTGAGCGTGCTGGAGGAACTGACGACCGACCAACTGGTCCGCATCTTGGCCGAGCCGAAGAACGCGCTGCTCAAGCAGTACCGGAAGCTGATGGCGATGGAGGGGGTTGAGCTGGAGTTCACGGACGACGCCTGCCACGAAGTCGCCACCCAGGCCATGCAGAAGGGCACCGGCGCCCGCGCCCTGCGCGCCCTCATCGAGCGGGTCATGCTGGACGTGATGTACGACGTCCCGAGCGCCGGCGACATCTCGAGCATCACCCTCACCGCGGCGGTCATCCGCGGCGAGGCGCCCCCTCTGGTGAAGCGCAAGACCGCCCGCGCGGCGGCCTAGTGCTGGAGATGGATGCCGCTGGCGGCATCGCTGATGGTGGCATCCCCCGCCGCCCGACCGCCCAACACCCGCGCGCGATGGGCCAGCATCCGGCTGATCGCCAACAGGAACGGGGTCGCCAGCGCCGGGGCCTCGCGGGTGATCTGCACAAAGGCGCGCGCCGGAAGCTTGAGGAGCTTGCTGGGCGCGTTGGCCACGATGTCGCTCGTTCGTTCGCCCTCGATGAGCAGGGCCATCTCGCCAAAGGTCTCCCCCACGCCCAGGGTGAGAATCGTGACTTCGCGACCGCCGCGCATCTCGCGCGCTCGCAACTCCCCCTCGAGCACCGAATACATCGCGTCGCCCGCCTCGCCCTTGTGGAACAGAGTGGCGAATTGCGGGACGGTGATCTGCTCCAGATAGGAGAGGAGCGAGGTCAACTGCGCGTGGTCCATCTCCGCAAAGACCTTGATGCGGCGCAGTTGGTCGGGCGTCAGGTGCGTCGAGCCCGTCGGCTGCGCCACGCCGCCCTTGGGCTTGAGGATGGCCTTGAGCTCGGTCAGGTCCTTGGCCCGAACCCAGTCGCGCTGCTCGTCCCGGTACACCCAGGAGTCCGGCGTCATGCGGCCCTGACGCACCCAGGTCACCAGCCCGGGCAGTTCCACCGGGCCGTACGCGATGTTGTCCGCGCCCCAGAGGCGATACGTCGGTGCAGTCTGTGTTTCCATAAGTGGTGTCTCGGACGCCGGCAAGCTAGCGGGGCGCGGGCGGACGCGAAAGCGATTTTTAGGCGACCGGTTCGGGGTGTCGCCACGCATGGCCACCGCGGGCGAGGAGGGCGTTGGCCGCGTCCGGTCCCCAGGACCCGGTCGGATAAAACTCCCCCGGCGTCAGCGCTGCCGTTCCCCAGCCTTCCCGGATCGGATCCACCAGGGCCCACGCCGCCTCGACTTCGTCCCGGCGGATGAACAGCGTGGGGTCACCCTCGAGGGCGTCGAGCAACAGCCGCTCGTACGCCTCCGGCGTGTAGGCCCCGAATTCGCTGTCGTACCGGAATCGCATCCGCACCGGGCGCACGGTCAGGTTGGTGCCGGGCACTTTGCCGTTGAATCGCAAGGCAATTCCCTCGTGCGGTTGCAGGCGTAGGGTGAGGGCGTTGGCATCCAAGCGCGGCCCGCATTGGGCGGCGAACAGGACGTTCGGCGTGGGGCGGAACTGGACGCGCACCTCGCTGGCGCTGAGCGGCAGCGCCTTGCCCGTGCGCACGTAGAAGGGCACCCCCGCCCAGCGCCAGTTGTCCACCAGCCACCGCAGCGCTACGAAGGTCTCCACGTTCGAACCCGCATCCACCTTCGCTTCCTGGCGGTACCCCGGCCGCTCGCTCCCGGTGCCGCGTCCGGCAACATACTGACCGCGCACCACGTGGTGCGCGACGTCTGCCGCGGCCAGGGGACGGATCGAGTTCAGCAGCTTCACCTTCTCGTCGCGGACGGCTTCCGCGGCCAGCGACACCGGAGGTTCCATCGCCACCAGCGCCAGCACCTGGAGGAGGTGGTTCTGCACCATGTCGCGCAGTGCCCCGGCCTCCTCGTAGTACCCGCCACGCCCGCCCACGCCCGGCCGCTCGCTCACCGTGATCTGGATGTGATCCACCGTGTCCCGGCTCCAGAGCCGCTCGAAGATCGCGTTCGAGAACCGGAACATCAGGATGTTCTGCACGGTCTCCTTGCCGAGATAGTGGTCGATGCGCAGGAGCTGACTCTCGTGGGCGTGCCGCGTGAGCGCCGCGTTGAGCTCCCGCGCCGAGGCCCGATCCCGGCCGAACGGTTTCTCGACCACCACCCGCTGCCAATAGGGCGGTTCTTCCTCCCGCCGGATCAACCCTGCCGCGGCGAGGTGCGCGAGGACTCCCGCGAACTGGCTAGGCGAAACCGCCAGGTAGAAGAGCCGGTTGCGTCCCAGTTCGGGTGGGCAAAACCCATGCAGCAACCCGGCCAGTCGCCGGTACGCCGCCGCGTCCTCGAGGTCGCCCTGGCAGTAGGCCAACCGGGCCGCAAACGCGTCCCAGCGCGCTGCGTCAACCGGTTGCGTGCGGGAGAAGCGTCCCAACGCCTCGAACAGTTCCGCGCGCCAGGCGTCGTCCGATTTCTCGCGTCGCGCAAACCCGATCACGCGGAACGGCTCGGGCAGCAGACCGTCCAGGTGGAGATGGTAGAGCGCCGGGATGAGCTTGCGGGCCGTCAGATCGCCGCTGGCTCCGAAAATCACCAGCGTGCAGGGCGTCGCCGCCCGCCGCGCGGTTTCGAGCCGGCAATCCAACAGTTCGTCCAGTTCGCCCCGTTCATCCATGGCCGGGAGAATCGCCGAGTCATCGGCAGCCGGCAACTGCCGCTTTCTCGCCAAGGCTGCCCCCGGTCGCCCCTCAGCCCAGTTCCCTATGTCCGCAATCGGCGGAGAAACCCCTTCCCGCTGGATCCTCCGCAGATTTCGAACATCGGGGATTGGGCCGAGGGGATCTCCGGCTCCCCGCAATCCCCTATGTTCGCAATCGGCGGAGAAACTCCCCACCCTGGATCCTCCGCAGATTACGGACATCGGGAATTGGGAGGAGGGAATCTCCGCCACCGCGTAATCCCCTATGTTCGTAATCGGCGGAGACCCCCCCACCCTCCGAAATCCTCCGCAGATTTCGAACATCGGGAATTGGGAGGAGGGGATCTTCGGTTTCCCCCCGAATCCCCTATGTCCGCAATCGGCGGAAACCCTTCCGCTGATCTCCGCAGATTCCAATCGGAATTGGAGAAGGAATCTCAGCCCCCGCAACCTTATGTCCGCAATCGGCGGAGAAACTTTCCTGATCTCCGCAGATTCCGAACATCGGAATTGGGAGGAGGGATTTGGTTTCTCGATTTCATGTCCGTAATCGGCGAGAAACCCTCCGCTGGATCCTCCGCAGATTTCGACCACGGAATTGAGTGAGGGATTCGGCTTCCCCCCCTGTGTTCGCAATCGGCGGAGAAACCCTTCCGCTGGATCCTCCGTGATCCGAACATCGGATTGGAGGACTGGTTCCAATGTCCGCAATCGAGAAACCTTCCCGCCGGATTCCTCCGCAGATTCCGGGAACATCGAATTGAGAAGAGGGACTGGTTTCCCCCCAATCTATGTTCGTAATCAAGGAGAAACCCTCCGCTGGATCCTCCGCAGATTCCGAACATCGGGAATTGAGAAGAGGGGATCTTCGGCTTCCCCCCCCAATCCCCTATGTTCGTAATCGGCGGAGAAACCCCTTCCCGCTGGATCCTCCGCAGATTTCGACCATCGGGAATTGGCAGGAGGGGATCTTCGGCTTCCCCCCCAATCCCCTATGTTCGTAATCGGCGGAGAAACCCCTTCCCGCTGGATCCTCCGCAGATTTCGACCATCGGGAATTGGAGGAGGGGATCTTCGGCCCCCAATCCCCTATGTCCGTAATCGGCGGAGAAACCCCTTCCCGCTGGATCCTCCGCAGATTCCGAACATCGGGAATTGGGAGGAAGCCGGGAATCCCGTGGTCGATATCAACCGCCGACGCAGCGCGGTGCGTCCCGGAGGTCGGTGTTGTCAACCTCGTTCGCCCTCACGGGGGAACGGCGAGACGATAGAACGGGGCGGCAGCGGCTTCCCCCGCACATTCCGCGCGGTAGGTGGTCCCGCCTGTCAGGCGGATGACCGCGTCCGGCACCGGCGCCCACCCGTCCGAGCGGAGTTGGGGCGCGGCCTCAAGCTGGTACGGACGCGAGCCGAACGGCGTGGTGAAGTCGAGGGCCACACGGTCGGCACTCTGGTGCAGGCGCAGGATCCGCAGACCCGAGTCCGGCTGCCAGGCCAGGCGCTGGACCTTGCCACTCCAGCCGGTGACCCAGGCCGTGTCCCCTACAGCCACTACGCTGTAAGGATGGTGCAGGGTCGGGATGTCGGGGTTGGCCCAGCCGTGGAGCTGCCGCGTGTAGTCCATGCCGCAGCTCACACCCGGATAGTAGGCCGTGGCCATCGCCCGCTGGGTGAGATTCGTGAGGTCCACCTGGAGATGCAGCCGCCATAACCCGTCGGGGGCCTTCACCACGTAGACGGTGTGATCATCGGCGAAGCTCACGTCGGCCACGTCTTCGGTCCAGTCTGGATGCCACCAGGGGGCATAGGCTGCCGTGGGCACGCGAATCCGGTTCCAGGCCGTGACGTCGTTCATCTGGTTCAGCGCCGGCACCCAGTCGAGATGAAACACCGCCAGCCCGGCGCTGGTCGCCACCGCGGTCAGTCCTGACGGCCTGACATCCAGGTTGCGGACGGGTTTCCACTTGGTGCAGCCCAGCGTCGCGTCATGAACCACCCGGATGGGCCGGCCGGGAACGTGGCGGTCGGGAACCCCTGCCGGATAGCCAAGGGAAAAGAGGTTCAGGGTGGGCAAACCCACGAGCAATGCCGGCGTGCTCCCGACGATGAGTTGGCGTCGGCCGTCGGCGACGTGGTGCTTGAAGCAGCGAGCGGAGAGGGCCGTGCTGTAGACGTGGGTCGCGAACCCGCTCGTCTGGCAGTCCCGATGCAGCGTGAGGCTGGGGAGGTCGGGGTTGACCACATACGCCCGGAATCCGTCGCTTCCCGTCGCCATGTAAACCAAGTCGGGCTCCGGCCACACTGCGCTGACGCCTTCACTGCCCAGGCCCGGCGGGTCGAAGGCCTCGGCTTGCGCCAGGAGCACGAGCTGGCTCGACGTCTCGCGATACAGCAGCCCGAGGATCTTCGTGCCCCAGGCCATCGCCTTCTCGTGGCCCAAGGCGGCGAGGAGCATGCCGGCCTGGGGATCGCGCCGGGTACAGACCGCGCTGATCGGGTGGGGTTGCGGCTCTGCTTGGGTCCAGTCGAACGCGGCGTGCCGCCACCGGCTCTCATCGCCCACGAGGTGACGGTCGGCACTCCAGGGTCCACCCCCGCGGCCGGCAACATAGACGCGGTCCCCGGCCAGATGCAGTCCCTCGGTCATCGCCGCCGCCACCACCTGCTGATAGTCCGGCTGGCGGGTGAGCCGGAGCCTGGGCGTCACCTGGTAATCGAAGCTGATGAACCCGCCCCATTCGTCGGCGACAAGGAGTTTGCCGGCGTTCGTGCCCGCGGGCCGCGCCAGGCCGGTGACATCAAACGCCCAGTCGAGCGAATTCCGCGACGCGGCAGGGAGGATCGTGTCGCCGAAGGTGGAGAACAGAAAGACGTCCGGGCGGTTGCCGTACCAGGTGCTCCCCGCAGTCACCTGGTGATTCACGATCCGCACGCGGGCAACCCGGCCGGCACCGGGTCCGCCGTGGAGGGTGCGGCTCAACCGGAGGGGCTCGCCCCCCGGCCGGAGGGTGTAGGCACGAAACACCTGGTTGCCGAGGACCGTAGTCGCTACGCCGGTCCACAGGACGTCGTCCAGGGCGTCCATGTCGCCGGCCAGCAGCAGCCCGGTTTCCTCCCGATGTTGCACGACGGGTGCGAGGAGGTTGGTCGTCGTCAGTTCGAGGAGGTATTTGTCCGCGCCATTCAATGAGCCCCACCCCGAGACGTAGGCCTTCCGATGCCGTGGATCCAGGGCTACCGCGAACTGCCGCTCGTTCGGACCCGCCACGCGGCGAAAGGTGCCCAACGGGGTGAGTTCCTCATTGGTGAACTGGTAGAAAACCACCCGCAACGTGTTCGTGCCCCAACGGGGAGCATGTTCGGTCAGCGACACCAGCAGTCCGTCCGCCTCGCCCGCCGGGTCCGACCGTGCATCCACCCCATAAAAGGCCCCGCCGGCGACCGCCGCCACTGGGTCCATACGCCCCGCCCGCAGGTCCGCGCACCGGAAAACGAGCAGCCCATGGTCCCCTACGCAGAACAGGTACCCGTCCCGCACCCGCAAATCCGCCACCCGCTGGCGCAGGTGCGCGCGCCCTCGGAAGACATGGGGCCCGCTCGGCCGCAGTTCGTAAGTGCAGAGTGTCTCGAACCCGGTGATCCCGAACAAACAGGTTCCGTCGGTCTCCACCAGGAACGCGGCACCGGGCAACCCGGTGGCTTCCAGCACCAGTCCGTGCGGCGCGATCTGCCCGGCCGGCAACCGACGCTCCACCGTGAACGCCACCGGCTCCAGACGGGCGCCATCCGCCCGGCGCACCCTAACCCACCGGACGCACCGTCTTCAGGCATCTCCCACGTCACCTCGGTGTCCGACCACGCCGCCGGTACCACGCAGCGTCCGGTCAAGACCACGACGCCCGGGCGCAGGCCAAACCCTTCGCCGCGGAGCGTAACCCGGTCTCCCGGCCGGGCGGTTCCGGAGGGAAGGGCCTCCACGCGGGGAGCAGGCACTAGAGCCTGGGCGGCCGCTGCCGATGCGCTCCAGGGACCCGGCAGCGTCCCCCCGAGCTCGCTACCCACGAAACAAACGAGCAGCCGGCACCTCAGAATCAGAGCGACTTGTTTCATCCCCTGCCTCCGGTGTTCACCCCCAAGGAACACCGCCACCGCCGGTCGGGTTGCAGGAAAAGGACACCGGACAGGTGCACGGCGGCGTCATCGCCGCCTTGCGGGACGGAGCATGACGAATGGTCTCTTCGCGCACGGTTGCGAGCCCATGACCGCCGGCAAGTTCAGGGCGACGGTCGATGCCTGGAGCACCGGCTTGCGTCGGGACGAGACTTCATGAACCCTGGTGGCCCATGAAATTCGAAACGCTTTGTCTCCACGGCGGCACGCAACCCGATCCCACCACCCTCGCGCGCGCGGTCCCCATCTACCGGACCTCCTCCTACGTCTTTCGCAGCACCGAGCACGCCGCCAACCTCTTCGCCCTCAAGGAGCTGGGGAACATCTACACGCGGCTGATGAACCCGACCACCGATGTGCTGGAGAAGCGCGTGGCGCTGCTCGAGGGCGCCCCCGAGTTCGGCGGTCTCGGGGTGGCGTCCGGCACCAGCGGGGTGTTCTACTCGTTGATCAACCTGGCCGAGGCCGGTGACAACATCGTGTCCGCCCGCAACCTCTATGGCGGCACGTACACCATGTTCAACGACATCCTCCCCCGCCTGGGCCTTACCGTGAAGCTGGTCGATTCGAACGATCCGGAGAATTTCACCCGGGCCATCGACGACCGCACCCGCGCCCTGTTCTGCGAGAGCGTCTCGAACCCGGCCCTGGAAATCACCGACCTTGAGGCGGTCGCCCGCATCGCCCACGCGGCGGGGTTGCCCTTGATCGTGGACTCGACCTTCTCGACGCCCTACCTGACCCGACCGCTGGAGCACGGGGCCGACATTGTGGTGCATTCGCTGACCAAGTGGCTGGGCGGGCACGGGACGGGCATCGGCGGCGTCGTGGTGGACGGAGGCCGGTTCGCGTGGGCGGCCGGCAAGCACTCCTTGTACACCAAGCCGGACGGCTCTTACCACGGGCTCCGCTGGGGGTTGGACCTGCCGGATCCGCTGCGGCCCCTGGCGTTCATCCTTCGCATGCGCACCGTGCCCCTGCGCAACCTGGGCGCCTGCATCTCGCCCGACAACTCCTGGATGTTCCTGCAAGGGATCGAGACGCTGCCGCTGCGCATGGAGCGTCACTGCCAGAACGCCCTGGCGGTCGCCCAGTATCTGCAGAAGCACCCCGGCGTCACCTGGGTGCGCTTTCCCGGCCTGCCCGAGGACCCCGAATTCGTGCGGAACCAGAAGTACCTGGCCGGCAAGGGCGGCTCGATGGTGGTGTTCGGCATCCGGGGCGGCAAGGCGGCGGGGCAGAAGTTCATCGAAGCCCTCAAGCTCTTCTCGCATCTGGCCAACGTGGGGGACGCGAAATCGCTGGCGATTCACAGCGCCACCACGACCCACTCGCAGCTCGACGAGGAACAACAACGGGCCGGTGGCATCACCCCGGATCTGGTCCGCCTGAGTGTCGGGATCGAGAACCTCGGGGACATCCTCCAGGACCTGGACCAGGCGCTGAAGGCAGCGGCCTGAACCGTCTCCGGCCCGCCGGCCTGCACCGGGCTCTGCCTGTGCGCGGGCGGCGTCGAGGGGGCAGTTCGTTAAGTATTAAATTAAGGGCTGACCCCCTCCGATGAAGCCTGGCACTTCCGCCAAAAAACCGGCCTACTGGTCACCGTTGATTTCCACTTGCTTTAAGCTGGCGACTCATTTTTGATTTGCGGAAAAGCGTTAGTTATGGGCACCGGATGGAAACCGCGGGAGGCGCACGGCGGCCTCGCCACGCACTGGTCGGCAGAGGCGTTGGGCGCACGGCCGGAACTGCCGGCCGGTCCGGGGACGCTGCGCCGCTTGCTGGCAGGTTCGAGTGGCCCCCTGCTGGCTCATCTGGAGCTCCGGTTCCGGCTCTCCCGGGAGGCCGGGAAGACTGTGCTGCGCGGCTACGTGGCGCGAAAGACAGACCAGCGGCCCGCGCCGCTCCGCCCGACACGTCCGGCGCGGCAGGGTTCGCGGGCCAGGCTGCTCCAGGACCTGGACCAGTTCGTCACGGATGAGCTCCGGACGCGAGAACCGGCTGCGCCAGCGCGCCGAACCAGGGTCGCGGCGGGAAACGCCATCGGCGCGGCGGGGAGGAACGCGGCAGCGCGGCGGGCCGGGGAGGCGCTGGAGCGCGAGTGGGCGCTGGCCGTGCTGCGTGAAGCGGAAGTCGAGACGCGTCGGTTCTACGAGCGGGAGCGGCGTCTGGACACCTGGGGAGTATTTCACGATGGCGTGCTGGTGCCCTTGCGGGACGGAGCGCCGCGGCCGACGGATCAGGAACTGGCACAGCGGCATGGCTTCGAGGGTGGCCCGCAGGCCGCCAACGCGATGGTCACGGCCAAGCGCCGTTTTGGCCGGACGCTCCGTGGCGTGGTGGCGCGGTATGTGGAAGGCAAAGGAAACCTCGAGGCGGAGGTCGATGCGGAGCTGCGGGCCCTCATGGCAGTCTTCAGGTGACCGGCTGGAACACGCAGCGCTGCGGCCCGGCCCCGTTTAGGACGGCGACCGCCCGGCACGACCCTGGTCGGAGCGTCGCAGCGTGGGTCCCGGAGGAGCGAGGGCAGAAAGAACCTTGCAGGAACCGCGGGTTCCCGGCGTAGATATCCGCGGACTTGCCTGCTGAGACGTCAACTCCCTGCGATTACCCGGGCGCCGGCCGGCCCGCCGAGTTGCTCGAGTTGGGCCTGGTATCCGCGCGTCCCTGGCGACCGGAGGAACTGGCCGCTGCCTGGGACTACCATCTTTCGGCTCCGCCGCGCTTCGACCTGAGCCGGCTGGACGCGGCCCAGGCGGACGAGGTGCGGGAACTGCTGGCGGAGCAGGGGATGTTGCTGGCCAGTCTGCGTGGCTTGCTGCGGCATCCGGTGCCCCCGGTGGAGTTGCTCGAACTCACCAGGGAATTCGCCACGACTTCCCTCCGGGCGCCCGACCCTTCCCTGCCGCCGGATGTCGCGAACGTCCTGTTCCATCTCGCCGTTGCGGTGGCGCTGACTCGCGGAGGTGAACGCATTACCGCGCTGAGCGATGCGGAGTTGTTGCGGGGCCTGGACTGGTCGCTGGCCCAGGTGTGGGTGGACGAGAGCAGCAGGGCCACGCTTGGGCGGGCACGCCGGGTGGTCGCCGCCACCGCCAGCGGTGCTTGACTCCCGAAAGCGTCCAGGCGCGTGGTTCCCACGCGCCTGGACTGCAATGAGGGAGAGGCGGGTCCCGCCGGGGTCCGTAGGCGCCGACGTCAGGAAGCGTTGCACGCCGGGGACAAGGCCCCTTCGCCTCCTGACGTCGGCGCCTACAGTGCAGTAAACGCCTCCTGACGTCGGCGCCTACAGTGCAGTAAACGCCTCCTGACGTCGGCGCCTACAGCGGCCACGGCGCCCGGCTAGCTAACGGCAGCAGGCGCAGAGCGGGCCGCACTGGGCGGGGCCCTGGGCCGGGGGGGCTTCGGCGGCCTTGGCGGCGTCCCACTCGCAGACCTTGGCGATCGCGTAGTCGACTTCCTCCGCCGTGAGCTCGGGGAACATCGGGAGGCTGATGCAGCAGGCGGCGTTGGCCTCGGCGTTGGGGACAGGTCCGACGATGCGGGCGCCTTTGCCCCACGGATAACCGGCCTGTTGGTGGATGGCGACCGAGTAGTGGGTCTTGGCGTCCACCCCGTTGTCGTTGAGATGCTTCAAGAGGGCGTCACGCCATTCGGGCTTCTTGGTCTCGATGACGTACAGGTGATAGACGTGACGATAGCCCGGGAGTTCGACCGGCAGATCGAAGGTCCGGCAGCTCTTGAGCCCGGCGGTGTAGCGGGCTGCCCACTGACGGCGCAGGTCGTTCCAGGCGTCGATGTGTTTGAGCTTGGCGCTGAGGACCCCGGCGTGGAGGTCGTCGAGGCGGCTGTTGAAGCCGTAGCTATGAACGTTGCGGGCGTTCGAGCCGTGGTTGCGGAGCTTGCGGATGCAGGCGTCCATGTCGACGTTGTTGGTGACCAGAGCGCCGCCATCACCAAAGGTGCCGAGGTTCTTTTGGATGATGAAGCTGGTGGTGGCCGCATCGCTCAGCTCGCCAATCTTGAAGCCCTTGCCGTACGCCCCGATGGCCTGGGCGTTGTCCTCGATCACCTTGAGCCCATGCTGGTCCGCGAGCTTCTTGATGGCCACCATGTCCGCGCACTGGCCGTACAGGTGGACCGGGATGATGGCCTTGGTGCGCGGGGTGATGGCCGCCGCGATCTTGTCAGGACAGATGCACTTGGTCTTCGGGCAGCAGTCCACGAACACGGCTGTGGCACCGGCGATCCAGATGGCCTCCGCGGTGGCGAAGAATGTGTTGGGATGCGTGATAACTTCATCGCCCGGGCCGATCCCCAATGCCATCAAGGCGAGCCAGATGGCATCGGTGCCGTTGGCAACGCCGACGGCGTAACGCGTGCCCGAATAGGTGGCGAATTCGCCTTCGAACTGCTTGAGCATCGGCCCCTGCACGTAGTTCCCACTGAGGAGAACCTGCTGCAGGTTGGCGTCGATTTCCCGCTGGATGTTCCGGTACTGGCGTACGTGTCCGTAGAATTCAACTTTCATGGCCGGGAAGTGGTAAGGCTTGCGGGCCAGGTTGACAAGATCTCCTTGGCTCACGGCGATGATTTCCGGCGGAGACTGTTCAGCCGGGGCTCGGGAAAAGCGCAAAATCGGCTGGTCCGGAGTTGACTCGCGCACTGCCGCGTCTTCATTGTGCGGCAGAGCTTGGCGGCGGGGATTGCATGGCCCGGGTGGCCTGCAGGGTCTGGAACCCGGGAAGGAACCGGCGCCACCCCACCGTCCGAATTCGGAGAAAGTGCCCGATGAGTTACAAAGCGCCACAATTCGATCAGCATCTCGGCCAGTTCCTGGAGCAGGCCGAACGTTGGCTCAAACAGAACGCGAACCGCGTCCTGCCGCTCGTGCTCGGGATCGGCCTGGTGGTCTGGCTGGGCACCGGTGTGTACGTGGTCGAACCCGGCCATAAAGGCGTCGTCCGAACGTTTGGCAAGGAGACGGCCCGGACCGAGCCGGGCTTGAACTACCGTTACCCCTGGCCGTTCCAACAGGTCGACGTGGTGAGCGTTGAACAGATCCGCCGTATCGAGGTGGGTTTTCGGGCCGGCCAACGGGTCAACGAAGAGGCCATGATGCTCACGGGCGACGAGAACATCGTCGAGGCCCAGATGGTGGTGCAATACCGGGTGGCTGATCCCTCGAAGTTTCTCTTCCGGCTGCGCGACCCCGAGAACACCTTGCGCAGCGCCACGGAGGTCGCCCTGCGCAGCGTTGTGGGCGGCATGACCATCGACCAGGTGATGATCGAGGAGCGCGCCCGGGTGCAGGAAGACACGCGCGCCTTCGTGCAACGGCTCATGGAGGATTACCAGTCCGGCCTGGCCGTCACCGAGGTCAAGCTCCAGGCCGCCGATCCCCCGGACCAGGTGCGCGACGCCTTTCACGACGTCGTGCGCGCCCGCGAGGACAGGGAGAAGCTCATCAACCAGGCGCGCGGCTACCAGGCCGATATCCTGCCCAAAGCCCGCGGCGAGGCCCAGAAGATCCTGCGGGAAGCCGAGGGCTACAAGGAACAGCGGGTTCTGCTGGCCCAGGGTGAAGCGGCCCGCTTCCTCAGCGTGCTCGCCGAGTACCAGAAGGCCAAGACCGTAACGCGCGATCGCCTGCATCTCGAGACCCTCGAAAAGACCCTGCCGGACATCGACAAGATCGTGATGGGCGGCGACCTCGGTCAGCGTCTGCTTCCTTTGTTGCCGGTAGGAACGACCGCCCCCGAATGGCTCCGCCCTCCGGCCACCGCCGGAAGCCCCTCGACCCGTTAACTTTGCCAAGCCCTACACCCATGAAAAACCCACTCTTCGGCCTGGGCGGCGTGATCCTGCTGGTCTTGGTTCTGGTGCTGTCCCGACAAGCCCTCTTCCGCGTCAACGAAACCGAACAGGTCATCATCACCCAGTTCGGCGAGTACAAGCGCACGGTCCGCGACCCCGGCCTGGCCACCAAGCTGCCGTTTGTCCAGACCATCAACCGGTTCGACCGTCGCATCCTGTCAAGTGACGCGCCGAAAGCCGAGTACCTCACGCAGGACAAGAAGCGGTTGGTGGCCGACCCGGTGACCCGCTGGCGCATCGCCGATCCGCTGCAGTTCTTCAAGACCGTCCGCGATGAGTCCGGCGCCCGCGCCCGGCTCGATGACCTCGTCTTCTCCGAGCTGCGGCGCGAGGTGGCCAGCCACAGCTTCGACATCGTCATCGGCACCAAACGCGAGACGATCATGGATAACGTCGCCAAGACCGCGCGCGAAAAGGCCCGCGAGTTCGGCATCGAGGTCGTGGACGTGCGCATCAAGCGCGCCGACCTGCCCCAGGAGGTGCAGACCAGCGTGTTCCAACGCATGCAGGCCGAGCGTGAGCGCGAGGCCAAGCGCTATCGCAGCGAGGGCGACGAGGAATCCGCCAAGCTCAAGGCGGAGACCGACAAGCAGCGCACCATCCTCCTGGCTGAGGCGCAACAGGCGGCCGAGCGACTCCGTGGCGAAGGCGACGGTGCGGCCACGCGCACCTACGCCGAGGCCTACGGGCAGGACCCCGAGTTCTACGCCTTCGTCCGCAGCCTCCAAGCCTACGAACAGTTCCTCGGCAAGCGCAGCACCCTCCTCCTGCCGGCCGATGCCGACCTCTTCCGCTACCTGGGTAGCCCGCGACCGGGCGGTGCCGGCGCAGCCCTGGCCGACGACCGGCGGTAACGCGCTCGCTTCTCTCAGGGGGTCTGGATTTCTTCGCGCCGGCGTCGCGGAAGAGTCCGGCTCCACTCCGGGGGTTGCGGAGCAGGGAGGTCCCCCCGGGTCCTTCCTGCTGCGCGGGCGGTTCAGCAAGGGACGGGGATCCCGGCAGCCGCCCATCAAGGGGGCCATTGCTTTCCGCGGGTGATGCGGTATTAGTACATGGCATCAGCTAGAATGAAAGCAACCTAAAGGTCGGCCCATGTATGCGCGTCCCCCGCTTCTCCGGACCTGCTTCTTCCTCGCCCTGTTCGCCACCGCCCTGCCCGTGCGCCCCGGCCCTGTGGCCGACTGGAACCACGCGGCCCGTGAGGCCATCCGCGCCGCCCGCACCAGCCCCCCTGTCGCCTCGCGCGGGCTGGCCATGCTGCACGTGGCCATCTACGACGCGGTGAATGGCATCGCGCGAACCCACACGGCGTTCCGCGTCACCGAACCAGGCCCGGACGGTGCCGCCGCGCAGGCGGCGGTGTCAGGGGCGGCCTACCACGTGCTGCGACATCTCTTCCCAGGCAGCGACCTGCAGCGCACGAATCTGGACGTCGTGTATGCCGCCCAGATGGCGGGTCTGTCCGACGGCCCGGCAACGGCGACCGGCCTCGCGTGGGGCGAACAGGTGGGCGCCCTCATCGTGGCGGCGCGGGCCGGCGATGGTTCGACCCAGCCTGGGGAATACACGCCGGAGGAGGAACCCGGGGTCTGGCGGCCCACGCCACCAGCCCACGGGCCCGCCCTCCTGCCGCGGTGGGGCCAGGTCGTGCCGTTCACGATGACCAGCGGCGCCCAGTTCCGTCCCCACCCACCGCCCCCGCTCGGGAGCTCCGCCTACGCCTTCGAAGTCAACCTCGTCGAATTCATCGACCCCACGCCCGCGGGCCACGGCAAGCGGTTCTACCGGGCGAAGGTGCGCTGAAGTCCACCGCCGGTGGCGGATCCGCCGCCGCCGGCACCCCACCCCCAGCTCCTGCGTTCGTCGCCCAGGCTGCTCGAACCGCAAGGCCGGGCGGACCGGCGACTTGGTGACCACCCTGGCCCCCTGCCAGGCTGCGAGGCTGCCAGTGCCTGCCGGGTTTCGACTTGGACCGTGGCTTGACAGCCCTTACCCCAGTCCGCATGGTTTTCGGCCTTTGAAATCACACGACGGCAATCGCGGCTTATGAGCACTCCCCATCCCCTTTTTGACTCGTTGCGGAGCTTCGAGCTCGGCGACGGGACCTCGGGCAAACTCTACTCGTTGCCGGCGCTCGAGGAGGCGGGCGTCGGCGCGGTTTCGCGGCTGCCGGTCTGCCTCCGTCTGGTCCTGGAATCGGTGTTGCGCCATAGCAATGGCAAGACCGTGACCGAAGCGCATGTGCGAGAGCTGGCCCAGTGGCAGCCGACCGCCGAACGCACGGCCGAGATCCCCTTCCTGGTCGCCCGGATTGTGCTGCAAGACTTTACCGGGGTACCGTTGCTGGTGGATCTGGCGGCCATGCGCTCGGCGGTCGCCCGCCTGGGGCGCGACCCGAAGATGGTCGAGCCGCTCGTGCCGGTGGACCTCGTGGTGGACCACTCGGTGCAGGTGGATTTCGCGGGTTCCGCCGACGCGTTTCGCAACAACCTGGAAATGGAGTTCCTCCGGAACCGCGAGCGGTACGCGTTCCTCAAATGGGGCATGCAGGCCTTCCAGACGTTCCGGGTCGTGCCGCCGGGGATCGGCATCGTGCACCAGGTCAACCTCGAGTACCTCGCACAGGGCGTGCTGGCGACCAGCACCGGGGTGTACTATCCCGACACCCTGGTGGGCACCGATTCCCACACGACCATGATCAACGGCCTGGGGATCGTGGGCTGGGGCGTCGGCGGCATCGAGGCCGAAGCCGGCATGCTCGGGCAACCTGTGTATTTCCTCACGCCGGACGTGGTGGGCATGCACCTCACGGGCACGCTGCGGGAAGGGGTCACGGCGACGGATGTGGCCCTCACCGTCACCCAGCGTCTTCGCCAGGCGAAGGTGGTCGGGAAGTTCGTCGAGTTCTTCGGGCCGGGCGCGGCGGCGCTGCCGGTGGTGGACCGGGCCACGATCGCCAACATGGCCCCCGAATACGGTGCCACCCTGGGCTTCTTCCCGGTGGACGCCGAGTGCGTGAACTACCTCCGCGCCACCGGGCGCAGCGAGGCCCATTGCCGGACCTACGAGAATTACTACCGGGCGCAGGGCCTTTTCGGCATGCCGCGCCGTGGGGACGTGGCCTACTCGGTTGAGCTCGAGCTCGATCTGGGGACGATCAACCCGAGCGTGGCGGGGCCGAAGCGCCCGCAGGACCGCATCGAACTCGGGGCGTTGAAGGACAAGTTCCTCGAGCTCTTCACCCGGCCCATCGGCGAGAACGGCTACGGCAAGACCCCGGCCGACCTGGATCAATGCGTGGCGGTCAAGGGTTTCAAGCAGACCGAATTCCACCCCGAGTGGCAGGCCGGTCTGCGCCACGCCCGGGTCGAGCCCAGTGAAAGCGAGATGCGCGACCAGCACCCGGCGCCCGACAACATCCGGGTCAGCCGGCACGAGCTCAAGGGGGAGCTCCGCCACGGGACCGTCCTGATCGCCTCGATCACGAGCTGCACCAACACCTCCAACCCGAGCGTGATGCTGGCCGCGGGGTTGCTCGCGAAGAAAGCCGTCGAGCGCGGTCTCCGCGTCAACCCGGTCGTCAAGACCTCGCTCGCGCCCGGTTCGCGGGTGGTCACCGATTACCTGAACAAGACCAGCCTGCAGCCGTACCTGGACACCCTGGGTTTCCAGCTCGTCGGCTACGGCTGCGCCACGTGCATCGGCAACTCGGGTCCCCTGGAAGCGCATCTCGAGGAGGCGGTGGTGAACCATGACCTCATCGCCGCGTCGGTGCTCTCGGGCAACCGCAACTTCGAAGCCCGCGTTCACCAGAGCCTCAAGGCCAACTTCCTCATGTCCCCGCCCCTGGTCGTCGCCTTCGCGCTGGCCGGCCGGGTGGACATCGACCTGACCCGTGAGCCGCTGGGGGTGGGCGAGGATGGCCAGCCGGTGTACCTGCGCGACGTCTGGCCGTCGCTGGCCGAGATTCGCGCCCTGCTCGAGAAGGCGGTGGATCCCGCGGTCTTTCGCGACCTCTACCGCGACTTCGCGGCGCAGAACCCCAAGTGGAACGAGATCCCGGCCACCGCGGGCGACGTGTATCATTGGGATCAGAGCAGCACCTACATTCAGGAACCGCCCTTCTTCAAAGACTTCACCCGCCGGCCGCACGCCATCGGCGAGATCAAGGGCGCGCGCTGCCTGGCGATCTTTGGAGACAGCGTCACCACGGATCACATTTCGCCCGCCGGCGCCATCAAGAAGGACTCCCCCGCCGGCCGGTATCTGCTCGACAAGCACGTCGCCTTCGCCGAGTTCAACAGCTACGGGTCCCGGCGCGGCAACGACCGGGTCATGACTCGCGGCACGTTCGCCAACGTGCGGATCAAGAACCGCATGCTCGGGGACGAAGAGGGCGGCTTTACGCTCATCCAACCGAGCGGTGAGAAGATGACGATCTTCGGCGCCGCCATGCAGTACGCCGAGAGCAAGACGCCGCTGGTGGTGATTGCCGGACACGAGTATGGCACGGGCAGTTCGCGGGACTGGGCGGCGAAGGGGCCGGCGTTGCTTGGGGTGAAGGCGGTGGTGGCCCAGAGCTTCGAACGGATCCATCGCTCGAACCTGGTCGGCATGGGTGTGCTGCCGCTGCAGTTCAAGGAAGGAGTCAGCGCGGACACGCTCAAGCTGGACGGCACCGAGGTGTACGAGGTGCAGGGTCTGGGCCCCAATCTCAAACCGCAGCAGGAGCTGACCCTCTGGGTCCGCCGGACCAGCGGCGCCGTCGAGCGCGTGCCCGTGAAGTGCCGGATCGATACCCCCATCGAGATCGAGTACTACCATCACGGCGGCATCCTGCCCTACGTGCTGCGCCAGTTGCTGGCCAAGTCTTAGGCGCCGGCATCCTCCACCCGCTCGTAGGCGCCGACGTGAGGAGGCGAAGTGGGTTGCTGCTGACCCCCCAACGCCTCCTCACGTCGGCGCCTACGCCCCCAACGCCTCCTCACGTCGGCGCCTACGGTCTGGGGCGTGTGGGCAGGTCAGGCCGGGATCTGCTTGAGCAGGCTCCGGGCCTTGGCCACCCAGACGTGTTCGCGTTTCCGCTGGAAGGCCGGGGCGTGGGCGTCGTCGTTCAGCACCTCCCGCAACTCGGCTCGCGCGCGTTCCCCCTCGCCCTGCCGCCAGCAGAGTTCAGCCAGTTGCACCCGGGCCCGGGCGTAGGTGTGGTGCTCCAGCACGCGGAGCCAGGCCGCCCGGGCTTCCTCCACCCGACCCAGCACCGCGTAGGTCTCCGCCAGCGCCATAAGTGTGTGGCCGAAATCGTGGTCGGATTCGACGCCACAGACCTGTTCGAGCCAGGGCAGGGCCTCGGTCGTGCGTCCCTGGCGGAGGAGGCATTGTCCGAGGTGCGCTCGGGTGTCGAGGTCGTCAGGTTCCCGTGACAGGGCAGCCCGGTAGCTGGCCTCGGCGAGGGCCAGCTTGCCTTGCTGGAAATAGACATCGCCGAGGTCGGCGTGGTCGCGGGCGTTGTCGAGGTGGTGAATGCGGTCCTGGAGCTCCTGGATCCGTTCGCGGGTCCGCACGCCGGGCAGTTCGAAACCCCGGACTGGGCCGGCGGCAGCGCGGTACACGAGGAAGAAATAGAGCGGGGCGTTCAGGGGCGCGAACAGAAAGATGAAAAGCGCCCACAGCCATTCCCCCCGGCGGAGGGCGTCTACCAGCATCCACAGGGCGAACAAGCCGAAGAGCAGGAGCAGCGGGCTGCGCCAGGAAAACCACTCGAAGAAGAGCGCCAGCATGGCCTGGCCATCCACCCGCGGTTCAGACCCACGATTCGAGGGGTTCCACGCTGGCGGCGGAAGGGCCGGTCTCGGCCAGCAGCGGCACTTCGGGGTTGCGGAAATCGATGCGGGCGAGGGCGAGGTACTGGTGGAAGAGATCGGTGTTCTGCAGGAAGCCCTTGAACCGCGCGGCACCCGGTCCGAACGCATGGACGGCCACGTAATCCGCCGTGTGGTCGCCGCCGGTCCAGCCCACGCCGCTAAAGTTGGCGAGGAGTTGGCCCAGTTGCAGGGAGACCGAGTTCATCGCTTCGTACATCACCAGGCCTTTCTTGGCGAAGAAACTGGCGAGGAACGCCGCCTTGCGGTCGGGCGCCTTGTAGCCCGTGGTCTCCGCCAGCACCTCCTGGATCTTGCCGGCCGCCGGGTTGCTCCCGACCAGCCGACTGATCTCGCCGAAGGAGGCCCCGGCCTTCGCCACGTTGGCAAACAGCGGCGGCTTGCTCCCGAAGGCACCGCCCGAGCCGTTCAACCCGGGATTGGCCGTGCCATGGTCGGTGGTGATGATCAGGAGCGTGCCCGGCTCGGATCGTTGGAACTCGAGGCAGGCCTCGATGGCCTCGTCGAACGCCACGACGTCCTGCACCGCGGCGGCGATGTCGTTGGCGTGCGCGGCGTGGTCCACGCGTCCGCCCTCGATCTGCAGGAGGAACCGGTCTTCGCGACCCAGCTTCTGCAGGGCGCGCCGGGTCATTTGGGCGAGGGTGGGGACCTCTTTGCGGAGCCGTTGGTCGTGCTGGTGATCGAGGGTGTAGGGCAGGTGGCTGGAACTGAACGTACCGAGCCACGGCTGGTCCAGATGGGCCTGCTCGAGCTGATCGGCCTGCGTCATCACCGCGTAGCCGGCAGTGCGGTAATCCGCGTATAGATCCCGCTTGTCGGACCGTTGGGCCGGGTCAAAGAACTTCTTCCCCCCGCCGAGCAGCACCTCGATGCGGGCGGCCAGGTATTGAGCGGCGATGGACTCGGCTTCCTCGCGTTTGGCAGTGGCAACAAAGCCGGCCGGGGTCGCGTGGGTGATCTCGGTCGTGGTCACCAGGCCGCGTTTCCAGCCCGCCTCGCCGAACACCGGGTGCAAGGGGTGGAGTTTCCGACCATCCGGCAGCAGGTTCAGGCTCCCGTTCATGACCCGCGAGCCACTCCCCCAGGCGCTGGAGGCCGCGGCCGAGTCCGTCACCAGCGAGTTGAGCGACCGCACGTTCATGAGCGCCTGTTCGACCTCCGGCCGCCCCGCCAATTCGAGCCATCTCAGCCCGCGACCGCGCGTCATTGTCGAGAAACAGTCGCCCAGGGTCAGCGTGCCACTGCTGGTGCCGTCAGCGACGAGGTGGATGATGTGGCGGGGGATGGCATCGGCATCCCGGCGGGCGACGTCGGCGGCGCGGACGACGGCGGGGGCGCCGGTGGATGTCGCGGCGGCCAGCAGACCGGCTTGCTTCAGGAAAAGACGGCGACTGTTCATGCTGGGAACAAGCTAGGCAACGAACCGCGCCTTGCCAACCCCGATCTCGGTCCTGATCTCGGTCCTGAGGTCGTGAACTCTGCGCCTCGGCTGGGCCCTTGGCGTGCGCGCCGGAGACGATTATTGTCGCGACCGATGACGTCGTCTGCCATCCAACCGCAACCGCCGGCCGCCGCCGCTGGCATGGCACCGCGGCCGCGGCTGCCCGACTGGCTCCGGATGCGGTTGCCGACCAGCGAGAGCTTCGCCCACACCCGGCACCTGCTCGGCGAACTGCGCCTCCATACCGTGTGCGAGAGTGCGCGGTGCCCGAATCATTGGGAGTGCTGGAGCCGCGGCACCGCCACGTTCATGATCGGTGGCGACCGCTGTACCCGGGCCTGCCGTTTCTGTGCCGTGACCACCGCCCGTCCGCTGCCGCTCGAGGCGGATGAACCCGGGCGGGTGGCCGAAGCCGCCCAACGCTTGCGGTTGCGGCATGTCGTGATCACGGCCGTGGCCCGCGATGATCTTCCCGACGGCGGGGCGGCTCATTTCCGGCGGACCATCGAGGCGGTGCGCGAACGCAACCCGGGGATCGTGATCGAGGTGCTGACACCGGATTTCAACGCCGATCCCGCCGCCCTCGAAGTCGTGCTGGCCGCCCGACCGGCGGTGTTCAACCACAACCTCGAGACGGTGCGCCGGCTGACCCCGGCGGTGCGTCACCGCGCCACGTACGACCGTTCGCTCGCCGTGCTGCGCTACGTCAAGGAACGTGCCCCCGCGGAACTGCACACGAAGTCCGGGCTGATGCTTGGGTTGGGCGAACGCCCGGAAGAAGTGCTCGAGGCACTGCGGGACCTGCGTGGCGTGGGCTGCGATCGCTTGACGCTGGGGCAGTACCTGCAGCCCACGCGTTCGCACCTGCCAGTGATCGAGTTCGTGCGCCCGGAACAGTTCGCGGCGTACGATCGCGCCGGGCGCGAAATGGGCTTCTTCCATGTGGCCAGCGCGCCGAAGGTCCGGAGTTCGTACCATGCCGACGAAGCGGTTCCCGTGGGGATTACCTCGACGCTGACGATTGCCCACTAAAGACGCGAACCGGCGCGAAAGGGAATGGGTACGGGTGCGAGGCCACGAAAGATCTCATCGGGCGAAGCCCTGACTCCGGTCGTTTCTTTCGCGGCTTTTGGCGACGTTCGCGGGCAAAGCGTGTGGGCTGAGTCTCGTGACCTCGACTCCTACGGGGGGCGGCTGGGGGTTGACGGGCGGGTGGCGGGGCGGTTTGACTGACGGGCATCATGCATGTCTCCCTCGTTTCGCGGCGGCTTCGTTGGTGTGCCAGCGTGTTGTTGATCAGCCTCGTGGGCTCGCCGGTCACGGCTTGGGGCGCGACTTTGCCCCGGTTCGACTTCCAAGTCGCAGCGGAGGTCGCGGCCTGGAGGCCCACGCATCACTTGGACGAACCCGTTTCCACCGCCGAAGGCATGCGCCTGACCCTTCGCGGCCACGACCCCTACGTCTTCGGCCCGCCCCGAGATTATCCAGCCGACCAACCGTTGTGGCTGCATCTGCGGCTGAAGTCGGATCAAGGCGGGATGGCCCAGGTGTTCTATTACCCGGCCGATCGCCACGCGACCGAGGAGCACTCGGTGCGGTTCACGGTGCGCGGGGGCGGCGAGTGGAACGAGGTCAAGGTGCGTTTGCCCGCGCTCGGCCCCCAGCATCGGTTGCGACTGGATCCGCCCGGCAGCAGCGGCGTGTGTGTGGTGGAGCGGTTGTGGTGCACCGAGCGAACTCAGTTCACGGCGCCGGCCTGGCCGCGTCCGGAAGTTCCCGAACTGGGGGACGGACCCGTCGCGATTGAAAGCGGCGACCTGAAGGTGGTCCACGGTCACCAGCGGTTTGGCGCGTTCCGGGTCGAGGTGGCGGGCCAGGCGATGGCGATGGGCCACGCCGAACCGTGGGTGGGATACGTCCGGAACGGGGCGCCGCGCTGGTTCGCCGTGAATGGGGAATCGGCGAACGTGGTCGTGAGCGGACAGCCGTTGAGCCGGCTGGCGGACGCGCAGGTCGGTGGGTACCTGCGGACGCGCGTGAGCGGCGCCGATCCCGACGGCGGACGTTGGCAGCTTGAGCTGACGTTCCGGTTGAACACGGCGGGGGCACTGGAGTTCGAGTCCGTGGCTCGCTGCGACCAGGAACGCGACGTGTTGTATCTGCCGCTGGTGACCTTGTTGCCCGGCCTCGGCAGCTACGGCACCAACAAGACCCAGGCGCTGCTGGCCGGAGTCGAGTACCTCGAGAACGAACCCAGCAGCTCGACCGCCGACCTCAACCCGCCGGGATCCGACCGGCAGGTGGCGGACACCGCGAAACTCACGTTTCCGCTGATGGCGGTGGCAGCCCAGGACCGTTATCTCGGGCTGGCCTGGAACCAGTCGCCCGGGGCCCCGACGTGCGCAGTGTTCGATTCCCCCGACCGGCTCTTTCAATCGGGAGCGCATCTCATGGGCCTGTTGGTGCCCGGCTCCGACGGTTCGAATCGTGAGGAGAACAGCCTTCTGCCCTACGACACCTTGCGGCTCCGGGCGGATCAACGCGTGGGCGTCAGCGGTTTGCTGCTCGGCGGCCGCGGATCGACGGTGGTGCCCGCGGTGCAGGAGTACGTGCGGCGGTACGGGCTGCCACCGTTGCCGGCCGTTCCCGGCGGGACGGAAGGCTACCTCGAACTGGCCGCGCGGGGCTGGCTCGATTCAGACATCCGCGACGGCGCCCGCTATCGGCATGCGGCACCGGGTTTCCCAAGTCAACCGGCCGCGGACGCCGCGTTGTATCAGGACTGGCTGGCGACGCGCGTGGGTGACGCTGCGCTCGCGGAACGGCTCGAAGCAGCGGCTCGGGCGGCACTCGAGCAAGTGCCGGCCGCGCGACTCAACTACGCCCAGGTCGGGCACGTCCGCTATCCGGCGCCGGCGTTGGTCTACGGCTCAGTGCCGGCCCAACTTGCCCGGGCCGAGGAGAACGGACGCGCCTTGCTCGGGCGCTTCGCCGCGGACGGCTTGGTCCGCTATCAGAAGTCGCCGAACGGACTCGATTACGGTCGGACGCACTGGGCGTCGGATGCCAATGGCCTGGCCGCGCAGGTGCTGGGCGTGATTCTGGACGAGGCCGCGTTCACGGGTGACCCCGGCTTGATCGAGGCAGGTCTGCGCCATCTGCGGGCGTTGACCGAGCGCTATCGGGGCGGAGTGCCGCGCGGGGCGCAGACGTGGGAGATTGCCCTGCACACGCCGGACATCCTGGCGTCTGCGCACTTGGTGCACTGCTATGTGCTCGGGTACGAGCTGAGCGGGGATCCGACCTGGCTCGAGGAGGCCCGGTATTGGGCGTGGTCCGGCGTGCCGTTCGTCTATCTCAACGCCCCGACGTCCGAGCCGATCGGGCTGTACGCGACCACCCCGGTGTTGGGCGCCACGCAGTGGATCGCGCCGAACTGGATCGGGCTGCCGGTGCAGTGGTGCGGACTGGTCTATGCCGAGGCGTTGTACCGGCTCGCCCGCCACGATGCGTCGGGGCCGTGGACCCAGCTTGCCGACGGCATCGCCATCTCTGGGATTCAGCAGACCTACCCTGCCACCGCGCCGCAGTCGGTCGGGCTGTTGCCGGACAGTTTCAGTCTGCGCGGCCAGACGCGGAACCCGGCGGACATCAATCCGGCGACCCTGCTCGCGCCCGCGTTGCGGGCCTTGCAGCAGCCGCTCCTTTACGACACCCGGGCCTTGCTTCGCGCCGGCTTGCGCGTCCATGCCCCCGGCGAGTTGGACCAGATCGAGGAAGGGCCCGACCGTGCCCGGTTTCGGGTGCGCGGCTGGTCGGAGCGCCCCTATTTCGTGGTCGTCAACGGGCTGCGGCAGGTCCCGAAGCTGCGGCTCAACGGTCACCCGACGGCCCTCCAGTCGCCGCACGAGTACCAGCCGGCGGCGGGCCGCTTGATCCTCCGGCTGGAAGAGGTGGCGACAGTGGAGCTGGCTCTCGCCGGCTTCACCTTCCTCGAGGGGCCGGTCAACGGGGTGATCCTCGAACGCGCGGGCAGGCGGCTGGCGGTGTATGGCGATCCGACCGGCGAGCAGGCCGGCGTCGATACGGTGCTGCTCACCCACGCCCGCCGGGATGTGACCTGGGCCGCGCAACGATGGGCCGGCGCGGGGGCGAAGCTGGTGGCGCCGGCGAAGGAGGAGGGGTTCCTGGCGAGGCCGATGGAATTCTGGAACCCGTGGCGCGAGCAGCGCTTCCACGATTACGCGCAGCAGAGTTCGAAATGGCCGACGCAAGCCTTTCCCGTGAGTCGCGCGGTGCAGGGGGGTGACGTCTTCGAATGGGAGGGCCTCCAGTTTCACGTCCTCGACACGCCCGGTTACACGCGCGGCGCGGTGAGTTACTGGGTGGAACTGGAAGGACAGAAGGTCGCGTTCACCGGCGACCTGATCCGCGACGACGGCAGACTCCAGGACTTGTTCAGCCTGCAGGACGCGATACCCGGGGCGCGCGTCGGTGGCTATCACGGTTGGGCGGGGCGGCTGGGCGCCTGGGTCGAGAGCCTGAATGCCCTGGCAGCGGCCAAGCCGGACCTGCTCGTGCCGGCCCGCGGCCCGGTCATCCGCGACCCGGCGGCGGCCATGGCGCGGGCGTTGGAGCGCGTGCGAGTGGTGTACGCGAACTACCTCTCGATCGACGCGCTGCGCTGGTACTTCCAGGACGAGCACATCCTGGCCAAGGCCCGCCGGGTCCTCGGCCCGGATGCCCGCGTGGACTGGATGCCCATGGCGGAGACGCGGCCGTTGCCGGACTGGATCCGGGCGATCTCGAACAGCCGGCTCTTGTTGGCGAAGAGCGGGGCCGGCTTGCTCATCGATTGCGGCGGCAAGGGTATCGTCGAGGAACTGCGCAAGCTGCAGGCCGCAGGTTCGCTCCAGTCGGTCGAGCACGCTTTCATCACGCACTACCACGATGATCACACCGATGCGCTGCCTCTGCTTGTCGAAGTGTTCGGCACGCAGATTCACGCGTGCGGCAGCCTGATCGATGTGCTCGAGCGACCGGGCGATTACCGGCTGCCCTGCCTCACCCGCAACCCGATCCAGGTCACGGCCCGGCACGCGGATCGGGAGACGTGGCGCTGGGAGGAGTTCCGGCTCACCATCTTCGATTTCCCCGGCCAGACGCTCCATCACAACGGTCTGCTGGTGGAACGGGAGGGCAGCGACGCCTTCTTCTTCGCCGGTGACTCGTTCACGCCTTCCGGGGTGGACGATTACTGTCTGCAGAACCGCAATTGGCTGGGCGAGGGTCGGGGTTATCTGCGGTGTTTGGAAGTGGTCGAGGCGCTGCCGGCCGGTTGTTGGCTCATCAATCAGCATGTCGATCCGGCCTTCCGGTTTGTGCCTGACCAGATCGAGCGGATGCGACGCACGCTCGAGGAACGGGGGAGGTTGCTGGCTGACCTGGTTCCATTCGACGACGCCAACTACGGCCTCGATGAAGGCTGGGCGGTGCTGCATCCGTACGCCGTGGAACGACCGGCCGGGCAGGCGGTACGCTTCGAACTGCGGCTGACGAATCACTCGCCCCAGCCACGCACCTACCGGACACGAGTCCAGGCCCCGACGGGATGGGCCGTGGCAGCGGGTGACGCCACCCGGATTGGTGCCCGTACCGATGGGGTGATCCCGATCACCGTGTCGGTCCCGGCCGGGGCAGAACCGGGTCTGCGAGTGATCACCGCGGACGTGGCGTGGGAAGGGAGCGAACTCCGCGAGTGGGTCGAGGGACTGGTCGAGGTGAAGCCCTCCCCCTGACCTGGCCTGGTTCGTTCATTCCCACTGTAGGCGCCGACGTGAGGATGCGAAGTCGCGTTGCCCCTGGCCACAACGCCTCCTCACGTCGGCGCCTACAGCCTGTCGCGGTTTCGTGGGGAGTATGAAATGTCCCAACTGGCCCTGGGTCGTTCAGTATTCCCGCGAGCGCTTGATGCCGGGCTGCGGTCGGGGGTAGCGGCCGGCGGCGTCCGCCAGGGACAATGGGGTCAAACATTGACATGTGACAATTCTCGCCGAGCGGCGGCAGGCGTTGTGAGGCTGATAGAATGTCAAGTGTCAATGTTTGACCCCATTGCGTCCACTGTTCTGCAGAGGCGATCACCAGACGCGTCAACGTCGCGACTGGCGGTACGGGCGTTCTTGCGGGCTGCAGCGTCGGGTCGCCAGCGCCTCGTTAATAGGCGACCGAGGCTCCCGGCAGTGCCTCAGTCCAGGCCGCTGACTAATCCTGTGGTTGACTACCGTCGACGGTGGGAGATCATTATCCGCACACAACTCACGAGCCGGCCGACGTGGTCCCTACCAACCAAGTCTATGAGCAAGAAGCGCCACTACAAGCAGCGCACCAAAGCAGCCTTCACTCACAAACCCCCAGCATCAGACGGCGATGGCCAGGTGATTCCGGCAAGTTTGCCCGCGTTGTTCGATTCGAAACATCCCCTGGTCCTGTCCATAGGCTACGTTGTTGCATGCGCGGCTGCCGTGTTCGGGTTCTTTACAGCGTTTGAAGATCACTATAGCCGGCTTTGGTTTATATGCCTTGTCTGTGTCGTCGCCGTTGCGTTTGTAGTATTACCCATTTGGTACTTCTGGCGGCGCGGTTGGAGACCCCTTCTCTTGACTGCCATCGTAGTCGTTTGCTCCTGCTATTGTGGAATGACATGGTATCGCTATTCTCGCCCTGCGGACCGGTTACAAGCACTCATACCCTTTTCTTCAGACACCGATAGCATTACTTTCGTGCTGGGCAACAACAGGTTCAGTTGGCCCAGGGACGATTTCGCGGGCGGGCCGAAGCGGATGCCAGCTCCAGTTAACACGTACACTAACTGGAACGTGCACCTCGGCTTAGTACGCGGCGGACTGTACATTAATGCTACGCTTCCGGATGAGCGTGGTGAGCCCATAATTGTAATTCAGACGAACCGGATTGCTTGGAAGGGGCCACCGGGATGGGACTGCAACATCGGCACTAACGCGATTGAGGTTGTCGACGAGCGACTGATACCACGGCTACAGTTGTACCGGATAGGCGACGCAACGGTTGCACTGAACGCAGCCCTTCCCGACATACACGGTCGCATGTGGTACATCAGTGAGGAGCACGGGCTCAACAGTCTTGTTGGCTCATTCAAACGCATCTTCAAGTACCCGTCTTGGCGGCATCCGGGAAAGCTCTTGGGGGACGAGACAATGGGGTCAAACATTGACATGTGACAATTCTCGCCGAGCGGCGGCAGGCGTTGTGGGGCTGGTAGAATGTCAAATGTCAATGTTTGACCCCATTGCGTCGAACCCGGTCTGCGGGTGATCACGTCGGCGCCTACGCTTCCCACGCCTCCTCACGTCGGCGCCTACAGGCGGTTCAGTATTCGCGCGAGCGCTTCATTCCGGGCTGGGGCTGGGGGTAGTGGCCCGCGGCGTCCGCCAGGAGGGGAGCGGGCGAGTCGCATGTCAACTGGTCCACGCGCGGCGCAAACTCCTCGTCCCCGGCGAGCAGGTCGTCATATTCGACGATCTGGCCGGTGTGAACCGCCTTGCGGCCCATCGCCACGACCAGGCTCGCCTGGGCGCCACGCGGCACTTCGTTGAAAGGCTGGTTCCTGACGATGGCCTCGACCAGGTGATCCCACTCGAGCTGGTACGGATTGGGTTCCGGCTGCGGCGCGGCCCAGAGCAGATCGGCGCGGGTCACGCTGTAGCCCTTGAAGAGGCGACAACGGGCGGGCGTGTGAACGAAGGTCGAGATCACCGCCGAGCCCTTGGTGCCCAAGGCGTAGCTGGCGAATTCCTCGTGGCACCCCGGCATGTAGCGCGAGTAGGCGAAGAGCTTCGTGCCGTCGGCGAAGGTGTATTCGACGGAGTAGTGGTCGAAGTTCTGGTCCACGGCATCGCCGCGATAGAGCCGTGCGCCCTGCCCCTGGGCCCGCACCGGCCAGGCGCCTTTCATCCAGCAACACTCGTCCACGTTGTGGGCGACGTAATCGTGGAAGACGCCGCCGCTGGCCCAGAAGAAGCCGAGGTAGCGCTGGACCTGGTAGAGCAGCTCGCTCTGGTTCGCCGGGCGCGGCCCCACAAAGCCCGCTGGCGTCACCTGTCGGTAGGTCCGCAGCGTGGTGAGTTCGCCGATGACACCCGACTGGATCCGGGCGAGCAGCTCCTTGCGCGCCTCGCAATGCCGGCACATCAGGCCCACGCCCACCTTAAGGTTCTTCCGGGAGGCCTGCTCGGCGAGGGCGAGCATCCGGCGGGTGGTGGGGCCATCGACGGTGATCGGCTTCTCCATGAACACATGCAGCCCGCGCGCGATGGCGTAGGCGAAGTGCGGCCAGCGGAACGCGACGGGCGCGGTGAGGATCACGATGTCGCCGGGTCGCAGGCAATCCATGGCCTGACGGTAGGCGTCGAAACCGAGGAACCGGCGGTCCGGCGGCACCTCCACCTGGGCTGGGTCGATGCTGGCGATCCAACTGTCCGCGGTGCCTTGCTGGCGGGGGGTGGTGGCACTGCGCAGGGTTTCGTAGCTGCGGTTGAGTCGCTCCGGGAAGACGTCGGCCATGGCGACCAGTTTGAGTCGGGCCACGGTGGTGGCGAGGGCGTTGGCGGCGGCGCCGGTTCCGCGTCCACCACAACCGATCAGCGCCACCTGGAGGATGTCACTGCCGGCCGCATGGACCGCGGGCAATTCGAGCTGGGACAAGGCCGACACGGCGGCCAGGGCGCCCGCGGACTGGAGGAACTCGCGACGGGTGGAGGCGGGCACAACGGGAGGAGGATTCGGGATCATGGCGGGAGGATGGAGTTGCTGGGGCGGAGTCTGCCGGGTACGCACCCACGAGGGAAGCAATTCCCGGTCAGCCGGGTTCGCCCGGGGGAAGCTCGACCGGCAAAGGGGACCGACGGCTCCGGGGGGCGACGACCCATTCAGAGAACGTTCCAACCGTGGGTGGTGATCACGGTACGGACGATCTGCCGGCGACGCTCGATCGTCACGGTCCCGCGCTGCCGGCCCAGTTCCGTCCTGGGCACCGCGTAGATGCAATCGCACTTGCAGAACGTGGGCCAGTCCAGGCCGTCAGCGCCGTCCCGGAGCACCTCGTGATCGTGAGGCGGGCGGTTAGCGCGCTGTGAGGAGCAGTCGAGGATCTCCACGAGTGCCTTGCGAGCCGCCCGGGCCGGGTGCGAAACGATCACGACCGGGTGCGCTCCCCAGCCTAGGTCTGCCTCATAGACCTCCCAGGCGTTCACGGTCGCGCGCCCTTGTGGGCCGCGGCCCGCAGGGCCTGAAAGGCGGCGTGTCCAACCTGCTCGGCCTGGGGATCCGCAGAGCCGTAAATCGCCTCGACCTGCGCGGGAGTCAACGGCGGCGGGCTCAAGTAGGCCAAGTCTTGTGCGGCCATGCGGCGCAGGGCCTCGCGCACGACCTCACTCTGGTTGCTGAAACGGCCAGCCTTCACCAGGCCGGCGACGTACCGCCGTTGTTCTTCCGCTAGCGCATAACCCATGCGGCAAAAGGTAACTAACCATCGGAGAGCCGCAAGCAGTGCTGAGGGTCAGGGGACAGACGAATGAACTGGCCGGAGAGCGCGTTCGACGGTCCCCGTACGTCTGTCGGAGGGCCGTGGCCCGCCCGGGTTCACCTCCCGCGGCGAGGGCTTCTGATGGCCCGGATTGAAGCGCTGGCAGAGATCATGCTAAGTATCCTCGCATGAGACCTGAGCAGCCCGGGGCCGACGAGGACAGACGCGGCTTCACCCGACTCGAACTGTTGGTGCTGCTGACCGTGCTCGCGCTGCTGGTCGCTGTCGCACCCCCGGTCCGGGGCGGCGCCGGGGTCGCGAAGTCCCTGGTATGCATGGAGAACCTGCGCCGGTTGTCCGCCGCCTGGATGCTCTACGCGGACGAAAACAACGGCCAGTTCGTCGGCAACTACCACGGCGGCTTCAACCCCCTCGCGAGCGCCACCGAGCGCCCGTGGGCGGTGGGTTGGTTGGACTGGGGCACCAGCAGTGACAATACGAATGTGCTGTACCTCACCACCCTTCGCTATGCCGCGCTCTCCCCGTACCTGGGTCCGGACGCGTCCGTCTACAAGTGCCCGGCGGACGATTACCTCAGCCCGGCGCAGGCCGCGCGGGGTTGGAGCGGCCGCGTCCGCACGTACTCCCTGAGCGTGGTCTTCGGTGAAGGCAATGCCGAGACCGGCCCCTTCAACCTCCAGACGGCTCACCTGCGGCGAAGGAGTGACCCCATTCGGCTCAGCCCCCAAGCGGCCTTTGTCTTCCTGGATGAACACCCGGACAGCGTCAACGATCCCCTGTTCTTCGTACCGAACTCGCCGCAGAACATCGTGGACGTCCCCGGGTCGCATCATGAGGGCGCGGCCTGGTTCACCTTTGCCGACGGCCACCTCGAGCTGCGCCGCTGGGAGAGCCCCGAACTGAGGCGGCCGGTGCGGCTCCGGTCCGACGTCAACGTGTTCGTTGCGCCGGGCAACCCGGATTTGCAGTGGCTGCTGGACCACACGCCGCAAAGGTGAGCGTCAACCGAACCCCTGTCTGCTCCGACCCATGAAGGCTCGCCTCGTCGCCGCGCTGGTTCTCATGCCGGCCGCCATCCTACCGCTGCTGGCCCAGGTTCCTCTGCCTCGGTTGCTGGGCTCGGCCGCCCCGGCGGTCGACGCCATCGCGGCGCCCGAACTCACGCTGCTCCATGCCCTTTCGGACGACGGCCGTTGGCTGTTGTTCACCTCGACCAGCGAGCGCCTGACGGCGCCCGACGCGAACACCGCCGCCGACGCGTTCCTGTTTGACCGCACGAGCGGCACGGTGACGCTCGTCAGCCGCGACGCCACCGGTTCGTCGGGGAACGGGACGTCGCTGGCGGTCGGCGCCTCCGCGGATGCCAGCAGGATTGTCTACGTGAGCCGCGCCTCGAACCTGGCGAGTGCGGACACGAACGACACGTGGGACGTCCTGGTTCATGAGCAAGCCACCGGCCAAACGCGGTGGGCCAGCCTGAGGGAGGATGGCGGCAGTTCGAGCGGGTCAGCCTCGGATCCGCTGATCTCCGCGGATGGGCGCCAAGTCATCTTTCGCAGCCCAGCCAAGGATCTGGCGCCGGGGGCGGTGCTCTCGGCCTTCAACCTCTTCCGGCGCAACCTGGAGACCGGTCAGACCGAGTGCCTGACGACCAGCGTCCCGTCCGGTGGTCAGGTTCTCTGGCGTCTGAGCGCATTCGCCGCGACACCGGAGGCAGAGGTCCTGGCTTTTACCGCCAATACGGTATCGGGTTCTCCCGCCCGGAGTGTGGTGGTCTGGAAAGACCTCGTCACCGGCGAGGCCGTGGACTGCTCGGCCAACCTGCCGGCGGCGTTGGTTTCCGCTCAACCGACGACGCACAGCGCTCCCGCGCTCAGCGCCGACGGCCGATTCGTGGCATTTCGCAGCGAGATGCCGGTTGGCGCCGCCACGCGATACGGTCTCTGTCTGCATGACGTCGAACGAGCCTCGACCACCCTCCTGACCCTCCGCACGAACGACGTGTTGCGGCAGACCTTTCCCGCGTCCGCCTTCCACGCGGCGGTGAGTGCGGACGGTCGGTATGTGGCCTACTCGGCATCTTTGCCGCTGTACAACCCGTCGGCGTCGGTCCTCACCAACGGCCCGTCGCAGGTCTACCTGTACGATGCCGAGAATGCGACCACGCACCTGGTCAGCGCCGGGCCTGATGGCGTGACGCCGGCGGAGGCCGAGGCCGCGGACGTCCGCCTGACACCCGATGGGCGCAGCGTCTGGTTCGTTAGCCGCGCCGGGAACCTGGTGCCGGGAGGAACCGTGGGTTCCCACCGGCTCTATGCGTGGGACCGGGACAGGGGTGGGCTGCGCGTCGTTGCGGATTTGGGTGAAGCCAACCCCGGCGGGCGATGGGTGATGAGTCGCAACGGCCTGTGGGCAGCCACGTTGACCGTCGATGACGACGGCGCCCTGACGATCTTCTTTCCCGAGACACCGGACACCGCGGCGGGATCCGCTCATCTACCGCCGGTGAGCGGGGAGTCGGCGACGGGACGGGGGTGGGTCGGAGTGCAACCCACTGGTGTCAGTGCCGATGGTCGCCACGTGGCGTTGACAGCGTTTCCACCGGGGCCTGCTGGTGAAGGGAGACACATGCAGGTCTATCTCCATGACACGCAGACAGGCGAGCGGCGCCTCATGAGCGGGGACGCCGATGGGAACCTGGCGAACGGTCATTCCACGATGCCGTCGCTCACCGCGGACGGCGCCACGCTGCTGTTCGTCAGTCCCGCGACGAATCTGGTTTCTGCCGACCGCGGCACCGAGGTCGATGTGTTTGTGGACACCGTCGCCACCGGTGAACGCACGCGGCTCCGGCCGGTGACGCTGGCGAGCGGTGCTCACGCCTCGCCGCCGTGCCTGATCAGCCCCGATGGCCGTTGGGCGTTCCTGACGTTCCAGGAAACGACCAAGCGGGTGTCGCGCCTGGCGGAGTTGGCGGATGGCAGCGTTGCGGCCTCGTTCCCGGGTGTGGCGGTGGGTCAGCCGAGCTTCAGTCGAGATGGCCAGAGGCTCGCGGTGAGTCTGGGCGCCAGCACGCCGAGCGGAACGAATCCGCGTATCGAGGTGCACGACACAGGGGCCTGGTTTGCCAGCGGCGGGCAACCGGTGACGGCGCTCTGGACTTCCGCCTCACCCGCCACCGAGCCGGTGTTGAGCGCGGACGGAAGGCGCGTGGCGTACTTCCACATTGGGGCGAGGGGGACGAACGCCGTCGTGGTGATGGACTGGGCAGGAAACGAGATCCTGTTCGCCCAGCCGTTGAACCGACAATGGCCGGCGAGTCTGGGCCTCAGCGCGGACGGGCGCCGGGTGGTCTGGGCGTCGGCGGGGCTCGAGGCAGGCAGCCCGACCCAGGCTTGGTGCGCGGAGATCGAGAGCGGCGAGGTGCGGTTGGTGAGTGTGGCCCCGGACGGAGTCAGTCCAGGCAACGGGAACAGCAAGTTCACGGCGATCAGCGCCGATGGTCGTTATGTGGCATTCGCGAGCCGCGCGGACAACCTGGTGCCGGACGACGGCAATGGCGCGAAGGACGTGTTTCTCCGTGACCTGAAGACCGGGCAGACGCTCCTGCTCAGCCGCACGGGATCCGGCAAGGCGGGGGCCGGCTGGTCCTTTACTCCATTCTTCAGCGCCGACGGGCGCCACGTCTTCTTCCTCAGCCATGCCCCGAACCTCGTCCCTGGAGATTTCAACCAGAACGCCGATCTGTTCCAGGTCGAGATCGTCAGCGAGACCGGTCCGCTGCTGCTGATCCAACGCGAGTTGACCACAGGCCGCGTCAGACTGCTGTGGAACGGCTCATCCGACCGGCGCTATGTGGTCGAGTCCACGGACGAACTGGGCGGGGCCTGGACGGTGCTGCCGGGCGAATTCGCCGGCAACGCGACGGTGGACCTGGAAGGCGCCGGCCCGGCGCGTCGGTTCTTTCGGATGAAACAGCTTTGACAGGCAGTTGCCCAACGAGCGGCAATCAATCCCATGAACTCCTCCTCCATGACGGTGCCAGTTCTGCTGGCGAGCGCTGGTTTGTTGCTGGGCATGTCTGGCTGCCGACGTTCGGGGCCAGCGGCAACCGGAGGGCGGTACGAGGAGGAGAGCCAGTTCATCGTGCAGAGCCTCCTTGAAGATCTGCTGGGCATGACCCAGTGGGCGGTGGCGGGAACGGTGGCGACGGATGCTTCCCGGCGCGTCCGTGTGGAGGAGGGAGAGGAAGCCGCCTGGGGGCATCCGGACTACCGCGTGAGCCTGCGCGGGAAGTCGGGGGGTGCGGATCAGACGTTCAAGCTGGTGATCGAGCGTCCTCTTTGGGAACCCGCCGTCTATGGTCCCGTGCTCGAGCGGCTGTTCCAGGAAATCGGACGTCCCACCGCGGGGACCGAACCGGCCGGAACGGACGGGTCGTCGCTGCTGGAGGAGTTGCTGGCCTTGGACGCTCCCGCCATCGAGCGCGCCAACGAACGTGTATCCCAGGCCCTGCGGGAGGAGTTCCGGCGACCGATCCAGCACGAGCGGGCGGCGTTGCTGCTCGGGGTCTTCGGGTTGCGCGAGGCGGCGGGGATGTTCCACGACGTCCGCAGCGTGCTGGGTCGGATGACGGCCCATCTGGCGTTCGCCCGGGCCCTGGACCCCGAGCGGGTGGCCAGCGGCGAAGGGCGCGTGGCGGAGGTGCTGCTCTACGCGCTGATGGGCCACCAGACCGGGGCCTTGGAACGGCTGCAGTCCTTGCCGCCGGAGCCGGCGATGACACCCTGGAGGCGGGCCCTGCGCGCGTGGGTGACGGGAGACTATCGGGAACTGAACGCGGTGAAGGAGCGGACGCCACTCGAGCAGATCGGCTGGTTCAGCAGTTACGCGCGATCCGTTCAGCCCACCGTCGCCTGGGAAGAACTCGAACCCGAACAGCTCGTCGCGCGACCCGATTTCTGCCGGATGACGCACGAACTGGCCTTGTCGGTTGAGCTCGGACACCAGTTGAGGCGGCTGAGCCTGGCGCTCGAGATGCAGGAGATCGGGCAGGTGTTCAAGATCCCCGGCCTGCCTCGGGCAGGGCCGGATGGACTGAGCGCGCTGCTGAATGAGCTGCCGTCGCCGTGCGTGAGCCCGGGGCCGGGAGGGGCAGGACAGATCCGGGTGATCAGCCCAGGGCACTGGGCGCAGTTCCTGCAACGGCATCTTTGCCACACGCTGGTGCACAACCATCGCTTCTTACGGCGCCTGTGGGGGGTGCCGGAAGTCGCCGCCGACTTCGTCCGCGAGACCAGCGGCCTGTTTGGCAAGCTCCGGCTCTACCCCTTCGTCCAGCGCGCCCAAGCCGAGGACGAGAAGACGTATCGCCAGGCCGTGGACGCAGCGGTCCGCGTGATCGCCCAGACGCCCGAACTGGTCCCGGCCGCCTTGTGGAACCAGTTGTACGAACCGCCTCCGGCCGGCCTGCCCGTGTACCACTCGCCGCGCTGTCGCGACGTGAGCGAGTGGCACCGTCACAATCCTCCCCCGTTCACCGCCCACCGGGCCAGCGATCGCGTCCACCACGTGAGTCTGATCCGGCAGACGGACGCGGTCGAACGGCTCGAGGCGCTCCACGCCCTGGCGCCGTACGATGCCAAGCTGACGCGGGTCCTGCTGCATCTGAAATACGGCAACAACGGGCAGGGCCAGCCGGAGGAGGTGCTGGCGGCGGCCTACGGGCCGTTAGTGGAGTACTCGGCACCCGTGCTCGCCGTGGTGGGGCAGCGGCTCGAGAAGGATCCGGTCGCGTACGAGCGTTTCCTGCTGCGCGCCGCCGCCCGCAACGGGGCCTATTACTTCCGCTTGGGGGACTACTTCGCGAAACGCGGGGATGCCGCCAAGGCGGCTCAGTACTTCGAGGAAGGGTTCGAGAAGGGCCCGGATGCCGTCCAGGCCGCCAACCACGCGCCCTGGCTGGTGCGGCACTACTTCGCGCAGGACAAGCTCGCGGAGGCCGATCGCTGGGCCGACTTCGCCGCGGACGTGTACAGCTACCGCGGCTTGGAGGCCAAGGGCGATCTGCTGTTCCTCAAGGGCGAGTACGGGGAGTCGCTCGAGTACTACCACAAGATCGAGGAGCGCTACGCCGACCCTCGCTGCGTCGTGCGCTGGTGGGTCCGTTACCGGGCCCAGACGGACCAGCCGGATTTCGATGAGGAGATCGAGCAGCGCAAAGACACTCTGTTCCCCAAGGGCGTCCGGCCCATCCGGCTCCAGGGATTATCCGGTTCCCCGGCCGCTGGAGTCATCATCCAGGAGGAGAACGATCTCGTCCGCGCCGCCGGGCTGAAGCAGGGAGACATCATCGTGGGGCTCCAGGACCAGCGGGTCGAGACCCTGGAGCAGTACGTCTATCTCCGCACGCGGCTCACCGGGGGACCGATGCGGCTTCTGGTCTGGAACGGTACCCGCTATCTCGAAGCCAGCGCCGATCCGCCGCGGCGCCGGTTCGGGGCGGCGTTCGACACTTACTCGACCACGCCGTAGGCCTGATGAACGCGACCTCCGGTTCGATGGTTCTGCTCGGGAGTCTCGCCGCAACCGGCGTCACCGAACCGGTACGGCAGGTGACGACCCTCGAAGTCATTGTGCGCCTGGCAGCCATCGCCGTGCTCGGTGCGTACCTGGTGTCGCGGCGTCGTCGCCGAGCCATGAACACTCCCTTGCCGGCTGAGGATCCCTCGGTCTGGACGGGCCATGGGATCAACACGGGGACGTTCCGGCCCCGGCTGGAGTGTGTTCGCGGTGACTACGGCGCGGCTCCTCGCCCTCAACCACCCCTGCCGGAAAGCAGGAGACAACGGGCATGGACCAGGCGTGTGGTGTCCTGCCTGGCCTATTTCCGTCATCGGCATGCCTGTGACGACACAGAACACCGGATTGCTCCGGATGCGCCGGCTCGCCCTGGCGGCCCAGTAAGCCAGCCGCATTCGGATGTGAAGACCTACCGGAACCGCCCGGCAGTAGCATCGGGCCCCCTCCAGGCTGAACGGGACGGTCTTGGGGGGATATGAGAAAACGAGGCCGGCTTGCGCCGGCCTCGTCTCGCGTCCTCAAACCCCTGGGAGGGGGGATCAGTAATCCATGTCGCCGCCCATGCCGCCGTGGCCCGGGCCACCGGCGGGCTTCTCCTTCTTCTCCGGGATCTCGGTGATGAGAGCCTCGGTGGTGAGGAGCAGACCGGCGATGGAGGCGGGCGTTCTGCGGCGGTGCGGGTGACCTTCGGGTCCACGACGCCGGCCTTGACGAGGTCTTCGTACTCGTTGGTGGCGACGTTGTAGCCGTCGTTGCCCTTACGCTTCTTGACTTCCTCGACGACGACAGAGCCTTCGATGCCGGCGTTGTCGGCCAGGGCCCAGGTCGGGTAAGTGATGGCGCGTTTGACGATGTCGACGCCGATCTTCTCGTCATCGTTCGCCGGGGCGACGGCGGCGATGGCGGGCATGCAGCGGACGAGCGCGACGCCACCGCCGGGCACGATGCCTTCTTCGACGGCCGCGCGGGTGGCGTGGAGGGCGTCCTCGACGCGCGCTTTCTTCTCCTTCATCTCGGTCTCGGTGGCGGCACCGACATTGATGACGGCGACGCCGCCGGCGAGCTTGGCGAGGCGCTCCTGGAGCTTCTCGCGGTCGTAGTCGCTGGTGGTTTCCTCGATCTGACGGCGGATCTGGTTGATGCGGCCCTGGATTTCGGAGGCCTTGCCACCGCCTTCGACGAGGGTGCAGTTCTCCTTGTCGACGACGACGCTCTTGGCCTTGCCGAGGTCCGCGATGTCGAGGGACTCGAGCTTGATGCCGAGGTCTTCGCTGATGAACCGGGCGCCGGTGAGGATGGCGATGTCCTCGCACATGGCCTTGCGGCGGTCACCGAAGCCGGGGGCCTTAACGGCGCAGCAGGTGATGGTCTTGCGGAGGTTGTTGACGACGAGCGTGGCGAGGGCTTCGCCTTCGACCTCTTCGGAGATGATGAGGAGCGGCTTGCCGACGCGGGCGACCTTCTCGAGCAGCGGGAGGAGGTCCTTGAGGCTGCTGATCTTCTTCTCGTAGATCAGGACGTAGACGTCCTCGAGCTTGCACTCCATGGTCTCGGCATTGGTCACGAAGTACGGCGACTGGTAACCCTTGTCGAACTGCATGCCTTCGACGACCTCAAGGGTGGTTTCGATGGACTTGGCTTCCTCGACGGTGATGGTGCCGTCCTTGCCGACCTTGTCCATGGCGTCGGCGATGATCTCGCCGATGGTGGTGTCCCAGTTGGCGGAGACGGTGGCGACCTGCTTGATCTCCTCCTTGTCCTTGACCTTCTTGGCGACCTTGTCGAGGTGGGCGACGGCGGCTTCGACGGCCTTCATGACGCCGCGCTGGATACCGATGGGGTTGGCGCCGGAAGTGACGAACTTGAGGCCTTCGCGGTAGATGGCCTCGGCGAGGACGGTGGCGGTGGTGGTGCCGTCGCCCGCGGCGTCGCTGGTCTTGCTGGCGACCTCGCGGACCATCTGGGCGCCCATGTTCTCGAAGGGATCTTCGAGTTCGATTTCCTTGGCGACGGTCACGCCGTCCTTGGTGACGGTGGGCGAGCCGAATTTCTTGTCGAGGACCACGTTTCGGCCCTTGGGACCGAGGGTGGCGGTGACGGCCTTGGAGAGTTTGACCACGCCGCGCAGGATGGCCTGGCGGGCGGCTTCATCGAAGAGGAGTTGTTTTGCTGCCATAAATCAGGGGGAGGATGAAAGTTGAGGGTGGAGAGAACGGGGGTTATTCGACCACGGCGAGCAGGTCATCCGCACCGAGCAGTTTGTATTCCTTGCCTTCGATCTTGATCTCGGTGCCGCCGTACTTGCTGATGAGGACGCGGTCGCCGACCTGGACTTCGAAGGGGATCTTCTTGCCTTCGTCGTCGGTCTTGCCGGTGCCGAGCGCGCGCACGTAAGCCTCGGTGGGCTTTTCCTTGGCGGAATCGGGGATGATGATGCCGCCCTTCTTGACTTCCTTTTCCTCGACGGGTTCAACGAGGACCCGGTCACCGAGGGGTTTGACTTTCATTGCCATAGGGTGTGTTTCGCTGTGGTTTGCTGTGCTTGGCCTTCGGACCGAATCCGGCAGCACCCGCTGCCATCCGAGCCGATCGCCGGCCGGTCAGGCGCGGAGGACACCGGAAGGTGGCCTTCGCGCCTGAGCGGCAAAGGGTTTAGCGCTTGGGTTCGTCCACGACTTCGGCGTCGATGATGGGGCCTTCGCCCTTGCCGCCGCCCTCACCCGAGCCGCTGTTGCCGGGAGGGGGCTCGCCGCCGCCGGCGGCGCCGCCTTTCTGGCCGGCGCGGGCTTTCTCGGCGGCCGCCTTGTAGAGTTCGGCGGAGACGGCCTGCCAGGCTTCATTGAGCTTTTCGCTGGCGCTCTTGAGGGCGGTGGGGTCGGTGCCTTTGAGCGCCTCGCGGGCGTCGTTGAGCGCCTTCTCGATCTTCTCCTTGTCCGCCGGGGAGAGCTTGTCGGCGTTTTCCTTCAGCAGCTTCTCCGAGCGGTAGACGGCGCTGTCGGTTTCGTTGCGGACCTCGACCTCTTCGCGGCGCCGCTTGTCTTCGTCGGCGTGGGCCTCGGCCTCGCGGCGCATCCGTTCGACCTCGTCCTTCGAGAGCCCGCTGCTGGCGGTGATGGTGATTTTCTGTTCCTTGCCGGTGCCCAGGTCTTTGGCGCTGACGTGCAGGATGCCGTTGGCATCGATGTCGAACGTGACTTCGATCTGGGGCACGCCGCGGGGAGCGGGCGGGATGTCGGTGAGGTGGAACTTGCCGATGGTCTTGTTGTCGCGGGCGAACTGGCGCTCACCCTGGAGCACATGGATCTCGACGCCGGGCTGACTGTCGCTGGCGGTGGAGAAGATCTCGGACTTGCGCGTGGGGATGGTCGTGTTGCGCTCGATGAGGCGGGTGAAGACGCCGCCGAGGGTCTCGATGCCGAGGGAAAGCGGGGTGACATCGAGGAGCAGGACGTCCTTCACATCGCCCTTGAGAACGCCGCCCTGGATGCCGGCGCCGACCGCCACGACTTCATCCGGGTTCACGCCCTGGTGCGGGGGTTTATTGACGAGGGAATGGGCGGTCTCGACGACGCGGGGCATGCGGGTCATGCCGCCGACGAGCACGAGTTCGTCGATCTTGTCGGCGGTGGCGTCGGCGTCCCGGAGGCAGTTGCGGACGGGGCCGATGGTGCGCTCGAAGAGGTCGTCGCAGAGCTGCTCCATCTTGGCGCGGGTGAGCTGCCGGCTGATGTGCTTCGGGCCGCTGGCGTCGGCGGTGATGAAGGGCAGGTTGATGTCGTACACCTGGGCGCTGCTGAGGGCGATCTTGGCCTTCTCCGCCTCCTCCTTGATGCGCTGGAGGGCATCGGCTTGTCGGCGGAGGTCCATGCCCTGGTCCTTTTTGAACTCGTCCAGGATCCAGTCCATGATGCGGTTGTCCCAGTCGTCGCCGCCGAGGTGCGTGTCACCGTTGGTGGCTTTGACCTCGAAGACGCCGTCGCCGATCTCGAGGACGGAGATGTCGAAGGTGCCGCCGCCGAGGTCGTAGACGGCGATTTTCTCGTCCTTCTTCTTGTCGAGGCCGTAGGCGAGGGAGGCGGCGGTGGGCTCGTTGATGATGCGGAGGACCTCGAGGCCGGCGATGCGGCCGGCGTCCTTGGTGGCCTGACGCTGCGAATCGTTGAAGTAGGCCGGCACGGTGATGACCGCCTGCGTGATTTTCTCGCCGAGACGGACCTCGGCATCGGCCTTGAGCTTGCCGAGGATCATGGCGGAGATCTCGGGCGGGCTGTAGCGGTTCTTGCGACCGTTCTCCTCGACCTCGATGGCAACGTCGCCGTTGGCGGCCTCGACGACCTTGTAGGGGACGCGTTTGATCTCCTCCTGGACCTCGGCGAATTTGCGCCCCATGAAGCGCTTGATGGAGTAGATGGTGTTGCTGGGGTTGGTGACGGCCTGACGTTTGGCCGCATCCCCGACGAGGCGCTCGCCACTCTTGGTGAAGGCGACCACCGAAGGAGTGGTACGCTTGCCCTCGGAATTCTCCAGGACCAACGGCTCGCCACCCTCCATGACGGCCATGCAGGAGTTGGTGGTTCCCAAGTCGATGCCAAGAACTTTTGCCATAATCTCGGCTGGCAGGAGTAGCAGCCGGGGTGCCATATGGAGGGATATCTATGTAACAAGTTCATGGCCAATTAATTAAATCATTGAATCACCTCTAGGGTCCCGTGGGATCGTCTCCCTTCCAGTGTCATTATGGCGCGATAGTACAGCCCGGACCTGCCGCAATGGCACAACCGCAGTGTTCGTGGCGGAGGACTTCATCGCCGGGCCGGGCGGGGCCGCGATGAAGCGTCACGGATTTGTCGTGCCGGAGGCTGGGAAGCGTGGGTGGCGGAAGCGATGCGAAAGTAGCCAGGACAGGGTTTGACACAACGTGCGATCAGCCCATAACCTCCGCGAGAATGCTGAGTACCGACGAACGCGTGGATCGGCTCGAAGTCGTGTTTGCCCAGTTCATGGAGCGGACCGAGGAAGCGCTGGCGGATATTCGCGCCAGCACGGCCGAGATCCGTGCCAGCAACCTGCGCACCGACGCCTTGCTCCTGGAGATGCAGCGCCAGGCGGAGAAAGACCGCGAACAGGCGGAAAAAGCCCGCGCAGAGATGCTGTGCCAGGCCGAGATTGACCGCCGGCAGGCGGAAGCGGATCGGGAGGAGATGCGCCGCCAACTGGAGCAGGACCGCCAGCGAGCGGAGGAGGACCGCAAGCGAGCCGAGCAGGACCGCAAGGATTTCAACAAGCGCTTGGCGGAGCTTTCCGACAGCATGGGCACGCTGGTCGAGGACATGGTGGCGCCGAACGCCCGCCGGATTGCGGGCCAGATATTCCCGGCGGATCCGGTTGTGCGTCTGATGCAGCGGCTTCGCCAGGTGCACCCGACCGACCCCGGCCGGATGATCGAGATTGACCTGCTCGCGGCCGGACGCCGTCATCTGATGGTGGTCGAGGCCAAGCGGCGGTTGAATCCCGAGAAGATCCGCGAGTACGTGGAGCGGGTGGCCGAGATTCCGGAGTTCCTGCCGGAGTATGCCGGCTACCAACTCTTTCCCGTGGTGGCCAGCGTGACCATCGATCCGTCGGTCATCATGTTCTTGAACCGACAGCGGGTCTACGGCGTGGCCATGGGGGATGAGACGATGGAACTGGTCAATCTGGGGCAGTTCTAAGACGACGTGCACCGGCTTTCGCCTCTTGGGCGGGGAACGACACCTTCATCCCACGGCCACGCAGAAGCTCTGGGAGCCTCTTCAGGGAGGACCGGCGAAGCGGAGGAGGTAGCGCAGGGCACCCGGGACGGGTTCGATGCGTGATTCGAGGTCGTCGCCGCTGAAGGTGGGGGTATCGAGGCGGTTGCCGGCTTCATCGAAGGCCTCGCATTCGACCAGGGCACCGCGGCAATGGAACGGGCGGCGGACGAGAAAAGGGGTGGACCCGGAGATGAGGATGATTTGCAGGCGGTTTTCGCCTTGGGGCGAAAGGGCGAGGGCGCCGCGGTGGATCGCTTCGGGGGTGGCGAAAGGATAGCCGCGGCCGTCCTGGTAGACATAGGCGGCGCTGCGGAGGTAATCGACGCGGTTGGTGCCGGTGAGGGCGGAGTAGCTGAAGAGGTCGCTGCCGGGCTGGGCGGCGGCCCAGCCTGCCGGGGGGAGTTCGATGGCCTGGCCATCGACGGTGACGGTCCACGATTCTTCGGGGTGGTCGTTCAGCCACAGTTCGAGGCGGTTGGGGTACTGGACGTGGAGTTGGCGGCGGGAGCGGGGGAGGTCACGCACGAGGGCCTCGGAGACGCTGGCGAGTTGGGTGCCGTCCCAGTAGGCGATGCGTTGGGGGGCTTGCAGTCCGTAGCGGGCCTGGACCTGCTGGAGGAGGTAATAGCTGCGGCAGGTGCGCTCGATCCCGTGCGCTTCCTCGACGAGCCAGCCGATGTGGCCGTAGGCCAGGGTATGGAGCAGGAAGCGGTCGATGGCGCGGTCGAGGTTCTCCGGGCGTTTCCAGTCGCCGAGCGGATCGCAGAAGTGAGCAGTCCAGCCCATGCCGATGTCGCACTGTTTGGGGTGGAGTTCGAGGAGGTCGAAGACGGGGAAGAGCGGTTCGAGGGCGAGGGGGCGACCGTCGTAAGCGAGGGCGTAGTTGCCGTCGGCGAGGCCGGCGTAGAGCCAGTGGTAGGTGCCTTCGGAGAAGACCGGGCCGCCGTACACCTCGGAATCGTGGCGGAGGAGTTCGCCGTAGGCGTAGAGGGTCTGGGTGAAGGTACCGGCTCCGGGGACGCGGGCGTCGTAGTCGACGTAGTTCCAGGGGGCGACGGCGGTGTGGACATCGGTGTAGGCGCTGTTGGGCTGGTACTTCTCCTTGATCTGGGGGGCGAGGAGGGCATCGAACTCGACGGCCTTGAGGGGTTTGAGGGCGTAGTTGCGGGGCCAGGCGGTGCGCCAGTTGCCGTCGGAAAGTCGCTGGACCCAGTCGGGCGACCAGTGTTCGTTGACGGGGGCGAAGTCGGTGTAGTTGCTGTAGAGGCCGCTGAGCCAGCCGAGGTCGCGCTGGTGGGCGACGTAGCGGGCGAGGGCGGCATCACCGCCTCGGCGGGGCGCAGCGCGGGTGCGGAGGGTGAAGCTTTCGCCGGCGTCGCGCCAGGTGATCTCGTGGTTGCACTGGATGAGGTATTCGAGGCCGTAGGCGCGCAAGCGGCGGCTGCGTTGCATCTGTTGCTCGTAGTTCTCGGGGCCCCAGGATTCCTGCCACAAGCGATCGACGGCGAGGGCGGCGTGGCGGCCGACAGGGGTGGGGATGACGGGGAGCACTTCTTCAAACTGCGGGGAGAGGGTGATGAAGAAACGTTCGAACATGGGATTGCGCTGCCCGGCGGTGACCGGGTGGTAACGCACGCCGCCGTTGACGCGGAGGGTGCCGGCGTTGGTGGTGGCGGCGGCGTAGGGTTCGGAGCCGTTGGAGCGGTACCAGTCGAGCCAGAGGGAGAGGAAGACCGGGGTGGTGCCGGCGTGGGTGAGGGCGACGATGGGGCGGGGTCCGTGGCCGTAGGTGAGGAAGGGCACCGGGATGGCGCGGGGGTTTTCGAGTCCGGCGACTTCGCCGCAGGAGAACTCGGTGGCCTGGCCGGTCTGGTTGATGACATCGAGGACGAGCGATTTCTGCCAGAGGCGCAAGCGGAGCTGGGTGCCGTCGTCGTAGCGGGCGGAGAGGACGCCGTTGGTGAGGACGGTTTCGGTGAGGGTGTTGGTGGGATTTCGGGTGGTACGGAGCACTTGGGCGCCGAGCATCAACTGGGCGGCCGGCTGGGCGTTGAAGGTGGCGCGCAGGCTGGGGAGGCCGGTGGCTGGCAGGAAGTCGTAGTGGAGGACGCCGTCCGAGCCGCGGTAGGTGAAGCGGTATCCGCCTCCGTTGACGGAGCCGATCTCGTTGGTGAACTCGCCGGCCAATTGACGGGGCAGGATGGTTTCCTCTCGGGTGGGAAAGGGCAGGCGGCCGGGGCCGGTATTCGCGCCGGGGGACTGGCCGGTGAACAGGCGCAAGTTGCGTTCGGGACGGGGGGCGAACCGGAGGGGGGGCAGGTTCTCGCGGTAGCCGCGGAGGGAATCGAGGAAGAGGTCGCGCGGTTCGGTTTGGGAGCCGCCTTCGAAGACGAGCCGTTCGAAGTGGAGGGGTCCTTTGAGGCCGGGAGGGAGCTTCCGGTGGACGAGCCACCACTCCTTCCAGCGGACGGGGCCGAGGGTGACGGGCAGGGCGTTGCCGTTGCCGTCGCGGAGTTGGACGGTGAGGCGGACGGGAGGGGTGTCCGGCGGGTTTTCCCACTCCCAGCGATTGCCGTGGAGCCAGAGCTGGACGGAATCGGCGCCCTCGGGGAGGGGGATGGGGGTGGGAGGCAGGAGGTGGACGCGCGGCTGGGAGTTGGTCTGGCCGTCGCCCCGGTAGCGGAGCCGCGCCACGGGGCGGTCCCAGAGGTTTTGGGAGCGGGTGACGCGCAGGCTGGCCTCGGCGCCGCCGGAGACCTCGAGGCGCCAACCGGCCAGGTCATCGAAGCGCACGGATGGCGGGGCTGGTTCAACACGGTGGGCCCAGACCATCTCGTAGGGCCGTTCCCCGGGTTCCTCGGTGGGATCCGGGGTGGGATCAACGGTCTGGGCGAGGCTGGTGGTGAGCCAACCGAGCCAACCCGCGACGAGGAGCTTGGGGACGGAGGACAGACGGCGGAATAGGTGCGGGTAGGTCACGGAGGTCCTGCAGGTGAAAGTTCGACGAACCAGTTGGCGAAGAAGCTGCGGAGGGGAGCCGGCCAGACCGCGCGCCGGAGTTTTGACCAGGTCCGCTGGTCGCCGACGCTGTAGTAGAGCAGGGTACGGCCTTCCCATTCGATAAGGTCGGGATCCGAGGCGTTGATGCCGTCGCCTTCGCCGGGTGACAGCACGGGGTTGGCGGGGCTGACCTCCCAGGACTTGAGGTCGCGGGACCGGGCCACGAAGGTCTCGAAAAACCAGCGTGGCGTGCGGTGTTCGAGGTAAAGGAGGTAGTACCAGCCGTCGACGTAGCGCAGCGCCGGGCACGCGGTGTAGCGGTCGGTGCCGAACCGTGCGTCCGGCAGTTTCACCCAGTCGGTCAGGTTGGTGGAAGTGGCGAATTTGATGGTGAAGGCGGGGTAGCGGGGATCATTCGACTCGTAGGCCATGACGAAGCCGGCGGGGCCGCGGCAGACCGAGCTGTTGAACAACTGCTCGTTCTCCTGCGGGATGACCACTTGGGATTCCCAGGTGCGGAGGTCGCGGGAAGTGAACCGGGTGACATCGTTCCAGCCTTCCGGCGTGAAGCGCGCCGCGAAGGCGTGGAAGGTGCCGGCCTCGACGAACGCACAGGCCAGGCTGTAGCCCTCGGCGAAGCGGGCCAGCGCGCGGCCACTCTCGACGTCCTCGATCTCAAGGTAGTAGTCGTTCCGGCTCCCGCCGCTGGCGGGCCGAACGCACTTCAGCAGGACCAATCGTCCCTGCCAGACCGCAGGAGACACTTCACAGAGGTTGCCCAAGGGGGCCCGGTCGACGGTCAGTCCCGCCCAGCGCGGTGGGGGCGGGGGCGGTGCCAGCAGCGTCTGGAAGATCTCGACCGGCCAGTGCCCGAGCCGGAGCATTCCGGCGGGCACCTCCTGCTGGAACTGGACGTAGGCGCGCACGTCGCCGTGCGTGGCGTAGCTGACTTCCCCCTGACCGGCGCCGAGGATCTTGCAGCCCATGAGGGTGCTGTTCTCGAGGTCCACATGCAGGAAACGGCCTTCGATCGTGCTATGGATGACGCCGGTGCCCGGTTTGCCTTGGGGCTGGGAGAAGTTGAGGCTGATCAGCCGGGAGTCCTTCACGTGGACGCGGGTGAACCCGGCGTAGCCGGGGTTGCCGGCCTGGAGGGCGTTGTCGGGTCCGACCAAAGTGCAATCCTCGAAGAGGACATCCGGATGCGCGGGCATCTCGGGGTGTTCGGCGCGGACGTAGGCGCCGGCGGCGTCCCCCCACCAGTCCAGACACCAGAGCTGGCAACGCCGGAACACACTGGGTTCGCCGGGACGGGACAGGACATTTGCGACGCCACCTCCGAAGGCACGGCCCGAGCTGAAGCAGTCCTCGACGAGAACGCTGAAGGGTTCGGCCTTGTCCACGAGGTCGAAGAACAGGCCTCCGTCACCCCCGGCGGCGTACAGATGGCGCAGGGCCCAGCGATCCCAGCCGACGGCCGAGAAGGATTCCGCTTGGTGCTCGGGTGACCAGGCATGTTTGTAGGCGCGGATGGACCCCCACCAGTCGTAACTCTTGAACCCTCGCGCGGGGTCGCCCGAGTCCAGGACGATCCAGCCGGCGGTGCCCGAGCCGAAGCGGCCGTCGAAGTCCCCGATCAGTTCGTTGTAGGCGCCGGCCGCTCCGCGGTGTGCGGGGAAGAGGTTGGCCTCGAAGTAGGTGTCCGGGCGCACGATGATGCGGTGGCCGCCGCGGTCGTCGGGGATGGCCTGGAGGGCGGCCTGCAGGGTCCGGAAGGCCTTGGCCCAGGTCGATCCGTCCGAGTCATCGCCGAGCTTCGAGACATAGCGGGTGGTGCCCCGCGGGGCGGACAGGTCCGCCGCACGGTTGGCGGCACCGAAGGCAACGAGGGACAGGCCCGCGAGAAGGACAGGGGCCGCCGATCGGGCGAAAGGCAGGTTCATCACAGGTGCTGCGCGAAACCTTGGTGGATTTGGCCAGGGCTGACAAGGATTTGTCCCGCCACGTGAAGGATTGACGCGTGGGGAGCGGAGGAGTAGCGATGGGCCATGGAGCAGCGACGAACCAAGGGCGTTCGCGCCCGGCGACGGCACCGTCACAAGCGTCGGACCCGCGCACATCGCCTCCGCCACTGGCGTGCGAACCTGCTGGCGTGGGCGGCCGGGCTGTTGGGGCTGGCCCTGTTCCACGGGGCGTTCATCGTGGGGCCACTGGCAGTGTTGCCGGGGAGCGAACTGGGCTGGCTTCACGGCTGGCTGCTGGGATGTGGAGTGGCAGGGGTGCTTTGTGGTTTTGTCGGGTGGAGCCTGTGGAAATGGGAGTCCGCCTTCCTCGAGGGACTGGAGGCGGCGTGGCAGCAGGTCTTGGGCTTGGGCAGAGGATCTCCTATGGGGACGGGGCGGATCGCCGGGTGAGGGCGACCGGTCCGCCGCGGCGGGTCTCAGAGGGTGCCGCTGAGCTGGCGGTGTCGGAAGCAGGTGACGAGGTGGTCGTTCACCATGCCGACGGCTTGCATGAAGGCGTAGATGATCGTGCTGCCGACGAATTTGAAGCCCCGTTCCAGCAAGGCCCGGCTCATCGCGTCCGATTCGGGAGTGCGGGCCGGGAGCTCGGCCAGGGTGCGCCGGGTGTTGTGCCGCGGGACCCCGCCCACGAACGGCCACAGGAAACGGTCGAAGCTGCCGACCGCGGCGCGCAAGTCGAGGTAGGCCCGGGCGTTGGTGATGGCCGCCGCGACCTTCAGCCGGTTGCGCACGATGCCCGGGTCGGCGAGCAACGCGGCGATCTTGCGGGGGCCGTAACGCGCCATGCGCTCGGCGTCGAATCCGTCGAAGGCCTGCCGGTAGCCCTCGCGCTTCTTGAGGATGGTCAGCCAGCTCAACCCGGCCTGGGCGCCGTCGAGGATGAGCTTCTCGAACAAGCGCTGGTCGTCGTGTTCGGGCACGCCCCATTCCTGGTCGTGGTAGGCGACGTAGAGGGGGTGGCCGAGACACCACTCGCAGCGGGTAAGCGAGGGGCCCGGCGGAGCGGGCTCACGTGGCGTGGCGGGGGCGGGCTGCGGCTCGCGGCTCATTCGTGCACGATCTCCACGATGCTCTCGGTGTCGATCAACACGGCCTGGGCCTCTCCGAAGCAGAAGAGGATGTGGTAGTCCTGCGGCGTGCCTCAGCCCGCGGCGTCGGGCCCGGGCACCAGCGAAGCCACGAGGTCGCCCACCTGGGCGGTGGTGTAGCCCATCCGGCCGGCGGCGAGGCTCTTGAGCTTTTCGCGGACGGCGCGGATGACGGCCTGTTCGATGGCGTTCGCGAGGGCGGTTTCGCCGAGGCAATCCATCATCATGGCGCCGGCGCAGATGGCGGCGAGGGGGTTGATGACGCCCTGGCCGGTGTACTTGGGCGCGCTGCCGCCGATGGGTTCGAACATCGAGGTCCCGTCGGGGTTGAGGTTGCCGCCGGCGGCGATGCCCATGCCGCCCTGGATCATGGCGCCGAGGTCGGTGATGATGTCGCCGAACATGTTGTCGGTGACGATCACATCGAACCACTCGGGATTTTTCACGAACCACATGGTGGTGGCATCGACGTGGGCGTAGTCGCGTTTGACCTGGGGATACTCGGGGCCGATTTCGTGGAAGGCGCGTTCCCAGAGGTCGAAGGCGTAGGTGAGCACGTTGGTCTTGCCGCAGAGGGTGAGCTGGGCGGTCTGACTCGCCTGCAACTCGGCGGCCTTGAGGCCGGGCCAGGCCCGCCCGCCCCGGCGCTTGCGCGCGTACTCGAACGCGAACCGGAGGCAACGCTCGACCCCGCGGCGGGTGTTGACGCTTTCCTGGACGGCGATCTCATGCGGGGTGCCCTTGAACACGAAGCCCCCCGCGCCGGTGTACAGGCCTTCGTTGTTCTCGCGGACGACGACGAAGTCGATGTCCTCGGGCTGCTTGTCCTTGAGCGGGCAATAGCGCGCGTCGTAGAGCTTCACGGGGCGCAGGTTGATGTACTGCTCGAGCTCGAAACGGGTGCGCAGGAGGATGCCCTTTTCGAGAATGCCGGGCTTGACGTCGGGGTGGCCGATGGCGCCGAGGAGGATGGCGCGGAACTTCCGCAACTCGGCCAGCACGCTGTCCGGGAGGGCCTCGCCGGTCCGGAGGTAACGCTCCCCGCCGAGATCATAGGGGGTGTAGTGGAGTTTGACTTGGTAGAGGGGGGCGGCGGCATCGAGGACCTTGCAGGCCTCGCGCACCACTTCGGGGCCGGTGCCGTCCCCGCCGATGACTGCGATCTGGTAGCTCTTCATGGGTGATAGCTGGGCTGCATGCGCAGCGAAGGGGCGGATGCTAGAGATTCTGCGGGTTTGGACAACTGGATTTCCCGGCGGGACACTCGAGGCGGTAGCCTACGCCGTGCACCGTCTTGAGCCACCGCGGCTGGGCCAGGTCGGGCTCGAGCTTCGCGCGGAGGCTGGCGAGGTGGTTGTCCACGGTGCGCGTGGTGGGGAAGGCGCCATAGCCCCAGACCCGGTCGAGGAAGCGCTCGCGGGTGACGGGTTCGCCCTCGGCCTCGGCGAGCAGGCGGAGGATCGCGTATTCCTTGGCGGTGAGGTGCAGTTCGGTCCGACCTCGCCACGCGCGTTGGAGGACGAGATCCACGCGGCTGTCGCCCAGGCAGAGTTCGCGGACCGGTGGGGTGTGCCGCTCGCGGCGGCGCAGGAGGGCCCGGACGCGGGCGAGCAGTTCCTCGGTGCTGAACGGTTTGACCAGATAATCGTCGGCGCCGGCATCGAGACCGCTGACGCGGTCCTCGATCTGGCCTTTGGCGGTCAGCATCAGGATGGGTTCGGCGTGGCCCCGGCGGCGCAGTTCGGCGCACACGGCAAACCCGTCCAGCTTGGGCATCATGAGGTCGAGCAGCACGAGGTCGGGTTGCTCGCGCACGGCCCGTTCGAGGCCGGCGACGCCGTCGGTGGCAGTGATGACCCGGTAGCCTTCGGCGCCGAGCAGGTCGGCCAGGGCGGTGCGCATGGCCGTTTCGTCTTCGATGATCAGGAGACGGGAGTTCAAGGGCGAAGTGCGAAAGTCGAAGGTCGAAGTGAGAAATCCTGCTCTTGCTCTTGCTCTTGCTCTTGCTCCTAGTCGTCGCCGGAAGTGCGGTATGGACGCGGTTCCTCGCCCAGTCGTTCCGGAGAAATGCTCCTGATGAGGCCGACCAGCAGGGAAACCGTTTCGTGCAGTATGGCCTTCCCCTCCAGCACTTGGTCAGTCGTGAATTGCCCCTTGGCGACGAGCACGTCCAAACAGGCCGCACACTCAAGGGCAGAACCCCGCGCCGTATCGAAGTAACGACAGCGGTCCGGAGCCGTGTACTTCGCGTTGCCTTCGGCAATGTTCAAGGGAACGGAAGTCGAAGCGCGGTCCAACTGGTCATGGACGGCCCGCTTCGAGGCGACCTTCTCAAGAAGCTGACCAGCCCACACGACGAATTGGATGCTACGATGGTAGGCGACGGGTTTCTCGTGGTCGAAGTAGACTTGTGGAGTGTTCATGCGGGACCGGAGTAGAGCAAGAGCAAGAGCAAGAGCAAGAGTAACAGCAGAGGCGGGAGCAGGAGTAGTGACCCCGCGCCGCGCATCGGATTGGTGATTTAACGCCTTCCCTCGAAACGTGGAGGGATTGGCGGCCGAACGTTGGTTGGACGGAGGAGGATGTCAGTTCGAATTTCCATGTCAGAGGTTGCCTGGCGGCGGGTCGCCGGCGGGGAGTTCGAGGAGGAAGCGGCTGCCCCGACCGGGCGCGCTCTCGACCCAAACCCGGCCGCGGTGGGCTTGGGCGATGTGTTTCACAATGCTCAGACCGATGCCGATACCGGGGGTTTCCCGGCGCAGTTCTGAGCCGCGACGATAGAACGGTTCGAAGATGCGCGCCTGCTCGGCCGCTGGGATGCCCGGACCTTCGTCCGCCACCGCCAGGTGCAGGACGGGGCGGGGCGCTGGGATGGTTGGCCGAAGCCAGCGGAAGACACGCCGGTTGTCGACGCCTGCGCGTGTCGGGCTTGCGGACGAGGTGAGGCTGACGGTCACGGTGCTGCCAGGTGGGGCGTGCTTGAGGGCGTTATCGATCAGGTTGACCAACGCCTGCTGGATTGCCTGGCCATCAAGCGCGGGCGGTTGGGGGAGGGACGCCGGCGGGAGCAGCCGCAGGGTGACCTGCCGCTCGGCGGCCGCCGGTTCGAGAAGACGCACGGTTTGCGTGATCAGCGCCGGCAGATCGGTCGGCTCGAACTCGTACTGTTTCCGGCCGCGGTCGATGCGGGCGAAGTCCAGGACGTTCCCGATCAGGGCCGAGAGGCGCCGACACTCCTGGCCGATGAGCCGATAGTATTCCTGGCGGCGCGGCTCATCGGCGACCGTGCCGCGTTCGAGGCTCTCGGTCAGCAGGCGGATCGAGGCGATGGGGGCGCGGAGTTCGTGGGACACGCTGGAGACGAAATTCGACTTGAGCTCGTTGAGCTGGAGTTGGTGGCGGAAGGCGCGGCGGGCCGCGAACAACCCGACCAGGGCCGTGGCCAGGCCGAGGAGCACCACACTCCCGAAGGCCAGCGCCCGCTGCCGAGCCTGCGCATACAGGCGGCCGGGATCGCTCAGGACCAGGGTCAGGGCAAGCCGCGGGGCGTACGGCCAGGGATCGAACGCCTTGGCCGCGGTTGCCTCGCCGGGCTCCCGGAGTGCAGGCGGGGCCGCGGGTAGCGGGCCCAGGGTGGACACGGCGTGGGCAAACACGGTCCGACGTTCGCTCGCGGGCGATGACACGGTCTCAGCCAACGGTTCCTGCTCCAGCGCTGGCTCCAGTGCGAGATACGGGGGAACGGTGAGCCGGTTGGCGGCCACCGCGCGATCGAGGGCGTGCCGGAGGATGGACTTCGCGAAGAAGCGGACGTTGGTCGGGCCGCTGCGGCCGGTGCGCTCGGCGTCCGGGTCGGTGGGGGAAGTGGGTGACACGCTGGGATCCACGAGGGCGAGCCAGCGTTCGCCCCTTGCGTCGAGCCAGAGACCCGGCGGCGGGACGCCGGTGGCTGGCAGCATGGTCAACACCCGCCGGGCCAGTTCGCGCAACCGTTCCTCACCGCGCCATCGGGCCTGCAGGTCCTCCACCGCGTGCTGGACTTCCCGGCCCTGGACCGCGGCGAGCGTGTGCGCGCTGGCGAGCAGGCGGGGGGTCAAGAGCGACGGGAGGTTGCGGGTCTGGCGGGCGAGTTCGTCGAACAGAGGCTGGCTCAGGCCGAGGTGGGTGCTCTCGTGCAGGGCGCGACCGAGGGCCAGAGCGGACAGCGGCAGACCGCTTTCGGCCGGGACCTCGGCGTTCTCCTGGGCGAAAAGCAGGAGCCGCTCGACCCGTTCGGCCGGGGGCAGGTCGGGCAGTGTCTTCAGCAAGCGGAGGAACCCGGCGTTGGCACGCGCGGACTCGCCGGGGTCCGTAGCGAGGAAGGCGTCGAGACGGGCGTCTAGGGAAGTGCCTGGGGGAAGTTCCGGTCCCGGCTCGCCCGCAGTGCCCGGCTCAGAAGCGGAGGCGTGTTGCAGGGCCCGCCAGCCATTCGCCTGTTCGTCGGACAGATGGCGCCACCAGTCGGCGGGCTGGGGAATCGAGACGGGCCGGGGCCAGGTCAGGTTGCCTTCTGGGCCGAGCTCGATCCGGACGGGCAGGAGCTCCTCGGGGCGGCGCTCGGGCAGCGTGCTCAACCACGCCTCGAGGCGGGCCTGGGAGCGTGTCGGTTCCGCGAGGGAAAGTGGCGGAGCTCCCGGCCAGGACACCTCGCCTCCCGCCACGCTGGTACCGTCCCAGACCTGGGCCCAGCTCTCCCACTCGAGGAGTTCGCCGATCAAAGCACCGGCCAGGCGCACCACCCAGTCCTCGGCCAGCGCGCCCGCCCGCTGACGGGCTTCTTGCTCCGTGAGGGCGTAGTCACGGTAGGTGGCCAGGAGTCCGAGCGCCGCCAGACCCACCACGGGCAGGAGGATCAACCCGGCCTGCCAGACGAAAGACGGAGAGGCAGGACGCAGCGGAAGAGCCGGATCGAGGCTAACATCTGCCCGCCGTGCCGCGCCACATGCACGGTCGCTGGGGCGGCGCCGCCGGGCAACCGCGGCCCCCACGATGCTGCCAAGAAGGGCGGCGAGGAGGAGCAGCAGCAGGAGGATGTCAGGCCAACCCATGGCAAAGGTGTTTTGGCGCCGATGGTCGCGGCATGCGTAGCACAGGTTGCGCCGGTTGCCGAGGCGATTTGTCACGACGATGCAAAATCGCCAACGGGGGTCGGCGGCGTCGCCGTTGACAAGGCACCGTCCTGCTCCACTTTACCGCCGCTTTGAGACCCGAACCGGACGCACCAGGTCAAGGCCCGGACGTGAACGCCGCGGGACGGTGGCATCGTGCCGATAACGGCCGGCGGCGCGCGGCGGTCGTTCCGGCTGAGGGTGGAAAGGAGTCGAGTGTGCCGGAGCGGTTCGGGTCTGGCACTGGGGAGGCGATCTGGTTAGCCTCGCGGCGTGGGACACGAAGGTATCATCAACCCGAACCCCTGGAGCCTGCTGCCGTTTGGGGTGTTGCTGGGGGCGATTGCGTTGGCGCCGTTGTGGGCGCATGCGTGGTGGGGGCGGCACTATCCGAAGGTCGCGTTCGGCCTGGCGGCCATCACGCTGACGTACTACCTGGGGGGGCTGCACGCGCATGGGCGGGTCCTGCACGTGGGGGCGGAGTATGTGAGTTTCATGGCGCTGATCGGCTCGCTTTATGTCGTCAGCGGCGGGATTCACATCACGGTGAAAGGCGAGGCGACGCCGCTGACGAATGTGATGTTTTTGCTGGTGGGGGCGGTGATCGCGAACGTCCTGGGCACGACGGGCGCGTCGATGCTGTTGATCCGGCCGTGGCTGCGGATGAACAAGTACCGGCTGACGGCGCATCACGTGGTGTTCTTCATCTTCCTGGTGTCGAACGTGGGCGGGTGTCTGACGCCGATTGGGGATCCGCCGTTGTTCCTGGGGTATCTGAAGGGGATTCCGTTCTGGTGGGTGGCGAAGCATTGCTGGCCGATGTGGGCGCTGGGCGTGGGGCTCTTGCTGGCGATTTTCTATGTCTTGGATCGGCGGAACTACCTGCGGGCGCCCGCGGCGGTACGCGAGCGGCTGGCCGAACCGGGAGACGTCTGGCGGTTTCAGGGATTGGGCAATCTGGTGTTTCTGGGGATCATCCTGGGGGCGGTTTTCCTGCCGCACCCGCCTTTCCTGCGGGAGGGCATCATGGTGGCGGCGGCGGTGGCTTCGTACCGTCTGACCCGCAAGCCGGTGCACGAGGCGAACCAGTTCAACTTCCATCCGATCCAGGAGGTGGCGATTCTGTTCATTGGCATCTTTGCGACGATGATGCCGGCGCTGGACTGGCTGCAGGTTCATGCGCGCGAGCTGGGGACGCCGAGCCCTGGGCTGTTCTACTGGGCGGCGGGGGCGCTGAGCAGCGTGCTGGACAACGCGCCGACCTATCTGAGTTTTCTGAGTGCGGAGATGGGGCTGTTTGTGCCGCCGGACCGGGTGGCGGCGGCGCTGGCGGCGTTGCAGAGCGGCGCGGCGGCGGGCACGACTCCGGAGCTTGTCCAACAGACTCTCGCGGCCCTGGCCCAGTACTTCCCGTCGGAATTTGCCGCGCACGAGACCACGGCGGAGCATCTGCAACTCTCGGTGCTGCTGGCCCAGCCGCAGTACAACCGGTTTGTGGTGGCCTTGAGCGTGGGGGCGGTCTTCTTTGGGGCCTGCACCTACATTGGGAACGGTCCGAACTTCATGGTGAAGTCGATTGCCGAGCAGCAAAAGGCGCATGCGCCGACGTTCCTGGGCTACGTGTTCCGGTTCACGCTGCCTTACCTGCTGCCCGTGTTGCTGGTGGTGTGGGCCGTCTTTTTCCGGTAGTCGTTCGGGAAAGGAACTGCGGGTGAGCGGCATTTCGGTACTCCTCATTCTGGTCGGGCTGGGGCTGCTCTATTTTGGGGCGGAGTGGCTGGTGCGCGGCAGTGCCGGGTTGGCCTTGCGCCTCGGGCTGACCCCGTTGGTGGTGGGGCTGACGGTGGTGGCCTATGGGACGAGCATGCCCGAACTGGTGGTGAGCGTGAAGGCCGCGTGGCAGGGCAGCGGGGATATTGCGGTGGGGAACGTGGTGGGTTCGAACATCTGCAACATTGGCGTGATCCTGGGACTGGCCTGCCTGATCCAGCCGCTCCAGGTGAAGCTGCAGTTGCTCCGGCATGATGTGCCGCTGATGGTGGGCATCACGGCGCTGGTCATTGGGTTGCTGTGGGACCAACACCTCAGCCGGCTGGAAGGCTCGTTGCTGGTGTTGGGCATCATCGCTTACACGGTCCACCTCTTGCGGGCGGCACGGCGGGAGACGGAGCCCGCCGTGACCGAGGAATTCCAGGCGGTGGACACGCATCGGCGGACGGGTTTGGGCCGCCAGGTGGCGTTCATCCTCGGCGGACTCCTGCTGCTGTTCCTGGGCGGTCAAAGCCTCCTGGCCGGGGCGGTGCAGTTGGCCCGGGGCCTCGGGGTCAGCGAAGCGGTGATCGGACTGACGGTGGTCGCGCTGGGCACCAGTTTTCCGGAGTTGGCGGCGACGGTGGTGGCGGCCGGTCGGAAGGAGGGGGACATCGCGCTGGGCAACATCATCGGGTCGAATCTCTTCAATCTCCTGAACATCCTGGGCACGGCGGCGCTGGTGCAGCCGCTGGATTGTCGGGGGATCAGTCGCCTGGACTTCGCCATGATGCTGGCGCTGGCGGTGTTGCTGCTGCCGCTCATGCGCAGCGGCCTCCGGCTGCAGCGCTGGGAGGGGGGACTGTTGCTCGTCCTCTACGGCAGTTATGTCGCGTGGCTTTGGCCGAAGTGACCCGCACCGCGCGTGTCACCGGGACCGAGGCCGGTCGAGTCGCAACCAGCGGCGGGCCTTCAGTTCGTACCGCGGCAGCGTGTCGGGAGGCACGAAGGTGACCGGGACCCGGAGGCTGAGCGCCGTTTGAATCGCCTGCTGGATCCGGGCCGCCAGGGCTGCGGGATCGGTGCAGTCAGGCAGGGGTTCGATCTCAAGATTCAACTCGGCCAACCCGCCCGGCTGCGTGACCAGGACCTGATACTCCGTCACCTCCGGGAAGCGCCGCACCAGGTCGTCCACTGCGCTCGGATACACGTTCACGCCGCGGACGATCACCATGTCGTCCACGCGTCCGATGATGCCGCCGACCAAGGCCAGTTCGAGGCGGCCGCAGGCGCAGGGAACTGCCTCTTCGGTGCCGGGGGCAAAACGCGGCTGGACCCAGTCCCCAGTGCGATAGCGCAACAACGGCGAGCCCGCCCGATGGAGCGGGGTCAGGATGAGTTCCCCCCGCTCTCCGGCCTGCACCGGTGCGCCGCGGGCGGGGTCGATGACCTCGGCGAGGTAAGTCTCCTCCATCACGTGCAGCACTCCGGGCTGCGCCGGGCATTCGTAGGTGACGGCTCCGACCTCCGTCATTCCGTGGTGATCGAAGACTTGGGCGCCGGGCCACGCAGCTTCGAGGCGTGCCCGGGTGGCGGGGACGCTGCCGCCGGGTTCGCCGGCCACGAGCAGGCGTCGCACGGGCATCGCCCGGAGATCGACCCCTTCGCGTTGTGCGGCTTCCGCCAGGTGCAAGGCGTACGTGGGCGTGCAACACAGAACGGTGGCCGCCTGTTCGCGGATCGCGTGCAACCGGGCCACGCTCGTCATGCCGCCACCCGACAGGCAGAGGCACCCGAGCCGTTCGGCCGCCGCGAAGGCCATCCAGAACCCGATGAACGGGCCGAAGGAAAAGGCGAAGAACACGCGGTCCTCCGGGCCCACGCCCGCCGCTCGCAGCACCTCCATCCAGCCGCCGGTCAACGCGTCCCAGCTTTCTGGAGTATCCAGCCAGCGAATGGGTGTGCCGGCGGTGCCGCTGGTCTGATGACAGCGGGTGTAGCGGGTGAGCGGGTGGCTGAGGTTGGTGCCGTAGGGCGGATGGGCGAGTTGGTCCGCGGCCAGCTCCGCCTTGGTCGTGAACGGGAAGCGCGCGGTGAAATCGGCGAGGGAAGCGACCGTCCAGGCGCCGGCTCCGAGCTCCGCCAGCTTGGCCTGCTGAAAGCGGTTGCCTTCCCGCAGCACGGCGAGCATCGTGCGCAGCCGCTCGAGCTGTCGTCGCTGCAACGCTGCCCGCGCCGGCTCAGGGTGCGGGGGCATGTTCAGGAGGGCGACGGCGGGTTGGGATTCGCCGGGGCAACCACGCGCGAAGCGGCGGCGGCGGGCGGTTTGGCGGGTGCAACGGCTGGCTTGAAATAGGTCACCAGACACCCGCCCAGCGCGGCCAGGGCGATGCCGGCGTAGAACGGCCAGCGGATGGAACCCCAGCCGCCCGCCGGCGGATGGAGCACCAGAGAGTAGAGGGCGTTCACGACCGGGGCGCCGGCAAAGACGATGGACATCACCACCGCCGGTGTCCCTTTGGCCCCGAAGGCGAGCAGCACGCCAAAGGCGCCGATGGCCCCCACCGTGCCGGCCAGCAAGGACCAGCTCATGCCCTTGGGCGTGTAGCCGCTGAAGGCCGCGCCCTTGGCCAGCAACAAGGCCAGCGGGGCAAGGACGGCCGTGAGGAAGTAGGCGAGGCCAACGAACAGGAAGGCCTTGTACCGGCCGTTGACCGGGTCTTGCATCGCCACCTGACCGGTGTGGAGGAACACGCCATAGACTCCCCACGACGCCACCGTGAGCAGGGCGAAGGCAAGCCAGGTCAGGCCGGGTGATTGGGTGTGAGCTTCTGCCATAGAACGGGGAGTGTAGCCGGCGGCGCGGACGCCGGCAAATGCGCGACCCGCTCTGTCGCGAGTCCATTCAGCCTTGCGCGAGTTGCGCCAGGGTTCGCAGGTTGACCTGGGGATCGAAAACCGCCCGGACCGGCACGGCGAAGCCGCGGATCACCCGACTGGTGATGGTGCCGTCTCCAAACACGCCGGCGGCAGAGAAGCTCCCTTCCTGCAGAGCGAAAGACTCGATCTGTTCGAGTTGCGGGTCCACCAGCCAGTACTCTCCCACGCCATTCGCCGCGTAGTCCTCGAACTTGACTCCGCGATCCAGGTGCTCGGTGGTCGGCGAAAGCACTTCGACGATGAAATCGGGAGCCGGAAACTGCCGTTGGGAGGGCGTCAGACGGGCCGCCTTGGCGGCTCCGAAAAAGCAGATGTCCGGTTCGTAATCGTTTCGCGGCAGCACGATCAGCATCTTCTCGGTCCCCACGTAACCCAGCCGATGGCGCTCGACGTGGGTGTGGAGCAGCAGGGAGAGGAGCTTGACGGCGGTCACGTGGCTGAGGCTGGCAGGGGATTGCACGACGACCTGGCCGTTGATGAACTCCGCCTTGGTGTCCTCGGTGAGCTCCTCGTAGAAACATTGGCGGCGTGCCTGCTCCGCTACCAGCACCCGCTGGAGCTCATCCACCAACGCGGGCAACCTCGGCGATTGGAGCAGCGGTTCAATCGTCGCCGTCATGCCCGGAGGCTAGGGCACGCGGCGCCTCCGGTCAAACGCCTGCCGATGGCGACAGGAGTCCCTCGATCGCCCGCGTCAGGCGGTCAAGTGCCTCCGGAGTCGCCGGCCCGGCAAGGCGCAGCCGGAGGGTGCCAGATCGATCCAGCAACAGCACATTCACGTGGCCGCGTTCATAGGCGAGATGGCGGCAGACTGTTCCCTTCCAGTCGAGCATCACCGGGTAGGGCATCTGCTCACGGAACCCCGCCCGCACCCGGCCGCGGAGCCACGCGGGGACTTTGCTGACATCCGCGACACCGGCCAGGGTGAGGTGCTGTGGGAAGCGCTCCGTCAGCGGTCGCACCCACCCTTCGACCTGCTTCGAGCCCTTGTGGTCGGCCAGCGTGAGGACGACGACGTTGGTGTGCGGGAAGCGGAGGGTGTGCGGGACTTCGAACTGGTCAGAGAGCTCGATGACGGGAACGGGGATTGCAGGCGCAGTCTCCTGGATCGGGTCCGTGCCGACATCGGCTTGGGGCTGCGAATCCGCCGCGAGAGCGGCGGTGTGGGTCAGGGCCAGGGCGGCCAGGAGGCAAGTGACTCGGTTCATGGAGATGGGGGGCGGAGGGAGGCATCGGCGGCCGGGCCGGTTCCCGGATAACGGCGTCCCTTCCAGGTGGGGGGATCGCGACGGAGATGCCGCACCAGGGCCTGCCATTGGATCAGCGAAGAGGCTGGCCAGCGGGTGGGCCGGCACGGCCGCAGATTGTCGAAACCGCCACGGCGAGTCCGCGGAGCGCCAGCGACGCTCCGGCCGCGATGGCGGCGATCGCGAGCGTCTGGGTCCCGATCCAGGGCGCGGCCAACAGGAGCACAAAGGGCAGCACATGACCTCCCGCCAGCAGGAGGGTCCAAGGGCCGATGAGGCCGGGTGCCGCGATGCCTTCGGCTGCGTTCTTACCCAGCCCGCGCCAGACCTCCGCGGCATCGTGGTACATGCGGCAGGAGGCCACGTCGGTGGCATCGAAGAGATCGGTTGTCAGGCCGGCGCGCCGGAAGGCCTTTGGCAAGCGCAGGCCGTCGTGGAGGGTGGTGCGAATGGCCGCGTGTCCACCAGCACGGGCGTAAGCGGTGGCCCGGGCGATGAACAACTGGCCGCACCCGGCGGCGAAGGCCGGACTGCGGAACCAGCGCATGAAGGGCATCGGCAGGTAGCCGAGGAGAATGAGGTGCACGAGAGGGATGAGGAGCTTCTCGAGCCAGGTGCCGGTCACCTGGCGGGGCACGCCGCTGGCCAGGTCCACGTTGCGTTGTTCGACCCAGGCCGCCAGCCGCGCTAGTGCCCCGGGCTCGAGCCGGACGTCCGCGTCCAGGAACAGCAGCCACGGATGCCGGGCCAGGCCCGCGAGCACGTGACAGGCATGCTGCTTGCCACACCAGCCACCCGGCAGGGGAGGCGCGCTGGCCAGGCGCACCCGCGGGTCGCGTCGGGCGAAGGCCTGCACGATCGCGGCGGTGTCGTCTTCCGAGTGATCGTCGAGCACGACGACCTCGAACTCGAGACCGTCGTTGTGGAGCGCGGAAGCGATCGCGGCACCGATGTTGGCGGATTCGTTGCGGGCCGGGATGAGCACCGACACTGCCGGCAGCTTCCGGCTGGTGGGCACGCCTACGGGAGGCGGCGGCCGATAGACGGTGAGATTGACCAGGAACAAGGCGAGCGGAAGGGCCGCCAGGACCAAGGCCACCATGGCTAGGACTTCTGCCGTCATGAGCGGCCGTGCTCCGGTTGGAAGGGTTCGCCCCGCAGCCAACTGCGGATCCGCCGCCAGCCGTCGTACACTCCACCCACGCCGGCCCCGCCGCGCAGGAGCATCCGGAAGGCGGCGGGGTTGCGCGCGTGTGCGGCGTCGGCCAGTTGGTCCATCGTGACGGCGAGTTCGGCGGCGAGGCGGGTGGTGTTGGCTTCCGGGTCGAGTCCGGTGCCCGGCGGCCAAGTCACTGGTGGGCCAAAGCGCAGGAGGGCCTCGGGTGTCCGTTCGTCCCAGAAGACGAGCTCGATGGCCAGCGGCAGGAAGACCGCCTGCGGCACGCGCGTTGCCAGGTGACCCAGGCCGGCCTTGAACTGCAAAGGCCGCTCCCGCACGTCGCGGAACCGTCCTTCCGGGGTGAGCCAGAGCGCCGTGTCGGGTTGCTCAAGAATGGCCTGGCCAGTTTGCAGGAAACGGACGGCACCGCGCGCCGTGTTGGGCTCGACGCCGAAGAAGCCCAGCTTCGCGAAGAAACGGTAACGTTCGAGCATCGCTGCCTCGATCGGGGCAAAGCTCCGGCGCCGGGGAAAGAAGACGTCGCGGGTCAGGAGGCAGAGCAGGGGATCCCACCAGGAGGGGTGGTTGGCATACACGACGAGCGGCGTGTCCGCCGGCACCGCGGGAGGCGGTTCACCCGCGAGGCGCACGGCGTGGAAGTTCCGGCGGAGATACCATCGGGTATAGCGCGTGAACCACCGCAGCAACCCGATGGACGAGGGAGGCAGCGGTCTCATGGCGTCCGGGGCGGGCGAACCCCGCCGGTGGAATTCCCCGGTTCGCCGTCGGGCGGCCGGGCACTCGACTTGCCGGCCGCCCGCGCTGCCTGCCAGGCGCGACGGACCAGGTCGCAGCCGGCCCGCCAGCGCTCACGGATTCCGCGGCCGTGGGCCAGGCGCAAGTAGGACGCAAACAGCTCCGCCGCCCCCGCCGTTTCCGGTTCGTAGTGGGGCCGCCAGCGTCCCCGGCGCAGGGACACGACCTTGGGCACGGTCATCTCGACGAGCCCCTCGAGTCCGCGGGTGACGCCGAAGCCGCTGCGGCCGCGCCCGCCAAAGGGCAGCCGCGGGTCGGCCGTCGGCACGATGAGATCGTTGATGGTCACCACGCCCGCGGGGAGCTGGGCGGCCAGGCGTCGGGCGGCAGCGGTGTCGCGCGAGAACACCGAGGCCCCGAGCGCATAGGGAGACGCCTGGGCCCGCTGCACCGCTTCGGCTTCATCCCGGACGCGGGCCACAAGCGCGATTCCCGCGAACCATTCCTGCTGCCACAGGGGGGAATCCCCGGGCACCTCACAAATCAGCGGTGTCCTCAAGCCGCCGACGTTGCCTGTGCCGATCCACGGCGGCGTGCGGGCGAGCTCGGTCGTTAGTGCATCCACCAGTTCCCGCGGGGATTTGAGCGGCGCATCCGTTGACGGCCGGTGCCGCGCCGCCTCGCGCAGCGCCTCGCGGAACGGCTCAGCGACCTGCGCGTCCACGAAGAGCCGACGGGGGGCGATGCAGGTGGCACCCGCATTCAAGCTGAGGCCAAAGACGAGCGCGCCCGCGGCGAGCTTCAGATCGGCATCGGCACAGATGACCGCCGCATCCATCCCGGACAACTCGAGGGTGGCGGGGGTGAGCCGGGGCGCGAGTTGGTTAAGCACGGCTTGACCGGTGGTCGCGGAACCGGTGAGCACCACTTTGTCCACCCCAGCCTCGATGGCTTGGCGGGCCTGGCGGGGGTCTTCTTCGAGGAGGACACAAAGGCCGGAAGGCAGGCCGGCTTCGGCGAGCAACGCGATCCAGGCGCGGGCTGCGGCAGCCCCGGTCGGCGCGGGTTTCAGCAGGACGGCATTCCCGGCCGCCAGCGCCTGCAGGCATTGGACGGCGGGCAGAAACAGCGGGTAATTGCCTGGACCGATGACGAGCACGACCCCGAGCGGTTCGCGGCGGATCTCGCTCTGGACGCCGCTCAGCCACAGCGGCCGTCCCCGCCGGCCGAGCCGACGCGGTCGGAGAGTGCGGGTGGCGTGGCGTTCAAGGAACCGGCAGGCGTCCGCCAGGGGCAGCACTTCCGCCGTGAGGACTTCCGCCAGCGAGCGGCCCCGGGCGGTGGCCGAGGCCTGCGCCAGGGGCAGGGCTTGTTTGGACAAAGCGCCACGGAACCGCCGGAGGACGGCGAGGCGTTGGGCCAGCGGGAGCGCCGCCCACGCCGCTTGCGCCTGGCGGGTGGCCGCGACCATTCAGGACTTGGGGACGGTGGCCCTTACGGGCGGGGAGCATTCGGTTGGGGCCCCGAAGGAAGGCCGGTCGGCGGCGTGGGTCAGCCAGTGCGGACGCCGGCCGAAGTCCTCGAGCAACAAGCGGCTGCTGATGAGGGCGGACTCGAAGATGACGGGCAGGCCGCTGCCGGGGTGGGTGCCCCCGCCCACGAGGTAGAGGCCGTCGGCATCCTCGAAGCGGTTGCGGGGGCGCAGATGGAGCATCTGGTCGAGGGAATGGGCGAGGTTGAAGGTCGCGCCGCGGTAGATCTCGTAGCGCGTGTCCCAATCGGCTGGCGTGATGACGCGCTCGTAGCGGATGCGGGAGGCGACGTTGTCGAAGCCGCAGCGGGCGATCTGGCGCAGGAGGAGATCGCGGTAGCGCGGTCGTTCACGTTCCCAATCGATATTGGGATGTTGGTGCGAGACCGGGGCCAGGACGTAAAGCGTGCTGTGCCCCGCCGGCGCCATCGCGGGGTCGGTGACGCAAGCGTTCTGGACGTAGAAGGAAGGGTCTTCCGAAAGCACGTGCCGCTGCTCGATGTCGGCGAGGTTGCGCTCGTAGTCGGTGGCGATATGGATCGTGTGGTGCGGCAGTTCGTAGCGGCCTTCAATCCCCAGGTAGAGCATGAAGGTCGAGCACGAGTACTTCTTGCGCGCCAGCTTGCGATCGGTCCAACGGCGCCGGAGACCGTCCGGCAACAGTCGCTCCATCGCGCGCGCGAAGTCGGCGTTCAACACCACGGCATCCGCGGCCAGGGTTCGACCTCCCACGCGCACGCCGCTCGCGCGGCGCCCGGTGAACTCGATGGCCTCGACGGTCTCGCCCAACCGGATCTCCACGCCCAGGCGCCGGGCCACGCCGGCGAGGGCGCGGCTGACCGCCCCGCAGCCGCCCATCGGATGGTAAACGCCGTACTCGTACTCGAGAAACGACAGGATCGAGAACAGGCTCGGGCACCGGAACGGCGACATGCCCAGGTATTTGGACTGGAAACAGAAAGCGAGCCGCACGCGCGGATCCGGGAAGAAGCGCTTGAGGTAGCTGTCCACGGACAGGAACGGATGCAGCATGGGGAGGACGCCGAGGAGCCGCCGGCTGAACAGGTCGCCCCAGCGCAGGTAGGGCTGTTCCAGACACGGCTCCATCAGCCGGAACTTGGTCCGGTTCTCGTCGAGGAACCGCCGAAAGCCCCCGGCGTCGGCCGGCGACAGCCGGGCGATCTCCCTTTCCATCTGCTCGATGTTCGGTGTCGCGTCCACGTGCCCGCCGGCACCGAACTGGATCCGGTACTGCGGATCGAGCCGGACGAGCTCGAGTTCCTGGTTCAGCCGGGTGCCCGCCGCCTGCAGGATGTCGTTCAACACCCGCGGGTAGAGGAAAAAGGTCGGGCCCAGATCGAACTTGTAGCCCTCGGCCTCGAGGGTGGACGTGCGGCCGCCGACGAACGGCAGTCGCTCCAGAACGGTGACGCGCAAGCCGGCGCTGGCGAGCAAGATGGAGGTGGCCAGACCGCCGGGCCCTGCGCCGACGACGATGATTGCTTGGCTCATTTAGGGCATGGCTACAGGGATTCCCCCCGGACACGCAAGACAATATCAGCGGTTCTATTTCCGCCCGCGGCGGGGTGCCGGGTGAGGGCAACCCCGGCCGTCCGAGCGGAGCGGGAGGAGGTCTCGCGCCGGGTTTGGCGCAAGCGCCGGTCGGGGGCGGAACAGGGATTGACCGGGCTGGCCAACCCGGCCTAAAAAGCGGCCCGCTCCAGCGAGCGGGCCCAGGTGGGAGGAGGATCAGCCAGGGAACGGTCGAGGCGCGCACCTCAGGCGGCGGCGGCGTAAGCGTTCTGGTCCTCGATCAGCTCGCGGAGGCGCTCGAGGGCCTCGTTCTGCAACTGGCGGATGCGCTCGCGGGTCAGCCCGAACTGAAGCCCGATTTCCTCGAGGGTCTTCTCGCCCCGCCCGTCCAAGCCGAACCGCAGGCGGATGATCTTCTTCTCGCGGGGCCCGAGTTTCTCGACGAGGTGACCGAGCATGCCGAGGAGGGTCTTTTCCTCGAGATGCTCATAGGGGGTGCGGGCGTTGTCGTCCTTCACCACCTCCGCGAGCACGTTGCTGTCCTCGTCGCCCATCGGGGCGTCGAGCGACGCGGGCCGAAGGGCGGCGGTGCGAATTTCGTTGAGGCGGCTGGCCTTGATGCCAAGGGCGTCGGCGAGTTCCTCGGGCTCGGGTTCGCGGCCGAGAACCTCGCGCATCTCGTTGGCGACCTTCTGGGCCTTGCTGAGCTTGTCGATGGCGTGGATGGGGAGGCGGATGGTTTTGGCCTGGTTGGCAATGGCCCGGCGGATGGACTGCTTGATCCACCATGAGGCATAGGTCGAGAGCTTGCCGCCCTTGGCGGGATCGAAGCGTTCGACGGCGCGCATGAGCCCCATGTTGCCTTCGTTGATGAGATCCAGCAGGGGAAGGCCGAAGCCGTCGTATTCGCGGGCGATCTTAACAACGAGGCGAAGGTTGGCCCGGATCATGTGCTCGCGGGCGGCGGGGTCCCCAGCATGAATGCGGGCCGCCAGTTCGTTCTCCTGCTGGATGGTGAGGAGGTCCACCTCGGCGACCTCGCGCATGTAGAGCTGGAGGGCGCCATCCACACCGTAGCTGGGCCGCGGTTCGAGGCCCGGGGCGGGGGTGGAGGCATTGGGGGTCAGGACCGGGGCCACGGCGGTGAGGGCGGAAGCGCCGGCCGGCGGCGTCGCCGCGGCGGGAGCCGGCTTGGCGACGGGCTTGCGGGTCGAGGGCTTGAGCGATTTTTTCATGGTCACGCGTTCACTTTGAGGTTTGTCCGGCACCAACACTGTCTAAGACTTGTTCTAGTGGACGTTTCTTGTCAATCCCATGTTCAAAAAATGTTGAGCCCATCTTCCAGCATGGTGGCTATGAGCCAGGGCTGTGGCTGAATTAGCCGGTCCGCTTCCGACAGCGCAGGGGGCTTCATGGTTCAATTCCCGCCAAAAAAAGGTTGGTCATGCGGGCGGCTGAGGGAGGGAACGGCCCGGGCCGGCTTGCCTCCGTCTAGGTTGCGTCTATTCTTGGTCATGTCTGATGTTCGGCATTCGATGAAGTCGGTGGCACAACGCACCGGCCTCAGCCCGCATGTGATCCGGGTTTGGGAACGACGTTACGGAGCGGTGGAGCCCGGTCGCACGACGACGAATCGGCGGCTCTACTCCGATGCGGAGGTGGGACGTCTGGCGCTGCTGGGGGCGGCGACCCGGGCCGGACACAGCATCGGGACCATCGCCCGGCTGCCGGATGATCAGCTCCGCGCGCTCGCGGGCAGCGGGTCGGTGTTCGCACGTCGGGAGCCGGACGGGAATGGACACGGGTCGGCGCTGCTCCCGGAGGATGGGTTGCTGGCGGCGGCCCTGTCGGGCATTCGCAACCTGGACGGCCGGACGCTCGAGGCGACGCTGCAGCGCGCAGGAGTCGAGTTGGGAGCGCAGGGCTCTTTACTGAGGGTGGTAGCGCCCCTGGTGCAGCGGCTGGGAGATCTGTGGCACAACGGGGACCTGACAGCCGCGCAGGAGCACTTCGCCACGGGGGTGCTGCGCACTCACCTGGCGCATCTGGCGCGGCCCTATGCGCTGGCGGAGCATGCCCCCGGCTTGCTGGTGGCCACGCCGGCGGGACAACTCCATGAGATGGGCGCCCTGCTGGCGGCGGCGGCGGCGGCGGGGCATGGCTGGCGCGTGACGTACCTTGGCACCAGCCTGCCGGCGGTCGAGATTGCCGGCGGCGCGGTGCGTTCGCGGGCCCGGGCGGTGGCCTTGAGCCTGGTCTATCCGGAGGATGACCCGGAACTCGGGGGGCAACTGGAGGAACTCCGGCGGCTCCTGCCGGCAGGCCTGCCGGTGCTGGTCGGAGGTCGGGCGGCGGCGGCGTACGGCGAGGCGCTGGCCCGGGCTGACGCGCAGATCGTGAAGGACCTGGTTGATTTCTGCCGGCAACTGGATGAGATACGCGCCCCGCGCAGCCGTGGGATGAAGGCATTGCAGGGTGCCACGCCGACGACCCCGTCAGCGGTCGGTTCCGCCTGAGCGGCGGCGAGGCGGGCGGATTTCAGGCCTCGACTTCGAGGTCAAACTCGAGGCGGGTTCGGGTGTCGGCCTCGACCTGGCGGATTTCCATGGACTTCAACTGCCAGCGCTTGTCGACCTTCTTGAAGCTGCCAATGTTGAACTCCTTCATCCGGCGCTGATCCGGACCGAAGGCTTCTGCCCGCAGGAGTCCGCCGTGTTCGAGGTCGATCCAGGAAAGCACGCGGGCGTAGACGCCGGGCCACGGATCGGGGTTGGTGCTTTCGAGGACGCGGCACGAACGGCCTTTGCGCATCTCGGTCTTGAGGATGCGTTGGGCGGGCCAGTGGAAGAATTCGAGGCCGAGGTCGCACCACCAGAAATCCGAGCCGGCGAGCGGCACCGACGCGGCGTTGCCCCGCCAGGGGCCGACCGCCACCGGTCCACCGTTCTCTCCCACGCGGGTGAGGTGGTACTCGTTCGGCTGGGCGGTGCCGGCGGCGATGCGGAGTGTCTCCCGCCAGGTGTCATCCGGTTCGAACACGTGGTAGTGGCTCTGCCAGGCCGGCTCGTCCCCGGTGATTTCCAGGCGAACCGTGAAAGGGTCGAGCCATTTTCCGTCCCGACCGCGACGGCGCAGGGTGCCGGACGTGTTTAGGGCAGGCGGCTGGTTACGGAGATCCTGCGCCAGGGCCGCGCCTTCGGCTTCCGGGGACGGCTTGGGAGGCAGGACGGGTGGGGAAGCGGCGGCGGCAGTCCAGGCGAGCGTGGCAAGGCCGGCATGGCGCAGGAACGTCCGTCGGCTGGCGCCGGATCCGGCACCAGAAGGAGAGGGGGAAACAGGCAGCGTCATGTGGAGGGACGGGAAGCGGGACGCCGCGGGCGGCGCGGGCGGGCGGGGGCGGGTCGCGATGCCGGTATGGCGGCCTCGAGGGCTTCGGCGAGATTGTCAACGAAGCGGACTTCGAGGCGTCGCCGAACTCCGGTCGGAACCTCATCCCAGTCTTTCCGGTTTTGGGCGGGGAGGATGAGGGTGCGCAGGCCGCTGCGGGCGGCGGCGAGCACTTTTTCCTGAATGCCGCCGACGGGCAGCACGCGGCCGCGGAGGCTGATCTCGCCGGTCATGGCGAGGCTGGGGAGCACCCGTCGGCGGGTGAGCAGGGACGCGAGGGCGACGAGGATGGTGAGGCCGGCGCTGGGACCGTCCTTGGGAGTGGCGCCAGCGGGCACGTGGACGTGGAGATCCTGTTTGTCGAACTCGACGCCATTGAGTCCGAGGGTGTCGGCCTGGGCGCGCAGGTAGCTGTGGGCGGCCTGGGCGCTCTCCTTCATGACATCGCCGAGCGATCCCGTGAGGAGGAGTTTGCCGGTGCCGGGCATGCGGGTGGCTTCGATGAAGAGCAACTCGCCGCCGACGGGGGTCCAGGCGAGGCCGAGGGCGATGCCACAGTCTCGGATGCGCTCGGCGGTTTCGGCGAGGAACCGGGGGGGGCCCAGCAGGCTGGTGAGGTCGGCGGGGGTGATGCGGCAGGGGAGCTTGCGGCGGCGGCGGACGAGGCGGCGGGCGGCCTTGCGGGTGATGGCGGCGATCTCGCGTTCGAGCTGGCGGACGCCGGGTTCGCGGGTGTAGTCGCGGATGAGGTGGCGCAAGGTGGCGTTCGGGATGCGGACCTGGTTTGGCCGGAGGCCGTGCTCGACGATCTGGCGGGGGACGAGGTGCCGGCGGGCAATGGCGAGCTTCTCCTCGGCGGTATAGCTGGGCAGTTCGATGACCTCGAGGCGGTCGCGCAGGGCGGGGTGGACGGGGTCCAGCCAGTTGGCGGTGGTGAGGAAGAGCACCCGTGAGAGGTCAAAGGGTACCTCGAGATAATGGTCCACGAAGGCGCGGTTCTGGGTGGGATCGAGGACTTCGAGCAGGGCGGCGGCAGGGTCGCCGCGGAAGTCGGCGCCGATCTTGTCGAGTTCGTCGAGGAGGAGGACGGGGTTGTTGCTGCCGGCGCGGCGCAAGCCCTGGATGACGCGGCCGGGCAGGGCGCCCACGTAGGTGCGGCGATGGCCGCGGATCTCGGCTTCGTCCCGCATGCCCCCGAGGGAGATGCGGAGGAACTGGCGTCCGAGGGCGTCCGCCACGCTCTGGCCGAGGGAGGTCTTGCCGACGCCGGGTGGGCCGACGAGACAGAGGATGGGGCCTTTGATCTGCTGGTTGAGTTTGAGGACGGCCAGGAATTCGAGGAGCCGGTCCTTGACCTTGGCGAGGCCGAAGTGCTGGCGGTCAAGGACGCGCTCGGCTTCGGCGAGGTCCAGCTTGTCCGGGGTGGAGCGGGCCCAGGGCAGGCCGGCGAGGACATCGAGGTAATTGCGCACCAGGGTGTACTCGGGCGAGGTGATGGGCGTCTGGCGGAGCCGTTCGAGCTCTTTTTCGGCGAGGGCAAGGGTTTCCGGGAGCATGCCGGCCTCGCGGAGCTGGGCCTGGAGGGCGGCGAGATCGGGACTGCCGCCGTTGGGCTCGCCGAGTTCGCGTTGGATCACCCGGATTTGCTCGCGGAGGAAGTAATCGCGCTGGCTCTTCGAAAGCGAGGAAGTGACCTCCTTCTGGATCTTGGAGCCGAGGGTGAGCAGTTCGAGTTCGTGGACGAGGAGGGGGAGGAGGCCCTTGAGGCGTTCCCGGACCCGGCTTTCCTCGAGCAACCGCTGGCGGGCCTCGAGGCTGAGATTGAGGTTAGCGGCGACGACGTCCGAGAGGCGGGCGGGTTCCTCGCTGTTGATGACGGCGACCTTGACCTGTTCGGCGAGGGCGGGGGAGAGCTCGACGACCTCGAGGAACTTCTCGCGCACCTGCCGGGCGAGCGCAGTGACCTCGAGCGACTGGTCGGTGGTGTCGCGGAGGAGTTCGTGACGGGCGCGGAGGTAGGGCTCGCGAGTTTCGTAGCCGAGGATGCGCATCCGGCGCACCCCTTCGACGAGGACCCGGACCGTGTTGTCCGGGTACTTCAGCATGCGCAAGACGCGGCTGGCGCAGCCGTGCTGCCAGAGCTCGTCGGGCCCGGGGTTTTCGAGCTCCGGCTGTTTTTGGAGGACCAGGCCGACGAAGCGGTCGCCCGCCACCACATCATCGATCAGGCGGATGGCCGACGGGGTTTCGACCAGGAGGGGAACGATGAGGCCGGGGAAGACCACGATGTCCGACAAGCCGAGGACGGGCAGGACGTCCGGGAGGGTGGGCGCGGCGGGCCGGGCGCCTTCCGCGGCGGGCAGACTCGCGGCGGCTTCCTGGATGGCAATCGACTCCTCTTCGCGCGTGCTCATGGCGAGGCCGGACAGCAGATTGGATGCATCTCACGCCCGCGGCCTTCAGGTGGAGTCAATCCACCTCGGTGCGCACGGGGACGGAGAACGGGGCGTGGCCCGGGGTAGCGAGAGCGGGGACGTCGACTCGCAGGAAGCCGTTCTGGTAGGCGGCCTGGGCGCGGGTCAGGTCGTAGCCGGGCGGCACTTCGATGACCGTGGCGAAGGGCCCGTAGTTGATCTCCATCACCACAAAGCGACAGGGCGCGACGCGGCAGCCATCGCGGCGCAGGCCTCGGATGCGGAGCTGGTTGGCCTCGACCACGAGCTCGAGATCTTCCTTGCGCAGGCCGGCGAGCTCGACGTTGACCACCAGGCCGGTCTCGGTGAGGTACACGTCCGTGTTGGGGGTCCAGGTGGTCTCCGCGTCGCGGTCACGTTCCTCGCCGCGCAGCGAGGGGCGCGTGAAGGGCAGGGTCACGGTGGCAGGTTTCAGCGCCATGAGTTGCCGCAGGCTAATGCACTTCCTGGCGCCTTTCAAGGCCCGGTTGCGTGGCCGGTGGCTGGAGCCCTGGGCGCGGAGGCGTGGGGGCCGCCCGGACATGGACCTCCGGAGGGCGGCCTTTGCGGGCGTGGAACACGAGGGTCTCGCGCGGGGGGATAGCCGCCCCGGCGCAACCGCAGCCGCCCCGCCGGGCCGAGCCCCGGCGTGTCGGCCGGAGGTAATGCCAGGCCATCCCGATGGCGGTGAGGGCCACAATCACCAGTGCGCTGACCTGTTGCCAGTCCATGGAGGCAAGGTAAGCCCAAGGCTCGCGAGCTCAAGGCCCCGGCGTGTCGGCCAGGCGGAAGCGGGGGCATTGAGCCAGGAAACCCCTCGGGTTCTGGTAGATGACGCGGTCGATGGCCGCCGGGGGCCAGCCGCGGCGGCGCATCTCGAGGGCGGTGAGCGGGACATTGAGGGGGACGCTCACGCCCCAGTCACAGGCGCTGTTGAGCCAGAGGCGCTCCGCGCCGTACACGTCGAGGATGTCGATGGCCCGGGCCGGGGTACACTTGGTTTCCGGGTAGAGGGTCATGCCTGCCCAATGGCCGGCGTCGAGGACCATCTGGACGGTGTGTTCCTCGACGTGATCGATGATGACGCGCTCGGGGCGGATCCGCGAGTCGGCCTTGAGGACGTCGAGCGTGAGGCGGGTGCCCTTGCGTTTGTCTTCGAGGTGGGGGGTGTGGACCAGGATGAGCTGGTCGGTGCGGGCGGCGAGGTCCACGTGCCATTCGAGCACCTGGAGTTCGTTGCGGGAGTTCTTGTTCAGCCCGATCTCGCCGATGCCCAGCACGTTGGGGCGGTCGAGAAAGGACGGGATCAAGGCCAGCACCTCGCGGGCAAAGGCCACGTCTTCGGACTCCTTGGGATTGAGGCAGAGCCAGCAGAAGTGCGGCAGGCCGAACTTGGCGGCGCGCCGGGGTTCGTGCTCGGTGAGCTGGGAGAAGTAGTCGTGGAATCCTTCCACCGAACGGCGGTCGAAGCCGGCCCAGAACGCGGGCTCACAGACGGCGGCACAGCCCGAGGCGACCATGGCGACGTAGTCGTCGGTGACCCGGCTGACCATGTGGGCGTGGGGTTCGAGGTAACGCATGGGAAGCGGGAGGGCGTGGAGGAGGGGCGCGACGCCTTGCCGGTCAGCTTGCGGCGCCCGGCCAGGCGCCCACCGCTCCCTTGCCGGGTGCTCGAGGAATGGGGTCGGCGGTGGGGTCGCTGAACGCCAGCAGCGTCTGCGCGGCGCGCTGCTCTTTCCAGGCGGGCAGCGCTTGGAGGGCGCGCTGCAGCGCCGCCAGGCGGAAATCCGCCTCGCCCTCAGCCCGATCCACGCGGTCGAGGAAGGCGGCGATCTCGATGAGCTTGTGGCGGGCGTCGAGGAAGTACAGGTCCAGGACTTGTTGACGGGTCATAGGCCGGAGACGGGCGGCAGGATAGCGTGCCGGGAACGCGGGCGGCAACCAGAAGTTGGCCGACGTTCCACTTGCGCCAGGGCGCGATCGGGACCATCCTTTCAACCGACCAGCCTGAGGACGGCGCTGACTTGGGAAGGTCGGCCGCCGCGGCAGGATGAGGGTGCGAGCGCGCCGGTCACGAGCCGCCGTAGAATTTCCTCTCGCGTTCCTCATCCGGTTGAGGGCCACCTGCGTTCAGGTGGCCCTCTTTCCTGGCCCGAAGTGTCCTCAGCATGAAACCGTGACACACTGTAGG
>JABTUJ010000045.1 GCA_015075445.1 Verrucomicrobiales bacterium
GGGCCGGCCGCGCCGGCCTACTCCGCGACGCATTGCGCGGCCAACTCGCGCACCTTGGCCAGGTCCAGTTTGCCGCTGCCCAGCAACGGCAGCGCGGCGATGCGGAAGAATTGGTTCGCCTTGGGCACCCAGAGCCTGGGCAGATCCAGTTGCGGCAGCCGAGCCAGCAGCGCCTGCAACGCGCTTTCGTCGAGGCAATGCAGCACGACCAAGCGTTCGCCTTTCCGCTCGTCGCCCACGCCCGTGACCACGAGGATCCGCTCGGGCGTGCCCGCGAGCTCCTGCAGTTGTTCTTCGATCTTGATGTGGGGCACCATCTCGCCGCCGATCTTGCTGAAGCGACTCAGCCGGTCGGTGAGTTGGAGGAACCCGTCTTCGTCCCGCGCGGCGATGTCCCCGGTGACATACCACCCGTCGCGCAATACTTCGGCGGTCTTGTCGGGGCGCCCCAGATAACCCTGCATGACGTTGGGGCCGCGAACGAGCAGCAGGCCCGGCTGGTTGATCGGCAACGGCGCGTGGGTGCCGGGATCCACAATGCGCACGCTGACCCCCGGAAGCGGATGGCCAATCGTCCCCCGCTTCGCCCCCACCTGCCGGAAGCCGGGCGCGCGGTAGTCGGGCGCGTTGACCGCCACCGCCGGGGCGCATTCGGTGCACCCGTAGCCTTCCAGAGGTCGGATGCCGAACTTGTCCTCGAAGGCGGTCGCCAGTCGGTCGGGCAGCTTCTCGGCACCCGCCAAGACCACCCGCAGGCTGCCAAAGTCCTCGGGCGCACAGCCGCGCAGGTAAAGTTGGAGGAAGGTGGGCGTAGACAACAGAATGGTCAGTCCATACTCGCGCACCAACCGCCCGACGGCGGCGGCGTCCAGCGGGGTCGGATGAAAAGCCACACCCTCACCCAGGGTGGCGGTGAGGACGAGCGTGCCGGTGAACCCGAAGGAATGGAAGAACGGCAGCGTGCCCAGGAAGCCATCCCGGCCCGTAAGGCCGAACACCTGGTTCAACTGCGCAACGTTGGTGGCGACGTTGAAATGCGAGAGCATCACCCCTTTCGGGTCCCCTGTGCTGCCGCTCGAGAAGATGACCGTCGCGAGGTCATCCATCTGGACCGGGCGAACGCTGCCCACCGCCCGTTCGAGCCAGCGCACCGGGAACAGAGCGGCCATCGCCAGCGCCGCCAGCCGCTCACTCCTCCGGGGCTGACCGGCGATGGCCTCCAGGTGCAACGGCGCGAAGGGCAGGTCCAGCTTCACCTTGTCCAGAAAGGCCGGTGAGCTGAGGATCGTCCGGATGCCGCACTGGCGAACACTCGAGGCGATCACCTCCGCGGAGGCGGTGTAGTTGAGGTTCACCGGCACCTTGCCCATCAGGAGCGCCGCGAAGTTCACCAGCGCCCCGCCGATCGAGGGCGGGAGCAGGATGCCGACCTTCTCCTGCCCCTCCCAGTGAGGCCGTAGCCGCCGGGCGAGATACACGGTACGGGCCAGGGCACCCAGGAAGGTCAGCCGGGGAGTCCGCGGGTCGCCCATGGCGAACCGGAACGGACGTCGGCGAGCCGTGGTAACAAACGCCCGGTGGATCGGTTGCATCAGCGCTTTGCGATGCCGCCAGGCGTCGCTCGCCAGTTCCTGGACCACCTGCCGGACCTCGGCCGGGGTGGCGCTGGCTGGGAGCGGCCGTCCGAAGCTCACGCTCACCGGATAGGGAATGCGCTGGGGCAGCTTCCACAGAAACCGGCGCCGGGCAAAGCTGAAGATGCTCCCCCACACGCTCTCGAGACAGACTGGAACGATGGGGGCATCGACACCCTCCATGATCCGTTCGAAGCCGCGTCGGAACGGCCGCATCTGCCCCGTCCGACTCACCTGGCCCTCGGCGAAGATGCAGACCCATTCCCCCTGCCGGATGGCCTCGGTCGCCGTGCGGAGGGAGCGGATCAGGTCGCGAGGACGCTGCTCGGACGAGATGGGAATGACCCCGAGCAGCCGGCATAAGCCGCCCAGCAGGGGGGTGCGGCAGTAGCTTTCGTGCATCAGGAAGCGCACGAAGCGTCCCGTGGCCGTGGCCAGGATGCAGGCGTCGACCAGGGACAGGTGGTTCGCGATCAGGAGGGCGCCGCCGGACTTGGGAAGATGGTGCCGCCCGTCCACCCGGAGGCGGTAGACGAGGCGGGTGACCAGGCAGCCGAGCCGCCAGATCAGCCGGCGCCACCCGCGCACGGGGACGGAGCGCACGGGCGGGACCGTTTGGGTCCGGAGCGGCGGCTCGGCCAGGCGCGGCGGGCGGAGGACCGTGGGGAGGGTCGGGGGAGCGGGCGGGGTGTTCCATTCGGTTTGCATGGGCGGGAAGGTGGGGGAAGTGCGGCGGCGTGGGAAATCGATGTTTTGATGCATGTCGTCAGCGTTATTGATGATCGGGGCCGGGAGATTGAGGGCGCCAGTGGCGGTCGCCCTTCGGCGCGGTCGAGTGCCATGGTTCGACATTGCTCATTCATCGTATTAGGCGCAATCGAACGCCAAAAAGGATGGGGGACCGGTCGGGACGTGGTGCTCCGGGAGGCGTCTCCCGCGACAAGGGGCTGGCTGAATCGAGGTCTTATGCCGTAGTTTAGCCCGTGACGTGAGTGACGTGACCCGCATTTTCGACGCCCTCGAGGCCGGCCAGCCGCAGGCGGCGGAGGAACTCCTCCCGCTGGTCTATGAGGAGCTGCGCCGGATCGCGGCGGCCAAGATGGCGCACGAAGCCCCCGGACAGACGCTCCAGCCCACCGCGCTGGTGCACGAGGCCTGGCTGCGGTTGGTGGGGCAGGGCGGGCAGTCCTGGCAAAACCGCCGGCATTTCTTCAGCGCCGCCGCCGAGGCCATGCGCCGCATCCTGATCGAGCGGGCCCGGCGCCGGAGACGCGAGAAGCACGGGGGCGGTCTGCAGCGGGTCAACGTGGACGACCTGGACCTGGCCATCACCACCGATGACGAAACCCTGCTGCGGGTCAGCGAAGCCCTCGACAAGCTGAACGCGGTGGATCCCGTTGGCGCCGAACTGATTCGCCTGCGCTTCTTCGCCGGCTTGTCGAATGTGGACGCAGCCGAACTGATCAACCTTCCCGAGCGCACTGCCAAGCGCACCTGGGCCTACGCCCGGGCCTGGCTCTACGAGGAGATCCGGCGGCAAGGCTGAGGACCGCGTGGGGCGCGGCACGATCGGCGATCGGGATCCGCCGGGCTGGCCTGTCCGGGACGATGGGGGACGGGGTTACTGCGCACTAAAGGCATAGGTCTCGAATTCGAGTTGAATGTCGGTCACTCCCCGACCCGAGCGCTCGCCCGTGGCGGGGACCATCGGGCCATGAATGAACCTTTCGATGCCTTCGGTCGCGTTTCCCAGGAGGGTGCGTCCGGGGATGATCAGCAGCCACTGGGTATTCCACACCGAGCGGCCCACCAGACGGGTGCTGCTTAGGGCGTCGCCACCGGTGCTTGCGTCGTAGGCCTTGAGCGCCCCGTACCGCCGGATCTCGCCCTTGGTTGAGGTCAGCCCGTTGATGCTGGGGATCCACCCCGGTGCGGTGAGTGCCGAGGGGATGGCTTCCCCGCGGCGGTAGCTGAGGGCGAAGGGCACCGGCAGCGCCTGGTCGAGGACGAAGAACTCACGGATGGCGCGGTTGTTCGGGTCCGAAGGCGAGCGGAGCACATCGGTGCCAATCGGTACCAGATAAACCGTCGGCTGGCTGGAGAGGCCGGCCTCGGCCAGGCCCTCGAGCAGCACCTTCACGGAGCGGATTTTGTTGGCAAACTTGGTGGAGTCGAACTGGTCCTGGTTCTCGACCAGGGGGTGGCCGAAGAGGTTTTGCCCTGCGCTGATGGTGGTGCTGAAGGGGATCACCAGGGCCGGCTCCCCGTTCGTGTCGAGCGGCGAGAACGGGATGCAGTAGCGGCGGAAGGCATCCAGCGTGAGCACGTTTGCCTGACGGATGCCTGGGGCCGAGAGTCGCTCGCGCCAGGCGGCTTCGGACGCGGGGCTGGGCGCCGACGCCTGGTGAGGCAGGATTTGAAACAGGTCATAGCGCAGCGAGAACCGAGCGCGGTCGGGCTGCGGATTGTTGAACCCCAACTGCCCGCGGAGGGTAAGCGTCCAGTTTAAGTTCATATGCGCCATGGCATCGGCGAGGCCGGAGTCCCCGCCACCGCCCGGATACGGATACCAGACGCCGTCGCCGTTGTCCCGCAGGTTGCCGAGGTCCCGGCTGCGGACGATGCGCTCGAGGAAGGTGGCGCCGGCCCCGCGCCCGTCGTCGGGAAGGAACGCAGTCTCGTAATCGTAGGCGCGGGCCGCCAGATAGACGTAGCGGGCGGCGAGATCGAACTGGGCGCGGTATTTCTGGAGCGCATCGCTACGGAACACCCGATAAGCCATGTCCTTGTATCGTGCCTGAGCGACCGCGGCGGAGGTCTCAAAACGGAAGCGTTTGAACTCATCGAGCAGCCGCACGCCCCGGGCGACGCCAGCGTGATAGTTGGCCAATTGCTGGTTCAGGCCCTCGACCTGAGTCAGCAAGTCGTAACGCAGCACTGCCTCGTTTCGGAGGAGGGTTTGCAGTTCGGTCAGCGCCTCATGCAGCGCGTAGGTGCCTTCAAGCTGGGCGAGGTTCAGCTCCGTGCGGAGTTCCACCGTGTCTCGCGCGGCCTCCATGGACAGCGCAGCGCCCTCGGCCAGGTTGGCCAGGGCGACGTAGATGGCGGAGGCGGTTTTGCCGGCCAGCCTCAGGGCCAGACGAGCCCCAAAGGACGGGTCGTTCGAGAGGCCGACGACCTTGGGCAGGCCGTCGGCGCTGGCGGCGATCGCCTCGTGGATGTCCCTCCCCACCGTGTTCAGCGCCAGGGCGGTGATGCGTGAGGTCGCGATGGCAGCGTTGAGTCTGATCATCTCGCGGTTGCGGGACTGGATCATCTGTATCTTGTCGGCGGTGAGGTTGAACTGCGCGGCGAGGAGGTCCGCGCGATCCTCGATCTCGGCGAGGAGGTTGTTGTACTCCGTCAAACGGGTGCGGTAGGCGCCCCAGGTCTGTACCAAAGTGGAACGTAGGTTCTGCAGTTCGCCCACGGCGCCCCGGGTCGTCCAGCCCGTCGGCTTGACCAGACCGAAGGCGTCATTGAGCTGGTAGGAGACCGATTGGGTGGTGGTCTGGATCAGACCGTTGGTGCCGACCCGGACGTTCAGCATCCCGTCGGCGTCAAAGCTGAAGGGATTGGCGTTGTAGGGCACGGTGATCGTGCGCTGCTGGAAGGTCAGATCGCTCGGGTTCGGCGTCGTGCCCAGAAGGGGGGAGGGGTCGAAGTAGTCATAGTGAAGGTAGTCGGGCCCGGTGTAGCCCGCTGGATAGGCCCCGTTGGGAGGACCGATGTCTTCGCGATAGGGCTGTCCGAAGAGCTCGATCAGACGGCTTTGATAGTCGCGCTCCTGGGCGCGGGTCTCGCTCTGGAAGCTCGCCAGGTCGTCCGACTGCCGGCGCAGCCGCTGGGTGTTGACCGCGGCGTAATAGAAGGTTGTGACCGCCGTGCTGAGAGCCTTGACGGCGCGTTCGTAGATCTGCTCGAAATGGGTCTGATCTCCGTCCGCCACGGTGGAAATGTCGAAGGGCATGGTGTTCCGCTCGAGGCCGAGGGGGTTCAGACCGCGGTCCGCGTGGTCCACCTCGGTTTGGATCCGCTCGTAAGCCGCCGAGATTTCACCAAAGTCCGGCTGCGTTCCACGGTCCACCGGGCGCACGCTCTCGACCGGGTCGCGCGCGGCGGCCTCGGGTAACAGGGCATTCCCAAGCACCCAGTCGAGGTAGGCCCCCTGTCCGGCGCGCATGCTCCAGTCGGCCACTCCCCAGGCCCGTTCACGGTCTTGGTCCTGATAGCCTTGCCACTGGCGGCCGGGATTCTCGGTGTACCGGTCCCGATAGGTGAGGTTCACGATTTCGGCGCCGGTGCGCGCCTTCGCGGCCGCTGCGCGGAGGAACTTTTGCTCCTCCTGATAGTCCACGCGCACGTCCACGCCGTTGATCTCGTCCAGCTCGGACCGGGGGATCCAGGTGAAGTGGGGATGGGCGGCGATCCGGTAGTAGTACTTGAGCGCGCTCAGGTAGTGTCCCCAGGCATCGCCGTGGCCTTGCGGATAATAGAACTGGGCATCGGCGCTGGTGATCTCGCCATCGAGCTGCCCCTCGGCATCCCGGATGTCGTAGTTGGCCATGTACGCCACCCGGCCGAGTTCCGCGGAGAAATTCCAGGGAAACCGGTTGTAGAACGGCGGTCGGGTGATCGCGGGTTCGGCGGTGGTGTCCCGGCCACGCAAGAGGACCAGTTCCTCGAGGAGGAGATCACCCGCTTGGACGAGACCCTGGAAGGCATGGAGGGCGGGGGCCTGGCTGACGTACTGGTCCTGGGTGAATTCCAGGATCGCGAGGGTCGGATCGGCCGCGTCGGCATAGGCCTCGTTGCCCAGCAACATGTACAAGTCCGACAGGCGGCTCGCGGCCAGCAGCAGGGCATTGTTGGCTGGCTGATAGGCCACTTCGGCATCAATGCTCAGGGCCCGGGCCCGGCGATAGACCGTTTCATAGACCTCGATCAGTCCGTAGCTGTCCACACTCTCGCTGTTGAGCGGGATATTGCCCTCCCAGCGCTTGCCCGCCTGGGCCAGCATGCTCACCGTGGTGTTCAGGCGGCGGGCGGGATCGGCCAGATCGCGGAACCGCTGCTCGTAGGGATTGATGCCGTCCAGTACCCGCCTGACCCACCCCTCGCCCAGTTTCGGTTCTGTCCAGTCGCTCCAGCCATCGGTGTTGACCGAGGTGGCCAGAAGGGCCTTGGTCGCGGCAGTCAAGGGACGGAAACGCACGATCACCCGGTTGTCGCCGAGCGTGAAGGGAGACGCCCCCGCAATGGTGTACGTCACTGCTCCCTTTCCAGAATGAACCGGATGCCATCCGATGGTGGAATCGCCCGGGGTGACCGGGGCCGGCGGCCCCTCCTCTCCCACGGCCTGGAGCCTCCATTCGAAGTGCCATTGGTCCGGGTCGCCGGCAAAGTCCGCCTTGTGTTTGAAAGTGATCCGCTCGTCGAACACGTCATGGGGCAACAGCGTGGCCACTTCGCCCCGATAGGCCCCCTCGACGCGAAAGACCTCGAGCGACACGGGCAGGTCGGCGCCGCAGGCCGGCTCGGGATGGTCCTGCAGCGCCAGCGTCACCCAACCGCTACCCGTCGCAAGTCCCGAGGAAAGCGCCAGCAGGGTTGAACCGCGGTCCGCGGTGGTGAACTCGAAGTCGTTCCTGGCGACGCCGTTCAGTGCGGTCACCGCTGAGGCCCAATCGGCGTTCCCGGGGACAAGATCCTGGATCAACTTCACCTCCGCTTCGGACAAGACGTTGGGGAGGAAGAAGGATCCCTCGGCGTTTCCCGGTTCGCTGACGAACACGCCGGCCAACTTGAGCAGACCTCCGTTGTCGTCCGTACGTTCATAGGTCAGTCGCGGATAGAGGTGCGGCGGCAGTTGTTTGAAGCGGAGCGTGCCGCGAAACACTTCGGTCAGTACCTCGGCGGGCAATTTGCCCATTGGCACCTGGTGTTCCTTGAGCGGGTCCACGAGGGTGACGATGCGGCGGTTGGGGTCCTGAGCCGCGGCCTGATCATAGATGATGGAGACGCTACAGGGGCCGCCCTGAGCCGGGGTGCCGTCTGGATTCGGCGGCACCGCCAGGGCGGGCAGGCCGCGTTTGGGCTCCACGAGGCTCTCCGGGATGAAGAGCCGCGGGCTGTCCGTGGGCCAGGCAATGGTCACCGTCGTGGCTATGGGGGTGCCGGGGGTGCCGCGGAAGAGGTCCAGCAGGGGCACGCAGTCATTGGTGGGCGCCGGGTAGTGGGCGGGGAAATAATAGTCGTCACGCACGGGGTAATAGAAGCGCGCGTCGGCGACACTGTTTGTGACGCCGTCGTGAGCGCCGGCTTTGGCCCAGAGCGCGCCCTTGCGATCCCGATGCAGAAAGCGGCTCGCCTCGGGCACACCGAGAACGGCGGCCTGGTCGAAGTTGTTGGTGCAGAGGCGATCGTCACTGACCGGCCGGGGTGGCAGGACCAGTTGGCCAGCGAGGTTGGTGCGGAAGAAGCCGGGGTAAGCCTCGTTGGTGGCCACCACCGGGAAGACCTTGACCTCACGGACGCCGCTTGCCGGCGAGGCGTATGTCATCAGCAGGTAAGGCAAGGACACCGTGTTCGAACCGAGATCGCTGCGGAGGGGCATGAGCGTGAGCACGCCGTTACGGTTCTGGGCAACCCGGGCGTGTTCGTCGTTAGGATTGAAGCCCGGCTGGTTGGGATCGTTCTGGAAATACAGATCCCAGGAGACGTAGCGCGCCGTGTCGATCGGACCAGCCCCGAGTTCGCTGGCAATGACAATCGGAGGGGTCGACAGGTTGGTGTCCCACGTGGCCTCGAACTCGACCGCCAATCCCGGCCAGAACGTCCGTGGGACCTCCGCCCCGGTAACCGTCGCGACGGCCTGAGTGGTGGCTTGGTAGTAGGCCACGACCAGACGCGTCTCGCGATCGTCGGACAGAGCGGTGTTCACCGGGACGATGGGCCCCCCCACGCCGGCCGTGTAAAAGCCGTCCGCCTCGCAGTAACGGGCGCGGGCGGTCAGGACGTACGGTGGGGGCGCGCCGGTCAGCACGAGGTCACCGTCGGGCACGGCGCGACCAATCGTGGCGGCGTGAACCTGGGGTCCCGGCGAGTCGTGCCAGAAGCGGGAGTCGACCGGCAAGAGGGCGGTACCCACGCCATTCTTGGTCAACCGCAACAAGGAACGGCCCGGGTTCGAGGGAGCGAACACCCGCTGCTCGCCGGACACCGTCGCGGGATCGAGGCCGGTCTCGGTGGCGGTGAGTTCCGCGATGTCGTAACCGCTCAGGCTGACCGCCGGCGCACCCAGCAGATGCGCCTGGAGCCTTTCCGGGGGCGGCCAGTTGAGCGTGCCCACCGTGGTCCCTCGGTGCTGCTCCGCGGTGGTCTTCCACTCGATGACCACCGAAGCCGGCTTCACGGCAAAGAGCTTTCGGGCCGCGGCATCCCAATAGGTCGCGTCGGCCGGCGTCACCTCCGGACCCGTGGGAGGCAGTTCCTGCTCCTCGATGGCACCGTGGCGCGGGATTTCCTGCCCCAGGAAGAACACCAAGTCGGCCGAGAAGATGGCATAACAGCCGTTGAACTGCGCGTGTGCAGCCGCTGGCGTGTGACCTCGCCGCACCGTGAATCGGCGGCGCGACGCGTCGTGCTTGGCTCCCATGGGGGACCAGTGAGAATCCTCTGTGGGCTCGCGGTCGGGCGTGTGCCACACGTCCGCCTTGGAGAGATCCAATTCCTCCAACTCGGACCGGACGTACGCGAGCACGAGTTCGGAACCGTTGAAACCACGGCGATCCTCGGTGTGAATCCACCAGTGAACTTTGCCGACCTTCACCGCCCCCGAGAGCGTCGTCGGTGGAGGCGGGGCGTAGCGGCGTAGGGTGACGATCTCCAGGCTGGCCTGGCCTCCGGCAGAACCGCCTTGAAAACCGATCGCCGCGCGCGTGCTGCCGAGTGGCAGGGCGGCGCCGGGCGGCTTTCCCACGCCGCGGAGCGGGACGATCGCGGCGACGGGGGTCGACTGGCTGGCGCGAGGAACGGTGTGGATCCTCGCGGTGGCAGTAGGCGCCCCCCCCTTCCCGTACCACACATAGGCCGCGCCCTGGCCCACCTCCCCCTCCCGAGCCCAGCGCCTCGCCTCCGCCTCGCCCAACACAAGATCCGAGATCCCGTCGCCGTTGAAGTCGCCCGCCGTCCACAGGCTCAGAGGTCCGGCGGCGTGGGCTCCCTGCCGCGCCAAGGCGTAGCCCTCAGCCGACGGGGACTGGCCCGGCAGGACGACCGCGCGCCCGCCTTGCCAAGCGGAATCGCCCCATCGCAGGAACCCGTAACCCCCGCCCGAACCAAAGAGCAGATCCGCCAGCCCATCGCCGTTCTCGTCCCCGGCCGGTGCGATGGGCAGCCCGGGTTGGGTCAGCGCCGTGTTGGTGAAGACGAGCGAATCGCCCGGAGTTGCCAGATCCACCGCTCCCCCCCAGGATCGCCTCCCGAAGACGAGGTGGACGCGACCAGGGTTCCGGACCTGGGCGCCCGGTTCGGGTCCGGGAACGCCGATCAGGAAGTCATCGAACCCATCCCCATTGACGTCGCCGATACCTTCGATTCGGTCGCCAAATCCGGTGGCCGTCGGGTCGCTATGGGTAAACACGTAGCCCCGCCTTCGACCGGTCGTCTGGTCTTGCTGCACCGCAGTTACTTCGTCGAACGGCGCGCCGGAGATGTTGCCGTTGACCCGGTCCTGGCCAAGGAGGAGCCACACTCGATGGACGCCCGGATCGCCGATCAAGAGGTCGGCCCGGCCGTCGCCGTTGACATCGCCCGCCCCCGCTGCCAGACCGCCGATCGAAAACCCCGTCTGGTGTCTGAACAGCAGCTTGGCACGGGAGAAATCCTCGAGCCGTGGCGAGCCGCCCGAAGGCCAGTCGGCCCCGCCGAAGACCAGGAAAACGCGATCCCCGGCCACCACCGCGAAGTCGTCGTAGCCATCGCCATCCATATCCCCGACCGCCGCCAGCGCGTTGTGGTTGCCATGGAATTGGTCGTCCCGGAAGCGCACGTCGGCCGGGGTGCTGTCCGCGCTGGACGCCAGATTGGCCAGATCGTACGTCCCGGAAGGTGCGATGGTGCGCCATTGCCCGGCACTGCGCCCGAACAGGAGGTAGAAGCCGCCATAGGTGGAGAGCAGGAGATCGCCAAGCCCATCGCGGTTGAAGTCACCGGCGCTCACGCAGTTGCTGAGCTCGCTCCCGGCGGGCGCCTTCAGGCGAACCCCGTTGTCGCCGTCCAACGCCCCGAGATCCAGTCCCTCCGGTACGATGTCCGACCGCCCGAACACCAGGTAGGCTTGGGCGTCCGCAAAGGCGCCGATGAGGACGTCCTCGTAACCGTCCCCGTTGACGTCGCCCACCCCGCGCACAGTCTGGCCGCCGATGGGGCTTCCCGGGCCACCCGAGAGCACCAGACCGGTCCTCCCGGCGCCCTCGGCCGGGAACTCGATGGCGTCGGGTTTCTGCCTCGAGAAGTCCGCGGGAGCCAGGGCTGCCGGGCTGATCAGGACGTCGTCCAGCAGCCCATCGAAGGGATTGGGGTCGCCGGAGTTGTACGCTTCCTCTCCCAGTTGCAGCTTCCGGTCCAGGGCGAGCTTGAAGCCTCCGGCATAGGGCTTGAAGTCGCGGGCGATCCCATCCAGGTAGAAGGTCACGCCCCGACCGTGCTCGTGCACCGCGGCGACGTGGTGCCACCGGCCGTCGTCGGGAAAGGCCACATCCGAAACCACCCTCGGGAAGGTATGGGCGACGTCGTAGGCCTTGAACGCCAGTCGGCGCGTCGGATCCAGATACAGCAGGTAACCCCCGGCGCCTTCCGCTCCGTAGCGCAGCAGGGCCTCCCCACCGCTCCACCGATCGGTGGACACGAGGGGTTTCGCCCAGGCCGCCAGAGTCGCGTCACCCACCAGGGCCAGTTGTCCGTCGGGATCGGCGAAGGAGGCCAACCTCGCGGGCAGGAGCCCGCCAGGCTGGGAGGGATCCGGATACGTCGGCGCCACCCGCAGGGAGCGCCCCTGCCCACTCGGCGTGTCCGTGGAGAACTCATGCGCGGCCGTGTGGGGAATGAGCCTGGGGGAGCCGACGCCACCGTCGCCCGCGTCGGTATCGAAGTCCCAGAACGCTAGCGGGGGTGGGGTGTTCGAGGAAGGCATGGCTGTGGCCTCGAGGATCCTGACCCGTAGTCCCATGCTGGGTTGGGCACGGAGCCTGTTCTGACGACGAACTCGAGACGATTGAGGCCGGCCCGGAAGGAGGCCGCATCCGCGGTGATCTCGAAGTGGGACCATTGGGTGAAGCCGCCCCCCGGCGGGACCGGGGTATCGCGTCCGTTGAGCCGGATAGCGAGCAGGCGGTTGTCCACCAGGTAGCGCCCCGTGACTCGGGCCGTGGCGGGATCCATTCCGCTCAGGCTGAATCGGGTAAGGAACACATACTCACCCGGACTTTCCTGGCCGAATCGCTGGTCGTTCACGGAGATCCAAGCGCTCGGCGAAGCGGCGGCGGCCCAGGCCGAGGGGATCGTGGGCCAGCGGTTCGGCGCCGCGGCGTGGAGCGTCACGGCGCGACGCTCCACGGAACCGGCGGGGGTGATCGCGTAGTGGAAGTCGCCTCGCAGGCTGCCGGTGTTTGAGAAGTCTCCTGAACTGTCGTGACCCGTCCCGTACAAGGTCGTGATCGGACGGGGAGCCTGACCCAAGCCGGAGACCGTGCCGAGCGCGATGCCGATTGCGGCCAGCCAACTGGGCAGGCGCGGGCAGCAGGTATGGAGAGAAGGTGCGGCGTTATCCATAGGAAGCGTGATGGGGATCAGCGACCGTCGTTGAGTCGGTTCACATGGAGCACCCGTTGGATCCGGAAGGTTCCCGCCAGGTGGATGGTCTCCTTGTGGAGCCCCTGGACGCTCTCCTCATAGTCACCGGCGAGAATCTCGGAACCGAAGCCCGCCTGCGGTGGGACGTTCGGATCAGGATCCTCCGTCGTGAATCGGAAGGCGAATCGCCGCGTCAGGTCCCACAACTCCTCGTTGCTTGCCGTGTAGGGTTGAAACTCGCGGTCGCGGTTGTCGTGATCGGGATGGTACAGGTGTCGAAAGGGATGGAGCGGGTCGTTGAACGCGAGGGTGAACTCCCCGCTCACCTCCTCCCCTGGCACACCGAACAGGCCCTCCAGCGGGAGGGGTGCGGGGAAGGAGAAATTGGCTGAGCTCAGGCGCCGTCCCACTCGAACCCCGTCGCGCAGCGTTGAGCCGATGTAGAGGGGTTGTCCCGTGGCATCGCGCACATCCAGCAGGGAGTCGTCCGTGGCGATGACGTACTCACCGGGGACCGTGCGTTCGTTGGTGGGGCTGGCTGGCACCCCGGGCTTGAAGAGGATGAACGCTTCGCGCAGGAGATGGATGACCCCCGCGGCGTCCACGTGCAGCAGCACCCGAAACTGGAATTCGCTGCCAGCGGGACGCGGCAGATGAGCATCGGTGAGATGGCGGGGATCACTGACCCGATCGACAGCGACGAATCCTGCCCAAAGGCCCGCCCGGAAGGACAGAGGCGGCTCCCCGCCATCGGCCGGTCTCCGCTGCCTCGCCAGGCTCACGGCGTGGGCGGGCGGTGCGGGGGGTTCGGCGCTGAGCGGGAGGATCACCCGCATCCCCGCGCCGTCGCTGACCTCCAACAGTCCTTGGTAGCGCGGCGGCACCGCTGCCGGGCGGGCGGCGTAGGGTGCCATCTCGTGCCGCCGCAGTTCGAAGCGGAGCTCGTTGACCTGGCCTGGACCCAGGGGCACCGCCAGCGGCGCAGTCCAAGGGATGAAACCGCTGGCGCCGTTGGTCCGAACGCCCAAGACCAGCGGACCAGCGCTGCCGGGGAAGTCGCCCGCTGGCGGGACCTCAGAAGGCTGCAGCCGCAGCGTCAGCTCCCGCGGCTGATTCCCCAGGTTCGCCACGCGCAGATGGGCCGAACGACCCAGGGGGCCGAAAGCGATGACTCCCGGCTGATCCGGCGCGATCGCCAGAGGACCCGAGTATTCCGTCGGCGTTGCCGCATAGACCCAATACGCTTTGCCCGGGGTCAGCGCTGTGTCGGTGCGGTTCGAGATGAGCCGCCATTCGCCGGTGGGAACCAGTTCGTAGGCGGCTTGTCCGCGCAAGGCAGCAGACGGCAGGAAGAAGTCCTGCACGCTGACGCGGGTCGCAGGGTCAAGGTGGAAGCCGACGAAGTTGAAGGCCTGCCCGATCCAGCGCTGCGGGCGCACCCGGGGTTGGCCGGCTACTCTCCACGTCACGCTCCGGCTCCCTCCCAGCTTGATGAGATACGGCCGTCCACCGGGCAAGGAGAAGAGCGTGCTGGCGACGCCGATTCCGTCCGGGGCGGAGCTGGGAAGGTAGACGAGCCAGTCGGGGGATGCCGGTGTGAGGTGTCGCGGGTCAGACACGAATTGGGGCGCCCCCCCGCGCCCACGGAAGAGCCACACGCTTTCGACCGGTACGCCGGCCAACGCCCGCGCACAGTCCGACGGTTCGGGATCCACCTCCAGAAAGACGGCGTTCCATCCGGGCTTCAACTCGAGTTCCTGGGTGCGCCACTGCGCGTGGATCTGGGACTGCCAGACCAGGAAGCAGAGCAACCCGAGCAGACGAAATGGCCAGGAGCGGCCGGCAGGAGACAAGGTTGGCATAGGAGAGAACGCGGCGGGTTCAAGGCAAGACCATCACCCGGTAGAACGCGTGCGGATATTCCGTCGCCTCGAGGTCAACATAGCGGTTCGCCGGCGGTGCGGCGGCGATGGGCGCTCCGAGCCGCACGTACGGGCCCTGCACTTGAACCGCCCGTTCGAGCGCATAACTGCGGCCCGCCTCGGTGGACCATTCCACCTGGAATGCTCCATCCGCGAGCCTTTGGACCACCGTAAACTGGGGCGCCACGCCCACCGCCCCCGTGGGATCCAGGCCCGCATACATCTTGGCCAGATTGGAGATGCCGTCGCCGCTTGGATTTCCGTTGGGATCATTGCCCAATTGGCCGAAGTAGTGCCGCTCCCACGCATCCACGAGCCCGTTTCCGTCCGTGTCCTCGCCGCGGCTCAAATCGAGCCGCACCAATGCGCCGCGGGTGGCGATGCTGACCTCGAGATTGCCGCGGTTCGCCGACAAATTGTTCAGCGCCGTATCGCCGAGCTGGGCATTCACCAGTTGCCAGGTCTCCGCCGTCTGGGTCAGTGCCAGCCGGCCTCCCGTCCGGCTGCGGCCGGGCACGGGAGTCTCGGCGGGCACAAGACCGACGTAGGAATAGGGCCCCCCCACGTTGGTCAAGGCCACGGTCAGCAAGACCGGCGAGCTGACGCCGGCCGACGCTGACTCAAACCGCAGGCTGACCCGTCCCTCGGACTGCCGCCGACCGAAGTCATCCGTGACGACGCCGTAAAGGACCACCGGCGGTTCAGGCAGGCCGGCTGCCGCCGCCGCGAGGCTCGCTCCCATCAGGCTCAGTAGCCGGATCACTCTGCCAGCCCGGTGGGCGCTCCAGGAGGTCCGGTGGCTGGTCGAGCCAGATCCAATCAGGAAGACATGCCGGGTTTTCACGATAGGCATTGCACGCTTTCTCACATCACGCGATTTCCCGGGACGGGTTGGGCCAACCTCCCTCAGATTTCTGCCCGACCTCCCACTCGATGGCCGCGCGGAGGCCCCGGACTTGCTCGTGACTGGGAGGGAGATCAGGAGTCGAAATCCCCCCAAGGAAAGGCCGCACTTGGCCCAAGTGCCGCCAAGACGTCGCATGATGGGATGACACACCCAGACTCACGACTCATGTGGCGAGCAACTACATTTTCGAAGACGAAGGCGACCATCGCTCCCCATGAACCTGCCTGGCCGGCGGGGCGAGACCTCGGCGGCCGGCTCCTCGGGTCCCTGGCGGCCGCTGTGACCCTCGTGGGCGAACGTGTCCAGGCTGCTGAGCCTCCCTCGCCACAACCCTTCCACGCGCTGGTCCAGCAGCATCTCGATGACTACATCCTGGCGAACCACATCGCCGGCGTCGCTGCCGGCGTGGCCTATCACGGCCACTATTACCCCTTCACCGCCGGGGTCCGTAACCGCGACACCCAGGCCCCCGTGACCACGGAAACGCTGTTCCCGGTCGGTTCCGTCACCAAGATCTTCACCGGCATCATGCTCGCCCACCTGGTCCAGGAGGGTGCCGTCGGCCTCGAGGATCCCGTGGTCCACTATCTGCCAGCCGAAATCGGCCGCGCGGGAGGCGCCATCCGACAGGTCACCCTCCTGGACCTGGCGACCCACACCTCGGGAATGACGGACGGGGCGCCCGGCAATCCCGCCGAGCAGGTCTATTTCGACCTGCCCCCGCTGCCCAACCTGGTGAGGGACTGGATCCGCTGGTCCCCCACACCGCCGAACACCGGCGATCCCTACCTCTACCATTACTCCAACAAGGGCTACCTCACCCTGGCGTTCGCTGTGGCCCAGGCCGGTCAGCGCGGCGGCTACAACCCGTTGTTTCAGGAGGTGTTCCGGGATCCGTTAGGATTGCGCTATCTCCAGACGCTGGGGACCATGACCCCCACGTTCCGCGCCTTGCTGACCAGCAGCTACGGCGACAGGGAGGATCCCAAGGACAAGGTCGGCAATGGCGTCAATGCCAACCTCCTGGACCTGGAACCTTTCCTGCAAGCCTGTCTGCTCAACCAAGGGACCCCGCCCCGGCTCAGGCAGGCCATCGAGTTCTCCCAGCGCCCTTTCCGGTCCAAGCTGCAGAGCGATTCCCGCCAGCGGATGGGTCTCGGCTGGGATCTCAGCCTCGCCCCGCCGCTGACGATTTCCAAAGGCGGGGCTACGGCGGGCGCCTTCAGCCACCTCCAGCTCCAGCCCCAGGAAAACGTCGGCGTGATGGTCATGGCCAACGGCAAACCCTCCACCGGCAATGACATCGGGCGCGTGGCCGCCGACCTCATGGCCCTGGTCCAACGCCACGGGGACCGCGAACTGGCCCGGGGCCGGCCCACCCGCCATTCCAGCGGCACGGGCCGGAGCCGGCCCAACGACGGCCACAAGACCGGTGCCACGGTGTGGGCCGCTGCCGGGCCGGAGGACTGGTGGGAGGTGGATCTGGAGTCCCTCCAAAGCGTCGGGTACCTCCACGTCCTCACCGCCTGGGATGGCACGAACGCCTATCCCTACAGGATCCACACCTCGCTCGATCGCCTCGCGTGGACCCTCGCCGTGGACGCCACCCAACCTCCGGAGCCGGCCACCCTGGCGGGTGACCGCCACCGCATCCCCCCCCGCTTGGCCCGCCATGTGCGGGTTCAGAGTGCCGGCGCCCCCCTCCGTCTGGTCGAGGTCGAGGTGTTCGAACACCCGGACCGCGCCGCCGCCGCGCTGTGGTTCGCTCAACCGAAACTCGAGGTCATTCGGAACGCCGACCCTCAGCCCGACGGAATCGAGTACTCCTACCGGCGGTTGGCGTCGGAAAACCGATTGGACTACGCAGTTTCGGTCTCGGAGAACCTCCGCGACTGGGAACGCCTGGGCGCCGAATGGGGCGCGCCGATCGTGCAGCTCGAGCCTTCGGGCCTGAGCGAGAAGGTCTCCTGGCGAGCCGGCAACGCCCTCCGGGCCCGGGCCGGCAGCGTGTACCTTCGCCTCGTGATTTCGCACCGTTGAACGGACTCCATCTCGGGTCCGGAGGTCAGGGATCGCCGGCGGCCAGTCTGGGGCATCACCGGTTGCCGATGGGCGGCACCGGAGCGCGGGCTGGAAGTCCGCCGTGGCGCAGCTTGCCAACCGGCGCCGCTGATTACTAATCTGAATCCAGACCATGACCGAGCCCAACCGCGAGAAGGCCCTCTTCGAACAGGCCCTGGACTATGCCTCGGCCGATGAACAGGCGGCCTTCCTCCGCCAGGCGTGCGCCGGGGACCCCGCCCGGCTGGAGAGAATCCAGGCGCTGCTGCAGGCCGACGCAGCCTCACCCCAGTTCCTGCCGCCGTGGCCAGGCCTGCCGGCCAACACCCTCCCTGCCGACGCTCCCGTTGCCGAAGGTCCCGGCAGCGTGATCGGTCGCTACCAACTGCTCGAGCCGATCGGCGAAGGCGGCTTCGGGATCGTCTTCCTGGCCGAACAGCTTGAACCGGTCCGCCGCCGCGTCGCCCTCAAGCTCATCAAGTCGGGGATGGACAGCAAGCAGGTGATCGGGCGATTCGAGGCCGAACGCCAAGCCCTGGCGTTGATGAATCACCCGAACATTGCCCAGGTCTTCGACGCGGGCACTACCCCCGCTGGCCGGCCCTACTTCGTGATGGAACTGGTCAACGGCCTGCCCATCACCCGCTTCTGCGACGAACGCCCGCTCGATCTCGAGGCACGCCTTCACCTCTTCCTCGCCGTCTGCGGCGCCGTGCAGCACGCGCATCAAAAGGGCGTCATTCACCGCGATCTGAAACCGTCGAACATCCTCGTCACGCTGCCTGGTGACCAACCGGTGCCCAAGGTGATTGACTTTGGAATCGCCAAGGCCATCGAGCAGCCGCTGACTGCCCTGACCGTCTTCACCCAGTTCCCGCAACTCCTCGGCACGCCGGCCTACATGAGCCCCGAGCAGGCCGCTCTGAGCGGTCGGGACGTGGACACGCGCAGCGACATCTACAGCCTGGGCGTGCTTCTCTACGAACTGCTGACCGGCAGCCCACCGTTCGACAGCAAGGAACTCCTGAGTGTCGGCCTCGACGAGATGCGCCGGATCATCCGGGAACAGGAACCTGTCCGCCCCAGCACCCGTCTGCGGAAATCGCTCGCCGCCGCTGCCGCTCCCCCGCCCCCCGGCCGCCACAGACCACGGACCACAGACCACGGACCACGGACCACGGATCACGAATCACGAATCACGAATCACGAATCACGAATCACGAATCACGAATCACGAATCAAGAGCCACGCCCGGCTCCCTTCCGATCTGGACTGGATCGTTCTCAAGGCGCTGGCCAAGGATCCGGACCGCCGCTACGCCACCGTCAGCGGTTTGGCGGCCGATCTGCAACGTTTCCTCCATCATGAGCCGGTCACGGCCAGGGCGCCCACGCTTCGGTACCAGCTCGCCAAGCTGTACCGGCGGAACCGCAAGACGGTCGTCACCGCCCTGGCGATGGCCGCGCTGCTGCTGGTCGCCACCGGCGTGAGCACCGGCCTGGCGGTCCGCGCGCACCGGGCGGAAGTCCGCGCGCGGGAGCAGGCCGCCACGGCGCGCAACGTCTCGGACTTCCTCTGGCGCGAGCTGCTCAAACGCCTCACCCCGTGGAGCCACACCAACGCGGGCGTCTCCCTGCGCGAGGCCTTCGAGTCCGCGGCCGGGCGGATTGACTACCGGCTCTCCCGGCAGCCGCTGGCCGAAGCCTCGGTGCGGTTCGTCTTCGGGAAAACCTATGCGGGGCTGTGGGAATACGCCGCCGCCGAGAGCAACCTCATCCGCGCCGTGGAGCTGCAGCGCCGCCACGGCGGCGCGCCGGACGAGCCGCTGGCGGAGTTCCTGTCGCAGTTGGCGGAGCTGCGGGTGCACCAAGGCCGCCTGGCACAGGCGGAGCCGCTGTATCGGGAGGCGGCCGACATCTTCGCGCGCCGGCTCGGAGACACGCATCGCGCCGCCGTCTCCGCCGCCGCCAAGCTCGCATCCGTCCAGGCCCGGCGGCTGCCGCCGGCGGAGGCGGAGCCCTTGCTGCAGCACCATCTGGAACGTACGACCCGCTTCGTGGCGGCGGACCACTACGTGGCTCGGCAGACCCTGAACCAACTCGGGGAACTCCGTCGGGACGCGGGAAACCTGGACGCGGCCCACGACCTCTTCGCGCAGGCGCACCGGCTGACCGTGGCCGAGGAGGGCGAGTTCAGCGCCGGGGCGATGTGGGGCCTCGAGCTCATGGCGCAGACGCGGGCGCAGCAGCGGCAGTACGCCGAGGCCGAGCAGATGCTGCGGCACGTCGTCGCCACGCGGGCCCGGACCATCTCGCCGGACCACCCCGCCGCGCTCGCGAGCCGGAGGCGGCTGATCCAAGACGTGCTCCTGCCGCAACGCCGCTTCGCCGACGCCGCGATGTTGCTGCTGGAGACGGCGGAGACGGTCCAGCCCACGCGTGCCGACTTCCGTCCCGCGCTGGCTGCCGGCCTGGCGGAGGTTCTGGAGGCGTGGCGCGCCGGGGGCGGCGGGCCCGAGTTCGAGCGCTTCGCGCAGCGGGCGGCCGCGCACCTCGGCGCTGCGACGAAGGCGGTCTTCGCGCCCGCGCCGGACGTTCCCTGAACCGGCGGGAGTCGGCACATTACCACCGCGTCCGCTCACCGTAAGGCGCGTTCCTATCCGGTTATGAGCCGTCCCCCCCCGCCGGTCGGCGGGCTTCCCGGGTTTTGCCACGCCTTGCCGGGAATCGGTTTTGCCGGTCGCCGGGGCGTCGTGCTAATCTGCGCCCATGGCGTTCCGGATTCATGACAGCGTGGCGCGGGGCGAGATCGACAACCGTGTCAAAGGCACCGTGCGGGGGCGGATCTGGCTGGCGGGCGGCGCGGCACCGCTCGAACTGGTGCTGGCCGGCGACGCGCATCCGGATCTGGCGGGTTGCCTCCTGACCTTCGTCAATCCGCGACCGCAGCAGAACCCCCGGGATCTCAAGGAGCTGTACCCGCAGCAGCACGGCACGATTGGCGATCTGACGGCGTCCCGGAAGGTGCGGGTACCCACAGTGCCGATGGAGGAGTTCCTCAACTGGCCCAAGGACAAGGGGCGCCCCCCGTCCCGGTGGGCGAACAGCCTGTACCTCGAGTGGTTTAGCCAGGCCAACGGGCGCGTGGTCATCGAGAGCGCGGATTACGAACTGACCATCTCCGCGCCGGAGTGGCGGTTGACGCCCGAGGAGGAGGCGGAGCGCGCCCGCCAGGCGGCCGCCGGCATGCAGGGATTCCTGGACCAACTCACCGCCGCCATCGAGGCGCAGGAATCCCGCCAGAAACCCCCGGACGTCGCGTGGAACGAGCACGACTACGAACGGTTCATGAAGACCTGCGACGCGAGCACGGAGAAGTACGGGGAACTGCTCGACAAGTACGGCGACACCGAGGACGCCGAAGCGAAGATCGCCGCCGCGATGGGCTGGGACCAACCGGCGGACCCCGACGGCGACGACGAGCAGGAGCGGATGTCCGTCGAGGAACTCAATGCCCTCTGTGAGGAGGCGGCCCGTACCCCCCCGCCGGAACCGGACCCGCACCGCGAGGGGATCGACTGGATCCGGACGGACCGCGGCGACGTGGCGCATCCGCTGCAGCACCGGTGCTTCGAGAGCGCCCTGAAGCTGTGGCGGGCGGCGGACGCGCTCGGACCGGACCGTCGTCGCGACCCGGACCTGGGGCAGTGCATCCTCGAGTTCCAGACCACCGCTGCCAAACTGGCCGGCGCGCTCGGCAGCATCGCCCAGGGCGTGGCCTTGCCGGACCCGCCGTTCACGGTCGCCTATCTCAAGCGCGCCCTGGATCACCTGCACCGGTCCCAGGCGGGCCTGGAGGCAGCCGCGCCCAAGGGCCTCCTGCCGGAACCGGTGGTCGCCGAGGCGCGCGCGGAGTTGCTGGCGATCCGCGAAGGCATCCTGCGGTTGATGGACGAGTACCGCGGCCGGCATCCGGGTTCTTGAGCCATGAGCTCCAGCCCACCGGAAGCCGGAGTTCGATCCGGGGCAGGCGAAGGTCAGCGGCTGTTCACCATTGGCTACGGGGCGCGGTCGCTGGGGGACTTCCTGGCGCTCCTTCGCGCCAACCAGATCGAGTTCCTCATCGATGTTCGGTCGGCACCCTACTCGAAGTTCAAACCGGATTTTTCGAAGGACCTGCTCGAGCATCACCTTCAGCGCGCCGGCATCCGTTACGTGTTCATGGGCGACACGCTGGGCGGGCAGCCCAAGGAACCTGCCTGCTACACCGATGGCAAGGTGGACTACGACAAGGTGCGCCGGCAACCGTTCTTCCAGGTGGGCCTGAGCCGTCTGCAGAAGGCGGTCGCGCAGGGGCGTCGGGTGGTCTTGATGTGCAGCGAGGGCCGTCCGGAGGAGTGTCACCGCAGCAAGCTCATCGGCGAGGCCCTGGCCGCCGCGGGTCTGCCCGTCTGCCATCTGGACGAGGACGGCGCGCCTCGCACCCAGCAGCAGGTGATTGACCGGCTCACCCAGGGGCAGATGGACTTGTTCGGGCCGGCTTCCTTCAGCTCGCGCAAGCGCTACGGGCCGCGCGAGGTGGAGAGCGAAAGCGAGCGTCCGTAATCTCCTGACTGCGGCGAAGACGATCATGAACATCGTGACCCTTGGCGTTTACGGTTTCACCGAGGAAGGGTTCTTTGCGGCCCTGACCGCCGCGGGTGTGGACACCTTCTGCGACCTCCGCTGGCGACGCGGGGTGCGCGGATCGGAGTATGCCTTTGCCAACAGCGCCCGACTCCAACGGCGCCTCGCCGCGTTGGGCATCCGGTACCGGCACATGCGGGAACTGGCGCCCAGCCCCGCGCTGCGGCAGCGCCAGTACGCGGCGGACGCGGCCACAGGCACGAGCAAGCGCCAGCGCACCGTGCTGAGCGAGGCGTTCGTCGCCGGTTACCGCGAGGCTTGCCTGGACGCGTTCGACAGCCGCCGGTTCCTCGTGCAACTGGGCGGCGAGGCGAAGACCGTGGCGCTGTTCTGTGTCGAACGTGAACCGGGCGCCTGTCATCGATCGCTGGTGGCCGAGCGGCTGGGGCAGGACCTCGGCCAGCCGCCCGTCCATCTGCGTCCCCCCGGCCCGTGAAGGTCCTGATCGTGGCCAAGACCCGCCGCGGGGCCGGTGCCTGCGTGGGCGGAATCGCGGAGGACGGACGGAGCGTGCGGTTGATCGCTCCCGACGCGGCAAAAAGCGAACGCGCCGGGCTCGAGTACGAAGTGGGCGAGGTGTGGGAAATCGAGGAGGCGCCGGATCCGCAGGTGATCCCACCGCATGTCGAGAACATCCTGGTGCGGCGGGCCCGGCGGCTGCGGTGCTCGGACAAGGTGGTCGAGAGCATTCGCCGCTTGATGCCGCCGGTCAGCGGGGGGCCGGAGCTGCTGTTCGATGGGCTGGTTCAGGCCACCGCGGCGGGCGCGCTCTGCATTGTCCAGCGCGCCGGACTGCCCCATCGCAGCACCATGTTCTGGTGTCCCGACCAAGCCCTCGAACTGGACACGGCCGGCAAGCGCCTGCGCTACCGTTACCCGACGCCTGACGGCGGGCGTACCCTCACCTTCGTGGGCTTTCAGGAACCCCTGCGGACGATCCCCGCCGGCACGCTGCTGCGGGTCTCGCTCGCCCACTGGTGGCGGCCGCCGGAAACCCCCGAGGTGGAACTGCGGTGTTTCGTCCAGTTGTCCGGCTGGTTCCTGGAAGGGACGCCGGCGGGTCCTGCCCTTGCTTCCGGTCCGGCGGAGAGTCCTTCACCCGCCGCCGACCTTCTCCGGCAGGCCCGCCAGCTCCTGAAACTCACCTTCGGCTTCTCCGACTTCCTGCCCGTCCAGGCGGAGGTGGTCGCGCGTGTGCTCGAACATCGTGACACCCTGGTGGTCATGCCCACGGGCGGGGGCAAGTCGCTCTGCTATCAACTGCCGGCCCTGCTCTTTGACGGCCTCACGGTCGTGGTCTCGCCGCTCGTGTCGCTGATGCAGGACCAGGTGCGCCAGCTTGACGAGCTCGGCGTGCCCGCCGCCGCCCTCAACCACATGGTGCCCCTGCCGGAATACACCGCCATCACCAGCCGGGCACGGCGGGGCGAGTTGCGCATCCTCTACCTCGCCCCGGAAACCCTGTTGCGCCCGGAGACGCTCCTCCTGCTCGCGGACAGCCGCCTCGTTTGCCTGGCCGTGGACGAGGCTCACTGCGTGTCCGAGTGGGGCCACGATTTTCGCCCCGAATACCGCCAACTGCAGGACGTGCGGCGCCGATTCCCCGCTACGGTCTGTCTGGCCCTCACCGCCACCGCGACCACGCGGGTGCGCGCCGACATCCGGCGGGTGCTGGATCTGCCGGTGGAGCTTGTTGCCAGCTTCAACCGGCCCAACCTGTACCTGGCGGCCCAACCCCGCCGCGATGTGCTGGCCCAGATCCTGGTCTTTCTCGAGCCGCGCCGCGGCCAGCCGGGCATCATCTACTGCGGCACGCGCAAGCAATGCGACGAACTCACCGCGGCCCTCGATCTCAACGGCTGGCCGGCGCTTCCCTACCACGCAGGGCTCCCCGACCATGTGCGATGTCAGAACCAGCAGCGCTTCATCCACGACGACGCCCCGCTGATGGTGGCCACCGTCGCCTTCGGCATGGGCATCAACCGGTCGAATGTCCGGTTCGTCCTCCACGCCCACCTGCCCAAGGACCTCGAGAGCTACTACCAGGAAATCGGGCGTGCCGGACGCGACGGTCTGCCCGCCGACTGCCTGCTGCTTTACGGCTGGGGCGACGTGCGGGTGCACCGGCACTTCATCGACGAAGGCGCCGCGTCGGAGCGTCCCGGACGCCAGGCGCGGTTGAAGGCGGTGCTGGACTTCGCCGAAACCCGGGACTGCCGCCGGGTGCCGTTGCTGGCCTACTTCGGCGAAACCCTCGCGCCACCCTGCGGGCAGTGCGACCGCTGCGCAGCGGGAGCCGGGGTGGTTGAAACGGGCGAGGCCGCGGGGGTCGCGCGGCGGTTGCCCGCGGCGCTCGATGGCGGTGAAGGTGGGCTCGTGCCCGTCGAACCTACGTCGGACCCGAGAGCCCCCTTACGCGCGGCGGCAGGGCATGATCCGGAGCTGTTCGAGCGTTTACGCCAGCTCCGCAAGCAACTCGCCGAGGCCGCCGCCGTGCCCGCGTACGTCGTGTTCTCCGACCGTGCGCTGGTCGAGATGGCCACCCACCTGCCGCAGACCGCCGGGCAATTCCTCGCGGTGAACGGCGTGGGCCAGGCCAAGCTCGAGAAGTACGGGACCGCGTTTCTCGACCTCATCCGCGCCCATTGTACGGAACACGGCCTGGCACCCCAACCGGGCCCGCCGTTGCTGCGATCCATCGTCCGGCCGCCGGTGCGCCGCCGGTTCCACGACGTCGGCGAACGGTTCCGTCGCGGCCAGTCGATTGACGAGATTGCCCGGCACTTCGGCGTCACCCGCGGGACCGTGGTCCAGCATCTCGGCCGCTTCATCCACACCGGGGAACACCTGGACCCCGAGCGTCTGCAGGCCGAATCACAGCTCTCGGCGGCCGATCGCGAGCGGGTCTTCGACGCCTTCGCCCGCCTCGGGCACGAACGCCTCGCCCCCGTGCACGAGGCTCTGTCGGGCTCGGTGGACTACAACGAACTGCACCTGCTGCGGTTGGTGATACCACACCAGTCCGGGCGCCGCTCAGGGAGATGATGTGCTGGGGCCTGAGGTGCCGATATCCGGTCTCCTCCCCCTCGGTCGGCCGGCGCGCGACCGAGCCGTCCCGTCTGTGTCAGGGTGGTGCGGATTCGGCCCGGTCACGGGCTCCCGCGGCGGCGGTGGTCCGGCTGCGCTGTGCGGCGAGGACGCCGCTGAGTTCGGTCAGGGTGTCGGCCGCCGTCTGCGCGTGGACTGGAAGGCAGTGTTGTGTTCGCGTCCGAATTGTCGGCGGCACGTTACACGAAGCTCGAGCGGCGGTGTTTCTTGTTCATAACCAGTACCTTGCGGATGCTGACCGTTTCTGTGCACCGGCCCTGGCGTGCTTTCGCCTCGCGCCCGGAGCGCGTTCACCTCCTTACATGGGAATCCGCGGGGCGAAGCCGCAGCCGAGTTTCTGGGCGCGGGGAATTGACAGCGGCCAATAGTTGGCAAACCCTCGATCCATGGCCTTCGCACTCGCCAAAGAAAACGAGGCGTTTATCGAGCGGATGATCCAACGCGGCCGGTTCAACAATCAAAGCGAAGTCGTGAGGGAAGCCCTCCGCAGAATGGAACGCGAAGAAAACTCCTATCTCAATCCACCGCCTTTGACCGAGCAACAGCTTCGCGACATTTACGGACCCGATCCCGCCGCCGAGAGACGAGAACGCATCGCTGGCCGCACGGCGCTCAGGTCGATCCGAAAAGCAGTTCGACGGCACAAGACCATCGAGGACCTGTGAACGCCTGGGAAATCTGGACGTTCGATCCAGGGTACGGGGACCATCCGGCCGTGATCGTCTCCGCGCCCAATCGGGTGGCAAACAAACCGTTAGTGGAGATCCTGTTGTGTTCCTCACAACGCGCTGGCCGAGCTCCCAATGCCGGAGAGGTGCTGCTCGACGCGGCGGATGGACTCAGTTGGGAAACTCTGTGCAAGGGTGATCTGATTTACTCTGTCGATCGAGACTTGTTGCACACGCGACGGGGCACGGTTACCCCTGAGCGTCGCCGGCAGATCGTCCGGTCGATCCTGGCAAGTCACGGCTGGAGTTCAGTGTGATATTTGGTTTGCGTGCCGATGGCTGGCTACAGGTTGCCCGTCTAGGCCAGCGGCTTCCCTCGGTTGCAGAGAGAGAGAAAACCGCGCGTTTCTCAGAGGGTTATGGGTTCATCGCGGAGCTCCGTGGGAGGTGGCGGAAAAGGACAGGAGGATGGGGGCAGAAACATCATTCCCGACCCCATCCTGTTTGTCCCCATTCATCTGTCTCGCACGCGGCGCAGGTTCCGCCTGAGTCTGACGCAAGAGGGCGGTCACGGTTGGAGGGCGCGGAAGAAGCAGGCGGGCGTGGTCGCGGCGTCCGAATCGACGCCGGCAGGCCGACGCCAAGGAGGATGGTCGAGCGGCGGGTGCGATTGGGTATTCAGGACTCGCGTGCGTCGTCAGTCTGCTTCGCCTTCATAATCTGGTCTTGCGGTTCGGCCCTGGTGGCGAGCTGGTTCGGTTGGCGGCCTGTCTGCACGGCGTGCACGGCGAGCAGTTGGCCGTCGGGCGAGAAGGCGTGGGCGGCGAGCGGCCCGTGATCCATGGACACCTCGGCGACCCGGTCCGACGATCCCACGCGGGAGATTTCGTGGCGGCCGCCGCTGATGCCCGATCCGAGCGTCCGGTCTGAGAGCGCAAGCCATTGGCCGTCTGGACTGAAGGCAGCCATGGCGTACCCGGGACGCGAGCGTGCCGCTACCTGGGAGATTGGGTTGAGCGACCAAATCTTGGAAGGCCCGCCACCGCAAGTGGCTGCCCAGTCGGCTACCCAAACGCCATCGGGGCTGATGGCCACCCCATCGGGCGCATTGGGGCCGGTGCAGCCAATCAGGTCGGCACGGCTTTGAAGGCGAGGCGGGGCGCGGTCAGGTCCCCTTGGGCGACTTCCAGAGGCGTGGCCAGCGGTTGGCGTCCGAGGTACGCCGACCAGAGTCGCGTGGTCCCATCATAGCTGTGCGTCCAAAGCAGATCGCCGTCTGGCATGAACCGCACGCAAACGATGGGGCCAGGTGGCCCTGCAACAGTTGCTCGGCGCGGGCCTGGCCGCTTTCCCAAGCCCAGACCTGCACCGCGCAAGGCGTGTTGCCGTGGCCACAGGCCACCGCCAAGTGCCGCCCGTCCGGACTCCAGTCCAGGTCCGAAAACAAGGAGAGCGGATGGGGCAGTCGGGCGACGGGTTCTGACGCATTCGCCAGGTCGAGGATCACCACGTCGGTGGCAAAGCGGGCGGCGGCGGCGAGCCAGCGGCCTTCGGGATGCAGACGGAGCATGCCGGCGGAGAAGCCGACCTCGTAGGTGGTTTCCGTCATCGGCACTTCCAGAGTGGCCACGAGCAGCCGGCCGGGCGGCTGACCGATCACAATGGATTGCTCCGTTGCGTCCACCGCCACCGGGAACCCGCGCGGGCTGCACGCGACTTCCAACACCCGACGACCCCTGGGAAGAGGATTCCCAGAGCTGGACACAGGAACGCGCAGGAGTTCGGCGTGGTCGGCGGTGCGGTGAACGGAGACGCTGAGTTGGCCCTGTTCGCCGGCGGTGCTGCGGACGTAGGTTTCGAGCGAGGCACTGAAGCTGAGGGTGTGGCCCGGCGGGCACGATACCTGGTCCAACTCGGGCAGGTCCGGCAGGGCCAGAGCCGCGAGGGCTTCGCTTCTCTGCGCTGCGGCAGCGGATAAGGTTCCCGCACTTCCGCGCGCTTGGACTCGAACGTCCACGGGAACACGGCGACCGGAACTGCGCCCTCGTCCGGAAAGCCGTCACGCGGCGCCACGTCCTGGCTGGCCGCAAAGATGGCCAGCACGCCGTCGTTGACCAGCGTGTCCTGGTCGGGGAGATGAGCCGTGCCGCTCATCACGTGGAGCGTCACGTAGGCGGCGCGATCCGGGAAACCTCGCCCGAGCGAGACCCACGGCGCGTTCACCCTCGTACATGGGAACTCGGGGAAAGGCGTTGCATCCGGAGTGGAGACTTCTTTGGCGGGTGCCGGCTTGATTCGGCCGGATGGATTGCCAACGTGACCGCGTGAAGTTGCGCTTGGAAAACCTGCCTGCGAGTCTCGCGCCACACCGAGCGACACTCGCCCGCTGTCTGGAAGCCATGGACCGGACGCTGCCGCTGCGAGCGGTGTTCCTCTTCGGTTCGCACGCCCGGGGCGAGGCCCGCCCGGACAGCGACGTGGATTTGTGCCTCGTAGCCGAAGGCGCGGACCGCCAACTGCCGGCCGCCCAGCGATTCCGTCACGCGATTTGGGACATTCGCGGGAAGCCATCATTAACGTTGGTTCCCATATCGCCGCGCCGACTGGAAGAGAAGCAAGCGGCGAGAGACTTTGCTTCAGACGGTCCTTCCAGGGGTGCCTCTTGCCACGGAAGACTGATTCCAACAATCCAGCCGACTGGCTCTGGATGGTGGAGAGCGATCTCAGCGTGATCCGGCTCGCGCTCGCGCCGGAGATCGGTTTCAGCACCTGCCGCGGCAAGTTGCCGGCGATCCAGGAAGGGGGCGCTGGTGGCGTCCACCAGGAGGACGACGGGTCGGCATACGGCCCGCCACCAAACATGAGGTTCAGCGGCATCTGATCGTTGTGGTCGCCGGTGTAAAGCTGCCAGGCCAGTTGGAGTTGCTTGAGGTGGTTCTGGCAGACGGCCGACTGCGCCTTGGCCTTGGCTTTCCCCAGCGCCGGCAACAGGAGGCTCGCCAGGATCGCGATGATGGCGATGACGACCAGCAGTTCGCTCAGGGTGAAGGCCCGGCGGTGGGCGATGGGCGATGGGCATTTCGAGGCGCGGGTGGAGGTTTTCACGCCGTGATCAGTTCAGCCATTGTCGGTCCGCTGCTACGAGGGCGCAGCCTTTGCGCGCGCGCATTCATGGTTCTTTTTCGCGCAGTGGGCCACTGTCGCGGTTCGAACTGCGCAGTTCGTGTTCACTGAACGCGCGCCACAGGCGCACGGTGCCGTCCCAGCCACCGGAGGCCAGGACCTGACCGTCGGGCGAGAAGGCCAGCGAGGCCACCTCCCAATTGTGCGCGGGGAGGGTGAGCAACTCGGCCCGTTGTTCCAGACTCCAAAGCGTGATCAAACCTCTGGCGCTGCCGGTCGCGAGCGTCCTGCCGTCGGAGGAGATGGCGAGGCTGGTGATGTAGGCCGAGTGGCCCACCCATTCGTCCACCAACCGGCCGCTGGGCACCTCCCAGAACTGCACCTTGGTGCCGAGGCCGCCCGTCACGAGCCGCGTGCCAGCGGGCGTGAAGGCCAGGGCATACGTGGGCGGTTGGATGGTCCGGCTGCCGCTGAGCGTGGCCAGGTGTCGGCCATTGCGGGACTCCTGCAGAACGAGATTGCCATCGGCTCGGTCGGTCCATCGGCTGACCGCCAGAAGGGTCCCATCCGGGGAAAAGGCCAACGCGCGCACGCCCCGGCAAGCGATCCAGTTCATCGACCACGGCTTGCGCGCTGACGTAACGCCGGGCGGGTTCCTTTTCGTGGCACTTGAGGCAAACCGTCTGGAGATCGCGGTGCAGAATGCCGTGTTCGTGCGCGTAATGGACCGCCTCGGCAATGAGCTTGAGGTAGGTCGCCGCGCGTTTTGGCGGCAACGGCCCCTCGGTCACCAGCCGCGACAACGGCGGGCCGTGGATGAAGTCCATCACCAGGTAATGCTGGCCTTCGTGCACACCGACCTCATGCACGGGGACGATGTTCGGATGCTTCAGAGCGGCCGCAGCGGAGGCTTCGACCCGGAAGCGTTTGATGAACTCCGCAGTCGTCAGCGCGCTGAACGGGAGCAGCGTGAGGGCCACGATCCGGTCCAGGCTCAACTGCCGGGCGCGATAGACGATGCCCATGCCGCCGCGGGCGATTTCTTCGAGCAACTCGTACCCGCCAAAGCGCCGCACGGACGGATTGGTGACGCCGAGGGCCGGGGCTTGCATTGGCGGAGCCGACTGCCGCGCCGAGCCTTCGCAACCTCCGTCTGAATCCTCGATGACCTTGTCGTCAGCCTCGACCATCAACGCCCCGCGCAGGGCGCAGGTCGGGCAGATCCCCGGTGGCGCGTCGGGCGGCAACGCGGTGTTGCAGGTCGGACAGGTCGGCGCCTGGTTCATGCAGCTTGGAGGCGGTTGGTTATCCTCCAATAGTCCAATGGGAGAGCGGGACCGCAAGTTGCAGCGCAGTGCGATTCTCCGGGTTGGCAACCCGTCACTCGATGGCCATGGTCAACCGGCAATGCCTCATCGATCCTGCCCGATTCCAGGATATTGCAGGCACCCTCACCGACGGCAAACACCAGGCCTCAGCGGGGGGGCAGAAGGTTTCCCGACCCGCCCCTGAACGGGTGGATCTGGATGCCATCGGCCATCACCATGTTGATCTCCTGATGTGATCGGCGTTCATGGCGAGTCCCGTCCGTTACGGCTTGGGACGGGCCAACAGGTTCACAATCGCGACGGCCGAATTGTGACGGCGGGCAGTAGCGGCAATGTAGCAACGACCGCAACGGAGCCGGACTTGACCAGTTGGCAAGACTGGTCATACTTGTGGTCATGCAAGCGCCCATTGCCGAGGTGAAAAAGCGGTTGTGCGAATTGGTGGACCGCGTCGAGGCCGGGGAAACGGTGATCATCCTGCGGCATGGCCGGCCGGCGGCGCGGTTGACTCCCATGCCGGGACGCGGCGAGCCGTGGCGGGTGGAGACACCGGACGATCCGGCGGCATACCGCGGTGTCAATATTGACGAACCGGTGCTCGAGGAAATCTGAGGGTGAGGATCCTGGCCGACACCGGAATCTGGTTTCGCTTCGTCCGCCGGTTGCCTTTGTCGCGGAAGGTTGAAGCCGCCTTCGAGGACAGCGGCAATCAGCGTTATCTGTGCCCGATCTCCAGCATGGAAGTGGTGCGGAAATGGCGCGCGGGCAAATTGCCTTGTCCGGAGCCTACCACCTGGCTGGATCTCGCGTTGGAGGGCTTCGAAATCCTGCCTATCACCGAACCGATCGCCCGCCAGGCGGCCTTGTGGGAATGGGAGCATCGAGACCCAGCGGACCGGCTCATCGCCGCAACGGCGCAGTTGCACGGAATCGAGCTTTGGCACACCGATACCATCCTCCAGAAGCTCGCGGGCTTTCCGCAGCGTTACTTCAAAGCGGTGACGCTGTGAACCGAGGACATGAGTCGGTGATTGCCCGTTCGTCCTGGGCTGATCGTCAATTGTCGCGATCTGACCGTGAACCGGTTGGTTGGTCAGCGCAGATTAGCGGTGCGAGGTGCGCATCCCTGATGGCCCCGAAATGAGCCGTGAAGGGTTCGTCGCGACGCCGATAGGCGGGTCCCTGGAAGGGGCGGTTACCGTCGGTGGTGGCGTAATCCACCGTCACGGGTGAACCGGAGTCGCCGGACCGAAGCATGGTCAAGGCGACGGCGCCCTCGCTCTCGCCCGTCGTGTACGTGGAGGCGCTGAACTCGATGCTCGGTTGGGCCGCATTGGCCTACGCGACCAACCGCAGCACCAGCGTGGTGGCGGTTGCGACCTGTGAGAAGATGATCTTCGTTTTCATCGTCCGAAGGGCCGAGTTGTTGTCTGCGGCTTCTGCGCCCCTGCGCAGGCTTTCTGTCGCTCGAGCGCTGGCGGCGCGTTCCCTCCATTACATGGGAATCCGCGGGGCGAAGTTGCAGACCAAGCGCGGTTGTTCTCTCTCCTTCTTGGCTTGCAGGGCATCGGTCCGGGCAGGTGGGGACGGGCTCCGCCGGGAGAAGGTCGGTGCGCTCAGGGTGTGGACTTCGCGGGTTCGTCGCGCCCCACCGTGTCCAGTTCCGGGCGACCGGTGGCTTCGCGGATCTGTTCGAGGGCGGCCAGGACCTTGCGAGTCATGGGATGATCGGGGCCGACCTTTCGATGCGCGGCCTCATAGGCGTCGAGGATGAGCCGGACGGCGGCGTCGGTGTGCCCGGCGTAGAAGTGGGTGCGGGCCAGTTCGAGCCGGGTTTCCAGGGTGTCAACATGTTCCTCCGGAAGGGCTGTTAACTGGGAGTCGAGCACCCGGTTGAAACCGGCGATCGCCTGTTCGAAGAGGGCTGCGTTGCTGGTCGAGCGGGCCTGGCCCCGGAAGAGCAGCGCCTCCTGAAAGTCGGCCAGCAGCAGGAGTTGGTGAGCAGCGGGAAAGTGGGGCGCCAACGCCTGCCGCCATTCGGCGATGGAAGCGCGGGCCTCGTCGAACCGACGTTCCAGGCGATACATGCCGGCGAGGAACCGAAGCGCATGGGCGCGATGGACGTCCGCGTCGCGTTCGCCGGCCTTGCGGCGGGTGAGGGCGACGGCTTCGTGCAACAGTTCATACGCGGGGGGAGAATCGCCGGCGTCGCGGTAGCCGATGGCGAGCTGCGTCTTGAGGTGCAGGAGCCGGAAATGATCGGCTGTCAGTTCCCGACGCAGGATGGGCTGAGCCCTGAGGAAGTAGGGCCAGGCTTCTTCAGTCTGCTCGTTGAGGCTGTAGTACTGACCGACGGTCTGGAACACGATGGCGGCTTCCAGGGCGTTTGCCGACAGATGCGTCTTCACCAGGGCCAGCGCGCGGGCGAGGTGGATCCAGGCCGTGTCGACTTCGTAGAGTTCCAGGTACGCCGAGGCCAGGGCCGTGCGGACGGAGACCTCGACCTCGGGGTCATCGGCGAGGAGGTGTTCGAGGTCCGCGCTGAAGGTGTCGAGCATCTCCCGGACGGTGAAGTCCTGGCGCTTGCCGGCGGCGGGTTCGGCGGTGGCGATCAGTTCGCGGAGGAGTTCGGCGACGCGGTTACTCTTCTGGGCGCTGCGCAGGGCGGCGCGGGCCTCCTGGCGGGCGGTGGCGAGGCCGAGGAGTGCCAAGACCAGCCCACCGGCAACGGCCGCCACCGTGGTGGCCCAGAGACCTGCCACCAGCGGCTTGCGCCGGCACCAGCGCCAAGCCCGGCCGAGCGGCCCGAGCGGTCGGGCGATGGTGGGTTCGCCATTGAGGAAGCGGCCCAGCTCGAGCGCCAGGGCGGCGGCGGTGGGATAGCGGCGTTCCGGCTCCTTCTCCAGGCACTTGAGGCAAACCGTCTGGAGATCGCGCGGCACGCCCGGGTTCAGCAGGCGCGGGGTGACCGGGTCCTGGGTCACGACCTGCTGGATGGCTTCGTTGAGCGTCAGGCTCGATTCGCCATCGAGCCGTTTGGCCAGACCGAAATCGGTCACTTGCGGTTGATCATTCTCGTCGATGAGCACGTTCGACGGCTTGAGGTCGCGGTGCAGGATGCCGTGCTCGTGCGCGTAATGGACCGCTTCGGCGATGCGCTTGAGGTAGGTCGCCGCGCGTGGGCGCGATAGACGATGCCCATGCCGCCGCGGGCGATTTCTTCGAGCAACTCGTACTCGCCAAAGCGCCGCACGGACGGATTGGTGACGCCGAGGGCCGGGGCTTGCATTGGCGGGGCCGACTGCCGCGCCGAGCCTTCGCAACCTCCGTCTGAATCCTCGATGACCTTGTCGTCAGCCTCGACCATCAACGCCCCGCGCAGGGCGCAGGTCGGGCAGATCCCCGGTGGCGCGTCGGGCGGCAACGCGGTGTTGCAGATCGGACAGGTCGGCGCCTGGTTCATGCAGGTCGGAGGCGGTTGGTTACCCTGCTGCCGGGTTCAGGTTGCTCGAAGGGGCGGCGAGGGAAGTCGATCAATCTTGGAATGCTCGGACCACGACCAGGCGTGGCGTCGTGGGGGAAGGGCGGTTCGCGGGCGGATACGGCGGTTGGTCCCAGTCCTGGCCGATTGTCAAATGTCAATGTTTGACCCCATTGCTTTCCACGAAGGGGAGAAGGAACGCAGAGTTGCAGCCGCAGCGCAATCGTCCCAGGGAATGAAGCAGAGATCGCCGCCGCCCTTGGTGGCGCCGGCCTTGTCCCGTTCGTCGGCCGGAAACCGCCGCACGAACAGCAGCAGGAAGGAACGAAAGCGTCCGTCGCAGTGCTGCAGGCGCTGCAGGAAGTTGTGTTCGAGGAAATGCGCAAAGAACCCCTGGGTCAGGTCCTGGGCGTCCACCGGGGAGAAGCCCACCCGCCGGATGTAGGCGTAAACCGGCCGCCAGTAGTCGCGGCACAGCCGATCCGAGGCCGTGCGCCCCTCCGCGTCGCTGCCATCCCGCGCGGCGAGTACGAGGGACCAGTGGGTCGTGTGGAAGGTCGCCCCGTCCGTCCAGAGGGCCGGTGACGTGTCGGCTTTCGGACGCCTGTTGGAAATCTAATGACTCCGGCGAGGCAGGAAAGCGGAAAAACCCGGCCCCTGCGGCAGGCGGAGTTGCGACTGGAACCGCGAATGCCCGGACGTCCGCCCGTTGCGGTAACGCCCGGCAAGCCGCGGCGGGGGGCTCAGTAGAAGCTGGTGAAGTTACCGTAGTAGCGCCAGACGATGCGGCCGCGGCGGGTGAGTTCGGCGTGGCCATCCGCATAGGCCCGCGTGGTGGACTGGGCGTCGGTGCCCTGGATCTGCCAGGTCGAATCGCCGGCCCGACGCGGGTGGCCGCCGAAGGCGGTGGCGACGTTGGTGCTGAAGCCGTCGCGGTAGAGGTTGTCGGTCAACACCGGGCTGCCGGTCGCCTGCACGTCCTCCAGTCGCGTGGGCCAGCCGGACTCGACGGTGTTGGTGTTGGCGCGGTCGGAACTCATCACGCGGAAGCCGGGGACACCCGAACGGGGCACCCACCAGCTATGCTGGATGATGGCGAAGCCGAACGACCAGCGTGAACGGTAGTAGAGCTCGAGGTCTTCGTTGTTGGACAGCGGCCGGCGCAGGCTCTTCTGAAACCAGGCCTTCGCCTCTTGGAACTCCGTGGCGCGGGCCGGGCAGAAGAACATGGGGACGGTGAGGCCGTAGTTCTGCATGGCGGGGACCATGGCGTAGGCGACATCCCAGGGGTTGTTCCCCAAATCCCCCAACATGGGCAAGCGCCCGCGCGGGTCGTCGGAGGCGTAGAGGTTCGCGGCCACGGCCCACTGCCGGAAGTTGGACAGGCAGTTCATCTCCTTGGCCTTGAACTTGGCCTTGCCCAGGGCGGGCAGCAGCATGCCGGCGAGGATCGCGATGATGGCGATGACGACGAGCAGTTCGATCAGGGTGAACGCGGCTCGCCCTTGGGCAGCCCGGCGGTTGGCGTCATGGGTCGAGGACATGGCTTTGGTTGGTTGGGGTCACGGCTTCTGAACGCGGTCAGTATGGTTAATCCCGTCCGGGAGGGGGGCCCCGGGTGCAGGTGCGAGACGGGGGATCAGGGCCGCCAGGAGTTCGGCCGGCAGACGGCGGGGTTTGTCGTTCAGGCCGGTGCAGGCGTGGTGGCTTTCCGCGGTGAGGATGGGCTGTCCGTGCCGGTTGTGCATCCGGTGGCTGAAGTTCAACCGGGCGCCCTGTGCCAGGGTCGGTTCGATCGCGACGGCCAGAGTGTCGTCGTAGCGGGCCTGCCGGTGGTAGTCGAGGGTCACGCGGAGGATCGGGAACAGGACGCCGCGCTCCTGCCAGGCGAGCAGCGGGTGGCCCAGCGCGCGGAAGAACTCCCCGCGGGCGGCTTCGAGGATGTCGAGGTACCGGCTGTGATACACGTGATTGCCAAGCGTGCATTCCGCGTACGTGACGCGGTGGGCGTGGACGAAGGGCGTCGCTGGCATGGGCTCAACGCTAACGGTCGCCGTCGTTGCGTACCAGCACAACGAGGGGGGAGGGAAGCGCGAAATTGGGCTTCGCGGGTGTCGTTCGCGGGTTGCCGAGCGGGAGGGCGATGGGTATGAGTGGCGCGTGAAACACTGGTTGTTCTTCTGCACGGTCGTGGTGTTGCCGTTCGGTGGCTGGGCGGGGGAGACCGTCTGGCCCCAGTTCCGCGGTCCGCGTGGCGACGGCACGTCCGCGGCGCAGGGCGTGCCGATGGTCTGGGCGGAATCGAGCAACCTGGCCTGGAAGGTATCGCTTCCCGGGCGGGGGCGTTCGTCCCCGGTGGTGTTGGGCGAGCGGGTTTGGCTCACGAGTGCCGTCGAGCAGGGGGTCCAGCGCACGCGCATTGGTCCCGACGACATGCAGACGGCCGAGGATGTCAGTCTTCGGGTCCTGGCGCTGGAGGCGGCGACCGGCCGCGTGCTCTGGGAGACGGTGCTTTTCGACGTGGCCCAGCCGGACCCGGTGCACTGGCTGAACAGTTGGGCCACGCCGACGCCGGCCGTCGAGGCGGGCCGGCTTTACTGCGACTTCGGCACGTTCGGCACGGCGTGCCTCGACGATGCGACCGGTGAGGTGCTGTGGAAGACGCGCGTGCCGCTGGATCATCAGGTGGGGCCGGGCAGTTCGCCGGTGCTTTACGAGCGCCTGCTCATCCTGGCGCGCGACGGACGGGACGCCCAGTTCGTCACGGCGGTGGACAAGGCCACGGGGGAGGCGGTGTGGCGCGTCGAGCGGCCCCCCATCAACACGGGCAGTCCGAACTTGAAGAAGTCTTTCGCCACGCCGTTGCTCCTCGAGGCCGCGGGTCGTTCGCAGCTCGTTTCACCCGCCGCGCACTGGGTGGTGTCGTACGATCCGGTCACCGGCCGTGAGTTGTGGCGGGCGCGGCACGGCGATGGCTTCTCAATCGGTACAGGTCCCGTCTTCGCGCATGGCTTGGTGCTGTTCGGCACGGGCTGTTTCAAGGCGCAACTCTTCGCCATCGGCGTGGATGGGGAGGGGGATGTCACGACGTCCAGGGTGGCGTGGAAGACCCTCCGGCAGGTGCCGATCATGTCGTCGCCGGTCGCAGTGGGGGACGAGGTCTATTGGGTTTCGGACGAGGGCATGGCGACCTGTGCCGACGCACGCACGGGCGAGATCCGCTGGCAGGAACGGTTGGGCGGGGGCCACCTCGCCTCACCGCTGGCGGCGGAGGGGCGCGTGTACTACTTCGCCCAGGATGGGCGGACCACGGTGGTGCGCGCCGGGCCGGTTTTTGAAGAGCTTGCCCGGAACAAGGTCGAGGGCACGGTCATTGCGACGCCGGCGATGGTGGATGGCACGATCTACCTGCGGACGGACACGCATCTGCATCGGATCGGTCGTCCGTAGAATCCTCGAAACCCGAGACTCATTGCGATCAGGTCGAAAGCCAATGGGGTCAAACATTGACATTTGACAATTCCCGCCAGGGGTGGAGAAGGTCGAGCCATGGCACGTCCTTTGCGAATCAACGTGGCGGGTGGCTGGTATCACGTGATGAGCCGGGGCAACGGGGGTGAGGTCCTCTACCGCACGGATCCGGACCGGCGGCGGTTTCTTGGCCTGGTCGCCGAGTTGCCGGAGCGGTTCGGGACCGAGGTCCACGCCTTTGTCCTGATGGACAACCATTACCATCTGCTGCTGCGGTGTCGGCGGGCCGAGCTCAGCGAGACGCTGCGCTGGCTGCAGACCGCCTACGCCATCCGGTTCAACTGGGCGCATCGCCGACGAGGGCACGTGTTTCAGGGTCGGTTCAAGTCGATACTGATCCGCGACGAGGGGGCCTTGGATGCGGTGGCCCGCTATCTGCATCTGAATCCGGTGCGTGTGGGAGGACTGGGGCTGTCGAAGGATGATCAGCGGCGGGCGAAGCTGGTGGGTTGCCCGGACCCGGGGGCGGCGCTGATCGCGCGGCGTCTGGGCGTGCTGCGGGACTATCCCTGGAGTTCGTGGCGCGTGTATGCGGGGCTGGAGCCGACCCCGACGTGGCTGACGGTAGAACGGATCGCCTCGGGATGTGGCGGCCGCCGGCCGCCGGAGCAGCGTGCCGCGTTGATCCATTCCACGGAGCAACCGATTCGCCAGGGGCGCCTGGACAGCCCCTGGGAGGGGAGGGTGGCGGGTACGGTGCTGGGGGACGCGGCCGAGGCGGCGGCCTTGCTGCGGGGGAGGGGGAAGGAGCTCGGCGGGCAGGGAGAGTCCACGCGCCAGGCAGCGCTCGACGTGCGACCCGGATGGCCCGCCATCGTCCGGGCCGCGGAGTCGCTGCGGGGCCACAAGTGGGAGGAGATGACGGAGCGCTACGGCGACTGGGGGCGGGATGGAACGTGGGCGGTCGCGACGCGCTATCTGGGGTGGAGGTTGGTCGAGGTGGTGAGGCAGGTGGAGGGAGTCAACTATGCTGCCGCCGCCCAGGGGATCCGGCGGTTCTGGCGGCAGGCGGAAACGCACCCGGAACGGGCGCGGTTCGCGCGTCGCCTGCGAGAGAGAATGTCAATAGTCAATGTTTGACCCCATTGAGCTCCCGGCATGGGGGGCAGGGCAGGGCGGCTAAAGCTGTAGCGAACGTACACCTTTGCGCTTGCCGGTCGCCGGGGTCGCCGGCACGCTCGCGGTCCATGAGGCTTCTGTTCGATGACGATCTGGTCGAAGGCGTGGTGCAGTGGTGCGCCGCGGGCAAGCGCACCGGCGTGCCGGGCCTGCAGATCCGTCGTTTCCATGCCGAACGCGAACGCTGCTACCAGGTGCTCGATCCGGACGAGCGGGTGACGGCCTTCGCGCGCGTCCACCTGTCCTGGTTCAGCGAATGGGGCTTCGAGACGTTCCTGACCGGTGTGGCCAAGCGGTTCCCGTTGCTGGCCGACCGGTTGACCGCGCTGGCCTTTCGTCAGGCGCGCGGCAAGAACGACGAGGGGGCCGAACTCTACTGCGACGCCGACGCCCAGCGACGCGGCATCGTGTCCCTCCGGCCGGAGCGGTTCGGTGCCGAAGCACCCCTGACGTGCTTCCTGCATCATGAACTGGCGCATCTGGCCGACATGGTGGACGAGCGATTTGGCTACTCGCCGGACCTCGCCTGCACTGGCCAGACCGCGTCGCAACTGCGGCTCACCCGCGAACGCTACCGCGTCCTGTGGGCGGTGAGCATCGATGGCCGCCTGCTCCGACGCGGCCTGGAAACGGTGGCGGACCAAACGCAGCGCCACACCGAGTTTCACCGCGCCTTTGCCTTCCTGCCGGAGTCGCGTCGCGCGGAACTGTGGGCGGCGCTGTGGAGCGGACGGCTGGCGACGCACGGCGAACTCCTGGAACTCGCGTCGGACCCGCGCGGTCTGCAGGGCAGCCACGCGCCGGTGCCGGGCGCCGACTGCCCACTCTGCGGTTTCGCGGCCTTCCAGTGGACTGATGCCGCGACCCTGAAACCGTCGGCGCGCGCGCGCATTCAGGCCGAATTTCCTGGCTGGCGCGAGGCCGAGGCCATCTGCGCCCGGTGCGCGGAGATGTATGATGCCATCGCCGGCGTCGAGTACCCGAAGACGGTGTGCCTTTGAGGGCGGCAACCCCATCATCAAGGACTTCGGAAAGGCGGAGCTGGCCGGCGGCTGGGGCCAGTTCAACGTGGCCGGCCTGTTCCAAGGGAGCTGGAGCGACGCGAATCCGGCCGGGGGCGGATACGAGGTCAGGCTTGATGTCCCCGCGGCGGCGGGATGCCCGCGCGGCGATCGCCGTCTTCCCGTGACTGACACTCAAGGCGCGCCGTGTTCCTGCGGGTGAGCGGGGGCAGCGAGCATTTCCTCCAGGCACGGGGCCACTGCCGGCAACGAATCGGCATTCAACCGTTCGCGCCTGACCCAGAAGCCGGGAAGGGCCTGCGCGCGGATGACGGGCTCGCCGGCGGCAAACTCCACAAGTTCGTCTTGCTTCCGATGATAGAACCGATGCGCCCGGGTGTCGGGGTCGAGGATCCAGTATTCCTGGACGCCGTGCTCCTCGCAGACTGAAGAGGTAATTGAGCAGGCGGGCGTGCCGGAAGTTTACGGGTGAGTGCATGAAGGTCTCCCCATCGATCAAATCGGCATGAACCCCCGGCTTCAGCCACTCGAGAAAATCCGTGGCGGTCCAGAGCAGGCGCTCCACTTTGTCGCCCACGGTCGCGCGACTGCTCTGGCGCCGGGCGCGAGCCGACAAGCCCGCCTCACTTTGTGTACTGCTCTTTCTGGTCGTGGCACTGTGGGACGCGCTGAGCGGTCGGGCTTCCGAATCGGTCTTTGAAAGTCTACGCCAGGCGGCGGCGGACCGCACGGCGCCGGCAGCGAAGGAACTCCCGGATCAGCGCGAGGTGCAGTTTGTCCTTGTCGCGGCCGATGGCTTCCTTGCTCCGGCTGATACGATCGAGTCGCAAGACGGGAACCACGTGATCATGAATCCGCATCCGAACGAATCGACGTCCAGGGTGTTCGCCATCACTCCCTGAACGATGGCGGCTGACATCCCGATCAACGCGAACTGGACGTTCTCCGCCTCAAGGGCCTCCAAAAGCCGTGCAAGCGGACGCTGCTCTCGAACAGTTCCCACCGCTCTTGCGGCGTGGCGGCCAACCCGAGTGCGTGAACCGACTTTTCCGCGGCGCTGAGCCCGCGGACGTTCTTCAGGCGCGCGAGCATCCGCGCGGCGCGCACGGGCAGAGGAAGGTCTCTTGGCTTGGCTTTCATGCGGCACGGCCCGAGCGTATCGCTCCGACCCGATCACGTCACCAGATCTCCTGTGTCACCTGCCCAGGGTGTCGACGAGAAAGAGGAGAGCAGCGGCGAAGGGTCGGCGGACCCTTCATCCCGTGCGCTCCTCTGGTGTTGCCCTTTCGACCGACCGTCTACTTGAGCGCGTTGAGCGCGCCCTCGGCCTTCTTGCGTGTCGGGTTGTTCTGCGAACGGTCCAGCACCAGTTGCAGGGCCTTCCGGCGCATCTCGGGTGAGACGTCGGTCAGACGCTTGGAGGGTGCGACGGCCACGATGGCCAGGTACGCTTCCTCGGCGACGGCACGGTCGTTGGCGAGTGTCCCGAGCAGATCCAGCGAGCTGGCCGTCGGCAAGGTGCCCAACGCCGCGATGGCCAGACGCTTCTCTTCCGGCCGTTGGATCAAGGTGAGCAACTCCTTGACTTGGCCCACCTTCTCGGCGTCCGAGAGGCGCTTGTTTTCCTGGATGTACTGCAGGTACCCGCGCACGCCTTGGAGTTGGTGGGCGAGTTTCTTGCCGGACTTGGCCAGGTTCAGCAGGGGTTCGGCGGCGCCGACGTCGTCCGGCCAGTTGTTGGGCCAGGTGGCGAGCAGGCCCACGGCGTCGTCCTGGACTGCCTCGTCAGCGTCATTGATGGCGCGGGTCACGGCAGCCAGCGCCTCGGGCCCGCCAACAGACGCCAGCAGGTGCAGACCCGCCATCCGCAGTTCGCTGTCCGTGTGCCGGGCGAGCGGCAGCAGCGCGGGCACACACCGGGTTCCGGCGCGGGCGCAGAGCGCGGTGAGGGCCTTCTGGAGATCGCCGCGGGCCGGAGCGTCGGAGGTCTTGGCGAGGAGTTTCACGAGGTCCGCGGCCTGGGCTTCGTTGCCGAGGGCTCCCACGCCTTCGATGGCCGCCCGGCGGGTGGCCGGGTCCGGGCTTTCGATGCTGCGGAGGACGGCGGGCAGGGCAGCCGGGAGCCGGCGTTGGGCGGCGAGTTCGAGCAAGGTCTGGAGGGTCTTTCCGGTGGCCTGGGGTAGGCGAGCCAACAGATCGGCGTCCACCGCCGGGCCTTCCAGCTTGAGCAAGGCGACCTTGGCGGCCGAGGCCAGACGGGCGTCGTTGTCGACGGCCGCTTCGAGCAGGACCGGCACGCTGGCGGCGTCGCCGTCGTGTTCGAGGACGCGGATGGCGGCGAGACGCAGGTCGGTCGAACCGCTCCCCGCGGCTTTCAGTACCGCGGGCATGACGGCGTCATCGGACCGATCGGCGAGAGCGAGCAGGACGAGGGGTTGCCGTTCCGCGCTCGAACGACCCAGTTCCGCCACCAAGGCGTCGGTGACAGGACGACCCGGCAACTCACGCGCGACGCGGAGGCCGATGCGGAAGAACTCGGTCTCGGTCGAATGCAGTTGTTCGAGCAGCAGCGGGAGGCCGTCGGACTGCCGGGCGAGAATCGCGCCGCGGGTGGCCTCGATGATGCGCGGCCGGATGACGTTCGCCTTTCGGACCGCGTCGTAGAGCTTGACCGCCTCGGCGTTGTTGCCGCCGGCCAAGGACCGTTCGGCGCAGAGAATGAGGCCTTCGGCCACGGCCGAACCCACATCGCCGCGGGTGGTGGACAGCGCCGGGAGGAGGGCCTGGGCGGCGGCGGCTGAGCCGATGCGACCCAGGGCAATGGCCGCCGCTGAGGCTACTTCCGCGTCGGGGTTCTTGAGTTTCGCCACCAGACCATCGGTGGCCTGGGCGTCGCTCCGGACGCCGATGGAATTGATGACCCCCACGAGCAGGCGACCTTCGACGCGGGCGAGGGCGTCGCGCAGGGCGGCATCAGCGGCGGGGCCGGGGATGGCCTCGAGGGCGATGCGCGCCCAGGAGCTGAGGTCGGGATCGGCCAGCAATGGGGCGAGGGCAGGGACGGCTGTCGGCGTGCCGTAGATGGCCAGTTGCTTGCAGGGGATGGCCTTCTCCGCGGCGGGCGCGGCGGACTGGAGGATGCGGATCAACTCCTGTTCCTTCGCCCGGGATTCGGCGGCACGCTCCGCCGCGGAGGCAGGGGCGATGAGCAGGGCGAGCGCAGAGGTTAGGGCGAGGACGAGGCGGATTGAACGGCGAGTCGAGAGAGATGGAGGCGTCATAAAAGGGTCCGGGGATGATGAGGTTGCGATGCAGCGGCCGGATCACACACGCCAGGGATCCCGGAGGGCTTCCGAGCGGAGGCGGTTGGCCTCCTCATCGCCGATGAACTCGTTCTTGCGCGGGTCATACTGGACCTTGCGGTTGAGGTACAGGGCGATGTTGGCGGCGTGGCAGGCGATGTGGGCCCAGCAGGCGATGTCCGCGTTGGCACGCGTGTGGCCGCGGGTCTTGACGCCGTCGAGGAAGTCCCGCACGTGGAAGTCGGCCGGGTAACCGCCGATCTTCGCGCCCTTGCCTTGCAGCAGGGCTTCGGAACTCGCCACGAGGTCGCCGTTGTCGGCGGTCTCGACCCAGGCACGGTCGCCCTCGAAACGGACGGGGCAGGAACCGAGAGGCAGCCAGCCGTCGTTGCGGAGGACGAGGCGAGTGCCGTTGGCGTAACGGGCGAAGAGTTTGCCGTCCTTGGGCTCGTATTCGACGGGCGCCGTGTCGTCGGCCTGGTTGGCCCACTGGCAGAGATCGACGCAGTGCGAACCCCATTCGAGGCAGCCGCCGCCGGTGAGGCCGCCGCCCTTCTCGAAGTTGAAGCCGTCGAGGAACCGGCGGTTGAACGGTCGCCAGGCCGCCGGGCCGAGGTAAAGGTCCCAGTCCACCTCCTCGTTTGGCGGCGCGGTTTCGGGGGCCATCCAGCCGCTCATCGAGGTCCCCAGTCCCCCTGGGTGCGCATGGAGCGTCTCCAGTTTGCCGAGCTTGCCGCGGTGCGCCAGTTCGACCGCGAACGCGAAGTTCGGCAGGCTGCGACGCTGCGTGCCGGCCTGGAACACCCGCCCCGTGCGACGGAAAGCGTCGGCGAGGGCGAAGCTCTCCGCGATGTTCTTGGTGCAGGGTTTCTCGCAATAGACGTCCTTGCCTGCCTGCGCGGCGAGGATCGAGGCGGCGGCATGCCAGTTCGGGCCGGTGGCGATCAGGACAGCGTCGAGGTCCGGGCGGGCCAGCAGTTCGCGCAGATCGCGGTAGGTGGCGCAGTCTTCGTTGCCGTACTTGGTGTCGGCCAGCTTCTTGATGGCGTTCCGGCGGGCGGCCTTCACGTCGGCGATGGCGACGAACTGCACATCGGGTTCCTGGAGAAAACAGCCGAGGACATAAGCGCCGCGGTTGCCGATGCCGATGGCGCCGAGCACGACCCGCTGGCTGGGCGCGATGCCCCCGTCCTTGCCGAGGACGGATCCCGGCACGATTTGCGGGGCGAGCAGGACCGCGCTGGCCTGCAGGGTGGTCTTGAGGAAACCTCGGCGGGTAAGGGCGGATGTCTCGCCGGCGGGCGGGGGCGGCGCGGCAGGTGTGCGGGTAGGACGGGACGGGTTCATGGGGAGCGATCTCGATATGTTCATTGCCGAAAGCCAACGGGCTGGTCGGGCGAGTTTGGGGAACTCGGCCCCGCCTGTCCACCGCGGAGATGCGGGGGTTTTGCCTTTACCTGTGCGAAAGGCGGCCTACGCTGCGCGGCATTCACACAAGCGAACCGAATCCTGATTATACCGTGAACCGGATCTGCCGACCGCTCCGGCGAACCCGCACGCGCCGCCGGCGATGAGGGGGCCGTTCCTATTGCTCGAGATGCGCGGCATCGGGAAGTCCTTCCCCGGCGTGCGCGCCCTCGACGCCGTCGACTTCGAGTTGTGCGCCGGCGAGGTGCACGTGCTCCTCGGCGAGAACGGCGCCGGCAAATCCACGCTCATGCGGATCCTGAGCGGCGCCTGCTCGAGCGACACCGGTGAGATCCGGCTCGACGGGCAGTCGGTCGTGATCCACAGCCCCCATCAAGCCCGCGCGCTGGGCATCAGCACCATCTACCAGGAGTTCAACCTGGTACCGCATCTGTCCGCCGGGGTGAACATCTTCCTGGGCCGCGAACCCGCTCAAGCGTTCGGCATCGTCAACCACCGGCGGCTTCACCGGCGCGCGGGCGAGGTGCTGACCCAACTCGGCATCCGCCTGGACCCGGCCACGCCCGTCGAGCGACTGAGCGTGGCCCAGCAACAGATGGTCGAAGTGGCGCGTGCCCTGGCCTTCGACGCCCGCATCCTCATCATGGACGAACCCACCTCGGCCCTCACCGCCGCCGAGAGCCGGACGCTGTTCGCCCTGGTCCGGTCCGTGCGCGATCGGGGCGTCGGCATCATCTACATCTCGCATCGTATGGAGGAGATCTTCGCCCTCGGCGATCGCGTCACCGTGCTGCGCGACGGACGCCGCGTCGCGACGCGGGCCGTGGCCGAAGTGACGGTGGGCGAACTGATCCGGTTGATGGCCGACCGCGAACTCAAGGACCACTTTCCGCGCCGCCGCGTCCCGCCGGGCGAACCGGTGCTCGAAGTGAGCCAGGTGTCGACCCGCGACAAGTTGCGGACGTAGAGCTTCACGCTGCGCCAGGGTGAGATCCTCGGGCTAGCAGGCCTGCTCGGTTCCAGTCGGAGCACGCTGGCGCGCGTGTTGTTCGGGACGGTGCGCCCGACGGCGGGCACCGTGCGAGTGCAGTCCCGCGGGGTGCGGCTGCGTTCGCCGGCCGCGGCGATCCGCCTGGGCATCGGTTATCTGGCCGAAGACCGGAAACAGCAGGGGCTCGTGCTCGCGCTGAGCGTCCGCCAGAACATCGCCCTGCCCAACACGGACCTGGCCTATCCCTTCGGCGTGCGACGACCCGCGCGCGAACGCGAGTTGGTCGCGACGCAGGTCGAGCAGTTGCGAATCAAGACGCCGCACCTGGATCAGCCGGTGGTGTACCTCAGCGGCGGCAACCAACAGAAGGTGGTCCTGGCCAAGTGGCTTGCCCGCCAGGCCGGAATCCTGATCTTCGACGAGCCCACCCGCGGCATCGACGTGGCGGCGAAGGTGGACATCTACGAACTCATGAACCGCCTGACCGCTCAGGGCGTGGCGGTGCTGATGATCTCGTCCGACCTGCCTGAGGTGCTGGGCATGAGCGACCGCATCCTGGTCATGCACAACGGACGCGTGGTCGGGGAATTCGATCCCCGGGAGGCGAATCAGGCGACGCTGGTGCGCGCCGCGCTGGGGGAGGGCTCATGACCCCCCCCAAGCTCGCACTCCATCATGCCCGCCAGCTCGGCACCCTGGCCGGGCTGCTGCTCCTGGTCACGGTGCTCGCGATCTTGAGTCCTCACTTCCTCACCCCGGGCAACCTGCTCACCGTGCTCGAACAGACGGCCATCAACGCCATCATCGCCGTGGGGATGACCTTCGTGATCATCAGCGCCGGCATTGACCTGGCGGTCGGATCGGTGCTGGCGTTGGCAGGGATCGTATTGGGCCTGCTCCTGCAAGCGGGCGTGCCCGTACCCGTGGCGTTGCTGCTGACCGTTGGCGCCGGCGGCCTCTGCGGGTCGGTCAACGGGTTGCTGGTCACCCTCGGCCGCCTGCCCCCGTTCATCGCCACCCTGGGCATGATGAGCATGGCGCGCGGCGCGGCGTTGCTGCTCACCCAGGGCCGCCCGATCTCCGGATTCGACAGCGGCTTCCGGACGCTGGCGACGGGCCAGTGGCTGCACCTGCCGGCCCCGACCTTGATCATGTTGGGCGTGTATGCCGCCGCTCATTTCCTGCTCACCCGGACCCGCTTCGGTCTCTACACTTACGCGATGGGCGGCAACGAACAGGCCACCCATCTGGCCGGCATCAACGTGCCCTTTCACAAGACCGCGATCTATATGCTGTCTGGCTGCACGAGCGCCGTGGCCGCCATCGTTCTGACGGCGCGCCTCAATTCCGCCCAGCCCATCGCCGGCATCGCCTACGAACTGGACGCCATCGCCGCCACCGTCATCGGCGGGACCAGCCTCATGGGCGGCCAAGGCACGCTGGTGGGCACCCTCATCGGGGCCCTGATCATGGGCGTCCTCAAGAATGGCTTGAACCTGCTCGGCGTCTCGTCCTTTCTTCAGCAGATCATCATTGGTGGTGTTATCATCGCCGCCGTGCTGTTCGACACGCTCGTGAAACAACGCCGCTCATGAACCCGATCACCGCTCCGCCTCCTTACGTCGGCGCCTACAGTCGGCCGCGGTTTCGCCCGGAGTCTGAAGCACCCGGGCTGGAATCGCTTGCCCGGCACCCCGGGTGGGGACTCGTCGGACTGGCCCTGCTCCTGGGGTTGGTCACGGTTGGCTGCGACCGCGCCGGGGCTCCCGCCTCGGCCGAGAGCTCCCGAACCCGCGTCGCCCTGGTGATGAAGACCCTCAACAGCCCGTTCTTTCTCGACATGAAACGCGGTGCGGAGGAGGCGGCGCGGGAGCTGGGCGTTGAGCTGGTGGCGCAGGCGCCCGAACGGGAGCTGGACGTCGAGAAGCAGATGCAGATCGTCGAGAACCTGATCCAAACCCGGGTGGACGCCCTTTGCCTGACGCCCAGCGGTTCCAAGGAACTGGTCCCTGTCGTCGGAAAAGCCAACCGCGCTGGCATCCCGGTCCTGATCGTGGATACCCGGCTGGACGAGGCCACCGTGCAGGCCGACGGCGTCCGCTACGTCTCGTTCATCGGGTCGGACAACTACGAAGGTGGCAAGCTGGCGGGTCAGCATGTGGCCAGCCTTTTCCCACAGCCGGCCCAGATTGCCATCCTCGAAGGCATCCCCGGCCATGAGACCCACGACAGCCGGATTCGCGGCTTTCGGGATGGCCTGGCCGGAAGTCCGCACCTCAAGATTGTGGCGTCGCAACCGGCCAACGCGGAGCGCGACCAGGGCTTCAACGTCATGCAGAACCTGCTGCAGGCGCACCGCGACATCGCCGCCGTGTTCGCCAGCAACGACCTCATGGCTCTTGGCGCGCTCGAGGCGGTGTCCGCCGCCGGTCGCGCGGGCACGATCAAGATCCTCGGCTTTGACGCGACGGACGAGGCACGCGAGGCGATTGCGGCCGGACGGTTGGAGGCTTCCGTGGCGCAGAACCCGACGGCGATGGGGCGTCTGGCCGTGACCAAGGCGGTCGAGGCGTTGCGGGGGGGAACCCTGCCCAAGTCGATTCCCGTGAGCATCGAGCTGATCACCAACCCCAGGGGTCAGTAGGCAGTATGCTCCAAGACCTCATGAGACGTGCCCTGGCTGAGTCTTCTTGTATCATACTAGCTCCTGACCCCTTGGGTTTTGTGCTTTCCATCGTTCGCCTGCCCGGCGACTTTTCGCCCGTTCTGCCACGATGCGCGACGACGTGCTCCTGAACTATATCAACGGCTGCTGGACCCCGGCGGAGCACCGTTCGCTGCTGCCCGTCGAGAACCCCAGCACCGGCGCCGTCCTCGGATTCGTCCCGCTGTCCACCGCCACCGAAGCCCACCGCGCCATCGAGGCCGCCGCCGGCGCGTTTCCCGCCTGGAGCCGCACCCCCGCGACCCGCCGCACGCAACCCTTCTTTGCACTGCTGGAGTTGCTGCGCCGTGACGAAGAGGCCCTGGCCCGCTCGATCACGGAGGAGAATGGCAAGTCCCTGGCCGACGCCCGCGCCGAGGTCAAGCGGTTGATCGAGAACTGCGAGGTGGCCTGCGGTCTGCCCGTCCTCCAACAGGGCGACAAACTGGTGGGCGCGTCCGAGGGCATCGACGGCGAAGTGCTGCGCCTGCCGTTGGGCGTGTTCACCATGATCGCGCCATTCAATTTCCCGGGGATGGTGCCTTTTTGGTTCCTGCCGTATGCCATTGCGGCCGGCAACACGTACGTGGTCAAGCCGTCCGAACAAACCCCGCGCACCATGGACCGCCTGGCGCGCTTGCTTGACCAGGTTGGCCTGCCGGCAGGCGTGTTCAACCTGGTGCATGGCGATCGGGTCGTGGCCGAGGCGTTCATGGAACATCCCCAGGTCAAGGGCGTCTCCCTCGTCGGTTCGACGCGCACTTGCCGCGCCGTGGCCGAGACTTGCGCCCGCCACAAGAAGCGCTGCCAGGCCATGGGCGGGGCCAAGAACCACCTCGTCGTCATGCCGGATGCGCGCATGGACGAGGTCATCCGCAACCTTCTCTCATCCTGCTTCGGCTGTGCCGGACAACGCTGTATGGCAGCCTCTGCCATCGTCGCCGTCGGACGCGAAACCCACGACCGGCTGTGCGAACGTCTCCTCGAGGCCTGTCAGCGGGTCATCGTCGCGAACCCGCTCGATCCGGCGGTCGCCGAGGAGCCGATGCTGATGGGCCCGGTGATCTCGGCGCGCGCCAAGACCGCCATTGAGACCTTGATTGAGACGGGCGTTCGCGAGGGGGCCAACCTGGTGGTCGACGGTCGCGGCGTGCAGGTGCCGGGCTGCGAGCAGGGCCATTTCCTGGGGCCGACGGTCTTCACCGGCGTCCAGCCCGGCATGGTGATTCACCAGACGGAGATCTTCGGCCCCGTGGTGGTCGTCTTGTGCGCCGCCACGTTCGACGAAGCCGTGCGGATCCTGAACGACCACCCCTACGGCAACGGCGCCTCGATCTACACCCAAAGCGGCTATTGGGCCCGCCGCTTCAAACTCGAGGTCGAGTGCGGCATGATCGGCATCAACGTCGGCATCCCGGCGCCCGTGGCCCAACTGCCCTTCGGCGGCATGAAGCTCTCGCAGTTCTCCGACATCAAGGCCCAGGGGCGGGCAGTCATTGACTTCTTCACGGAGCGTAAGGTCGTGACCGAACGCTACTGGCCCGAACCCTGATGCAATACACCTCTGCGAACCTGCTCATCCGCCCGTCCGCGTCCCCGGGTGACCCGGACCTTGTCCTCGAAGTGACGCCCGAGCGGGCCGGTTGGGAGTTCATCTCGTTCCAGGTCCGGCGGCTGGCCCTGGGTAGTACCTGGTCGAGCACCACCGGGGAACGCGAGGTTGCGCTGGTCAATCTCTCCGGCCGGTATTCCGTGGCGTCCAACCGTGGTACTTGGACCAGTTGGGGCGGTCGCCCCGACGTCTTCAGTGGAGCGGCGCACGTGCTCTACCTGCCGCGTCGGACCGAGTTCACCGTGACGGCCGAAGCGGGCGGCGAGTTGGCGATGGCAGCGGTGCCGACGGATCAGGACCACGCCCCGTTCCTCACCACTCCGGCGCAGGTGAAGCGTTACATCCGGGGCGGCGACAACGTGAGCCGGCAGATCAACGACCTGTTGCCGCCGGGTTCCGCGGTCCATCGGCTGGTGTTGGTCGAGGTCTACACCCCGGGCGGCAACTGGAGCAGCTATCCCCCGCACAAGCACGATCGCCACCAGGTGGCGCCCGATGGCACGCTGATCGAGGCGGATCTGGAGGAGGTGTATTTCTACAAGCTCGATCGCCCCGAAGGGTGTGCTTACCAGTGGATCTACACGGACGCCGGCTCCCCCATCCACCAGGCGGGGCAGCCGATCGACGCCCTGATCCGGGTGGAACATGACTGTGCGGTGCTTGTCCCGGAGGGCTACCACCCCGTGACGTCCCTGCCCGGCCACACGACCTACTACCTGAACGTGCTGGCCGGGAGCGCCCAGAGCCTCGCCAACCAGGACGATCCCCGCTACGGCTGGGTGAAGGATACCTACCGGGCGATCGACCCTCGACTGCCCCTTTATTGAACCGGCGTCTGCTGAGCCCACGCGCCTCCCCATGCCCTCCACCCCCCGCCGCTACGATACGCTGCACATGGGACGCTCGTCGCTGGACCTCTACAGCAACGATGTCGGGGCGCGGTTCGAGGACATCACCAGCTTCGCAGCTTACGTGGGCGGATCGCCCACCAACATCAGTGTCGGAGGACGGCGGCTCGGGTTGAACACCGTGATTCTGACGGCGCTGGGGGAGGATCCCGTCGGCGATTTCATCCTCAAGTTCCTGGATGCCGAGGGCGTGGTGACGGGCTTCATCCCCCGCAAGCCAGGCCATCGGACCAGCGCGGTGGTGCTCGGGATCGAACCGCCGGACCGGTTTCCGCTCGTGTACTATCGGCACCATTGCGCCGACATCGAACTGACCATCGCTGATGTGCTGGCGGCGCCGGTGACGGACTGCCGGGCGTTCCAGTTCGCCGGGACCAACCTGAGCCGCGATCCGAGCCGGACGGCGACGTTGTTTGCGGCGGAGCGGGCGCGGCAGGCCGGGGTGGAGGTGGTGTTCGACCTCGATTTCCGTCCCGACCAGTGGCACGACCCGCTGGCTTTCGGCGTCACGGCTCGTTCGGCCCTCAGGGTTGTGGACATTGTCTTGGGCACGGAGGATGAGATTCGGGCGGCGGTGCTGAGCGATCCCGCCCAAGTCGAGCATACGTCTTCGGTCTCGGATACGAAGGTCCGGGGCGACGTGGGGGACGCGGTGCGGCAGCTCCTGGCGCTGGGTCCCCGCGCCTTGCTGGAGAAGCGGGGCGAACGCGGGGCCCGCATCCATCTCCGGGCGGCCGGGGATAGGATCGAGACGATCGAGGCACCCGGCTATCCGGTGGCGATTGCGAACATCCTTGGCGCCGGCGACGCCTTTGCGGCGGGATTCCTGTATGGCCATCTGCAGGGCTGGGGCTGGCGGAAGTCGGCGCGCCTTGGCAACGCCTGCGGGGCGATTGTGGTGACCCAGCATGGGTGTGCGAACTTCATGCCCACGCTGGCGGAAGTGATGGCGTTCGTGGCTGATCGGGGAGGCTTGGAGTGAACACCAGAGGGGTCAGTTCCACATATGCTCCAACACCCTCCAACCGTGGCCCTAAATCAGGAGGTCCAACAGTACTTCGCCTGGTCGCGTCCCGCACGATTCATCACAAATCGGAACATACTATCTACTGACCCTCAGACTGGCGCATACTATCTACTGACCCCTAAGGATATGAAACCACCCACCGAGCGACTCACCCTGGCGCAGGCCCTGGTCAGGTTCCTCATCCAGCAACAGGTCGAACGCGACGGCCGTCGACAACCCTTCTTCGGCGGCTGCTTCGGCATCTTCGGTCACGGCAACGTGAGCGGCATCGGCCAGGCCCTCCAACAGTACCCGAAGCTGCGGTACTACCAGACCCGCAACGAACAGGCCATGGTCCACACCGCCGTGGCCTATGCCAAGATGAAGAACCGGCTCCAAACCATGGTCTGCACGTCCTCGATCGGGCCCGGAGCCACGAACATGATCACCGGCGCCGCCGTCGCCACCACCAACCGCCTGCCCGTCCTGCTGCTGCCCGGCGACATCTTCGCCCGCCGCAACGTGGCCCCCGTTCTGCAGCAACTCGAGTCCGAACACACCCAGGACGTCTCGGTGAACGACTGCTTCAAGCCCGTGAGCCGTTACTGGGATCGCCTCTACCGTCCCGACCAGCTCTGAGCCGCGCTGCGGGTGATGCGCGTGCTCACAGGTCCAGCCGAGACTGGCGCCGTGACCCTGGCCCTGCCCGAGGATGCCCAAACCGAGGCGTATGATTATCTCGCCGCGTTCTTCGCCCCGCGCGTCTGGTCCGTGCCCCGCAACCGGCCCGATGCCGAGGCGCTGCAACGGGCCGCCGAGTGGATCCGCCAGTCCCGGCGCCCGTTGATTGTGGCCGGGGGCGGCGTGATCTACAGCGAGGCCACGGAAGTGCTGCGCAAGTTCGTCGAGCAAACCGGCCTGCCCGTCGGCGAAACCATGGCGGGCAAGGGCAGCCTGCGCTTTGACCACCCGCTGAACCTGGGCGCCATCGGCGTCACCGGCAACCTGGCCGCCAACCGCGCCGCGCGCACGGCGGATCTCGTCCTGGGCATCGGGACCCGCTACAGCGACTTCACCACGATGAGCAAGACCGCGTTTCAGGATCCGAAGGTGCGCTTCGTGAACCTGAACGTGGCGGAGTTCGACGCCTGCAAGCACTACGGGCTGTCCCTCACCGGCGATGCTCGCGCGGGATTGGAGGAGCTGGGACGCCTGCTCAAAGGCTACCAGACCTCCGGCGCTCACCGCCGCGCCTGCGAACGCCTGCATCGCGAGTGGGAGGCCGAAGTCGACCGCATCTACGCCATCCGCCATCAACCCCTCCCCAGCCAGGGCGAGCTGATTGGCGCCGTGAACACCCTGGGCGATCCCGACGCGGTGATGATCAACGCGGCGGGCAGCATGCCGGGGGACCTGCACAAGCTGTGGCGCGCGCATCACCCGAAGCACTTCCACCTCGAGTACGGCTACAGTTGCATGGGGTACGAGATCGCCGGCGGGCTGGGCATCAAGATGGCCGACCCCCAGCGCGAGGTTTACGTGATGGTCGGCGATGGCAGTTACCTCATGCTCGGCAACGAGATCATCACCTCGATCCAGGAGGGCCACAAACTGACGATCATCCTGATGGACAACAGCGGCTTCAACAGCATCGGCGGCTTGAGCCGGTCGCTCGGCCAACAGGGTTTCGGCACCCGCTACGTCTATCCGCGGCAAGGCCGGCTTCCCGGCGACGAGCCAGGGCCCGCACCCAAGCCGTTGCCCGTGGATCTGGCCATGAACGCCCGCGGCTTGGGGGCGCACGTCATTGAGTGCCGGACCTACGACGATTTCACCGCGGCGCTCGCGCAAGCCCGGACGATCCCGCACACCACGCTCATCTACATCCGCAACGACCGCTATGCGGGCGTGGGCGGGTACGAGAGCTGGTGGGATGTGCCGCCGGCCGAAGTGAGCGAGATGCCCGCCGTTCGCAAGGCGCGCAAGGCCTGGGAAGCCCAACGGAAACTCGAGCGCTACTACTGCTGAACCGTGACGACGCACACGATTCGCATTGGCAACGGACCCTGCTCCTGGGGCTCGCTCGAATTCGCCGGGCTCGAAGGCCAGGCCATCGGGTATGCCCAGATGCTCGATGAATTGGCCGCCACGGGCTACGTCGGCACTGAGTTGGGTGATTGGGGCTATTTGCCGACCGACCCGGACGTGCTCACGCAGGAGCTGACCCGGCGCGGCCTGGCGTTGGTGGGAGCCTTTGTGCCCGTGGCCCTCAAACACCCCGTGGCCCACGACGATGGTGAAGCCCGCGTGCTGCGCGTCGCGCGGCTGCTCGCCGCCGTACACGAGCGCGCCCGATTCGAGGTCCCGCCATTTCTGGTCCTCGCCGACGAAAACGGAACTGTCCCGGTCCGGACCCAGAACGCCGGTCGCGTGCAGCCCGAATGGGGTTTGTCCGAGGTTGAATGGTCCGTGTTTGCAGCGGGGGCCAATCGGATCGCCGAAGCGGTCAAGCGCGAGGCCGGCCTGCGGACCGTATTCCACCACCATTGCGCGGGCTACGTCGAGACGCCCGACGAGATCGCCCGGCTGCTGGCGCTGACGGATCCGGCCTTGTTGGGGCTCGTGTTCGACACCGGGCATTACACGTTCGGGTCCGGACGCTATGACGGCGCGAGCGTCCTGCAGGGTCTGGACCGCTTTGCGGACCGGGTGTGGTATGTGCATCTGAAGGACTGCAGCGCGACGGTTGCGCAGCGGTCGCGCGGGCAGGGCTGGGACTACTTCCAGGCTGTACGGCAGGGCGTGTTCTGCGAACTGGGGCGCGGTGTCGTCGACTTTCCGGCTGTCCGCGACTGGCTGCAACGCCGCGGGTATGCGGGGTGGGCGCTGGTTGAGCAGGATGTCCTCCCCGGGCTGGGCACGCCCCGCGAAAGCGCCCAGCGGAACCGTGATTACTTGCGGTCGCTCGGTCTTTGATCCCAACCCATGCCAAACCCTCCTCTCACCCTGGGCCTGATCGGCGCCGGTCGCATCGGCCGGGTCCACGCCGAGCACCTGCGTTGCCGACTGCCCGAGGCCGACCTGATCGCGGTTGCGGACGTGGACGAAGCCGCGGCCCGGGCCTGCGCCGGGCAGTTCCGGATCCCGGTGAGCACGGCCGACTATCGCGAGATCCTCGCGGATCCGAAGATCCAGGCGGTCGTGGTTTGTTCGTCGACGGACACGCACACGGAGGTCATCCAGGCGGCGGCGGCGGCGGGCAAACACATCTTCTGCGAGAAGCCCATTGCCCCCGACCTGGTGCGCATCGACCAGGCGTTGGCGGCTGTGCACCGCGCCGGCGTGCTGCTCCAGGTGGGGTTCAACCGCCGGTTCGACGCCAACTTCCGTCGCGTCCGCCAGGCGGTGGTTCAGGGCGAAATTGGTGAGCCGCATCAGCTGCGGATCACGAGCCGCGACCCGGCGCCGCCGCCGCTTGAGTACGTGCGGCGTTCCGGCGGCATCTTCCTGGACATGACCATCCACGACTTCGACATGGCGCGGTTCCTGGTCGGCAGCGAAGTCGGCGAGGTCTATGCCACGGGCAGCGTGCGCGTCGATCCGGCCATCGGGGCGGCGGGTGACTGGGACACCGCCACCGTGGTGCTGAAGTTCGTCAACGGGGTGGTGGGGGTCATCGAGAACAGCCGCCGCGCGGTGTACGGCTACGACCAGCGCGTTGAGGTCTTCGGCAGCGGTGGCAGCATCAATGCGGACAACAACTATCCGAATGCCGCCGTCGTGAGCGGTGCCCGCAGCATCCACCGGGATCTGCCGCTGAACTTCTTCATGGACCGCTACCTCGAGAGCTACCTGCAGGAGCTGCGCGAGTTCGTGCACGCCGTGCAAACCGGCGGGCCTTCGCCGGTGTCGGGTGAGGACGGACGAGCTCCCGTGGTGCTGGCGCTCGCGGCGCGGAAGTCCTGCGAATTGAACCGTCCCGTGCGCGTCGCCGACCTCGGCTGAACCACCCGCGGCGCGCGTGGCGGTACCAGGGGGCTTTTGATGATCGTCAGTCTCGGCAAATGGCGGCGGCTGCAGCAGGCGACGAGTGCCCGCGGCACGTTCACGGTGCTGGCGATCGATCATCGGGGTCCGTTGCGTCGCAAGCTGGCGGCCGCGCTGCCAGCCGAGGCGGTGGACGACGCCCTGGCCGGACTCAAGGAGGACATCGTGCGGGAGCTCGGCCCCGGCACCTCCGCGGTGCTGCTGGATCCGGAAATCGGCGTGCCCCGGTGTCTGGCGCGGAGTGCGCTGTCCCCGCACGTGGGACTGCTGGTGGCGTTGGATACGGGTTCGACCGGCGATCCGCGCATGCTGAAAACCGGGCTGGTCCCGGATTGGGGGGTGGAACCGAGCCTGCGGGTCGGCGCGGTCGGGGCGAAACTGCTCGTGTACTACCATCCGGAGGCGGAGGACGCGGGGCAGGTGGAGGAGCTCGTGCAGAGGATCGGACAAGCCTGTGCGGCGGCCGAGCTGCCGTTCTATCTTGAGCCGCTGGGGTACGACCCCCGTGAACCGGGTGCCCGTCTCTCCTCGCGCGAGCGGCGACGGGCGGTGATTGAGACCGCGCGCCGGCTGGTGCCATTGGGCGTGGACGTCCTGAAGGCGGAGTTCCCGGTTCAGATTGCCGAGGAACCTGACGAAGGGCTGTGGCGCGAGGCCTGTGCGGAGCTGACGGCGGTTTGTCGGGTCCCGTGGGTGCTGCTCTCGGGCGGGGCTCCGTTCGATGATTTCCTGCGCCAGACGCGGGTCGCCGGTGAAGCGGGTGCTTCGGGGGTGATGGCGGGTCGGGCGTTATGGGACGGTGCGGTGAGTGCGGACGCGGCGGCGCGCCGGGCTTTTCTGACGTCGGTTGCGGCGGACCGTCTGCGTCGGCTCAGGGAACTCTGCGAGTCAGTGGCCCGTCCCTTCAGTGCGGTTTGTCAGCCGGAACCGGGCCTGCGACTGCCCGGGGCCGCCTGAGGGGCTGAGCGGCGAGACACCGAAGCCTCTGACACCCTGCTGCGTGGCTCATACTACATACTGACCCCTCTTGGGGGTCGGACCACAGCAAGTAGTTTCGATGGAAGAGGTTGGCGCTCGAATACCCGCTGTTCCCGGGCCTTACGGGCTGGTTTTGTCCCCTCTTCTGGCTCGCAATGATGGGAGCGGACGGCAGGAGCCGCCGCGAACATCCACCACCGGGGTCGAAGTCCATGGACCAAGCCTTGCGGGCTCAGGGGGTTCCTCCCGGAGACAGTTCGTATCGGAGGATACAGCGTAGCGGTCAAAGCCTTGCCGCCAGCGCACGGCGAGTTCGACCTGTCGGACAAACGTCTCATCGCCGACCGCGACGCTTTCGGTCCACCAAGGTTCCCGGGCCATGGCGTCACGGCCGATCCGTTCCTGGACGCGCTGCTCGTAATGCTGACGGAAGGCTGCGAGGTCGGGGCTGCCGAGGTGTTCCAAGGCGGGTTCGAGGTCCAGGAGACGGTAGCGCTGCCGTTGCCCCAGCCATTCCTGGTAGCTGCACCAGCGCCACTCAACGGGGTGTGCGACGACGCCGGCACGGACCATGTTCAGCTCGATATAGGTCATGCAGCGCTGGGTGTGTAGGGGATCCCCGATGAGCGTGCAGTGATAGCGTCCCTCCCAGAAGGCGCCGGTGCGTTGTTTGCGGCGGTTATACTGCTGCGCCCACTGGCCTTCGGCGCGTTGCATCCAAGTGCAGAGGCTGACCTCGCTCTGGATCCGGGTGAGGAGGTGGACATGGTTGTGGGTGATGCAGTAGGCGAGGACGTAGAGGCCGTGGCGGGGCTTGGTCTCGTAAAGGACACGCCGGTAGGCGTCCCGGTCGCGGGCGAAGCGGAGGAGGAACGCGCGATCGTGGCAACGGTGAGTCAAGTGACACGTGGAACCGGGGAGGAGATAGCGGTTTGCTCTGGGCATGGGATCGCTTGTAGGCAAAGCGTTCGGCCCTTGCACCGGGAAAACAGGGCAAAAAGCGGGTCGGAAGGGGTCGTGGAGGAGGGAATTGTCTTACAAGCATCACGGGACCAACAAGTTGGCGTGGTCCGACCCCGGGGTCAGAGGGACGACCTTGCTGCCGTAGCGCACCCGGCCTGTCGTCCCCGGAGCGCTGTGCACGATGGCCGAAGTCAGTTCGCTGCGAGTCCAGGCAAGATCCACCTCGAAACCGCCCCGCGCCCGGAGACCTTTGACGGACCCGGTCGGCCAGGCGGCCGGCAGGGCCGGAAGCAGTTCGATCTCGCCGCCGTGAGACTGGAGCAGCATCTCGGCGATGCCGGCCGTGCCCGCAGAGTTGCCGTCCACAACGAAAATGTTCTCCGGGGCGCCGGCAATGCCGCCGCGGGAGAAGGTGAGCAGGTTGGCGTCCGTGTCTTCGCGCAACAGGCCGAGGACATGACGGTGGGCGGCGTCGCCGTCGAGCAGGCGGGCGAAGAAGACGATGAGGTTGCCGCGGCTCCATTCGACGTCCTCCCAATCCGGCTGACCGAGGCGGCGTTCGAGCGTCACACGAGCGGCCCGGGCCAGTTCCGGCGTCGCGCGCGGGGTGATCTGGTCGCTGGGGAAGAGGGCGATGAGGTGGGTGGTGTGGCGATGGTTCGGGACGGCTTCCTCGTAGTCCTCGAGCCACTCCATCAACTGACCGTGCCGGCCGATCTGCAGGGGTGGCAGCCGGGGGAGCGCCGCCTCGATCCGGGCCCGGAACGCGTCGTCCTCACCAAGGGTGCGACTGGCTTCGAGGCAGGACTCAAACAGGTCGCGGACCAGGACACTGTCGCAGGTGGGCCCCATGGACTCGCTGCAGGCACCCTGGCCATTGGGGGTGACGAACGCATTCTCGGGAGAAGTGGCGGGGCCGGTGACGAGCCAGCCATGGCGCGGGTGTTCGACGAGGTAATCGAGGAAGAACTCCGCGGCTTCCCGGAGAATGGGATAGGCGCATTGGCGGAGGAAGTCGCGGTCGCCGGTGTACTGGTAATGCTGCCAGAGGTGGGAAGCGATCCAGATGCCGCCGGTGGGGTGTACCCCCCAGCCGAGGCCCCAGCCGGGGGCGGTGAAGCCCCAGGGATTGGTGACGACGTGGCAGACCCAGCCGCGGGCGCCGTACACGGTCTGCGCGGTCCGGCGGCCGGGTTCGCGGAGGGACTCGATGAGGCGGAAGAGCGGCTGGTGACACTCGGAGAGGTTGGCGACCTCGGCGGGCCAGTAGTTTTGCTGGGTGTTGATGTCGAGGTGGAAATCGCAGGTCCAGCCCATGTTGCAGGCGAGGTTGTCGTTCCAGAGGCCCTGCAGGTTGGTGGGCAACGGCGAGTCGGCCCGCGAGCCGGCGATGAGCAGGTAACGTCCATACTGGAAGAACAGGGCGACGAGGGCGGGATCGTCCTGGCCGTCCCGCAGGCGGGCCAGGCGCTCGTCGGTGGGGAGTCGTTGTGGGTCGGCGTGCGCGCCCGGGGGGGATGGATCAGGTAGAGGCAGGCTGGAAGCCTGCACCACAGCACTCCTCGGACCCGCGGCCGGGGCGGGCGGGTCGAGATCGAGCGTGACCCGGCGGAACAGCGGTTGGTAATCGGCCACGTGACGCCGGCGGAGGGTCGGGTAGTCGAAGGTGGCGGCGGCGGCCAGTTGTTGGGCGGACAACGCGGCGGGGGCGCTACCGGTGAAGGTGGTGTTCAGCGCCACGAGCAACGTCACAGCGTCGGCACCGACGACCTCGAGGGCATCCTCGCGGACGGTGACCCGACCGCCGCTGGGGATGACCCGGACAGCGCCCGCCAGGGCAACCCCGGACTGTCCGTCACTGTGCAGGCGCTCCCGTGCTTCGGCGAACAGCAGCAACAGGTCGTTGCCCTGCGCCTGGACGCGACTGGGTTCGCGGTGGGCGCGGAAGTGCAGGCGGAAGGCCACGTTTCCCGGTGAGTCGGCCTTCAGGTGCAGGGCGAGGACGTTGTCCGGGTGGGAGGCCAGGAGCTCGCGGGTGAAGCGCACTTCACCGATGCCATAATGCACGCTGGCGACGGCCTGTTCGAGGTCGAGGTCGCGCCGGTAATCGCGCACCTCGCCGTCCGGGTGGCGCATTTCGAGGAGCAGATCACCGACGGGGAGGTGCGTGCCGTAGTTGCCGCGTCGCCCGAGGAGGTGGCGGCTGATGAGGTCCACGGCCTGGCGGTATTGTCCGTCGAACAGGAGCCGGCGGATCTCGGGAAGGTGCTGGCGGGCCGCGGGGTTGTCGTGCGTGAGGTCGGGTGCTCCGGACCAGAAGGTGGATTCATTCAAGGCGAGCCGCTCGGTGGGGATGCCGCCGAAGAGCATGGCGCCGAGCCGTCCGTTGCCGACGGGCAGCGCCTCGAGCCAGCGTTGGGCGGGCCGCTGGTACCAGAGGCTGAGGGGCGCGCCTTCGAAGCGGACGGACCAGCGGACCTGGCGCGAGGTGGGGGCGGAGAGGGTCACGCGGAGCAGGTCGGGTTCGGACTTCATCTCGAGCCGGACGCCGGCGTCACGGTCGGCCTCGGAAACCTCGGCGTGGAGGGCCTTCCACGTGCCCCGGGTCGAGGCCGTCGCGATCCGTAGTTCGGTCGGGTCGCCGCCCACGAGCTGGCAGGTGCCGGCGAGGGTGGCATCGCGCCAGTCGTCAGCGCCAACATCGACGAAGCTCTGCGTGATGTGGCGGGAAGTGCCGAGGAGTTGGGGACGGTCGAGGACGGGGGCGACGGCGATGATGCTGCAGCCGGAAGGCGGCAGTTCGGCGGTGACGATGCCGTGGCGGATGGTGACGGGGCGGCCGCTCCAGTAGTCCAGCCCGACGAACTGTGAGTTGTCGGTGGTGAAGTCGAGTTCGGCGAGGTTGACGCGGACGGTGGCGGGTTCGGTGGCGCTCCAGTTGAAGAGTCCGAGGAGATGGCGCTGGCGGTCGGTCAGGTGCCAGGCCTGGGCGGGCATATGGGTGAACAGATCCAACGGCCGAGCGGCGAGGCCGGTGTTGGGCAATGCGCGTTTGAGGATGTCGAGGCGGTCGGGGGGCAGGCCGGGGAGCCATTCGCTGACGAGGTTCAGGCTGCCGGAGACCGCGATCCAGGAGGCGAACGAGCGGGCTTGGGTGAGGGTGAGCGGGGCGCGAAGCATCAGGCAGTCCGGGTCGTTATGCCAGACGCGGTTGTGGAAGAAGTAGAGGCGGGTGCCGAGGTGGAAGTTGGGGAGGATGGCATTCCAATCGGCGCCGGTGTCGGGTCCGATGCGCATGGCGTCCACGAGGCCGAAGGCTCCGCCCATCGAACGGAAGTTCTGCGCCACGTTGCAGCCCGCGATGTAGGTGTCGGGTCCGGCCGCCTCGCGCATGGTGCGGAGGCCGGCGCGGTACGCCTCGATGCCGGTCAGGGCGGGAACATGAAAGACGGCGTCGCCGAACTGTTCGTCGACGTAGGCGGTGCCGGGGTAGGTGCACTTGGCGGCGAGGCCGCACCAGAGGGCGTCCGGTTTGAGGTAGCGGAAGCCCCATTCGCCCGTGAGGCGACGGACGGCGTCGGCGAGGAAGGTGCGGGCGTCGGGGTGGGTCATGTCGAGGCACCAACCGGCCCAGAGGACCTCGTAGAGGGACCCGTCAGTCTTCTTCACGAACCAGTCCTGGTGATTTTGGAAGAGGGGGTCGCGGGGGTCCCAGGAGAACGGAGTGAACCAGATGCCCGCTCGGAGGCCGTTGGCGACCAGTTGGTCGGCGGCGGCTTTCATGCCGGACGGATAGGGCCCTTGCGGGTTGTGGCGGGTGAAGTTCCCCGTGGGGCCGGTGCCGATGATGCCGCCCTTGGGAATAGCCGGCCCCTGCCACTGGTCGTCGATGAGGATGCTGTCGAAGCCGTAGGGTGCCAGCTCGCGGGCGCAGAAGGCGCCGAGTTCGGCGAGGGCCTTCTCGTTGGAAGCGCCCCCATGCGGGCTCGAATACCAGGTGCAGTAGCCGTTCGGGATCTTGGGCAGCTTGATCCCGTGGATCCGCGCGATGGTGTCGGCGTAGGTCTCGAGGCCGAGCCGGGCGTCGGTGAAGCGGCCGAAGACGAAGGCGTCGGTGACGATCTTGCCGCCGGGCGGGAGGCGGAGGCGGCCGAACTCGAGGCGGGCGGTGAGGGTCAGTCCATCCGGGGTGGCTTGACTGTGGACGCTGCCGCTGCCGCGTTCCTGGGTGATCCAGCCGGCGACGATGCCGTCGGTGGCGTCGGGTCGGGCCACGGCGAAGAAGAGGTAACTGGAGGAGGCGGCATCGGCCGGCTTGAGGCCGTCGACGCCGAGGGTGCGGTAAGTGGAGGCCGGGCTGGAGAGGGGGAGTTCGCGAACGAACTCGATGGTGCGGATCTCACGGGGTGTGGGGCCGGGGTTGCGGAGTTCGCGGCGGAGGGTGACGAAGGGCGAGCCGGGCTGGGTCTCGATCCAGTCCACGTCGCCGTCGGGGCGTGGGACCTGTTCGGTGGCGGCGGCGAGGGCCAGAGGCAGGGAAAGGGTGCTGAGCCAACGGAGAAGGGGCAGCTTCATAGGGTACGTGGGCGTGAGGCTGAACGAGCGGGCGGGGGGGCTCAAGAGGAAAGGGTTGGGGGGCGGTGAGGGAACGCAAAGCGGCACTGGAAGACGCCGCACTCCAAACGCGTTGCGCCGGCCGCGCCGTGGGGAAGTCGCGAAGCGTCTGGAGTGCGTGCGGTTGACCGCCGCTTTTCGTAGGGGGCGCGGGCGAGGCTCAGTCGCCGACGGCGTAGAGATGGGCGGCGGTGCGCAGGTAAAGGCGATTCCCGGCCACGGCAGGGGTGGCGAAGATGGACTCGCGGAACTCGTTTCGGGCCAGGATCTGGAGTTCATCCGCGAGGGCGAGGACGGTGACGATACCCGGGACGGAGGCCACGACGAGTTGGTCGCCAGCGGCCACCGGCGAGGCAATGTACTGGCCGGGCGCACCGATGCGCTCGCGGAAGAGTTCCTTGCCGGTGGCGGCTTCAAGGCAGGTGAGCACGCCGCCGTCCCGCACCAGGTAGAGCTTGCCCTGGCAGTGGAGCAGCGAGGGCGTCTCGGGGATGCCGCGACGGATTTCCCAGGCCAGATGCGAGGGGCGGGCGTTGCGAGTGGCGCCCGGGCGCAGGGCCGCCAGGTAGGGTTGGCTGTGGGCGGCAAAGCCCGCCATGGTCTGCATCCATTCGGCCTCGCTGATGAGGCCGTCCTTGTCGTGGTCGAAGATCTGCAGCAGGACGTCCATGTCGCGCACGGGGAGGCCGTAGCCGGGGTTGTCGCGCGGCAGTTCGGGGCGCTGAATGAAGGCGAAGCCCGAGGTCATCTCGTCGCGCTGGATCTGGTTGTCGCGATCCCGGTCGAACTCCTCGACGGTCATCTTCCAGGTGGCGGCGGCATCCAGGTAATCGTCGCCCCGACCGCCGAGGGCGGCGGCGCTGGCGAAGAGCAGGCCGTCGCCGGCCACGGGCACGCCGACGGTTTCTTCGGGGAACCCGCCGAGCCACCAACGTTCCTGGCCCGTGACCGGGTCATAGGCGGTCAGCCGGCGCGAACCCAGTACGATCAGTTCGTCGCTGCCGTCGTGGGAGAAGATCATGGGGGTGGACCAGCCGGCCTTGAACAGGGGTCGGGGCTGTTCCCAAACGGTCTGGCCGGTGGCGCGGTGCACGGCCAGCAGGTGGGAAGCGTTACCGTCGCCGTCTTGCGCAAGAATCAGCGTGTCGCCGTGCAGGATGGGGGAAGTGGCCATGCCGTACTTGCTCTTGGGGGGCTCGAGCCGGCGCTGCCACACGCGGGTGCCGGCGTGGTCGTAGGCGAGCAAGCCGTAGGTGCCGAAGTACACATAGACCCGTTCCGCATCGACCGCGGGGGTGGAGGAGGCGGGGTGGTTGAGGGGATGAAACCCGGCGGGCGAGGTGGACTCGACGGCCTGGTGCCAGAGAAGCCGGCCGTTCGTGGTGTCGATGGCGAAGGTGACGAGCTCGTTTGGCCGGGCCTTGTCTTTGGCGGTGAGGAAGAGGCGATCGTTCCAGACCACGGGCGAGGAGTGGCCCGTGGGGACTGGGGTCTTCCAGAGGACGTTCGTGTCCGGGCCGAAGCGGCTGGGGATGCGGGCGGTGGGGGCGAGGCCTTGGCCGTTGGGACCGCGGAACTGGGGCCAGTTCGCTGGCGTGGCCGCTGGGGTGGCAGGCGGCGGGACGGCGTCCTCGCCGAGGACAGTGGAGGCGAGCAGGGAAGGCAACAAGGTGAGGCGAAGAAGAAAGCGTTTCATGCCGTGGCGCCGAGGAGTACGACCTGAACGCGACGAGCGCAAGCTGCGAGTCGGCTTTCCGGGAACAATCGACGCTCGGCTTTCGCCCGTGGTTGCGGCGGACGCGGGGTTTCGCTGGAACCACTTGCGCGGCCCAACCACGCGGGGCTACGTTCGCCCCCATGACGGTTGCCGCAGCCACTCGACCCGCTGCCCGTGGGCCGGAGGTCTATCCGCTCAGCGTCAAGGCCTACCATGCCTTGGGCGAAATGGGCTTCCTCCCGGACCAGACCGAACTGCTGTACGGCCAGGTCTTTCGCAAGATGCCCAAGTCACCCTTCCACGCGTACCTCCTGCGAACGTTGCTCGCGCTGCTGCAAGCGGTGGTCCCCAAGGGTTTCCTCGTGAGCTGCGAGCAACCGATCACTTGCGGTGATTCCGAACCCGAACCCGATCTGTCCGTGGTGCGCGGTAGCCTGGCCGAGTTCCGTGACGCCCACCCCCAGACGGCCGAGTTGGTGATCGAGATCTGCGTCAGTACCCACGAATACGACCGCTCCAAGCTCCGCGCGTATGCTCAGGTCGGTGTGAAGGAATGCTGGCTGGTGCTGGGGCCGGAAAAGCAGATCGAGGTGTACCGGCAACCGGCGGGCGAACAGTTCGCGGAGAGTGCCGTCCACGGTCCTGGCGGTACCCTGACCAGCTCGGCGGTTCCGGAGTTCACGGTGGAGATGGGCAAGCTCTTCTCGTAGGCGCCGACGTGAGGAGGCGTCGCGGGCCAGGGGCAGTGCCACTTCACATCCTCCGGCCGCGCCACTTCACCTCCTCAGGCCGCGCCACTTCGCCTCCTCAGTCAGGGCCACTTCGCCTCCTCACGTCGGCGCCTACGGGGTGTCGCGGTTTCGTCTGGAGGGCGATCAAGCCAGGAGTTCGGGGATCACTTCGCCGTGGACGTCGGTGAGGCGGCGGTCGATGCCGTTGTGTCGGAAGGTGAGCCGGGTGTGGTCGAGACCGAGCAGGTGCAGGATGGTGGCGTGGAGGTCGTAGACCTGGGTGGGGCGGCGGCGGTCGAGGGGTTTGTAGCCCCAGGGGTCGCTGGGCCCGTAGGAGAGGCCGGGCTTGATGCCGCCACCGCAGAGCCAGTTGGTGAAGCAGAACGGATTGTGGTCCCGACCCAGCCCGCCTTGCGACGACGGCAGGCGGCCGAACTCGGTGGTCCAGAACACGAGGGTGTCGTCGAGCAAACCGCGCTGTTTCAGGTCCTGGATGAGGGCGGCCGTGCCGCGGGCGAAGCCCATGGCCAGCGGGCCGTGGTCCCGGCGGACGTCCTCGTGCGAATCCCAATTGCGGCGGGGGAAGCCGTTGTCGTTACCCGACCAGACCTGGACAAACCGGACGCCGCGTTCGATGAGGCGGCGGGCGACGAGGCATTTGCGGCCGAAGTGATCGCGTTCCTCGGCGGCATTGATTTCCTTGGGCCAAACCTTGGTCGAGCGGTCAATGCCGTAGGCGTCGAGGACGTAGTCGGGTTCCTGGGAGATGTCCAAGGCTTCCGGCGCAGCCAACTGCATGCGGGCGGCGAGCTCGTAGCTGCGGATGCGGGCGTCGAGGCGGGCATCACCGGCGCGGGCGTCGGCGTGGGTGCGGTTGAGTTCGCGCAGGAGTTCCTGGGCGGCGGCCTCGCTGCGGGGGTTGATGAAATCGCCGCGGCGGTCGGGGAACAGGTCGTGGATGGGATTCTCGCGGCCGGGATAGATGGTCGTGCCGGCATGCTGCGGGGGAAGGAAGGCGGCGTCCCAGTTTTTGGGGCCGTTGGACGCGAAGCCGCGGTGGTCGGGCAGGACGACGAAGGCAGGCAGGTTCTCGTTCAGGGTGCCCAGCCCGTAGCCGACCCAGGCGCCCATGCCGGGGAAGCCGGGCAACTGAAAACCGGTGGCCTGCAGGTAGGTGGCCTGGCTGTGAATGCCGGTCTTGCCGACCATGTTGTGAACGAAGGCGAGGTCATCCACCACCGCGCCCAGGTCGGCCACGACTTCGCTGAGCAGCTTGCCGCACTGGCCATAAGGACGGAACTCCCAGATCGGTTTGAGCCACGGTCCGAGGCCGTCCTGGAACGCTTCGATGGGTTCCCCGAAGTCGCTGGGTTGGCCGTCGCGTTTCACCAGTTCGGGTTTGAAGTCGAACAGGTCGATGTGGCTGGCGGCGCCGGCCATGAAGAGTTGAATGACCCGTTTGGCGCGCGGCGGGTGGTGGGTCGCGGGAGGCGAGGGAGGCGAGGGTTGCGGGGTGGGATCGGACGCGAGGAGATGGTCGCTGCCGAGCAAGCTGGCCAGGGCGATCCCACCGAGACCACCGCCGGAGCGCCAGAGGAAGTCGCGGCGGGAGACGCCCGCACGCGAGAACGGTGCAGGCAGGATGCCCGCACCACACAACGGTGCAGGCAGGATGCCCGCACCACAGAACGGGGCCGGCGGGGCGCTGGCGCTACGAGAGGCGCGGTGCCAGGGGGAGGGAGTGGGGCGGTTCATTCAGTCGACGAACGTGAACTCGTTCAAGTTGAAGAGGACGCGGCATAGGTTGGTGAGGCCGAACTGTGCGGCATAGCGGGTGAGGGCTTGTTCCTCGGGGGCTGTGGGCGGGCGGCCGAGGGCCTCGGCATGGGCGCGCCGGACCTTGGCGAGGAGGTCGCCATCTTCCAGGTCCAGGCGGGCGGCGAATTGCTGGGAGAGGGTGAGTACGAGCTCGTTGTGGAGGAGGGCAAGGGCCTGCAGCGGGGAGACACTTTCGTTGCGGCGGCCTACCTGCATCGAGGGGTCCGCACAGTCGAGCGTGGTCAGGAACGGTTGCGGCTGCGAGCGCACGATGAAGCGATAGATCGAACGTCGATGCGTCTGCGGGTCGTCGGGGTCGTGGAGCGCGTAGAGGTAATGCGGCGAGTGTTCGGGCTTGTCCAAGACGAAGTCGCGGAAGCTGGGACCGCCCATGCTGATATCGAGCCGGCCGGCGACGAACAGGAGGGCGTCGCGCACGGCTTCGGCCTCGAGCTTCCGGCGGTTGGCCCGCCAGAGATAGCGGTTGCTGGCGTCGAGCGCGGCCTGGGCGGGGAGATCCACCGAACGTTGCCGGTAGGTGGCGCTGGTGACCAGGAGGCGGTGCAGGCGTTTGAAGGACTGGCCGCCGTCGCGGAGCTCGACCGCCAACCAGTCGAGTAGTTCCGGGTGGGTGGGTTGAGCGCCCATGCGACCGAAGTCGTTCGGGGTTTCGACCAGGCCGCTGCCGAAATGGTATTGCCAGACGCGATTGACGATGGAGCGCCAGGTCAGCGGGTTGTCGGGACTGGTCAGCCAGCGGGCGAGGCCAGCGCGTCGTTCGCCTTCAGCGTGGTGGGGTGGCAGGTCGAAGCGCGAGGGAAGGCCTGGCAGGCAGCTTAGCGCGCCCGCTCCGACCTCGGCGCCCGGCGTCTGCACATTGCCGCGGTGCAGGACGTGGATGGGTCGGGGCCGGCCACCGTTTGCGCCGGTGCCGGCGAACGCGCCGGAACCGGTGTAGACGGCGGCGATGAAGGCCTTGTCCGGCTCAGGGAGGGCGGCCAGCGCGAGTTGGGTGGCGGTCAAGTCGCGATCCAGTTCTGCCAGGGTGGTGCGCTCATCGGCGCACAGCGCCCCGTCGCGGAGGGCCTTGCGTTCGTGGCGGAGGACGGCCAGTTCGGCGTTGTCGGTTGGCCGGCTTCCGGGGTACCAGCCGTCGGTGAGGTTCTGCTTCTGCCAGCGCGGGGGCGCTTCGATGGAATCGAGGGAAGACACGACAGCGCCCAAGGCGGCATTGGTGCCCGAGGGGGTGAGGGCCGTGAGTTCGGCCAGGGCGAAGATGTAGTCTTGTTGCCGGAGGGCGAGCTGGGTGGCCGTGACGCGGAGGAAACGCGCGGTGTGTCCGGCGGCATCGACTGAGAACGGTTCCAAGCCCGGGTTGGGTTGATCCGCCTGGGTGAAATCGCCGAGCACGGCGGCGTCTTGGAGGAAGCCTTCGTCGGTGGCGAGTTCGACTTTGAAGCGGACAGGGAAGCCGAAGCCGGCGCCGATGCCATTGAAGTCGTCGTGGGCGGGATGGAGCACGACGCGGGCGAGGGCGGTGGGTTGGCCGAGGTCGATCTGGACCCATTTGGGGACATCAGGCTGGGGCTCGATGGCGCTGTGGTAGCCGAAGGCCTCGGAAGCGGGCGAGGTCTTGGCGAGGGCGGCGATGCGGCGATCGAGTTCGAGGAGGGGAGGGCCGAGGCGGGCGAGGAGGGTGTCTTCCAGGGCCTGTCGGCGCGCGGTCAGGGCGGCTTGTTGCGTGGCGAGTTCGCGTCGTTTCCGCGCCACTTCGGCGTCCCGGTCATAGGGTTGGTCGGCGCGGTCAAGGGCGGCAAACACGGCTTGGAGGCGGTAGTAATCCTCCTGGGGGATGGGATCGAAGCGGTGATCGTGGCACTGGGCGCACTGGACGGTCAGGCTGTTGAAGGTCTGGATCGTGGTGCTCACCATGTCATCGCGGTCGAGGTGGCGGGCGATTTTGCCATCGGTTTTCGACTCGGAGACTTCGGCGTGGCCGATCAGGTCCCAGGGGCCGGCCGCGAGGAAGCCGAGGGCCTCGAAGCCGTCGCGCGTGTCGGGGAAGAGGACGTCGCCGGCGAGTTGTTCCTGGACGAAGCGGTGGTAGGGCTTGTCCTGGTTGAAGCTGCGGATGACGTAGTCGCGGTAAGGCCAGGCGTTCGGGCGCGGTTGGTCTTTGTCGTAACCGTGGGTCTCGCCGTAGTGGACCACATCGAGCCAGTGCCTGGCCCAGCGTTCGCCGTAGTGCGGGGAAGCCAGCAGTTGATCGACCAGTTGCTCATAAGCGTCCGGGGCTTCGTCGGCGATGAACGCTTCGACCTGGGCGGGGGTGGGCGGCAGCCCCAGAAGATCGAAGGACAGCCGGCGGATGAGGGTGCGACGGTCCGCCTCGGGGGACGGGGTCAGGTGGTGCTCGGTGAGGCGGGCGAGGATGAAGGCATCGACCGGATTGGCTGTGCGCGTGCCGGGCAGGTTGACAGACGGCACGGCGGGTCGGGTGAGAGGCTGGAGCGACCACCAATTCGTGGAGGGAACCGTTGTGGTTTCCGCGGGCGGTCCGGCAGCGGTGGTCCAGGGGGCGCCCTGGTCAATCCAGGCGCGCAGCAGGCCGACCTCCTCGGGTGTGAGAGGTTCGCCCTTGCCGGGGGGCGGCATTTCGAGGTCCGGGACCTGGCGGGCGACGTAGTGGATGAGGGGGCTTTCCGCGCTGTGGCCTGGGCGGATGGCAGGGCCGCGATCACCCCCCGCCAAGGCGCGTTGGGGATCGTCGAGGCGGAAGCCGCTGCGGGAACGTTCGGGCCCGTGACAGCGCAGGCAGGCGGTGGCGAAGAGCGGCTGAATGTCGGCGGTGAAATCCACCGGACGGCTGG
>JABTUJ010000046.1 GCA_015075445.1 Verrucomicrobiales bacterium
ACGAACATAGGGGATTACGGGGAAGCCGAAGATCCCCTCGTCCCAATTCCCGATGTTCGAAATCTGCGGAGGATTCAGAGGGCAGGGGGTTTCTCCGCCGATTACGAACATCGGGGATTGGTTTGCGGGAGGCGCTCCATGAACCTGTGGTGCGGGCGTCCCGCGTGCGCCCTTCGTGGTTCATGGTTCCGGAGCAGGCCCAAAAAGGAACAGGCCGATTCCCGCTAACGCGCCGCGGCGTCCAGCATCCGTTTGCCTTTGGTGCAGGCATCGTACGGATCCGGGATCTCCCAGGCGTCGATCATCGCCCAGCCACGGAAGCCGCCTTCCCGCAACACCCGCAGCGACTCCGCGATCTGCGCGTGGCCGTCACCGCAGGCCAGGTGTTTCGACGTGCCCCCGTCGCGCAGCGTGCCGTCGGTGTCGGTCAGGTGGAGGTATCCGATGTTCGCCACGCCGACCTTCTGCAGCAATTCGTGCGGTCGCCCGGTCGAGCCGCTCATCAGGTCGTAATGGCTCGGGTCGTAGATCACCTTCAGCGCGGGGTGATCGGCCTGCCGATGGATGCGCAGCAGGTGGTCGGGGGTGTTGAAGACAAACGGCGGCTCGATCTCGAAGGCCGCAATCAACCCGTGGTCGGCCGCGATTTCCCCCGCGGCGTGGAACGACCGGGCCAGCACGTCGAGGGCCTGATCCACGGTCTGCCCCCGCAGCCCGCCGCCGGGCCACAACCCAACACAACTGCAGCCGAGCTGCTTCGCCAAGCGGACGCGGTCCTGGAAATCCTCCAGCCACCGCCGGCGGCCGGCGGCGTCCGGATCAAAGGCTCCGTCCGCCCCGAGTTGCAGCGAGAAGATCTGCAGCCCGAACCCCGCATACTGCCGGCGCAGCGCGGCGATGCGCCGCGGTTCCTCGGCTCGCGGGTAAGGGCCCATGGGCCAGCCTTGCACCAACTCGACCCCGTCGAAGCCTTCCTGCGCGGCGTAATCGAGGATCTCCCACAGCGGGAACTGCTGCTTGTACTTGGAGGCGGACGACTCGAAGCCGTTGAGGCCAATGGCGGTTCGCCAGCGCAAGTTCGGGCCACCGGCGGCGCGCAAGGACGCGGCCACGGCGGACACGCCGGCGATGGCCTGCAGCATGTGGCGGCGTGTCCAACCCTCGCGGCCGGCCAGGAGCGGGGCGCGGGAGTTCTGGGCAGGCTGAGAGGCGGGAAGCTCCGGCGAGAGCAAGACGGCGCGGGGAGAGCGATGCATGGCGGCATCCTGCGTTCGAGCGTTGCGGCTGTCAAAGGCAGGCCCACAGGTCCGCAGGCAGGGGTGTCGTATTCGCCCTTTCCTGCGCGCCGGACTCGGGTAGGCTGCGGCGCATTGCGAACATGAAGTGGTCCTGGCGCATCGGCCGTGTGGCGGGCATCGACCTTTACCTGCATGCCACGTTCCTGATTCTGGTGGGCTACGTGGCCTGGAGTGCCTACCAGCCGCGGCGCCTCGCGGCGGATGCGTTTGGGGGCGTGTTGTTCATCGCCCTGTTCTTCGGGGTGGTGGTGTTGCACGAGTTGGGGCACTGCCTGACGGCCCGGCGGTTCGGGATCGCCACCCATGACATCACGTTGCTGCCCATTGGCGGGCTGGCGCGGCTGGAGCGGATGCCGGAGAAACCGGGCCAGGAACTGCTCGTGGCCCTCGCGGGACCCGCGGTCAACGTGGTCATCGGCATCGCGCTCTATGTGCTGCTGCGGGTGCCGGACCCGGCGCATTTGCTCGACGGGGTGCGTTTGGTGGGGGGCAGCCTGCTGGTGAACCTGTTTTACGCGAACGCCCTGATGGCGGTGTTCAACCTGGTGCCGGCCTTCCCGATGGATGGGGGGCGGGTGCTGCGGGCCCTGCTGGCCCTCCGGCTGGATTACGCCCGGGCCACGGCCACGGCGGCCACCATTGGCCAGGCGATGGCGTGGGGGTTCGGTTCCATCAGCCTGTTCACCCACAACTGGTGGCTGCTCATCATCGCCGTGTTTGTCTTCCTGGGCGCCGAGGCCGAAGCGGACTTCGTCCAGACGCGCTCGAAGTTGTCGGCGGTGAAGGTCGAGGATGTGATGGTCCGGGAATTCCGCGCGCTGCAGGCCCAGGACCGGCTGGCGGTGGCGGCGCAGCATATCCTGGCCGGGTTCCAGCAGGACTTCCCGGTGGTGGACGGCGACAAGGTGGTGGGGGTGCTGACCCGCCGGCAGTTGCTCACCGGCCTGGCCCGACAGGGCCCCACGGGGGCCGTCGGCGACTACATGGAGCGCGATTTTCGGACGGCGTTTCACTGGGAAACGACGGACGCGGCGTTCCAGCGGCTCGAGGACTGCCCGTGCCGTTCCCTGCCCGTCCTCCGCGAAGGGCGGTTGGCCGGGATGCTGACCACCGACAACGTCGGGGAATACGTGATGATCCAGGCGGCGCTGCGCGGGGAACGCATTCGCCGTCCGCTGCTTTGAAGGGCCGGTGAAACAAATCCGACCCCGGAATGTCTATAGGACACGATGATTTGACGGGTCCCGACAAATAACCCACGCTCCGCCGCACACGATGAAACGCACAGCTCTGTTCCTTTCGGCTCTAACCGTCGCCGCCGGGGGCGTTCTGGGGACGGCCCAAGCGGTCGAGACCCGGCCTCTGACGCTCGAGGACGGCATCCAGATGGCGCTCGAGAAGAACCTGGACATCCGGATCCAACGGCTGGGACCCCAGATCGCGCGTTACTCGGTGAGCGGCTCGTACTCGGCCTACGAGCCCACCCTCAGCGCCGGCGCGTCCTTCCGTTCGACCACCCAGCCGGGCGGCTTCGACGAGCAGAACCGGCCGTTCGGCCAGGCCCAAACCAGCACCGAATCCTGGAATGCTGGCATCGGCGGCCTCCTGCCCACCGGCTTGCGGTACGAGTTCGGGACCGGGTTCTCCGACGCCTACGGCTCGCGGGAAATCAGCATCGATAACGTGCTGCTGGGCATCCAGCAGTTCGAGAACACCTCGGGCGCCTTCCGGTTCTCTTTCAGCCAGCCGCTGCTCCGGAACTTCTGGATCGACAGCGCACGGCTCAACATCTCGCTGAGCCGGAAGAGCCTGGAGACCTCCGAACTCAGCCTCCGCAACCAGATCATCAACACCATCACTTCGGTCGAGATCGCCTACTACGAACTCATCGCCGCCCGCGAGACCATCAGTGTCGCAGAGGTCGCCCTGCGGCTCGCCGAACAGCTCCTGCGCGAGAACAAGAAGCGGGTCGAGGTCGGCGTGATGGCGCCGCTGGACGAAAAGGAGGCCGCCTCCCAGGTCGCCGCCAGCCGCGCCAACCTCCTCGGCGCACAAAACTCGTACGCCAGCCGCCAGAACCAGCTCAAGAGCCTCCTCGGAGATCAGTTCGTCGCCTGGCATGACGTCCAACTCGAGCCGGCTGAGCCACTCACCGCCGAGCCGACCACCTTCAGCCTGCAGGACAGTTGGTCGCGGGGGATCACGCTGCGGCCCGACCTGCTCCAGGCCAAGGTGGACCTTGAACGGCGCAACATCACGCTGCGGTATCAGAAGAACCAGTTGTTCCCGCAACTGGATTTGACTGGCACGTACGCCCAAAGCGGCAGCGGCACCGAATTCAGCGATTCCCTCTCCGCCATCTATTCGGGCAACTACCCCGAGTACTCCTTCGGCACCGTGCTCAGCATCCCCCTGGCCGGCAACCGTCAGGCCCGCACCAACGTGCGCATCTCCAAGGCCGAGATCGAACAGGCTTTGCTGCGACTCAAGCAGATTGAGCAGAACGTCATGGTCCAGATCGCGGACGCCATCGCCCAGGCCCGCACCAGTTACCAGCAGGTCCAGGCCACCAAGGAAGCCCAGGAGTTCGCCGCCGAGGCCCTCAGCGCCGAGGAAAAGAAGCTCGAGAACGGCAAGAGCACCAGCTTCCAGGTCCTGCAGTTGCAGCGCATCCTCACCACCCGCGCTTACGAATACATTCGCGCCCGGGTGGACTACAGCGCCGCCCTCGCCCGCCTGGCCCAGGTCGAGGGCTCAACCCTCGATCGCAACCGCGTGAACCTCGAGTTCCGCTGACCGCTCGCTGCACGCGTGCTGGCGCTGAAGGCACGCATCCAGATGCCGTTCCCCGTTCTGAACCCATGGCGTCCCGATTAGCGGAGATGATTACCATCCCAACCCATGCGACCCCATCCGCCCGTCCACGCCCGATGCGCGCGGAAGAGCCGCGCGCGTCGGAATGACCTGCCGCCCGGCATGTCCATCGGGTGATCCGACGGCCTGCGTCCCGGCGGTCCTGAAGCAGTTCTGCGCCCCACCGTGGCTGGCACCCGTCTCGTCTACCGCCGTTCCCCGCCCACGACCGCCCGTTACCGGCGTCTGAATCAAACCCGTGTCTGATCTGCTCCAACCATCCACGTTCTGACTGGAGCGCCCGTCTACCGCCGCATCGCTCGGTTTCATCCGCCCATCAACCGCCATCGAACGAAATCACGGCGGATACGCGCGACGTACCATACCCGCTTCAGCGCCGCTGTTTGAGGGGGAACGGACGGGTTGCACCAGGCCGCCTTGAGGCCATGTTTCACGCACGGACCGTCCGTCGAACCATGCGCGTCTTCACCCTGCAAACCGAGCTCTGGCTGCCCCGCCCGCGCGAGGAGGTGTTTCCCTTCTTCGCCGAAGCGCGGAACCTCGAGGCCATCACGCCATCCTGGTTGCGCTTCGAGGTGTTGACCCCCGCGCCGATGACGATGCGGGCCGGCGCGCTCATCGATTACCGCCTCCGCATCCACGGGATCCCGCTGCGGTGGCGCACCGAGATCACCGTCTGGCAGCCCCCGGAGCGGTTCACGGACGTGCAGCGCCGGGGCCCGTACGTGCTCTGGGAACACACCCACACGTTCGAGGAACGGGACGGCGCCACCCGGTGTGTGGACCACGTTCGCTACCGGCCGCGCGGCGGCGCCCTCGTGCACTGGCTGTTTGTGCGGCGCGATGTCGAACGCATCTTCCGCTTCCGACAGCAGCGCTTGGCAGCCCTGTTCCCGGCCCCCGCCGACCCGGCACCGCCAACGCCCGATTTGCCGTCGCCCGCCTGCGGACTACCCTGACGATCATGATAAGCGAGTCCAACCCGCGCACCTTTCCCGAATTCAGCCTGCTGCGCCTGCTCCGCACCGTGTTTGACCCCAAGCCGGGCGAGCGCATCGGGATTCTGATCGACCTGCCCGACCCGCGGCGGGTCAAGCAGTTCGCGTTCCTCGAGGACCCGAATCTGACCATCCAGCGACACGCGCACGACGTGTTCTATCAGGGTCTCCGGCGCGGCGTGCTGGCCGACCTCGGCCTGGAGGGCGGCGATCTATTCGCCTACCAGATCACGGGCGGCAGCAACCTGGACCTGCCGGACGCCGCCTGGACGCCCGCGGGTCAGGAAGTCAGCCTGAGCCGCGAGGTCTATCCCCGCTTCAACATTCTGCTGTGCATCTCGACGTACTCGGCCACCGCCCCGCTCACCGCGTTCGCGAAGCACTACGGCTTTCGCGGCGCGACGTTGCACGGCCTGAACCCCATCATCCTCCGCACCGGCCTCGCGGTGGACTACAACGAGGTCAGCCGTCAGGCGGAAAAACTGCGCCGGGCGCTGACGCGCGCCGACGCGTTCGAAATCGACTTCGAGGCCGCTGGCCACAAGGTCACCCTGCGCCTGCTCTGCGACCGGCAGGAGGCCCAGAAGAGCCACGGCCTGTGTCGCGGCGAACATCCCGACGTCGCCAATCTCCCCGCCGGGGAGGTGTACTTCGTCCCGACCGGTGCCGGGGGACAATTCCCGCGGCGTTACGAGGACGGCACGCTGGGCTTGCTCGAGGTCGCGGGCGGCCGGGTCCGGAAGGCGACGTTCCTCGCGGGCAACCCCGCCACGGTCACCGCGCACAACGCACTGCTAGCGGCCGATCCGGCGACGGGCGAGATCGGTGAACTGGGCTTCGGCACCCAAGACCTGCCCCCGTCGGGCCAGGACATTCAGGACGAGAAGATCCTGGGCACGCTGCACGTCGCCACGGGCCGGAGCGATCACCTCGGCGGCCACCTGACGCCGGACAAGTTCAAGTCGGCGAAGAACGCCACGCACGACGACATCCTGTTTTCTCCGACCAAGACGCCGGAGATCCGCGTGTCGCAAGCGCGGCTGTATCGGGAGGGACGGGTGGAGGTGGTGATCGAGAACTACCGACCGGCGGCCTATTTGGAGCGAGCGCTGGCCGCGTGAATCCACCGGTTTCGCCCCGCGACGGAGGTCGACCGTCATGAGCGCTCCCGGCTTCTACGAGACCGAGCAGGCGGTGGCGGAGTATCTGCTGTTCCATTACGGCACGCGGGAACAGACCCTGCCGTGGGCCTTCGGACCCGCCGACGCACTCGATTACCCGCGCCGCTGTATCTCCGAATGTCTGGATCTGGAACATCTGCCGGCGCAGGCGCGGGCCCTGGACCTCGGCTGCGCCGTGGGCCGGTCGGCGTTTGAACTCGCCCGCCACTGCACAAGCGTGATCGGCATCGACGCGTCCACCCGGTTCATTGCCGTGGCGCGCCAGTTGCAGACGCACGGGTCCATGACGTACGCGTATGCCGAGGAAGGGCGGCTGACGTCCCCGGCTACGGCGCAGGTGCCTCCCGGCATCGACCGGCAGCGTGTTCATTTCGAGCACGGCGACGCGCAGGCGCTCCGCGCCGATCTGGGTGCCTTTGACGTTGTGCTCCTGGCGAACCTGGTGGATCGGTTGCCCGATCCCCGCCGTTGCCTGGCCGCGCTGCCGGCCCGGGTGCGGCCCGGTGGCCAGGTCATCCTGACGACGCCGTGCACCTGGCTCGAGCACTACACCTCCCCGACCCAGTGGCTGGGCGGCTACCACCAGGACGAACGACCGGTGCGGACGCTCGAGACGTTGCGGACCTTGCTCGAACCCCACTTCACCCTGGCGCGAACGCTCGACCTGCCCTTCCTGTTGCGCGAGCACGCCCGCAAGTACCAGTGGAGTGTGGCGCTGGCGACCGTCTGGATCCGTCGATGAAGCCGGCCGCGCAGCGAACGCCAGGTCCCGCCGGCCGCCCGGCGCAGCGAGGGTCGAAGGGGGGATGAGCCGGACGCGTCAGCTCGTCACCGTTGCCGCGTGTCTGGCGACGTTCGCGTGGCTGCTGGCGCCCGAGCTTCGGGCCAGTCCGGCGGTGCTCTGGCCCAGCGTGCTGGCGGTGGGGCTGGTGTTCGTCACCCGGGACCTGTACCTCGCCCTCGGCCTGGGGGCGTTCAGCGGCGCGCTGCTCCTCGCCGGGGGAAACCCGTGGACCGCCTTCCAGGCCTTGTGGCGCGACCACCTCCTGCCCGCGCTCAGCGACCGGTGGAACCTGAGCGTGCTCGTGTTCACCCTGATGATGGGCGGGTTCGTCGAGGTGCTGCACCGCAACGGCGGGATGGCCGCGCTCTCGCAGCGTTTCCTGGGGCGCTCGCAGAGCCCGCGGCGGGCGGGACTGGGGGCCTTCTTCCTGGGCTGGCTGGTGTTCTTTGACGGCCTGGCCAGCTCGATGCTGGTGGGGAAGACGCTCCGGCCGATGGCCGATCGCGCAGGCCTGTCACGTGAGAAACTGGCTTTCATCGTGGACTCAACGTCATCGCCCATCGCGGGCCTGGCGCTCCTCTCCACTTGGGTGGCGTACGAGATGTCCGTGATCCGGCAGGGTCTCGAGAACACGGGGGACCCCGCCCTGGCGGTCGCGGTGTCGCCCTTTTCCTGGCTGGTGCTGAGCCTGCCGTTCCGGTTCTACAACTGGTTCATGCTCTGGCTCGTCTTCCTGGTGGCCTGGGGGCTGCGCGACTGGGGTCCCATGCTCGAGGCGGAGCGACGCGCGCGCACAAGGCAACGGGAGGAGCTGCACACGCCTCGCGTGGAAGGCGCAGGGCCCGGTGCCGCCCGTGCCTGGGTGCCGTTGGCGGTGTTGGTGGCGGGGGTGTTTGGCGGCTTGTATGTCGACGGAGGTGGGCTCGCGGAACCGCTGAGTTTTGCGGGGTTGGTTCGAGCGCTGGGCAAGGCGGACGCCGCGTCGGTGTTTGTCCTGGCCACCGCCATGGCCACGCTCGTGGCGTTGGGGCTGAGTCTGGGGCGACGCGGCGCGGCTGGCCGCCGGCCGGACGACAGGGGTACGCAGGCGTTTCTGCACGGGATGCAGCAGATGTTCCTTCCCGCGTTGATCCTGGTGTGTGCCTGGATGCTCAACAGCGTGCTCAAGGAACTGGGAACCGCGCGTTACCTGGTGACGCTGCTGGGCGACCGGTTGCCGGCGGCCTGGCTCCCGGCGCTGGTGTTTCTGCTGGCCGCGGTTGTCTCGTTCAGCACCGGCACCTCGTGGGGCACCATGGCGGTGCTCATTCCGCTGACGGTGCCCCTGGCGGTCGAGTTGACCGGCTTTGGGGCGGGCGCGCCCGTCAGCCCGGTGCTGGCCGCCACCGTGGGGGCCGTGCTCGCGGGCGCCGTGTTCGGCGACCACTGCTCGCCGCTGAGTGATACGACGATTGTCTCGGCCTTGAGCAGTGAGTGCGACGTGCTGGCGCATGTGCGGACCCAATTGCCTTACGCGCTGGCGGCGGCGGCCGCGGCGACGCTGCTCGGCTATCTGCCGGCCGGTTATGGCGTGGCCCCGGGATGGTTGCTCGCCGCCGGGGCCCTCGCGTGCTGGTTGCTGGTGCGGTACGGCGGGAAACGCGTGCCGGCGGTGAGCCGCCGCCCTACCGGATCTTCTGATCGGGCAGTTCCTGTTTGATGCCGGCGTCAAGGGGCATCGGGTCGTGGTCCGGATCCAGACCGACCTCCTTCATCGCGTTCACCAGCTCCGCCTGCATCTGTTTCACCACCGAGGCGTACTTCGGGCGGGCGATGAGATTGTAGCGTTCCTCGGGATCGAACTCGATGTTGTACAGCTCGGCCATGTGCCGGTCCGGTCCCCCATCGCCGTGGGGCGAGCGGGTGTACTTCCACGTCTCCGTCCGGACACTCCGGACGTTGGGGGTGTAGGGGAACTGCGCTTCGCAGTTGTAGTAGCCCGGCACGACCTCGCGTCGCTGCCCGTGGAAGTTGAACTCGGTGTCGAAGTACTTGCCCTGGCCCTTGTGCGTGACGAACCAGTCGAAGCCCGGACGCGGCTCGTCGTTGTCCTCGCCCATGTGCCACTTGCCGATGTACGCGGTGGCGTAGCCGCGGGCCTGCAGGACCAGCGGGAAGCTCTGCAGCCGGGTCGGGTACTCCGTGAAGTTGTTCACCACCCCGTGCGCGTGGGCGTAGAGGCCGCTGAGAATGCTCGCGCGGCTGGGCGAACAGAGGGACGTCGTGCAGAACGCGTTCTTGAAGTAGACCCCCTCCTGGCCGAGCCGGTCCAGGTGCGGCGTCTTGAGGTGGCGGTGGCCCGCCAGGCCGAGGGCGTCCCACCGCTGGTCGTCGGTCAGGATGAAGAGCACGTTCGGAGGCCGGCTCGCAGCACGAGCGGCAGCGACAAAGTGGTGTGCGGCGACGCACAGAAGCAGTAGGGCCAGGAGCGGTTGCATCGAGGAAGAGCATAGGGGCCGCCGTCCCGTCCGGCAACCCGCGTCCCCCAAACGCCCCTCACAGACGCCTAGGGACCGGCACTCGACCGGCGGGTGAGGACAGAGGAATGGGGACTGACGAATGACGCAAAGCCCTCCCGTCTCCCTCCAAATTCGCCTGTCCCCATTCGTCTGTGAAAAGGAGGTTTCATTGACACACATCAATTTCTGGGTATCGCTTGTCTGAGAAGCTCCGCTGCGCAAGCACCATGGCTGACCCAAGACGCCGACCCGAGCAAGCAGTGTCACCGGCTGGACTGCCGGCGCAGTGGCCGGGTGCGGGGAAGGGTGGGGGTGGGGGAGGGGGGCCATGAGTTTCCTGCGGTCTTTCTGGGTGCCGCTGGCCTTGCTGGCCGGCGCCTTGGTGCTGGTGCTTGATCCCGTGCCGTTCGTGAGTCCGGTGGCGCGTCCCGTGCCGGTGCCGGACTGGGCCACGAACACGAATCCCGTACGACAACCCAAGCTGGTTCCGCACTACGTGGTGGCGGGGTTCACGTACCAGTGCAGCGACTGTCACCGCATCATTCCCTCGCCGCGCGAGACGCAGCGGCGCCTCACCCAGCACACCGACATCGAGCTCAACCACGGGCTCAACACGCGCTGCTTCAACTGCCATCACCCGCACAACCGCGACGCCTTTGTCGACGACTTCGGCGAGGAAATCCCCTGGAACCAGCCGCAGCAGTTGTGCGGCAAGTGCCACGGACCGGTTTACCGGGACTGGGAGCATGGCTCGCACGGGCGGTTGAACGGTTACTGGGATGCCGGGCGCGGCCCGCAGCTCAAACGCCGTTGCATCGAGTGTCATGACCCGCACCATCCCCCGTTCGGCTCCATGACACCCGCCCCGGGTCCGGACACCCTGCGGATGGGCCCGTCCTTGCCTCCCGGCCACGAGGGCCGCCGGGACCCGCTGCGCATCTACTCGGCGCAGGCCCCGCCGACTGCTTCGCACTGAGCCATGGCCCCTCCCGAGAATCCACCCGGTGCCGGCGGCGACGTTGCCCGTCCGGCGGAGGTATCGCGCCGCGGCTTTCTCACCCAGGGCGCGGCGGCCGCGGCCGGCCTGGCCGCCCTGGCGGCAGCGCTTTCGCCCCTGCGACACCTGAAAGAGGGCGACCTGCCCACCGCCGAGGAGTTTCTCCAGAAGCACTACAAGGAGATGACGGCCGCGGAGAAGGCGCGTGTGCTCGGCCGCATCCAGGAGCAGGTCAAGAAGCGCTACGGCGTCACGTCGCAGGTGAACGATCCGCCCCCGCTGGACGGCGTCGAGTTCGTCTACGGCCTGAACATCAGCCGCTGCATCGGCTGCCGGAAGTGTGTCCACGCCTGTGTCGCCGAGAACAACCCGTCGCGGGCGCCCGAGATCCAGTACATCCGCGTGCTGGAGATGGAGAAGGGCAGCATCGATGTGGAGACGGCGAACCACCGTTACGACGCCAGCCAGGTGCCGCGGCCGGACAAGTGGTACATGCCGGTGCAGTGCCACCAGTGCGCCAACCCGCCCTGCGTCAAGGTGTGCCCGGTCGAGGCGACCTGGCAGGAGCCGGACGGCATCACGGTCATCGACTACGATTGGTGCATCGGCTGCCGGTACTGCGAGGCGGCGTGTCCCTACTGGGCCCGGCGGTTCAACTTCACCGAGCCGCAGATCGAGCCGGACCAGCTCAATCCCGACCTCGCTTATCTCTCGAACCGTCCCCGCCAGAAGGGCGTGATGGAGAAGTGCACGTTCTGCCTGCACCGCACGCGGGTGGGCAAGCTGCCGGCCTGTCTGGAGGTGTGCCCGACGGGGTCCCGCAAGTTCGGCAACGTGCTCGATCCCACCAGCGAGGTGCACTACATCCTCAAGCACAAGCGCGTGTTCATCCTCAAAGCCGACGTCGGCACGCTGCCCCGGTTCTTCTACTACTTCGATGAGCGTGGCAGCCGGTACCACGACCCGCTCGAGGGCGCGGGCCAGGCCACCCACGGGGAGGGCGCATGAAGCGGTACTTCGCGTTTCTTTGGGACTGTTTCCGGCTGAGCTTCGTCGGGGACTGGCGGTATCACCTCTGGATGACGGCGCTGACGCTGGTGGCGTTGACCGGGCTGTACGCCTACTGCCAGCAGTTGGTGCACGGCCTGGTGACGACGGGCATGACCGACCAGGTGTCCTGGGGGATGTACATCGCCAACTTCACCTACCTGGTCGGGCTCGCCGCCGCCGCCGCCATGCTGGTGATCCCGGTGTATGTGTACCGGAATTTGCACCTGCACGACGTGGTGATTTTCGGGGAACTGCTCGCGGTGTCGGTGATCCTGATGTGCCTGTTGTTCGTGACGGTGGATCTGGGCCGGCCGGATCGGTTCCACCATCTGCTCCTGCGGTTCAACTTCCCGATGTCGATGCTGACGTGGGACGTGATTGCGCTGAACGGGTATCTGCTGCTCAACCTCCACATCTGCGGCTACCTGATCTACTGCGCGTATTGCGGGCGGCGGCCGGCGAAGAAGTTCTACATCCCGTTCGTGTTCGTGGCCATCGCCTGGGCGATCAGCATCCACACCGTCACGGCGTTCCTATACGTCGGGCTCGGCGGCCGGCCGTTCTGGAACTCGGCGATCATCGCGCCGCGGTTCCTGGCCAGCGCGTTTGCGGCGGGGCCGGCATTCATCATCCTCACGCTGCAGGTGGTGCGGCGCTTCACCCGGCACCAGGTCAGCGACGACGCACTGTTCACGCTGCGGCGCATTGTCCAGGTGGCGCTGCTGATCAACCTGTTCCTGCTGCTCTGCGAGCTCTTTACCGAATTCTACGCCGACACCCGGCACGTCGCGTCCGCGCAGTACCTCTTTCTGGGCTTGCACGGGCGGAATGCCCTGGTGCCCTGGATCTGGACGGCGATCGCGATGAACGTGGTGGCGACGACCCTGTTCATGCTACCGGCCTCGCGGGCGCTGCCCACGCTCAACGTGGCCTGCGTGCTGGCCATCGTCGGGATCTGGATCGAGAAGGGGATGGGCTTGATCGTGCCCGCCTTCATCCCCACGCCGCTCGGGGAACTGGTCGAGTACGCTCCCACGTTGCACGAGACGCTGATTTGCTTCGGCATCTGGGCGTTCGGCCTGCTGGTCTACACGATCCTGGTGCGGGTTTCCGTGCCCGTGCTCGCCGGCCAGGTCACCTATGCCCACCGTTGGGGCTCCCCCCCGCCGGCGTCCTCCGCGGCTGCCTCCCCTGCTTTCGAGAAAGGTTGAACCCATGAACTCCACCCTTGTCACGCTCGCTTTCGGTTGCGTCGGCCTGGCCGCCGCCATCGTCTCCACCCCCCGCGCCCAGGCGCAGGCCTGGGGCCTGCCCGCGATGTCCAAGGAAACCCAGGCCTGCCTGGAGTGCCATCGTCGCGACAACGCCGGTGTCTACCAGCAGTGGGGCGCCAGCAAGCATTACCGCGCCAACGTGGGGTGCTTCGAGTGCCACATGGCGGCCGAGGGGGATCCCGACGCCTTCCTGCACGAAGGCCAGCGGATTGCCACGATCGTCTCGCCGAAGGACTGCGCGCGGTGCCACAGCCGGGAGGCGGCCGAGTTCGCCGGGTCCCATCATTCGAAGGGCGCCCGGATCCTCGGGTCGTTGGACAACACGCTCGCGGAGGTCGTCGAGGGTAATCGCGGGATGAAGACGCCCGGTTTTCCGGGCGGCGTCAGCGCCGCGGCCGTCAACGGGTGCTGGCAGTGCCACGGCAGCGAGGTGAAGGTGCTGGCGAACGGAAAGCTGGACCCCGCCACCTGGCCCAATACCGGCATCGGCCGCATCAACCCCGACGGCTCAGAGGGGTCCTGCTCGGCCTGCCACAGCCGCCACTCCTTCTCCGCCGAACAGGCCCGCCACCCGGACAACTGCGGCAAGTGCCACATGGGGCCGGACCATCCCCAGTTGGAGATCTACTACGAATCCAAACACGGCATCGCGTTCCGCGCGTTCAAGGACAAGCTGAACATGGATTCCGCCAAGTGGGTCGTGGGCGAGGACTACAACCTGGCGCCCACCTGCGCCACCTGCCACATGAGCGCCACCCCGGCCCGGGCGGCAACCAAGGACCGCGCCGCGATTCCGGCGATGCCGGTGAGCCACGACGTCGGGATGCGCATCAGTTGGAACAACCGGCCCGAGCTCTCGATCCGCCCGGAGGTGAGCGACAAGAAGATGGGATTGCCCGGGGGCGACGTGAACTGGGAGGTCCGCCGCCAGAACATGAAGCACGTCTGTCTGAACTGCCACGAGCAGCAATGGGTGGACAACTTCTACGTGCAGTACGACAGCCTGATCGACCTCTACCACCAGAAGTTCGCCGAGCCCGGCCTCGAACTCTATCGCCTGGCCAAACCGCTCATGGGCCCCGTGCAGTTCGCCAACAAGCTCGACTGGACCTGGTACGAGCTCTGGCACCACGAGGGCCGTCGCGCCCGCCACGGGGCCTCGATGATGGGCCCGGATTACACGCACTGGCACGGCACCTATGAGGTGGCCAAACATTTCTACGTCAAGATGGTCCCGGAGCTCGAGGAACTCATCGTCAAAGGCCGCACGTCCGGCGATGCCACCAAGATTGCCGCTGCCGAAGCGCTGGCGAAACGGCTCGAGGAGGTCCTCAGCACGGCCAACCACAGTTGGTACGTCAACAAGATGGACCCCGCCGAGAAGGCGGAACGCGAGCAGCGCCAGCAGGAGTTCCAGAAGCGCTACGCCAAGTAGTCCCGGATCGCGCTCCGCATGAACCTGTGGTGCGGGCTTCCAGCCTGCACCCCCCGTGGTTCATGGCCCCTGAGCAGGTCCCAAAGGAACAGGTGGCTTTCCATGAACCCGGGTACCGAGCGCGCGCCCACGCCGGCGGCGTGCCAGGCGGTAGCCGGGGGTCGAGCGAGTTCGGGAGCGAGACCCCCGGAGGCGGTCGGGCATGGGCGAGCGCATCCCGGAGGGATGCCAGACGCGGTGAGCCAGGCTCTCTGGCACCGCCTCCGCGGTGCGTTGGGCTTGGCCCGCAGGGCCCGGAGGTTGCCGCCGGGCGGCGACCTCCGGCTACCGTCTGGGACGCCTCCGGCGTTAGCTGCGACACCCCTCCCATGAACCTGTGGGCGAAGGCCCGCCGGGGCCATGGGTCGGCCGGCGCCGCGCCCCACCCGCTTCGTGGTCATGCGGCGCCGTGGCGGCGCCCCAAGCCCCCCGGCGCACGCATTTGCGCTCATTAGGAAACACCCCTATTGCCCGGAACCCAGCTTCTGGCACAATCGGGGCCGATGACGTCTGACGCTCAGGGTGCTCCCGCGGGGGAGCGCAGCGGCATCACGGCTGTGGTGACGGCAGGATCGGTCCGGTCTCAACGGGACCGGGGGGCGTGTCTGTTGCCCACTGACTCGCCCCCGGGCATCGGGACGGAGAATGCCCTGACCGCCCGGCAGAACTCGGAGACCGCCCTCGAGAACCTGCGCGAGAGCGAGGCCTTCATCCGCACGGTGCTCGACAACCTGCCGGTGGGTCTGGCGGTCAACGCGTTGCATCCGCGGGTGACCTTCCGCTACATGAACGAGAGCTTCCCGAGGCTCTACCGGACTACCCGGGAGCAGTTGGCCACCCCGGACGCTTTTTGGGACGCGGCCTACGAGGACCCCGAGTTTCGGGCCGCCATCCGCCAGCGGGTCCTCGAGGACTGCGCCTCGGGTGATCCCGCCCGGATGGTGTGGCGTGACGTTCCTATCACGCGTCGGGGGCAGCCGACCACGTATATCACGGCGCGCAACCTCCCGGTGCCGGGTCGGCCGCTCATCATCTCCATGGTCTGGGACGTGACCGAGGCCAGGCAGGCCGAAGCGAGGCTCCAGGAACAGCTCGACGAACTCCGGCGCTGGCACCAGGCCACCCTCGACCGCGAGGGCCGCATCCTCGAGCTGAAACGGGAGGTGAACGAACTGCTGCGGCAGGCCGGCCAGCCCGCTCGCTACCTGAGTGTCCTGCCCCCTGACCTTCCGCCCCAGGCCGGTACCCGCCGGCGGGAGCAGAACCCAATCACCCGGCCCGAGGCGGACCTCGAGACGCGGCCGGCTCGATCCTTTGCCCGGCCATGACCGAGCCTGCCCCGCCTCGCTGCTCGATCGGCGGTTCTCCGGCAACCCCGGCAACCCGCCCGGCGCAGTGGCCCCGGGGACTGGCCGCCGCCCTCGGGGCGGCCAGCGTGGTGCTCGCGAGTCTGGCGGGCTGGTCCTATCACGTCGTGCGAGAACAGGCCCGCGACAGTGTCGAGCGCGAGCTGCAGGCCATCACCGACCTGAAGGTGCGGCAGATCGCCGAGTGGCGCCGGGAACGGCTGGCCGACGCAAACCTGGTTCATGCCACGCCCTACGCGGCCCGGCGCGCGTTAGACGCCCTGGCCCAGCCCGAGGATCCGACCACCCGGCAGATGTTCACCGCCTGGCTGGACCGGCTTCTGGCCAACGGCCCGTACACGCGGGCGTTGCTGCTCGACGAACAACTCGCGGTGCGGCTTGTCCATCCTCCCGACGCCTCGCCCCTCTGCGGTCCGGAAATGCGGGTGGTGGCGGAGGAGGCGCGCCGCACCCGCCAACCCGGTCTGGCGGATCTGCACCGTGACGCGGACGACGCCCCGGTCCACCTGGGGCTGGCGGTGCCCCTGGTCGTCCGTCGCGAGCCGGTCGGTGACCGCGTGCCTGCGGCCGGACGGCCTCCCGCGCCGGAAGACCGCGCCGCCGCCGTGCTGGTCTTGGAAGTGAGTGTCGAAGACTCCCTGTTTCCGCTGCTCGGGGCGCTGCCGGTGGCGAGCCGGACGATGGAGACCTTGCTGGTGCGGCGCGAAGGCGACGCGCTGCTCATCCTCAATGAGCCGCGCCATCGACCCGGGATGGCGCTGCGCCAGCTCACTCCCTGGATCCAGACCCGCGCGGGAACGGGAGCCAGCGGACAGGGTGTGCCCGAGATTGTCCGTGGCCTCGACTACCGTGGCGTCGAGGTTTTGGCGACGGTGGCATCGGTTCCGAACTCGCCCTGGCTGGTGCTCGGCAAGGTCGACGTCACCGAGGTGGGCGCACGGTGGCGCTCGCAGGCGGGGCTTATTCTCGTCGCGTTTCTGCTGGCGGTGGGTTTGGCGGTGGCGCTCCTGGTGTTGGCGTGGCAACGCCGGGAACAAGCCCACTACCGGGCGCTGGCCGAGGCCGGGGCGGCGCTTCGGGACAGTGCGGCGCTCATGCGGATCGCGGGGGGCATGGCCCGGTTTGGGGGGTGGAGCGTCGATCTGGCTACGCAGCAGGTGACTTCGTCCGAGGAGGTCGCCGCCATCTTCGAAGTGGTGCCGGGCACGATCCGGACCCTGGAGGAGGCCATCCAGTTCTACGCGCCGGAGGGCCGCGAGCAGATCCGGAAGGCGTTCGCGGACTGCGCCCGCTATGGCACGCCCGGCGATGAGGAGCTTGAGATCATCACGGCCAGCGGCCGCCGCCTCTGGGTGCGAACCCTGGGCGAGGCAGTGCGGGATGAGACGGGTCAGATCCTACGGGTGCAGGGGGCGTTCCAGGACATCACCGAGCAGAAGCAAGCGGCGGCGGCCACGCAGGCGGCCCTCGCGGAGGCGGCCGCCTCGCGGGAGGCGCTGGCCAGCCTGGTCGAGGACCTCGAGCAGACGACTCTGCGCCTGCGGGCCTCCGAAGAGCAATACCGGGCGCTGTTCGACGCGAATCCGCACTCCATGTGGGTGTACGAAGTCGAGACCTTGCGGTTCCTGGCCGTCAACGACATGGCGGTCGCCCGCTACGGTTACTCCCGCGAGGAGTTCCTGGGCATGACCATCACGACGATCCGGCCGGCCGAGGACGTGCCGGCGCTGCTCGAGAATGTGGGGAGCACCGACCAGATCGTGCAGCAGTCGGGCGTCTGGTGCCACCGGAAGAAGGATGGCACGACGATGCTTGTGGAAATCGCCTCCCACGCGCTGTCCTGGGAGGGTCGTCGCGCGCGGTTGGTCCTGGCGAATGACGTGACGGAGCGCGAAGAGGCGCGCCGGGCGCTCGAGGCCTCCCGCCGGGCCCTGTTGAGCGTGGTCGAAGACCACCAGCGGGTCGAGGCCGAGGTGCGTCGACTCAACGCGGAACTGGAACAGCGCGTGCGGGAGCGGACGGCCCAGCTCGAGGCGGCCAACCGGGAACTTGAGGCCTTCAGCTACTCGGTCTCGCATGACCTCCGGGCACCCCTCCGGCACATCAGCGGCTACGTGGACCTGCTCCGCAAGCAGGCCGAAGCCGCGCTTGACCCCGACGGGCGTCGCTACCTGCAGACGATCGCCGACGCCGCCCGCGAGATGGGCGCACTGATCGACGATCTCCTGGCCTTCTCGCGCATGGGACGGGTGGAGATGCACCGCGGGGACGTCTCGATGGATGAGCTGGTGCAGGAGGCGGCGCGGGTGGCGGAGCGCGAGGCGGACGGGCGGGAGGTTACCTGGCAGCTCGCCCCGCTGGGCCGGGTCCAGGCCGATCCGCAGATGCTCCGGTTGGTTCTTGCCAATCTGTTATCTAATGCCGTTAAGTACACCCGCACTCGCACGCCCGCCGTGATCGAGGTGGGCCGCCAACCCGACGGTGCCATGAACATCTTCTACGTCCGGGACAACGGCGTCGGTTTTGACATGCGGTACGTGGACAAGCTCTTCGGTGTCTTCCAGCGGCTCCACGGCGCCGCCGAGTTCGAGGGCACCGGGATCGGGCTGGCCAACGTCCGCCGGATCATCAGCCGCCACGGGGGACGGACGTGGGCCGAGGGCGTCGTGGACGGCGGCGCCACCTTCTACTTCTCCCTCCCCCGCCCGACCCACTGCAACCCATGAGTGTCCTGCGCCAGATCCTCTTGGCCGACGACAGCCCGCGCGACGTCGAACTCACGCTGGCAGCGCTGGCGGACCACCACCTCGCCAACGAGGTCGTTGTGGTCAGCGACGGCACCCAGGCGCTGGACTACCTTTACCGGCGCGGCGCTTACGCCGCCCGCCCGGCGGGACTGCCCGCCGTCGTGTTGCTTGACTTGAAGATGCCCAAGGTCAACGGGCTCGAGGTCTTGCGCACGCTCAAGAGCGACACCGAACTGCGGACCATCCCCGTCGTGGTGCTGACCTCTTCGCGCGAGGCGCCCGATCTGGCCGAATGCTACCGGCTGGGCGCCAATGCCTACGTGGTCAAGCCGGTCGACTTCACCAGCTTCGTCGCCGCCGTGAAGCAGGTCGGTGCGTTTTGGGCGATCCTCAACGAACCGCCCCCCGCCGTCACCCCGTGACGGTCGGTCTCCGAAACTCTGTAGCCATGGAACATCCCCTGCGTTTTCTACTACTCGAAGACAGTCCCACCGACGCCCAACTCATTGCGGACGTCCTGGCCGGCGACGGCCTGCGCGTCACGCTCGAACGCGTCGAGGACCGCCCCGGGTTCGAGGCCGCGTTGCGCGATCCCGGCTTCGATCTCATTCTGTCCGACTACAGCCTGCCGAGCTTTGATGGGCTGACGGCCCTGGCCCTGGCCCGGGAGCGGTGTCCGGACCTGCCGTTCATCCTGGTGTCGGGCACGCTCGGCGAGGAGACCGCGGTCGAGAGCCTGCGGGCGGGCGCCAGCGACTACGTGCTCAAGCAACGCCTCAGCCGGCTGGGGCCGGTCGTCCGTCGGGCCTTGAAGGAGGCGGAGGAGCATCGGCAGCGCCAGGCAGCCGAAGCGGCGCTGCGCGAAACGCAGTCCCTCTACCAATCCCTGGTCGAGCAACTGCCCCAATGCGTCTTCTGCAAGAACCAGGACGGCCAGTTCACGTTCATCAACGGCCGGTTCAGCGAACAGACCGGGCTGTCACCCGACCAAATCCTGGGCCGGACGGACTTCGACCTCTTCGAGTCCGGTCTGGCGGCGAAGTACCGCCAGGACGACCTGCGGGTGATGGAATCCGGGCAGGTGTGGACCGGCGTCGAGCACCACCGTTTCCCCGGCATCGTCGGCGAGCGGATCGTCGAGGTCATCAAGTGGCCGCTCCAGGCCAGCCACGGCCAGACCATCGGCGTGCAGGGCATGTTCTGGGATGTCACCGAGCGCGAGCACGCGGCCGAGGCGTTGCGCGCCAGCGAGCATCGGCTCAACCAGGCCGAACGGCTGGCGCACCTGGGCAGTTGGACGTCTGAATTGACCTCCGCGCGCGATCCGTCCCGGCAGCGGTTGGTCTGGTCGGATGAGACCTACCGCATCTTCGGCCACGAGCCGGGGTCCATCGAGGTCACGCATGAGCGCTTCCTGGAGCACGTGCATCCGCAGGACCGGGCGCAGCTTCGCGCGGCGGTGGAGGAGGCCTTGCAGACGCGGCGCTCCTACCGGGTCGAACACCGTGTGGTCCGCCCGGACGGCACGGAGCGACTCGTGCTGGAGCAGGCCGAGGTGGTGTGTGATCCCACCACCGGAGAGCCCACGCGGCTGATGGGAACGGTGCAGGATATCACCGAGCCACGCAAAGCGGAGGAACACCTGCGCAACCTGGCCCGCGCGGTCGAGCAATGCCCGGTCTCCATCCTCATCACGGATCGGGAGGGCAAGATCGAGTTCGTGAATCCCAAGTTCACCCGCGTGACCGGCTACACCGCCGAGGAGGTCCTGGGTCGCAACCCGAGCCTGCTCAAGTCCGGCGACATGCCGGCCGAGTCCTACCGGCGGCTTTGGGAGACCGTGCTGGCTGGGGACGAGTGGCGGGGGGAGTTCCACAACCGGCGGAAGGACGGCACGCTCTTCTGGGAAATCGCCTCGATCTCGCCCGTCCGCGGTCCGGACGGGGCGATCACGCATCTGATTGCGGTGAAGGAGGACGTAACCGAGAAGCGGCTCACGGAGGCGAAGCTCTTGCGGGCGCAGCGGGTGGAGAGCATCGGCAGCCTCGCCAGCGGCATTGCCCACGACCTGAACAACATTCTCACCCCCATCCTCATGTGCGCCCCGCTCCTGGAAGCGGAGGAATCGCCCGAGGTCCGGCAGGAGCTGGCCCAGACGATCGAGAGCAGCGCCGAGCGGGCGGTGGCCATCGTCAAGCAACTGCTCGGCTTCGCCCGCGGCAAGGAGGGTCAACGCGCCTCGGTGCAGATCCGCCACCTGATACGCGAGATGGCCAAGATCACCCGCGAGACCTTCCCGAAGAACATCCAGATTGAGGAGGCGTGTGGGAGGAACCTGTGGCCGGTGCGGGCCGATGCCACCCAGATTCACCAGGTTCTGCTCAACCTCTGCGTCAACGCGCGCGACGCCATGCCCGCCGGCGGACGGCTGGTGTTGCGCGCCGACAACGTCGTGCTGGACGACCATTTCGCGACGATGCACCCGCAGGCCGCCGCCGGGCCGCACGTACGCCTCCTGATCGAGGACACGGGCGTGGGCATCCCTGAGTCGATCCAGGAACACATCTTCGAGTCCTTCTTCACCACCAAGGGCGAGCATGAGGGTACCGGCCTCGGCCTGACCACGGTCCAGGGCATCGTCCGGGACCACGGCGGCTTCATCAGCTTCACCAGCCGGGAAGGCCAGGGCACCACCTTCGAGATCCATCTGCCCGCCGCCCCGGACGCGCAGGGGGGCCCGGAAGCCTCCCCGCCGCCGGCCGCCATTCCCCACGGCCGCGGAGAACTCGTGCTCGTGGTCGACGATGAGTTGGACATCCGCCACGCCAACCGGCGCGTGCTCGAACGCCACGGTTACCAGGTCCTGGTCGCCAAGGACGGCGTCGAGGCCCTCGCCCAGTTCTCAGCCCACCAGAACAAGGTCCGCGCCATCGTGACCGACGTCATGATGCCGCAGATGGATGGGTTGACCCTGTGTCGGGTCCTGTGCCGGCTGCGCCCGGAAACGCCGGTCATCGTGTCCAGCGGAGGGCTCTTCGGCAAACACGGCAGCGAGGCGTTGCGGGGTCTGGAACGGCTGGGGATCCGGCACATCCTGCACAAGCCGCACAACGCCGATTTGCTGTTGCGGACGCTGGCCGAACTGCTGCGGGCTCCCGGAGCCGACGCCTCCGGCACGCCCGGAACCCGTTGAACGCGCCGCGCCCGGGGCTCACGCTGCCAGCCAGTAGTCCTCACCCGCCCTGAAGCCCCGCGCCTCGAGCGCGCTTTGGATGAGTTCGCGCGCCCCGAGCGATGCCACGTAACCGATCACCAGCGCCTGGCCCGGCGCCGGCAGTTCCGCCGGCCCGACCACCCGGTAGCCGTGTCGCGGTCGACCCCACTTCCGACGGTCCACATCGATGAACCCCTGTATTGCGAGGCCCTGTTCGGTCAGAGGGCGCAGGCGGCGTCGCGTCACCCGGCCCGCGCCCCACACCCAGAGCTCCCGCCCGCCCAGCGTCCGCCGGATGGCCCGGGCAAGGTAGGGCGCCTTCACCGCGTAGAACGTGTCCACCGCGTACCGCGGGTCCCGCCGCGAAAGCCGGTCCGGACAGTCTGCCCAGTGAAGTACGACGGCGGGCACCTTCGCGAAACGAACCCCCTGCTCAAGCCAGCGCAGCCACAGTTCGTAGTCTTCCGGGAACGGGCCGTCGCGGTAGGAACCGTGGCGTTCGAGCAGCGCGCGACGAAACAGGACCGACGGATGAGCGACGGGGGATTCCACAAAGCGATGCAGGGCGATAGCCTCCGGCGTCGTCAGCGTGTTGAGCCAGGCCACGTGCCGCGCAAAGCCAGCGTTCCTGCGGGCGTTGCCAGCAAAAGTCACCTGTCCACTCACCAACCCGATGTCAGCGTGCTGCTCCAGGAACGCTGTCTGCACCGCCAGCCGGTCGGGCGGACTGGTGTCATCCGCGTCCATCCGGGCCACGAACATGCCCCGGGCCGCGGCCAGACCCGCGTGGAGCGCGGCGACGATGCCCCGATGCGGCTGGCGCAGGCACCGGATCCGAGCATCCTCCCGCGCCGCCGCTTCGCCCAAGGCGGCGCTGTCATCGGTTGAACCGTCATCTACCAGGAGCAGCTCCCAATCGGAAAACGTCTGAGCACGGAGACTCGCGATCGCAGCGCCCAACGTCCTGGCGGCATTGCAGGCCGGGAGCACGACGGAGACGCGGGGTGAGGCGGCACGGCGCCGGGGGGTCGCGAGCGGAACGTTCCGCATCGCAGCGCGCGGTGCCGCCGGAACAAACGCGTCAGTCATGGCTCCCGGCCAAAGCCGGGGTGGCCGCGGCCGGGGACTGCTTCCGATCAACGGTCGGCGCGTCGCTGACCGGGCGGGCAAGCTGCCGCTGCTCCACCCGTTGGAGGTCACGCTTCAATGCCTCGAGGACTCGCGTGTTGCCCAGCAGCAGGGCGATCATGACAAACGTCAGGATCAGCACAACCACCGAGGCAAAGCCACCTTGCGGCCTCGACGGCGAAACCCCGGCACCGCCGGATCGGGGGACCCTGCCTCTCGCGGACACTCCATCACCCCTGTAGGCGCCGACGTGAGGAGGCGAAGTGTCGACGGCAAGCGAGGGAACCGGGCACGTGTTCATGGCCGTGCGGGTTGGGGGGGAACCGCCAGGAAGGTGAAGAGGGCCGGGGTGCGGCCGGCGCGCGGGCCGGGGAGAAGTTCGAGTTCCCAACGCCAGGCGGTGGTTCCGGGACGCGCGTCCTCGACAAAGCGGGTCGCCTTGACCTGGTTGAGGAAGGGACGCCAGGCGTCGTCCGGGCTGGTGCGGCGGATCACGTTCGAACCATCGAAGAAGTAGACGATCTCGGCCCCGGCATGTGGCAGGTGCAGGGCTTGGAGCGGACCCTCCTGCACCAGTCGCGGCGGCGCGGTGACATGGCGAAGGTCCGCGCGCCAGCGTTCGCCGGCGTCCACCGCGCGGGCGATGTCGGCCGCGACACGGCGGAGTTGGCGGGTGTGATCCAGCACGCGGCTGTACGCAGCGCCCGCTGCCGCCAGGATCACGAAGAACACGCTGATGTAGATCAGCGCCTCGACCAACATCATGGCCCGACAGCCGATGGGGGGGTGTCGCAGGAGTTTCATGAGCGCTCCCGGGGTGAGCCAGCCGGGGCGAAGACGCCGGCGGGCGGGACAGAATCGACCGCGTCGAGCCTGGCTTCGCGCACCACGGGCCCGCCCCCGCCCTTGCCCGCGGGCAACCACTCAAGCCGCAGTCGGTTGGTTTCGACCGTGAGCTGGAACTGTCCGGGCGGGAGGTTCCGGACGGCTTCGGCGCGGATTTCGTAAGCGTGAATGCCCGGGCTGAAAGCCTGCCAGGCACCGGCGCGCAAGACTTCCAGTTCGCCGTCCACGAGTTCCATGGCCAGAGCCCGCGTGTAGAGCGCCCGCAAGGCCACCTGCTCCCGCTGGAACGACATCGAGAGCGGCAGGAGGGTGAATGCCAGCAGCCCCAGCGCGATCAGCAGTTCCGCGGTGAGCGATCCCCGGTCGCGACGAGGTCGGGCTGAGTGAGGGGAGCGGCGCGTTTGCATGGTCGGTTTCACCACAGGGTGGCGCCCGTGATCAACTGGGTGAGCATCTGGAACACGGCGATGGTGAGGGCGGCGACGAATACGCCGTTGAGGATGACAAGGCTCGTGGTGGCAACCTGCGCTGCCGTCTGCTCGAGTTGGAAGGCCCGGGCATCCAGGGCCTCTTCCCATCCGGCCAGGGCGGCGACGATTCAGGCCCCGCCGCGGGCGGCGGGTCTCGACCCGCCACGAGTTCCCCGCCGTCATCGACATGTCGGAGCGCGCGCGGGAGTTGCTGGCCATCCTGCAGGTCCTTCAGGACGGCCACGGCGCGCTGGCGCAGAACTTCGTTGGCCGATCCCTCCGCCGCGAGCATCACGGCGCGCGGTTCAGGCAGACCGGCATCCAGGGCCAGCCCCAGCAGGGACGCGAAATCCCGGAGCAGGCGGTGGCGCTGCCAGGGGATGCGCAGGGCGAGGCTGCTCCAGGGCAGCGGCAGGTGGCGTCGCAGCCAGCCTTTGAACCGCGGGCCGCCCCAATAGAGGAGGGTGGCGAACCACAGGCCCAGGAACACGGCCGCCTGCACCGCCAGCAGTTCCAGCCGCCATTCCGCCAGCCACTGCATCAGGCCGGTGGGGGCGGTCTCGGTCATGTCGTAGTGGATCTGGGTGAGCTTCGGGAGCACGAACACCATCAGCATGCCGAAGACCGCCATCCACGCCGGCGACGTGACGAATGCCAGCAGCATCAGGTAGTGCTGGGCCTTGAACAGCGGCGAGGTGCTCTCGCGCAGCAACCGGCGGGCGCCGACGATGGCCTTGGGCAATTCACCCATGTCGGCCCCGGCCCGGATCAGAGCAGTCACGGGTGAAGGCAACACCCCGGGCGTGGCCTCGAGCGCCTCTGCCAACGGCAGCCCCGCCGCGAGTCGCTCGGCCAGTCCGAGAATCGGCTTCCCCAACCGTGCCCCGCCGCGCCGCGCCGCGCCCACGATCGCGTGCTCAAGACCGCCGCCGGTCTCGAGGCCCGTCTCGATCAGGTCGAGCAACAGCCGCGCGCGCTCCTGCCGGCGCAACGGCAGACTGAAGACGTAGTAGGCGGCGTAGAACAACCCGAACACCACGGGCACACCCACCGCTGTCACCAGGAGGACACCGCCCAGGCATTCCCAGTCGATGGCCGCCACCAGCCCGGACAGATCGCCGGCCAGCAGGCTGGAATTCATGGTGTCGAGGGCGTTCATGGCAGGCGCTATTCAATCGAGCCCAGCGCGTTCAGAAACCGCGTCAGCACCAACATCCCGGAGGACACTTGCACGAGGATCAAGGCCCCCAGGGCGATCACGGCCACCGGCAACGCCGCGTACAGCAACATCTCCGTCCGGTGCCGTGCGCGCTGGAAGTAGATCTCGGCCGCGCGACGAAACCCCCGGGACAGATCTTCCCCCGCCTGCTCCAGTAGCCACAGGAAAAGGGGCGGGAACACGCGCGCCCCGGCCGTGAACTGGCTCACCCGACCCTGCCCGGACGCGATCCGTGAATGCCACTCCGCCAGCTCGCGCCCCGCCGGGGAACTCCGCTCGAGCTCGCGCACCAGCGCCACCGACTCGGCCAGGTTGCCCCCGCGCTCGAGCAACAGGTGCATGGCCGCCGCGAATTGCGCCAGGTTCGACTCCTGAAAGCCCGGCAACCGCCAGCTCAACCAGTTCCGCCACGCCGGTCGTGCCAGCGCCAGCGCCACCAGGATCCCCGTCGCGATCAGCCACACCGGCGGCAGCCACAGCATCACCGGCACCGCCACCGGTGTCCCCCCCAGGCCCAGAAGCTCGTTCATCGCCGGGAAGATGAGCCGCGTGTTCAGCCAGATGAGGAACAACGACAGCGCCAGCGCCGCCGCCAGCACCATCACCGGATACACGATCAGCGCCTTGAGCCGCGCCCACAGGGCATGCCGGCGCTCGTAGTAGTCGGCGAGGGTCAATAGCATGGCCGGCAGATCTTCCCCCGCCGCCCCGAGACGCACCATGCGCGTGTAGAACTCCGGCAGGTCGCGTCGCGCCAGCGCGTCGCGTAGCGGCGTGCCCTTGGCCAGGTCGGTCTCGAGCAGGCGCAGTTCCTCCCGCAGCGGGGGGTCCTGCAGGTTGGCCGCAAGCTGGCGCAGCGCGCCCTCGAGGGGAAGCCCGGCGCGCAGCATCCCGGCCAACTGCCGGTTGAAGAAGGCAAACTCGTCGTAGTTCATGCGGCGTCCTTCGATCCTAAGTCACTCGGGCAATGCCCGAAGACGCGCTCATACTCACGAAGATCCGACAGCCCCCGACGCAAAAGCTCACGCGCCGACGCCTCCAGGCCCGGCTCGGCGCAGATCCCCTCCGGACCTTCGGACCGGAGCTGCCGCCGAAGCCGGGCATCCAGGCGCACCGCTTCCACGATCGGGACGCGGCCCCGATAGCCGGTGCTCAGGCACGCCGGACAGCCCCGGCCCGCACACGCCGGACACAGCCGACGGAGTAACCGCTGGTTCAACACCAACTCCACCGCCGCGACCACCGCGTGCGCTTCCGTGACCATCACGAGCAACCGCTCAAAAACCCCCTGGCACGAGCCCGCGTGCAGTGTCGAGATCACCAGGTGACCCGTCAGCGCGGCGCGCACCGCCAGGTTCGCGGTCTCTTCGTCGCGGATCTCCCCGAGCACCAGCACCTGCGGGTCCTGGCGCAGGAGATGGCGGGCAGCGACCGCGAAGGTGAGGCCGCGCGCCTCGTTGACTTCGGTCTGCATGATCCCGGGCAGGATCTGCTCGACCGGATCCTCGACGGTGATGATATGCCGGCCACCCAGCTCGAGCAGCGACAGCAGACAGCCGTAGATCGTGGTGGTCTTGCCGCTCCCCGCCGGACCGGTTAACAGCAACAGCCCGGCGTGACTGCGGAGGAACCGTTCGAGGTCCATCGTGACCTCCTCCGGCAAGCCCAAGCCGCGCAGCGGACGGGCCGCGGCCTGCTGGAACAGCCGCAGCACAATCTTCTCGCCCGTCACCGTAGGATAAGTGGCCACCCGGATGTCCTGGCGCGCCCCGCTGTCGGCCTGGTTGATCCGGCCATCCTGGGGCAGCGATTCCTGGTACGTCTTCAGCCGCGCCAGGAACTTGATCCGGCCAAACACCGGTTCCGCCACCTCAGGCGCCAGCTCCGCAATTGGCGTGAGAACGCCGTCGAGCCGGAACGCCACCTGGGCGCCCCCAGCCGCGCGCTGGAGATGGATGTCACTGGCGCCAGCCTCCTCCGCCTGGCGGATGAGACGCGACACCACTTCCGGGGCCGAGCCTTGCGGATCCATGTTAACCGAGGGAATTGGACCGCTTGACCGACCCGACGTCACGCTCAGGGATTGGGCTGAGGGGATCTCCGGCTCCCCCCGAACTCCCGATGTTCGTAATCGGCGGAGAAACCCCTTCCCCTGAATCCTCCGCAGATTCCGAACATCGGGGATTGAGCAAGTGACCTGGCTCCCTTGGATCTGCTCAGGGACCAGGAGCCGACCAGGCTGGATGCCCGTTCTGCATTCGTCGTGATCCGTTCGGCAGTCTGGTTCACGGGGGCTGCTTTCGCCGGGTGCGCTACAAGGAACTGACCAAGATCCATTGGCAGGGCGGTTCCCGGAAACGGGAAGTCCGCTGGCTGGTGGTGGCGCCTCTTGGCCAGCCTCCAGCTTGCGTCGAAGTGGCCTGGGCTAACTTCACGGGAACACATGACCGTATGCCTCGCGTGACCGCCTGGCCCCACCGGATCGGGGGATCCACGAAATGGCCGAACCACTGGCTCCACCAAACCGCCGCCCAGCGCCTCGTGGTCGGGAGCGCTCGGTTGCTCGATCGCCGGATTTGGTGCCGACGCCCGTTGTCGGCGGCGGTCGGTGACTTGAGTTGGCCCAGGGCGAATCCGATCATGAAATCGTTCCTTGTCTTGGTCCCCGGCTGGGGTCAGCGGGAAAGTCCAAGGCCCGGTTGCGGTCCGCCGGGGAATTGACAGGGGGCCGGTCGTTCGGGACACTCGGCGGCCACATGTCTAAGCCGGCTCTTGGTCGCGGCTTGGGCGCGCTTTTGGGTGGCGCCGCAACCGCGTCGCCGCCCATCGCGTCCGAGGCCGCAGTGGCCACCAGCCCCGGTGCTTCGGCCGCCGCCGACGCGGGGGAACGCGTCCAGCGGGTGGCGGTGAACCGTTTGCGGCCCAGTCCGTTCCAGCCCCGGCAGGAGTTCACCAACACGGCGCTGCGGGAGCTGGCGGACTCGATCCGGGAGCAGGGCGTGGTGCAGCCATTGATCGTGCGGGCCCGGGGCGAGCAGTTCGAGCTGATCGCGGGGGAGCGGCGGTGGCGGGCGGCGCAGTTGGCGGGCTTGACCGAGGTGCCGGTGATTGTGCGGGAGGCGGGCGACACCGAGGCGCTCGAGCTGGCGCTCATCGAGAACCTGCAGCGCGAGAACCTGAACCCGATCGAGGAAGCGCTGGGGTACCGGCAGTTGATCGAGCAGTTTCACCTCCGTCAGGAGGACGCGGCCCAGAAGGTGGGGCGCAGCCGGGTGGTGGTGGCGAACGCGCTGCGGTTGTTGAAGCTCGCGGACGAGCTTCAGGCCCACGTGCGGAGCGGCCGGTTGTCGGTGGGCCACGCGAAGGTGATTCTCGGGCTGGCGGATCCGGCCGAGCAGAAGCTGGCGGCGGAACGGGTGCTGGCGGACGGGTTGAACGTGCGGCAGACCGAGGAACTGGTGACCCGGATGCAGGCCGGGCCGACGTTGACCAGCGCACGCAACGGCCGCCAGCGTGTGGCAGGGTCGCGGGATGTGCACGTGGCGGCGCTTGAAACGCGCATCCAGGAGCGGTTGGGCACACGCGTGCACCTCCGGTATCGCGAAGGCCGCGGAGCGCTGGAAATCCGGTTCTTCAACGAGGCCGAGCTGGAGCGGATTCTGGGCGTGTTGGGGGTGAGCGCGGATTGAGTGGTCACGTGCCGGTGGCCGACGAGGCTGGGACGGTGACCGAATCGCAGAGAACGCATGAAGATATCGCAGGACAGACGCAACACCTGTGCGGACAAGCTGAGCGCCGCGGCTGAGCGGGTGGGCCAGCTCACGGCCTTCATCGGCCTGGACGGGTTCGTGGATGAGATCCTCCATGTCGTGGACAAGCGGGAGGACGCGGAACGGTTCAGCCGGTGGCCGAAGATGGCGCAGTGGGGCGACCGCATTCAGGCGGCGGCCGGTCGGGCACGAACATCGAGCTCGTCAGCCAGATGACCAAGCTGGGGGGCAACGGGCCGATCATGGCGAACGCCCTGGCGAGCTTCGTGCTGTGCGTCAGTTATCTCGTGGTGCTGGGGTATCCCAATCTGCACCCGGTTTTCACCGAGTTCGCCAAGCGGGCCGAGGTCCATTCCATTGCGGAGCCGGGCTACACGGATGCGGTGGAGTTCGAGGATGGCAAGGTGATGCTGGGCAAGCACCAGTCGTTGAAGCAGATGAACTGGGCCAACATCCAGTCCCGGTTCGGGGTGGACGAGTTCCACCGGCGGTTCTCAACCGCCGATCTGGTGGGCTTTGTGAACTGGACGATGCTGCCGTACATGAGCGGGGTGTGGGAGGCGGTGCAACAGGACCTTTGCCCCCGGCTCAACGGGCCGCGGCGCCATCTGTTTGTGGACTTGGCCGACCCGGAGAAGCGGCTGCCGACGGACGTGGTGGCGGCGCTCGATTTGGTGGCCGGGTTTCAGCGCTGGTTCGACGTCATCCTGGGTCTCAACGAGAAGGAGGCGCATGAGGTGGCGCGGGCCTTGGGGTGCGGCCAAACCGCCGCGACACCCGAGGAGCTCACGGCCCTGGCACGGGCGATCCACCATCGGGTCCCGGTGCAGACGCTGGTCGTCCATCCCGTTTCCTACGCACTGGCGGTTTCGTCGGGACAAACGTCCCTCACCAGCGGTCCGGTCACTGCGCAGCCGCTCATCACGACCGGGGCGGGGGACCACTTCAACTCGGGGTTCTGTCTTGGCAAGCTGTTGGGGTTGGACGACCTGGACGCGTTGCTGGCCGGCGTGACCGCGAGCGGCTACTACGTGCGCACGGCGCAGAGCCCGACGGTGGCCGATCTGGCGCGGCTGCTGCGCGATCCTTCGGTCGAGTGTTGACCCGGGCTGGTGCGACGGCGCAACCTCCCGATGAACTCGCGGAGCCAGGCTTGAGGTCGCGGACGCGAGACCCCTTCCATCATGATTCTTGAGATTGTAAAGTACGGGCATCCTGCCCTTCGCCTTCCTGGGCGCCGCGTCGAGGCCGTGGATGACGAGGTGCGTCAATTCGCGGCGGATCTAGTCGAGACGATGCGGGCGGCGGAGGGGGTGGGGTTGGCGGCGCCGCAGGTGGGTCGGGCGCTGCAGGTGTTCGTGATCGACGTCAGCGGAGTGAAGGAAAGGCCTTCGACTCTGGAGATCGACGGGCAATCCGTGGATCCGGCGTCGCGGATGCCGATGGTCCTGATCAACCCGGAGCTCACCCCGACGGGTGAGTGGGAGAATGGGGCGGAGGGGTGCCTGAGCTTTCCGGAGATCTATGGCGAGATCAGCCGCCCGGCTTCGGTTGAGGTCAAGGCGCTCAACGAGCATGGGCAGACGGTGAGTTTTCGCTGTGGCGGCTTGCTCTCGCGGGCCATTCAGCATGAGCAGGACCATCTGCGGGGCATCCTGTTCATTGACCGCATGACGGACCATGTCGCGCGGGCAGCCCCAGAAGGAGCTGGACCGGTTGATGGCGGCGACGATCAGGGCGCCTGACGCGCGCGACCTAGTCCGGATGTTCCACGCCCGTCGTAGGCGCCGACGTGAGGAGGCGTTTGAGGCCGGGGGCAACGACGGTTCGCCTCCTGACGTCGGCGCCTACAGTCGCTTTAGCGCCTACAGTCGCTTTAGCGCCTACAGTCGCTTTAGGGCCTGCGGTCACGTCGGCCCGTACCGGCGCGGGCGAGCTTGGCTGCGATGACGTTCTCCGACCCGGCCGTTTACACGTTCATCCTGGAGCATTTCGGGGTGGCGGTGAGTGCTGTGGCGGGCGCGTTGGCGGCTCGCGGGCGGCGCGTGGACTTGTTCGGGGTGGTGGTGCTGGCGCTGGTTACTGCCCTGGGAGGCGGGACGATCCGCGACGTCTGTTTGGGTGCCACGCCGGTGTTCTGGATTCAGGATCCGCGGTATGTGGCCACCGCGACACTGTTCGGGCTGGGGACGTTCATTGTGGCGCGGCGCCGGGATCCGCCGATGAACCTGCTCGAGTTGGCGGACGCTTTTGGTCTCGCGTTTTTCACCATGGCGGGTGCGCGGAAGAGCCTGGCCTTCGAGGCCGGTCCGGCCATCGCGGTGGCGCTGGGGACGATCACCGGGGTGGCGGGCGGGATTGTGCGGGATGTGCTGCTGAACGAGCTCCCGCTGGTGTTCCGCAAGGAGATCCGGCTGTACGCGACGGCGGCGATGCTGGGGGCGGGCGTGTTCGTGGCGCTGCGGGTGCTGGGTCTGGCAGAGCCCTGGCCGGCGGTGGTGGGCATGGTCACGACGCTGGGGCTGCGGTTGGCCGCGATTCGTTGGGACTGGGCGTTACCGGTGTTTGAAGCGGGCAATCCGCCGCGGTGATCGGTAGCCAGGCGGAAGCAAGAAGCGCGAAACGCTGTGAACTGTTGCGGCCGAGTGAAGTCTCGGGTGCCAGCGAACCGGACGGGGTCGGGAGGAGGTCCGGGGTGTTGCTTAGGGGGAAAACCTGTAGCGGCGCCGGGCGTGGATTCGGGAGAATCCCGGCATGTTCCGGCACATGGCGAACCGCGTTGGCAGCGGTCGGGGCTGTTGGGGAATCCTGCTCGGCTGCGTCTTCCTTCAGGGGCAACTCGAGGCTGGCTTACCGACACCCTGGCGTTGGGTGAATCCGTTACCGCAAGGCAACGATCTGCTGGCGGCCTGGGCGGCGGGGCCGGAGGACCTTTTCGTGGGTGGCCACGGCGGCGTGATCGTGCACTGGAACGGCGCGCGTTGGGCCACGATGGCCACGCCCACGCAGAAGACGGTCTTCAGCCTCCACGGCCGGTCCGCTACGGAGGTCTGGGCAGTGGGTGGGGACGCCTACACGGACAACCTCACCAATCGTTGTTTGATCCTGCGATTCGACGGAACGACGTGGCAGGAACAGGCCGCACCGCAATTCTCCGGGTACACCTATCCGTTCAACGCCGTGCATGCTGTGGCGGCCAACGATGTCTGGGCTACGCAGGACGGCGGCACGTTCCTGACCCACTTTGACGGCAAGCAGTGGGAGTTCGTCACCGTGCCGCTCGACGTCGAAGGCACCTTCAAAGCCATCACGTCGGTCGGCCCTGATCACCTCTTTGTGGCCGGCACGCACGGCCAGATCCTGCATCGCGATCACGGCGTGTGGAAACGGGAGCAGAAGCTCGAGTCGGGCAACCTCACCTTGAACCACGTCAACCTCCTGTGGGCGTACGACGCGGACCATGTGTACGCGGCGGGCAACTGGACCCAGTTCTACCGCCGGCAACCCGACGGGACGTGGCAGTCGCTGCCCGTGGGGGCCAGCGAGCCTTTTGGCATCAACTTCCTTGCGTTGTGGGGGCGGTCGCCTGACGAGGTGTACCTGATGGGGGTGGACTCAGTCTTCCGTTACGACGGGGTACAGCCCGCGGCACGGACCTCTTTCCTGGGGATGATGCGACGCCAATGGCTGCGCGGCTGCGGGGTGGGGGACCGTCTGTACGGTGTGGGACAGGCGGGCGCCGTTCACGAGTACTTGCTCCCGGGCCCGGCGACCGGGGTGTTGTCTCCGCTCAGCGTGGGGCGCCACGACCCTTTACCCAGGATTCTGCGCGGGGCCACGGCTTACGGGACCGACGGGGTGGTGATCTACGGTTCGGCGCTCTGGCAAACCGGGGGTTGGCCTTGGTGGTATGCGGCCAATGGCGTCTTGCGGCGGATGCCCACGTTGCCGCCCGGCGCCACGGCGGCGGTAGAGTTGACGGCGGTGCTTGCCAGCAGCGAGCAGGAGGTGTTTGTGGCCTGGGCCAACTGGGATGACGGCCGACGCGGGGTGCATCGCTGGGACGGTGATCAATGGACGGCCATGCCGGGTGCCGAAGGTGCGGTTGCCTTCTGGCGGTCGCCGTCGGGACGGCTGTACGCCGCCGGGGCGACCGGTGTGAAACACTGGAACGGTGCCGATGCCTGGGTGAGTACTTACACCGCGCCAGCGGACCCGCCGGGGACGGAACTCACGGCCCTGTGGGGACGTACCGACAACGACGTGTTTGCTGCCACGCGGCGAGGCCAGATTCTTCATTTCGACGGGGCCAACTGGAAGTCCGAGAGCACCCCGGCCGAGGGATTGATAGTGGCGTTGGCGGGCACGGCGACGGACACCTATGCCGTGGGCGAACACGGCCTGGCGTGGCGCCGGCAGGGAACCACCTGGAAACCGATGGCCGGTGTCGGCGCCCGGTCCGAGGAGCATTTCAGCGCGATGGCGGTGGGTGGCGATGGGGTGTATGCGGCGCAGCGCACGCCCGGGCAGTACATCGGTGGCGGTCTCGGGCGGGTGTGGCGGTTCCAGGGAGCCAACGCCACGCTGGTGGTGCAGGGCCTATCCCAACCGCTCGAAGCCCTGACCCGCACGGCGGCCGGACACCTGGTGGGGGTGGCCGCCAACGGGGCCCTGATCACCACCACCCCCGAACCCGATGGCCTCACGGTCGCGCGGTTGCGACGCACGGGGGATTGGCAGGCCGTGGGTGACAGCGGCGTTTCTCTGCGGTCGGAGAGCTTCCGGGACACCTCGCCATTGGTAGTCGTCCAACGCGTGCCGAAGCCCCCGCCCGGGGTCGCGGCACCGGCGGGTTACGGGGAGCACTGGCTGGTGCTCGGAGACCGGTGGGAAACCGGGGCTGCGCTGCCGCCGCTGTTCCTGCAGGTGACCTATGATGCCGCCCGCTTGGCGCCGGAACTCGGTGGCAGCGCGTTGAACCTGTATCGGCACGACGAGGCGATCATCGAGGTGCCTGCCCGGTGGGATCCCGTGGCGCGCACGCTGACCAGCCAGGGTCCCGTCGAAGGTGTCTGCTGGACAGTTGGCCTGGCCACGGCGGTGACGCCACCCACGCTCTCGGTCACCTGGAGTTCCGGTTCCCGTCTCACGCTGGCCTGGCAGGGAGCGGCCGGGGAATGGACGTTGGAAGCCGCCCCTGAGTTGGGTCCGGCTGCGCATTGGGCGCCGGTGACGGCAACGCCCCAGGGGAGCGGGGACCAGCAGCGGTTAACCATTGAAGTCGAGGGTCGCACCCGGTTCTTCCGGCTGCGGCAGCCGAGGGCGTAGGAGTCGAGGTCACGAGACTCAGCCAACGCCTCCTCACGTCGGCGCCTACAGTGGGCTGTAGGAGTCGAGGTGACGAGACTCAGCCAACGCCTCCTCACGTCGGCGCCTACATTGGGCTGTGCGGCGTGGTAACGCGCGCTATGCTCGGCGCATGTCCGACATACGTCAACCGCGTGGCGAGGCCTTCGTGGTCCGGTGGCCTGGGCGTTTGCCCTTCCTGCTGACCGCACTGTGGGCGCTGACTACGAACACGTTCGCTGCCGAAGCGACCGGGCAATACCGTGCCGCGCGCTCGGTGCATCTGGGCTATCCGGCGCCGGAAGCGAGGGCGTTCTACCTCGAGATGGCCGTGGACCAGTCCACCACGGGGAGTTACTTCATGGCGTGCGGCTGGAACACCGGGTACTTCGGCATCCAGGAACTGAGCAACGGCCGCAAGGTCGCCCTCTTTTCGGTTTGGGATCCGACGCCGGGTGATGATCCGCGCGCGGTGCGGCCCGAGGACCGGGTGGAGGTGCTGCACGAGGGGGAAGGGGTGCGCATCCGGCGTTTCGGAGGTGAGGGCACGGGGGGTCAATGCATGACCGACTTCGACTGGCGAATCGGCCAGACGAACCGGTTCGTGGTCACGGCCACGGTGCAGAGCAACAAGACGGCTTACGCCGGGTACCTGTGGCAGCCCGACCAGCGGGCATGGAAACACCTGGTCACGTTTCGGACCCGCACCGGCGGCAAGCCGCTGACCGGGCTGTACTCGTTCGTCGAGGATTTCCGTCGGGACGGCCGGAGTGTGCACGAGGTGCGACGAGCGCGGTTTTTTGCGGGGTGGGTCCAGACGACAGCGGGAGACTGGACGGCTCTGACGCGCGCCCGTTTCACGGCCTCGGGGGCGGAGTGGGAATCCAAGGACAACATCGACGCCGGTCTCGTCGACCGACAGTACTTCCTGGCGACGGGTGGCTCGCTCACGTCGAGCCGGGCGTTGCGGAGCTTCCTTGATTTGCCGGCAGCCGGCGAACGGCCGACTGATCTGCCGGGCGCGCTGGGTGAGGACCGACCGTCCGTGACCCGAGGCTATTCCATCCCGCTGATTGACCTCGCCGCCGAGACGGACCGGCAGGTGCTGGTGGACCGCGAGCCCGGCCAGTATCTCGGGCATCCGAGCACGGTGCTCCTCGAAGACGGTCGGACGCTGCTCTGTGTCTATCCCAAAGGCCATGGCAAAGGCGCCATCGTGCTGAAGCGCTCGACGGATTGGGGCCGGACCTGGAGCGGGCGGTTGCCGGTGCCGGAGAATTGGGCCACCAGCCTCGAGACGCCGACCCTTCACCGCGTGGTAGATGCGCAAGGGAAACGGCGCCTGATCGTCTGGTCCGGTCTTTACCCGGCGCGCCTGGCCGTGTCTGAGGACGACGGGGTGATCTGGTCGCCGCTGCAACCCGCCGGGGACTGGGGCGGGATCGTGGTAATGGGTTCGGTGGAGCCGCTTCGCACCGGCGCCGGACACTACCTGGCTCTGTTCCACGATGATGGCCGCTTCTTCACGCGTGACGGCGCGCGCCGCGATCCCGTCGTGTTCCGGCTGTACGAGACGCGTTCCACCGACGGCGGGCTGACCTGGTCGATCCCGCGCGAGCTTTGGCAGGGGAGCGACGTTCATCTGTGCGAGCCGGGCCTCGTGCGGTCGCCGGACGGAACCGAGCTCGCCATGTTGTTGCGCGAGAATCGGCGGGTTCGCAACTCGCACGTCCTGTTCTCGCGCGATGAAGGGCGTTCGTGGTCGGCGCCGCGCGAGTTGCCGGGGGCGCTGACGGGGGATCGGCACGTGGCGAAGTACGCGCCGGACGGACGCCTGTTCATCTCGTTCCGAGACACGACACACGAGTCGCCGACGCAGGGCGATTGGGTGGCGTGGGTGGGGCGCTACGAGGACGTCGTCGCCGGCCGCGAGGGGCAGTATCGCGTCCGCCTGATGGACAATGAGAATGCGTGGGATTGTGCGTATCCGGGCGTGGAGGTGCTGCCGGAGGGGACGATCGTCGCGGTCACCTATGGCCACTGGACGAAGGGCGAAGCCCCTTACGTCATGAGTGTGCGGCTGCGCCTGGAAGAGTTGGACGCGCGGGCAAAGTGAAGTCCGATTTCGGATCTACGGGGGTGACGGGCGGGTCTGGCACGGCGGTTGCGTGGGAACCCGCCCAACATGTCATCGAGCTATGCGGGGACACCCCTCGGGGCGGCGCACGAACTTGTTTATCCGCGAGATGTTAGTTGGTTCTCGGTAGTGGTGAGAACCCTGATCCGGGTCTTTCGCTCCGCGGGGTACCAGGACCCAGGTGGGGAAACCTACCCAACCCGACAGCCGCAGCACCGCTGGTTTGCCTTGGCGCCAGGCTTCGTCGGACGCGTTCTCGGGATCTTCGCCGGGTTCGCTTCCCTGCAGGCTGCCGAGGTGCAGCTCGCGTGGGATCCCAGTCCCAGTCCGGAAGTCACGGGGTACTACCTCTATTGGGGTACGGTCAGCCAGTCCTACGACAACCGGAAGGATGTGGGGTTGGCAACCACGGCGACGGTGACGAACCTGGTGGCCGGCACGCTCTACTACTTCGCGGTGACCGCCTATGAGAGCGTTGGGCTCGAGAGCGATTACTCAAACGAGGTGAGTTACCAACCTCCGGTCGCGGTGGGCAACCAGGCTCCGACCCTGGCCGCGATTGCGAACCAGACGATCAACGAAGACACCTCGACGGGCGCGATCGCGTTGACGGTGGGCGACGTCGACAACGACGTGAACGGGCTCACCCTGACCGCAACGTCAAGCAACACGGGCGTGAACCGGACGCTGCGATCACGTGAGGCGCGGGATCGCGGACGGTACGGTGCGGGTGTCCAGGAGTGCGAGTCGATCGTTCGTGCTGACGGTGTGGGGTGAACGACGCGCCGACCCTGGCCGCGATTGCGAACCAGACGATCAACGAAGACACCTCGACGGGTGCGATCGCGTTGACGGTGGGCGACGTCGACAACGACGTGAACGGGCTCACCCTGACCGCAACGTCAAGCAACACGGGCCTGGTGCCGGCCGGGGCGATGGTGTTCGGGGGCAGCGGGGTGAACCGGACGCTCGGGATCAGCACGGGACGGCGACGCCGGTGTCGGACGGTTCGCTTCCCTGTGTTGGCGGTGCCGGGGGTGGTGCGCCGACGCTGGCTGCGTGGGATCAGCCTCCTCGGGGTCGCGTTGACGGTGGGCGACGTCGACCGGAAGGCTCACTGGGCGTCGAGCAACACGGGCCTGGTGCCTCGGGGCGGGTGTTCGGGGGTCAGCGAACTGGAGACGATCACCCTCAGCACGGGACGACGATCACCGTGCGGTGTCCGAGGATGTGTTCGTGCTGACGGTGACCGCAACGACCACACCCTGGCAGCGCTCAGCGATCAAACGGTCCCCGTGAACAGCTCGACTGGCCCCATCGCGGTCACGGTGGGGGATGTGGACAACGACGTGAACGGGCTCACCCTGACCGCGACGTCGAGTAACACGGGCCTGGTGCCGTCGGGGGCGATGGTCTTCGGGGGCAGTGGCGCGAACCGGACGCTGACGATTATTAAGCTGGCGAATCTGGCGCAGCGACGGTTACGGTGCGGGTGTCGGACGGGGCGTTGAGTGGGCCGTTCGTTCGTCCCCTGACGGTGACGGCGGTGGAACACCGCGCCGAAACGAGGTGACGTTACGAAGACACCTCGACGGGTGCGATCGCGTTGACGGTGGGCGACGTCGACAACGACGTGAACGGGCTCACCCTGACCGCGACCGCGAGCAACACGACGCTGGTGCCGTCGGGGGCGCCGCGATTGCAGGGCGAACCGGACGCTGACGATCAACTTGGGGATCAGCACGGGACGGCGATGATCACGGTGCGGGTGTCGGACGGGTCGCTGAGTGCGAGTCGCTCGTTCGTGTTGACGGTGACGGGGGTGAACGACGCGCCGACGCTGGCCGCGATTGCGAACCAGACGAGCGACGTCGACGGGTGCGATCGCGTTGACGGTGGGGGACGTCGACAACGACGTGAACGGGCTCACCCTGACCGCAACGTCGAGCAACACGGGCCTGGTGCCGTCGGGGGCGATGGTGTTCGGGGGCAGCGGGGCGAACCGGACGCTGACGATCACGCCGGCGCGGGATCAGCACGGGACGGCGACGATCACGGTGCGGGTGTCCGACGGGTCGTTGAGTGCGAGTCGCTCGTTCGTGTTGACGGTGACGGGGGTGAACGACGCGCCGACGCTGGCCGCGATTGCGAACCAGACGACCAACGAAGACACGGCGACGAGTGCCATCGCGCTGACGGTGGGGGATGTGGACAACGACGTGAACGGGCTCACCCTGACCGCGACGTCGAGCAACACGACGCTGGTGCCGTCGGGGGCGATGGTGTTCGGGGGCAGCGGGGCGAACCGGACGCTGACGATCACGCCGGCGCGGGATCAGCACGGGACGGCGACGATCACGGTGCGGGTGTCCGACGGGTCGTTGAGTGCGAGTCGATCGTTTGTTCTGGCGGTGAACTCGGTCAATGACCGCCCGACGCTGGCCTGGATTGCCAGCCAGACGACCCAGGAAGACACCGCGACGGCGCCCATTGCGCTGACGGTCGGAGACGTCGACAACGACGTGAACACCTTGACCCTGACCGCAACGTCGAGCAACACGACCCTGGTGCCGTCGGCGGCAATGGTGTTCGGGGGCAGTGGGGCGAACCGGACGCTGACGATCACGCCGGCGCGGGATCAGAACGGGACGGCGACGATCACGGTGCGGGTGTCGGACGGGTCGCTGAGTGCCAGCCGTTCCTTTGCGCTGACCGTGAATGCGGTGAACGACCGGCCCACGCTGGCGGCCCTCAGCGACCAGACCATCCCGTTGAACAGCTCGACAGGGCCTATCCCCTTGACGCTGGGGGACGTGGACAATGATGTGGCCAGCTTGACCGTGACCGCGACTTCGAGCGACACGACGCTGGTGCCGTCGGGGGGGATGGTCTTCGGGGGCAGTGGCGCGAACCGCACGCTGACGATCACGCCGGCGCGTGGCCAGAAGGGAACCGCCAAGATCACGGTACGCGTTTCGGACGGCGCACTGACCGCCAGCCGTTCGTTCGTTCTGAGTGTCAGCCCCGGACCACCTTTGCCGTGGCAGGGCGTCAATCTGGGCGAGCCTCTCCTGGAAGGCGGGGTGACCTATGAGAGCCGGGTCTTCCGCGTCCAAGCTGCCGGTGAGGACATCGGTCTGTCCGCCGATCAAGGGTATTTCCTCTACCAGACCCTCTCCGGGGACGGGGAGATCATTGCCCGCGTGACCTCACTTGAGCCCACCCACCCGAATGCGAAGGCCGGGGTGATGATCCGCGATACCCTGAACGCGTCCGCCCCCATGGTTTTCATCCACCTCGCCAAACGGAGCGCTGCGTCACTACCGCACCGCGCCCGGGACCAGCGCGGTCGCAAGCTACGCCGGAGCTCCCAATCCCGACCCGGACAACTGGTTCCGGCTGACGCGGCAGGGTGACACGTTCACTGCCTACCGCTCCAGCGACGGTGTCAACTGGACGCGGAGCGGGTCGCCCATGACCTTGTCCCTGCCCAGTGAACTCCACATCGGCCTGGCCGTCACTTCGCGGGATCCGACCCTGCTCACGACGGCCGTTTTCGACTCGGTGACCGTCATCCCCTGAGCCAGCCGCGCATGGGAAGCCTGACGCCTCGCCAGTGTGGTTGGTGCCTGATGGGCTTGGGCGGCCTGGCGTTCGCCGTGCAAGTCCTTCTCCCGCTCCGTTGGGGGGACGTGCCGGTGTCCGGGGTTGTTCCTGACCTGGCTGCTTCACCACGAGCGGCCCGCGTTGTCGGTGACGCACCGGTGACGCCGCCGGATCGCCTGGACCACGAGAGCGTGCGCCTGCGGACTCGCGGTTGGGCTGAGTCCGCCTTCGCCGCCGAACTCGACCGCCTCCTGAATGACCCCGCGTCGGAAGCCCGGCAAGACGCTGTCTATCGCCGACTCGAGGCCTGGACCGGCGAAGCCCCGGACGCGGCCGCAACCTGGGCGGCGGACGCGGCAGCGACTCGCGGCCGATCCACCTGTCTCGCCGTGGTGCTGTCTCACTGGGGCGGACGACCCCGCGGCGCTGATCGATTGGGCGCGCGCGAGCCTGGCGGGTCCCCTGCGTGAGGTCGCCCTCTCGTCCGCGGCGCAACAATGGGCGGCCAGCGACCCCCGTGCCGCCGCCGGCGTGCTGCACGAACTGGGCGATGACCGGCTTCGTCAGCAGACGGCGGTGCTGGTGGCCATGCGTTGGTTTCCCCAAGAACCCGAGGCGGCCTGCGCCTGGGCGCAGGATCTCGATGCCGGACCGTCGCCGACGCTGTGCGGTGTCAGATCACCCATACCATGGCAGCTTCGGATCCTCCTCGCGCGGCCCGCCTAGCGCTGACTCATCTGACGCCCGGACCAGAGCAGGATCGTGCCATCGTGGGCGTCATCCAGCGCTGGGCACAGTCGGATCCCGATGCCGTCGCCGCCTGGGTCCAGCAGTTTCACGCGGGTCCCGTGCAACGATCCGCGGCTGAGAACCTGGTTCAGGTTTGGGCGCACGCTGACGCCGCGGGCGCGGCAGCCTGGGTGCAGAGACTGCCGCCGGGCGGGCTGCGGGAAGAGGCGGCAAGCACCCTTGCGGCGGCGGTGGATCGGTTTGCCGGAATCCTCGAAACGGCCCCCGCGGGTATCGAGGATGCTAGGCAGTAGCCCGGGCGCAGCGGAAGCCGATGTTGGCGCAGCGATCCAGGCCCGGCCAGTGCAGCAGCAGCTTCGCGGCAAACGTCACCGGCTGTGGCCCTTCGTCGAAGTACCACGCCGAACCGCCGCGTCGGTAGAAGCTGCCGCCCCGGAGAATCGCCGAGCGGGTGCGGCCGTCCCGACGCTCGCTTTCGGTCCACTCCCCAGACGTTGCCCGCAGAGGTCGTAAACCCCGAACGGCGACCGGCCCTCCGGGAAGGCCATCACCGGGGTGGTGTCGCCGCTCTGCCCGTCGTTGCAGCAGTCGGGCTTCCAGTCGTTGCCCCAGGGATAACGACGCTGATCCGATCCCTGAGCGGTATACTGCCATTCCTCCTCGGTCGGCAGCCGCTTCCCCGCCCATCGCGCGTAGGCTCGGGCGTCGTCCAAATCCACGTGGACGACCGGATGATCTTCGCGTCCAGGCGGCGGAGCGCCCTCCACCCAGTGCCGGAGGAAGCTGGCAGGGTCGCGGGGCTGATGGCCGCTGGCCTGCAAGAACCGGGCGTACTGTGCGTTGGTGACCGGCATGGCGTCGATCGCAAACGGTTGCAGCACCACTTCCCGCTCGAAGGTCCGCTGCCCGTGCAACGCCGGAAACCGGGTTTCGAAGTGCGCATGGGTCGCTTCGTAAAACCCGCATTCCCGCACCCGGAACTCCGTGGTCATCCGGACCCGTCCGCCGGGCACGCGGACCATCTCGGCCGGCACCGTCGCGGTCAGGAGATCGGCCGCAGGGTCCGGCGGGCGCAGTTCGGTGCGGCGTGTGGGGAAGGCCGTGCCCCAATCCGCCCGCTTGAGGAGTGTGCGCTGTTCGTCCAGAAAGCTGAGGAAGTCGTCGGGCTGTTCCTCGAGCCGACCGGCAATGTAACAGCCGATGCCGCGCGCCGGCAGGAAGCCCACAACCGGCATCGGTGTGCTCGAGGATTGGCGGACTCCCTGGAAGGGCCGGCCGAGTTGGGCCGGTTGCCCCATCACGGCGTCCCAGACCTTCTCGCGTTCGCGGAACACGGCCTCGAACAGCGGGCCCTTGACCTCGCGCTCGTTGCGGTTCACCAGGGTCCACAGCCGCAGGTGCTCGTTCTCCCACAAGCTGGCGAACACGCCGGGGGCAAGGGTCGGCACCAGCGGAGTCCAGCCTTCCCCCGCGAACAGTCCGGCGAAGCGGCGTTGCAGCGGCAGCATCGCGCGCAGCATGGACTTGTCCCGGGCGCACCAGCCGTTCCAGGTGCCAAAGACGTTCTCCCAGATCAATACGCCGCTGCCGTTCATCCAGGCCGTGTGCAGCTCGCCGCTATGATCGCGGTCCCAGCGCTTGATCTGGTGCTGCTGATGGCGCCGCTCGAACCACTTGTTCCGCAGTACGCCCGGGGTCGCGCTGTCCTCGAACCACTGGGCCCAGCTCAGATGGTGGTCCGCAACCCGCTCGAGCGGCAACGCCAGCTCGCTCTCGAGCGCCACCCCGGCGCGTGCGGCATCCAGTTGCTGCCGCCAGTCGCCCTCGCTCCGGCTCAGCGTGTCGAGGAAGATCCCGTCGGCGTCCAGGGTCCCGACCAACTCCGCCAGCACCTCAACGTCCGGTCGGCCTTCGCGGCGCGTCTCGGTGTCCCACGGGTTGTAGTTCAGGAAGACACGGACCCCGCCGCGATGAAAGGCGCCCACGGCCCGGCGCAGGCCCGCGAGGCCGCCGGGTTGCTCCCGGTAGCAGTCGAACTGGTTGCGCGCGTCCAACCCGAGGCGCGGGTACGCGTGCCAGAGCACCACGCTGTCGAAGCCGCCGAACTCGCTCCGGCCGTGTTCGAGAAACCGCGGCACCGTGTACACGCCGGCGTCCGGATCGTAGAACAGCGCGTCGTTCAGCATGAGAAACGCACACGCGAAATTGCCTGACACCCACGCGAAATCCGCCCGGCGGTAGAGCGCGTCCGAGTAGTTCAGCTCGCGCCGACGACCCTCGCGCCACGCGGCCAGTTGGCGGCGGAACGCGGGCCATTCCCGCGGTTCCTGTGGGGCGGGGATGAGGTCGGGAACAGGCTCAGGCAAACCGGCAGCCGCCGCGGCTTCGGCCGCGGACAGGCGGAACGGCGCGCCGCCGACAGCCGCGGCTCCGCCGCTCAAGAACTGGAGGAAGCGTCGGCGGCTCAGCGGCTCCGCGGTCGAGGAAAGCGGTCGGCGGACGTGCAGCTTGGCGATCGGTTTCATGAGCCAGGAATCGTGGCGCGTGGCGGCCGTACAGGCAACCGCCCCGGGGCGGTTTGGGGTCAGATCTCAACATTTAACAATTGGGCTGCCTGGCGGTGAACGCGGCCTGGAGACGTTCCCCGCCGGGAGGCGGAGCGAGCGCGAGCGCGGGGGTGGGCGTCAGGCGCCCCGGGTCCGTTAAGTATTAAATTAAGGGCTGACCCCTGAGCGCGGCCCGTAGGAGTCGAGGTGACGAGACTCTGCCGGCGGGTCTTGGGTCCGGGCTTTGGGCTTGTCGGGGCGAGGCGTCCGGAGGACGGTGGGCGCGGATAACGGCTGGAGACGCGTATGGCAGCGACAAATGGCGGACAGCAGGTGGTGGTGATCGGTGCCGGCCTCGGTGGCCTGTCGGCGGCGATCTCCCTGGCGGCGGCCGGCTTCAAGGTCGCGGTGCACGAGAAGAACGACCGCGTCGGCGGCAAGCTCAACGTGCTCACCAAGGACGGCTACACGTTCGACCTGGGCCCCTCGATCCTCACCTTGCCGCAGTATTTCCGGGCCCTCTTCGCCCGCGCCGGCCGACGCTTCGACGACTACGTGCGGATCGTCCCGGTCACCCCGCACTGGCGGAACTTCTTCGAGGACGGCACGGTGCTGGACCTCCACATGGACCCGGCCCAGATGCAGGCCGAGTTGCGCCAGCTCCCGGCGTACAGCGACGCCCTCTGGGAGCGGTGGCAGGCCTTCCTCCGATATTCGCGGGAACAATACGACATCCTGGAACAGGGCTACCTTGACCAGGGATTGGACACGCTCTGGGATTTCCTCCGGTTTTACGGCGTCTTCCGCATCGGGCGAAAGATCGATTTCCGCCGCCGCATGGCGGGGACCATCGGCGCCTACTTCGACGAGCCCCACCTCCGGGCGATCCTCGAGTACTTCATCAAGTACGTCGGGTCCTCCGCTTACGAGGCCCCGGGGTACATGAACCTGATGCCGAACATCCAGTTCCAGCATGACCTCTGGTACGTGCCCGGGGGGCTGTACGAACTCGCGCGCGGCATCGAGAGGCTCGCCCGCGAAGTGGGGGTCGCGCTGCACACGGGCAGCGAGGTGACGGCGATTCGGCACGAGCAGCGCCGGGTGACGGGCGCGCAGTTGCGCGACGGCCGGACGGTTCCCGCGGACATCGTGGTATCGAACATGGAAGTCATCCCGGCCTACGAGCGGTTGCTGGGAGAAGGACCCGCGTTTCTGCGGCGGCTGGAGAAGTTCGAGCCGGCCTGTTCGGGGCTGGTGTTGCACCTCGGGACGGATCGCATCTACCCGCAACTGGCGCACCACAACTTCTTCTATTCGCAGGATCAAGAGAAGCACTTCGCCACCGTGTTCCGCGAGAAACGGTTGCCGGAGGATCCCACGATCTACCTGGTGGCCGTGACCCGCTCGGACCCGAGCCAGGCCCCGGCGGGCTGCGACAATCTGAAGGTGCTGCCGCACATTCCCTACCTCAACGACGCGCACCCGTACACCCGCGAGGACTACCTCGCGTTCAAGGAACGCGTGGTGGACAAGCTCGAACGGATGGGCCTGACGGACCTGCGGCGGCACATCCGCGTGGAGGACGTCTGGACGCCCCACGACATCCGGGAGCGCTACTACTCGAACCGCGGCTCGATCTACGGCGTGGTGAGCGACTGGCGGCGCAACTACGGGTTCAAGGCCCCCAAGCGCAGCTCGCGCTACCGCAACCTGTACTTCACCGGCGGGAGCGTGAACCCCGGCGGGGGCATGCCGATGGTCGTGCTTTGCGGCCAGAAGGTTGCCGACCGGATTGTCGCCGACGTCAGAGCTTGACGTCCTCGGGGCGCACCTCCAGGCACTCGTCGTGGTCCTCCCAGACGACCGCGGGGTAGATCTCCAGCAGCGGCGGCAGGAGTTGATGGCCAGCGAAGGCGAGCAGGGTCTCCGCCTTCGTCGCCGCCTCCTCAAACGCGTGATCGTAATCGCCCGACCGTTTCTGCTGCTTCTCGTCCCAATGCGCCACGGCGTGGACGGGCGCGTACTCCTCGGCCCAGCTCCGGATCAGGGGCTGCAAGGACTCAGGCAGGTCGTCGAATGCGATGGCCGTGGCGTTGCAGTGCAGGCACACGAGCCCGTTGTCGAGCACGTCGCGCGTCAGGAGCGGGACCAGCGGGGCGCGGCAACACGCCGCTTCCGCGTAGGCGGCGGGGCTGTTGGCCAGGCGCTGCAGCCAGACCTGCCGGTCGTGGGCCACCTGCCCGGCCAGCCGGTAGGCCGCCACCAGCGGGTGGGACAACCGCCACCCGTGCCCCTCGAGCTGGCCCAGCGTCTGGGCCAGCCACCGCGCCAGGGTAGTGTCGTCAAACCCGCGAAACACCTGGCTGTATTCGGCCCAGAGCGCGTCGAGCAGGTTCTCAGGATCGTGCGACATCGCGGGGCAGGTTAAGCGGCGTTCGGGGCGTGAAAAGAAAAACTTCCGAGCCCGGATTGGGGGCTTGCGTGAATCGGCCGAGCCGCTAGCTTCCTCCGCGCTGCGCGCCGGGACGTGGCTCCGTGGTGCAGGGAAACGGCCCGCTCCTGTTCTCCACCTGATGCCCGTTCGCTGCCCGCGGCCACAGCCGGACCATTGCGACCATGAGTAACCTCGGAAGCTGCAACACAAATCACCCGGCGGTCGTCGCCTGGGTCAAGGAAATGGCGGAGCTCTGCCAACCGGACCGCGTCTATTGGTGCAACGGTTCGGAGGCGGAGAGGCGCGCCCTCACCGAACAGGCCGTCGCGGACGGCGTGTTGCTCAAGCTGAACCAGGAGAAACTCCCGGGCTGCTACTACCACCGCTCGAACCCCAACGACGTCGCCCGCGTCGAACAGTGCACCTACATCTGCACCGACACCGAGACCGAGGCCGGTCCGACCAACAACTGGGCGCCGCCCAAGGAGATGAAGGAGCGGCTTCACGGGCTGGCCCGCGGCGGCATGAAGGGGCGGACGATGTACGTGATCCCCTACCTGATGGGCCCGCCCGGCTCGAGCCTCTCCAAGGTGGGCTTCGAGTTGAGCGACTCCATCTACGTGGCCCTCAACATGCGGATCATGACCCGGATGGGCGACGTGGCCTACGAGCAGTTGGGTGAGAGCGACGACTTCAACCGCGGCCTGCACTGCATGCTCGATGTCCACCCCGACCGCCGCTACATCTGCCATTTCCCACGAGAAAACCTCATCATCTCCGTCGGATCGGCTTACGGTGGCAATGTGCTGCTCGGTAAGAAGTGCCTGGCCCTGCGCATCGGCTCCTACCTTGGGCGCCAGGAAGGCTGGATGGCCGAACACATGCTCGTCCTCGGCGTCGAGGCGCCCAACGGCGAGAAGACCTACATCGCCGCGGCCTTCCCCAGCGCGTGCGGGAAGACCAACTTCGCCATGCTCATCCCGCCCGCCCACTTCCAGGGCTGGAAGGTCTGGACCGTGGGCGATGACATTGCGTGGATGAAGCCCGGTCCGGACGGCCGCCTTTACGCCATCAACCCCGAGGCCGGCTACTTCGGCGTCGCGCCGGGCACGAACTACCAATCCAATCCCAATGCGATGAAGACCATCGCGCGGGACACGATTTACACGAACGTCGCTCTGACGCCCGATCTCGACGTCTGGTGGGAGGGCAAGGACGGCGACCCGCCGCCGGTGGCGACGGACTGGCAGGGGCGCCCCTGGACTCCGGCGTCGAAGGAGAAGGCGGCGCATCCGAACAGCCGGTTCACCGCGCCCATGGCCAACAACCCCGCCCTGGCGGCCGAGGTGAACGACCCCAACGGGGTGCCGATCAGCGCCATTATCTTTGGCGGGCGCCGGGCCTCGACCATGCCGCTGGTCCTGCAGGCGTTCAACTGGGTGCACGGCGTCTTCATCGGTGCCACCGTCGGTTCTGAGATGACGGCGGCGGCGGTGGGGGGGATGGGCCAGGTGCGGCGCGACCCGATGGCGATGCTGCCCTTCTGCGGCTACAACATGGGCGATTACTTCCGGCACTGGCTGCGGATGCGCAAGCGGCTGAAGTACCCGCCGCGGATCTTCCACGTGAACTGGTTCCGCAAGGACGGCGAGGGCCGGTTCCTGTGGCCGGGGTTTGGCGAGAACATGCGGGTCTTGAAGTGGATCGTGGACCGCTGTCACGGGAGGGCGGATGCCAACGAGACGCCGTTGGGCTGGCTGCCGGGGCCGCAGCACATTGACCTGGCGGGTCTGGACGGCTTCACGACGGAGGATCTCGAGAAGGTGTTGGACATTGATCTCGAGGAGTGGCGTCGGGAGTTGATCATGCAGGAGGAGTTGTTCCTCAAGCTGTACGCGCATCTGCCGAAGGAGATGATTTTCCAGCGCGAACTGCTTGTGGCGCGACTGTGACCCCGTCCCTCTCCCCCCCTTGGGGTCGGATCTTAACATTTAACATTTGGCCCTTCGCCGGAGGTCGTCGGGGAAGCGATCTTGCCCTGCGACGGATCACACCCTCCATCGGGTTGACTTCGTCCGTTTCTCTGGGGCGGGGGTGTGTCCCAGAAAAAGCGCAATACTATTGACTGACCCCTGTGGGGGCGGGAGTGACGGGTTGGGGCGGGGGTTGGGGCGGGGGCTGGTTGATGATGCCGAGGGCCTGGTTGACGATCAGCTTGCCCATCTCGCCGCCGAAATGGTTGAAGGACGAGAGCAGATGGAGCGTGGCGGCGGCGGGGCCGGCGAATTCCCAGCGGCAATCCTCGAAGCGGCAGCCGTCGAGCTGGACCGGGGAATGGCCGCAATAGACGAGGCGGCACTTGCGGAAGGTGCAGCCGCGGAACTGGTGGAAGTCCATCAGGACCGGTTCATTCTCGAAGGTGTAGTTCTTGATCTGCATGACAGGGGCGGGAGGGTATCGCTGGCGTGACCTGGCTCGCAAGCCGGGAGGGACGGGTTGGGTTGATCACTCGTTCACATGCACGACCTGGGCGGGGGGAAAGCCGTTGAACCAGGTGGCAGAGGCGTTGCTGTAGGCGCCGATGTTCTCGGCGTAGACCAGGTCGTCGAGCTCCAGTTCGGGCAGTTCCTCCGCCTGGGAGAGGACATCGAGGCCGTCGCAGGTTTGGCCGAAGACGGCGCAGAGCTCGCGGGGGCCGGCTTTGAAGGCCTGGAGGGGGTAGCGGCCGTGGTCGAAGATGATGCCGCTGAAGGTGTGATAGACGCTGTCGTCGATGTAGTAGCAACGTTTGCCGTCGCGGATGGCCTTGCCGATGATGCGGGCGACACTGACGGCGGCGGTGGCGACGAGGAAGCGTCCGGGCTCGGCGAGGATTTCGAGGTCGGGGGGGAAGAGGCGGTCGAGTTCCCGGTTGAGGGTGCGGGCCAGTTCGCGGAAGGGGCGGACGTGTTTGTTGTAAGGGGCGGGGAAGCCTCCGCCGATGTCGAGGATCTGCAGGGTGTGACCGCGATCGCGGGCTTCGCGCATGACGGCGGCGGAGACGTTGAGGGCCTGGACGTAGTTTTCGAAGTTGGTGCACTGGCTGCCGACGTGGAAGCTGAGGCCTTCGACGACGAGGCCGAGCTGGCCGGCGGCGAGGATGAGGTCGACGGCCTCGCCGGGGTCGCAACCGAACTTGGAGGAGAGCTCGCACTGGGAACCGGTGTTGGCGACGCGGAGGCGGAGGACGAGGCCGGCCTGGGGGGCGTGGCGGTGGATTTTGTGGAGCTCGGCGAGGTTGTCGTAGGTGACGAGGGGCTTGTACTGGTTGAGGGCCTCGAGGGTTTCGCGGGGCTTGGTGGGATTGGCGTAGATGATCTTGTCCCAGATGAAGTCCTGGCGTTCGGCGTCGGGCAGGTGGCGGATGTTCTCGTGGACGGCGAGGAACTCGGGGAGGCTGGCGACGTCGAAGCTGGCCCCGGCGCGGTAGAGGGTGCGGAGGATTTCGGGGGCGGGATTGGCTTTGACGGCGTAGTAGGCCTGCACGCGGGGGAGGTGCCGGCAGAAGGTGGCGTAGTTCCGGCGGAGGACGGCGTGGTCGATCACGACCAGGGGGGTGCCGTGGCGGCGGGCGAGGGAGTGGAGTTGTTTGGTCGTCATGCCGTGTGCGGCCGAGGGATTAGCATGGGCGGCTCGGCACCGGAAGGGGAATTCGGGGCGGAGGGATTTGCGGCGGGCTCAGCGGGGAGGGCGGTCGGGGGTATGGCCATTGGGTGTCACCAAGTCCTGGAGGGTACCCAGGGGGTTGAGGAGGGGCAGGAGGAAGCCGGGGACGTAGACGGGTTTGAGGTGGGGATCGGACAGGTGGCCGGTCACACGGAACTCGAATGCTTTGGCGGCCGGGGCGAAGACGAGGCTGATCAGGGGGCCAACGATCGGGGTCTTGCGGAGGACCTCGGCCACGACGCGCGCATCGACCTCGCCGTCGAAATCCAAGGTGCCCTGGAGCCGCAGCTGAGCGGGCCCGGCGGAGATCTCGAGATCGTCGGAGTGGATCACACTGCGCGTGATCGTGTAGCGGCCCTGGGCGGCGGTGGCGCGGCTGTTGCCGATGCCGGGGGCGACGAAATTGAGCACGCGCGAGAGGGTGCCGAAGACGGGGAGGTCCCAGAGGAGCCCGTCGCGGAGGCGGGCCTGTCCGTAGCCGTGCCAGCTTTTCCAATCGGAGACCCGGGCGTCGGTGACCACGAGGGTGCCGGTGGCTGTTCCTTCGATGTGGTTGGTGGTTCCGAGGGTGTCGCGCAACAGCCCGCGCAGATCAAAGTCGGTGCCGCGTGCCTGGAACTGAAAGGGCGGGTCGGCGTCCGGCGGGAGGTCGAGCAGGAACTCGCCGGAGAGGCGGCCGCCGTAGAACTCGGCCAGGACATTGGTGACGGTGAGGCGGTGGCCGGTCCAGCGCACGGTGCCCTCGAGTTGGGTGCTGTTGAAGCGCCAGAAGCGGAAAGGACCGCCCCGGACGGCGAAGGTGAGATCCGAGCCGTGGAGGATGGCGTCGGTCTGGACGTGGCCGTTGACGGCGAGCGCGGGGGGCGAGGCGAAGTGGTAGGGTTCGAGGGTGGTGATGAGGTTGGTGTTGATGCAGGCGGCGATGTGGAGGGGGTCGAGGGAGGAGCGGGCGTTGGTGAGCGCAACGATGTGGTGCTCGAGATCGTACTGCACCCAGGGGGCCTCGAGGTGGCCGGTGGCCTGCTCCAGCCGCACGTCGGTGGCGGTGAGCAGCAAGTTGGTCTTGGCGAGATGGGCCGTGAGGGACGTGAACGGCTGATCGCGGAAGGTGAAGTTCGTGGCGGCGATCTGGAGGGCGAGATCCACCACCTTGGGGGGCTTCCAGTTGCCCCACACCTCGCCGGTCACGAGCGGCGGGGTGTCGAAGTCGAAGAGAGCCAGGATGGGGGGGAGGGTCGAGTCGATGGCGGGGGCTGCGATCTGCGGGTCTACCTGGCTGTGGAATCGCCAGCGGAAATCGCGGGTCTGCAGGTCGAGATCGTAACGGAGTTGGGCCTCTCCCTCGGGTCGGGTCACGGTGAGATCGCGGAGGCGGAGGACCCGGTTGGAGATGGTGAGGAAGACGCCCGCGGTGTCCGCCGGCAGGTCGTTGAAGACGACGTCGCGGCCGTCGAGGCGGGCGCGCAGGTCGAGGGAGGCGAGCAACGCCGCTCCGGCGTCGGGCGGCGGGGTGTGCCATTCCGGGAGGCGGGCGCGGACGGTGACTTCGGCGTGCGGGGGGTGGGGGTAGCGGAACTGGGCCAGCCAGGCGAGGGCGGAGGGAGGGAGGGCCTGGTCGAGGCGTTGGACATCGAAATCCACGGTCATCGCCGCGGTCACGTCACGGGTCAGGACGTTGAGGTGGGCTTCACGGACTGCGAGTTCGCCGTCGTAGAGGGACGCGTGGAGATTGGTCACGGTGAGGTCGGGGAAGCGCCAGTGTCCGTCGAGGTTCAGGCGGTCGAGGTGGACGCGGGGTGTCTGGGGGTGGTGGGCGCGGAGGGAGAAGGCGGCCTCGAGGGCGGCGAGTTCGCGTGGCCAGCCGGAGGGGAGGGTGGCGGGTGGGGGGAGGGCGGGGGGGCGGTGGAGTTGGACGTGGAGTTCCGCGGCGGGCAAGGTGATTTGGGGCGAGCCGAGGGTAGCGAGTTTGAGATGGGCGGCGGCGGTCTGGATTTCGAAGGGGGTGAGGGTATGGGTGGCGTGGCCGGTGAGGGTGGAGGTGCCGCACGTGCCCCAGGGACACTCGAAGACGTCGCCGGCCAGTTCGAACTCGCTGCGGTAGCTGGTGACGGCGGCGGGGGAGGTGACGGGGGTGCTGTGTCCGCGCAGGCGGGCCTGGTGGAGGCTCGAGCCGGCCCCGCGGAGTTCGCCGGCCTGGAGTTCCCAGTCGAGGCGGGCCGGCCAGGTCTGGGCGAAGGGTTGGAGGATCTCGAGGCTGAGGCGGGCGTCACGAAAGGAGCCCCAAGGCGTGTCGGCATCGGCGGCGTCCAACTGGAGGGCGAGGCGTTGGAGGTCCGAGCCGGAGGCGGCGGGCTCCGCGCGGGCCACGAGCTGGACCTGGCGGAGGTGGCCCCAGGGGGTCCAGGCGCCGCCGGCCAGGCAGCGGAGTTCGTCGCGAAAGGAGGCGAGGTCGCGTCCGTCGCCGGCGAAGGTGAAGTGGATTTCGGGAGGGGTGACGAAGCGGAGGGATTCGAGCTGTTGTTTGAGGCGGCGGAGGGGCAGGCGCCAGGGGGCGCCGGCGGCGGGTGGGGGATCGGCAACCCGGGAGGGTCGAGCGGCGCGGGCCAAGGCGGGGCCGTTGGTGATGACGCCGCGGGCGTGGAGGGACCATTGGCCGAGGCGGGCGGTGAGTTCATCGAGGGTCCACGTGTCGTTCGTGCTGATGCTGAGGCGGGCGCGGGCCACTTCGAGGGTGAGCTCTTCGGGGGCTTCCCCGGGTGCCTGGAGGGCGGCGACCAGTTGACCGTCGAGAAGCTCCAGGCTGCGGAGGGTGAGGCCGGATTGCAGGAGGGCGGGCCAGTGGGGGTTGAGGACGACCTGGCGGAACTCGATGCGGAGCGTGTCGGGCCGGTGCGGCAGCCGGGCCTGCACGCGGTCGGCGACCAGCCCTTGGTACCAGTGGAGGCGGAGGCGATCGAACTCGACGGGGAGGCCGCGCTCGAGCAAGGCGCTGGCGACGAGGCTGCGGAAGGGTTCGGGGACGCCGACCTGATGAGGTAGAATCTGGTGAGCAGGGTGAGGGAGGGGGGAGGCAGAGCAGGCGGAAACCAGCGGAAGGCGAGGGCGCCAGCGGCGCGGGCGGCGTGGGGAAGCCGGGGTGTCAGGGCCCGTCGGCGACGGGTTCGAGGGGCATCAGACGGAGGTCACTGAGGATGAACTCGTGGATGGAGGGTGGGCATTCGAAGATGAGGGGGCCGGGTTCACCGGGGAGCGTGACGGCGGCGTAGCGGCGGCCGGCGGCGCTGAGGCGGCCGAGGCGCAGGGTGAGGCGCTGGGGGGTCTGGCCGGGTTTGAGTTCGAGCGTGATGCGCGGTCCTTCCTCCGTGAAGCCGTAGCGGGTGAGACTGGAGTCGCCCACGGCGGTCCAACGCTCGGCGCGGAGCTGGCCGACGCGGTAGGCGGCTTCCTCGAGGGTGATGGGGTTGGGCGGGCCGCCCGGACCTTCGGCGAGGGCCCACTCCATGGGTCCGGTGCGGACGAGGCGACGGAGGTGGGGGCCTTCGCTGACGGTGATGGCGGCGAGCTGGTTGGTGGTGACGTTCCAGATCCGGCGGTCGCGAACCTGGAAGGCGGCGCGGGGGAGCCGGACGGGGTCGAGGGCCAGGACGACGGAGTTTTCGAGGGAACGGCGGGCGTAGTAGCGGTGGCCGGTGGGGTTGCCGAAATCCACCTGGGCGAGCACGTGAGGGGCGGGGCCTTCGTCACGGGGGTGGGCCTGTTCGAGCCGGTATTGACGCCGGGGCGGGGCGAGTCCGTAGGCAGCGAAGTCGGTGGCGACCTCGCGTTCGAAGGCGAGGAATTCGAGGCTGGCGAGTTCGGCGAACGTTTCGAGCATGAGGAGGTCGTCGGCGGGGGCGCGGTAGGGTTCGACGATTTGCCAGGTGCGATTGGTGGTGCGCTGGATGGCGAAGGTTTCGTCGGCGGTGGCGGCGAAGCGGTCGACCTGATCGAGGTTGAAGATCAGGAGGCGTCGGTCACAGAAGTGATGGTACGTGTCGCGGGAGATGTCGATCCACGGGGCGAGGGGTGGGCGCGGGACGAGGACGACGTTGCCGTAGCTGGAGAGGCGGACGTGGACGAGGTTGGTTTGGTCGGGGGGCGACTGACCGATCTGGAGGGTGAAGACGTCCTGGGAGCCGAGGGCGAAGGCCAGTTCGCGCTGGGGCGGTTGCAGGCCGTAGGGGGCGAGATCGGCGGCGGGATCATCGTTCACGAAGGAGGCCACGCGGAGCAGCCCGAGGTCCTGGACCAGGAATTCGAGGCGGGCGCTATTGGCGCGGGTGGGCAGGGGACGGGTCATCTCCCAGGTGCGGCTGATGGGATCACGGAGGACTTCGAAGCCGTTGGTAAGGGGGCGGACCTGGAGGCGGTCGAATACCAGTGCCCGGGTGTCGAGGAGGGTGCGGTCCCGCCAGGCGTCGGCCGAGGGGGGGAGCGCATCGAGTTCCTGGGCGTCGAGGGTGAGGAGGCCCTCGCGTCCGGCGAGGCGGGCATACACCTGACTGCCGATGGCGGTGGGGCGGCCGAGTTCGAGGACGGTTCGTTCGCCGGCCTGGACGAAGACGACGGTGGCGAGGGGGGGGGCGAGGCCGAAGGCGGCGAGGCCGTTGGTCTGGCGCTGGACTTCGCTGGGGGAGATCGTGCCGCGGGCGCGGAAGTCGACGAGGCGACGGAGGAAGCGATCGACGCTTTCGGGCTGGGCGGGGTAGAGCCAGGGGGCACGGAAGAACCAGGTATTGGTGCCGCGTTCGAGGACGAGCGCCTCGTTGGTGCCATGGCGGAGGCGCACGCTGGTGACCTGGCGCGGGTCGAGGCGGGGGAACAGGCGGGCGGCGGGGCTGCCGGGCGGGGGGGAGGCGGGCTGGCGCCGTTCGAAGAGGAGGATGAACAGGAACAAGGCCAGGGCGGCGACGACCAAGCCTTGTGTTGTGCGCGTGTTCATGCCGGGCGGGCGGGTGGGGTGGCTAGTAGCGGCGACGCCACCAGACGACGCCGCCGACGGCGAGCAGCGCGCCGGGCAGCACGAGGAGGAGGAGCCAGCGCAACTGGGTCATGGCCGTGCGGGTCAGCGTGATGCGGTATTCGTGCAGGGGGCGGGCGGCGAGGCCGGCCAGGTCCTGGGGGCGATCCAGCAGCCAATTCACGGCGAGGCTGGCGAACTCGAGGTTGGCGGCGCTCAGGATCATCTCATTGCCGAGGAAGAGCGATTCGCCGACGGCCACCAGGCGGGCGGCGGCGAGGTCGGCGCCGAGTCCCTGGATGCTGCCGCGTTCGCCGGCGACGGCGAGGGGGACGGCGCCGCGGACATCGCGGTCGGGTGAGGGTTGGGGGACGCCGCCGGCGGCGAAGCTGCTGGCGGTATATCCCCCCACGCTGGAGAAGAAGAGGGGCTGGACCCGGCCCCCGGCGGTTCCCGGGCCGGCGGGGGCGCGCGCCATCATGGAACGGGCCAGGACGAGGTGCAGGCGACGGTCGCGCAACGGGGCGGTGATGGCGTGGGCGCTGTAATTGGAGACGACGAGATCGTTGCCGCGGATGGACTGGTCGGGGTCAAAGACGTAGTTGTCGCCGACGGCCACGCCCCAACCCTGGAGCCAGTCTTCGAGGCCGGTGCGCTCGCGCTGGGCCTGGTGGAAGCTCAGCAGGGCGAGCACGCGTCCGCCCCGCTGGACATAGCGGGTGAGCCGTTCGAGTTCGAGCGGGTCCAGGGGCGAGCGGGGGCCGGCGATAACCAGGAGCCGGCAGGCCTCGGGCACCTCGGTGTTCCCGATCAGTTCGAGGGTTTGCACCTCGATGCCCTTCTGGCGCAGCAGTCCAGCGAAACGGGAGTATCCCAGGAGCTTCTCGTCGCTGGCGGGGTCGTGTTCGCCGTGGCCCCGGAGGAAGCAGGCGACGGGCGACTGGGTGTCCAGCAGCGCCGCGATGGCGTGGGTGAAGAGGGGTTCGCCCTTGAAGGCCACGCGGCGGACTTCGCGTTCGCCAGCCAGCAGCGCGGCCACGTCGTAGTCGGAGAGTTCCGCGGCCCGCACGATTTTGAACCGGGTGCCGGCCTCGAAGACAACGAGGTCCGTTTCACTGGAGGCGAGTTGGAGTCGGGCGGCCAGGAGTTCGGCGCGGCCCGGATCCCGGCGGTAGTTGAGGTGTTCGAGTTTGAGGCGGGGACAGGCGTAGGCGTACTCGCTGAGCAGGCCGTAGACGGAGGGGAAGAGGGGGTGGTCACGGTCGAACAACAGGATGACACTCATCTCGTTGGTCACGGCGCCCAGCACCTGGCGGGTGGTGCTGGACAGGTCGAAGCGGGCGTCGCTGGTCCAGTGGAACCGGTGGTAATGGCGGGCGGCGAGGTAGTTGGCCATGGCCACGAGGGCCAGGCCGGCCAGCAGGGCGACCAGGACATGGGTGCCGACCCGGACGCGTTGGGCGCCGGAGAAGCTGGGGCGGGATGGGGTGTTTGAGTTCACGTCATCGCCAGCGCCGGCTCTCGACGACCTTCACGGTGAGAAAGAGCACCCAGGCGGCCAGGCCCAGATAGAAGACCACCCAGCGGGTGTCGACGACGCCCCGCACGAAGTCTTCCATGTGCGTGAGCAGGGAGATGTGGTTGGCGACGACCCCCCAGAGGCCCAGGGCTTCTCCCAGCGGCCCGCGCAGGAAGCTCAGCATGAAGAAGGTGAGGCCCAGGGCCAGGGCGACCATGGCGGCGAGGACCTGACTGCGGGTGAACGCCGAGGCCAGGCAGCCCAGCGCGACGTAGAGGGCTCCCAGCAGGGTGATGCCCAGGAACGTGCTCGCCACCGTCCGCCACTCGAACGGGCTGCCCTCCGGGGTGTAGAGGCTCACGATGCCCAGACAGACCAACAGCGGCAGCCACATCACCAGGTAGAACGTGAGGGCGGCCGTGAACTTCGCCAGCACCACCGCGCCTTCGCTGATGGGGGTGGTCATGAGGGTTTCGAAGGTGCCGGAGGAGCGTTCGAGGGCGAAGAGCCGCATGGTGATCACCGGCGCAGAGACCAGGAGGATGAGCCAGAAGAACATGGTGCTGTAGAACACCTCGGTCAGCGGTGCCTCGAGGGCCTCGCCGTTGTAGCCGGTGAGCATCTGGACAAAGCTCAGGCCCAGCAGGAACAGCACCGCGGCCATCACCACGTAGCCGGTCAGGCTGAGGAAGTACGCGCTCAATTCGCGGCGCAGCAGCGTCATGAAAGGCTGCAGCCGGCGGGGCCAGGCCCACGGAGCCTCGCTCACTCCCGCACCGTTGGCTGTGCCGGGGCCCATCAGCTTTCCTCCGGTTCCACCGGTTCGGCCGCGGGTTCCTTGCACGTGACGCGGAGGAAGACGTCCTCGAGCGTCTGCTGTTGCAGGGTCAACTCCCGCAGCGCCCACCCGTGGCGGACCACGGTCTGGAACACTTCGGCCCGCAGATCCTGGCCCGCGGCGGCCTCGAACCGGCAACGCACATAACCCCCGTCGACGGCCGCCAGCTCGACGCACTCGACGCCGGGGCAGGCGGTCCAGCACTCGCGCAAGGTTGCGAGCGGTGCCGCGATCTCGGCCACCACGGTGCCGCCGCTGACGCGGCGACGCAGGTTCTCGGCGGTGTCGGCGGCCACCACGCGGCCCTCGTACAGGATGAGCACGCGGCGGCAGGTGGCTTCCACCTCGGACAGGATGTGGGAGGACAGGAGGACGGTCCGGCTCCGGCCGAGCGACTGGATCATCGCGCGCACGGACCGGATCTGGTGGGGATCCAGCCCGATGGTGGGCTCGTCCAGGATGATCAGGTCCGGACTGTGCACGAGGGCATCGGCGAGTCCCACCCGTTGCCGGTAACCCTTCGAGAGGGTGCCGATGATGCGGCGGCTGACGTCGGTGAGGCCGCATTCTTCGGTGACCTGGTCGACGCGCCGCCGGCTTTCGGCAACGCCGAGCCCTTTGAGGCGGCCGCGGAACTTGAGGTATTCGCGGACCCGCATCTCGGGGTGCAGAGGGTTGTTTTCCGGCATGTAGCCGATGCGGCGGCGGACGGCCTCGGATTGGGTGGCCACGTCAAGGCCGGCGATGCGGACCGTGCCCGAGGTGGCGGGGAGGTAGGCGGAGAGGATGCGCAGGATGGTGCTCTTACCGGCGCCGTTGGGGCCGAGCAAGCCCACGACATCGCCGGTGGCCACCGTGAACGAGACGTCGTCCACGGCCATCTGGCGCCCGTAGAACTTGGTGAGGGACTCGACGTGGACCATCGCGGGAGGGTCAGCGGACAGTCAGTTCGACGGACGCGCGCTGGGGATGAATTATCCGACCGCTCCGCCGCAGGAGGAGCAGATCCACGGTGACCTTGTCTCCGGGCGCGCGGGCGTGGAGCAGACGCGCTGCGGCGATGAGGTCGGCGGGCACCATCTGGTCCAGGGCGAGGAGGACTTGACCGCGCTGGATGCCCAGTCGCTCCGCCTCCGAGTCGCGGTCGACACCGGCGATCAGCAGGCCGGCGGTCGTCAGCAATCCCATGCGCTGGGCGAGTTCGCGCGTGATTTCCTGCACGCTCAGCCCGGTTTTCTGCCGGACCAGCGCGGCGTTGAAGACGGAGGCCTCGGGCACCAGCCGCACGGAGAGCGTCAGGGGCGTTGCGCCGCGCTTGATCTCGACTTTGACGGCCCGTCGGTCGCCGTTTTCGAGGAGCAGCCGGTGGCAGTCGATCAGGCCCCGCGGGCGCGTCCCGTTCACCTGCACCACCTCGTCGCCCACCCGCAAGCCGGCCCGGGCGGCTGGGCTTTCCAGCTCGACGCCGGCCACGGAAAGGGTGCTGCCGGCCGGCCGCAGGCGGGCGCCGAACCAGAGGCGTTCACTGCCGGGCGAGAGGATCTCCATGAGCGCTTCCGAGAGCCGGCGCACGGGGATGGCGAAGCCGATGCCCTGGCCCTCGCGGTAGATGGCGACGCTCAGGCCGATGAGTTCGCCCTTGAGGTTGACGAGCGGACCGCCGCTGTTGCCGGGGTTGATCGCCGCGTCGGTTTGGAGCCAGTCCTCGACGCCTAGGGGCACGTTCTCGATGGCCGGCCGGCGGGACTTGGAGCTGAGGATACCGCGGCTCACCGAGCCGCCGAGGCCGAAGGGGTTCCCCAGCGCAATGACCGTTTCGCCCAGCAGCAGGTCGTCGTCGGCAGCGAACTTGACGGCCCGGAAGACCTCGCCGGGTTCGGCCTTGAGGCGCAACAGGGCTACGTCGCTGCCGGCCGCGCCGGCCACGCGCTCGGCTTCATAGATGCCCCCGCCGGCTTCGTCGGTGAGCTTGACCCAGATGCTGGTGGCGCGCCGCACGACGTGGTCGTTGGTCAGGAGGTATCCGGTCTCGTCGATGATCACGCCGGAGCCGAGGCTGTATTGGGTCTGGGCCGGTCGCCGGCGGTAATACGGTCCCCACCACTCGCGCAGAAAGGCTTCGAAAGGATCGCGCACCTCGATGACGGTCTCGGTGCCGATGTTCACCACCGACGGCATGACCTGCGCGATCGCCTGCACGGTCGCATCCCGGCGCACGTCGTTGTCGCTCCGCCCGGCCGCGGCCAGGTCCCGACCGGTCCCGAGCGTCAGGACCCCGGCCCAGAGGAGGGCCGGGGGGGCCGATCGGAACCAACTCAGAATCCGGTTTAGCATGATAGGCCTTCGTCGATGAGCGGCCTTGGGGGATCCACAGCCGACGCGATGGCGCCGCCCAAACCTGCTCTTGACTTAGCAGAGTGCAACGCGGAAAAGCAACGTCAAGGTGCAACCCATTGGATCCGAGTTATACCCAAGCTGGCGGGCCGCGCTCTGGTCGGAGCCGGGCCTCCACGACCGCGCAACCTCCCCGGTCCCGTCCGAACGCTTCCTCCAGCAGATCTGGTTTCACCAGCGTCTGCAGCGCGACGCATTGCGCACCCTCGACGGGCGTCCCCTGACCATCCTCCACCCCGGCTTCTGGAACCACGCGGCGGGCCCGGACTTTCGCCAGGCCGTCCTGCAGTTCGGCGACGACGCGCCCTGCTCTGGCGATGTCGAGCTGGACCTCCGGGCCGCCGCCTGGCATCAGCACGGTCACGATCGCAACCCCGCCTACGCCCAGGTCCGCCTCCACGTGATCTGGCAAGGCACCCCCACGAACCCGGCGGATGCGAAGGTTCCCCTGCCCACGCTGGCCCTGGCGGATGTTTTGGATGCGCCCCTGGACGACCTTCGCGAATGGCTGGGGGGCGAAGCCAGTCACAACCTGCTGACCGCGCGGACCGGCGCGTGCGCCCCGCCGCTGGAACAGTTGCCGGCCACCGGCCTGCCCACGCTCCTCGAACAGGCCGCGTTCACCCGGTTGCGACTCAAGGCCGATCAGCTCGCCGCCCGGGCTCGCCAGGCCGGCTGGGATCAAGCTTTATGGGAAGCGGCTCTCGGTGCGCTCGGCTACAAGCAGAACGTCTGGCCGCTGCGGCGGCTGGCCGAACTGCGCGAGTCCTTGCTCCGGGACCTGCCGCGCGATCGCGCCGCCGCACCGGAACTGCAGGCCCGGCTCTTCGGCTTGTCGGGGTTGTTGCCGGACCAGTTGACGCGACGCTGGTCCACCACCGACGCCTGGCTGCGTCGCGCTTGGGACACCTGGTGGCGCTGGCGCGAGTCGGCCGGCCCCGCCGTCCTGCCCCGCAGTCTGTGGCGCTTCGACGGACTGCGCCCCGCCAACCATCCGCAGCGTCGCCTGGCCCTGGCCGCTCATTGGCTGGCCGATCCCGATTGGACCGCCCGCAGCGAACGGTGGCTGGCGAAAGACCTCGCCGACACCGCCCTCCGCCCCGCGCTCCTGGCCGAGCTGCAGCCGTCGGAGGACCCGTTCTGGGATCACCATTGGACGCTGAGCAGCCGGCCCATGTCCCGGCCCCGACCCTTGCTGGGCGAGGCCCGGATCACGGATTTGGCCATGAACGCCATCTTGCCCTGGTTGTGGAGTCGGGCCCGGGCCGGCGGCAACAGTGCGCTGTGCACCCGCATCGAGCATCGGTACCGGCACTGGCCCGCCGCCGCGGACAACGCCCTGCTGCGCCTGGCGCGTCAGCGGCTTCTAGCAGGACGGCCGTTACCGCGGCCCACGCAAGCGATCCACCAACAGGGAATGCTGCAGATCGTGCGCGACTTCTGCGACCACGCGAACGCCCTGTGTGACGACTGCCGTTTCCCGGAGCTTGTCCGGCCGTGGGCGGCGGCCTCGGCCGCATCAGGGGCGTGACACCTGCCCCAGCAGGACCGGGCGCCGGGCGCCGGTGGTTTCGCGGAGATTGCCCGGCCGGCCCCGCAGTCGCTCGGCCGCCAGCAGGGCAAACGCGGCCGGTTCAACCGTGGGCAGCGGCCTGCCGCAAGCGCGCGTGTCCGTGACCTGGATCCCCGGAAGCCAGGCCTGGAGGTGCTTGCTGAGCCTCCTAACGTCGGCTCCTACGGGAGGGGGGTTCGGCACGACGCCAGGCGGTTTCGCGGCGGCGGGCTTCGGTGCGGAGGAGTTCTTCGGCGGACCAGCCGCGGTCCTGGCAGAGGGTGGCCAGATCGAACAGGGCGCGCGCCACGGCCGCAGGACTGCGGGGACCGCGGCGCTGCGGCGGGGGGGCGGGCGTCAGGTGGGCGCGGCGGGCTTTCTTCCACAGTTTCTGCGCCCGCAAGAGAGCGGGGAGATGGCGGGGAATACCGTCGAGGGCGGAGGCGCGGGCGTGACGGGTGCCCTGCTTTTCTACGTGTTTGAGCCGGTCCCACTGTTCCCAGACGGCGGCGGCGGTGCGGGCCTCGGCGTCGCCGAACACGTGGGGGTGGCGATGGATGAGTTTGCGGACGAGGCCGCGGGTCACGTCCTCAAAGGTGAAGGCCTGGCGTTCGGCGGCCATCTGGCAGTGGAAGACGATCTGGAGGAGCAGATCGCCGAGTTCCTCGGCCATCTCGGCGTCATCGCCCGCCTCAATGGCATCGAGCAGTTCGTAGACTTCCTCGATGGCGTGATAGCGGAGCGTGCGGTGGTCCTGTTCGCGGTCCCAGGGGCAACCGTCCGGGGCGCGGAGGCGCGCCATGACCGCGAGCAGTTCCTCGATGGCGGAGCGGCGGGAGGGAGCGGGGCGACGTTTCACAGGAGCACGAGGTTGTCGCGATGGACCACTTCGGGGTTCGGGAGGGTGCGGGCGCGGATGGGATCGGCGCCGAAGGCGGCGAGGCCGCGGGCGAACTCGCGGCCGTCGGGGTCGCAGATGCCGACGACTTCGCCGGCGTCGAAGTCGCCTTCGCAGCGGGTGACGCCGGGGAGGAGGAGGCTGCGGCCCTGTTCGCGGAGGGCGCGGCTGGCGCCGTCATCGACGAAGAGGCTGCCGCGCGGGTGATGGAAGAAGGCGATCCAGCGTTTGCGGCTTTGGAGCTTGGCGGGGCTGGGGCGGAAGAGGGTGCCTTCCTCCTCGCCGGCGAGGATGCGGGCGAGGACGTCGCGTTTGCGGCCGCTGGCGATGACGAGGGGGAGGCCGGAGCGCATGGCGATGCGGGCGGCTTCGATCTTGGTGATCATGCCGCCGACGGCGGTGGGGCTGGTGGTGCCGGTGGCCCAGCGGACGATTTCGGGGTCGAGACGTTCGATGGTGGGGAGGACGTGGGCGTTGGGTTGGCCGTAGTGGGCGACGACGCCCTCGACGCTGGTGAGGATGACGAGGAGGTCGGCGGGGAGGAGGGCGGCGACGAGGGCGGAGAGGCGGTCGTTATCGCCGAACTTTAGTTCCTCGACGGAGACGACGTCGTTTTCGTTGATGATGGGGACGACGCCGCGGTCGAGGAGGGTGAGGAGGGCGTTGCGGGCGTTGAGGTGGCGGTAGTGGTCGGCGAGGTCGGCGTGGGTGAGGAGGACCTGGGCGACGTGGAGGCCGAACTTCTCGAAGAGATCGCCGTAGAGGGCCATGAGGCGGGACTGGCCGATGGCGGCGCAGGCCTGGAGTTGGTCGAGTTTGGCGGGGCGGCGAGCGAGGCCGAGGACGCCCATGCCGGCACCGACGGCGCCGGAACTGACGAGGACGACCTCGCGGCCGGCGCGGCGTTGTTCGGCGAGTTGGGCGACCAACTGGACGAGCTGGAGGAAGTCAGGTTGTTTCCGGCTGTCGGTGAGGACGCCGGTGCCGAGTTTGACGACGAGGCGGGAGACGCGTTCGAGCAACTTGCGTCGCATGGCGACGGGGTACCAGAGAGCGCGGCGGAAGTCGAGTCACCCTCCCCCTGGGGTCAGTCCCTGAAATCTGAATGCTTATGGCTATCATTTCAAAAGGTCTGGTCTTCCCGGCGGGGGCGGGCGCGGCTAGGGTGGGCGCGATGTCGGGTGTGCATGGACCATTGACGATTGCGGGGCGGGTGTTCGGGTCGCGGCTGCTGCTGGGCACGGGCAAGTTTGCGTCGCCTGAGCTGATGCGGGACGCGCTGGCGGCGAGTGGGACGGAGCTGGTGACGGTGGCGCTGCGGCGGGCGGACCTGAGCGGGAGGAAGGATCCGTTCGCGAACATTCTGGAGTTCATCGATCCGCAACGGTATCTGCTGTTGCCGAACACGAGCGGGGCGATGAACGCGGAGGAGGCGGTGCGGCTGGCGCGGCTGGCGCGGGCGGCGGGGCTGCCGAACTGGGTGAAGCTCGAGATTCATCCGGATCCCCGTTATCTGCTGCCGGACCCGGTGGAGACGTTGCGGGCGGCGGAGGTGCTGGTGAAGGAGGGCTTTGTGGTGCTGCCGTACATCAACGCGGATCCGGTGCTGGCGAAACGGCTCGCGGAGGTGGGGACGGCCACGGTGATGCCGCTGGGATCACCGATCGGGTCGAATCAGGGGCTGCAGACGCGGGAGCAACTGCGGATCATCGTGGAGCAGGCGACGGTGCCGGTGGTGGTGGATGCGGGTTTGGGGGCGCCGAGCCACGCGGCGGAGGCGATGGAACTGGGGGCGGATGCGGTGTTGGTGAACACGGCGATTGCGGTGGCGGCGGATCCGGTGCGGCTGGCGCGGGCGTTTGCGGCGGCGGTGGAGGCGGGGCGGAGTGCGTTCGAGGTGGGGATGGCGGCGCCGCGGCACACGGCGAGTCCGACGAGTCCGCTGACGGCGTTTCTGGAGGAGGCGTGAAGCGACGATGAAGATGGCTCCGGTTCTGCCCTTGCGACGGGTGCGGCGGCTGCTGGCGACGGCGCGGCGTCGTCGGGTGCTGGTGGTGGGCGACGCGATGCTGGACCAGTTCTTGTGGGGGCGGGTGAACCGGATCTCGCCGGAGGCGCCGGTACCGGTGGTGGAGTTTGACCACGAGAGTTTCATGCCGGGGGGAGCCGCGAACGTGGCGCGGAATCTGAGTGCGTTGGGGGTGCGGACGGAGTTGGTGGCGAGTGTGGGGGAAGATGCGGCGGCGGCGACGTTGCGGCGGTTGCTCGAGGCGGAGGGGGTGGAATGCCGGGGGTTGGTGCCGCAGGGGCAACGGCCGACGAGCATCAAGACGCGAGTCATTGCGAACCGGCAGCAGTTGGTGCGGGTGGACCGGGAGGCGCGGGGCGATCTCGAGGGACCGGCGAGCGAGGCTCTGTGGCGTCGGGTACGATCGCGTCTTCCGGAGGTGGACGGGGTGGTTGTGGGGGATTACGGGAAGGGGGTGGTGACGCAGGGGTTGCTGGACCGGGTGCGCGGGGAGTGTCGGCGTCGGGGGATCTGGCTGAGTCTGGATCCGAAGCCGGTGCATCGGCTGGACCTGAGCGGGATGTCGTTGTTGACGCCGAACCGCAAGGAGATGTTCGAGCTGGCGGGGGTGGCGGAGTCGGCGCCGCTGGTGGAGCCGTTGGGGGAAGCGACGTTGCAGGGGGTGGCGGCGCGGTTGTTGGAGGAACTGCGACCGGCGCTGTTGCTGGTGACGCTGGGGGAGCACGGGATGCTGTTGTGTCAACGCGGGCAGGCGGCGGTGCACATCCCGACGCGGGCGCGGGAGGTGTTTGACGTGTCGGGGGCGGGCGACACGGTGATTGCCGTTTTCACGCTGGCGATTGTAGCGGGGGCATCGCCGGTGGAGGCGGCGGAGCTGTCGAACCACGCGGCCGGGGTGGTGGTGGGGAAGCTGGGCACGGCGGTGGTGACGCCGGAGGAGTTGCTGGCCAGTTTCGAGAAGGTGGGGTGAAGCGTCGCGATGGACGAGGGAGAGGATCCAAGGGAGTGCAGGCTGGCAGCCCGCACCACAATGGGCATGGACGCGTGCAGGCTGGAAGCCCGCACCACAATGGGCATGGACGTGATGGGTCGGGGGGACGACGGCGCTGCCGAGGGCGGGTCGGGCGGGGTGGAAGTCGGTGGGGACGGTTTGGCGGAGCGAGGGGAGCGGGGAGATGGCTACGAACTGGTTCAACTCGCGAACGGCACCTGGAGTGTCCACGCCCGACGGGAACGAGAGACGTTCCATCCGGTGGTGGGACCAGCCGCGGAGGCGGAGGCGTTGTACGTGCGAGGGTTGCGGCTCGTCGCGCGGATGGCGGCGAAGCACGGGGAGTTTGTGCTGTGGGATGTCGGATTGGGCGCGGCGGGGAATGTGCTGACGGTGCTCGAGGCGACGCAGGAACTGTCCGGGTCGCTGCGGGTGGTGAGTTTCGACCGGACGCTTGAGCCGCTGCGGTTTGCCCTGGGGGAGGAACGGCGGCTGGGGTATCTGGCGCGCGCGGTGGGGTGGGTAAGGGTGCTGCTGGATCGGGGGCGGGCGGAGTTCCGAAACGGGCGGCAAGCGGTGGTGTGGGAGGTGCGGGAGGGTGATTTTCCGACGCTGCTCGCGGGGGGGGCGGCGGGTTCACTGCCGGCTCCCGACGCGATCATGTACGACGCGTACTCGCCGGCGACGAACCCGGAGATGTGGACGCTGCCGTTGTTCCGACGGTTGCAGGGGCGGCTTGACCCGGGGCGACCGTGCGCGTTGACGACCTACTCGAGGAGCACGTTGTTGCGGGTGACGTGGTTGCTGGCGGGGTTGTTTGTCGGCGTGGGAGGGGCGACGGGCGAGAAGGAGGAAACGACGATTGGGGCGAACTGCCGGGAGTTGATCGAGCGGCCTTTGGATCGGCGCTGGCTGGGGCGGGTCCGGCGTTCAACGAGCGCGGAGCCGCTGGGCGAAGCACGGTATCGCCAGGCGCGATTGAGCGCGATGCATTGGGAGCAACTGGAGCGGCACCCGCAGTTTGCGGGTTGAGCCGGGTCAGGACTTCCAGTCGAAGGCGCGTTTGCGGATGGCGTAGAGGTAACCGACGAAGAGGACGCCGAGGAAGCTGACCATGCCGAAGAAGATGAGGTTGGCAGTGGCGGGATCGGCGAGCATTTCCTTGAAGACGACGGCCCATGGGTAGAGGAAGACCACCTCGATATCGAAGAGGATGAAGAGCATCGCCACGAGGTAGAACTTCACCGAGAGGCGCGGGGTGCCGACGCCGACGGGGGGCATGCCGCATTCGTAGGCGGTGTCCTTGGTCTTCGAGCGTCGGGCGGCTTTGCTCAGCAGGTGCGAGCCGAGCAGCATGCCCCCGGTGACCGCGACGGCGAGGCCGAGCAGGATGAGGACGGGGGCGTACTGGGCCAGTTGCGAATCCACGACGGGAGATTAGAGGACGGTTCCGCGCGGGGCAATGTGGAAGGTGGGGCAGGAAGCGGGGAAGCTCAAAGTTCAAAGCTCAAAGTTCAAAGCTCAAGGGAAGTTCAAAGCTCAAAGCTCAAAGTTCAAAGTTCAAGGGGAGTTCAAAGCTCAAGGGGAGTTCAAAGTTCAAGGGAAGTTCAAAGCTCAAGGG
>JABTUJ010000047.1 GCA_015075445.1 Verrucomicrobiales bacterium
CAGTTCGCCCACGCCACGGGCTCCGGCGCGAACGCAACGTTCGAGCTCTGCGATGGCCCCGGGCCCAAAGCCCGGCTGGTCAAACCCGGCGTAGTCAATTCCGCACCACAGGTCGAACCGGTCCGGGTACCGCCCGTAAAGCGTCCGCAGATCGTCAAACCGTTTCCCGGTGGCACCCGTCAGGATCACGGTCCGTTCGATCCCCACCGCGTCCATGGTGCGCACCCACCGGTCCACCTGATCCGCGGTCTTGGCATACGCGTGGGAGTGCACGTCGATGACGGGAAAGCGCGCCCGTTCAACCCGCGTCTGCGGCACCCGGAAGATCGACTGTGGCCGATAGTCCTTGAGCAAGAGCTGCTCGGGAGCGGTCGGCGGGTCCGCCGTCGCTTCGGCCGCCGCTGCCGGCCCTGGGAACCCAGTCAAACCCAGGCCAACCCCAAGGACCGCGAAGCTGTGGAGATTCATGCCCGGAATTCTTCGCGCAGGCTGGCTCCAGGGCAAGCAGCTTCCGCACGGCGGCCTTTCCGTTGGCCACGGAGCGTTTCGCAGAGCACATTCCGCCAAACGGACCTCCGGGAAGACCGGGTGAGCCCGTGACGGGTGTGCCGGGGCCCGCCGCCCGTGCTGGCCGGATGTGAAGATCCTGTTGATCGAAGATGATCCGAGAGTCGCCCGCTTCGTGCTGCGCGGGCTGAAGGAGGAGGGCTTTGTCGTGGACCACGCGGCCGACGGCGACGACGGACTGCACGCCGCCGCGACGGGCAGCTATGAGCTGGTGATTCTCGACGTGCTGCTGCCCCGGCGCGACGGGTTCGAGGTCCTCACCCGGCTGCGCCGGTCCGGCTCCACCACGCGCGTCCTGATGCTGACCGCGCGGGATGCCGTGGCCGACCGGGTGAAAGGGCTCGAGGGCGGCGCGGACGATTACCTCGTCAAGCCCTTCGCCTTTGCCGAGTTGCTGGCCCGCATTCGGGCCCTGCTGCGCCGGCCGCGCACCGAGGAACCCGTCGTATTGACCGCGGGGGACCTGCAAATCGACACCCGCCGGCAATCCGTCAGCCGCGCCGGCCGGCCGGTACCACTGACCGCCAAGGAATACGCCGTGCTGGTCTGCCTGGTCCGTCAGGCCGGCGAAGTCCTCACCCGTACCCGGCTGGCCGAACAAGCCTGGGACGAGAACTTCGATCCCCTCACCAACGTCATCGACGTCACGATCTATCATCTGCGGGAGAAGGTCGATCGCGGGTTCGGTCAGCGGCTGATCCACACCGTGCGCGGTCGGGGGTACGTGTTGCGGCCGGACGAACCCACGGCGAATGCCGCGGCCGGTGAATGAAAGGGACTTCATGTCCGGTTCACCCACTTTTCATCGAGCCCAACGCAGGATGACGGCGTGCGCTCCCCACCCGTCACGCGCTTCGTCCGGGCCGGGCCGGATCCGGTGAAGACTGCCCGCGCACGCCTGCTTTGGGGGTTGGTGGCGCTGTTGGCCGTTGCGCTCGCCCTTGGTTGTCCCTTGGTCTACGTCCTGGCGCGCGACCAGCTCCGCGGTACGGCCGACCAGTTCGTGGCCGACAAGGCCCGGATCCTGGCGCGGGCGGTCAACCCCGAGAACATCGCCTATGTGCGCTTCGATGAGCGGGACTGGCGCGCGGACCGGTTCGTGCCGTTTGCCCAGACGTTCGACCTCGACTGGAACCCGCGCTTTGTGTCGAGCCGGCTCGATGCGCCCATCCTGCCAACGGAGGAGGTCCAACGCTTTGCGGCTCATCCCCTGGGCCTGCTGGTGCACGACGCCGTCGGTCCGGAGGGAGAGCGGTATCGGATGGCCACGCTCAGCATCGAGCGGGCGGGCGAGGTCCTCGGCTACGCCCAGGTCGGCGTTCGCCAGACCGAGCGGGACGCCCCCCTCCGGCGGCTTGCGGCCAGCCTGCTCGGCGGGTCCCTCGTCACCCTGGCCCTCGCCCTCGCCGGCATCTGGCTCACCCTCCGCCAGTGGGAGCTCCCCATGGCCACGATGGCCGCAACGGCCCGGAACGTGACCGCCAGCGGCGGCAGCCGCCACCGGTTCGTGGCCCCGCCCGACGCCCCCGAGTTGGTCGAGATCGCCCACACGTTCAACGCCCTGCTCGACCACCTCGCCTCCCTCCAGCAGTCCCAGCAAGAACTCCTCGCCGATGCCGCCCACGAATTGCGCACGCCGCTCACCGTCCTGCGCGGAGAACTCGAGGTGACCCTGCGCCGCGAGCGGGCGCAACCGAGTACCGCAGGACCCTCGAGGACAGCCTGTCGCGGCGAGATCGAACGGCTGTCCAGCCTTACGGACAACCTGCTGACCCTCGCCCGGATGGACGCCCGCCCGCCGATGGGCCTGGAGGAAACCCTCGACCTTGGGACCCTTTGCCGCGAGGCCGCCGAACGGCTTGCCCCCTCCGCCCGGGACGCAGGGATCCAGTTCCGGATCGAAGCCACGGCCACCCTCTTCCTCCGGGGAGACCGCCTCGCCCTCGAGCGCGTTCTGGCGAACCTCCTCGACAACGCCCTGCGCCACACCCCGCGCGGGGAGACGGTCAGGCTGCGTGCCTTCCGCGACCGCCACGAGGGCGTGGTGGAGGTCATCGATTCCGGCCCCGGCATCGCCCCCGAACATCACCCCCGCCTCTTCGAACGCTTCTACCGCGTCGAGACCGGCCGGCCCCGCGAGCGCGGCGGGGCCGGGCTGGGTCTGGCCATCGTCAAGGCCCTCGTCACCGCCCACGGCGGCGCGGTGGCGGTGCGGAGCGAGGTGGGACGGGGGAGCAGCTTCGTGGTCCGGCTGCCCCTGGCGGATCGGGCGATCCAGCGCGCCGCACCTGGGCCGGCGGTCAAGGAAGCATGACTGATGGCAAGTATGAAAGAGCTTTCATCATGCGTTCATCGTCGTTTCATCCCCGCGCGGTCACGCTCGCGCCATGAAACGTGCTTTCCGCGTCCTCCCGTTTCCACCCAACGCCGGGTCCCCTTCCCCGCGGCGGCGGCGCGCCTGCCTGGCCCTGTTGGCGACCCTGATGAGCGGCTGGGTCTGCGCCCAGCAAGTGCACGTCTTTGACGAGCCGCTGGGGACGGATGGGAGCACCCCCGAGAATCTCATCAAGCCCGACCCGGGCGAGTATCAGATCCTGCTCATCCCCGTCGTCACCGCGGCGGCGCCCTTCGACCCGGTGAACAATCTCCTGAACACCTACGATCCCGCCGCGCCCAACCTGCGGCAGGACTTGATGGACCGGATGGCCGAAGTCGCGGACTTCTGGGACGAGGCCTCGTACGGGCAGATCGGCCTGACGGCGACGGTGCTGGATCGCTACTATCAGATGCCCCTCGAGGCCGAGGACTACTATCGCCCAGACTACGTCGCGGCCGGCATCATTGGCCGCCCGGTGATCAGCCCGCCGGCGGAGGTTCCCGGGGGCGACCTGGTCCTGCGGCTCCAGTTGGCGGACGCGCCGGAGACAGCCCTCACGCTGACGCTCAACGCCGCCAACTCTCCCTACACGCATGCCGCTCTGACGGACGCGCTGCGCGCCCAGGTGGATCCGGATGTGCTCGAGCTCGAAGTCAGCGCCGACAACCGTCTCCGGATCTTCGTGGCCCAGCGCCACGTCGATGAAGGGGTTTTCGTCCACGTGGACATGGCCCAGTCCGACGCCGATGTGGTGGCCGCGCTCGGCTTGGACGAAGGCGGGGCTTCGGACGCGTTGGTCATTGCCCAGTCTGTGGGGGTGACCTTTCCCCTGACCGTGCCGGCGGACGAACAAGTGGGCATTCAGCTCGTGTTCGAGTCCGGCATGACCAGGGAGTTCATCTGGCTGGTGCCGGGAGGTTCGACGTTCAACTCCGCCGCCGCGTTTGTCGCCGCGCACGGGAGCGACCTTCCGGATGCCACCGTCAGCGTGGCGGGGAACGAACTGCGCTTCGATCTCGCATTTGACCCCACGGAAACGGTGGTCGGCGTCAACTTCGATGCCAAGGCACCCGGTTTGGTCTCGGTGACCGCCAAGTGGGGGTTCGACGACGCGCTGTGGGGGCTGGACATTGTCCTGGTTACCGACGGCGTGGTCACGCATGCCAAGCGCAACACGCTCAAGGTGAATGCCCGACTCGTGCTGGGTCAGGCCATGGCCGCGTACATGCTCAATGAGTTGACCCGCCCACCTGGCGGGGGTGCTGACCCGATCCCGAACACGCCCATCGTGGCCGCGAACGAGGCCCAGATCGACGCCACTTTCGCCGACGTATTGGGCGACTACCACGCCGTGGTCGCCGTCTTTCTGGACATCACGGGCAAGCGTGCGCAGGCGTTCGGCGGCTCGATGGACATCGGCATCCAGAACGGCGGCTACCTCTACACGTACCAGACGTATTCGGATGGCCAGGTGGTCTTCGGCGGCACCGGCGCGGGCACGCTGGCGCACGAGACCGGTCATAGCATCGGATTCCCGGACCTCTACAACAACAGCAGCGGCAACTACGATCCGGAGCTCAACTACCCGAACGACTACGACATCATGAACCGCTCGGTGCTTCATCATCCCGGCGCCTGGGCCAAGACCGTCAAGTCGGATTGGGTGCTCGATGATGTGGGGGGAATGGACCTCTTTCCCGAGCCCCAACAACCCGGGGCCGAGACGCGCAGCTATGTGATCACCCCGCTCGAACGCGCCACGGCCAGCTACGACAGCCAACTGGCCGGCGTGCCGGCGGACCGTGAGCTGGTCAAGACCGTCCGGCTGCCGCTCGGCCACGGCCCGGCGGGCGACGACCATTACCTTCTGCTGCAGAACCGTCAGGCCGGTCCGCAGTTCAGCCAGAACCTGCCGCTTGCGCCCGGCCACACCGACCCGGGCGGCGTCTATCTCACCGACTGCATCAGCACCAAGACCTACAACTACTTCGAGATCACCACCCGGAACTATGTGCATCCGCTCACCGACCGAGCCCTGCTGACCGGGAGCAATGTCACACCGCTCCAGGCGCAGGCACCGCTCGACACCCTCGACTTCCTGGCGGCTTACCCGGCCTACGCCGGTCTCGACATCCGGATCGTCGGCGAACTGACGGGCCCCGGCGGCGTGCGCAGCTACCTCGTGGATGTCACCCGGGAACAGTCCGACTTCCTGGATCTGCGCATTGCCCCCTGGGGCGCGCCTCCCTGGGAATCGCCCGACATCTGGATCGAGCACGGCGACAAGGCCAACCTCTCCGAAGTCCCGCTCGAAGGAAACGGCGACGACACCCGCTGGTCGGGCGACTACGATCCGCAGGCCAATGATGGCCAACCGCTCAACTGGATCCGGGTCCGGGTCACCAACGACGGCACTATCGAGGCGCGCGAGGTCCAGGTGCGTCTCCAGCTCAACCAGCCGGGCGGCCTGGGCGATACCGGCACTTGGGAGGAGTTTCCGTTGTCCGACCCGCAGGACATCGGCCCCGGCGGCGAGGCCATCTTCAATTTCCCCTGGAATCCCACCGTTGGTGCCCACACCTGTCTCAAGGCCGAGGTCTTTCGCTGGGAGGCCGATCTCGGCGACCTCACCCCCGGCAACAATGGCACGCAGGAGAATGTGGTCACCTTCCAGCCCACCTCCAACAGCCCCTGGAACCTGACCGACTTCCAGGTCGAGGTCTTCAATCCCTTCGACCACAGCCTCGACATCCATGTCGTCCCGGAGAACGTGCCGTACGGCATGGGCGTCCGCGTCGAGGAGTCCTTCTTCAACCTGCCCGCCCGCAGTTCGATGCTGCGAAAGGCAACGCTGCGAATCGATGACTCGGTGTATCTGACCCCGCAGCCCGACGGCAGCGGCGGCCTGTTCTTCCCCTACAACGATCCGCTCATCGGCACCATCGTGCCCCAGGACCGCTTCGTCGCGCAGTTCCACCTCGCCGGCTTTGCCGCCCCGGACGGCGATTACGACGTGCCCATTGGCGGCGTGACCTACAACGTGTTTCCGACGACGACGACCAGTCTGAGCGCGGCGGCTACGCTGGGGGGATGTGACGCGCTGGTGGTCGTGGGCAGCACCACGCCGCCCGCGGGCAACGAAACGCTCGAAGTGGAGGTGCGCTATCCGTCCGGTCGCACCGAGTGGATCCGGTTCGAGACCGCGGCGAACGGCACGTTCATGATCTCCTTCCCACCCAAGGAAGGCGGGAACCTCCATCTGCGCGTTCGCTATCCTCCGGGCGGTCTTTTTGCCCCGACCGAGGCGCCGCCCTTCATGGTGTTCAACCCCTGGTTGAACGTGGAAGCCGTCATCGCGCCGGCAACCGGTGGCACCGTGGAGGGCGCCGGTTGCTTCCCGGCCGGGGCGACAACGACGCTCACCGCCATGCCCAAGCCGGGCTTCCGCTTCGCCGGTTGGCGGGACAAGCGCACGGACAGACTCGTCTCGAGCAGCAACCCGGTGCGCGTGACCCTCGCCACCAACGTCAGTTACGTCGCCTCCTTTGACCCCGACCCGCGCACGGCCGCGCCGGACCTCGCGGTGGTCGCCTTCGCGGCCCCCGCCGAAGCGAGCGCCCGCGCTCGGTTGACGGGTCAGGTCACGTTGCGTCTCGCCAACCACGGCTCGGCTCACATCACCGGACCCTTCCAAGTCGCCCTGTACCTCTCCTCGCACACCAACATCCTCAGCGACGAGTCGATCCTGTTGCGTGCTCCCCACGCCATCCGCTCACTTGCCCAAGGTGCCAGCGCCATCCTCCCCCGCAACACCTTCCTCCAACTGCCGAACGTGCCGGCGGGCCGCTACTATGTCCATGCGGTGCTCGATGTCGCGGGCGTGATCCGGGAACTGGACGAGCGCAACAACGTGGCCGTCCTCCCCATCACCATCACCCGGGGGACCACCTACGAAGAATGGCTTGCCGCGAACCGCTTCAAGGCCGGGCGACCCGAGGAAGACGACGATGCCAATGGCCTGTCGAACTTCACCGAGTACTACTTCAACCAGAACCCGCTCGACCCGAAGGACACCGGCAATTTGCCGCAGATCATTGCCACCGACGACGGACTCGAACTCCGCCTCACCCGCCTCCGGTCGTCGGACGGCGTCCGCGGCGTGCTCGAGTTGACGACCGCGCTCGGCATCCGCACCACCTGGCGCGAGGCCATCGAGAATCGTGACTACCACCTGCTCGCCCGCCGACCCGACGGCGCGGCGGAGGAGGTGCGTTACCGCCTCGCCCCGCGCCAACGCCAGGCCACCTTCTATCGGTTCGTGGTGCGCCCCAGCCTCTGACCCGCACGTGATGCGGGTCCCCAGCTCTCTCTTCCCATGAACCGTCCGGTGAGGGCACCGGGCCTACAACCTGTAGGCCGGGTCCCCGGACCCGGCGGGGGAGGGTTCCTGGGCCCTGAGCAGATCCGGGAGGACCACGTCACTTCCCCCATCCCCGATGTTCGCAATCTGCGGAGGATCCAGGGACGAGGGATTTCTCCGCCGATTTCGAACATAGGGGATGGGGGAAACCGAGAACTCCGTCATTCCAATTCCCGATGTTCGCAATCTGCGGAGGGTCCGGGGACGGGGGGTTCTCCGCCGATTTCGAACATAGGGGATTGGGGGAGCCGAGAACTCCCCATCCGAATTCCCGATGTTCGCAATCTGCGGAGGATCCAGGGACGGGGGTTTCTCCGCCAGTTTCGAACATCAGGGATGGGGCTGAGGGAGGCGGTCCATGAGAAAGGCCCGCGCTAAGGCCCGGGTTGCCGCACGACGGTCAGCGAGTTGAGCGAGGGAATCGGGAGGGGTTGGACGGCGCCGCCCGGCCAGCGCACCTCGACCGATTCGACGGAACGCGCCTTCCCCAGGCCGAAGGTGACCGGCAATTCGGATTGCGACAGGTAGCTGCGGGCGGCCATGACGGTCCGGCGCATTTCCCGACCTTCGCAGCGGACCCGGATCTCGGCGCCGATGGCATCCCGGTTGGCGGCGTGGCCGACGAGCTGGAAGCGCAGCCAGGCGTGGCCCAGGTCCTGGTCATTGCGCAGCAGGAGCGGCGGCCCACCCGTCTGGAGGAGCAGCACATCCGGGTCGCCATCGCCGTCGATGTCGGCGTAGGCCGAGCCGCGCCCGACGATGGGCTGGAAGAGGTCGGGTCCGGCGAGGTCCGCGGTGACGTTGACATAGCACGGCGTACGTCCGGAGTTCCAGAAGAGCTGGGCGGGCTGCGCGTAGGTCTGGCTCTGCTGCACCTTGGTGATGTCGGGTTCGAGGTGACCGTTGGCGGTCAGCACGTCGAGCCGGCCATCGAGGTCGTAGTCGAAAAAGAACGCGCCGAACTTGAGGGGGAGGCGGCTGGCGGGGCCGATGCCTTCGGTGATCGCGTCGTCGGTGAAGTGGAGGGGGGCGGGCTGGGCGACGTAGAGGGCGGTCATCTCGTTGGCGAAGTTGCTGATCAAGATGCCGAGGGCGCCATCGGCGCGGAAGCGGGCGGTATCGATGCCCATGGCGCCGCGGGTCTGGCCGTAACTGTCGAAGGCGATGCCGCTGGCGGCGCCGATTTCCCTGAAGGAACCGTTGCGCTGGTTGTGGAAGACGAAGTTGGGGACGGTGTCGTTGGCGACAATGACATCCAGCCAGCCGTCGTCGTCGAGGTCGACGGGGGCGACGCCCAGGGACTTGGCGGCGGGGACGCCGGTGACGGGGTTGCGGATCTGGACGCCGGCCTCGGCCGAGACATCGCGGAAGCGGCCGTTGCCCTCGTTCCGGTAGAGCAGCGGGAACACGCCGGGGAAATCCCGGGGCTGGCCATAGGCGCGGCCGATGCCCACGAGCGTGTAGCCGACCTCGAAGTCGATGGCGCGAGACCACTGGACGTAGTTGACCACGAACAGGTCGAGGAGCCCGTCGTTGTCGTAGTCGAAGAAGGCGGCGCTGACGCTCCAATCCTGGCCAGAACCGCCGACGCCGGCCTCGTCGGTCACGTCGGCGAACTTCCCGCCACCGAGGTTGCGGAAGAGGCGGTTGCCGTGGACGCCGGTGACGAACAGGTCCACGAAGCCGTCGTTGTCGAAGTCGCCGACGGCGCAACCCTGGCCGTAGATGCTGATGTCCAGGCCCGAACCGGCGGTGACGTCGGTGAATCGGCCCTGGCCATCGTTGGCATAGAGCGCGTGGGTCGGGATCGGTTGGCCGGCGGGAGCCTGGTCGGGCCAATGCGTGGAGTTGACGAAAAAGAGGTCCTGGTCGCCGTCGTTGTCGAAGTCGAGGAAGGCCGCCCCTCCGCCCATGGACTCGGGCAGGAGCTTCTCACCGGTCGCGCCGTTCTGGTGGACGAACGTGATGCCGGCCGCGCGGGTGATGTCGGTGAACTGGACGCGCGGCGGTGGGATGACGGGGGTGGGGGGGAGTTGAGGTGCCGCGAGCGGGGTGAGACGGGCGGGCGCGGCGGCGGGCTGACGTTTCCACCACCAGAGCCCGACGAGCGTCCCGACGACCAGCGCAAGGAATGCCCACCCTGACCAACGAAAGGCGCGGCCGATGACGGCGTCGCCGTAGTGCACGGTTTCCTCCTCGTCACCCGGTGGAACCGATTCAGGGGGGGCTTCCGGGCGGAGGTTGGGAGAGGGCGGCGGGGAGGCTGGCAGGGGCGGGTCGGCGGGAGACATGCGGAGGGATGGGGGAACAGGGCCAGGACTCAGGGAGCGGCGTTGGCCAGGGCAGCGGCAGCGGGCAACTCGGGCGCACCCGGGCGTTGCAGCGGGTAGAGGACGATGGCCTGGGCGGCGTGATCGGCGGCCTTGTTGCGGCGGCGTTCGACGGTGATGGCATGATCGCGCGCGTTGTCATCGGGCCGGTATTTCTCATGCTCGCGGAGGTGCTCGAGGGCGCGGTCGGTTTCGCCGAGCTGTACGTAGAGGAGGGCGAGGTTGTAGTGGGCGGTGAGGTTCTCCGGATCGAGGGCGAGGGTTTGCTCGAAGCGGCGGACGGCGTCGCGGAGGAGCGAGCGTTCGGCCGAGGGATTCTCGCGCTGTCGCTTGGCGAGTTCGAACAGGGTCTGTCCGAGCTCATTGAGGACCTCGTAGTCCCGGCTGAAATCGAAGCCGCGTGCGCGCAGGGCGGGGTCCTGGTCTTCGAGGATGCTGGTGAACTCCTGGACGGCCTGTTCGAGGAAGCCGTTCTGCTTGTTGACCAGGCCGTTGAACCACGCCACCAACCAGCGCGGAGCCGGTGGTTGGGTGGCGGCGGCACGCTGGAGCGCGTGAACGGCGTCGCCGAGGCGGCCCTCCTTGAAGTACACGCGGGCGAGGTTCACCGGGCCATCCCAGCGTCCGAGCTTCTCGACTTCGAGGAAGGCCTGCGTCGCCTGGATGAGTTCGCCCTTCTCGCTGCCCCGGTCGCCTTTGAGGAAGAGCCCGATGCCGTAGTCGTTCCAGCGCTGCCACAGGGGGATGGCGGGCTCCGGTTGGGCGGGAGGCGGGGTGTCGACGCCAGCGACGGGGAAGGTGAAGGTATCGGCGGCGATGGTGACAATGGGCAGGTCGTTGGTGATCTGGAACGGTTGACCGTTCGTCCAGCCCGGAGCCTGGAAGTAGTGATAGAAGATCGTGTCGAACTTCCGGTACTGGAGTTTGACCTCGAAGGTCAGCGGGGCGGCGAGGTCCGGCGGGACGGTGAACCGGTAGTGGACGACCTGGGCGGCGCCGGGGTTGATCTGGTTGTTGTACAGGGGCGTGAAGATGTCCTGGGGATTGCGGCGGTCGATGCGGTTGCCGTCCTTGTCGAGCATGTAGACGTTGACGAAGTGGGCCCACGGATCGACCTCGCCGTGGGGGCCGAGGCCTCCGCTGCGTCCGACGACCCGGCCGGCGCTCACGGCGCGGGCATCGACCCAGATCTCGTTCGAGTCGGCGGTGCCTTGCGAGAACTGGTGACCGAGGCGGAGGGTCCGGAGGACGACCTCGAGGAGATAGGTCCGGCCCGGTTCGAGGGCAGGCACCGCCGGGCGCAGCGGCGCGGTCAACTCGCCGTCGATGGTGCCGCCTTCCTTGAGGCCGAAGAGGTCGAGGCGAAGCGAGCCCTCGAGGAAGTCAGCGTGGCGCTGGACCAGATTGGATTGGCCGCGCAGGTGGACGAGCGCGGTGTTGGCGCTGGGGAAGAAGTGGTCGTGGATGCTGAGGACCTGGTTGGTGGGGTGGAAGAACTTGGCGCCGAAATCAGTCGAGGGCTGCAGGGGCATGTGGCAGCCGTTGCAGTTGGCCTCCGCCTTCTCGGGGTAGTAGAAGCTGCGCGCGCCGTGGCCGGAGACCCCGCTGAGCAGGAAGCTGTCGTAGCTGTTCTGGCCGCGCAGCCATTCTTTGTAGTGATTGACCTCCTGCGGGATGCTGACCTTGTGGCAGGTCGAACAGAACTCGGCGGTCTGGTGGAGCGGCTTGAGGAAGGTCTTCTTGTGGAAATCGGGCTTGGCCTTGATGAGCTGACGGTTGAGGTAGGCCAGGGCGCGGTTGGTGCTGAAGGTGAAGGGGTAGTGGACGGGTTCCTCGATCGTGTAGTCCGCGTTGCCGACCGCACTGTTCACGTTGACGATGGAGTGGCAGGAGGTGCAGGTAATGCCGGCATGGGCGGTCGGGTGGTTCTCGAGATCGAAGTCGGGATCGTCGAAGGCCCCGCTGAAGAAGGGGACGGGGTCGTGGCAGCCCGCACACCAGCGGGAGGCCTTGACATCCCCATCGCGCGCCAGGGCCACGGCGCGGGTTTCCTTCACGCTGAAGAGGTAGGCCGGGTTGTTGAAGGAACTGAAGTGGTGGACGCTGTGGAACCAGCCTTCGTAGGCGTCGGCGTGGCACTCCTGGCAGTAGGTATCCAACATGAGCGTCTGCGCTGGGATGAAGTTCCCGGTGGCGGTCTTGGCGCGGGAAGGGGCGAAGTACTGCTCCCCCTCCTGGGGACCCACGACACTCCATTTCCGGGGATCCAGGGAGTGCAGGGCGACGAGGCCGGCGACCACGGCGGCCACGCTGCCCGCATAGGCGAAGCCGGCACGCCAGCGGATGCGCGGCCCGGCGAGGCGATGGAGCAGGTAGAGCCAGACGGCGAACAGCGGCGAGAGAACATGGGCCCAGTAGGCGGCGGAGCGGAGCGCAGGATTCCGGAGCTCGAACCCTTCCACGCGCAGGAGCACGACGCCCGAGCCGAGGACGACGAGGCTGACGAGGAAGAGGAGATAGCCCATGCGGACGGCCCGGCGGTTGGGCCGGCCCGCGGCGTTGCGGAGGTGGATGAGGCAGAAGACCAGGAACGGCAGCACCAGCAGGAGACCCAGCGCGAGGTGCGCGAGGAACATGAGCTGGTAGAAATAGTTCTGGTACGAGAGGCCCCGGACCCACTCGAGGAACGTGATGCTCGCCAGATACACGGAGTTGGCGCCGAGAATGGCGACCAGTCCGAAGACGACAACGAGCAGGCGGCGCAGGCGGGGTCCGACCGCGCGGACGTAGCGGCGGCGGGGCGGCGGCGGTGGGGACGCCGGCGAGGGCGGATCGTCGTTCACGGTTGGGGACGGGGCTCGACGGACTTCATGTGTGTCAGCGGTGTTTAACTAACTGATAAGCAAAAGCCACTCTCAACCCCAGGGACGAACTGGTGCCTGAGAGGGGTGAGCTGGTCAAGCAGGACGGTGGGCGGGGCTTCAAGCCGGATCGGTCAGGTCGGCCAGTCGGAGGTCGCCGATCCCGGGCCGGACGAGGTCGGCCTGGCTCAGTTGCGCCGCGGGGAAGCTCTGCGCCACGGCGAGGCAGCGCATGCCGGCGGCCTTGGCGGCCTGGACCCCGTTGACGGCGTCCTCGATCACGACGCATTGCGCCGGGGTGAGGGCCAGCTTGCGGGCGGCGGCGAGGAAGAGGTCCGGGGCGGGCTTCTTGTGGACGGCGTCCTCGGCAGACACCACCGCGTCCCAGACGTCGGGCGGCAGGCCGATCTGGCGCAGGTTCGCGTGGATCTTGATGAGGTCGGCGCTCGAGGCGACGGCGAGGCGCAGTCCGGCCGCCCGGCATTGCCGGACAAACTCGACGGCGCCGGGGAAGGCGCGCAGTTGGCGGGGGACGAGATCCAGGTAGATCTCGTAGGTGCGGCGTTTGGCCGCGGGCAAGTCGAGAACTACCCCGTACTTCTCGGCCACGCCGCCGATGTAACGATCCTCCCCCGTGCCGATGAAGGGGCGGAAATCCTCCGGAGCGACGCCGACACCCCGCTCGCGGAACATGGCGATGGCGGCGGCGTTGATGAGCGGTTCCGAGTCGGTGAGCACGCCATCCATGTCGAAGATGACCCCGCCGCACGTCACAGTTCGTTGGTCTTCGCCTGGTATCATGAGGACACGTATGAACCCATCGTCGTCAGGGTCGGCATCCTACGGGCAGGGGCGCGGTTGTCGAGGAAGCCGTCGTGAATCCGGGGCCGCCAGGCAGCGCCGCTTCGGTTCGCAACAGACCGCGCTCCCCCGCCCGCCGCGTCCCGCCCGACCGCCGGCGTTGTCTCGTGAATCTCCGCTTCCCGGGTCGACACCGGTCTCGACCCCAACCTCCACGTGACAGGCGTCGGACCCGCGGCTAAGATTTGCCCTTTCGGTGGCAACCGGGGGGCAGTCTCCCGGTGGCCCGCCGGGAATCCACACGCTCATGCGCTCTGACATCATCAAGAAAGGCTTTGAACGCGCGCCGCACCGTTCCCTGCTGCGCGCGACCGGCTCGATCGAGTCCGAAGCCGATTGGGACAAGCCGTTCATCGCCATCGCGAATTCCTACACCGACTGCATTCCGGGCCACGCCCATCTCAACGAAGTGGGTCAGCTCGTCAAACGCCTGGTGCGCGCCGCCGGCGGGGTGCCGTTCGTCTTCAATACCATCGGCGTGGACGACGGCATCGCCATGGGCCACTCCGGCATGCTCTACTCCCTCCCGTCGCGCGAGCTCATCGCGGATACGGTCGAGACCATGGTGCGGGCCCACTGTTTTGACGGGATGATCTGCATCCCGAACTGCGACAAGATCGTGCCCGGCATGTTGATGGCGGCGATGCGGGTCAACATCCCCACCGTTTTCGTCAGCGGCGGGCCGATGGCGGCCGGCATCGCGGAACAGCAGGCCACGCACGCGGACCTCGCCGCGCATCTCCAGCCGGCCAGCGGCAAGGCGGATCTCATTTCGGTCTTCAAGGGCGTGGGCGAACTGCAGACCGGGAAGATCACCGCGGAGCAGTTGCAGCGGCTCGAACAGGCCGCCTGCCCCACGTGCGGCTCCTGCTCCGGCATGTTCACGGCCAACTCGATGAACTGCCTGTGCGAGGCCCTGGGCATGGCCCTCCCAGGCAACGGCACCGTCCTCGCCGTTTCAAAGGAGCGCGAGGCCCTCTACGAGCGCGCCGCCCGGGCCATCATCAAGCTCGTCGCGAGCGACCTCAAACCGCGCGACATTGCGACCCTCGAAGCCTTCGACAACGCTTTGATGCTCGATGTGGCCATGGGCGGCTCGACCAACACCATCCTCCACACCCTGGCCATCGCCCGCGAAGCCGGCCTGACCTACGACATCCAGCGGATCGACCAGATCTCCCGTCGCATCCCGTGCCTGAGCAAGGTCTCGCCCTCGTCGGATTACCACGTCCAGGATGTGCACCGCGCCGGCGGTATCCACACCATCCTCGGCGAGCTCAAACGCCTGGGCGTGCTTCATCTCGACTGCAAGACCGTCACCGGCCACACCCTCGGCGAGAACATCGACGCCTGGGACGTCCGTTCCCCGAACTGCACGGCGTGGGCGAAGGCAGCACGCGTGTCCGGGGCCTCCGCCATCGTCGTGGACCCGAACGACAAGCTCGGTCCCGCCGCGCGCACGGCCAGCGGTCACCTCGCCCCGAAGCCGCTGCTCTTCTTCCCCGCCGACCCCCGCGCTCTCACGCTCTGGCGGCAGGCCGCTGCCTGGAATGTCGGGGACGTTGATGCCCAACTCGCGCTGTTCGACCCGCGCGCCGCGCTGAAGCTGCCCGACGGCAGGCTGCTCAAGGGCCTCGACGAACTGCGCCAGCACTTGGCCGCAGAACTTGAGCAAGCCCGCGGGCTGGTGCGGGCCGAACTCGGCGCGTTCCGGGACGAGCCCGTCCTCCTGCTTTGGCGGTACGAAAAGGGAGGGGCGCGCGCCCCGAGCGCCATGGTCCGGCTGAAGCGGCTGAAGGAATGGGTCATCGCCCGGGCGGACTGGGACGTGGACCCGAAGCACCTGGCCAAGGTCACGTCCAGCGGGCTCATGCCCTACGATTCGGTCTTTCGCTTCGACCCGCAGGACTGCATCCGGTCGGGGGCCACGGCTTACAGCCCGGACGGTGGCCTGGCCATTCTCTATGGCCAGCTCGCTCCCGAGGGCAGCGTGGTCAAGACGGCGGGCATCAGCGATGCCTTCAAGGCGCATTGTGGTCCGGACTTCGTTTTCGAAGGCCCGTGCGTGATCTTCGAAAGCCAGGACGAAGCGTGTGCCGGCATTCTGGGCGGCCAGGTCAAGGCGGGCGACGTGGTGGTGATCCGGAACGAAGGACCGCGCGGCGGCCCGGGCATGCAGGAGATGCTGTCGCCGACGAGCTACATCGTGGGGATGGGGTTGGGCGACCAGGTGGCGCTGGTGACGGACGGCCGGTTCAGCGGCGGGACAGCCGGCGCATGTATCGGCCATGTGTCGCCCGAGGCGGCTGAGGGCGGCCCGATCGGCCTGCTGCGGCCGGGCGACCGGATCCGGATCGACTTCCCCCGGCGGCGGATGGATGTGCTGGTACCGGAAGCCGAACTGGCGGTGCGGAAGCAGGCCTGGGTGCCGGTGAAGCGGACGTTGAGCGGCTGGCTGGCGCGGTATCAGAAGCTGGTCACCAACGCGAGCCAGGGCGGGATCCTCAGCTCGTAGGGGTCAGCCCTTAACTTAATACTTAACGATCCGGTCGGTGCCGGATCGGGGTGAGCTCGACGACGGGCGTTCGGGGCTGACGGCGGGGTTGCCTGCTCCGGTCGGCCGCCGCGTTCTTCCCCCATGAACGTGAGGCGAGGCGGCGAGGCGTGGGACTCGTGTTTGGCCTTGACAGCGGCGCCCCGCCTTTCCCAAAGATTGGTCAACTCATGACCATACCTTCACCCTTTCAGTGGAGATATCGTACCCTCTTACTGCTCAGTCTTGGCCTCATGGCGCGTGTCTTGGGCGGTTTGAACAACGCGTCGTTCGTCGAAGCGACGGCCCCGGTGTCCTTCGCCTCCGCGAACTACGGCCCGGCGGCCCGGACCTTGGCCGCGGATTTGAACAAGGATGGCTACGACGAGGTGGCGGTGACGGGCGAGGACCGGATCTTCGTCTTCGCCAACCGGGGTGTGGCGGTGGTGCCCGGGGAGAACCCGTTCGGTCCCCCGCAGGAGCTATTGGGTGGCTGGGACTTGTCCTCTCTGGCGATTGCTGACGTGGATGGGGATGGATGGTCGGATCTGTTGGGGTCCTTCATCGGAGGCTTCAGCGTCTTTCTGAACACCAGCGCGGAGGGTGGCGCGGTGACTTTCGCGGCGCCGGTCCATGTCGAGTTCCCCTATCCGTCGAACGGAGGCATCTTCGGGCCGACCACGGCGCTGTTTGCGGGAGATTTCGACGGGGATGGTTTACCGGAGGTGGGCTCCTGGGGGTACACGGATCCCACCCAGACGTTCAACTACGCCTCGATCCTGCGGAACGTCTCCTCCCCCGGCGTGATGGCTTTCACCGATTACCTGGTTCTTCCCGGCCTGACGGCCAGGGACTACCGTGCCCTCGTGGGGGACCTCAACGCCGATGGGCGGATCGACGTCTGGTTCAAGGGGGACGGCCCGAGCTACATGTTTCTGAACCAGAGCAGCCTGGGCGCGTTGGCGTTTACGTCGCAACAGGGGCCTCCAGGTTCGGTGGCCGGGGCGCTGGGAGATCTGGACGGGGACGGGATCCTCGATGTGATCAGCGGCATGGGGACGATGACGCTGCTCCATCGCAACACCGCCGCAGGGGATCGCTGGGCTTTCGACCTCAACCAGTCCGCCCATTTCCCGCTCGCCGCCGCGGACGTTGCGGCAGGCGATCTTACCGGCGATGGCAAGGCGGACTTCGCGCTCGTGGATAACCGTTTCGACGGGTCAACCTATTGGCTGCGGCTGGTGCAGAGTCGGTGTCCCTTGGGTTTTCTCAGCGCGGCGGACTTTGGTGACCGGGCGGAGTACCCGCTGATCACCGAACCGAGCTCACTGGCGCTGGGCGATTTCGACGGTGACGGCTGGAAGGACGTGGCAGTCACGAGTTCCGATTGGGACGTGGGCGACATGAAGTTGAACCTCTGGTTCAACCGCTACGTGAGCGACCCGGACACCACCCCGCCGCTGATCACCTCGGCGACGGTGGATCAGCCCTACCTGTGGCCCGCGAAGATGCAGATGGTGCCCCTCACGGTGAGGGTGACGATGGAGGACGACAACGCGGGCACCTGTTTCATCGACCACGTGGGTGCCAACGAGTCCACATTCTCGCCGGGATATGGTCCCGATATTGAGATCACCGGCGATCTCACCGTGAACCTGCGAGCGCGGCGTTTGTGGACCAAAGGTGGCCGCGTATACACGATCTTTGTCCGGTGCACCGACCTCTACGGCAACGCCAGCGTGAAGACGGTGACCGTCACCGTCCCCTCCGTTCACCCGGTCACCCCCAAGCCCGTGCAACTGATCCGCGCCATCAACATCCCTCCCACCCGTGACAACGCCCCATCGCCTCCTCTGCCTGTTTGGTAAGCCCTCGCTCGCAGCGTTGGGCCTCGCGCCGGGCTTGCTGCTCGGCCACGCCAGCGTGCTGACGTTCGATGATTGGTCCTTCGTCGGTAACCGCCCCCATCTCGACGACGGTCAGGTCGCCGGGGTGACCTTCGACTTCAAGGAGGGAGGCCTGGACAGCCTCGATGCCTACTACGGGTACAACGAAGTCCCGCCGAACGGGTGGGCCCGAATCCAAGGGCTCTTTGGCGAGGGCAGCGCGGCGGGGGTGCTCTCGCTCGACTTCGATTCACCGACCGCCACGCTGCGATTTGATTTCGCCCTGAACCTCGAGGAACACGTGACTTCTGCGGTGAAGGTCAGTCTGTTCGACGCGGCTCTGGTGCCCCTGGGCGACTTCTTCGCCGACGCGAGCGTGCTGACGGATTTCGCGGAAGGGAGTTTCTCCTACCGGGGCACGCCGGTGAAACGCGCCGTGCTCGACTTCAACGACGACGGGGCGAGTCGTTTTGCCCTGGACAATGTGGTCTATGGCGTCGACGTGCCCGAACCGGCCGCCGCCACCGTCGTGGGCCTGGCTTTGGCGGCTTGGACAACGCTCTGGGCGCGCCGAAGAAGGACCTGCGCCTCGCGCGACGGCGCCAATCCGACCTGAACTCGCCGCCCGTTGCTGGCCAAGACCGACTCTCCATGAACCGCCCGGTGAGGGCACCGGGCCTACAATCTGTAGGCCGGGTCCCCCGACCCGGCGGGGAGGGTTCATGGCCCCTGAGCAGATCCCAGAGGACCACGTCACTTCCCCAATCCCCGATGTTCGTAATCGGCGGAAAATCCAAGACGGAGAGTCCCTCCACCGATTACGAACATCGGGGATTGGGCGGAGGGAGGCGCTCCTTGAACCCGTGGGGTGGACCCCAGGAAGTCGGCGAGGTCACCAGGGGTTTGGGTTTCGACCATTCTACTCTGACGCCGCTGCCTCGGGCTGCCAGGCCACAAGAATCCCCGCCGCCGCGGCCCGACCGAGGGTGCGCGACTTGCCCTGCACCAGCAGCGTGATCGAATCCCCCGGCACATCCACGCTCTGAATCACCACCTCGGCCCCCGGCACCAACCCGCGCGCGGTCGCGTAGCGCAGGAACTCCGCCTGCTGATCCGCGATCCGGGCGATCACGCCGCGATCGGCCGGACGGGCGGCGTTCAGCGGATGCAGCCGCGGTTGGGCCACCTCGCCGGCCGCGCTCGGGATCGGGTCCCCATGCGGGTCAAAGCCGGGTCGACCCAGGAGTTCGTCGATCCGTTCCAGCAATCGCTCCGATACCGCGTGCTCGAGCTCCTCCGCCTCGGCGTGGACCTCGGACCAGTCGAACTTGAGGACCTGGACGAGAAACAGCTCGATGAGGCGGTGCCGGCGGAGGACATGGAGGGCCAGCTTTTCGCCGGCGGGGGTCAGGCGCACGCCCTGACGCGGCTCGTAGCTGACGAGCCCGGCCTCGGCGAGGGCTTTGACCATCGTGGTGACGGTGCCGGGCACCACCTCCATGGCGGTGGCCAGTCGGCCCAGAGAAACGAGCTGGCCGGGAACGGGCTGCTGCTCCTGGTAAATCTGCTTGATGTAATCTTCGACGGTGCGGCTGGCCATGGGACGTGCGCGCACGAGCGGTGCGACGGTAGTCGTGGGACGCGCCGCTTGACAAGCTTTGAAAACTCAACTATTTCCCTTTGAGTGTTCAAAGTGGAAAATGCTGAATATCAAAGTGAGCCCGCCCTCCCTGGCCGCTGGCTCCTGGCTCTCTTCCTGGCCTGCTTCCTCCCCTCCGCCACCGCCCAGCCCAAGGCTTATCCCTACACGGTCGTCACCACCGTTGGCATGGTGACCGACATCGTCCGGCAGGTGGCCGCCGACAAGGCGACGATCGTCGGCCTGCTGGGCGCCGGTGTGGACCCCCATCTCTACAAGCCCAGCCGTGATGATGTCGCCACCCTGATGCGGGCGCAGATCGTTTTTTACTCGGGCCTGATGCTCGAGGGGAAGATGGCCGACACGCTGGTCAAACTCGCCCGCACCCGACCCGTCCACGCGGTGACCGAGCTGATCCCGCCTGAAACGCTGCTCGAACCTGAGGAGATGCCGGGCCACCACGATCCGCACGTGTGGATGGACCCGGCCGCGTGGGCTCAGGCCGTCGAAGCCGTGGCGCAGGCGCTGGCGGCGTTCGATCCCCCGAACGCCGCGCTGTACCGCCAGAATGCGACCCGCTACGCCGAGCAGTGTCATCGACTCCGCGTGTACGGTCAGAAGGTGATGGCCACCGTGCCCGAGGCCCGGCGCGTGCTGGTGAGTTCCCACGATGCCTTCAACTATTTCGGCCGCGCCTTTGGTCTGCGCGTGATGGGCGTGCAGGGCCTGAGCACAGAGAGCGAGGCCGGGTTGCAGCACATCAACGAGCTGGTGGACTTCCTCGTGCGCCACGAAGTGCCCGCGGTGTTCGTCGAATCGAGCGTGCCGCGCAAGAGCATTGAGGCGCTGGTTCAAGGCGCGCAGGCCCGCGGTTGGCGGGTGCGAATCGGCGGGGAGCTGTTCTCGGACGCCATGGGCCCGGCCGGGACTTACGAAGGCACGTACCTGGGCATGGTGGACCACAACCTCACCACCGTGGCGCGCGCCCTCGGCGGGGAAGCGCCCGCCCGCGGCTGGCAGGGCAAGCTGTCCGCCGCGCACTGAGCGGCTGCGATCCTGACCTGATTCTCGCTAACGACCTTTTGTTCCAGCCATGTTGAGCCTCAGTCCTCCTCCTCCAGCGCCGACGCCGACCCGCCGGCCGACCCTCGCGCCCCTGGGGGCGGAGCACTCGCCGGAGGCCGCGCTCTCGATCCACGACATGACCGTGGCCTACCATCGCAAGCCGGTGCTGTGGGATGTGGACCTGGACGTCCCGCCCGGCAGCCTGGTGGGCATCGTCGGCCCGAACGGCGCGGGCAAGAGCACGTTGATCAAGGCGGTGCTGGACCTGATCCCGCGCGTGTCGGGACGGGTGCTGGTGTTTGGCAAGCCCTATCGCCAGCAGCGTCACCGCGTCGCCTACGTCCCGCAGCGCGAGAGCGTGGACTGGGACTTCCCGGTCAGCGCCCTCGAAGTGGTGGCCATGGGCTTGTATGGCCGGATCGGCTGGTTCCGACCGGTCACCCGCCGGCACCGGGAGATTGCGCTGCATGCCTTGGAACGGGTCGGGATTGCCGACCTGGCCCAGCGGCAGATCAGTCAACTCTCCGGGGGGCAACAGCAACGGACGTTCCTGGCGCGCGCGCTTGTGCAGGAGGCCGACCTGTACCTCATGGACGAGCCGTTCGCCGCGGTGGATGCCGCCACCGAGAAGGCCATCGTCCGGCTTCTCCAGGATTTACGGGCGGCCGGCCGGACCGCGCTGGTGGTGCACCACGACCTCCAGACAGTCGCCGAGTACTTTGACCGCGTGGTGTTGTTGAACCTGCGGGTCGTGGCGAGCGGCCTGACCGAGACCGTCTTCACGCGCGAGAACCTCCAGAAGACCTATGGCGGGCGGCTCACGCTGATGACCGAAGCTGCCGAGGCCCTGGCGCGGGAAGCGCCAGCCCCGTGAAACGGAAGGCAGAAGGCAGAAGGCAGAAGGCAGAAGGGCCATCCCTCCGGGTTGGTTCGTGGCCCCAGGGCAGCTCGAAAAGGAGCAGGTGGCTCTCGGCAAGCGCGGGGCACCCGAGGTTCTTCGGCCGGCGGCGGGTGCTGGGCGTGGTGCTTCTGCTGGGGCTCCTGTTCGGAACCGGACCGGGCATGGCGGCCGCGAGTTCAACGGAGCCGAACGCGGGAGGGAGGCGGTGGTTCCTGCAGGCGAGTGCCACCATCACCGATCGCTCGCTGGCCTGGCCCACGGCGGAGCAGTGGTCGCGGGTGTTGCGCCTGCAGGACTACAACACGCGGGTGGTGGTGCTGGGCACCACGCTGCTGGGCCTGGCGGCCGGCGTTGTCGGGAGTTTCACGCTGCTGCGCAAACGGGCGTTGATGGGGGACGCACTCAGCCACGCGATGCTGCCAGGCATCGGGCTGGCGTTCATGATCTCCGTGGCGGCCGGCGGGACGGGCAAGTCGTTGCCGGTGCTACTGACCGGCGCGACGCTGAGCGGCTTGTTGGGGCTGGGGACCGTGTTGGCGGTCCGCCACTACACGCGGCTGAAGGAGGACACGGCCCTGGGCATCGTGCTGAGCGTGTACTTCGGCGCGGGCGTGGCGGTGCTGGGCGTGGTCCAGCGCATGGGCGAAGGTCATTCGGCCGGGCTCGAGTCCTTCATCTACGGCAAGGCGGCGTCGCTGGTGGCAGCGGACACGGCGGTGATCGGCCTGGCCAGCGTGTTGGTCATCGGGGTGAGCGCGCTGCTGTTCAAGGAATTCCGGCTGCTGTGTTTCGACGCCAGTTATGCGGCGACCCAGGGTTGGCCGGTGGTGCGGCTGGACCTGGTCATGATGAGCCTGGTCGTCGTGGTCACGGTGATCGGCCTCCAGGCTGTGGGTCTGGTCCTGATCATCGCCTTGATCATCCCGGCGGCCGCGGCGCGGTTCTGGACCGGAGCGATTGGGTGCGCCGGGACGTGGATCGCGGCCGGCATGGGCGCGGCTTCGTGCGCCATCGGGGCCGCCGCGAGTGCGTTGCTCCCGAATCTGCCGTCCGGCGCAATGATTGTGCTCGTCAGCACCGGGCTGTTCCTGCTGAGCCTGCTGTGGGGTCGCGAACGCGGCGTGATTCTCCGCTGGCAACGCCGGCGTGCGCTCAATCGCAAAGTGCGAAGGCAGCACGTGCTGCGTGCGGTATACGAGTGGAGTGAGGCGGCGGCGGCTAGTCAGCCCGGGACGCTGGCGCTCACGGTGCCTTCGGTGCCCCTCCCGGCGCTCTTGGCGCGCCGTTCGTGGTCGGCCCGCGAACTCCGCCGGGAGCTCGACCGCGCCGCGAAGGATGGATTGCTCGAGTGGCGTGCCGATCACACGGTGGCGCTGACGAAGTCCGGACTCACGGAGGCCACCCGCGTCGTCCGCAACCACCGGCTGTGGGAGGTCTTCCTGATCACCTACGCCGACATTGCGCCGTCCCATGTGGACCGGGACGCGGATGCCATCGAGCACGTGCTTGGGACCGACCTCGTGGCGGAACTCGAATCCCTGCTGGCCCGGCAAACGGCGCTGCCGGCCGTTCCTCTGAGCCCGCACACCATCGCCGGTGTGCCGGCGTCAGGCTCAAACTCAAGCTGAACCGACCATGCTCGCGCGCGTGCTGGAGAGTCTACGTTCCTGGGAATGGGCCCTGGACGGCTGGATAATCGTTGCGGGGGCACTCTGTGCGGCGGCCAGCGCGCTGGTGGGGACGTTCCTGGTCCTTCGCCGGATGAGCATGATGGGGGACGCGATCAGTCACGCGGTGTTGCCGGGGCTGGCGGTGGCGTTCCTGGTGACGGGGAGTCGGGCGAGTGTGCCGATGTTCCTGGGGGCGGCGGTGGTGGGGGTCCTGACGGCGCTGTTCACCGAGTGGGTGCGCGGTGTTGGGAAAGTGGACGAGGGAGCGAGCATGGGGGTGGTGTTCACGTCGTTGTTTGCCCTGGGGTTACTGCTGGTGGTACAGGCCGCTGACCACGTGGATCTCGATCCGGGCTGTGTGCTTTATGGGGCCATTGAACTGACGCCGCTGGACACCGTCACGGTGGTCGGACGCGAGGTGCCGCGGGTGGTGGTGATGTTGGGGGCGGTTTTCCTGCTGAACCTGACGTGTGTGCTGGTGCTGTACAAGGAACTCCAGATCAGCTCGTTCGACCCGGCGCTGGCCACCACGCTGGGGATCAACGCGCGCGGGCTGCATTTCCTGCTGATGACGCTGGTGGCGGTGACGGCGGTGGCTTCGTTTGAGACGGTGGGCAACATCCTGGTGGTGGCGATGCTGGTGGTCCCGGCGGCGACGGCGTTTCTTCTGACGCGGCGGCTGAGCGTGCTGCTGGTATTGGCGGTGGGGTTCGGGGTGGGTTCGGCGGTGGTGGGGCATGTGGCGGCGCTGGCGGTGCCGGCGGCGTTTGGGTACGCGAGCACGAACACGGCGGGGATGATGGCGTTGACGTCGGGGGTGGGGTTGCTCGCAGCGATCGTCGTGACCCTCCTCCGGCGGGGTCAGCCCTTAAGAATTAAGAATCCGCCCGGGAGCCCGCTCTTCGTGGACGGTGGGGGAACGGTCCGGGTCAGCGGGGGCGGACGATGAGTTCCTCGACGATGACGTGGGCGGGGAGGTTGACGCAGAGCAGGACGCACTCGGCGACGTCATCGGCGCGGAGCATGCGGGCGCGGGCCTCGGCGTCAGGCGGCTGCGGTCGCTGGTCCAACAGGGGGGTGTCGATGTCGCCGGGGAAGATGGCGCAGGCCCGCACTCCGCGGGCGCGTTCCTCGGCATTGATGCTCTGGGTGAGGCCGGCGAGTCCGAACTTCGACATCACGTAAGCCGGCCCGGCCTTTGGGCTCGCGGCCTTGCCGGCGTCGGAGACGATATTGATGATCGTGCCCGATCCCCGCTGGCGCATGCCCGGGAGGAACGCCTGCACGCAGAAGAAGGCGCCGTGCAGGTTGGTGTTCATGATGTCGAGGTAATCCCGCAAGGACAGCCCCTCGAGCGCCCGGCGCGGGACGTTCGTGCCGGCGGCGTTCACCAGCAGTTCGACCGCGCCCAATTCGGCCTTGATCCGGTCTCCGAAACGGTTGACCGCGGCCACGTCGCGCAGGTCACAGGGGGTGGGCAGGCATTGATTGGCGTGGGCGCCCGCCGCGGAGCGGGTTTGCTCGAGGGCTTCGAGGTGACGCCCCACGAGCGCAACCCGCCAACCTTGCGCGGCCAGGCGAACGGCCACCGCCCGGCCCACACCGCTTCCGGCGCCGGTGACAACAGCGTTTTGGTTCATGGTGGGGAGGCGGTTTTCGAGGGTTCCTTGCGGGGAATGCCCGAGGTGGAAGGGGGAGGGGCAAGGCTGGGAAGCTTCCCGGGGATCAGCGCGCGTTCAAGCTCGAGGTGCGGTCCGAGAGCCAGATCATGTCCTGGTTATTCGGCGACTCGACGTTGAGGGTCAACTGTCCGTTGTTCTTGGCGGGCGGTTTGGTGCGGGGATCGAGCCACTTCTTGATCTCGGCATGGCCGTCGGCGAAGGAGATGCCCGCGGCGCCATTATGATAGCTGGCGGGGAAGTCGATGATGCGCGCCCGGCCGGGGGCCTCAACCATCATGTTCGCGAACCCGCCGGCATTGATGCTGTCGGGGTGTTCGTCGAGCATGACGTAACACTGGGAAGGGGACGGGGCCACGATGTCGACGGTCTTGTAGTAAACGCGGTATTTTTTCGAGCTGACGTTGGCCTGGAACCCTGCCGGGTCGAGCCAATCTCCCGGCCCCCCGTAGGCCTGGCTCATGCCCATGCTGCGCACCCGCAGGAAGGTCCCGCCGGCATTGCGGACGGTGCTGCGATCGGCGGGGCAATGGTACACCTCAACCGCCGTGAGGTAATGGGCGAACTTCGACCGGGCGGGGTCGCGGAGGGCGGCGGTGTTGGTGTTGTCCGGGTTGCCGCCATTGAAATCGAGCCAACCATCCACCCAGGCGGTGGGCTCCACCGGCCGCACGTAGCCCGAGGAGGTCACCTTGTCGCGGTTGTCGTCGGCGTACATCTGCCAGACGAGCTGGAGCTGCTTGAGGTTCGCCATGCACTTGATGCCGTGCGCCTTCGCTTTGGCCCGGGCGAGGGCAGGCAACAACATGCCGGCGAGGATGGCGATGATCGCGATCACTACCAGCAACTCAATCAGCGTAAAGGCTCCGCAGCGCCGCGCACCGCCGGCACTCGGGCACCGAACAGATATTGGCGTTTTCACGATGCGGGGCAGCATGGACTAGAACCGCGTCCGAGGCAAGCAGTGGCTGTGCCGGGCAATGTACGGGGAGGGCGGCTGGCAACCCCGGCGGGGTCTCGGCCGACTTGAGCCCGGCGAGCCAGCGCCACGCGACTCTTGTCAACACCCGCCTCCCTCAGTAGGCTCCGCCCGAACATCGCGCGCTCAACATGAAGAAAGCCCACGTCTCCACCGAGTTTTTCCCCGGCATCGGCCCCATTCCCTACGAGGGACCCGACTCGAAGAATCCCCTGGCCTTCAAGTGGTACAACCCGGAGGAGATCGTCGAGGGCAAGCCGATGAAGGACCATCTGCGCTTCTCGGTGGTGTACTGGCACACGATCCGCGGCGTCGGGGCGGACATGTTCAGCATGACCCGCGCGTGGCAGCGGCCCTGGGAGGACGGCACCGACTCGCTCGAGATGGCCCTCAAGCGCGTGGGGGTGCTCTTCGAGTTCTGCCAGAAACTGGGGGTGCCCTTCTATGCGTTTCACGACCGCGACGTGGCCCCGGAAGGCCGCAACCTCCGGGAGACCAACAAGAACCTCGACCGCGTCGTGCGCGAGCTGAAGAAGTACCAGCGGGACACCGGCATCGGCCTCCTTTGGGGCACCGCCTGCCTGTTCGTTCACCCGCGCTACATGCATGGCGCCGCGACGAGCTGCAACGCCGACGTGTTCGCCCACGCCGCGGCCCAGGTGAAGAAGGCCATCGAGGTCACCCACGAACTGGACGGCGCCGGCTACGTCTTCTGGGGCGGCCGCGAAGGGTACTCGACCCTGCTGAATACGGACATGAAGCGCGAGCTGGATCACCTGGGCGCGTTCCTGCACCTGGCCGTGGATTGGAAGAAGAAGATCGGCTTCCCAGGCCAGTTCTACATCGAGCCCAAGCCCAAGGAACCCACCAAGCACCAGTACGACTCCGACGCCGCGGCCTGCCTGAATTTCCTCCGGCAATACAATCTGCTCGGGCATCTCAAGCTGAACCTCGAGACCAACCACGCCACCCTGGCCGGCCACACGATGCAGCACGACCTCGAAGTCGCCGGGGCCGCCGGCGCCCTCGGCAGCATCGACGCCAACACCGGCGACCTCCTCCTGGGCTGGGACACCGACCAGTTCCCCACCGACATCTATCTCACCACCCAGATCATGCTCACGGTGCTCAAGTACGGTGGCTTCACCACGGGCGGCACCAACTTCGACGCGAAATGCCGCCGGGAGAGCTTTGAGCCGGTCGACCTGTTCCACGCCCACATCGGCGGCATGGACGCCTTCGCCCGCGGCCTCAAGATCGCCGCCCGCATTCGCGCGGATGGTCGGCTGGCCGAGTTTGTCCGCCAGCGGTACGCCTCCTGGGACAACGGCATCGGCCGGGACATTGAAAAGCGCAAGGTGGGCTTCGAGGAACTGGAGGCCCACGCGCTGAAGCTCGGCGAAGTCCGCAACAACGCCAGCGGCCGGCAGGAGATGCTCGAGAACCTCATCAACGAGTTCATCTGACCCGCCAACCCGCCGCAGCCGCGTGCCGCCCTCGCCGGGCCCGTCCGCTCCCCGCGCCATGCAGCGCGTGCTGATCGAGTTCGTGGACTTCCCCGGGCTCGAGCGGGAACAGAATCCGTTCCTGCCGATGCTCCGGCAGCGCTTCGACCTGGTGGAGTCCGAGTATCCGGACTACGTGGTGTTCACGCACGAGGGCCAGCGCCATCGGCTCTACCCCTGCACGAAGATCTACTACACCCAGGAGCGCTATCTCCCGGACTGGCGCGCCTGCGATTACGCGATCCTCTCGATCCAGCTCGACGATCCCCGCGCGTTTCATCTCCCCTACTACAGTCTCTGGCGGGACCCCCGACCCCTGCTCCGGACCGGCACCGAAGACTGGGCGGCCGAACTCGCCCGCAAACGCGGCTTCTGCTCGTTCCTGGTCGGCTACGACGACCGCAGCGTGCACGTGCGGTCGCGCTTCTTCCACCAACTCGATGCCCGGAAGCGCGTGGACTCGGCCGGCCGCGGCCTCAACAACGTCGGCTGGCAGGTCCCCCCCGGGGTTCCGCCCAAACTCGAGTTCCTCAGCCGGTACAAGTTCCACCTCGCGTTCGAGAACGCCGCGGTGCGCGGCTACACCACCGAGAAGATCACCGACGCCTTTGCCGCCCGCACCGTCCCGATCTACTGGGGCGACGAGACCGTCACCGCTCAGTTCAACCCGGACGCGTTCATCCACCGCCGCGACTTCGATTCAGACGAGGCCTGCATCGAGCACATCCTGGCCGTGGACGCCGATGACGCCCGGTACCTGCGCTATCTCAGCGCGCCGCCTTTCCGCGACAACCGGCCCAATGCCGAGTGGGACCACACCCGCTTGCTCGACTTCTTCGACCGCATCCTGGCCACGCCCCCGCGGCCCGTGGCGCAGCGACGCTGGTTCTTCGGGCTTACCAGGTGGCGGCTGTTGAAGCGCGTGAAAACGCACGCCGAAAAGGGCATGGAAACGTCCGAGGAACGCTTCCGGCAACGCACGCAAGCCGCCGGTCCGCCTCCCTGCTAGTACCCACCGCACCCTCCGCCTCCTCACGTCGGCGCCTACGATCTGGCACCCTCCGCCTCCTCACGTCGGCGCCTACGATCTGGGACGCGGCGCCGACTCCGCGACTCCCTGCTTTTCGCATCGCCACAGCCCGGGCCGCGCGGCAGAGTGCGCCCTGACAAATCATGAAAACACTGACTCGTCGAAGTTTTCTGCAGCACTCGGGCGCCCTCGCCACGTTGCCGGTGCTGGGTGGACTCGCCCTCCCCGCCTCCAGCCGCGCCGCCGCCAGCGAAAGAATCCGCGTGGGGCTCATCGGCTGCGGCGGCATGGGCAAGGGTGACCTGTCCACCTTCTTCCTCAACCCGGAGGTCGAGTGCCCGGTCGTCTGTGATCCGGATGACCACCAGTTGGCCAGCGCCGCCAGCATGGTCGAGGAGAAGCGCGGGAAACGGCCCGAGACGGTGAAGGACTTCCGGCGCGTCGTGGAGCGGGCGGATGTAGACGCGGTGATCATCGCCACACCCGATCACTGGCACGCCTTGCCCACGGTACTGGCCTGCCAGGCGGGGAAGGATGTGTACGTCGAGAAGCCGCTCGCCCTGACCATCGCCGAGGGGCGCGCGATGATCGAGGCGGCCAGGCGCCACGGCCGCGTCTGCCAGATGGGGGCGCAACGCCTGAGCAGCCCCACCTACCGCGAAGCCACGGATTTCGTCCGCTCAGGCCAACTCGGCAAGGTGGGCCTCGTCCGCGCCTGGGCCTACCTCGACTGGATCCGGCCCATCGGCAACCCGCCCGACGCCGCGCCGCCGGCCCACCTCGACTACGACCTCTGGCTCGGACCCGCCCCCAAACGCCCGTACAACCCCAACCGCTGCCACTTCAACTTCCGGTGGTTCTGGGACTACGCCGGCGGACTGATGACCGACTGGGGCGTGCACCTGATCCAGGTGCTGCTGTGGGGCATGGGCAGCGAACCCCCGAAAGCCGTGCTGTCCAGCGGCGGCAAGTACGTCCTCGAAGACAACTCCGAGACGCCGGACACCCAGATGACCGTCTATGACTTCCCGACCTACACCTTGGTCTGGGAACACAAGGTGGGCATCGGCCTCGGCCTCTACAACCGCCCGTGGGGCATGGCCTTCGTCGGCACCGAAGGCACCCTCGTCATCAACGACACCGGCTGGGAAATCCTGCGCGAGCCCAGCAAGGACGCCCTCGAACCGAAGAAGTTCCCCGGCGGTCCGGACCCGCGCCCGGCCCATGTCCGCAATTTCCTCGACTGCATCAAGTCGCGGCAGGCGCCGGTCGAGAACCTCGACGTCGGCCACCACGTCTCGACCGTCGCGCACCTGGGCAACATCGCGCTGCGCACCGGCCGTCGCATTGTCTGGGACCCGGCCGGCGAGTCGGTCGTGGGCGATGCCGACGCCAACCAGTTGGTGACCGTGCCCTACCGGACGCCGTGGAAGCTGCCGTACCTGCGCCCGGCTTGAGGTGCTGAACTCTTTCGCTCCGCAATGGCGAGAGAAGGCGGCCACGCCCGTCACTCGACCGCCACTTCGTACAGCATGCGCGCGCCGCTGGAAGCGTCGCCGGCCACGTCCGCAGTGAAGGTGAGTTGACCGTCGTTCTTGGTTGAGGGCACTTCCGCCAGACGCCGACCGCTGGGGGCGAGCGCCCACACGCGGTAACGCCCCGGCAAGGATGCCGCGAGGATCACCTCCGCCTTGCCGGCGCGGATCAGATGCGGCATCCGCCCCCAGTCAAGCAGGATCTGGCGCGCCTCCTCGGCGTACTTGATGTCCGTGTTCTGCAAGTCGGTCAGGTGGGTGACCAAGAGCCGCCGGCTGCTCCGAATGGGTTCGCGGTCCAAAGCGCTCACCCACACCGTCGCGTCCGCTCCCGCCACCCGCACCGTCACGCCACCTTGGGCGGCGTGCACGGTCTGGCCGGCCGGGGCGTAACCGCCGGCCGTCCGCGGCGTGTCCAGGACGAGCCGGTCGCTGGGCGCGTCGATCCAAACCTGGCCGGTCTCGCTCTGGTAGCTCTTCCGGGCAGGATCGGTCGCGTTCGCGGACGTCACCAGCCGGCGCTGCTTCACGGCACTCCAGAGGGCCGCGTCGTCAATGCCGTAAGGGTTGGCGATCCGCGCGCTCTCCGGGCCCCAGGCATCGACCGGCGTCTTCCATCCCAGCGGCAGGACCAGGTCATGCGGCAGCGCACGCGCGGGCTCGGGCAGCCAATGCGTCCCGATGCGCGTCACCCAGGCCAGCCAATGCCACGAGGGCGCGAGCGTCGGGACCTTCTTCGGCGGTTCCGCCAGGTCGGCAGGCGTCATCACCACCGCCACCGAGTGGGGCGCCGGCTGAAGGTCACCCCGCAGGAACAATAAGAGGGACGCCCGCTCGGCGGCCTGACCCAGCGGATCGCAGGCCATGTCGAAGTAGTTGATGCGTGACGGGGTGAACATGGCTTCCCGGCTGTGGCTGTAGGCGAAGCGCCAGATCCCGTCCCAATCCTGCAGCGCGCCGAGGGCGCCGGTCAGAATGCCCCCCACACCCCGGAACCGGCCCGGCCCGGAATAGTTGTACTCGGTGATGGTGAACGGCCGGTCGAAGAGGCGCGTGAAGCTAAGGTTGCGCCCGCCGGTGGCGCCGCCGGCCAGCGGGCTGGTGTTCGGGCAACGGCTGGGCAACCGCCACGAACCCTCGAGGAATTGCGGGTGATCCACGTAGAAATGGTCGTCCACATAGTCGTACACGGCGCGGGCACCCTGGTCGGTGGTGAAGCGGGTCCAGGAATTGGCGTTGCTCACAAGCGCGCGGCACCCGAGGTCTTCGCGCAGGAACCGCTTCATCCGCGTCACCATGTCCCGCTCGGTCTCGGCGAAGAACAGGAGGCAGTCGCGCGTGCGCAGCTTGCTGTCGTAGATGTTCTCCGGCAGCGCGACCGAGCCTTGGGCGAGTTCCTCGCCTTCGCCGAGTTCACCGCCCCAGGCCGCGGCGAGGGCGGCGCGGTCCGCGTAGCGCTTCGCCAGCCAGCGGTTCCAGGCCTGTTGCCACTCGGGGTAAGTGCGCAGGTCCTTGAGGAAGTTGCCAAAGTTGCCCTCGTTGATCATCGCCAGCCAGGCGAGGGCCGGCTCGTCGGCGTAGCGGCGCTGGGTGTAGGGATTGACGTGATCGAGGAACGCGCGGCTGAACGCCTTCCAGTTCTCGAAGGCCCCGGCGTGCACCGGCACGAGGATCTTGAACGTATCCATGGGCACCGATCCGTCCCGGTCCACCCCGATGTCGCGCCAGGGCACAGGCCGCGACACGAAGAGGTCGGTGGTGAGGTAGATGCCACGGCGGATCAGGGCCGCCATCAGATAGTCGAACTGGTCCAGCTTCTGCGGGTTGAGCTTCGTTGTCGGCCGTTGGCCCTGGGTAAGATCCCGCTCGTAGTGATGAATGCGCAGGGCGTTGTAGCCGAGGCGGACCAGGCGCTCGGCCAAGCGGTCCGCTTCCTCCTTCGACATGTAGTGCGCGCCGAAACACAGGTTCACGCCATAGAAGCGACGCGACACCTCCGGAGAACGCTCGAAGGCGAAGTGCCCCGCCCGATTCACGATCACCCAGCCGTGCTTGCCCGCCGGGGCGTCGACCAGTCCCATCGCCGAAAAGTCCAGGGCCGACCCGGGCTCGATGTCCAACTCGGGTTGCAGCGGGATCCAGTCGGGCCCGGCGGTGATAGTCACCGGCGCAGCGGGTTCAGCAGCGGAGGCGCAGGTCAGGGCGACGACCAGGCAGGCGGGAAGGAGCATGACTTTCATGGCAGAACACGGGCTGATGTCGGCCCGCAGCCTCCCGTCAAATCCGATGGCCGACAAGCCAAAGTGCTGCCGAGTCGCTACAGCCACCCTGCCCGTAGGCGCCGACGTGAGGAGGCGAAGTCGCTGTAGGCGCCGACGTGAGGAGGCGTAGTCGCAGTAGGCGCCGACGTCAGGAGGCGTGGTGGCGATGGCCCGGCCCGACAACGCGCACAACGTACAGCCCGTGTGGATCCGCCGGATCAAGGCTGGCCCTGGCGCTGGCGCACCCAGTTCATGGCCTCGGATTCGCCGTACACCTTGAATCGGTCGAAGTAGCTGGTCACCTCCGCTTCCGTGGCCGTCTCCAGCCAGCGGTCGAACACCCGGCCGTTCTCGCGCGCCGCGGCTCTGCGCTGGTCCAGTTGGACCACATACTCATTCACCGTGCCCGGAAGGAACTCGTAGGCGCGGTCGGGGTCGAGTGGCATGAGGACGATTCGCTCCACTGCCGTTCCGACCAATTGGCCGATCAGGGTGTGGGAGCCCTCGCCCACGGTGAGCTGTTCGCCGAGACGCAGGCCGTAACGCGCCAGTTGCTCGGCCGCCGCCGGGTCACCCGCCTCGAGGTACCGCGTTTGGAGCGCGGCCACGTCTTGCGCCAGGCCTTTCAACTGGGCGAGATGCGGCAGGTGCGCCGTCGCCGTGCCCAAGGCCTTGGCTTCAGCCGCTGACCGGCCCGCCTGCAAATACAGCTCCTCCGTGGTCAGCATGGCGTCGAGCACGTAGTCGTCGAACCGCGCCTTGCCGTTCGCCGCCGCCAGGTCCGCAATCGCCTCTTCGAGCCGGCCCTGTTGGAAGTGGTCCCGCGCCGAGAGGTAATCGGCCAGGGCGTTGTCCGGGGCCGCCGCTTTGAGCCGGTCCAAGCGTTCGCGCTTCGCCTCAGGCCCGTCCGAGAGACCCGAAGCAGAGACCAACACGCGCGGATCGTCCGGGAAATACGCGAGGGCCAGGCGCAGGTAATCCTCGCCGGCGCCGGCCTGACGCAGGGCCAGCAAGTCCGCCGCGTTCGTCCGCCCCGCAGCAAGCCACTGCTCGATCACTTCCGGCGGCAGCGGCGGCGTCTCGCCGCTTTCGTCGAAGAGACGGGCGAGCCAGTGCCCGTCCCCGCTCTCGCGGGACAGACTCGCGAACCCGTTGGTGCCGGCTGCAGGGCCTGTGCCTGCGGTCGGGACCGCCGCGTTCGAGGGCATCGCCGCATTGGCGCCAATCCCCGGGTCCGCCCGCGACTCGAGGGCAGGCGCACCCGACCGCCGGTTCGCGCCGTCCCGGCCAGCGAGGCGCACGAGCACTCCGGTCAGGATCAACACCCCGATTGCGGCCATCACGATGCGTGCGCGCATGCCGATTGGACAGGGCCGGGCCATCGACGTCACACCGTGACTGACGTCTGGGCGATCATGCCTGCGGACGTTGACGGCAACATCCAAGCGCTGCTCGGGGGCTTCCGCGTGTTCGCAGGGAATCCAAGGCGCTCTAAGTCATGGGCGCGATTCGGGCAACGTCGCTCCGCCACGACTTTCTCTTGCCCCGGCTGCCGCTCGCATTCCCTCCTCCGCTCTTGCTCTTGCTCTTGCTCTTGCTCTGACCCGACCCCGCATGGACCCACCACAAGACTCCGGACCGCTGGCGTACCGAACATCGGGCGACGTTGCGGAGGAAGAGCAAGAGCAAGAGCAAGAGCAAGAGCAAGAGCAAGAGCAAGAGCATGAGAGCGCAGGAGGTGGAGCAGGAACCTCGCGCCGCTCGTCGGGCTCGGGGATCCGACGCCTTTCCTCGAAGTGCGCCAATTGGATGAGGAAGCGATTGAACGAAAACCGTCCCGCCCCTGTCGGAGCCCACGATGAAGCGCGCACATGTGGTGGTTCCTTGGGAAGCAGGCCTGCATCTCCGCCCCGCCGTGAAGCTGGTGCGCTTGGCTCAGCAGTTCCGGGCGACGGTCCTCCTCCGTTGTGGCGAGAGAATTGCCAACCTCGGCAGCGTCCTAAGCATCGTGGCCCTGTGCGCGGTGGCGGGAACCACGCTCGAGGTGCAGGCCGCCGGCGAGGATGAAGCCGAAGCTATCCGCGCCGTGGAAGCCGCCTTCACGCTCGAAAGCGCCCCGGGCGAGACATCCGGGCCGACCCGCTGACCCGCTGACCCGCTGACCGGCGAGTTTAGCGCCCCACCCGCACGCTCGAACGCTCCCGCAGCCACTCGAAGTCCGTCGGCGGGGTCGCCGCGGAATCCGCCGATCCCCCCGGCACCGGCGGGCGGATGGTACCAGGCACCACCCAGCGCCGGGTCTCGACATGCCCGTCGGTGAAGGTGAGCACCGCCGCGCCCTGGTGGTACGAGCCCGGCAGGTTGCCCCACTTGAGCTCGTGGAACCGGTTCATGAAGAAGCCGTCGTTGAGCGTGTCCGGATGCTCGTCCATGAACACCCAGATCTGCGACGGCACCACCAGGTCGCTCGCACGGAAGAACTGGACGTAGTCCGGATTGAACTGGTTGGTCAGCACCCCGGGATCGCCGACGAGCGAGTTCATCGAGTAACTGCGCGTGCGGAGACCCGACAGGGCCCGGGCCTTGTCGGACGGACACCGGAACACGCCCGCCGACCTGCCCACGTAGGCGCCCAACAGACCGTGCGTGACGTAGGTGACGTTCGTGTTCTCTTCGCTGGCGGACCAGTCCAGCACGTTGTTGACCCAGTTGTTGCGCTCGACGCGCGTCTGATCCACGCCGTGGTTGTGCACGTAATGATCCCGGGCGTCGTCGGCATACAGGTTCCAGGCCAGGGAGAGTTGGCGGAGGTTCCCGGTGCACGACGCGGCTTGGGCCCGCGCCTTCGCCCGCCCCAACGCCGGTAGCAGAAGCCCGGCCAGCACCGCGATGATCGCAATCACCACCAGCAGCTCGATCAGCGTGAAGCCGTCCGGGGGAATGCGCCGGGGTTCGCCGGGGAATGGGCGGGTGGATGACGTCTCGGGAGGGAGGAATGGATCCATGGTAATACGGCCCGATCAGCCGATGACCGGACGGCGGGAGGATGGGGAATCTTGAAGCTGGCCCGGCTCCGGTCCGGCGGGGGCCCGGGGAACCAATCGCAACGCGGCGGGTAACCAGAGCCGGAGCAACGGCCCGGTCATGACCGTGGTGATGAGCGCCATCAACACGAACATCGTGAACAGCGGTTTGGTGAGGAGGCCGAGGTCATACCCGATGTTGATCGCCACCAGCCCCATGAGCGCCCGGGTGTTCATCAAGGCCGCCACGCACGCGGCCTCGCGCGGCGGGCTCCCCGCCCATCGGGCGCCGAGGAAACAACCGCCCAGTTTGCCGGCCACCCCCGCGAGCAGCACGACGCCGCAGCCGAGCCAGGCGACGGGTGTGCTGAGCGAGCCGACCTCCGTTCGCAGACCCGTGTTCGTGAAGAAGATGGGCACCAGCGCCACCAGCACAAAGTCCCGGAACCGCTCCCGCCACGCCCGGACCAGCGTGACTTCCTGATGCAGTGCCACACCCAGCAGGAAGGCGCCGAAGATCGAGAAAATGCCGAGGAGGTTGGTCGCCACCGCGCACGCAAACAGCACGGTCAGCAGCACGGCCAGGAACGTGGCGGGGACCTGTCGTGGGTTCGGAGCTTGGGAAGCCAGTCCGCACGTGGCCTGTCCAGCGCACTCCGCCGATTTCAGCGACGGCGAATGCCGGCCGAGCGTGCAGGCCAGCAGCCGGGTCATCGACTTGTGGTCAGGATCCTCAGCGGGTACGCAGAAACTGCACCGCCAGAAGCGCCGCAGCGCGGGTCCCACGATCCCCAGCAGCAACAGGAAGAACGCCACCACGCCGAACACCTGTCCCGCCAAGGGTCCCCAACTGAACTGGGCGGTCACCAACGCCGTCGCCGCCGCCAGCAAGATCCAACCGATCACATCGTCCAACGCCGCCGCACTGATCGCCACCACCCCCAGCGGCGTCCGCTCGAGGCCCATCTCCAGCAGGATCCGCCCCATGATGGGCAACGCCGTGATGCAGAGCGCGATGCTGATGAACAGTTGAAATCCCAGCCAGTTGGTGTCCGGCGCAAACTCCCGGTGCAGCCAGGGGCCGATGAGAACCCCCAGCAGCGCGGGAGCCGCGATGCCCATCACCGAGACCGCCAGCACCGTCCGCGAACGGGTGGTCAGATGCCCAAAGTCGAACTCCATCCCCACCTGGAACATCAGGAGGATCAAGCCGAGCTTCGCCAGCAGTTGCAGCGACTGCGAGGTCTCGGCGGGGAACAGCCAGGCCAGGGCCTCCGGCCACACCCAGCCCAGCCCTGAAGGCCCAAGCAACAGGCCACCGAAAATCTCGCCCACGGCCAGCGGCTGCCCGAAACGCTGGCCCAGCCGCCCAAACAGCCAGGCGACCGCAATGATCACCATCCACTGGATGAGCACCAGCTTCAGGTGGCCTTCGATGGCGGTCGGATTCATGAACCGGGGTGTAACCAGTTTACTCCGCCTCACGCCGCACCCCGTCGCGGTGCGCCGGGGCCCCCGCGGAGCCAAGACGCCCCGGCCGTCGGGCTTGCCTGGCGGCGGTCTCCCTCGACCCCGCGAAGGTGTGAATCAGCAACATGGCGCCGGCACATTAGGGACCTCTCCCGCAACCGCAAAGCCGGAAAACAGGAACGCAAAGCGCCGCTGGAAGTCGGCGCACTCCATACGCTTCGCGCCAGCCGGGCGGTGTGGATCTCGCGCAGCGTTTGGAGTGCGCGCGGTTCACCGCCGCTTTGCGTGATTCAAAGCCCGCTGCCGGGAACCGCGGTGCCGGGAACGACGGTTGCGTGCGACGGGGGCGCTGTCTAACTTCAACCTGTGATTGACGTGGCTGACAACTTGACCGCGACCCTGGCCTGGCGGGCCCTTCGCCCGCCGTTGCCGGCGGCCCAGCGGGACGCGCTGACCCAGGAGATCCTCGCGCTCAAACGCGAACTGAACGCCGTCCTGCTCGCCCACAACTACCAGGTGCCCGAGATCCAGGACCTCGCCGATTACGTGGGCGACTCGCTCGGGCTTTCCCAGCAGGCCGCCCAGACCCCCGCCGACGTCATCGTCTTCTGCGGCGTGCATTTCATGGCCGAAACCGCCAAGATCCTCAACCCGCAGAAGGTCGTGCTCCTGCCCGACGCGGACGCCGGATGTTCGCTCGAGGAGAGCTGCCCCGCCGATCAACTGGCCGCCTTGCAGGCCACCAACCCGAACTTCTGGACGATCGCTTACATCAACTGCTCCGCCGCCGTGAAGGCGCTCAGCGACGTCATCTGCACCAGCGGCAACGCCGAGAAGATCGTCAGGGCCGCCCCGCCCGATCGCGACCTGCTTTTCGTGCCCGACGAGAATCTGGGCGAATGGGTGCGCGAACGCACCGGCCGGCCCATGACCCTCTGGCGCGGCAACTGTTATGCCCACGTCGAGTTCCGGCGGGACAACGTCCTCAAGCTCCGCGAACGATTCCCGAACGCCCGCGTCGTCGTTCACCCGGAGAGCCTCCGGGAGGTGCGCGACCTCGCCGATGTCGTCTGCTCGACCGAGCGGATGATCAGCTACTGCCGCACCAGCCCCGACCGCCAGTTCATCGTGGTGACCGAGTCCGGCATCCTGCACCGGATGCAGAAGGAATGTCCGGACAAGGAATTCCTCTGCGCGCCGGTCTACGACGTGATGCGGATGCCCTCGGACGCCTGTCGTTGCAGCGAGTGCAAGTACATGAAGATGAATACGCTCGAGAAGCTGCGCGACTGCATGCGGCGGCGCGCGCCGCAGATTGAGCTCCCCCCCGCCATTCTGGAGCGGGCCCGCCTGCCCATCGAACGCATGCTCGAGATCTCGGCGCGGCCGTGACCGTTCTTCCGATGAACCGGAATGCAGAAGGCAAAATGGAGATTGCAGAAGGGGCACCCATCCAGCTCGGTTCCAGGTCTCTGAGCAGATCCAAGAGGAGCACATCACTTCCCCAATCCCCGATGTTCGTAATCGGTGGAGGGACTTCCTGTCTTAGATTCTCCGCCGATTACGAACATCGGGGATTGGGCTGAAGGAGGTCCGCCGGAGAGCCGGCTGGCTGAGCCCGACCGGCTCCGCGTGCGTCCTTCCCGCTACCGCGCGCCGAACTTGTGCACGGTGCTGTGCTGGTAGGTTTGGTTCGGCCGCAGCACGACACTGGGGAACCGCGGCTGGTTCGGCGAGTCCGGGTAGTGCTGGGTTTCCAGGCAGAAGCCGTGGTGCAGTTGGTAGACGATCCCGCCTTTCCCGGTCAGCGTGCCGTCGAGGAAGTTGCCGGAATAGAACTGGACGCCCGGCTGGGTCGTCAGGATCTCGAGCGTCCGGCCGGTCTTGGGTTCATAGACCCGGGCGCAAAGGGCCAGGCCTTTGCCGGCGCGATTGAGCACGAAGTTGTGGTCGTAACCCTGGGGGACGTTGGTCAGTTGGCCGAGGTCGCGCCCGATCGGTTTCGGGGTAGTGAAGTCCATCGGCGTGGCTTTGACCGGGGCGATCTCGCCGGTGGGGATGAGGGTATCGTCCACGGGCGTGTAGTGGGCGGCGTTGAGCATGAGCTCGTGCCCGAGGATGTCCCCTTCGCCTGCGAGGTTGAAGTAGCTGTGGTTGGTGAGGTTGAGGATGGTCGTGTGATCGGTCTTGGCCTCGTAATCCATGATCAGCTCGTTCGCGTCGGTGAGGGTGTAAGTCACGCGGACCGCGAGGTTGCCGGGATAGCCTTCCTCGCCGTCGGGGCTGGTGTAGCTGAAACGGACGGCCACGCCGTTCTTGACGGGAACGGGTTCGGCGGCCCAGACCACCTTGTCAAAGCCCTTGAGCCCGCCGTGCAGGGCATTCGGGTCGTTGTTGATGGCGAGGGTGTAGGTCTGGCCTTCGAGGGTGAACTTGCCTTTCGCAATCCGGTTCGCGTACCGGCCAATGACGGCGCCGAAGTACGGATGGCCTTTGAGGTAGCTTTCGAGGTTGTCGAACCCGAGCACGATGTCGCCGAACTGGCCCTGCCGATCCGGGGTGTACAGATCCGTGATCAACGCCCCGTAGGTCATCACCTTCAGGGTGATGCCACGGGCGTTTTTCAGCGTGTAAAGGTCCACGGCGGTGCCGTCAGGCAGCGCGCCGAACGGGGTCTTTTCAAGGGTGGCTTGCATGGAGGGTTGGGACTTGCCGCACCGGCAGGTGGAACACCCGGTCAGGGTCCCGGCTACCAGCGCCGCGAGGGTCACGAGGGTGAGCAGGTTTCGTTTCATGAGGTTCGATTGGATGGGAATGAAGGGAGGCCCATGGTTCAAGCTACCGGGCGATCCCCCAAGGGCTGAAGATCACGTAGAAAAGCAACACGATGGCAATCACCGCGAACCCCGCGACCCGGGCGCGGCCGCACGACTCCAGCGCGATTGTCGTCCGGGCCTGGAAGACGACCGGTTCCGGCAGCGGGCGCAGCAGGGTCATCGCGGTCATGACCGCCAGGCACAACACAAAACAGAGGGCCATCGCGTTCAGAAACTGCACCTGCGGCACGAACAGCATCAGGAACCCGTAGCCGACCATGTTCGTGAGCAACCCCACCGTGCCGCAAGCCGGCGGGGCGCGCCGCACCAGCAGGCCGAAGGCGAACACCGCCAGGATCCCGGGCGACACGAACCCCTGGCCGGCCTGGATGATCGTGAAAATGCTGTTGCTGATCTTCGGATTGCCAAGCTGCGGGGCGAGCAACACGGCCACGACGGCAAAGCCCACCACCGCCATTCGCCCCACCAGCACCACGCGGTCCTGTCCGGCCTGCGGGGCGAGGTACTTCCGGTACACATCCATGGAGAAGATGGTCGAAGCGGCGTTGAGCATGGCGGCCAGCGAACTCACCACCGCCCCCAGCAGCGCCGCGAGCACAAAACCCACCAGCCCGTACCCCTGCGGCAACACGTTGCCCAGCAGTTGCGCCAGCGCCGTGTCGTACTTGTACGAGATCAGCTTCTCGGTCGCAGTCGGCTTGCCCGCCCCGGCGGCGTTCGCCTTCACCGTGTCGTTGAACGCAGCCACCTCGGCCGCCAGGCCCGGATTCACGTTCGCCCAAGCCCGGTCCTCGGCCACAAACACGGTGAACGGCGCCGGCACCAGCGCGTTGAACCGGTCCTGCGTCAACGGCAAAACAAACGGATGGCGGACTTTCGCCTCCTGCAGGGCCTTGTCGTTGGGATAGACCGCCAGCAGATACCGCCCCGAAGGCCACGCCGCCACTCGCTCCGACGCCGGCGCCGTCTCCGTCTCGACGAACTGCGTTTGCGGGTTGGCCTTCAGGTACCGCGCCAGCGCCGTGGCCTTGTCCGCCGACGCCTCGATCCGCATGTCGTTCGAGTAGAGGTTGAACGCAATGATCCCCGGGATCACGATCACGAACGGGATCAGCAGCTTCATGAAGGCCGCAAACACGATCCCGCGCTGCCCCTGCGCCAGCGACGCCGAGCCCAGCGTCCGTTGCGTGATGTAACTGGTTCAGCCCCCCAGCAGTTCGAACCACACAACCCAACAACAGCGCCGTCCACGGCAACACCAACGTCCGCCGGCACGATAAACCAGATTTGGCCGCGATCTTCCGTCCGCTCGAGCGCACCGCTCTCCGCCGCCAGGGTCCGCACTTCGACCGCCCCCGTCTGTGCGCTCACCACCATCGCCGCTTCCGTCGCCCCGCCAAGCTGCTGGAACGCGCAGAACATGATCACCGCCCCGCCCACGATCAGGGCGCTGCCCTGGATCAAATCCGCCCAGGCGCAGGCCTTGAGTCCGCCCGCCGTCACGTACGCCATCGCAATCAGGCCGATGATGAGCGACCCCTGCGCCAGCGTGAGATGATGACCGGCCTTCCCCGCAAGGCTGCTCAACGTCAGGGCCCCGGAGTACGTCACGGCCCCCAGCAGCAGCAGATAGATCAGCATCGTGGCCACCGCCATGATCGTCCGCGCGGAGGCGTTGTACCGGTACTCGAGAAACTCCGGCATCGTGTAGATGCCCGCGCGCAGGAAGTACGGCAGGAACGCAAAGGCCACCACCACCAGCGTGATCGCCGCCATCCACTCGTAGCTCGCGATGGCCAACCCCACGTGGCTCGCCGCGTTCCCGCTCATCCCCACAAACTGCTCGGTCGAGATGTTCGCCGCGATGAGCGAGAACCCGATCAGCCACCACTTCAAGCCGCGTCCCGCCAGGAAATAGTCCTCGCTCCCCTTCTCGTGCCGGCTCTTGACCAACCCCACCGTGACCACGGTGACCACAAAGACCACAAAAACGAGCACGTCCGGTCGGGTGATGGTGAACGAGGCAAGCATGGTTGCAGAGAGCATAGGCTTGTGACGCGTCTGGTGTAACGAGCGCCCTCCCCGCTGTCAATCCGGGCGACGCCCGCGCCGGGGGAACAGGGCGGCCCGTTGGCGGCGGGACGAGACTGCTGCCGGGCCGAAGACGAGGGGTTCTCCAAAATTTGCCTTTACCGAAAGGCCCGCAAGCGTCAGCGTATCCTCTCCTGTTCGAGAACTGGTCACTTCCAAGGCCTCGTGAATCCTCAGGTGAACGTGGTTCAGTGATGATTTGAGACCCGAAAACCGGGAGTCGTCCGGCGAAACGGTCCGGCCCATCCCGAACAGCACGGCATCACATGAGCACCAGACTGTACGTCGGGAACCTGTCCTTCAACACCACCGAGGACCAACTCCGGGACGCCTTTTCGGCTTACGGAGTCGTGGCCGAATGCACCCTGATGATGGATCGCGACACCGGCCGTCCCCGGGGGTTCGGCTTCGTCACCATGAGCACCCCCGAGGAGGCCCAGGCGGCCGTGGCCGGCCTGAACGGTCAGGCCCTCGACGGTCGCAACCTCACCGTGAACCTCGCCCGTCCTCGCGAGGAACGTCCCCCGGGCGGCCGGCGGGAATCCCGCGGCGGGGGCCGGTATTGAGACGATCCCTCGCCGGGTCAGCCCGGGCGCGACCGGGTGGTCGCGCCCAACAACGGTTGCCCCGCCGGCGGCCTTTGGCCGTCGGCGAGGCCGCTCCAATTTGTTTTTGCCCTCTCCCTCCCCTGATTGATGAAAGAAGATCATATCGAAGTCGAAGGCTGCATCACGACCGTGCTCCCCGGCACGATGTTCCGTGTGCAACTGCCCAACAACCACTCCGTGCTCGCCACCATCTGCGGCAAGATGCGCAAGCGATGGGTCCGCTTGACCGTCGGTGACCGCGTCAAAATGGAGATGTCCCCCTACGACCTCAACAAGGCGCGCATCGTCTGGCGCCTCAAATAGTCCGGGGTTTACTTGGCACCCCGGCTCATGCGAGGGTCCGCGGCACCAACTGACTCGCAAACATGAACTCGATGCCGTGCCTGCTGCCCGCCGCGTGCCTCGCCGCGTGCCTGCTGTCCCTCACCAGCACCGCCGCCACCCATGTCGGCGTCGGAACCAAACCCGTCCCGGGAGCCGAACTGATCTTCGATGGCTCCCGCCAGATGCTCGACGACAAATGGACGTACTGGGAGGGACCCGGTTTCGCCTCCTCCCTGCCGATCAAGTGGCGCGTGGTCGATGACCCCGTCGATGGCGGCAAGGCCCTCTCGACCCTCGAGCCCGCCGCCGCCGGCGGCAAGTACGGAGCCGCCGACCTCGTTACCAAGAAGGCCTATCGCGACTTCCGCCTGCACCTCGAGTTCCTCGTCATGGAACCCGGCGGCAACAGCGGCGTCTACCTCCAAAACCGCTACGAGATCCAGGTGCTCGACGGCGACCGCACCAAACATGGCATGGGCGCGATCATCAACGAGACCGAATCCCCCTACCACGCCTACCACGGCGTCGGGAAATGGAACGCTTACGACCTGGTCTTTCGCGCCGCCCGCTTCCGCGACGGGCGCCGCGTCGAACCGGCCCGGGTCACGATGTATTTCAACGGTCAGAAGGTTCACACGAACGTCCCCATCAACCAGGTCTGGGGCGGTCCCAATTCCGGCATCGATGGCGGCAACGACGGCGGCAAAGGCATCACCGACACCCCCGGTGGCCTCAAGCTCCAGGCCGAAGGCCACGACGTCCGCTACCGCAATATCTGGATCAAGGAACTCGATCTTCTCGCGCCGAACACGGACTTCTGAGTTTCCCCGCCTGGCGAACCATCGCTCGCCTCCCCCCGCCGGACCGGCGCAATCGCCAGACCCCCGCCAGATCGGCATGGATGGTCCGGACCAAACGCACCCGGCTGTCCGGATCATCGATCCAACAGACCGGGATCTCGGCAATGCGCCAGCCCTGCTGCTGGGCCAGGAACAGCAACTCGGTGTCGAAGAAGAACCCCCGGTCCCGCACTTGCGGCAACAGCGCCCGGGCCGCCTCCCGCGACAGCGCCTTGAAACCGCATTGCGCATCGTGGGTTCGCAGCCCCAGCACGCGCCGGAGGATTTGGTTGTAGCACCGGCTGATCCACTCCCGCTTCCAGCCACGCGTCGTGCGGGAGGCCGGCAACAAGCGTGAGCCGATGGCCAGGTCCGCCTGCCCTTCGAGAATGACCCGGATGAGCTCGGGCAAGTGCGCGAGATCCGTCGAGAGATCGATGTCCATGTAGCTGACCACGTCGGCGTCGGTGCCCAGCCAGGCCGTCTTCAGGGCTTCCCCGCGCCCCGGCTGCGGCAGGTGGATTGCGCGGAGCGAGAGCCCGCGGGGGGCTGGGTCGGTATCGGCAAGGCGACGCGCGGCTGATCCCGTGCGGTCCACGGCCCGAACCACCCGCTGGGCCACGGCGAAGGTGCCGTCCGTCGAACCATTGTCCGCCATCACCAGTTCCCATCGCCATTGGGACTGTTGGTCGAGGACGACCATGAGCCGGGCCGTGCTGAGGGCCAATTGCGCGGCCTCGTTGAACACCGGCAACGTGAGGTTGACCCAGGGACGCATGGGATCACCTCCGCGCGTCAGACCTGCCACACGCACGCCATCCCCACACCAGGCCCGCCACCAGCAGACCGGAGTACAGCCCGGCAGCGACCGCAGGGGGGAACCCGCACAGGACCGACAAAGCGTTGTACGTGAACTCCCCGCACAGCAACCTCGGGATGTGCAGTTCGGACAAGGGCACTTCCACGTCGTAAACCGGGCACGCATCCGTCACGGTGGCCAACGTGACCATGCCCACCGAGAGCGCGGCGAGCACGGCGCCGAGGGTGGGCCAGCGCTGCATCCCAAGCGCACACGGCAGGGCAACCAGCGGGAGGATCGGCGAGAGGTAGCGCGCACTGAGCGTATACCCCGCCTGCCAATCCCAGGTGCGGCCGGAAATCACCACGACCTGCAAGAGGGGAACCACATACGTGAGCCACAGCCAGGCCGGTCGTTCCCGCGCCACCCACACCCAGCCCCACCCCGCCATGAGGAGGAACGGGGTCCAAAACACGAGCCCGCGGGTCGGGCCAAACAACAACCGCAGCAGGTTCTCGAGGTCAGGCCATTGGATGGCGTACAAACCCTTGGCCATCTCGGGAAAACTGGCTTGGTAGCTGTAGGGGAGCTCCCAGGGGACGCCGACGGTGGCCCAACTGTACGCGGGGACCAGGAGGAGCGGCGGCACAGCCCCCACCAGAAACCAGAGCCTCCCGCGCCGGCGTTGCCAGATCACGAAAAGCCCGAGAGCAACAACCACCAGGCCGGCGGTGTACTCGCTGGCCAGGCTCAGCCCCAGGCACCCACCCGCCAGACCATAGCGCCAGCCAGGAAGCCGGATCGCCTCGGCATCCATTGGCTCCACCGTTGGCCGCGACGTCGGACCATCGCCCGAGTGCCGAGGCGGAAGGCCTTCGAACAGCGCCAACGCCCACAGGGCGAGGCTGATGAGGCCGATGGTTTGCGCGTGGCTGAAGAGCATCGTCGTGTACGGCAGCGGCAGCGAACCGAGCCACAGCGCCATGACCGCCACCCAGGCCGCCCGGGCGTGGACGAACCGCCCCAGCCAAATCCAAAGGAGGCACCCGCCCAGCGCCGCCGGTAGCGCCTGCGACGTGGCACACGCTACCCAACTTCCCACCAGCCAGACGGTCCGATCGACGGCGTCCGGTCGGACTTGCTGGACGATCTCGTGAGCCAGCCAGAACCCGGGCAACGCCACCGCCACCGTGCCCGGAGCTTTGTCCGAGTAGTAATGCCCCGCGTGCCATGCCTTGTCGGGCGTGTTCTCATGATAGGCATCAATCGCCAGCGTCCCGTGCCGAACGATCGCGAACAACAGGTCGAGTCGTGAAGCCGGCGTGGGACCAGCGAATCGCTCCTGGTGGATCGAGCCCAGCACCGCCACCAGCCAGATCCCCACGACCCAGGCCAGCCGCGTGCTCCCACCACACGGCTCACCCCGCCCAGTCCATCGGCACGGCTCCACACCCGCCGAGCGAACCGGGTTAGTGTTGTCTTGCCCCGTGTCCATCCGAGCCGTCGCCGGGCGTTGCCGCGGGCGTGGAACGACCGGCCAACCGTGGTCGGCCATGCCACGCCAGCCCGAGGTAACTTCCCACCAGGAAGTAGGCGATCATTGCCGTCACCATGTACTCGTAGGTCCAGCCTGGCATCGACGCTTCCCCACCGGGCACACCAAGACATCCGCAGGACGACGGGGCGGGGCTCAGCCACAACCCAACGTGATAGGACGCGAACAGACCTCCCACCCAAGCCACCACGGCCAGACGGTGGCGTCGGTCGGGCAGCAGCAGAACCAGGCTCACCACCGCCAACTCGAACAACCCCGCCACGAACATGACCTGACCATTGGTCAGACCCTCGATCCAGGACGCCGGCCGGGTCAGCCAACGGCCCGACGCCCCGCTCGCCGTGGTTCCCAGCGCCTGGAAGACGCTGAAGCCCTTCAAGCCGGCCGTGACCAGAAGGAGGCCAATGACCGTCGCCAGGAATCCGTCGGTGCCCCGCCCTCTCCACGTCAGCGCGCCGAAGTGCATCGGGTGGTGATCAGGTCGCGTCTGCACAGGACCTCGAGAATGCTCAGCGCCGTGCAGGAGCCGGGGAGGCAGGCTTGGCGCGGCGGAGCAGCACCGCCGGGAGGACCAGCAGAGCGGTGCCGACGCCAAGAGCAAGCAACACCTTCGGCCATCCCGGCTTCCCAGGCAGCAGGCTGGCTTCGGCAACCGCGGCTCCTGCGGGATTGTGTACCAGCTCAGCGACACCGTGCCCGGTGCTGGCCGCCACGACGTAGCGCTCGGGGAACTCGGGGGCGAAGGTCGGCCAGGTGGCAAACTCCCCGGCCGGATCCACCCAATCGTAGATGACCTGCCGCCACACGAGCCGGCCATCCTCGCCGGCGGACTCCGTCGTCCAGATGCGCGGCCAACCGGAATCGTCCACCCCCTCGCGCTCGGAAACCAGAAGAGGGCCGTTGGGCCCGACCAACTCGGCTCGCCGCAGCCGGTCAGGATCGGTTCGGTCCACCCAATACTGGACGCGGAGGGCCGGGCTCCGGAGCCCTTCACGGCGGGTGAGGTCGAAACAACGCACGTCCTGTTCTCCCTGCTTTGAATCCCTGACCTCCAAGCGGAACGTAGGGTGGGTTCCCTCGGCCAAGCGGGAGGCCTGGGCGCGATCCAGCGAGATGCCCAAAGCCGCCCAGGGCCGGATCGGGGAAGGGTCGCTCGGGGCGATCAGCGCGTTCGTGCTCCCCACGGCCGCCAAGAGCGGGAGCACAAGTGGCGGTTCCAGGGTGTAACCTTCCCAGAGAGGATCCAGGGGAACCTGGCTGGCCTCGATCGGGTAGAGGGTGGCCGATTCCAGGGTGTGATTGGCGATGAACGCCATCACGTTCGTGAAGCCGGGGTCCGCGATCCGGACGTAGCTGCGCCGGCTCGGGAGCGGCACGGAAGTCCAAACCTCGTCTTTGCGGTAGAGCTCCCCCGCCAGCCAGACCTCGACCTCGAACGTGCTGGTGCCTGAATGGGCCTGGCGGACGCCTTCGCGACGCAGCGCGCCGAGCTGACGCTGCTGGGCGGCGGTCAGACCCCGGTCATGCGTGCGCGAGGCTTGTTCCTGCCGACGGATTTCCTCGCCGATTTGCCGCTCGGTCCAGGCGGGGGTGCGGATCTCGACGCGGGCGCGGAAGTGGCAGCGCGCGGGGACCGGCCGCGTCACCCGGACGAACAGCGCGGTGATTTCCGGCAGCGTGGCGCGTCGCGGATTCGCACCGTCGCTCGCCGCGGCTTCCGCGACACGGACCGGCCAACCGAGGCCGAGGACGACCGCGACCATCGTGGGCAGAGAACGACGCAGCATGGGAGCTATGAGTCGGTGGTTGCAGAACGGAAGAAGGACCTCGCCGGACTTCACGCCTTCCTCGCATGTCAGGGGAGCTCGAGTCGATCGGGGCATCCGCGACCCCACGGATCCTCCGGATGAACCTTGAGACCGTAGAGGGGGGTACGGGTGCCCTCGACACAGTAGCGGATACCGCAGCCGAAGCACTCCTTGCTCATCGTGGCCAGACACCCCAGACAGCCCGGCCCGGTCGGCGCGATCGCACAGGCGTACGCACACGTCGCCCCTCCCAACAGGTAGCAGTACGTCCACTTGGTCCAGTTGACCGCGGTCGAACAGGTCGCGTCCCAGCCCACCTCGACGGACTGGTTCCGACAGATCCAGTAACCGCTCGGGGCCGGGGCGCAGAAGTAATAACCGTCCTTGTGGTAGCTGCGCGAGTCACACGTACCGTCGGTTCCCGCAGGGTGATTCCGGCACTGGCACCGGAAGTCCTCCGCACAGCGGTACTGCAGTCGGAAGCAACTCCCGGAGGCCTGGAGGTGCTGGAGGCAAACCCCGAGAGCGAGGGTGACGGCGAGCGCAATCGTGAGGGCGTTGGTGAGCTGGTGTTTCATGGGTCTTCAGGGGCTTGTGTTTGGCGTGATCCGGGCCGGCTCGGCCTCAGGGTTCTTGCGCGAGGACGGGGCCGCCCAAAGTATGTTGCTGCAGTCGACCCAGGTCTTCCCGGTCGGCGGGTGACTCGGCTGGCTTCCAGAAGCTTGGCCGTGGCGTGAATCGCTTCGGGTGTTGCCACTTCCAGCGCTCGCCGTGGCCATCCACGAAAGAGAACACACCGGTCTGCGCATGGCGGTCGGCGGGGAGATTCACCCAGCGGCGGTCGGGAGCCGGCCACACCAGGAAGTGCGCATCATCGATCGAGTCCGCAGCTTCGTCTACGAAGCCGAAAAGCCGGGCCGGGTCGGTCACCGCAGCGAGACGCTCCACCGTCCGCTGCCGCTCGGCGGTGCGGCCGCCCAGATTGCCGTTCAGGGACACGCTCCGGGTGCGACGCCGGTTCAGCGGCTGACCGGCGAACGTGCGGGCAGTGGACCGGTCCGCCGGGCAAACGTAAAGGGTCACCGCGCGGTTGTAGCCGTATGCGAACCACAGACCTTGCTGGATGGGGCGTGCGTCGCGGTCGTGGGGGGCATTGCTCGAGCCAATCCAGGAATCGGGCGTGCTCCGCCAGTGTTCCCCGACGAGTTGGGCGCGATTCGGCGGCACGCTCCCGCGGAAGTCATCGACGTACAACTGCCAGGTGACTTGAAGCTGTCGGAGGTTCGCCAGGCAGATCGTGCCGCTCGCGTTGGCCTGGGCTCGGCTCGCCGCGGCCAACAGCAACCCTGCCAGAAGTCCGACGACCGCGAGCACCGCCAGCACCTCGAGCAGGGTGAACGCCCTCGGCAACGGGCTGGAGATCTGCATCGTGGTGGTCACGGGCGCAGTGTGGCTCGTGTCCACCGGCCGCGACAACGGGAGGTTCCGGCAAGCAAAGACAAAGGCCGGCAAAGACCGTCGCGCCCCCCGCGGCGGCACCCCCTCCGCATCGCCGCAGGCCGGGCGCCGGCCCGACGCCTGGCTCCTCCTGCGCTTGACCCTCGCCCGAGCCTACTTAGGATGCGGCGCGTTGCGGGGAATACACGTGAACCATCCGGTGCGCCGCCTCTTGCCCAGCTTGCTGTGGACCGCCCTTGTCCTGGGGGGCGCCGCCGGGCATGCCGCCACGGATCCCGTCTCCGCCGGCTTGCTCTACCACGAGTTTCCCCTGACCCTCGACCACGGCACCCGCGTGGAGGCCCTCGGCCCCCTGGTGGCCACCGAGACCCGTTGGCCCGAGGACGCCGTGCCGCCCGGCACGGACCCGTTCGACGCCGAACCGCCCGTCACGCAAATCGCCCGCACGTTCACGCTCGCCCCCCTGTTCAACTGGAACCTCGAGCCCACCGTCGAGAACGTCTCGTGGGACCTGGCCTACCCGGTCATTACCTACGACCGGTACGGCGGCGAGTACCGGCTCCAGGTCTTCCAGGTCCTCAGCTTCTCGGGTGGAAGGACGCAGGCCAACGCCCAGGGTAGGGCCTTCACGCTCGTCCCCTTCTTCTGGTTCCGCCGCTCGGCCGAGGATCCGTCGCTCAACTACAGCGCCGTCTGGCCCTTCTACGGGTATCTGCAGAAACGGATGTTCCGCGACGAAACCCGTTTCCTCCTCTGGCCGGCCTGGGTCCAAACCCGCCGGCGCGACGTGGTGACGGACAATTACCTCGTGCCCATCGTCCACGTCCGACGCGGCGATGGCCTCCAAGGTTGGCAGGTGTGGCCGTTCTTCGGCACGGAACACAAAGACATCACCACCCGCACCAACGGATTCGGCGACGTCGAGTCGGTGCCCGGCCATGACAGGCAATTCGTCCTCTGGCCCTTTTTCGGCCGCAACGACCTCGACATCGGGTCGACCAACCCCATCCAGCAACGGCTCCTCCTGCCCTTCTACAGCCTGCAGCGGTCCCCGGCCAAGGACCGCGACATCTACGGCTGGCCGTTCGGCGTCACGCTCGTTCGCGACCGCGAGCTGGCCTACGACCAGACCTCGTTCCTCTGGCCGGTCTTCACGTTTGCCCACGGCGAAGGCAAGCAAGCCATCCGCGTCTGGCCCCTCTACGGCGACACCCGCTTCCGGGAATCGCATTCCCGCTTCGTGCTCTGGCCGTTGTACTACCAGAAACACACGCAGCGCCACCCCCTGGAACGGCACGTCACCCGCATCGCGTTCTTCCTCTACACCGGCTTCGAAACCATCAACCACCAGACCGGCACCTCCAGCAAGCGTTCGGACCTCTGGCCGTTCTTCATCTCGCGGCGGGACGCGGAGGGCAACGAGCGCTTCCAGGCCCTGTCCATCTTCAGCCCCCTGCTCTCCGAGAACGTCAGCATCCGTCGGCTGTACGAGCCGCTCTGGGCCCTGTGGCGCTCCGAACACCACGCCGCCAGCGGCACCCGCAGCCAGTCCCTGCTCTGGAACCTTTACCGCCGCGAGACCTCCCCCGAACGCGCCAAGGTGTCCCTGCTCTTCGGCCTGGTCCAACACACGGCGGATGCCGACGGCAAACGCTGGCGTTTCCTCTACCTTCCCGCGAAGAAGAAGCCTCGGCCGGGACCGGCACCGCACCCTTGACCCGCGGGCCGGGACATCGAGACTGAAGCCCTGACGGACGCGATGGGCACGACCGACTAACAACCGATTGTTGATGCGGCATGTTTCAGGACATCGGTGAAATCCTGCTCCTGCTGGGGCGCACCCTGCGGGCGCTGCCGCACACCCTCCGGCAACAACGGAAGGTGTGCGATCAGCTCTTCGAGATCGGCAACGCCAGTCTGCTGATGGCCTGCGTCCTGTCGCTGTTCATCGGCGGGGTGCTCGCCCTCCAGACCGGCCCCACGCTGGCCGAGCGGGGCCTGCAGAGCTTCATCGGCCAACTGGTCGGCCTGGCGGTCTGCCGCGAGCTGGCCCCCGTGATGATGGCCGTGTTGATCGCCGGCCGCATCGGCTCGGCCATGGCCGCCGAGATCGGCTCGATGCGCGTCTACCAGGAGATCGACGCCCTGCGGACGATGAACATCAACCCGGTGCATTACCTGGTGCTGCCGCGCCTGATCGCCATCAGTATCGGGCTGCCCGTGCTCGTCCTCTTCGCGATCCTCGTCGGTTGGATGGGCGGGGCGATCGTATCCTGCTTCAACGAAGCCATCGCGGTCTCGTTCGAGAGCTACTTCAACAGCTTGCGCCAGGGCATCGAACCGCTGGACGTCGTGAACGGCCTGCTCAAGAGCTTCGCCTTCGCCGTCGTCATCGGCGTGGTCTCCTGCCACCAGGGCCTCAGCACCATCGGCGGCCCCCGCGGCATCGGGCGGTCGGTCACCAAGGCCGTCGTCAACTCCATCGTCCTTATCCTGCTCCTGGACTACTTCCTGACGCGGATCCTGATGCACCTGCACACATGAACGCCCCGGCCCCCCAAGGCATCGGCCTCCAGGTCCGCGACCTGTGCAAGAGCTACAACGGCCACGCCGTGCTCAACCACCTCACCTTCGACGTGCCGGCCGGCGAGATCTTCGTCCTCATGGGGCCGAGCGGCAGCGGCAAGACCGTCCTCCTCAAACACCTCATCGGCCTCGAATCCCCCGACGCCGGCGAGATCCTCGTGGCCGGCCAACCCGTCAGCGACCCGGGCGTCATGACCCGCTACCGGGTGGCCATGGTCTTCCAGTCCGGCGCCCTGCTCAACTCGCTGACCGTCGGCGAGAACGTCGGCCTCTACCTCAGCGAACACCGGCTCAAACCGCCCGCCGACATCGCCCGGGTGGTGGCCGAAAAACTCGAACTCCTCGGCCTCAAGGGCACCACCGACAAGACGCCCGCCGAACTCTCCGGCGGCATGAAGAAGCGCGTCGCCATCGCCCGCGCCCTGGTCGTCGAACCCCAACTGATCTTCTACGACGAGCCCACCAGCGAACTCGACCCCCTCATCGCCGTCACCATTGGCCGCGAAATCCTCAACCTCAACCGCCGCTTGCAGGTCACCAGCATCGTCGTCACCCACGACCGCGACCTCGCCTTTGGCATCGCCGACCGCGTGGCCCTGCTGCACGAGGGCGAGATCCTCGCCCTCGGCTCGCCCGACGACGTCCAGGCCAACCCCAACCCCCTCGTCCAACGCTTTCTCAAGGCCGATTTCCGCTTCACCCCTGAACCCGCGCTCCCATGAGAAACACCCTCGAAACCCGCCTCGGCATCTTCTTCGCCCTCGCCGTCATCGTCGGGGCCCTCATCCTCGAGACCATCGGCAGCCTCGACTTCTTCCGCCGCGGCCGCACCGTCAGCGCCCGGTTCGACAACATCCTCGAACTCAAGGTCGGCGACGGCGTCAAGATGGCCGGCAAAGCCATCGGCCGCGTCACCGCCATCGAGTTCGCCGACGCGAGGGTGCTCGTCGAGATGAAGATCACTGAGCCCACCGCCGTGATCCGCACCGACAGCCGGGCCACGATCAAGTTCAGCGGGCTCATGGGACAGAACTACGTCGCCATCGACTTCGGCCCCGGCAAGGGCGCCGTCATCGACCACACCGGCACCGAGCTCGAGAGCTACGCTCAAGCCGACCTCAACGTGCTCCTCTCCCGACTCGAAGGCGCCACCAGCGGCATCCAGAAACTCACGGAGAGCTTCAGCGACTCCAACCTCAGCGATGTCCTCCTGCCCTTCACCGACTTCCTCAACGAGAGCAAGCCGCGCCTCCTGAACGTCCTCACCAACGCCGAACGCATCTCCGCCCAGGTGGCCGCCGGCGAGGGCACGGTGGGCAAGCTCATCTACGAAGACTCCCTCTACACGGCCGCCCTCAGCACCGTCACCAACCTCAGCACCACCGCCGATGACGTCCGCCAACTGGTCAGCGATGCCCAGGCCACCGTCGCCGACGTCCGCGCCGGCAAGGGCACCGTCGGCCGCCTGATGACCGACGAAACCCTGTTCGCGGAGGTCACCGAGGCCGCCACCAACCTTCGGGAGGTCATGCAGAAGATCAACCGCGGCCAGGGCACGGTCGGCAAGGCGATCAACGACGACACCCTCATCAATAACGCCAAGCTCACCCTCCAGAAACTCGACAAGGCCACCGAAGGCCTCGAAGACCAGGGCCCCCTCACCGTCCTCGGCATCCTCGTCAACCCGCTGTTCTGAGGGCGCAGCTCACGCGAGGATCGGCTTCACGACGTGGGCCTCCGCGTCCACACCCGTCAGCTTCATGTCCACCCCCTGCCACTTCACCGTGAACCGCCGATGGTCAATGCCCAGCAGGTGGAGGATCGTCGCGTGCAGATCGCGCACGTGGACCGGGTCTTCGACAATGTTGTAGCTGAACTCGTCGGTCTCGCCGTGGATCGTCCCGCCCTTCACCCCGCCGCCCGCCAGCCACATCGTGAAGCAACGGGGGTGATGGTCCCGCCCGTAGTTGTCCTTCGACAACCCGCCCTGGCTGTAGATCGTCCGGCCAAACTCGCCCCCCCACAGGATCAGCGTGTGCTCGAACAGCCCGCGGGTCTTCAGGTCCTGGATCAGCCCGTACGTGGCCTGGTCAATGTCCTTGCACTGCATCGGGAGCCGGCCGCCCACGTTGCCGTGGTGATCCCAGTTGTTCAGGTACACCTGCACGAACCGCACGCCGCGCTCCACCAACCGCCGCGCCAGCACACAGGTGTAGGCAAACGTGCCCGGCTTCCGGGCTTCCTCGCCGTAGAGTTCGTACGTTGAAGCGGGCTCATTCGCGACCTGCGCCAGCTCGGGCACGCTCGACTGCATCCGGAACGCCATCTCGAACTGCTGAATCCGCGTGTGCGTCTCGGGATCGCCCACCAGCGCGTAGTTCAGCTCGTTCAACTCCCGCAACCCGTCGAGCTGGCGACGCCGCACCTCGGCCGGCACGCCCGGCGGGTTGTTGATGAAGAGGATCGGATCGCCCACGCTGCGAAACGACACGCCGGCGTGCTCGCCGGACAGGAACCCGCTGGACCAGAGCCGCGCGCTGATAGCCTGGATCTGCTCCTTGTTCGTCGGTTCGGCCACCAGCACCACGAACGTCGGCAGATTCGCGTTCATCGAGCCCAGCCCGTAGCTCACCCACGACCCGATGCACGGGCGCCCGCTGACCATGCTCCCGGTCTGCATGTGGCTGATGGCCGGCTCGTGGTTGATCGCCTCGGTGTGCATCGACCGGATGAACGCCAGGTCGTCCACGCACTTGGCCGTCAACGGCAACAGCTCGGTGTTCATCCACAATCCACATTCCCCGGCCTGGCTGAACCGGTACTTCGACGGCGCAATCGGAAAACGCTGCTGCCCCGAGGTCATCGTCGTCAGCCGCTGCCCCATCCGCACCGAGTCCGGCAGGTCTTTGTCGTACCAGTCCGCCATCACCGGCTTGTAGTCGAACAGGTCCATCTGCGACGGCCCGCCCACCATGTGCAGATAAATCACGTTCTTCACCTTCGGCGGGAAATGCGGCAGGACCCGCCCCCCCATCCCAGACGCGGTGGCAGGTGAAGCGTCCTTCGCGTCACCCCACAACCGAAACGTGCTGCTCAGCAGCGATGTCAGTGCCGCATAGCCCAGGGCATTCTTCCCCCGGGCGAAAAACTGCCGGCGCGTCTCGTAACGAACGTAATCTTGGAACGGGGACATGGCGGGATCGAGTCAGGGTTCGGCGGGGCGGATGTCACTTGCACAACACTTCGTCCAGGTTCAGCAACTGATTGGCCACCATCGTCAGGGCCGCCAGTTGCGGGGTGGAAGTCTCGGCCGGGGGCAGGGTGAAACCCACGGCCACCAGCCGCTCCGCCTCCGCCGGCTGCGCGCGGTAGAACGCCTCCAGGTCGGCCAGCGTCCGCGCCACGACCTGACGTTCCGCGGGCCGCAGCGGACGCGCGAGCAGACGCTCCGCCAAGTCGTCCAGCGCGGCTTCCGCGGCGCCTTCCGACCGCGCCAGGGCCAGGCTGGCCAGATGGCGGGCGGCCTCGATGTACTGGGGATCGTTCAAGGTGGCCAAGGCTTGCAGCGGCGTGTTGGTGCGTTCGCGACGCACCGTGCAGACCTCCCGGCTCGGCGCGTTGAAGATCTCCAGGGCCGGCGGCGGCGCGGCGCGTTTCAGGAACGTGTAAAGACTGCGCCGGTAGAGACCCTCACCGTCGTCGCGCTCGTAGTAGCGAGTGCCGCTCTCCGGCATCGCCACCGCCTCCCACACCCCTTCCGGCTGATAGGGCTTCACGCTTGGCCCGCCAACCCGCGGCACCAACAGCCCGCTCACGGCCAGCGCGTAGTCCCGGACCATTTCGCCGTCCATGCGGAATCGCGGGCCACGACTCAACAGCCGGTTCTCCGGATCCCGCGCGAGCTTCTCCGGGGTGCTGACCGCGCTCTGGCGATACGTCGCCGAGGTCACCAGCAGGGTCAGCAGGCGCTTCACATCCCACCCGCTTTCCTGGAACTCCACCGCCAGCCAGTCCAGCAGCGGCTGGTTCACGGGCGCTTCGCCCATCACGCCGAAGTCATCCGCGGTCTTGACCAACCCCACGCCAAAGACCTCCTGCCAAAGCCGGTTCACCGTGACCCGGGCCGTCAGCGGGTTGTCCGGCGCCACCAGCCAGCGCGCCAGCCCAAGCCGGTTCGTCGGCGACCCCGCCGGGAACGGATGCAGCGCACCAGGCGTCGCCGCCGTCACCTGCTCGCGCGGCTGATCGTACTGACCCCGGAAGAGGACGTGCGCCGTGGGGAGGGAATCCGGCTTCTCGCGCTGGATGTGGGTGACCGGACTCCGCCCGCGGATCCGGAAACGCTCGTTCTCCAGGGCCGCCAGTTGACGGCTCGCGCCGCCCCAGCCCTCGTGCTGCGTCACGCGGAAGTAGCGCCGCAACACTTCGCGGGAAGCGTTGTTCGTGCTGGCGAAGTCAACGCGGGACAACACCTCCGCCAACCGCGGCGCCACCGCCAGCACCGCCACTTCCGCCGGATCCACGCGCCGCTGATAGAGCCGCACATCCTGCACCGCCACGCCTTCCAGCTTGTCCCCGCGTTCCCGCTGCCCGAGCCGCAGCGGAAAGGGCGAGTGGATCGACCCCTCGAGCCGGTCTTGCTCCCGGTTCCCGGCCACTGCCAGACCGTCCACAAACAGCTTCACCCCCTCAGCACGGGTCGACCCGTCGTAGGTGACCGCCACGTGATGCCACCTCCCGCGCTCGAGGGACTTCCCCGGCGACCGCACCTTCAACGCCACGGCCGGCCAGCGATGCACCAGATGGATGCCAAAGTGGTCGTCCCGCACGAAGAAATCCCAGCCCCGATGCCCCTCCGGTTCGCCGCCCATGCGCCCCAGGATGGCGCCGCCACCCTTGAAGTCCTCGGGCAGGAAAACCCAGGCCGACGCCGAGAAGGGTTCGGTCGCCTGGAGATCGCCGCGATCGCCCAGCACAAAGCCGTTGTCCGCGGTCAGGATCGGCGCCGGCCCGAGCACGCCTCCTCGCCACTCGATCTGCGTGGGTCCGCCGAACTCGACGCGCTGCCGCCCCACCCGTCCCGTCACCCGCGTCCCCTCCCCTTCCGTCAGCGGCAGCCGCAGCACCTCGCCGCCCAGACTCACCCGCGCGGGCAGACGACGGGGTCGAACCGACGTCACCCAGTTCGTGAACGCGACATCAGCCGCCTCGACCTGCCCCTCCCGCGCCCGGCGCGCCGCCTCGATCTCTGCCGGCAGGGCCTTCCAGCGCGTGCGTTCCTCGTCCGTCTGCGGCACCACCATGTACAGGTCGCCCTCCCGCCAGTTCCGGTCGAACCCGGTCTGCTGCGTGTTCCGATAGAACGCCGCGAGCGAGTAGAAGTCCTTCGTCGTGAACGGATCGAACTTGTGGTCGTGGCAGGCTCCGCAGTTCGTGGTCAGGCCGAGGAAGACCCAGCCCGTCGTCGTCACCCGGTCGTTCGCGTAGTTGGCCAGGTTCTCCTCCTCGATGGTCCCGCCTTCGTTGGTGGTCATGTTGCACCGCTGAAAGCCCGTGGCGACCATCTGGTCGTCCGTGGGGTTGTCGAGGAGATCCCCGGCGAGCTGCTCCACGACGAACTGGTCGAAGGGTTGGTTGCGGTTGAAGGCCCGGATCACCCAGTCCCGATACGGCCACATCTCGCGATAGTTGTCGAAGTGCAGTCCGTGGGTGTCGGCATAGCGCGCGGCATCCAGCCAGTAGCGCGCGCGGTGTTCGCCGTAGTGGGGCGAGGCCAGCAACGCCTGCACGTAGCGCTCGTAGGCCTCCGGGGTGGTGTCCTCCAGAAACCGCTGCACGGCCTCCGGCGCCGGCGGCAGGCCCGTGAGATCCAACGCCAACCGGCGGGCGAGCGCGCGAGGATCCGCCTCCGGCGCGGGCGCCAAACCCGTCGCTTCGAGTCCGGCGAGGATGAACGCGTCCACCGGATTGCGCACCCACTCCGCGCCGTGCGCCACCGGGGGATCCGGACGCGTGGGCTTCACGAACGCCCAGTGTCCCTGCCACGGAGCACCGGCCAGGATCCACTGCTCGATCAGCCGCTTCTGCTCCGGCTCGAGCTTCTTGTGGGACTCCGGGGGCGGCATCAGGTCATCCGGGTCCTCGGTCACGATGCGCTTCCACAGCGTGCTGCGCGACGGATCGCCGGGCATCACGGTGGCCGGGCGCCGGGCGGTCGGTTCAAACAAGCCCTCGCGCGTATCGAGGCGCAACCCCGCCTTGCGGGCGGCGGGGTCCGGCCCGTGGCAGGCCAGGCAATTCTCCGCAAGGAGGGGTTGGATGTCGCGGGCGAACTGGATCGCGCCCGGCCCGGCCGCCCGCAACGGCCCGGGGGCACCTACGGCCACCGCGGCGAGGAGGACCGCCCAGCGCCGGCCCCGGATCACGGCCCGTATCGTCCGCAGCAACTGAATAGACTGATTCATGGAGCTAACGGCCGGCACTGTGGCGTCCCCCAGCGCCCTTGGCCAATGAAAACGGTCCGGTTGGCCACCCGACTCCCGGCGCTTGCACGGCATGATCCGGGTGCGTTGGCCCGTGCGCTCGCCGCGGGCCATGCGACTCCCATTCCGCGTTTGGATTACGGCTTGACCTGCCCACCGTGCTGTCGACACTCCCGCTGGTAGGTCACACAGCCGAGCGCCATGCGATCACCCACCGACAGGGTCGGCATTGCGTGCCCAGCACAGGCAGGCAGCAGCGGGGCCGGCCCACGGCCTTGCTCCGCTCGTCCCCTCCTCCTGCGGAGCTTCCACCCTCGGTTACTTCGCCCCGGTGGCAAGCCACCCTCCCTGCCCCTAAGGCCCCGCCCCGCCCCTCGCTCGCCGTCTAACGGGTCAAGTCGAGCCCAACGGCTGCTCTTGACCGTTCGGGCAGCATCTCGACTGCCGATATATCGTTATGCCATTTGTGGTCGCCACTAAGCGAAGGCGGTGGTTGGTCATGGGGGAGCCATCTTGCTGGTCCTCCTGTTATTCGTGCCACTGCCACTTCCAATTCGCGATCGCCACAGGGAGGCGGCCGTCTGTCATGCCCTGGATGCATTACTCGTGGGAGATCGTGTGCTGAGTAATCAAGGATTCCGACCCCTTCATGATTGGTCAATCGTCAGCTCACGCCGGTCGTCTCTCTACTTCACCAACGGCACTGATGTGAGCCAACGGGTGTTTCTGAGCCGTGGTCTCAGGCCAGTCGCAGATACCAGGAAACTGAACGTTGACCGTGGAGATGTCATTGTTGCATTTGCACCTTGGCGGGGCGGCGGGCGATCCCTCCAGTTCAGTTACGCCTTCGGCAGCTTGGGAGCTCAAGGATACGAGCTCAGAATTTACAGGAGCTTGCTGGTGACGTACTCAGTCTTTCACCATCGGTTGGTTTCATGAGGCATAACAGCCTGTCCAGCGAACGGGATCCAGCCGAGTCGCCCGGCCAGGAATCGAGCGTCTGCCACGGCTGGCTCCCGTAGCTGACCTTTGCGTTCGACATGATGGGTAATCGAATGTTGGCAGGTTCTCACAGAAGGCAACGAAGGCCGAAGACCGGCGGGAGCCGGTAACCCCAAGGCTTCGTTGCCTTCGTTACCTTCTGTGGGTTTCCCGATTCGGGAGGACGTCCCCCCGGCAGCGCCCGACGCCGAGCTCCGCCCAGGGGAGCTCTGGAAGGTCGCCACCCAGTGCTTGATCCAACGTCCCGCGGGCCGGAGGGCCTGGCGCGGGCGGGGCCCGTCCGGCTTGGTCAAGCAGTGGACGAGGACAGCCGAGGGCCGCCGGCCTGAGGGTGATGCATGCAGCGGACGACGCGCCCGGCTTTCCTCCGGTGCGTGTTCGTTTCGTGCTCAGTCGGACCCCATCCCGTCGAACCACGCGGTCGACACGAACCGCCGCCCCGCAGGTCCGCTCGAGGCGAGTCCGCAGTCCGGAGGGTCCTTGTGCGGCCGAGCGTTGTCCCCGGCGGCGGTCGCTTCACCTCATCGTTCGCCTAAAAGGGATTGAGGCGGATGTTGCGTGGTGTGGGCCGGGAAGTTATCGTCGGACCATGAAATTGCAGGACATCGAGCGGCAAGCACATGAACTGAATGCGCAGGACCGCGCGACGCTTGTGCTCTCCCTCATCGAGACCTTCGGGGTGCCCGATGCAGGAGTTCCAGACCATGAGGTGGACCAGCGCGATACGGCGCTGGACAGCGGATCGGTAGAGCCGATTCTCCACGAGGAATTCGTTCGGCGAGTTCAGGAAGAGCGCGGACGATGAGGGTGGCGTACCATCCCGCGGTTCAGCGGGACGTCAGCCGCATCCTGCGGTACTATGACAGAATTTCGCCTCGATTGGGAGACGCGTTTTGGGAGGAATTACTGGCGACCATTGAGGTCGCAGCCGGCGCACCGGGCAGATTTCATCCGGTCGACCCTGGGCGCCGTCGGGCCAATCTGAAACGGTTTCCGTATCATTTTCTGTACCGGATCATGCCTCAGGGTATTCGAGTGCTGGTAGTTCGACACCACGAAAGGCATCCCAGCTATGGCAAACGGAGGATGTGAGGCGAACCATTCGGTCGAGGCGAACCGCCGCCCCGCTGCTGCGCTCCGCGTTGGCAGCCAGTTCGGATCGCGCTTCTGCGCTCGACCCCGTCTGCCGGCGGCGGTCGCTTCACCTCGTCGTTCGGCATGACAGATCCACGCTGGCCATGATCTCTGCGCGTGGTACCCTCCGGACGTGAGCACGTTTACCGCAGTCGTGGAGCGATGCCCGGACACCGGGCTGTACGTGGGATACATCCCCGGGCTGCCCGGTGGCCACAGCCAGGGGGGAACACTGGAGGAATTGCGTGAGAACCTGGCCGAGGTGATCCGCATGCTGCAGCAAGACGGCGATCTGGTGATCGAATCGGAATTCGTTGGCACTCAGACCCTAACCGTATAGCGAGACGATGCCCCGCTTGCCGGTTCTGAAGCCGCGGGAGGTGATCGCCATCTTGCAGGGACTTGGCTTCGTCCAGATTCGCCAACGCGGATCACACCGCCAGTTCCGGCACGCGGATGGGCGACAGACGACGGTACCGGATCACCGGGGCCGGGATCTCTCCCCGATACTGCTCCGGCAGATCGCCCGAGACATCGGGATGACTCCGGAGGACCTGATCAAAGACCGGTGACGAGGGCCGAACCACTCGCTCCACCGAACCGCCGGCGTCTGTGCCGCTGGCGGATCCGCGCAGCAATTCGGGCATCACGCTCCATGGGACATCGCGGCCCGCCGGCGGTCGGTGAGCTCTGTCGTTCGATGAAAAGGGACTCGCCGAGCGCAAGCGCTTGCGGTAGGGTTGCGCCATGACGGTCGAAGAAGTTAAGAAGCTGCCGGTGGCCCAGAAGATGCAGATCATGGAGGCCATCTGGGAGGACCTGCGAGATCGGTTTGAGCAGGCGGAGCTCCCAGATTCGATCAAGCGGCTCCTGGATCAGCGTCGGGCACGCGCTCGCGACGGTTCGGCGGTGCTCTTGGACTGGGACAGCGTGAAGTCCGGGATTGGCCGCGCATGATCGCGGTCAGGATACGCCGGAGGCTGAATGAATAGCATCGCACCACTCTACGCTTTGGTTGGACAGCGATGTCGCATACTGTCGTTCGCACCGAGCGGAGAAATGCCTTACTGGGTAAGTCGCGTCGTTCAGGAACATGTCGAGGTAGAACCCGAAGCCGGCTTGCACTTGCTGGCGGTGCTTCGGGCGGTTGATCGGTGACACGAGGCGAAGGGCTTCGCCAGTCCAGGACCGTATCTCGAGCGCGGCCCGCAGATATTCCTCGGCACTGTCCAGGTAGCAGCCGTTCTCGCACCCGTCCACCCAGACCATCGCCGGCGGCGCCGCGTCCGGCATCCCGTCCGTGAACGCCGGCAGCAGGCCGTAGCCCGACGACGCGAGGATCGCGTCCGGGGCGTCGCTGGCGGCCGCTTTCAGGTTGATGCTGTTCATCCAGAGCGTCAGCAGGACGGCGTCCGGGAACTCCTTGGCAATCGCCTCCACAAGCCGCCCTCCCCGCTTCCGCGCCAGGGCCGCCGTGTCCGGAAACGAGCGGCCTGTGCCGACGTCGAACTCGACCACCAGAGCGAGCGGACCCAGGGAATAGGGGATGGAGTGCATCGGGTGGGCGGATGTTCGCGTGTCTGTGTTGAGGCGCGTCCACAGACTAACCACGTGCCGGTGCGGAAACACAGGCCGTTGTCGCCGGCCTTCGCGCCACCGGCGTGTCGGTGCCAGATGCGTGCGCTGTCCCGCCAGACCCCCTGGATCCGGTGAAACGGAACCCGGGGGCGTTGTCCGCGCTCCTCCCTGCACGCCCATCATTCCTGCACGAACAGCCTCCAGTCGCTGACGCGATGGACGTTGCGGATGAGCAACGTCACGGGCAACGCCTTCGGCACGCGCGGGGGTGCCAGGAGCCTCAACCCTGCTTCGCGCGGCAGGCGATTACCCTTTCGCGTGTTGATTTCGCGACTCGCCCACACGCAGTTCTCCCACGAGTCCGGGCCTCCGCGGGACCGCGGCACGATGTGGTCAATCGAGCCCTCGTCCGGACGGAGCAGCCGGCCCGTGTACTGGCAGCGGTTGCCGTCCCGCTCCCGGATCGTGCGGGCACAGAACGTGGGACGTTTCTTCGGCACCCGGGCGTAGTTCAAGGCCACGATGACCGTCGGCACGCGAATGCAACCTCGCACTGTACGCACGGCCTGGTCCTGCGGCCGGATCGGGAGCTTGATCCACTCGTCCCAGGTGACCGGGCGGATGTGGTCCTGGCCCTCGATCTCCAGGCCGGTGGCCGCGTTCGTGGCCATCTGGCAGAAG
>JABTUJ010000048.1 GCA_015075445.1 Verrucomicrobiales bacterium
AGACGCTTCGCGCATGTCCGGCGTTGTGGGGCGTCGCAGAGCGTCTGGAGTGCGGCGTCTTCCAGCGCCGCTTTGCGTCACGGTGGGTCAGTGGCGGGCGAGGCGGAACTCGGCGTCGAACCAGAGGCCGTTGAAGTCGAATTGCAGGCGCGGCGGGTCAAAGGTGCCGGCCACCCAGCAGACCTCGTTGCGCGCGTGCATCAGCCCCTCGACCTCGGCGAACATATCCGGGTCCAGTCCGATGACGTGGTAGCGATTCCGCCGGAGCTCGTGCCGCGCCATCTGCCGGAGGAGTTCCTCGGCCTCCGCCCAGGAACGGCGCACCACCCAGATCTCCGCCTCCGGCACCTTCACGGCGAGGCGATCGAGCTTCTGCACCGGACAATCGCCGCACTCCACCCAGAGCGCCGCGCGCAGGGTGTAGTCGAACTGCACCAGGTCGGGCTGGTAAGGCAGGTCGTCGTCGTGGAGGCGGGGTTCGAGCTGCAGACGATCGCGGTAGAACAGGAGGTAGGCGAGGAACTTGAGGAGCACTTCAGCCGTCGTCTCGGTGTCGCGCTGGCCGACAATGATCTTGCCCGGCAGCGGCCGGCGCGGGTTGGTGCTCTCGAGCTGGAAGCTGAATTTGCGGGACATGCGCGGAGGTCAGGGTTCGACGTACACCGGCAGTCGCCGCCAGACGAGCTGGGCAAGGTGGGCGGCGTCCCAGTTGGCCAGCCGGAAGCAGCCGTGGGACTCGGTCCGACCCACGTCCTCGGGACGCGGGGTACCGTGGATGCCGTAGCCGGGCCGGTCCAGGCCGATCCAGGCCACGCCGACGGGATTGTTCGGGCCTGGCGGGAGGGTGAGTTTGCGGCCGAGACGCCGGCCCTCGGCGGATTCCGGGAACACCGCCGGGTTGAACGTGTAGGTGGGGTTGATGGCGACGACCGCCACCTCGAGCCGGCCCACGGGGCGTTTGTCCACGCGGGCCGCGATGCTGCACGGGCAATGGAGGAGGACGTTGGTGCGCAGATCATGGCCCGTGAGCATGCGGTCCCTCAGCCGGATGCGCAGGAAGGCGAGCCGGGCCTCGGGCGGCGGTGGGGCGGCATCCGGCACCACCACGGAGCGACCCGGCGCAACGGCGAGCCAATCCACCTCCGGGTTCAGCCGCCGCAACAAGGCCGGATGAGCCCGATGCGTTTCGGCGACCAACTCCAGGAGACTGACGAAATCGAGCCGGGCCTGCTGCGACTTGCCCAGCCAGGTGGCCGGGATCGGCATCAGTCGCGCGAGGTCGTTGCTGGTCACGACGTACGGCGTGAGGGGGGGCGTGTCGAGCACGAGCCGGTCGCGGGTGACGGGATCCAGCGCGCCGGTGGGGGGGAGCCCGTACCGCTGCTGGAAGGCGCGGAGCGCCGCCCGGGTCTGGTAACCGCTGACGCCGTCAATGGACCCCGAGGAGAAGCCGCGCCGTGCAAGGGCGATCTGGGCCTCGAGCACCGAGGCTGCCGCGCGCGGCTGGAAGAGGGGCGTCCGAGGAACCGTTGTCGGCGGTGGTGGGGACGAAGCCACCGTCACGGCCGTGGTCGACGAAGCTGCCGGAGCGTTGGAGGTGACCGCGGGCGCGAGCGGGCGGCTGAGGCCGGGAGGCGGGGTGTTCGAGGGAACCGGAGGGAGGAGGCTGGGGGCGGAGCGCGGGGCTGGAGGAGCGTGGAAGCGCGCGAGATTGGAGAGCGGTGCGGGCGGAGACGGCGACTGGACGGCCGGCTCGGCGGGGGAGGGATCGGCGGAAGGTTCCTCCCACTCGAGGTTGTGCAGAATGAGCCAGCCCGCCACGGCCAGACCGGCTGCCGCTATGAGGAAGCGCAGGGCGCTGGGCCCGGGCGTGCGCGGGCGGGGTGCCTTGTACCGGGTGTAGATCCGCAAGGCTCGGGGGGGCGAGCGGCTCAGCGCGGCGGCTCGGGAGGAGCCATCGGCCGGATGGGCGGAGGAGCCGCGGCGGTTGAGGTGTCGGTCACGACCCGGTAACGGGACATGATGCGGGCGAAATCGGGGTGGGATTGGCTAAACTGCTGGAGGTCGGTGAAGAGGCGGTTCAACTGGGGCAAGGCATTGGTCTCGTAGTCTCCCACGAGCCGGGAGAGTTCCTGTGCGGTGGCATTGAGCTGGTTGGCCTGGGCGGCGAGCCAGCGGATCTGCTGGTAGAGACCCACCGTGGTGGTGAGCAGCAGGACCGCCAGCGCCGCCATGACCAGATGCAGGAGATACCGCAGGTCCGCGACCTCGCGGTCGGATTCGCGCGGGGCCATCGGCATCGAGGGTGCGGAGGAGGAAGCGGAGGAAAAAGAAGGAGCATCCATGGGCGCGAAGGGTGGCAAGGCGGGTGGGTCTATTCGTTGGCGGCCTGCGGGACGAGCTCCATCCGCTGGAGCAAGGGGGTGAGGGGTTCCAGCACCGGCCGGATCTCCGGGTGGGTCTGACCGAACTGCAGGGCCTCGGCCGCCAAGGAGCGGGCGATGGCAAAGTTGCGGTTGACGGCGGTGGCGTGGGCCTGGAGGCGCTGGGCCTGGAGTTGGAGCCGCTGGGCCGTGTTCAGCACCTGCAGATAACGGAAGAACACAAGCAGGTTGGCGACGGCTCCCAGGAGGACCACCGCCAGCAGAATATTCGTGAGCACGGCATTCTTGCGCATCGCCGCGACCCTAACGGGGCGGTCGCCACTCTCCAAGCGTGATTTGTCTGCGAGGCTAGCCCGAGGGTGTGTTTACCCGGCAGGAAAACGCGACCCGCTGTAGGCGCCGACGTGAGGAGGCGAAGGAGTATTGCCCTGGCCCCAACGCCTCCTCGTCGCTTCTGGCGGGTAGGAGGTTTGCGGGTTGGGCCTGAACGCTCCCTCGTGCCTCAGGCTTACGGAGGTATGGCGCCGGACGCGGTCGCGGCGGGGTCGGGCGCGGCCTGGAGCAGCCGGGTGCGCCGCTCGCGGAGAGGCAACCAGACCCGGACGGTGGTGCCGTGGCCCACGTGGCTGTCGATGTCGATGCTGCCTCCGTGCTCGCGGATGATGCGGCGGACGATCATCAGGCCCAGGCCCGAGCCCTTCTTCTTGGTGGTATAAAAGGGCTCGCCGATGCGCTGGAGTTGCTCGGGCGGGATGCCGCCGCCGGTGTCGGCGACACTCACCCAGACGCCATCGGCGAGGGTGCCGGTGCTGAGCGTGAGGAGGCCGCCGCGGGTCATGGCCTGCATCGAGTTCTTGATGAGGTTGACGAGCACCTGCTTGAGCTGCGCGGGATCGAACGGCGCCTCGGGCAGGGTGCTCGAGAGCTGCTCCTCGACGATCAGCCCCCGGTTCTCCAGCTCGGGACGCAGCAGTTGGCAGGTGGCGCGAACGACCTCGTTCAACTGGGCGGACTGGAGCTGCGGCGGGCTGGGCCGGATGGCTTCGAGGAACTGGGTGACGATGTAATCGAGCCGCGTGATCTCGCCCTTCGCCACGGCGAGATACTGCTCGAAGCGTCCGGCGAAATACTCGAGGGCATCCGGTCCGGGCAGGCGCTGCGGTCGCGCACGCCTTCCGGCGGACGAATCCCGCGGCAACGGCACGGCGGTCAGGCTGCGCACCTTGCGCAGCTCGCGCTCCATGAGCTGCAGGTGGATGTGGAGCGCGTTCAGTGGGTTGCCGATCTCATGGGCGACGCTGGCGGCCAGCAGGGTCAACGCCTGCATGCGCTCGCTTTCGATGGCCTCGAACGTCTTTTGCCTCGCCTCCGTGGCGTCGTGGAGGATCAACACCACACCGTGGCTGCCGGGTGTCTCCGTCTCGAGCGGCGCCGCGAACAGCCGCAGGAAGCGGGGCCGGGGGAACTCGACCTCGAACTCATGGCGGAACCCGCGCGGTCCGCCGGCGCCGTCGCGGTTCAGGAGCCTGTCCCAATCCAGTTCCGGCAGGTGGGCTGTGATGGGCTGGCCTTCGGTCGTGTCGGGCTCGAGACCGAGGAGGCGGGTGACGGCACGGTTGAGGAACAGGATCCGGCCGTCGGGATCCAGGACCAGCACGCCGTCCTCGATGGTGTTGAAGACCGTCTCGAGCAGGCTGCGTTCACGGGCCAGGCGTTGCACCACGGCCTGCAGCCCGCCGGCATCCAGACGGTCAAGCCGGCCAAGGACCTTGTCGAGAAAGCTGGATTTGCTTCCAGGCATAACGTCGGAGAGGCGCCCACTAACCCGGAGATCCCCTCCCCGCTGTAGGCGCCGACGTGAGGAGGCGTTTGCGGGCCAGGGGCAGTATCCTTCGCCTCCTCACGTCGGCGCCTACTGTCTGTCGCGGTTTCATGCCGGGTGAGACAACCGGACTAGAACCTAGAACCACCGCCGGCGTTTGAAGTACCAATACGTGGCCACGGTCGAGGCGACGACAAACCCGGCCACGATCCAGTACCCGTGGTCGAGCTCGGGCATGTTGTGGAAGTTCATGCCGTACCAGGTCCCGACCAGCATGGCCGGGGTGGTGATGAGCGTGATCAGGGTCAGGAGCTTGATCACCTCGCCGGTCTGGTTCGAGGACATGTTGAGGTACACCTGCAGGATGCCGGTGAGGGAATCCGTGAATCCCAGGGCCAGCTCGTTGATGTGGAAGAGGGCATCGTACACATCGCGGAAGTACGGCACCAGATGCCCGCGGATCAGCTTGAACTCGCCGCTGGCGAACCGCGCGAGGACCTCGCGCTGCGGCCCGATGATCTGCCGCAAATGAAGGACCTCCTTCTTGATCTTAAGTATCTCGTTCAACGTGGACCGCGTCGGCTCCCGCAGCACGCGGTCTTCGAGCGCGGCGATCTCGAGCGAGAGCTCATCCAGCGCGGGCTTGTAGTTCTCGACGATCGAATCCAGCAGGGTATGCGCCACCCGGTCGGGGGCCCGGGCGATGTGGACGTTGCTGCGCAGGCAACGTTCGGCCACCTGGGCCACGCTCTTCAAGGGCTTGAGGTGATAGGTGACGAGGAAGTTCTTCCCGAGAAAAAAGTTCAGCTCGCTCGTCGCGAACACCCCGTCCGCCCGGCTGTAGTCCACGGCGTGCACGACCATGAAAAGATAGGGCGTGAAGCGATCCCCCTCCTTGGGCGTGTATTCCTCGACCTTCGGCGAGGGGCTGTCGATCACGCAGTCCTCGACCGAGAGCGGGTGGAAGTGGAACACCTCCTCGAGGTAGAAGCGCGTTTCCTCAGGCGTCGGGTTCTCCAGGTCCACCCACAGGAACAGGTTGGTGTCCGACAGGAGGGTCGGCATCAGGAAGGCCTCGATGTCCTTCGTGTGCAGGCGGCCTTGTGTCGTGAATGCTGAGGACCGGACCATAACGATCTTGCTGGCTCGGACGCGCTGACCTGCGGGCCCGCGGCGCCGCGCAGTCTAGGCCCCGGGCCCGCCGAGGCAAGGGCTTTGCCCTCAACGCTGCCTCGCACCGATCGCCGCCCCAGCCGTTCTCAGTTTGGCCGAATCCCCCTCCAGCTCGTGTCGGCCGGGTGCCCTCACCCGGTGTCGGCCGGGTACCCTCACCCGGCGATCTCGTGTAGGCCGGGTGCCCTCACCCGGCGACCCCCTCGGGCCAGACTGCGAACTGCGGCAGGCGCCCAGGCGGCAGTTGAGATTCCGCCGGACTTGGCGCAATCTGCGCACAGCGCCGGCACGCGGGCTGCTCTGGATCCACTGGCCGGCGGGTTCGGTCGCGTTGTCTATGTCGGTCAAGCGTGTCCTGATTTCCGTGTTGGGTGGCACGATCCTGTTGTTCGGGATCGTGCTCCTCGTGCTGCCCGGACCGGCCTTCCTCGTGATTCCCCTGGGCCTCGCCATCCTGGCCACCGAGTTCGTTTGGGCGCGACGCTGGCTGAAGCGCGCCCGGAACATGACGAACAAACGGAAAGCCAAACGCACCACCAAAGCCCTGCGTCAGTCCTTCGAACGACGCTGGGAGAGCTGGCGTCGCAACCTCCCCCGCTGGCTCGCCTGGTTCCGTCTGGCACCGATGCGCCCTCCCCAACCGGCCTGGCGGCAAGTGGGCGGGCCACCCCCTCCCGTCCCGCCGCGAGCGTCGGTCGATAACCCGCAGCGCGATCCGCCGGTCAAGCCCTGAGCCGGAGGTTGCGGGCGGGGACAGACGAATGGGGACTGGCAAATGCAGGCCGGGGCGCTGTATTTCGCGCTTTCCATCCCGACCCGGTTGGCGCAGCGTCGCGCCGCGTAAGTCCATGAAAACTTCAGCCTCGAAAGCCTCCCCCGTCTACCTTGTCGCCAGTGGCGACCTTCGTCTGTCCGCCAACCAGAAATGCTGGCCTGAGCAGGCCAAAATGGAAGCCACGCTCACCCGCGCCCTGGCCGCCGAAGGCGCAAAAGTGGTGCGGGCCCACCCGTTCGACCGCGCCCGGAAGCACGGCTTCATCGACTCGCAGGCCCGGGGGATGGAGGTGTTCCGCACGATCGATCCCGACGCCCCGTTGCTCGTCGCCGAGAGCGTCTGGCAGTACAGCCATCACGTGCTGTCCGGGCTCACGACGCATCGCGGCCCGATCCTGACCGTGGCGAACTGGAGCGGCACCTGGCCCGGCCTCGTGGGGATGTTGAACCTGAACGGATCGCTCACCAAGGCCGGCGTGGCTTACAGCACGCTCTGGAGCGAGCAGTTCACCGACGCGTACTTCAAGGCGGGGCTGCGCCAGTGGTTGCGTACCGGGGTCGTCACCCACGACACCAGCCACGTGCAGGATCTGGCCCGGCTCAAACTGCCCGCGGCCGATGAAGTGTTGGGTCGTGAATGGGCGCGGACGTTCCGGCAGCGCAAGGCCATCCTGGGCGTGTTCGACGAGGGCTGCATGGGCATGTACAACGCCATCATCCCGGACGAACTGCTGCACCCCACCGGCGTGTTCAAGGAGCGGCTCAGCCAGTCCACCCTCTACGCAGCCATGCAGCAGGTGGACGAAACCGAGGCCCGCCGCGTGCTCGACTGGTACCGCCGCAAGGGCCTCCGCTTCGCCTGGGGCACGGACGAAGCCAGCGAGTTGACCGAGGCGCAGACCCTCGCCCAGTGCCGGATGTACATCGCCTCCCTGCGCCTGGCCGCCGAGTTCGGCTGCGACGCCATTGGCATCCAGTACCAGCAAGGGCTCAAAGACCTGGCCCCGGCCAGCGACCTCGTCGAAGGCACACTCAACAACGTCGACCGCCCGCCCGTCACCTGCCCCAGCACCGGCAAGGTCCTGTTCGAAGGCGAGGCCCTGCCGCACTTCAACGAAGTCGACGAGTGCGCCGGCCTCGACGGCCTGGTGACCTACCGGCTCTGGCGCGCCTTGGGCTTCCCCCCGGAAAACACCTTGCACGACCTGCGTTGGGGCGCCCCGTATCGCGGCGACGGCGTCAACGCCTACGTGTGGGTCCTGCTGATCTCCGGAGCGGCGCCGCCCGCGCATTTCATCGGGGGATGGAAGGGAGCCAGCAGCGAGCGGCAACCGGCCATGTACTTCCGGTTGGGCGGCGGCACGTTGAAGGGCATCAGCAAACCCGGCTGGGTCGTTTGGAGCCGGGTCTTTGTGATGGACGGCCGGTTGCATGCCGACCTGGGGGTGGCCGAAGTGGTCGCCCTGCCGCAGGCCGAGACCGAGCGACGCTGGCAGGAGACCACCCCGCAATGGCCGATCATGCACGCCGTGATGCAGGGGATCAGTCGCGACCAGATGATGGCGCGGCACAAGTCCAACCACATCCAGGTGGTGTACGCGCCCAATGCCCGACAGGCGCACCGGGCTTGCCGGATCAAGGCGGCCGCCCTGGCCGAACTGGGCCTCGAAGTGCACCTCTGCGGCGACGTCGCCCTGGCGTAGGTCCCGGTTCCCATCCCCGCTGCAGGCGCCGACGTGAGGAGGCGTTCGGGGCCGGGGGCAGCAAGGTCAACTGCTGCACGGTCGGCTCGCGCAGGTTGCTCACACCCAGCCCGAGCAGCCGCAGCGGTTGCCGCACCAGTTTCTCGCGAGCCAGAAGTGCCCTCGACTCCATCCGTGTCATCCGGCCCATCCGCGGTCAACGTCCGGAGCCTTTGCTGACCGCGGATGGCGCAGATGACGCGGATGATCTCGAGTCGTGAAGCGGTCCGACCACCCCGCGTTCCGCGGACTTACTGCGGGAGGCTGGCCGCTTTGACGTCCGGGTGAGCCAGGAGAAAGGCGCGTCGTTCTTCCGCGAAACGTTTGAGGCTGATCTTGCCGCCCCCACCAAAACCACGCTCCGCCGGTTGCACGTCCCCGGCGAGGCCGCTGAGGAAGGCCTCGGTCGAATCGAGCTTGCGCGTGTCCGCCTTGACCGCTTCGGCGATGAGTGTGTGGTAAGCCTGCGCCACCGGCCCGAGCCGATTCCAGTCCAGCCACCGTTCCGCCACGTCGCGCACATACCCGAGATAGCGCGCCCGGAGCGCGGGAACCGCGAGCAGTTTCGAGATGAGTGGCTTGCGCGAATCATTCGCGGCCACCAGAGGATCGAGGCGCACCCCGCCCATGCCTGGCCCACCACCGAAACCGAAGCCGCCCCGACCCCGTTCCCCTCCTCGACCGTCGCGACCACCCCCTGGACCCGCAAAGCCGGGTGGGGGGAAACCGGGGTTCGCGCCGCCGCGAACCTGCGCCTCCTGCGCCGGCCTCTGATCGTCGGCCGGGCCCGCCGGGGCCACTTGTTGAGGCGCACCGAACCTCCCGCGACCGAAGCCGCCGGGACCGCCGGGTCCCCGAGGTCCGCCCGGTCCGCCGCCCTCGCTGAATGTCTCGTTAGCGTCCTGCGGGATGAGGTGGAAACAGCCGCGTTCGTCCCAGTAGAGGTAGTAGTCGCTGGCGCGCGTCCAGAATCCGTCGTTGTTGACCAGGACATTCTCGACCGCCAGAAAACGCAGCACGCCGTCGATGTCCAGCCATCCGTCCAACGCCGCCTCCAGGTTCTCCGGCGCCGTCTCATTCAGCACCTGGCAGAGCCCGATCAGCGCCTTCCACGAATCCGGCTCGTCCTTCGACTTGATCTCGTAGATGCGCCGGTAGTCGGCGGCGTCGGGGCCAAGGTACTCCAAACCGCCGCGGCCGTTGGGGCTGCCCGGCACCTTCCACCGTGCGCCCTTCGTGGACCCGAAGAAGTCCCGGGTGAAGTCCTTGTTGATCTGCTGGGCGCTCGTGTACACGCCCCAGCTCTCGCCATTGATGACCACCCGCACAAAGTTCGCCTTCGGCGCCGGGAAATACTCCCGGGCCACGTGGTAGAAGAGCACGGTCCGCAGCATCGACGGATCCCCATGCGCGTTCAGCAGGTTAAGGGTCCGATACCCGCCGAGCCGCTGGTCGCCGTGCACGAAATCCAGCGACAGGTTCAGCGGGCGCTTTCGACCGGCGCTGACGAACATGTAGGAAGTCTGACCCCGGAAATGCACGCCCACGTCCGGATAGGGCTGGCCGTCCACGATGAGCCGTGCCGGAACCTCAACGTCCGTGTTGTTGAAATCCGCCAGCTCCTGCTCCCAGTCGGCGTTCTCGAACTCCAGGAACAAGGTGCGCAGGGTTAGCGGGTCATACAGGGCTGCGTTCGGAATCGGCTCGACGTCCGCGGGTGTCACCTTCGGTCCAGGTTCTGGGGCCGCTTCCATCCCGCCCCGCCCCCCGAAGCCGCCGCGCGGCCCGCCGAAGCCCCCGGGTCCACGACCGCGCGGCTGTTGGGCGAGGGATTCGCGGGCTGCCTTGCGTTCGTCGTTGTTCAACCACCCATCGCCGTCCTGATCGAATTCCTTCACCGGCTTGCGCTCCTGCTGCATCGGTCCACCGGACCCCCCAAAGCCGGGCCCCCCGAAACCGGGTCCGCCGAAGCCGGGTCCACCGGGGCCAAATGGCGGTGGGCCGTCAAAGCCGGGGGCGCCGTCGGGCGGTGGCCCCGCAAACCCGGGCGGGACCGGTTCGCCCACGCGAGGAGCGGCGTTGTCCGGAGCCTGGGCCCACAGGGTGAAGACGCCACCGAGGACCGGGAGGAAGGTGGATTCCCGTTCGATTCATGTCCGGAACATGGGTGGGCCATGATTAAAGCCACCATTAAGAACCCGCCCCGGATTGGGCTTTCGCCAGGGAACGCCGGACACCGATGCAGCGCGCGGTGTCGGCGTGCTGTGTTGTCGTGTTGCCGCTTGTCGTGAATTATGGTTTTGCCTTCGCCCACCGGTGTGCTAAACCCTCCGCTCGCCCGTCCCCGGGGGGGGCGGTGCGGGAAGACGAATTTCAGGATCCTGTATGTCACAACATCGTAGTCTGCGTGCCGCGTCGGCGCTCGGAGCCAAGCGCAATGTGCTCAAGCGCCTCGAGCGGGTTGAGTTGCTCAAGAAACGCGGCGAGTGGAAGGCCGGCGACCGCGTCACGGGTTTGCGCAAGACCAAACCGCCGGCCTGAGGCGCGCTCCTCCACGCTCCTCCGGCGGTGGGTCGGCGTGGAGTTCCGTTGGCTTGCCTACCGCCGCCATTTGATCGCCGTGCAGGTCCGCCTCCACAAGTTCATCGCCGAAGCTGGAGTCGCCTCGCGTCGTGCCGCCGAACGTCTGATGCGCGAGGGCCGCGTCCTCGTCAACGGCGCGCCGGCTCTCGAACCCGGCTTCAAGATCAACCCCACGACCGACGCCGTGACCCTGGACGGGCGGCCGATCCAGGCCCGGGCCCGGCGCACCGTCGCGCTGCACAAGCCACGCGGGGTGATCTCTTCGAAGGCGCGACAGACCCCGAAGCAGCGCCTCGTCACCGACTGCCTTCCGCCCGACTGGTCCGACCTCTATCCCATCGGTCGCCTGGATCGTGAAAGCGAAGGCCTGCTGCTGCTGACGAACGACGGGGAATTCTGTCTCCGCCTCACCCACCCCCGCTACGGTGTGCTGAAGAAGTACGTCGCGACGGTGATCGGTAAACTCGGACTGTCCCACCTGGACCAATTGCGTGCCGGGGTCACGGACCGTGGCGAGTTGCTCCGGCCCCAGCGCGTGCGCCTCGTTTCCGCCAACGCCTCCCACAGCGTGGTGGAACTCGATCTCACCGAAGGCAAACAGCACGAGGTCCGTCGTCTGTTCGCCGCCCTCGGGTTTGCCGTCGAGCGTCTGCAACGCATCCAGATCGGGCCGGTCAAGCTGGGCGAACTCCCGCCGGGCCGTTGGCGGGTGTTGGCCCCGACCGAACTCGAGGCCCTTCGCCGATCCGCGCTTCAGGAACCGCCCGGTGCGGGCACCGGGCCTGCCACCTGTAGGCCGGGTCCCCCGACCCGGCGGCGAGGGTTCAGGGCCTCCGATCCGGTCCGCAAGGAACAGGGGACCTCCCCCGCCGCCCCGCACGCAGCAGCCGTTGACACTTCCGGGCGCCCACCTTCTACTCGAGTCAAACCATGAATCGGCTCGCTCGGCTCGGCTGGCTCTGGGGGATCCTGCTGCTGGTATTCCCCGAGGCTCGCGCCCAATCCCCCACCGTGGTGAAGGCCGATCGCGTGAATGTGCGCAGCCGCCCTTCGCTCCAGGCGGGCGAGGTGGTCACCCAGCTCGTGGCCGGTCAGCGCGTGATCGTCTTCGAGGAAGGCTTGCCGGCACCCAGCCCCAAGTCCCCCGTGAGCGACTGGGCCCGGATCGAGCTGCCGGCGGGCACACCCGTCTGGGCTTCGGCCGCCCACGTGGCCCGCACGACCGGGATCGTGCAAGCCAGGCGCCTGAACCTCCGCGCCGGCCCGAGCGAGGACTTCGGTGTCCTGGGAACCGTGCCGGAAGGCACCGTGCTCGTCATCCGCAAAGAAGCCGACGGCTGGATCGAGGTCGAGGCACCTCTCGGCCTGTCCGGGTATGTGGCCGGCCGGTTCCTCGATCCCGTGATCGAAACCGCGCCTCTGGTCCCGCTCCAACCGGCGGCGACCCCACCGCCACCGCCGGCGGTCGTCGTGCCCCAGCCCGAACCCATACCTGAGCCCGAGCCCAGCACCGCCGCACCAGAACCAACCGCTCCACCTTCCCCTCCCACCGTCGAAACGGTTCCCGCCGCCCCGGCCTCCGAAGTGCCTGCTGCCCCAATCGTCGCAGTCACCGAACCGTTCCCCATCGAGCCGTTTGGCGACACCCCCGTGCGCCGCGTCATCCGCCGTGAGGGTATCGTCCGGCCAACGCTCAGCATCCAGGCACCCACCGACTTCGAACTGCGCGCCGCCGATACCGGCCGCCTGCTCAACTATCTCCTGCCCGCATCCGCTGGCATCAACGTCCGCGTCTTCCGCGGTCAACGTGTGCTGGTCGTCGGCGAGGAGTACATCGAGTCCCGCTGGCCCCTAACGCCCCTCATCATCGTGGAAGGCATCAAGCTCGCACCATGAGCTCCCCTTCGAGCGCTCCCGCGAACCTCATCGATGGCCGGGCCATCGCCGAACTTGTCCACCAGGACACCGCCCAGCGCCTCGCCGCCCTGAAGGCGCGCGGGATCCAACCCGGCCTGGCTTTCGTCCGCGTCGGCGATGACCCCGCTTCCCAGGTTTACGTAGGCATGAAAGAGCGGACGAGCCAGCGACTCGGCATCCGTTCGGAAACCCATGTCCTCCCCGCCGCCACCACCGAAGCCGAGTTGCTCCAACTGCTCGCCCGGTTGAATGCCGACCGGACCATCCACGGCATCCTCGTCCAGGCCCCGTTGCCGCGACACATCGACACCGCCCGCGTGTACTCGACGGTCGCGCCGGACAAGGACGTGGACGGCTTCCACCCCGTCAACGTCGGCAAGCTCATGCTTGGGGACCCAACCGGTTTTGTGCCTTGCACGCCCGCCGGCGTGCATGAGTTGCTGATCCGGACCGGCACGCCCATCGCCGGCGCCGAGGTCGTGATCCTGGGCCGGGGCAACATCGTGGGCAAACCCATGGCCTCCCTGCTCGTCCAGAAGGCCCCCCACGCCGACGCCACCGTCACTCTCTGCCACTCCCGCACCCGCGACATCGCCGCGCATTGTCGTCGGGCGGACATCCTCATCGCCGCGATGGGTGTCCCCGAGTTCGTCCGCGCGGACATGGTCAAACCCGGGGCGGTCGTCGTCGATGTGGGGGTCAACCGTGTCTCGGATCCCGCCGCCCGCAACGGCTACCGCCTCGTCGGCGATGTCCACTTTGCCACCGTCCAACCCCTCGCGGGCCGCATCACGCCCAACCCGGGCGGCGTCGGCCCCATGACCATCGCCCTGCTCATGCGCAACACCGTCCGGGCCGCCGAGCAACAGGCGTGACCCGGGCCCGACGCATGTAGTGGAACAGGTACTGCTGGGCGTAGCCCGCCTGCGGACCGAAGTGCGTCTCGCTGAATTCGAGCAAGGCCCGCGGTGTCATCCGCCGCCCCGGAAAGTACAGCTCGCGCAGCGCCCGCAACACCCACACATCCACCGGGAACACCGTCGCGAAGCCATACGCGAACAGCAGCACGCAGTCCGCAATCTTCCGCCCCACACCCGGCAACGACATCAGCGCCGCCCGCGCCTCGTTCGCCGGCCCTTTCGCCAACGCCGTCAAGTCCAACGTTCCGCCCGCCACGCGCCGCGCCGCTTCGAGCAGGTAAGGCGCGCGGAATCCGGCCCGACACCCCCGCAGCTCCGCCTCGGAACAGGCCGCGAGCCGTTCCGGGCCTGGGAAGGTGAAGGCGGATGGGTGACTGGCCGGCACCGCCACCGCCTCGCCATAGCCCGCGCATAGCCGCTCGATGATCTGTCGGATCTGCTCGATCTGCTTCGTCGAGGACAGGATGAACGACGCCAGGCATTCCCACGGGTCTTGACGCAGGAGCCGCAACCCCGGGCATGCCGCCACCGCAGTTCGCAGCGCGGGATCCGGCGGGAAAGTCGCGAGCACCGGACCCAACTCGACCTCCACCTGCAGATAATGTTCCAGCCAACCCCAGTCCGCCGACGGCACGACCGTCTCCGCCCTGAGCTCATCCCCGGCCTGGGACAAGCGCACCCAGCGCTTCCCCACCACCCCCTCCCAGGAACCGTCCCCTCGTAGGCGCCGACGTGAGGAGGCGGATTCTCGCGTGTCCGCCTCCTCACGTCGGCGGCTACGGTTCATGGTCACCGCGCACGGCCCTGGGGCCAAGGCCGCTTCCCAGGAACCGCCCGGTGAGGGCACCGGGCCTACAACCTGTAGGCCGGGTCCGCCGACAGGTTGTAGGCCGGGTCCCCCGACCCGGCGGGCAGGGTCCATATCCCCTAACCGATCCGGTCGCCACCGAAACACCTGGCCCGAATCCAGCGTGGTTCCCAGCGCGTAATCCCGGACACGCCATGTCGCCACGTAGGGGCTGAGCGAACGGTCGGGTGGCATGGCGGGCAACGGTGCGTGGCGCAATCTCAGGAACGGTCTCCCGGCAATCCGAATCGCCTTAACGAAGCCCCCGGCAGGCGAAGAGTTGCAGCCGCTTCATCACCCGGCCGCGACTGGTGATGTCGCGCACGCCAAGATCCGTCACCGACTCGAACTCGCGGACCAACCGTTCCGGCGCCGGCACGGGGCGGTCGGTGTCGATCACGTAGATCGCATTCTGTCCCCGCCGCTCCGCGTAGCCCGGCCAGAAAAAGAACTGGTTCTCGGGGTGATCCGCGGACCGCACAAACACGAACGGTGCACCCGCCTGCACGGCCTGCTTGGCCTCGGGAAGGTAGAACGACACCAGCCCGGTCACGCCGGAGTGGTCGCCGATCACAAACACCGGCCTCCCTTCCTCGGCCAGCTTCCGCCGTTCCTCACCCACCACGCGCGCCACCTGATCCCAATCGCGCACCCGCCGCAACGGGTCGAGGCGCGCGGGCAGCGGTTGGCCGGTGAGCTTGGCGATCCAGTTGCTCTCGTGCAGCAGCGTCACGGCTGTCAGACCGAGGGTCAGCCCGGCGACCCAGGCCGGCTTCAACCAGCGCCGTTCATTCGTCCGCCACCGGGCCTCACCGTACAGGATGAGCACGGCGAAAAGCGGCACCACCGACACGGCGATCCAGTTCGGGAGCACCCGCCCGTACAGCGTGAACGCCGCGTAGCCGAGGAACACCGGCGCGCCCATCAACAGCAGGTACAGCCCCAGCGGGTGCAGCCGGCGCCTTCGCCAGACGTGGAAACCCGCCCAGCCCAGCCCGAGGAAAAACACCGGGTTCAACAGCCCCAGCATCGCGCCGAGGAAATCCCAGACGAACCGCAACGTGGGCGCCCAGGTCCGGTCGAGTTGGGCGTTCTCGCTCACGTGCGTCACGGTGATCCAGTCATGCTGCGCGTTCCAGACCAGCACCGGCACCGTGCCCAGCAGACTCACGGCCAGCGCCACGTAAGGCCCCGGCTTGCCCAATTGACGCCGCGCCGGGGGCCAAAGTGCAAACACCAGCGCAAACGAGACCCACTGGGCCAGCGCGAGGTACTTGCTGAGGAAACCCAGCGCCATCCACAGCCCCACCCAGGCCCAGTCCCGGGTGCGCCCGTGCGGTTGCACCGCCTTCCACCCCGCCACCATCGCGGCCACCCAGAACAACACCAGCGGCGGGTCAATCGTCATCAACACCGAGCCCACCGCCATCAGCGGCGTCGCCGTCAGGGCCAGCACCAGCGCGAACCCTGCCCGGGCGTTCACCTGCGCGGCGAAGAACCGCAGCAACAGCAGGCTGATCACCGCGGCGCAGAGCGGCGAGAAGAACCGCACCCCCAGCTCGGTGTCACCCCACAAGGTCGTCCCCACCCACTGCAGGTACGCGATCATCGGCGGCTTGCTGTAGTACGACAGGGCGAGGTGCTTCGACCACAGCCATTGATACGCCTCGTCCTCGCTCAGTTGGATCGTGTCCGACGCCACATAGGCCCAGCGCACAAGCAGCATCACGAGCACAAACCCGTAGCCCAGCCGCAGCCATTGCCGGTCCGCCACCGCCGCCGCATCGCGAATCACCGGGGCGTCCGGTTGCCAGGCCAGGGCGTCCGCGTGCCACACCGGCTTCCGCCACGACGGCAGATGCCGCCACCACAGCGGGAACCAGCGGCGGCCCAGACTCCGCCAGACCCATTCAAGCAGGCCGACGCCGCCGAATCCCAAACCCGCCCCGACCGCAGCACCCGCCAGCACGTCGCTGGGATAATGCACCCCGCAATACACCCGCGAGAAACTGACCCCCACCGCCAGCGGGAGCATCACCCACAAGGTCCGCGGGTAGTAGATGAGCAGGATGGCTGTCCCCAGAAACCAGTTCGCCGCGTGCGAAGACGGCATGCTTGGGCTGCCCCCCCGCCCAACCAGCACCCGCGCATCCGCCAAATCCACGAACGGCCGGGCCCGACCGAAAAACTCCTTCAAGCCCTCGAACACCACCACGTTCCCCACCACCAGCGCGAGTATCAACAAGCCGCCGCAGACCCGACCCCGCACGCCGCCGAGGCTCACCAGCAGAACCAACGCCAGCACCAGCGTCGGGGCGAAAAAGGGGTTGCCGCTCAGCCAGGGCATGATCGCGTCGAACAGCGGGTTCGCCCACGACTGGTTCACCCAGCGAAACCCCGCCACATCCAGCGCGTTCAACCAGTTCACAGTGCCGCGTTATCGCGTGGCCATGACGCTCCGGGCAAGCGCCAAATCAGTTCCCCTGTGCCCGTGCGCACCCAACCGATCAGTCACAGACGAATGGGGACAGACGAATCGGGACAAACGAATCCGACCTGGATCCCAGCCCCAGCCCCCCCATTCGCCTGTCCCACGGCGTTTAGAGCGACAGACGAATCGGGACAGACGAATCGGGACAGACGAATCCGACCTGGATCCCAGCCCCAGACATCCCATTCGTCAGTCCCCATTCGCCTGTCCCCTTCCATCCGTCCCTCTTCGTCACCCTCCATTCGCCTGTGCAGCCCCGGTTTGGCGTTTACTTCCCCCACCTGGCTGGTACCGTGCCGGCTCGCCTGGCTCGAACGTCTTGGCACACATGGACCCGCAAGCTGACATCGCCGTCATCGGCCTGGCCGTCATGGGCCAGAACCTGATCCTGAACATGAACGACCACGGCTACACCGTCGTGGCCTACAACCGGACCACATCGAAGGTGGACGAATTCCTCGCCGTCGAGGCCAAGGGCACCCGGATTCTCGGCGCCCATTCCCTCGCCGAGATGGTGGCGCAGCTCAAGAAACCCCGCCGGGTGATGCTCATGGTCAAGGCCGGCAGCGCCGTGGACGACTTCATCGAGCAACTCCTCCCGCTGCTTGAGCCCGGCGACATCGTCATCGACGGCGGCAACTCGCTTTTCCAGGACACCATCCGCCGCACCAAGTACGTCGAGTCCAAGGGGCTGCTCTACATCGGGACCGGCGTGTCCGGCGGTGAAGAAGGCGCGCGTCACGGTCCGAGCATCATGCCGGGCGGCAGTCCTGCGGCGTGGCCCCATGTCCAGCCGATCTTCCAGGCCATTGCGGCCAAGGCCACCGACCCCGCCACCGGCGCGCAGGAACCCTGTTGCGACTGGGTGGGCGAAGGCGGCGCCGGGCATTACGTGAAGATGACCCACAACGGCATCGAGTACGGCGACATGCAGCTCATCTGCGAGGCCTATCACCTGCTCAAGGACGGTCTGGGGATGTCGCCCGACGAGATGCACACCGTCTTCAAGACCTGGAACGAAGGCGAGCTGCAGTCGTACCTCATCGAGATCACGCGCGACATCCTTGCCAAGAAAGACGACGACGGCTCACCGCTCGTGGACAAGATCCTCGACACCGCGGGCCAGAAGGGCACCGGCAAGTGGACGGTCATCTCCTCGCAGGACCTGGGCATCCCGATCACGCTGATCGCTGAGGCGGTCTATTCGCGGTGCGTTTCGGCGCTCAAGGACACGCGGGTCCAGGCTGCCAAGGCCTACAAGCCGGGCAACACCCGATTGGCCGGCGATCGCGACGCCTGGATCGAAGACATCCGCAAGGCGCTCTATGCCTCCAAGATCATCAGCTACGCGCAGGGCTACATGCTGATGCGCGCGGCGGCGCAGGAGCACAAGTGGAACCTGAACTACGGGGGCATCGCGCTCATGTGGCGCGGCGGCTGCATCATCCGAAGCCGGTTCCTGGGCGACATCAAGGCGGCGTTCGAGAAGAAGCCGAAGCTCGAGAACCTCCTGTTCGATCCGTTCTTCAAGAAAGCGATCAAGGGCTGTGTGCGCAGTTGGCGCAAGGTCGTGAGCGGGGCGGTGAAGAAGGGGATTCCGGTCCCGGCGTTCAGCACAGCGCTGGCGTTCTTCGACGGGTTCCGCTGCGAGCGGCTTCCGGCCAACCTGCTGCAGGCGCAGCGCGACTACTTTGGCGCGCACACCTACGAGCGGGTGGACCAGCCGCGCGGCCAATTCTTCCACACCAACTGGACCGGCACCGGCGGCCGCGTCGCGAGCGGCACCTACACGGTCTGAGAATTCTCCATACCCGACTGTAGGCGCCGACGTGAGGAGGCGTTTAGTCGCCGCCTGCGGGCTTGCGTTGAGTGAACGGATTGAGGACGGGGACGCCGGTGGTTCGGAAGCCCGCTTCGTCCCGGCTGACCACCGTCAAGTTGTGGCTCATTGCCGTCGCGGCGAGAAAGGCATCGAGCACTGGGACCGGCTGTCGGACCCCTAAACGGCCCCACTGGTCCGCCACCTTCTCGCTCACCGGCAACAGCCGGTCGGCGAACTCGGCCGAAATCCAGCGTAGCCACTTTTCTAACGCGCGAGCTTGCGTCTGGTCGCGCAGCCGAATCCGCTCGATTCCCTGGCGGATTTCACCCAGCACCAGCACGCTCACGAACAGCGCGTCCGCGTCGACCTCCTCCAACCACCTCCGCACCCCGGGGTCGCACCGGTTTCCCTTCCGGAGTTCGCTCAGGACGTTGGTGTCGAGCAGGAAACCGCTCATAGCTCAACCGGACGCTCCCTTTGCGGACCTCGCTCGAAATCCTCGTCGTTCCCGGCATCGGGCATGGCGAGCAGGGCCTCCTTGAACGACGGCCGCTTCACCGCGCTACCGAGCAGCGCCTCGCGCAAGATGCGCCGGTGTTCCTCCTCCATCGACACCCCGTGCCGTCCGGCCAGTTCTTTGAGCTTCCGCACGACCTTATCCTCGATCTGCCTCACCAGGAGTTGAGCCATAACGCGTCCCTCTGCTGTTCTGATAGCAATGCTAGCTCGCCCCGCCGTCCTTGGGAAGCGTCAAGTTGGGTCGAGGAACCGATGAGGCCGGATCGCGGCGTCGGACGGGCCCACACGCACCCCGTAGGCGCCGACGTGAGGAGGCGTCGTGGGCAGACTCCCCGCCCATCCCGGCGGTGGGCACCCCCCCGGCTTCAACCGCAGAGACACGAAGGCCGCAGAGGACCGGACCTTGGGCGCCGCCGTCCCGCACCTGCCGTCGTGGCGGACGTGCCTCGCGCCAGGCCAGCCGGTCTCCCTGTAGGCCGCGTGCCCTCACGCGGCGCCCCGGTCATTCCTCCGCCAACCGCCGCTTGGCGTCGGCGGCAAACGCCCCTTGCGGCTCCACTTCAAGGGCCTTCTCGAGCGCCGCTTTGCCGGGCTCCTTCTGGCCGAGCTGCAACCGGGCCAGCCCGAGGGAATACCACACGTCGCCGTCAGTGGCGCGCGACCGGGCGCTCTCCTCGAGGAGTTGGGCGGCATAACGGGCATCGCCGCGTCGGAGGCTGACCTTCCCCAGGGCCTTGGCCAGCTCGGCATCCTGGGGGTCGGCCTCGCGTGCCTTGCCGCCGATCTGCACGGCCTTCGCGTCATCCGTACCCAACTCGGCCAGCACGATGGCGATCCGCTTCATGGCGGGCGTGAAGGCGGAGTAGATCGTCAGGATCCGCTCGTAGGCCTGTCGCGCCTCGGCTTTCCGGCCCGCCTGCTCAACCGCACGAGCTAGCACCATCAGGGCCGGGACATGGGCGGGGTGCTGCTCGGGCACGTTGCGCGCTGCCGCCTCGAGCTGAGGCGCCTGGGCGGGTGTCTCCTCGATCACCGTCAACGCCAGGAACTGCTTCGCCGCCTCGACTTGACCGAACGCGGAGTTCCGCTTGAGAGCTTGCTGGATCGCCTGTCGCGACTCATCGACCCGACCCTGGCTGTATGCGGCGAGGCCGTAGTCGAACAGCACCTCGGCGCGATCCGGATCCAGCCGGGCAGCCTCGGACAAGAGGCTGTTGGCCCAGGCGAAGTCGCCGGCCTGGAACGCGACGCGACCCAGCGTATGGGCAATGGCCGGGTCGGCGGGCGCGAGATTGCGCGCCTGCCGGGCCAACTCGAGAGCCTTGGCCGGTTGCCGCAACGGCCCCGCGTAGAGCTGCGCCAGGCCCGCCGTGGCCGGGGCCGCTTTCGGATTGATCCGCAGCACCTGTTCGTAAGCGTTGCGCGCCTTGTCCGTGGCGCCGGTCTGGACGTAGAGCGCGGCCAGGCGCTGCCACGCCACCGTGTCCTGCGGCCGATCCGACACCCCCTTCTCGAGGATCGGAATCAAGGTCTCCGGCGGCTGGGCGGTGTTGGCGCTCAACAGGGCAAGGTACCGCTGGGCGTTCGTGCGGCCGGTGAAATTGGTGCTCAGCTCGAGCGCGCGTGCCAGGGCCTCCCGCGCCGCGGCCTCTTGTCCCGTCATGTAGCGCGCCATGCCGAGGTGATACTGGACCTCGGCCTCGTTCGGCATCCTGCCGGCGCTCTCCTGCAGCAAGGGCAGCGCGACGTCATAGGCCCCGCGGCGGTATTCGATCCAGCCCAGGGTATCCGCCACACCGGGGTCTTGCGGGGCGAGTTCCCGGGCCCGAACGGCCAGCGAGCGGGCCTGATCGAGGTCGCTCAGGTGCTCCGAGTACAGGTACGCGAGGTTGTTGAGGGCGGGCACGACATTGGCATTCGTGGCCAGAACAGCGCTGTACGCGATGCGAGCTTGCGGCACATCGCCGACGCGGTCGTACAACATCCCCTTCATCATCAGGGCTCCGACGTTGCCCGGGCGTTGCTTGAGGAAGGCGTCGAGCTTGGCCTGCGCCGCGGCGTAGTCCCCACGCGCCGTGTAGAGATCGAGGAGGAGCGAGTAGGCGAGGCTGAAGTTCGGGCCGAGCTCGAGGGTCTTGTTGAGAGCCGCTTCGGCCTCGGCGACCTCGTTCCGGGCCAGGTGCACCCGGGCCAGCAAGTACGTGGCGCCCGGCGACTTGGGCGCCTGTTGGATGGCGGCCTGCACCCGGCGCATCGCGTCATCGTACTTCTGATCGAGCAAATCCAACTCGACCAGTTGGTACAGCACGGCCTCGCTCTGGGGCGCGAGTTGGCGGGCTTGTTCGAAGGACTGACGTGCCGCGACGTTGTTCGTCTGGGCGCGGAGGATCAGGCCTTTCGTGACGGAACCTGCGGCGTCGTTCGTGACCATCCGCAGGTAAGTGTCCACCGCCGCCAACGCATCGTTGAGCCGACCCTGAGCCTGGTAGGCGTTCGCCAACATGAGTTGGGTGCGCGGGATGTCCGGGCGTTCGGCCTGGAACTTCTGCAGGGTCGTTGCCGCCGACGCCGGATCGCCCTGGGCCATGTGGAGATCCGCCAGGAGGAGATTCGCCTCGACATACTGCGGTTCAAGGGCCAGGGCGCCGTAAAGCCGGTTGATCGCTTCGCCTGCGTTTCCGTTCGCCAGGTGGGAAACCCCCAGCTCAAACGCAAGCTGCGGGCTGGACGGGTACCGCGTCTGGGCGCGCTGCAGGACTTCGATGGACTGGCTGTGATTCCCCTGAGCCCGGAGCAGCCGGGCCTGCAGCAGCAACCCATCGTAGTGGGCGGGGTCCTGACGCAGCACCTTGACCACCCGGTTCGAGCACTCGACCAGGTTGTTCTCGGCGAGGGCGAGTTCGCCCAGCATGATGCCCACCGACGTGTTATCGGGCTCGGACTTCGCCGCGGCCTCGAGAATCTGCTTCGCCTCGTCCCGCGCGCCGGTCTGGAGCTTGTACTGCGCCCAGCGGATCCGCTCCGGCGAGGTCGGCCCCGCCTGCTGTGCCGCGGTTTCGAACAGGGCGGCCGCTTCATTCGTTCGCCCCCGCGTCCAGTACAGACTGCCCAGCGCCAGCTTGGCTCGACTGGACTTGGGATCCAGCGCAACAGCCTGCTGGAAAGCAGTTTCTGCGGCCGCTCGGTCCCCTGATCGAACCGCCAGGTTGCCCAGGGCCAACTGGATGGCTGACCTGTCCCCGGTCCGGGCGCGCAATTCCTCGAGCCTCACCCGTACCTGGGCGAGCTCGTTTGTGTCTTTGACTGTGCGCGAGAGGATCAGGATTCCGTCCTCATCGACCGGGTCGAGTTCGAGGATCGCATCGGCTTCGGCACGCGCCTCCTCGAGTTGGCCGCCCTGCAGAAACATCTGGCCGAGGCGCCGCCGCACGTCGAGGTTCGTCGGTGACAACGCGCGGGCACGGAGCAGGAGCGGCACGGCCGTGCTGTACTCCCCGCGGTCATAGTGGAGCTGCGCCAGTCGCGCCACTGCCACCTGGTTGGTCGGCTCGAGCCGAACCACGTTCAAATACTCGATGAGAGCCTTCTCCGAGTCGCCCGCTGCGAGGTACGCGTTCGCGCGCTCCAGATGGCTCGTCTTCTTGCCCTCCTTCGAACAACCGGTGCCGAACATCAACGTAACCGCCGTCAGCACCAAGCAGACAACCACTGGATGTCGCTTCATGGCGGGGAGAATGGTCCCGACCGCCGCCGGGACGCCAGCCGATTCTCGCAACACCTGATTCTGACTCGATTGTACTGCGCCGTCCTACGGACGGCGTCTGAATACCAAGCAGAGAGGTATCCCGCGGCACAACTGTCGGTTTGACTCCTCATCCCTATTCAAACCAACCCAGCCCGGCCGAGCCGCGGTGGTTTCATGTGCCAAGACGTTCATATACAAAGAGATGAGTCTTCGCTGAGAACCTATGGCGGTCGGCGTACGGTCCATTTACACACTCCGTGTGGATCGCAATAGGTTGGGGTAAAGATATTTATGAATCTGAGTCGCTCGCCCTGAACGGTACTCGTCGGCAATGCTTACACCTGCCGAGAACAAGCGGTAAGTGATATTATTCAATGGATGAGTCACCTAAATTCTACTGTCACCAATCTATATTCATAAAAGTCTTATTCACAATAACTTGTGGAGTATGCGTGGAGTACATGGGCAAAGCGGATCGCCTGCTGCCATTGCCTGCTCGACGATCGGCATGCTTGCTGCTTCCTTGACCATCCGTCTTGGCATAGCAAGAAAGAACTAACAGAAGGATGAACATGCAACGAAGATTGATTGTGGGGACCATGGTGGTGGCCGGGTTAGCGTGGTCGCTTTCGGCCTCACAGGTCGTTACGGGGTCGACGTGGGGAAGCTACCAGACCGGCAACGGGGGGGAGTTCACGGTTAAGGCGGTGGGATTGGACCTGAGTGACTATTCGTCGAAAGCCTCAGGTAAGTCTGCTGGCGAAATCGGGAACGTTGACACTTTCCAGACTTTTTGTCTGGAAGCCACGAGCCCTCCCGAATACATCGAATACCGAACAGAGTATAATGTTGTTGTGAACACAAAGGCCATCTATGGCGGCGTCGGACCGGATGGCGATGTCTTGTCGAAAGGAACTGGTTGGCTTTACTCCCAGTTTGCTACGGGGACGCTTGCCAGCTACGCCTTCGAGGGGACAGACGCTCAGCGGAAGGCCGATGCAGGGCTTCTGCAGAACGCTATCTGGTGGCTCGAGGATGAGGGGCAGAGCTACAATCCGGCCAACAAGTTTATGGTGGCCGTAGCTCAACACTTTGGAGACGGCGATGCGGTGCTTGGACAGGGTCTGGCCAAAGCCGATGGTGCATGGTTGTACAACGTCTATGCGTTGAACATGACCAAGGCTAATGGCACGAGGGCCCAAGACCAAGTGTATTACAACGTCCCGGATGGTGGCCTGACCGTCGCGATGCTGGGCGTGGGCTTGGCCGGATTGGGCCTGATCGCCCGCCGTCGTAACTAGCTCTTGCGAACTCTTCAAGAGGTCCGATACCAGACCGCCGACCTTTGGTCGGCGGTCTTTCTGTCGTAGGGGACAGGGCGCAAATGGTCGCTGGCTGTAGTAGCCGTCACCTCCGACCGTGGCAATCCGGAGGTGTAGGGCGCTCGTAGCACCGCTGCTTCGCGTGCGAGTGACGAGTATGGGCGAGGAGGAGGGGGGGACCAGAGAGAACGGCTCGCCGAGACGCGTGCGAGCCATCCTGCGCGCAGGCGGGTGGGCCGTGTCAGGAGGGAGGGAGCGGCACGGAGGACGGTGTAAGGGGGAACGCACGAGCCGTTTCAGCGGAGGGGTCGCGGGTCTGATGCGTTGGTGAACAGGAGGTTGGGATGGGCTCGCGAGGTGCGGTTCGCTCGGGTGAGGCGCGCGCTCGGACCGCGGCACCGCGGCCTTCCGCGGCCTTCCCGTCTCGGCACCCTCTGTGTCCCTCGAGTCTCTGTGGTGGAATGGCTTGGCTTGGAACCACAGAGGCGCGAGGGACACAGAGGGAGGTCGGAGGGGCAGACGCCGAGCCAACGGATGAGGAACCACGCCGGTGAGGCGATGACCCTCCAACGGGCCACAGCACGAACCCTGGCACTGCGGCCGACCCGCGATCACCGCTTGGCCGCATCCGTGGCATCCCGGCCATCCGCGGTCCAGGTCCGGAACCGCCTCTGATCGCGGATGGCCCGGATGGCGAGAGAGGGGAGGTTCAGCCGCGGGGTGACACGGGCGAACCAGTCCGGCGAGGTGAACCGCCGCCCCGTTGATCCGGGCGATGCTGGTCACACTTTCGGGTTTCCGTCGTAGCTGCTCATGATCATGAAGACCCACGGGGCCAGATCCGAATGGTGCCTGGATCCGGGCCAGTCGTCCCTGGAACCGCGCATGCTCCGCTTTCACCGCAGATCACTCGGCCGCCTGCCGCACGACGGCGGATCGGCTCAAGGAGATGAGGAATGGTGAATAGCCGGGACCGACCGCGTCCACGGAAAGGCGAATACCCATTCGCCCTTCCTGACAGAAGAGGCTTCGATGCTGTAACACACTGATCAGCAATATGTTGGTTTCCAAGGAGCGATTGGATTCACCGACCTATGCTCCGAAGACCGTCGGTTTGGTTTACAGGTCTCCGCTGCTGTCGTTGGCTTTTGAGAGCGTCAGAAGAAAGCAACGCTGGCGTCAAGTCCTTATCGGAGAGTTACTAACACAGCAGATTCCGCTGTGTTGCTGCCACGTACCCGTAGCGCGGCACGTGGCGTGCTCCGCCCAGGCGCGGAGTCGGTAAGGAACGACTCGTGCAACAGAAACGCAACAGAAACGGTAGTCGAAGGAGCGACAACAGAATGAAAAGAACATTGTTTTGGCTGAGCTTGGCCGCAATCGGTGCAGGTGCGACACCAACGGCGTGGGGGGGCCCGATTACGATCCAAACTGGTGAGCTAGCGGGGCCATCCGACTGGCTTGCAGACGTACGACTGCGGAATTTTAACAGCACCATCAGCGATTACGAGATGATGGTTAACGCGTCGCCCACGAGAACCTCGGGTCAGAATCAAGTGAATGGGGAGGTTCCTGGTCCCTATGCCTTTGCCGACTGGGCGGAAAACAACAGCTTCACGATCACGTACGACCCCTTGGCGAATGACGGCGCCGGCTTGGTCAGCCTGCGATTGGTCGGCACTGGCCCTCGTCAGCTTGGCACTCCTGGCGGCTACGACGTGACGATCAGTCGCGCACCCGACGCGGTGACCGGCGGCCCGGTGAACTATATCAACTTCCAGATGTGGGACCGGGTCAGTTTCCCCACGTTCACTGAGCTCACGATGTCATCCCTTGAGGGTCAGAATCTGGGGAGCTTCTCAATACCGGCCGCCGGTATCGGTAACTGGTCGTTGCTTGATCCGGGCGGCTTGAACCTCAACGACGGATTCGTCCTTGCAGGCAGCTTCGAATTGGACTTGACCAAAGTCGCTGAAGGCAGAGAGGGGGACAAGCTCATCTGGGCCATCGGCCATAATCCGAATGTCCCGTCTTCCGTGCCTGATAGCGGCAGCATGTTGGCCCTGCTCGGAGTTGGTTTGGCCGGTTTGGCCGGGCTGCGTCGGAAACTGACGGCGTAAGGCTTAGGGGGAACAAGCATAAGACTCTCTCGAGGGCCGGAGCTTTCCGGCCCTTTTTGCGTGTGCGCACAGCAGGGCACACACACTTGGGTTCAAGTCCCCTGCACGCCCGTAAAGTCCCAGCTATGGGAGAGTCCGTTGCTAACGCCGCCGGTTCGCCTGGGTGAGCATGTGGGAGCAGGGTCAGCGGAGGCGAGGACGCCGAGGCAACGGGCGCGGAACCACCCCCGATGAGGCGATGCCTGTCCACCGGGCCACGCCAGAGCCTTTGGCACTGCGGCTGGCCCGCATCACCTTTCGACCCGCCTCCGCGCCATCCCTGTCCCCCGCGGCACCGCGGCCTTCCCGTCTCAGCACCCTCTGTGTCCCTCGAGTCTCTGTGGTGCAACCGCTTCGTTTGGAACCACAGAGGCGCGAGGGACACAGAGGGAGGTCGGAGGGGGACCCCTCGGCCGTCCAGGACGTCCCCGGCGTTGGACCGCGGATGGCACGGATGCCACGGATGGCAGGAGGGGGGAGGTTCAGCCGCGGGAGGACAAGGGTAAAGCAGTCCGGCGAGGTGAACGGGCGCCCCGCTGTTCCAACCGACGCTGGGCACACCTTCGGATTGCCGTCCCAGTTGCCCACCATCACTGGCTTCGAACTGAGAAGACCATGGGGTCAAACATTGACATTTGACATTTGTCGCTGCCTCGCGGCCCATCCCAACTTACTGTTGCCCAACGCATCAGATCCGGAGCGTCTCTTCTGGAAGGGCTCGTCGGTCCCCCGTTACTCCTGCGCTTCGTCGCGCTCGAGATTCAGGTTTCAGGGACTGACCCCAGCGCTGCTTGCGGATCGGGTAGGGGGAAGGGCGGTTGACAGGCTGCAGTGTCGAGGCACAATTGAGACATGTCCGAGGTATTCAGGTGCCGAATAGACCGTGGCTTGATGGAAGCCGCTCAGCGGGTCGCGGCCGAGATGGGGACGACGCCGGGTGAAGTGGTCCGGTTGCTGTTTGTGCAGATGGTCAAGCGGCGGAGCATTCCCTTTCCGTTGACGGCAGACAGTCCCGAGGACGAGGTCGTGGGACCAGCGCGACGCCGGGCAGAACTCTTCGACGAGCTGCATGAAGGCCAGCCCGCAGCCAGGTGAGTGCAGCCGGTGAAATGGGTCGAGTTTGTGCGCCGGGCCGGGCAGGTGGATGCTCGCGTGCTTGCCGAGGTCCGGGCGGCACTGGGCCTCTGGCTGAAGAGCTCATCGGGCTGAACCTATAGGGTCAGATCGGTACATCTGACATTTGTGGCTGCCTCCCGACCGGCTGGCTGAGCGGAGGGAGTGGGGCGGGGGTTAAGGCGTGATGGGACGCGTCAGGAGGGAGCGGCACGGAGGACGGTGTAAGGGGGAACGCACGAGCCGTTTCAGCGGAGCCGTTCGGGGTCTGATGCGTTGGTGAACAGGAGGTTGGGATGGGATCGCGAGGGGCGGTTCGCTCGGGTGAGGCGCGCGCTCGGACCGCGGCACGGCGGCTTTTCGCGTCCTTCCCGTTTCGGTCCCCTCTGTGTCCCTCGAGTCTCTGTGGTGGAACGGCTTGGCTTGGAACCACAGAGGCGCGAGAGACACAGAGGGAGGTCGGACGGTGACCCGTCGGACATCGAGAACCGCCCCGGCATTGGACCGCGGATGGCACGGATGCCACGGATGGCAGGAGGGGGGAGGTTCAGCCGCGGGAGGACAAGGGCAAACCAGTCGGGCGAGGTGAACAGTCGCCCCGCTGTTCCAACCGACGCTGGTCACACCTTCGGATTGCCGTCCCATCTGCCCATCATCACTGGCTTCGAATGGTGACCTGCGGGTAGATGCGATCGCGTGAAGGCCGCCGCCTTCAGGCTGGTCGGCGTCAATGATCGACGTGGTTGAGCCGGTCCGCCCACGGTGTGAGCCGGCCAGAGCTCACGGCGCGCGGTTCCGGCGCAGGTACTCCCGACAGCGCACGATGGTCTCGCGGCGAAAGTCATCGAACGCAACGTCAGGCGCGTGCGCGGCGTGGAGGCGTTCGAGGAGGGCGTTGAACGCCCGACCCGCCTCGGCTCGCTCCGGGGCCAGGGGGGCGCAACGAGTGCTGGTAACGGTCGTAAAGCTCCGCCACGACCGCAAGCTGTTCCCGAGCGATCATGCGTGCAAGGCCCGGTTTTCCTCGCACAGGTTGCGGATGTCCAGGATGCGATCGTAGCTCTCCGAGCGGCGCGCGGTATGCGGTGAGGCCGCCAGGGCTTTGGCCATCTGGTCGCAGACGCCAACCACTCCGGCCCAGATGGCCACGACGCCTGGGAGGTTGGCCTCGCGTTGCGCCATCGTCGCGGCCAGGGCATAGAGCTGTTCCAGCTTGGCTTCCAACCGCTGCGCCTGGCGCTCGAACTCGGCTTCATCGGACGGTGTCCGCCGGGCGAGCTCGCGGTCAAACTCCAGCAGAGCGGTTTGGCCGAAGTGTTCCAAGTCGGCAATCTGAAGCGTCATGAGCCGAAGGTGGAGGGGGTACGGAGCATCGTCAAGGGGTCCAGGGGCGCGACGAACTCGAACACCTCGAGGGAAAAAGGACAATGGGGTCAAACATTGACATTTGACATTTGTGGCTGCCTCCCGGCCGGCTGGCTGAGCGGAGTGGGGCGGGGGTGAAGGCGTGATGGGACGCGTCGCGAGGGAGCGGGACGGAGAACGGGGTGAGGGGGAACGCACGAGTCGTTTCAGCGGAGGGGTTCCGGGTCTGATGCGTTGGGCAACAGGAGGTTGGGATGGGATCGCGAGGGTCGCTTCCCTCCCGTGAGGCGCCCGTTCGGACCGCGGCACCGCGGCCTTCTGCGGCCTTCCCGTCTCGGCACCCTCTGTGTCTCTCGAGTCTCTGTGGTGGAACGGCTTGGCTTGGAACCACAGAGGCGCGAGGGACACAGAGGGAGGTCGGCCGGCACACACTGAGAGGCCGGCGAGGGAGCGGTCGGGGCCATGGGTCAGCTCACGAAGCGGTGAGGTCAGGTCGCGGTTGAGCCCGGGCTGGGTTCCCTGCCGGTGGCGAAGTCGGTGGCGGCGGGGGAGCAGTTGGCTCGCGGCGGAGCGAACCTTGAGATTGGCAACCGGTGCGGGTTGTGGCACGATACTGCGTGTGCCCCGCAAGATCCGCGAGTTGGTGGCCGACCTCGAACGAGCTGGATACGTGCTCGTGAGTGGCGGCAAGGGTTCGCACCGCAAGTTTCGGCACCCGAACTTGCCGGGCTCGGTGGTCCTTTGCGGCCAGAGCGGAGACGACGCCAAGCATTATCAAGAGAGGCAGGTTGGAAACGCCCTCCGTGAGGCCTCCAAATGAAAGCGCAAGACCGGTATCTGAAATTCGTGAGGTGGGAAGAGCCCGACGGGCTGTACGTGGGTTATTGCCCGGATTTGTTCCCGTGGGGTGGGGTCTGCCACGGCGCCACGGAGGAGGAGGCGTACCGACAGTTGTGCGCTTTGGTCACCGAGGAGGTTGAGGAGTTGCAGCGCGAAAGCAAGGAACTGCCTCCGGCAGCGACCCTTCCCAGGTGCGAGACCTGGAGGGAGTCGAAGATGTCGATCCCTGAACGCTGAATTCGAGAGAGGCGCGAGGGACACAGAGGGCCGCACGCCGACACGAGGCCCGGGGTCCGGTCCGGGAACCGCCCTGGTGAAGGGACCTTCATCCCCTGGGGCTTCACCCCGACCTCATTGACTTCTTCGATCCGTCAGGAACCTGTCACTGCTCGCCACCGACGAGTATCGTGCGCAACCCGGCTGCCTCAGCCAGCGCGTGTTGGTCCGCGTCGCAGGTCACAAACAGGTCAGCACCCTGCAGCTTGGCCACCGCGACATGCACCACGTCGCCCGACCGCATCGCGAGCTCATACCCATGGGTCGCCGACAGTTCCCGGCAAGTCCGCAACTCGTCGCGCCAGTCGAGGATCGCCAAATCGTAGTAACCCCGGGCGAGTTCCCGCTCCAGGGCGGCGATGATCTGTCGTGCCCCGGTTCGTTCGAGAGCCGGGGGGGTGGTGCGCGTCAATTGCCGCAGCGCGTTCAACAGTTCGAAATGGGTCCAGGGCGACCAGATCAGACGGGCGTGTTCGATGTTCGGGTGGAACCCTGCCCACGCGTCATGGCGACTGTCGGCGACGCAACGCATCGCCAGCCAGTAGCTTGTGTCGGGATACACACTCTGCACATCCGCCCAGTTCATCGCAGTTCCCTGAGGAGCGCCACACCGTCAAACGACCGGCGCGGGCCGGGTACAGACTCTGCCAACCGGATCAGGTCCTGTGTGGAATGCTGCGGCCGCGTACCCGGTTTCAGGGCCAGGAAGCTCGTCTGCCCGTCCTTCAACACCGCCAATGCGTCCCCAGGCGGTAACGAGTTGACCAGGGCGGGCGTCCGGAAGAAGTCCCTCTGGGACACGGTCTTCATGGCTGCAGCGTGTGTCAGACAACCGTGTCGGTCAAGTCCACAGCAAAGGGGTCACCCAGCTATGGGAGAGTCTGTGACCTCGGGGTTGCGTGGCCTTCGTGGGCTCCGGAAGGATTCGGGGGCGGCCGAGCATCAACGCGCGTCGAGTCGAGTGCGTCCCGCAGAATCCGGCGGTCAAAGGGTCCGACAACTGGCCGGCCAACGTTCCTGCGCGTAGAAGCCATAAGGCCCGCCGGGTGCTCCAGCGGGCCGGTATCGAGAGGGGTTGACCGAGCGGCTAGGCTCGGCACTGCGTGCGTCGCAGCAGACCGAGTCCCGCGAAGCCGATGCCCAACAGCGCGAGAGTCGTCCCGCCATCGGGGACGCGGAAACCGTCATCCGAGCTGCCCTTCATCATGTCGTTGCCGCACTGCATGGTGTAGCTGAACCACACTTCTTCGCCCACCGGGATGTCGCCGAGGAAGGACAGCTCTAGCTGGATCACGTTGTGGGTGGTGGACTCCGAAGCCCAGCGGACCCCGCTGGTGTAGTAGTTGTCGCTCGTACGATTGTCGGCGAGCAGGCCGGTCACGCCGGTCAGGGTCCCTACCTGGTCGGAAGTGAGCCCGAAAGAGTAGGTCAGGGCAGCATCATACACCGCCGACCACTGAGTCTTTGTGACGCCTCCTTCCGGGTAGGTCTGGCCGGTGCTGGTCAGCTTCCAGGGGTTGGATCCAAACGAGTCGTTCTGGACGGTGTCGATGCGGCTGTCGGCGGTAAGCTGGTAGACCTTGACCGTGGGTCCGGCGAGGCTATCGGCCAACCGGACGACGTAGTCGAAGTCGTACGGTGTTGAATACCCGGTGGCCGCCACGCCGTTCTTGACGATACCCGGGCTGCCACCTGTTGGGTTGTAAGCCGCGTTGCCGCCGATCTTGATGAAAAGATCTCCGGGTGCGCCGTTGACCTCGCCGTTTTCGAAGTCGAAACCCCCGATGACGAACAACTGTCTGGCCGCGCCGTTCTTGGGTTGGTCGGTCAAGGCGAACGCCTCGAGATCCCATTTCTGGCCCTGGTAGACCAACGGGCTGTAGCTGGGGCCCACCTCGACCTCGTTGTCCTCGAAGCCCACGCCGCCAGTGCCTCCCTTGCCCGGTCCGCCATCCCATCCGTACGGTTTCCCGTCGTTGATCGGCGCGCCTACCGGTCCATTGAAGTCCGGCACGGTAATGTTTGTCCCCCAAGCCTGGCCTGCCAGAACGGCGCAGGCGACGGTCCCCCAACCAACAATTCTCCTCGTTTGTTTCATAGTCTGTAGCCGCTTCCTTCTTGCTCCTTGGGTGGGTCGTGCAACAGCCACTAGCCGCACACCGACAGCCCTCCCCAGATTCTATAGCCTATAGCACGTGCCATGCCGAGGTTGGATATGCTGGTGTATCGTGTTGTCCAACAATGGATTATAGTTTGTCTTCAATTGTTTGGTCCCGAGCACATAGGCGCAGCGATCAGTCGGAGTGTAAGGCTTCTTGACGGCTGGTGGTGGAGCAAGCCGCAGGGCTGGCCATTGTTTCAGCCACTAACTACTTGCGCACAAGTCTGATAGATTGTTCCACGGGCCCGGGCCTTGAGAGTGTCGGCCAGGCAGACACCGGGACCGCATCCCCGCCACTCGGGCGCTGGCAGATGTCAGCGCATCATCGACGGAGCGGTTCCGCGGGACTCGCGCCAGGCCGCTCAAGCAACCACTCCTTGACAATCGAGTGGCCCTCGAAGGTCAGGTGTCCGTCGTGGCGGAAGTACAAACGCCGGGGTGAAGTCTGCTGTTCGTGACGAAGCATCGAGGCGAGGTCCCAGCTTGGAAGCGAGAGTTTCCGGCCGGCGGCCAGGACCTCGGTCGCGCCGAACTGCTGGTACTGCGAGGAGAGCGATCCCGGCTCTTCGACGAAAGATCGACCAGCTAGGACCAGGATCTTCAACTCCGCTCGGGCCTTGCCACTGTGCTGTCGGATCCGGTCCAGGAGAGCAGCAAAGAGATGCATCGCCGGCCGAAAACGCTCGGGGAATTCGGCCGAGCGATCCTCGGGCGAAACAAGCGTGTCGCGGAGGAGACGGCCAAGGGCGAACCGATCCAGGACACGCTCCCATCGGCTTGATCGCTGGGGCGCGTCGCCAAGCACTGCGGCAGCGAGATCCGCTGGCGGCGGGCGAAGCGGTTGGCCGGATCGCGGGACGGGGACATTCCGCAGGACAGGCCCGTCCGGTCCCAACTCGAAGAGCGGCTTGGCCATGTTGAGTTGCAGCGGCCGGGAGTACTGGTTGTCGAGGAGATCGTTCCCCACATAGACCACCAGCCACACTTCGTCCGGGCGGAGGCTCGGCAGAGTCTCCTCGATCAGGAGCGCCTGCTGGTCGGTGCTGAAGCCGGGAACCGAGAGGTTGACGAAGGTATTGGTGCCGTCGCGGTTCAGGAGACTGACGAACGTCTGATCGTCCTCCACCCCGAGACCGAAGGTGAAGCTGTCCCCTACGACGGCGATCAAGCGGCCACGCCGGTCTTTGGGTTGGGCAGGGTCGAAGCGGAAGCCGTCAGTCTTGATCGTGTAATGGACGTCGAAGTCGTAGTGTTGGTGCCGGCCCGTCCAGGCGGGCGTGAGCCGCCAGCCAAGAACAGGATCGTAACGGATAAACCCCGCGTCCAGGTGCTCGCTGCCCGCGATCGTGTGCTGGCGCCACCGCAGGAACAGTTCCGCCCCCAGCAGAGCGGCGCCGAGGCTCACGCAAATGGCCAAGGCTCGAAACAGCGCCCGCTTGCGCCTCGATCCCATGGTGTCCGTCGCAGTCATCTCAGCCCTTGCGTCCGGGCGTGCAGTCTCATGGGCCAAGGGGGCGAGATCAATGGGCCAAGGGGGCGAGATCAATGGGCCAAGGGGGCGAGATCAAGTCCACCTCGGTTCATCCACCACACCTCGGTGCTGGAGCCATTTCACACAGGAATCACCATGCCGGCGGTCGACGGACCAGGCCAAGTCAAAATCGCTGGAACATTGCACAGCAACGATGTGCGTGTGAGGACGCGCGTCATGACTGCTTGGCCGAGCGGACTTCTGCAGGGAAGGCCCTGCCGGATCTCCAATCCACCTTCCCGGGCGGGAGCCTTCGCCTACCGGGCGGCGGCCGGCCCGCCCGCCAACCGCCTGACCTTACTGGCGCAGACCACACCCCGCGGCCTTCCACGGCTTTCCCGTCTCAGCACCCGCTGTGTCCCTCGAGTCTCTGTGGTGGAACGGCTTGGCTTGAAACCACAGAGGCGCGAGGGACACAGAGGACGGCGCGCTGACGCGCGGCCCGGGGTCCGGTCTGGGGACCGCCCTGGTGAAGCGAGCTTCATCCCCGCTCACCTCGACCCGTTGAGTTCTTCGCTCCGTGAAGAACCTGTAGCCTGAGCCACCGACCAGTATCGTGCAACCTGGCTGCCCCAGCCAGCGCGTGCTGGTCTGCGTCTGCAGTCACAAACAGGTCTGCACCCTGCAGCGGCCACCGCGATATGCACTACGTCGCCCGACCGCATCGCGAGCTCATACCCGTGGGTCGCCGACAATTCCCGGCAAGTCCGCAGCCTGTCGCGCCAGTCGAGGATCGCCAACCGTAGTAACCCCAGGCAGTTCCTCGCCCAGGGCGGCGATGATTGTCGTGCCCCGTTCGTTCGAGCCGGGGGTGGTGCGCCATCTGCCGCAGCGTTCAACAGTTCGAATGGGTCCAGGGCGACCAGATCAGACAGGCGCCTGATGTCTAGGTGGAACCGTGCCACGCGTCATGAGCGACTGTCGGCGACGCAGCGCATCGCCAGCCAGTAGCTTGTGTCGGGAAAGAAGACAATGGGGTCAAACATTGACATTTGACATTTGTGGCTGCCTCCCGGCCGGCTGGCTGAGCGGAGTGGGGCGGGGGCGAAGGCGTGATGGGACGTGTCAGGAGGGAGCGGGACGGAGGACGGGGTAAGGGGGAACGCACGAGCCGTTTCAGCGGAGAGGTTCCGGGTCTGATGCGTTGGTGAACAGGAGGTTGGGATGGCTCGTGACGGGCGGTTCCCGCCGCTGAGGCGCCCGTTCAGATTCCGGCACCGCGGCCTTCGGCGGCCTTCCCGTCTCGGCACCCTCTGTGTCCCTCGGGTCTCTGTGGTGGAACGGCTTGGTTTGGAACCACAGAGGCGCGAGGGACACAGAGGGAGGTCGGAGGGGGGCTCGTCGGACATCGAGTCTCAGCTATCGGATAGTCCCTTGCTGCCGGCCGACCCGGACCGGCAGCGCTTTCTGAAGACGCTGGCCGAGGCCTGGCCCAAAACCGGGTGGCAGATCTACGCAGATAGCCGACATCCGTCCGGGATTCGGGGTGGCCTTGTGTTAACCAGGAAAGCCGGGCTAAGCTGCCGGCCATCCGGTGCCCCGGGCCGGGCGGGTGGGTGACCGCGCCGCCCGGGCGGTGAGCCGGCCCGAACCACGCATTCCCATGGAAGTCCTGAAAGCTGTCATCACGGCCGCCGGCCAGAACCAAAGGACCCTGCCGCTGCAGTCCGTGGTGGATACGGACGGCCAGACCAAGGCCGCCCTCGCCATCCTTCTCGAAGAGATCGCCGAGGCGAACATCGGCGAGGTGGGCGTGGTGGTTTCCCCGGGCGATGAACCGGCCTACCGGGCGGCGGCCGGCCCGCACGCCAGTCGCCTGACCTTTCTGGCGCAGACCACACCCCGCGGCTACGGGCACGCGGTCCTCTGCGCCCGGGATTTCGTGGGCCGCCACCCCTTCCTGTTGCTGGTGGGCGATCACCTTTATGTGAGCGGCGGCGAACGCCGCTGCGCCGCCCAGTTGGTCGCGATCGCCAACGCCGAGCAGGCGGCAGTCTCGGCGGTGCAACCCACGCACGAGAGCAAGCTACCTTACTATGGCGCGGTGGGGGGCCGACTCGTGGCGGGACGTCAGGGCCTTTACGAAATCACGGAGGTAATCGAGAAACCCACGCCGACGGAGGCCGAGCAGACCCTCATCGTGCCGGGCCTCCGCGCCGGTCACTACCTGTGCTTCTTCGGGATGCACGTTCTCCCGCCCACGGTCATGGACCTGCTGACCGAGGCGGATGGCCAAACGCCCGACGCCCCGCGCCTGCCACTGAGCCCGGCCCTGGCCCGACTGGCCCGGCGCGAGCGCTATCTGGCCGCGGAGCTTTCCGGGCGTCGCTATGACATCGGGGTGAAGTACGGGTTGTTGACGGCGCAACTGGCGCTCGCCCTCGAGGGACGGGACCGCGCGGAAGTCCTCGCGGGCCTGGTCGAACTGCTCGCCACGCGGCCCAAATAGCGCCGATCCCGTTCCCTCGCGCCGAGGCTTCTCCCTCCCGCACCGCCCCTTCTCATGAGCCAACTTCTGTCCCTTATCACGGCGACGGATCCGGCGATCCGCAACCGTTCCCTGGACGCGCTGTGTGCCCGGCTGTCGGTGGCCGAGTTGCTCGAGGAATGCGCCGCCCTGGATGCCTTCCGGCGTCGGCACGAGAACCTCTATGAGCGGGTGCGCGCCCTGTTCTTCCTGTATGCCGTGCACCGGTTCCATCTGCCCGCCCGACTGGACGCGTCGTCCGGGCAACGGCCTGGGCACGGCCTCGTTCCGTTCCCCGGTTTCGTCCACCTCTTAAACCGGCGATTCGAGGAGGCCATCGACGCCTTCCTGGCGGTGCAGGCGCGGGAAGGCCCGAGCGACGGGGTGTCGAGTGCGTTGGCGGCGGCGTACCACCGGCTGGGATTCCAGACGTTGGCCGACCAGGTAAGGCGCAGCGTCCGCACGGTGCGGGGCAACCAGTGGATGTTCCGGGTCGGGCATCCGCTCGATCAACCCTTGCGCCTGCGACCGGAGTTGCTGCGCCTGGGCCCCGACGGCACCTACCCGATCTTGCGCGAATCGACGCCTGTGCGGATGGACCTCACGCATTGCGGCTGGAGCGACATCTTCTTTCTGGGAATGGACTATCCCGAAGGCGCGAAAGTGCTCAACGCCTCGATCGACCTGGGGGTGCACGGTCGGGATGCCCAGCCGCGACCGCCGGTCGAGGCTTATCTGCGGGTGATCGACGAACCGCTGCTCCGGCTCACCAGCGTGGACCTGGGTTGTACGGCGGATCTGGTCAGCCTCGGTGAGGTTTTTGATTTCGCAAAGGATTACCTCGGCCTGCTCAAGGCGGCGGTGATTGCCAGCGGTCTGGTGCCGCCGGGGATTGAAGGCAGCGGCCAGAGCCTGCCTGACCTCCTCGCTCGCATGGCCGGACCGGGTCGTGGCTTGGAATTGGTCAGCCGGGTCCAGAACATCCCCAAGGGCTCGCGCCTGGCGGTCTCGACAAGCCTGCTGGCGGCGCTGGTATCGGTCTGCATGCGGGCCACGGGCCAGGCGGCCTCGCTCACCGGCGCTCTGCAGGAATCCGAACGCCGCCTCGTGTTGGCGCGGGCGCTCCTCGGTGAATGGCTGGGCGGCAGCGGTGGCGGCTGGCAGGACTCGGGTGGCGTCTGGCCCGGGCTGAAGCTCATTGAAGGCGCGCTGGCGGCCGAAGGCGATCCGGAATTCGGCATCAGCCGCGGACGTTTGCTGCCCACCCACCGGCTGCTTGCGGAGTCGGATGTCCCGGCCACCGCCCGCCGCCGGTTGCAGGACAGCCTGGTGCTCGTGCACGGCGGCCTGGCCCAGAACGTGGGGCCCATCCTCGAGATGGTCACCGAGAAGTACCTCCTCCGCTGCGAGGCCGAGTGGCAGGCCCGGTCGACGTTGCTCGGCCTCCTGGACGAGATCCTCGGCGCCCTGCGCGCGGCGGACATCCGCCGGCTCGGAGCCGCCACGACCCGGAACTTCCACGAGCCCCTGCAGACCATCATCCCCTGGTCGTCGAATCACTTCACCGAGACCTTGATCGAGCGCACGGCGGCCGCGTTCGGCGACGATTTCTGGGGTTTCTGGATGCTGGGTGGCATGAGCGGCGGCGGCATGGGTTTCATCTTTGCCCCGCAGCGCCGGGACGAGGCCCGCGCTCGCCTGGGGGAACTGATGCGTGAAGCCAAGCGCGAACTCCAGCACGCCTTGCCCTTTGCCATGGAACCGGTCGTGTACGACTTCGCCCTCAACGAGCGCGGCACGTGGGCGGACCTGCTGGCGGGTGAGAGCAGCCTGATGCCGGCGGGCTACTATGCGCTGACCGTCCCCGCCCTGCTGCGTCAGGACCGGCATGCGCTGCCCGCGCCCCGACGCGCCGAGCTGGACAAGTTCGGCATGGCCTGCCGCACGAAGGAGGAGCTGCGCGGCATGGTGCAGACGCTGTTCGACGTCATGTTGCCCCGCGCGAAGACGGACGGAGAAGACGGCCGGTCCTTGCCGCAATTGCTCGAGGCGCTCGGTTTCGATCGTCCCCAACATGAGCAGATCCGGGCCGACCTGAAGGAGGGCCGGATCGGTCTGGCGCAGAATCGCCTGCGCGCCGACGCCGTGATCGAAGATGTCCGGCCCGGCGATGTCCAGGACGGAGCGAGCGGGGCGGCAGAAGCGGCGGAATTCCGGCGGGTGGGTCTGGAGTCGCTGGCCCGTGGTGAAGTGGCCGTTTTCACGCTGGCCGCCGGGGCTGGTTCACGCTGGACCCAGGGCGCGGGGGTGGTCAAGGGCCTGCACCCGTTTGCCCGGCTGGCGGGTCGGCACCGGACGTTCCTCGAGGCTCACCTGGCAAAGAGCCGCCGAGTTTCGCGCGCGGCGGGTGCGTGGTTGCCGCACCTGATCTCGACCAGCTACCTGACGCATGACCCCATCGCGGACATGCTGGCCCGGCATCAGAACTACGGTTACGAAGGACCGGTGCGGCTTTCGCCCGGCCGGGCCATCGGACTGCGTCTGGTTCCGACCCTGCGCGACCTGCGGTTTCTGTGGGAGGAGATGCCGCAGCAAGTCCTGGACGAACAGCAGCAGAAGGTGCGCGACAGCCTGCGGCAGGCGCTGATGGGTTGGGCCCGCAGCGCCGGGGAAGCCAGCGACTACACCGACAACGTGCCGCTGCAGTGTCTGCACCCCGTGGGCCACTGGTATGAGTTCCCCAATCTGATTCGGAACGGTGTCCTGGCCCGGTTGCTCGCCGAGCGGCCGCAGTTGAAATACCTGATGCTGCACAACATCGATACCCTGGGCGCGTCGGTGGACCCGACCCTCCTCGGGGCGCATGCGCTCAGTGGGGCGGCGTTGACCTTCGAGGTGATCACTCGCCGGCTGGAGGACCGGGGTGGGGGACTGGCCCGGGTCAATGGCCAGGTGCGGCTGGTGGAGGGGTTGGCCATGCCGCGCGAGGAGGACGAGTTCCGGCTCACCTACTACAACTCGAACACCTGCTGGCTGGAGCTGGACCGGGTGTTGGCCGCCTTCGGCCTGACCCGCGCCGACCTGACGGACGAGGGCAAGGTGCTGGCGGGGATCCGGGCGTTGGCGGCGCGCATGCCCACGTACATCACGCTCAAGGACGTGAAGAAGCGTTGGGGGCACGGTCAGGAAGACGTTTTTCCGGTGACCCAGTTCGAGAAGCTCTGGGTGGACATGACCATCCTGCCGGAGCTGGAGACCCGGTACGTCGCGGTGTTGCGCCAGCGCGGTCAGCAGCTCAAGGACCAGGCGCAGCTCGACGGCTGGCTGCGGGACGGTTCCGCGGCGCATGTGGAAGCGCTCGGGGAATGGGAATGAACTCCGGGGTCAGCCCTTAAGAATTAAGATTCTCACCCACGGGATCCGCAAGGCGGGGGACCGATCTCCGTCTCCCTCAAGCTCGCCCGGACTTGCGGGCGCTCGCCATCACGGCCACGCCGAGTGCCGCGCGAGGACGGCGCACTTCACACGCTCCTGCGCACCCGCGCTGGGGCAGGAATCCTCCTGGCCCGCCTCGGCACCTCTCCTTGGCTCCGGTTTCCCCTTGTCCGGCCGCGGGGGTTTCCCTACGTTGCCGTCCAGCCAATCCCAGATCAGACACACGCTATGGCGATCATCACCATCAGTCGCGGATCGTTTGCCGGCGGCAGTGCCGTCGCAGCGGCGCTCGCTGACCAGTTGGGGCACCCTTGCCTGAGCCGCGAGGATATCCTGGCACGGGCCGCCAGTGATTACGGCATTGTCGAGGGCGAGCTGCGCCAGGCGCTCAACGAGTCGCCGCGGTACTGGGAGCAGATGCCCGGCAAGCGGATGGCGTACGTCAAGTGCCTCACCGCGGTGTTGCTGGAGCAGGCCCGGGACGGGAACCTGGTTTATCACGGCCACGTCGGCCACCTCCTCCTCGCTGGCATCGCGCATGTGCTCCGGGTGCGCGTGACCGCCGATCTCGAGTACCGCATCCAGGCCGCTATGAAACAGGCCGGCCTGACCCGCGAGAAGGCCCTGGCCCATATCCGTCAGGTGGATGAGGAACGCCGGCGATGGGCTCGCGCGCTGTACGGTGTGGAATGGGATGACCCCACCCAATACCACCTGACGTTGAACCTGGGCCCGATCGGCGTGGCCACCGCCTCGGCTGTCATCGCCCGGTTGTCCGAAGCCCCGGAATTTGCCCCCACGGCTGAAAGTCGCCGGCAGTTCGAGGACTCGCGGTTGGCTTCCCGGGTCTGGGCCGCCCTGGCCAAGAACCCGGCCTCGCGCAGCGCCGGCATCCAGGTGACGGCCCACGACGGCGAAGTGCTCATCACGGGGAACGTAGGCACCGCCGAAGCCGTCGAACTAATCCCGCGCCTGGCCCGGGGCGTTGAAGGCGTGCGCAGCGTCCGCTCCGAAGCCGGCATGGGCTCGGACTGGTACTGGTAACCGGCGCCGGAGGGGGGGGAAGTCTGAAGGGCGAAGGGCGAAGGGCGAAGGGCGAAGGGCGAAGGGCGAAGGGCGTCATCGGATCTCCGGCGGGCGGTCCGCCGCGGTCGCCTTCGGGCGCCCCAGCCAGTAGGCCAAGGCCAGCACGCCGGTGTAGATGCCGAGCGGGAGGGTGTTCGCGAAGAAACGGAACATGCCGCCGCGGGCGACGAACAAGGGATGGAGAACCCAGGAGACCGCGGCCGTCAGGGCCAAACACCCCAGCACCGTCAGCAGGGCCCGGTAACGTGGAAACTCGAGTCGGAAGAAGATCGTGGGCAGGGCAAACAGGCCGGCCGCACCGATCAGCGCCGTCCAGAAACCCTGTCCGAACGCCAGCAGGACCACCAAGCCCAACGCCAGGCCAAGCAGCACCGCGCCCCAGTCGAAGGCCTTCTCGGATCCGAGCGAGACCGGGATCGCTGTGTCGATACGGTGCCCGCGGGTTTCGCGGATGAACAACCCACCGACCACCAGCGTGATCAACGCCACGGCCATCGGATAGATGAGCCCCGCATAGATGGCGCCCGCCCCAAAGGCTTCCCGGGTCGCGTCCGAAGCGGCCACCGCCGTGGCGATCAGCGGCAGAAAGCCCCCGAACCAGCCGTTGCCCAGATGGTATGGCAACGACATGGACGTGTACCGGATGCGCGTCGGAAACAGCTCGACCAGAAACGCTGCGATCGGCCCGTAGACCATCGTGACGTAGAGGATTTGCACCCAGACCAAACCGATCATCGCGAGCAGGTGTCCGACCGGGAAATCCGCCAGCATCACCGCGGTCTGACCGGCCGGCACCTGCGGTGTGAAGTACCGCATGCCCATGTACAGCGGCACATACGTTGCGGCGGCCAGGAAGCAGCCCAGCAACATGATCCGCTTGCGACCCACACGGTCGGACAGATGACCGAACAGCAGGAAGAACGGCGTCCCGACCGCCAGGGCAATCGAGAGTATCAGGAAGGCCGGGAGCCAGTGCACCTTGAGCGTCGTCTGCAGAAACGTCAGGGCGTAGAACTGGCCGGTGTACCACACCACGCCCTGGCCAGCCGTGGCGCCGAACAAGGCCAGCAGCACATAACGCAGGTTCACCGGGTGCGTGAAACTCTCCCGCAGCGGGTTGGTCGACACCCGCCCCGTCTGCTTCAGCTTCGTGAAGAGCGGGCTCTCCTGCATCTTCAGGCGGATATAAAGGCTGACGCCCAGCAGGGCAAAGGACACCAGGAAGGGAATTCGCCAGCCTGCGACTGCGAGCACCCCTTGACCGCCGCCCGACTGAAAGGCCGTTTCACCCCAGACCAGTCGCGTGGTGCCGATCACCCCCATGCTGAGGAAGAACCCCAGGCTCGCCGTGGTCTGGAGGAAGCTCGTGTAGTAACCTCGCCGGTCGTCGGGCACGTGCTCCGCCACGTAGGTGGCGGCGCCGCCGTATTCCCCGCCCAGGGCGAGCCCCTGCAGCAGACGCAACAGCACCAGGATGACCGTGGCCGCCAACCCCCACTGCTCGTAGGTCGGCAGCAGCCCCACCAGGGCCGTCGCCAGGCCCATCGTGGCCATGGTGAGCAGAAACGTGTACTTGCGGCCCACCAGGTCGCCGAGGTAACCGAAGACGAGCGCGCCCAGGGGTCGCACACCGAAGCCGGCGCCGAACGTGGCGAGGCTGGCAAGCAACTGCGCGGTTTCATTCCCCGGCGGGAAGAACTTGCTGCCGAAGAACACCGCCAGGCTTCCGTAGAGATAGAAATCGTACCACTCGAAGAGCGTTCCCACCGAGGACGCGAGGATCACCCGGCGCAGCGTGCGCGGGTCGGCCTCGGGCGTGGTCGGGTTCAGGGTTGCCGTCATCCGGTACTGGGCACCTCGCCCGCGGCATGCGACCGGCAGCGACGCGCGCGCGGTTGAGGACGGACCGGGTGCATAGCGGAAACGCGTTGGATGGGCAAGAGCTTATCCGTGGATTTATTGAACCTTAAGCGATTACACCGCCGGACACGCCGGTCTTGCGCGGTGGAGCAGGCCGCGCGTCAGCGTCTGGAGAGTGCGTCGCGCTTGAGCGCCGCTTTGTGTGCCGTGTCCCGCGGCCGCTGGCCCTGCCAACCAACTCTCGGGCTACGGTTCCCCTCGCGGCTCGACTGTCGGTTCCGTCAGCCGTTGGGACACCGCGCGCAAAGCAGTGGTCGCGGCCTGGCTGACCTGCTGATCCGGCTCGAGCATCTGCCGGCGCAGCGGCTCGACGCTCTGGGCGGTGCCGATCTCACCCAGCAGTTCGCAGGCCTGACGACGGGTCTCCGCGTGACGCTGTTCGAGCAGGGCCAGCACCGCGGGTTCGGCGGCGGCTCCGAACCGTTTCAGCACGCCCAGCACGGCGTGGCTGTTCCCACTCGCCCGGGCGACCAGGTCCACCAAAGGCACGATGGCCCGGGGGTCTTCGAGGGACCCGACGCGCTCGAGGACTCCTTGGTGTTCGCCCGGCTGGGACCACTGCAAGAGCCTCAGCATGGCCGGCAGTTCGGCGGCGGTGCCGTAGCGGCCCAGGAGGCTGGCCCCGGTAGCCCGGGCCGTGTAGTCGGCGGACTGCGCCAACCGCACGGCCAATGCCAGCAACTCGGGCGTCGGGCTCTCGACCTTGGCGCTCTGCAACCGGTTCAGAGCCGTGACGCGGCGGGTCTCGTCAGGAACCTCGGCATCCCGGAGCAACGGCGTCAATTCGTCGGCCGTGATCGGCGGCGGCGGTTCGTCCGGGCGCGGCTTCAGAGCTTCCAGGGCCTCGCCGAGTTCACCGCCCTCGAGCAAGCGCACCGCGAGGGTCATCGGCCGACGTTGGGTCAGGGTCGGGGTGGTGACCGTGGACAGGGCTTGAAGCCGAACCTCCCGCACCTGGCCCCGTGCGCGGTCGAACACGACCGTCCCTTCGGCGGAGGCCTGCAACCGCGGGCTGGCGTCAGTCAGGAGGAGCGATGTCAGTTCGACGGATGTGGTCCACGTGGTGGTGGTGTCGGTGGAATCCGTGACGCACCCGTGGACGGTGCGGTGGACGGCCAACCGGGCGGCCGGTCGGCCTGGGTAACCGCCGTAGTAGGGAACGAAGCGTTCGGGCCCGCGGCCCGCAGCCAGAGGCGGTGTCTCGTCGGGGATCCACGACTCAGCCCGGGTGCTCCATTCGCCGGGAGCCGACGGAGGTAACGGCTCGAAGAACAGGGCGGGCAGGCTGCCGAAAGGCGCCGGCAGATCCGTGTCGAAGCTGAACTCCTGCACGACCCGCCCCTGCGTGTCCACGCGCACGGCGACCTGCGGTTGGAAGTGTATGGGCCGCGGGAACCATCCTCCGGTCGGGCCGGGCGGGAACGGGCTCCCAAAGGGGGAGCCGCGAGTCGGTTGCGGAATCACCGTGCCCTGGAAGCCCATCGTGGCGACGCCTTCCTCAACGGACCGGGTGATCACGAACACCACGCCGGCGAGCGTGGTCGGCTGGTCTTGGAATGTGGTCTCGAGGGTCACGCGGTAGGCGTTTGTCTGCGCAGGCGTGAACCGGTAACGCAGGGCGTCGGAGGTCCCCGCCGCCACAACGGGCGAGGCGACTACCCAGGCCAGAACCCCCAACGTCAACTGGTGCAGGTGAGGTTTCATGGCGCTATCGTCGTTCTGTCGGCGATCCGGCGCAAGGGTCCTGATGCTTCCGCTTCGGCGCCGCGAAAAGACCAGCATTCCCTGAAGGGGTTGCCGGGAGCGGCGGAGGCGCGCCTCGCCAGTCCGCCTGTCCTGCGTCGAGGGTTTGTGGGTCGAGAGATTGTCGTTGCCGGGAGGCGCGCGGCGGTGCCAGATAAAGCCCGACCATGAAGAGCCGCCCGGCCAACTGCCTTTCCTCCGTGTGGGCGGCCGGCTGCACCTGCATGGCCCGTTGGGTGGCCGGGAGTTGGAGGCTGGGGAGGCAGACCGGGTTCACCCTGATCGAGTTGCTGGTGGTGATTGCCATCATCGCGATCCTGGCGGGGCTGTTGCTGCCGGCACTCGCGCAGGCAAAAGAGAAGGCGGCCCGCAGTTACTGCGTGAACAACAACAAGCAACTGGCCCTGGCCCTTTTGATGTACGCGGATGATCAGCGCGATGCGATGCCCTGGCCAAACTGGGCCAATGACTACGGTCCCGGCTGGCTCTACCAGCCCGTGGGCGGGCGCGCCCCCGACCCGCTGCGCACCAATGAACGACCGTACATCGAACGCGGCCTCTACTGGCCCTACCTCAATGAGCGCAAGGTCTACAACTGCCCGCTGGACAAGACCAACCACATCTCCTGGCAGCGGCGACAACAGCGCCTCTCGAGCTACATCATGAACGGCGCGGTCTGCAGCTTCGGCCGCTTCACCCAGGGCCGGACTCACAAGATCAGCACGTTCAACCCGGCCGCTTACGTCCATTGGGAGCCCGAGATCAAAGACTGGGGTGGCGTGTGGGGCCCGAATCCGGGTCACGACGCCAGCCAGTTCCCCAACGAGGCTGAAGGCATCGGCCGCCGTCACAAGAAGGGCGCCGTGGTGACCGGCTTCAGCGGCCACGTGCATTTCATCACCTTCGAGCAGTTCCAGAGGGAACAGCGCTCGAGCAGGCCTGGCCTCCTCTGGTGCGTGCCCGACAGCCCCACCGGCGAATGAAACGCTGTCCCATCACGCCAGGAACCGCCGCACGCTCTGCGGTCGCCGGTCTCACGGAGCCGGCGGCCGGATCCGTCAACCCGTAGCGAACACAACCCCGAACGAACCACATCATGGGCAAGATCCAGATCGGACTGAACGCAGAGTTCTCGCGCAGCTCAGACAAACCCTTCGAATGGGCCGTCAAAGCCGCCGCCGACATGGGCTACAAGTTCTTCGAGCCCATGGTCCACTTCGGCCGCGAGCTGATGAGCGAAGCCGGGTACTTCCACACCGTGTCGATGTTCGATGATCCGTGGCGGATCAAGGACGCCTGCGACCAGGCGGGCTTGGCCATCTCCGGCCTGCAATCGCACGGCCCCCTGGGACGCCCGGACGTCCACGGCGAGTACATCAAGCTCGCCATCCGCGTCGCGGCTGAGATCGGCGTGCCGGTCATCAACACGGACGAGGGCATCAAGGCGAAATGGACCACCGAGGAGGAGGATTTCGTGCTGATCAAGTACACCCTCCAGGAAGCGGCGTTCATCGCCGAACGCCGCGGCGTCAAGATCGGCATTGAACCTCATGCCCAATACTCGCGGCATCCGGACGGACTGGATCGCATCTATCACCTGGTGAAGTCGCCCGCCATCGGGATCAACTTCGACACCGGCAACGCCTATCTGTGCGGCCATGACGTCTATGCCTGGCTCGAGCGCGTGGCAAGCCGGTTGGTGCATCTGCACGCGAAAGACATCTCCGTCGCCCACTCGGAGGCCGAGCGAGGCAAGGTGACCGGCACCCCGGTCGGCTGCGCCTGCGGTGAGGGGGTGCTGGACTGGGAACGCATCATCCGGATCGTGCGCGAAAAGTGCCCGCAGGACATCGTGTTCTCGGTCGAATGCGGCACGCCCGCCCAAGCCGCCAAGAGCCTCGCCCACCTTACCCCGTTGGCCGGATAGCCCCAGTAGGACACCGTAGGCGCCGACGTGAGGAGGCGAGGCAATCGTAGGCGCCGACGTCAGGAGGCGAGGCAATCGTAGGCGCCGACGTCAGGAGGCGAAGTGGCGATCGCCCCGGAAGCAAGACGCCTCTTCACGTCGGCGCCTACGGAGGGCTGGTCAGGCCCAACGTTGACGAAGGCCGGCGCCTACGGGTCCCGGCTTGCGGCGACGTTGGCCGACGGGCATGCTCGCCGCCGATGAATCCAATTGAGCGCGCCGTCAGCATCCACCCCTACTTCAACGTTCACCCCGGCCGGATGGCCGAGGTGAAGGCCTTGTTTCGCGAGTTTGTCGACCGGGCGGCGAAGGAGGACAAGGTCCTGTACTACGAGTTCACGCTCAACGGCGAGCAGGTGTTCTGTCGCGAGGCCTATGTCGGGGCCGAAGGGGTGCTGGCGCACCTGAAGAACGTCGGGGATGTGCTCGACAAGTTCCTCAAGATTGCCGACCTGGTCCGCCTCGAGGTGCATGGCCCCGCCGAAGAACTCGAACCCCTCAAAGGTCCGATGGGTGCTCTCAAGCCGGCCTGGTTCGTGTACGAACATGGCCTGACGCGCCAGCAAGCCGCCTGACCCGAGGGTCCCATACCCGCTGTAGGCGCCGACGTCAGGAGGCGTTGCGAGTCGGTCCGTGCCTTCCCGTAGGCGCCGACGTCAGGAGGCGTTTCGGTGCTTACTTCAGGTTCTCCTCGGTATAGAGCGACAGCTCGATCAGCCGTTCCAGAAGGTCTCCTGGTGCGATGCCGGCAAAGTTCTTCGCCACAAGCTCCTTGGCGAAGAGCCGGCATATGTATCTGATTTTCAGTGATTTGTTCCTCGACGCGAAGACGAAGTCGCGGTGGCCGTTGTTGATCACGACCACGTTCTGATCGGCTTGGTAGCGCGAGCGCCAAAGCTCACCCGGGGCCTTCTGAAAAGTGTAGCTCGGGATCCCCTGCCGGCTGGGTTCCTTGGTGGGATTCTCCATCAGAAGGGAGTCGGTGATGGTGAGCAAGGCCTCCGCGGTGCATTCGATGTCCCCTTGCCGAACGGCGAGACGCAGCCGGGTAAGGCCGGGTTCCGTGGGCGCCTTGAAGGTCACGATCTCGCCGGTGGGGTTCTCGAGCGTCCCCTCGCCTTCGAGAATGTCCCTACGCAGGACGAGGTTCTGTTCGACCACCCGATTCGAGCGGTCCCGGGCAATGGCACGGAGGTTTTTGGCTGCACCCACCGGAACCACGCTGGATGTCGGTGTGATCCGCACGCTGAACAGAGGGCCGGCGAACTCGAAGAAATCCTTCTGCGCTGGTTCCGGTTCCGGTTCCGCTTCGGCCTGGCCCTCGGCATCGGCCGTCGCCTCCAGGGGGGCTCCATTGCCGCCGGGCTGGGCTTCCGGGGTCTTGGGTCGCTTGGGGCCGCCCTGGTGAATGTCAAACCAGTCGTACTCCTCGGCCGGCAGAATCAGCAGGGCCTCCTTGAGCGCCCTTTGGACGGAGCGGAGAACTTCACGGCTGGTCTGCTCGTCCTCGGCCCGTTGTTGCTCCTCGATGAGCCGCTGCAACTCGTTCTCCACGGGGGCGAGTTCCTGCGTCATCCGATGGTAGCCCTCGTCCTGGATGATGCCGCTTCGGGTCCCCGGGGTGAGGTTCAAGTAGGGGACATCCAGAAGGCCTTGCAGGTAACCGCTGGTCCAAGGGGCCTTGCTGAACTCGGCCAGCGTCGCGAGGTTCTCCAGCACCCGGGTGCCCTGCCGGTACAGACCGACGGCGTTGGCGGGCCCGGGCCGGCTGAGGTACAGCTCCAGGTAAAGCTCACCCGGGGAAAGCCGGCGCAGCTCATGGAGCAATCGCCCTTCGAACTGCCGGGGCTCGACCTTGTATTCGGCACGCGCCGTCCGATCGATCACGCGGATTTCCACCCCCGAACTCCGGATCCGGTCCCGGAGTTCTGACGCCAGGTACCATTGGATCTTCTCGCCGCTGAACTGCTTGATGCCCGGGAGGATGTTCTTGACCAGCAGTTCGGTGCCCGTCTCCGAAACGAGCAGCCGCTTGCGCGCGATCCGGTAGCCGGGGTCGCCCCGCTTCATGTGCATCTGGTACGTCTTGCCGTCGGCACCCGCCGAGGTCAGCACCAGTTCCTCCCCCACCGTCCAGAAGCTCAGGAGCCCGATGCCGAACTCGCCTTGGATGCCGGTCGCGCCCTCCGCCTTGAGGTGCCGCTTGACCGAATCACAGATGTGGGTGGCCACGTACTCGAAATCCGGCAGGCCTTCGCTGTTACGGCGAATCCCCTCGCCGTCGTCTTTCAGGCGGAGGAAATGGACCCCATGCTCCTTGCCGCGGATGAGCGTGATGCGCCGGGCGCCGGCATCAATGCTGTTCTCGACGAACTCAGCCACGGCCTTGAGCGGATTGCTCTGGGACAGGGCGATGATGCGGATGGCGTTCCAGTTGTCGCCGATCCGGAGCTTTCCGGTTTCCTGGTCTTTCATGGGCTGGAGCGGCGGTGAGATGGCGATCCGCTCCGTTCCGGCCGGGGCGATCGGAGCGGGGGAAAAGTCGTCATGGCGGCTCGTCGGGGCCGGTGTGTGGGAGGCGGCCTGCTTCTTGCGGACCTGCTCGGGGACCATGAACCACGGAGGGTGCAGGCTGGAAGCCCGCACCACAGTTACTTGGAGCGCCCGCCTCAGCCCAATCCCCGAGGTTCGTAATCGGTGGAGGACTTTCCGTCTCGGATTCTCCGCCGATTACGAACATCGGGGATTGGGAAAGCGACGTGGTTCTCTTGGACCTGCCCAGGGACCATGAACGCTCCCCGCCGGGTCGGGGGACCCGGCCTACAGGTTGTAGGCCCGGTGCCCTCACCGGGCGGTCCATGGGAAAGCGGTGCTCGGAAGGGTGTGGGGGAGCGTCAAAACTGGCACTGCACCTGCTTAGTAAAATCACGTGGAACGGCACGGCCCCTCGCGGGGTCAGATTCGTCGCAAGACGTTGGTTCCGTTCCAGTTTGGTTGGTTGTTGTTTGGTTGGTTGCAGTGGTTGGGGTCATGAGTGGCGGATCTGACTTGGGAGTCGGGTCCACCACTCTTCGGCCCCTGCTTCATCGTCTGGTTGATGCGCCGTACGCTGTCGTCCACCTGTTCCGTGGACAACATCCCGATCGTCATCGCGTCCACCAGGTCGTTGCCGATCACGTAGCGCAGCGAGGCGTCCTTCTCGTCGGGTTTGGTGAGCTTGCCGGCGCCGAAGATCTTCATGCCCACGACGGCTTTGCCGTTGGCACGGGCCCGCCGCAGGGTCGCCGTCACCGCCTCGACCGTGTCGTCACACGCGTACTCCTGGCCGCCTTTGTGGTTGATCCGGGCAAAGATGACGTCCACCCAGGGATCGGCGGCAGCCAACTTGAGGGCACCGTGGTCGTGGCAGGAGACGCCCACGGCGCGAACAACGCCTTTCTGTTTCAGTTCGGCGAGGCCGTCGCGGATGCCGGCAAATTCCTCCTGCCACTTGTCGTTCACCGCGCAATGGATCAGGCAAATGTCGATCTGGTCGCGATCCAGTTCCTGCCGGAACCGGTCCACTTCCTCCTGACCATTCTTCGAAGGCGTCACCCAATCCTCGCGGCGCGGCCAGATCTTGGTGAGGACGACGTATTTGTCCCGGTCCATACCCTTGAGCGCGGTGCGCACAAATGAATGCGATCCGTACAGGTCGGCGAGGTCGAGGAAGTTCACGCCTTCATCCAGGCTGTGGCGGAGCAGGCGGGTGAAGGTGTCCTGGCCCAGTCGGGTGTGGTCCGAGGAGCGACGGTAACCGTTGAAGCCGGTGCCTTGGGCCAGGTAGGAACAGCGAATCCCGGTCTTGCCCAGCGTGACGCGATCCGACGCTGAGCGGGGTTTGGCGGCGGCGGCCAGGGGGGCGGTCATCAGCAGACCGGCACCGGCGAGGGTGGTCTGGATGAAGTGACGACGGCTCTGGCGGTGGGAGGCGGTCCCTGGGCGGGCCGGGGAAGGGGTTGAGATGGAGATGGGTGAGTTCATCGGCTTAACAGTCTATTAACAGTCCATGATATTGCTACGGCCAAGCGTGCGCGAAAGTAGCCCCCGCGCCGCAGCCCGCCAACTGCAATCTCGGCGGTCCGCTCGCAGCGCCCACCCGTCGTGATTTCGCCGCGGTGTTTGATTTTGCCGCGGCCCCTTGCCGTCGCTAGGCTCACTGCATGCCATACCCGCAACGTGTGCCCCGGGCAGCCGCCCCAAGCGCCGCGCATCAGTCCGCGGTTTCCGCGCCGGCCGCTTTCCCGAGCAGCGGAGCCGGGACGAGGCTGGGATGGGCATGGCGGTGAGGTAGGAGGATGGAGGAGATCCCGTGATTACCAAGATCGAAGCGGCCAACTACCGATGCCTCCGTGGCGTGTCGCAAACGCTGGACCGGTTTCATGTGGTGGCAGGGCCCAACGGCTCGGGCAAGAGCACCTTCTTCGAAGTGCCCAAGGTCCTGGCCGCCTTCGGGCGCGATGGCCTGCCAGCGCTCTGGGAGGCGGGCAATGCCACCCATTTGGAGGAACTGCTCTTTCTCGGACGCGGAGACCATTTTGAGTTGGCCATCGAAATGGAAGTGCCGACGGCCCTGCGTGAGCAAAGGGCTTCCAATGGGAAGGCGCCACGAGTTGTGCGTTACGAAATCCGGGCAGGCCGTCAGGAGGAGGATGCCGAAGACGCCGCGCCGCGGATCCTGGCGGAGAATCTGTGGCTGTTGCCGGCCAGTGCCCCAGCTCCCCGGGCCGAGGTTGTGCAGATGGACCTGGAGTTTCCCAGTGAGGTCCGGGAGGACTTCACCGTGGTGCATGACTCCGGGCCGAAGCGAGCCGGCTGGCTGACGGTGGCTCGGAAGACCCGAACGGGCAGTTGTTATTACAAGGCCGAAACCACGAAGTGGAACTTCCCGCTGCGTAACGCCCCCCACGAGTCGGCGCTCCGTGGCCTGCCTTCGGACGAGCGATTCCCCCTTTCCAACTGGTTTCGCCAGCAACTCTTCGAGGGGGTGCACCACCTGGCGTTGAACAGCGAGGTGATGCGACGGCCCAGCCCCCCGCTCAAGCAGCGGAGTTTCCTGGCGGACGGTTCGAATCTCCCCCAGGTCGTGACGGGATTACCCGGTGGTCCGGCAGGCCTGCAGGCGTGGACGGAACATCTGCGCACCGTGTTGCCCGTGACGGGGCTGACCGTGCTAACCAAAGAAGAAGACAAGAGTCGTTATCTGGTGGCCCATTTCGAAGGTGGCGCCAAGGTCCCGTCGTGGCACCTGTCGGACGGCACCCTGCGCCTGCTCGCCCTCACCCTCCTGGCCTATCTGCCGAACAACACGAGCACTTACTTTGTCGAGGAACCCGAAAACGGAATCCACCCCCAGGCGGTGGAGGCGGTGTTTCAGTCCCTGAGCTCGGTTTATGAAGGCCAGGTGCTGGTGGCGACGCATTCGCCGGTTCTGGTGGGGCTGATCGAGCCACGCCAGCTCCTGTGCTTCTCGAGGACAACCGAGGGAGCCACCGACATTCTGACCGGCGATCAACATCCCAAGCTTGCTGAATGGAGGAACGACCTGCCCCTGGCCCGCATGTACGCCGCCGGAATCCTCAGTTGATGCAAACCGCACCCAAGCTCGCCATCCTGGTGCCCGACGGGGCCTATCCGCTGATCCTGGCCAAGCTCCTTACCGTGCGCCGGCAGAGCCTGGCGATAGCCGCCGTGGCCTTCGAAATCATCAAGGATGTGTTCCACGACAGCAGCCCGGAAGTGATCACCATGCTGCGGCCCTACCTTCGGACTTGCACCCACGTGCTCGTCTTCCGGGACCTGCATGGCAGTGGGTGGGAGGACCTGAAGGGATGCCGGGTCCCCTCCTTCCAGCGGTTGCTCGCGACACTCCGGGCTTGGTTTCCGTCCTCCTGAATCCCGACGAGGATCCCGGCCAAGCGATGGTTTGCCGATCCGGCCCGAGTTCAGTGGCTGACGCGCCCGCGCTCACCGACTCGGACGCGTCGCCTGCCCGCGGTTTCCACGCGTTCGCCTTTTTCCTCGTCATTTCACCGGGGCAGGGATAAGCAGTGCTCGCATGAAAACCCCCTTCCTCCTCGGGCTGCTGCTGGCCACTTCGACGCTGCGCGCTGCCGAGACCCCACCCGGCCCTTCCGCCAATACTCCCGCGCCGGGGTCCGACGCCGCGCGGCTCGCCTGGTGGCGCGAGGCGCGCTTCGGCCTGTTCATTCACTGGGGACCCGTGAGCCTCAAAGGCACCGAGATCGGCTGGTCCCGGGGCGGTGAACGACGCGGGTACTCGTTCGGTCCCGGCAACCAGATCCCCGTCGATGTCTACGACAACCTCTACAAGGAGTTCAACCCGGTGCGGTTCAACGCCGATGAGTGGATCGCCGTCGCCCAGGCCGCCGGCATGAAGTACCTCGTCTTCACCAGCCGGCACCACGACGGCTTCAGCATGTTCGACACCCAGGCCAGCAACTACAAGATCACCGCGCCCGAAAGCCCGTTCCGACGGGATGTCGTCAAGGAGCTCGGCGACGCCTGCCACCGCGCCGGACTCCGGTTCGGCCTCTATTACTCCCAGCCTGACTGGCGCCACCCGGATGCGTTCACCGACCGCCACGCCAATTACCTCGCCTATCTCAAGACCCAGGTGCGCGAACTGGTCACCCGCTACGGCCGCCTCGACATCCTCTGGTACGACGGCCTCGGCAAGAGCGCCGCGGATTATGACGCCGTGGCCCTGAACCGCATGGTGCGCGAGCTCCAGCCCGCCATCCTCATCAACAACCGCAACGGTCTCCCCGAGGACTTCGACACCCCCGAGCAGGTGGTCGGCAAGTTCCAGTACGACCGCCCCTGGGAAAGCTGCATCACCATCGGCGACCAGTGGGCCTGGAAACCGGACGACCGCCTCAAGTCCCTCAAGCAATGCCTCGACACCCTCATCCGCTGTGCCGGCGGCGACGGCAACCTGCTGTTCAACGTCGGCCCGATGCCGGATGGCCGCATCGAGCCCCGCCAGGTCGAGCGCCTCAAGGAGATGGGCGCTTGGCTGGCCAAGTACGGCACCACGATCTACGGCACGCGCGGCGGCCCGTGGAAGCCGGGCGCCGACCTCGCCAGCACTCGCCGCGGCAACACCGTGTTCGTCCACATCCTGCGCTGGAAGGACGACTCCCTCACCTTGCCCGCCCTTCCCCGCCGCATCGTCCGTCACGCGGTGCTTACCGGCGGCTCGGCCACCGTGCAGCAGCGACCCGACGGCGTTGTGCTGTCCGTGCCCGCGGCGGACCGTGACGCGATCGCGACGATCCTTCAACTGGAGCTGGACGGTTCGGCGATGGACCTCGCCCCCCTCGATCGGCCCTCCTCCAGCCGCGCCACCGCCTCGAACGTGTATCAACAGATGGAAGACTTCGGTCCCGACAAAGCCTTCGATGACGATCCGCACACGCGTTGGGCCACCGATGCGGGAACCCGTCAGGCCTGGATCGCGCTGGACCTCGGCAAACCCACGCGCTTCGACGGCGTCGCCATCCACGAAGCGTACGCGGGCCGCGTCCAGCAGTTCGAGTTTCAGTCCCGGAACGGGGGCGAGTGGAAGACCGTTTTCACCGGCACCACCCTCGGCGCCGAGTTCACTCGCCGCTTCCCGGCCGTGACCGCCCGAGAAATCCGCCTCCGGATTGGCGAGGCCACCGAAGGACCCACCCTCACGGAGATCCGGCTGCTCGGAACGGACGCCCCGTAGAGCCCAAGGCAGAGGGAAGAATGCAGAATGCAGAATGCAGAAGGGGTAGTCGTCTGCGTCGATTCTGGCCGCCGGAGCAGCGTCCCTTGACTGCCAGGGCTTACTTCACCCCCGCGGCCAGCACGGTTTGGAAATGCGGGGGTTCCTCTTCGCGCGCGACGGTGGTGACCTCGATGGACTTGAAGGCGGCGGCTTCGAGCCAGCGCTGCAGGTGGCTTTCCGCGAAGCCCGGCCAACGATCGCCGTAGAGCTCGCCCGCCTGCGTGAACGTGTGTTCGAGCAGATCCAGGATGATCAACTGCCCGCCGTGCTTCAGGATGCGGTGGGCGCTCCGGATGGCCTTGGCGGGATCCTCGGCATGATGCAGCGCCTGGCTTAACACCACCAGATCCACGCTGGCGTTCGCCAAGGGCGGGTCCTGCAGGTCCCCCAGCCGGAACTCGAGGTTCTTCAGCCCGTTCCGCTTCGCCTTGGCCGTCGCATACGCGATGATCTTCTCGGAGTTGTCCACCGCGATGACCTTGCGACAGCGGCGGGCCAGCAGCTCGCTGAGCAGCCCTTCGCCCGCGCCGAGGTCGGCCACCACCAGCGGCGGCAGGATCCGCAAGAGCAACTGCCCGAAGGCCTGCCAGGATCGCCCCGGGCCATAGCTGCGGTCAAACCGGCCGGCCACCTGGTTGAAGTACACCTGCTCCCGATGCGCGCGCAGGTCGAGCACCCGCCGCAGATTCACCTGGTCAGCCTCGTGCTCGGGGAACTCGCGCACGGCCCGGCCTGCCAGCGCGAGCAACTCCTGCGCGCCCGCATCGCCGCGGCGATGAAACCGGTAGAAAGTCCGCTTGCCCGCCCGGCGGGACTGGACCAGCTCGGCGTCCTGCAACAGGCCGAGGTGGGTCGAGATGCGGGACTGGCCCAGGCGGGTGATCTCCTGCAGCTCCTGCACCGACAGTTCGTTGGCCTCCAGCAGAGCGAGCAGCCGCAGCCGGGTGGGATCGGCCAACGCGCGCAGGGATTTCAGGGTGCCGGACATGAGGCGACCGACCGCCGATCCGCCGCAAAACGGGGATTGACGGCCGGCGGCGACCATATATCTTCGCATCGCGATGCGTCAATATATGTTTCGATAACCGTGCTGTCCTGCCCGTCTCCATGAGCAAACACTTCATCTTCTCCTCCGAGTCCGTCGGCGAAGGCCACCCCGACAAGGTCTGCGACACCATCTCCGATTACGTCCTCGACGCCTGCCTTGCCCAGGACCGCCGCAGCCGCGTCGCCTGCGAGTGCTTCGCCAAGTCCAACCTCGTCGTCGTCGGCGGCGAAATCACCACCCGCGCCCAACTCGACTTCGCCGCCATCGCCCGCCAGGCCATCCGCGACATCGGCTACGTGAACGACGACGACGTGTTCCATGCCGACCGCGTGTTCGTGAACTGCTACGTCACCCGCCAGTCCCCGGACATCTCCCAGGGCGTCGACGCCCGCGCCGCCAAGGGCAAGAAGAAGGCCGAGCAGGGCGCCGGCGACCAGGGCCTGATGTTCGGCTACGCCTGCAACGAGACTGAGGAACTGATGCCCATGCCCATCATGTTCGCCCATCGCCTCGGCCGCGAGCTCACCCGCATCCGCAAGACCGGCAAAGTCCCCTGGCTTCGCCCCGACGCCAAGAGCCAGGTGTCCGTCGAGTATGCCGACGGCAAGCCGGTGCGCATCGCCAGCGCGGTGATCTCCACCCAGCACACCCCCGACGTCGAGCACGCCGAGATCGAGGAGTTCTGCATCGAGCAGATCATCAAGAAGGTCCTTCCCAAGGCCCTCCTCAAGGACACGCTCTACCTGATCAACCCCACCGGTCGCTTCGTCACTGGCGGGCCCCAGGGCGACAGCGGCCTGACAGGCCGCAAGATCATCGTCGACACCTACGGTGGTTGGGGACGCCACGGCGGCGGCGCCTTCTCCGGCAAGGACCCCTCCAAGGTCGATCGCAGCGCTGCCTACATGGGCCGTTACGTGGCCAAGAACATCGTCGCCGCCGGCCTCGCCACCCACGCCGAAATCCAGTTCGCCTACGCCATCGGCTACCCCGACCCCGTCAGCGTTTATGTGGATACCTTTGGCACCGGCGTTGTCCCGGACGAGCGGATCACCCAGGCCGTCGGCCGGGTGTTCAGTTTCAAACCGGCGGATATCATCAAACAGCTCAACCTCCTGCGCCCGATCTACACCAAGACCACCAACTACGGCCACTTCGGCAAGAACGACTCGGACCTGACCTGGGAGCGAACCGACAAGGTGGCCGCCCTCCGCAAGGCCGTGAAATAATGGCCCGGGTCGGGACCACGGACCACGGACGGAGGATCACGCATCACGCATCACGCATCACGCATCACGCATCACGCATCACGCATCACGCATCACGGATCACGCATCACGGATCACGCATCACCCCCTCGAACCAGACCATGAAACTCGACCGCCGCTCCTTCCTCGGCGCTGCCGGCCTTGCCGCCGCGACGCCTCTCGCGTCCCTTCGCGCCGCAGATCCTTCCGTCCCGCGCCGCCGCAACAAGCTGGCCATCGCCACCTATTCGTACTGGCACTTCCGCTCCGCCAAGGTCCCCATCGAAACCGTGATGGACAAAACCGCGGCCCTCGGCGTCGAAGGCGTGGACATCCTCCACCGACAGATGGATCTCGATGAACGCGCCCCCCTCGATGCCGCCGGGCGCGCTTACCTGCACAAGCTCAAGCGCCACGCCTTCCTCAACGGCCTTGAAATCTGCTGCGTCTCCACCCACCAGAGCTTCGTCAAACCCAAGCCCGAGGAGCTGACCGAGAACGTCCGCCACACCGAGAAGTGCATCGAAATCGCCTACGAACTCGGCTGCCCCTCGATCCGGATCAACACCGGGCGCTGGGGAACGTCCAGGGACTTCGATGAACTCATGCGCAACCGGGGCATCGAACCCATCCTGCCCGGGTACACCGAGGACGAAGGCTTTCAATGGTGCATCGAAGGCATCCGCCGCTGCCTGCCCAAGGCCGAGGCGTGCGGCGTCGTGCTGGCGCTCGAGAACCATTGGGGCCTCGCCCGCACCCCCGAGGGCCTGCTCCGCATCCTGAATGCCCTCCCCTCCCCCTGGCTCGGCGGCCTCATGGACACGGGCAACTTCCTCGAAGACCCCTATCCCAAACTCGCCTTGATCGCCCCGAAAACCGTCTACGTCCAGGCCAAGACCTACCACGGCGGCGGCGAGTGGTACACCCTCGACCTCGACTATGACCGCATCGCGAAGCTCCTCCGCGACGTGGGTTACACGGGCTGGGTCGCCCTCGAAATGGAGGGCAAGGAAGACCCCGACCTCGCCGTCCCCAAGAGCATCGCCACCCTGCGCCAGGCGTTCGGACCCGTTTGATGCTCGCCGCCCCCGTCCCCCCTTTCCCGCAATGGCCGAACCAAGCCCCGCCCCGCCCGTCCCCGAACGACAACGCCTGGACGTGGACATCGTCTGCGTCGGGTTCGGCCCCGCCACCGCGGGATTCCTCACGACGTTGTCGCGCCAACTGCTCCATCCGGACGGCACGCCGCGGGTCGAGAGCGCGGTCATGCCCGGCCTGCCGCCCCAGGTGGTGTGTTACGAACGCGCCGATGACCTCGGCTTCGGAGTGTCGGGCGTCGTTACCCGCGCCCGCGCCTTGCGGGGAAGTTGGCCCGACCTCGACACCGCTGGCATCCCCATGGCCGTGCCCGTGGGCGAGGAGAAGGTCCGGTACCTGCTCGATCCGCACAACGCCAGCCGGCGGTCGGCCGCGCTCCGCGCCGGCGATTCGTTGATCCGCGCCGCGAAAGGCGTGCTGCCCGGCGACCACCACGCCCTCGACCTGCCTTGGACACCCGAGTTCCTGCACAAGAAAGGCGGGATGATCT
>JABTUJ010000049.1 GCA_015075445.1 Verrucomicrobiales bacterium
CGACGGCGCTCTCGACGGTATCGCGGAGGTCGAACTCGATGTGGTCGAGGGTGAGGTGACCCGATTCGAGTCGGGACAGGTCGAGGATGCCGTTGATGATGCTGAGGAGGGTTTCGGCGCCGTGGTGGATCTGGTCGGCGAACTCGCGTTGCTCGGGGGTGAGGGGGGACCGGCGGAGGAGGTCGTTGGTGCCGATGATGGCGTTCATCGGGGTGCGGATTTCGTGGCTCATGTTGGCCAGGATTTCCGCCTTGAGGCGGGCGACGTCGAGGGCGGCGTCGCGGGCCTGTTCGAGTTCCTGTTCGGCGCGGATGAGGTCGGTGACGTCCTTGGAGATGCCGAACGTGCCGATGATGCGGCCGGTGCCATCACGCAAGGGAACTTTGGAGGTGCGGACCCAAGTGACGCGGCCGTCGGGCCAGGTCTCCTTTTCGGTGACATCGGCGATGGAGAGGCCGGTGGCGATGATGCGTTGCTCGTCCTCGTAAGCGGGCTGGGCGTGTTCGGCGGTGAAGAAGTCGAAGTCGGACTTGCCGGTCAGCTTCTCGGGGTCGTTCAGGCCGAACCGGCGGGCGAGGGCGCGGCTGGCGCGGATGAACTTCGAGCGGAGATCTTTGAAATAGACGGCGTCCGGGATGTGGTCGAGCAGGGCGCGGAGGAGATCGCGTTCGTACTCGAGGGCGGCCTCGATGCGGTGGCGTTCGGTTTCGTCCCAGAAGATGCCCTGGACGCCGATGACGTTGCCGGCGCTGTCCTTGAGGGGCGTCTTGATGACGTGGACGTAGAGCGTGGTGCCGTCGGGTTTGACGTGTTCCTCGGTCTTTTCGAGGGTTTGCCGGCGGGACATGACGCACTGGTCATCGGCGCGGTACTTGGCGGCCAGGTCGGGGGGGAAGAACGCGGCGTCGGTCTGGCCGAGGAGGGCGGTGGCGGGGCGTTTGAGGGTCTGGCAGAAGAGGTGGTTGACGAACGTGAAGCGGCCCTCGGTGTCCTTGCGGAAGATGTTCTGGGGAAGGGCATCGACGAGGGAGTGGTACAGGAGCTCGGAATTGCGGAGGGCTTCTTCGGCCTGGCGGCGGTCGGAGATGTCCTCGACGGTTCCCTCGTAGTAGAGGAAGCGGCCGTCGGCGTCGGTGACGGAGCGGGCGTTTTCGGAGATCCAGATCTGGCTGCCGTCCTTGCGGCGGATCTGGGACTCGAAGTGGTGGACCTCGCCGTGTTCGCGCATGAGGCGGGTGAACTCGGTGCGACGTTCGGGGTCGACGTAGAGCTGGCCTTTGATGTTGCGGACGGCGGCCTGGAGCTCGGCGGGCGAGTCGTAGCCGTAGATCCGGGCGAGCATGGGGTTGGCCGCCAGGTACTGGCCCTCGGCGGTGGTCTGGAAGATGCCTTCGGCGACATTCTCGAAGATGCTGCGGTACCGGGCTTCGGCGCGGCGCAGGGCAACTTCGGTGCGTTCGTGGTCGGCGAGGCTGCGTTCGAGGCGGCGGAGGTTGCGGCGAAGTTCGAGCTGGGTGATGACCTGGCGGGCGATGGTTTCGAGGGCCTCGAGCTGGTCGGCGGTGAGGGTGCGGGGCTGCTGATCCAGGACGCACAGGACGCCCACGGCGAAGCCGCCCGGGGCGATGAGAGGCGCGCCGGCATAGAACCGGGGGCCATCGGGGCCGGTGACGGCGGGATGCCGGGCGTAGCGCGGGTCGGCGAGCAGATCGCTGATGTGGAATCGGTGCGGAGAGAGGATGGCCTGGGCGCAGAGGGAGTCGGATCGGGGGACTTCGGTGGTCGTGACCCCCAGGTGAGCCTTGAGCCAGACACGCTCGGCGGCGACGAAGCTGATGAGGGCGATGGGGACGCCGCAGGTGCGGGCGGCCAGGCGGGCCAGGTCGTCGAAGGCAAGTTCGCGCGGCGTGTCGAGGATGCCGTAATCCTCGAGGGCGGCCAGGCGGGCGACCTCGTTGGGGGGGAGGAGCTGGGAGGGCAGCCGGCTCATGGGGGAGAGGCGCCCGGGGGGCGGATCGCGGCGTTCAAGCCCGGGCCAGGACGGGTTCGGATCGAGGCGCGCGGAGCAGTTCCTCCAACCAGACGTCGGCCTGGCGGCGGGCGGCGTCCATCTTGGGGTAACGGATCTCGCGGTAGCCGGTGATGGCCTCCGGGAGGGAGAACAGGTTGACGAAGGTCTGGTAGGCAGCGGGATCGTCGGCGACGGCCTGGAACCGCGGGACCAGGGTGATGAACCAGTCGCGGAACTCCCGTTCGCGGCGGTGCCAGTCCGGGAGCCAGCGGCGGAGCCAGCGCTGGCGTTTGACGATCTCCAGCATCCAGTCGCGGGTCTTCATGTCCCAGACGAAGTCGCGGCCGAAGAGGGTGAACTGAGGGCGGTTCAGGTGCCGGTAGGCGATGCGGTCGCCGCGGGCCGGGTCCAACTGGTAGCGCGCCCGGTCGCGTCGCCGCTTCTCCTCGCTGGTCAGGAGGTGGGCCACATAGATCTCGTCTTTGATGGCCATGACCTTGTGGAGGTTCCAGACAAGGGCGCGGGTGGCGGCGAACTGGGCGTCGGGACGGTCGGCGGCGCCGACCTGGAGGACGAGTTCGGCGTAGCGGCGGGCGTAGGCGAGATCTTCGTACTGGATCAGGTCATAGACGCGCCGGGCGAAGTCGCGGCGGAGATCCTCCCGGGGCGGGAGTTGGGCGGCGGAAGCCTCGACCAGCGTCCGATACTCGCGGGCGAGAGTCGGGCCGCGGCGGCCGGCGCGGCGGAGGATGTCCTCCTTGTCGTCGAGGACGCCGGCGTAGGTGTCCGGTTCGCGGAACCCGGCGACGGGGCGCTGGACAGCGGCGGGGTCGTGGGCGAGGAAGCGGCCGAGGTTGAAGGCCTTACGGTTGTCACCGGCGGCGGCGCCCAGGCCGGAATGGATGGCCCATTCGAGGCTGGCGAGGCTGAGGGGGAGAAGCCCGCGCTGGAAGGCGGCGCCGAGCATCATGATATTGGCGTAGAGCTGGGTGCCGAAGTAAGCCTCGGAACACTTTGAGACGTCGGCGCTGAAGTAGGCCTCGGAACGGGTGCGCTCGCGCAGCAGGTTCTCGAGGCGTTGGACCTCGAAGTCATCCTGGCCGAGGAGGGTGAGGATGGTGGGGGTCTTGTGGGTGTTGACGACGACGGCGGTGCGGCCGCGGCTGCCGACACGCTGGTTGGTGGAAGGATCCAGCGCACGGGCGGCCTCGAGGACATCCACGCCGAGGAGGAGATCGGCCTTGCCGTAGGGGATGATGTTCGAGACGAACGGCGCCCCCGGCGGCGCGAAAGTGACCATCGAATAGACGCCGCCGTTGCGGATGGCGAGGCCCTTCTTGTCACAGTATTGCACTTGGTAGCCCTGGCGGTTGCCGGCAAGCACGAGCACGGCGGTCGCGGTGCCGATGCCCATGCCGCCGACGCCGGCGAGGTAGCCGTGCCAGGCGCGCTCGAGCCGGGCTGGTTCGGGGATGGGGAGGCTGGCGAAGTCGAGGCGATCGAGCGGTGAGGGGGGACGCTGGTTGCGGGTGATGACGACCTCCTCGAAGGAGGGGCAGGCTTTGACGCGCGGGCCGTCGTTGGGCGTGGCGAGGTCAAAGCGCGTGCAGGCGCCATCGGCGACACACCACGAGAAGTCGATGCCGACCTTCTGGCCGTAGGGGGTGTCCTCGAGGGTCAGGCCGGGACAACCGGTGGCCCGGGTGCACTCGAGGCAATTCTCGCAGACCTCGGGCGTGATGTTGATGTGGCGTTTGACGGGGAGGAAGCCCTGGGCGCGCAGGGTGCGGCGCTCCTGGCGGAGGGCCCGGCGGTGGAAGGTGATGCCGCACTCCTTGTCGGCCACGACGATCTTCACGCCGTCCTGGAGGATGGTCTTCTCGAGGAGTTGACGGTAGCTCGCCACCTCGGCGGGGTTGATGCGGACGACGGTGGCGCCGGAGTGGGACTGGTCGGTGATGCCCGCGAGGATGGCGTCGATGCTTTGGGCAAAGGTCTTCTCGCCCAACAGGCCTTCGTCCAGGGCCGGCGTCGTCTGGTGGCCGGTCATGGCGGTGGTCTTGTTGTCGAGGAGGATGTAGGTGAGGTCCTGGCCGTTCTTGAGCGAGTTGGAGATGGCGATCTGGCCGCTGTGGAAGAAGGTCGAGTCCCCCATGAACACGACCTGTTTGTTGCGGATGAAGGGGTCGATGCCGGCGCCGGTGCCTCCGCCGAGCCCCATGCCCGAGTAGTTGTGCATGAGGTCCCGGGTGGGCTCGAACATGAGCATCGTGTAGCAGCCGGTGTCGCCGTGAAACACGAGGTCCACGGGGCCGGTGCCATGGACGCGCTGCATGTACCGGGGATCGCGGAACTGCCGTTTGATCTCGAGCAGCACGCTGGCTGAATCCCGGTGCGGGCAACCGGGACAGAACGTCGGGGTGCGCGGGGCGATGCGGGCGTCGAAGGACTTGATCTCGACGAGCAGGTCGAGTTCCTGGCGGATGCGGTTGCGGTCCAGGCGTCCTTCGAACTCGGGGAGTTGGAGGCAGAGGTTGCCCAGGCGCTGGATCAGCTTGCTGGGGTTCAGGCCGCGCGTTTCGGGAACGCCAGGCAGCCCGTGGGGGAACTGTTTGCCCCAGACCTCGGCCGGCAGGGGGCGCGACTCATGATCGGCGTTCTGGCGGGCGCGCTGAAGGATCTCGACGACCTGCTCCTCGAGGAAGCCGCGGCGTTCTTCGACCACGTAGAGGCTGCGCAGACCGACGGCGAACTCGGTGATGAGGACCGGGTCGAGCGGGTAGGTCACGCCGACCTTGAGGACGGGGAAATGACCGTCGAGGCCGAGTTCGGCGAGCGCGTGGCGGAGGTAACAGTAGGCCGCGGCGGAGGTGACGAAGCCCAGGCGGGCGAGGGCGTTGGTCTCGCGGGCGGCCGGGGCGACGGGCACGACACGGTTGGCGCCGTGGCGACGGGCACTGGCCCAGAGGCGCTCGAAGCGCTCGTGGAGTTGCTGTTCCTTGCGCCAGGTGCGCGGCGGCAGGAGGACATTACGCTCGAAGTCGATCCGTTCGGTGTCGAGCGTGATGCGGTTGTCGGTGCTGATGAGGGGAAACTGGTTGGGCCGGACGACGACGGAACCACCGCCGTCCGCCTGGTTGGTGGTGACCAGGTAGCCGATGTACAACTCGCTCTCGCGGGACAGCGTGAAGGCGAGGTTGATCCAGTCCTTGAGCTCCTGCGGGTCGCTGGGTTCGAGCACCGGCATCATGAGGTGCTTGGCCAGGAAACGGGAGTCGGCCGGGACCTGGGTCGAGTCGCTCCAGGGATCGTCACCGAGGACGATGACCGCGCCGCCTTCGGGGTGGGCGCCGACGAGGTTGCCGAGGGCGAGGGCGTCGGCTGCGACGTGGACGCCGACGCTCTTTTGGACAGTGATGGCGCGCAGGCCGTGCATCTGGGAGCCGTTGACCATGGCGGCCGCGAGGGCCTCGTTGTTGGCCATGGTGGCGCGGATGCCGTGGTCGCGGAGGAGTTCCTGGATGTCTTGGGCGGTGTCGAAGAACCCGGCGACCGGGGAACCCGGGTAGCCGGTCCAGAGGTGGGTTCCTCCTTCCGTCTCAAGACAGCCTTTGACCAGGAGTTCATTCCCGGTAAAGACTTCAATTCCAGAGGCTTGAGTGAATCGCGGAGCTGCTTTCACCGTCGCCATCGTGGCACCGGAACGGCGGGTTGGCAAGCGTCGACTTGCCGGCCGCATCCGTCTCCGGTTCTGGCCACGACCCCGACGCCGGGTGGAGGTACCCGTCCGAGCACATCGTTGACCCGCGTAATCCCCGATGTTCGTAATCGGCGGAGAATCCACGACGGGAAGTCCCTCCACCGATTACGAACATCGGGGATTGGGGAAATGACATGGTTCTCATGGGGCTGCCCAGGGACCACGAGCCGACCTGGCTGGCTGGCCCTTCTGCATTCCGGTTCATGGACAGTGCGGGGATTCCGCGCGGCGAGTCCGGCCCAACCACGACTGGCCCGCCCGAGTCGCGAGAGGTCTGGCGTCCTCGAACAAGCGGGGAATCGGCTGCAGTCGGTCGTGATGTAACGTTTCAGGACTTTTCCCGTTGAAGGCTTCCGGAGGCCCGCGCGCGTGCCGCGTGACCGGTGGTCGGCTGGCGCGCGGCGGGTTTCCTGATCCGTGGCAGTCAAACAGTGAGCCGAGAGGCTAGAAAGGCTGGATATGAAAGACAGGAAGCAGTCGGTCTGGGTGGCTTCAGCCGCCCTGAAACTCACGCGGGGCGTGGCCGCCGCGGGTGTCCTCTGGCTCGTGGCCGGGGGCGCCGTGGCGGGCCAGCAAACGCCCGTGGCCGGGCAGCAGACCTTGATCGCCCGTCGGGCACGGGGGCCGGTAGTGCCGGACGGAGTGCTGGGGCCGGCGGAATGGAGTGCCGCCGTCCCGGTGCATGTCAACGCCGTGAAGCCGCGCACCGCTCCCGGCGTGGTGCCGTACCTGCCGGACGCTTTGCCCTTTCTGGTCCCGCCGGACAACCAGGACGATTCGAGTTTCACCATCCGGGCGTTGTACGACGACCAGAACCTGTATGTGGCGGTAACGGTGGCCGATGACGTCCTGATGGCCGTGCATCCCTGGCCGCTGCTCTGGTTGGACGATGACGTTGAGGTGCTGATCGATGGCGACCGGCAGCCGTGGGACTTCGCCGCCGGTGTGTTTGAAGGCGTCCTGAACAAGGAGGGGTTCCAGTTGATCACGTCGGTCGGCGGCGGACAGCAGACCGAACCCGGCACGAATCCCGACCTGCAGGTGTGGACATCCGCCGTGGGATGGGCCCCGCGGGGTTTCGTCGTTGAGGTCGCGGTTCCGCTGGACATGATCAACACCCACGACACGTCCGAGTGGACGGGGGGAACGCCCGGGTTCAGCCCGCCGCAACCCGGTGACACGATCGGCTTCAATATCACGGTGGGCGACAACGACACCGGTTGGGGCGGGTACGTCCTGGGGGGCGACCGGAGCAACAGTTTCACCGCCTGGGATGGCAGCAGCTTGGAATGGGGCATCTATCTGGAGCAGGACTGGGGACGGCTCTACTTTGCTCCTTGACGCTCCTTACCGCCCCGCACGGAGACGTTCCGGTGCGGGCGGGGGCGAGCCGCTCGCGGCTGACAGGGACGGCGGTCCGGGAGGCTCAGCCGCGAGGGTCGCGCCGTCTGAACACACAGAACAACTCGTCGCCGACCCGGCGGCGGCGAACCAGGCGGAACTGCGCGGCATCGATCAGCCGCGGGAACCCGACGCCGTCCGCCAGGGTGGGCGCCTGGCGGCCCCCGAGCAGGAGCGGACAGATCGTGAGGTGAAGCTCGTGGACCAACCCCGCGCGGAAAAGTGCGTCGTTCAGTTCACCACCACCTTCGCACAGAAGTCGTTCAATTCCCCAGCGGGCGCGCAGATGGGCCAACGCGGCGGGCCAGTTCACCTCCTGCACTCCGCACACCAGCACCGCGTCCGCCACCGCCGCCAGCCGGGCGCACCGCGTCGCGCCTGCGCGCTCTGTGGTCAGGATGATGAGCGGGGCGGGTGAGACCGGTGGCGGTGGGTTCTCCGGAGGCGGCCTGGTCTTCTTGGAGCTGCTCAGGGGCCATGAACCTTCCCCGCCGGGGCGGGGGACCCGGCCTACAAGTTGTCGGCCCGGTGCCCTCATCGGGCAGCTCATGGGAAGCCGGCGGAAGATCGGCAGCGCGGGATCGAGGGAGCCTGAGCCGCTGACGATCACTCGCAAGTGGTGTTCGGCGAGGCCGTGGGTGAGGCGCAGCCGACGGTAGCGTGTCCCGCCCGTGTCCAGGGTGACTCCCTCGTCCCGGACTGTGCGCGCCCCGCACATCACGGCGTCGGCGGTGGCGCGCAGCGCATACAGATGGGCCAGGTCGCGCGGGCTCCCGAAGGACGACACCGTACGATTGGCCGTGGCGATCTTGCCGTCGGCGCTGATCGCCAGGTTCACCAGCACGAAAGGCAGCCGCGCCGGGCGCGAGGCCAGCGGGGGAACGTGAATGACGCCCTTCATAGGATCAGCATGGCATCCCCGTAACTGAAGAAGCGATAGCGCTCGCGCACGGCCTCGGCATAGGTTTGCAGAACCAGTTCGCGGCCCCGCGTCTCGCCTGGCGCGGCCAAGGCACACACCAGCATCAGCAGGGTCGAGGCAGGCAGGTGGAAGTTGGTGACCAGGGCGTCCACGACTTGGAACCGCCGGGGCGGGTGGATGAAGAGCCGGGTGCGACCGCGGAGGCCGGCACCACCCCTCGGAGGCAGTGTCGCCGGGACGGCAGACCAGTCGACACTCTCCAGCACCCGCACCGAGGTGGTGCCCACCGCGATCACGCGCCGTCCGTCGCGTCGAGCCGCCTGCACCGCGGCGGCAGTCTCCGCCGGTACCTCGAAGCTCTCCTCGTGCATGACGTGGTCCGCCAGGTGAGCGGCCTTGATCGGCGCGAACGTCCCCAACCCCACGTGCAGCGTCACGAACGCGACCTGCACGCCTCGCGCCCGAATGCGGTCCAGCAGTGCTTGAGTGAAATGCAGTCCCGCGGTGGGCGCCGCCACACTGCCGGGCGGCTCGGCGAACACCGTCTGGTAGCGTTCGCGGTCGGCCGCCGAGGGACCGTCGCTCCGCTCGATGTAGGGTGGCAACGGGACTTCACCGTAGTGTTCGAGCTCCGCGCGCACGTCGGCGACCCCCTCGAACCGCAGGCGATAATGGCCTTCGACATTCTTCGCGACCACGACGGCCGTCAGCCGAGCGGGCGAAGGCGAAGTTGGAAGGTCGAAGGTCGAAGGTCGAAGTTGGAAGGTCGAAGGTCGAAGGTCGAAGGTCGAAGTTCGATGTTGGCGGTCCCGGGTCTCTGGTCCCTGGTCTCTGGTCCCTGGTCTCTGGTCCGTAGTCCGTGGTCCGTGGTCCGTGGTCCGTGGTCCCAGTCTTCCCGTTAGGGGGACAAACTCAATTCGCGTTCCGGCCCGGACGCGCTTGCCGGGTCGGAGCATGGCCCACCAGTCGTTCGGGGCGTTTTCCTCGACGAGCAACACCTCGACCTCGCCGCCGCTGGCCGGTTTGCGGCCCCGCAAGCGGGCCGGCAGAACGCGGGAATTGTTGAGGACGAGCAGGTCGCCGGCCCGCAGGTAGTCGAGCAGGTCGGGGAACCGGCGGTGTTCGCGCCGGCCGTCGGCGCGATGCAGGACGAGCAGCCGGGCGTCTTCCCGGTGCGGGGCGGGGTGTTGGGCGATGAGCTCCGGCGGGAGGTCGTAGTGGAAATCGGCAGGACGCACACGCCGGAGCGGCGGAGCTAACGCACCTGGCTCAACAGCCGGGCAGGTAGCTCGTGGATCGGGATGCGCTCCTGCTTCATCGAGTCGCGGTCCCGCAGGGTGACGGTGTCCTTCAGCTCGGGTCCCTTCTCGCCGAGGGTATCGAAGTCGATGGTGATGCCGAAGGGGGTGCCGGCTTCGTCCTGGCGCCGGTAGCGGCGGCCGATGGCGCCGGCGTCGTCATAGAAGACGGTCATGAGCGGGCGGAGGAGGTCGCGGACCTCGCGGGCCTTGGCGACGAGCTCAGGCCGGTTTTTGAGGAGGGGGAAGACGGCGACCTTGACGGGGGCGATGCGGGGGTGGAAACGCATGACGACGCGCTTCTCGAGCTTGCCCTTGTCGTCCGGGGCTTCGTCCTCGGCGTAGGCGTGGGTGATGAGGGCCAGGATGAGGCGGTCGACGCCGGCGGAAGGTTCGATGACGTGGGGGACGTAGGAGCCTTTGGCCAGGGCCTCGGCATCCGCGCGGGCCTGGGCGGCGGCCTGTTCGGCTTCCTCGGGCGTGGCCGCCATGCGGGTCAGGTACTGCTGGCGCGCCTCGGCGTAGCGGCGGGCGAGTTCGGTCTGCCGGCCCGGCTCGAGCTTCGCCCACGCCGCCTTGAGTTCCTCGTCGAAGACGGTCATGGCCTTGCCCGAGAACCGTTGGTGCTGGGAGAGGTCGAAGTCGCTGCGGGCCGCGATGCCTTCGAGTTCCTCGCCGATGAGTTCGCCCCGGGCGTCGCGCTTGCTGAACGGGAAGGTGAAGAGGATGTCGACGGTGGCGCGGGCGTAGTGGGCCAACTCCTCCGGCGCCTGCCAGTATTCCTTCAGGGTGGCGCGCGGCAGGCCGATGCTTTCGTAGAAGCGGAGGCGCTGTTCGACCCAGTACTTGTGCCAGACCTCCCAGCCCCAGTCCGGCTGCGGTTCGCCCTGCCAGGAGCCTTCCGCCACGGTGGCCACGCGGCCGCAGATGGCTTCGATGACTTCGTCCGGGCGGATGAAGAACTCGAGCTCCATCTGCTCGAACTCGCGGGACCGGAAGGTGAAGTTGCGCGGTGTGACCTCGTTGCGGAAGGCCTTGCCGATCTGCGCAATGCCGAAGGGGACGCGCTGCCGGGAGGTTTCCAGCACGTTCTTGAACTGGACGAAAATGGCCTGGGCGGTCTCGGGGCGGAGGTAGGCGACGCTGGCGGCGTCCTTCAGCGGGCCGACGTTCGTTTCGAACATGAGGTTGAAGGGGCGCGCCTCGGTCTTTTCGCCCTCGCACTGGCTGACCATCTTGCTGGGCCGTTGCGGGCAGGGGATGTCGTCGAGTTGATCGGCGCGGAACCGGCCCTGGCAGGTTTTGCAGTCGACCATGGGGTCGCTGAAGGTGTCGACGTGGCCGGAGGCCTTCCAGATCTGCGGGGCCATGATGATCGTGGCTTCGAGGCCGGCGACGTCTTCGCGCTCGTGCACCAGGGTGCGCCACCACAGGTCCTTGACGTTGCGCTTGAGCTCAGCGCCCAGCGGGCCGTAGTCCCAGAAGCCGCCAATGCCCCCGTAGATTTCGGAGGACTGGTAGATGAACCCGCGCCGCTTGCACAGGGACACGATTTTCTCCATCAAGGCGTTGACTCTCGCATCAGCCATAATCGGGGGAGTGTCGGAGAAGGCCCGAAGCGGTGTCAATGCGCCGCTGATCACCGCGTGAGTCTCGTCACGTGAGTCTGGTCACGTGAGTCTCGTCACCTCGACTCCTACGGGCGGACGGTCGCACGGCGTGAGTCTCGTCACCTCGACTCCTACCGTCCCACCGTCCCACCGTCCCACCGGTCTATCAGAGCACGATCTCGGTGCCGACGCCCGCGTCGGTGAAGATCTCGAGCATGACGGCATGGGGGACGCGGCCGTCGACGAACGAGACCTTTTCCACGCCGGCCTGGATGGCGGCCACGGCGCTGTCGACCTTCGGGATCATGCCGCGGTCCACGACGCCGGTCCGCTTGAGCTCCGCCACTCCACCGGTCCGGACCTGGGGGATCACGCTGGTGGGGTCGCGCGGGTCGCGCAGCAGGCCCGGCACGTCGCTCATGAAGACGAGTCGGCGGGCTTTGAGGGCGATGGCGGTCATGGCGGCGGCCACGTCGGCGTTGCAGTTGTAGAGTTGACCGTCGTACCCGCGGGCCGTGGGGCTGATCACGGGGGTGATTCCCTGGGCGATGCAGGCGGCGAGCGGTGCGGTGTTCACCTCGACCACTTCTCCGACGAACCCCAGGTCCAGGGGGGCACCTCCCTCGGCCGACAACGCCAGCTTGCGGCACCGGAAGATGTCGGGGCCCGCAAACCCCTGCGCCCGGCCGCCCAGCCGGTTGATGGTGGCCACCACGTCCGGGTTGATCTCGTGGGACAGCACCGTGTTGACCAACTCGACTGTGGCCTGGTCGGTGACCCGCTGACCCTGCACAAACCGCGCCTCGAGACCCGCCTTTTCCATCGCCCGCGTGATGGCCTTGCCGCCGCCATGCACGACGACCGGGTCGATCTCGACCGCTTCGAGGAACACGATGTCCCGCGCCACGCTGGTGCGCACGGCCGGGTCGGGCGAGTCCATGAAGCTGCCTCCGTACTTCACGACAAAGGTCGCGCCGCTGAACCGCTGGATGTAGGGCAAGGCCTCGAGCAGGGTCGAGGCTTTGGCGATCAGGTCCTGCATGGGCGGAGTGTGAAAGCGACCCGGGCGGGTGCGCAACGGTTTGTTGGCGGGCGCGGGTGTGCTTCCTTCAGACGCGATGGAACGAAGCGCCGCATGAACACCACCACCCCGCACCCGCGAAGCCTCCCCACGACTCCGGTTCGCACGCTGCCGCGCCCGGCGCGTTGGCAAACCTGGCTGGCCGGGCTTTGGGCCAGCTTGTGGGCCGGGCCGTTGCCCGTGGCGGGTCTGGCGGCGGAAGCGCCTCCCGACATCGCCTCCGCGGAATCGCGGTCAGCGGGGCAGACAACGTTGGCCCGTGCCCCGCTGACAGCGGCCGAGGCCGAGGCGGTGGGCGCCTTTGCCGCCGCTTGGTATCGCGGTGAGAAACCGTCGGCAGCCGCCCTCCCCGAGGGCTTCATGCGGCAGCGGGGGATCGTGCTCGTGGTCGCCCGGGCGCGGGGCGAACGGGTGGGACGCTGGTGGCGCCAGGAACCGACCGGCGCCGAAGCGCTGCGGAGCGCGCTCGATGCCCTGCGGCAGGATCTGGACCCGGCGGAGCAGGAACGAATCACGGCCCTGGAGATCAATTTGGCGCATTCCTTCGCGCCGGTGGATGTCCGGACCGACCAAGCCCGACTGGCCAACGTGCACCGCGGTTTGATGGGAATCGAGTTGGTGCGGGAAGGCACGGCCTTCCGATTGGCGCCGACGGAGATGATCGCCCAGAACCTCAGCTTCGAGCGGGCCCTCGAGCGCCTTGCGGAGCGCGCTCAAAATGGCCCCCGCGGGCGATCCGTCCGCAGTGGCGGTTGTTCTGCGACCAGTTGTTGATCGAGTTCGATGGTCCCTCCGCCCGGACGACGCTCATGTACCGCGGCAACACCGTCGTGCCGATCGATGCCATCACGAAGGCGAAGGCCGAGGCGCTCGCGGCGGCGCAGACTCAGTGGCTCTTCACGAACCTCCAACCCGACGGCCGCCAAGTGTATCTCTACTGGCCCAGCCGCGGCGAGGAATCGACCGCCAACAACTCGATCCGCCAATGGCTGGCCACCGTGGCCATGGGGCGCGCTGCCCGGGCGCGAGGCGACGCGGGGTTGTTCGATCGCGTCGAAGCGAACATTCGCTACAACCTCGCGCACAGTTACGTCGAGGACGAGGCCGGCCATGGCCAGATCGTCGAACGAGGCACGACGGTGAAGCTCGGGGCGCTGGCGGTGGCGGGGTTGGCCCTGGTCGAGCACCCGGCCCGCAACTCATTCGCTGCCCAGGAAGTCGCCCTGCGGCGGACGATCGACGCGTTGTGGCAACCGAGCGGGGAGTTCCGTACCTTCTGGCGGCCGGCCGAGCGGCGGGACAACGTCAACTTCTACCCGGGCGAAGCGCTCCTCTTTTGGGCCACCTTGTATGCCGAGTCCCGCGACCCGGCGTTGCTCGAACGCATCCTGACAAGCCAGCGCTTCTACCGCGCCTGGCATCTCGCCCAGCGCAATCCGGCCTTCGTGCCGTGGCACACGCAGGCGTACTTCAAGGTGTGGGAAGTCACGCGGTCGGACGAACTGCGGGACTGGATCTTCGTCATGAATGATTGGCTGCTCGAGGTGCAGCAGTGGGAGTCGCAGCGGGAATTCCCGGATACCATGGGACGCTTCTACGATCCGGACCGGCCATTCGGACCGCCCCACGCCTCCTCAACCGGGGTGTATCTCGAAGGGTTGATCGATGCCTGGCGCCTGGCTCAGGCGACGGGCGACGCCGAACGCCGGGAACGGTACCGACGGGCGCTCGTGCGCGGACTGCGAAGCTTGACCCAGTTGACCTTCCTGGATGAGGTCGACCTGTTCTACATCTCGCAACGCGACCGCGTGCGGGGCGGGGTGCGCACCACGGTCTACGACAACGCGATCCGGGTCGACAACGTTCAGCACAGCCTGATGGCGTTGCTGAAGATCCTCGAACACCTGCCGGCGGCGGATTTCCGGCCGTGAAGGGCCAGCGCTCACCGCCGCTGGTTGTAGGCGTCCTGGGAGAACTTCCGCACCGTCAATTCCTGAACCCCGGCGAGCCAGGCAGCGTCCGGAGCGAGCGGCGACCAGCGCACGCCCCACGCGAGGGTGGCTTCCTCAAGCCACGCCGCGATCCAGGGCTCACGCCGGGCCCCGGCCGGGGGTTGCACCGAACCCTGGATGAGCAACCCCTGCCGCGTGCGACGCTGCGCCGCACCGGCGATCTTGGCTCCTTGCCACAGCACATCGAATTGTTCGGCCCGCACAAAGCAATGCGTCGGGGCACCCGCCGCGGCGGTGGCGGCGAGCTGGGTGGCGAGTCCGACGTGGCCGAAGGCGGCGTGGAGCCAGGCGTGCAGTTGCTCGTAGCTCTGTCGGGCACGCAGGCCGTACCACCAATGGCCGGGCGGGAAGCGCAACGTGTAGGTCCAGTCGCCCTCATGCGGTACGACGCCCCCACCGGTCGGACGACGTACCAGCGGTCGCAGGGCGGTCAGTCGGGCGGCGTCGGCGTAGCGTTGGGAGTAGCCGAACGTGGCCGCCGGGATGGACCAACCATAAAGCCGCAGGATCGGCAGGTCGGGCTCCGGCGGGGATTCGAGGAGTTGCTCGTCGAACGCCATGTTGAAGGCCGGGGTCCCGTCCCCGGAATCGATCAGCCGCCAGTGCTCGCCCTGCGCCATGTCGCAAGTGAATCAAAGCTCGGTGCGGGCGGGAAGCGGCTTGCGGGATGGCGAGGGCGCGCCATGCTGGGGGCGGGCCCGCGCGCGAGCGATTTGCCGCCGGGCCTTCGCCTGACGTTCTAGCCATGCTAACACCAGAAGCCATCACCACGGCCCTGAAGGCCGTCAAGTACCCCGGGTTCTCGCGGGACATCGTCTCCTTCGGCCTCGTCAAGGACGTCGCCATCAACGGGGGCGCGGTGTCCGTGGCCCTGCAACTGACCTCCGCCAACCCGGAGGCCGCGGCGGCGATCCAGACGGCGAGCGAAGCGGTGTTGCGCGGACTGCCGGGAGTCGAACGCGTCACCGTCGAGGTGAGACAACCGGCCGGTGCTCCCGGACAGCCCGGAGGAGGCAATCCGTGGGCGAACCAGAACCGGGTGCCGGGAGTGCGGCGCATCGTCGCCGTGGCCAGCGGGAAGGGTGGCGTGGGCAAGTCCACCGTCTCGGTCAACCTGGCCTGCAGCCTGGCGCGCCTCGGATCGGCGGTGGGCTTGCTGGACTGCGACATCTACGGTCCCAGCATTCCGCTCATGATGGGCTTGCGACAGCGCCCGACCCTGAGCGAGCAAGAGAAGCTCGTGCCGCCGCTCAACTACGGCGTGAAGCTGATGAGCATCGGGTTCCTGCTCGAGGACGATCAGCCGGTCATCTGGCGGGGGCCGATGATCACCAAGACGATTCAGCAGTTCCTCTTCGCCGTCGAATGGGGGGATCTGGATTACCTGCTTGTGGACCTGCCGCCGGGCACGGGGGACGCCCAACTGTCGCTTTGCCAGACCGTGCCGCTGGATGGCGGGGTGATCGTGACCACACCGCAGGAGGCGTCCGTGGGTGTCGTTCGCAAGGGGATGGCGATGTTCGAGAAGGTCAACGTCCCCATCCTCGGAATCGTGGAGAACATGAGCTATTTCACGGCGCCGGACGGCACCCGCGTGGAGATCTTCGGGCACGGCGGCGGGCGCGGCGAAGCGGCCCGCAAAGGCGTGGCGTTTCTCGGCGAGATCCCGCTGTTCACGGCGATCCGGGAAGGCGGCGATCGGGGTGTGCCGGTGGTCATGGGAGAACCGGATTCCGCCGCCGCCCGGGCCTTCGCAGCCATCGCCGAAACCCTCCAACGCGGCACCTGACGTCCTTTGGGGTCGCATCTTAACATTTAACATTCGGCCTCCCGACGCAGAGTTTTGCGCGTTGGCGGTCCCCACGAGAGCGAGCGGAGTTCACGTACGTTCGAGGTGTTCGGAGGTGGAAATGTTAAATGTTAAGATGCGACCCCAGGTTCCATGAAAGAGACGGCGGGGTGACAAGTTGGTGTCCCCAGGCCCGGGATGGGCTCCCGGGCTTGCCAGCAGGCAGCGAGCGGGCTACTCCTCGAGGGTGGTTCGCGGACATTACAGCCGGAACGAAGACTGGCAGGGGCCGGCCGGGCGGCGGGACACGACGCGGTCGAGCGGCGGATTCACCCTGATCGAGTTGCTGGTGGTGATCGCGATCATCGCGGTGCTGGCCTCGTTGCTGTTGCCCGCGCTCAGCACCGCAAAAGGAAAGGCCCAGCAGATCGGTTGTCTGGGCAACCTGCGGCAGTTGGGCATCGCCGTCGTGCTCTACGCTCAGGACAATCGCGACGGTTACCCCCCGATTCAGGATCGGTTCCCCGGCTTCGAGTCAAGCTGGCGCGCCTACCTCTACAACTACGTTGGCCGCGCCGCCAAGGTTTACGATTGCCCGGCCGAACGGGACGAGTCCTACGCCGCGGCGCGTCCGAACAAGACCCGGCCCCCCAGCCCGTGGGTCCTGGGGCAGTTCGCCGCGGGCGAGATCGACATTCCCAGCGGCCTCGGCGCCGTGAACGTGCACTGGCAAAACGGCGGCGCACCACCCCCGTTCGGCCGGCCGGCCGGCTACGAGAACAACCTCTGTCGTGCCAGCGCGATCGAGATCCCGACGCAACTGATCCTGTTCGGCGACGGGCACAGCGACGTGTACGGGGTCTGGCCGCAGGATCGGTGGTGGATCTGGAAGGAGCAGGGCAACAACCTCACGGCCGGTTTCAACCGGGTGGTGCAGGGGGACGGCGGCGCGGTGCGGCACAATCGCAAGTCCAACTATGTGTTTGCCGACGGCAGCGCCCGGCTGTTGGACGCCGCGCGCATTCCCTGCACCGCCGACGCGTGCTGGTGGTCGGTGAAAGCGGATCCGCATTGACCCACCGACAAGGCGCCCGGAACGCATGACCCCATGAACCGGCAACGGAACCTCAAGCTCGCCGCCGCCCTGCTGTTGCTGGCCGTGGCGGCGGTGGCCTTCGGGCGCCTGGCCCGGCAGCACCGGGGAGGATCCGACCTGGCCTTCTTCTACGACGAAAGCGAACAGCGCCTGTTCACGGGTCCCCGCACCGCCATCCCGCCAATTCGCGGCCTGAACGATGCCGAACCCGATGCCGTGCGCGCCGTGGTGATCTCGACCAACGGCAACCCTCGCGACCGGCAGGCGCGCGTGATCGCCTACCTCGAACGTTACTCGCCCGAGCTCAAGCGCCAGATGGAGACCGCCCAGACGACGGGGGAGGCGCCGGCCATGGGCCGGGGGATGGCCCAGGCCCACCGGTTCGTCCGCCGGCCACACGAGTCACGCTGGCACCCCCTGACCAGCGAGGAAGGGGAGCGCATCGTCAACGAATGGATGACCGCCGGGCCCGGTGGCCAACCGGCGGCCATTTGCACGCCATGAAAGGTCCCCGGCCAGCCCTGCCCGCCGAGGACGCCCTGAGGCCGCCCAGCCCGGCTCCGAGCTTTGTTCGAACCCTGATCATCAAACTCACTCCTATGCATACTCCGTTCCTGCCCCTCCGCCGGGCGACGGCCTGGCCGCACCGGTTCGGTTCCCTCCTGACCGCACTGAGCCTCACCGCCTTGAGTGGTGGCCTGGCCCAAACGCCTTCCCTGGTCGCCAACCACACGACCTACTACGCGGGTGAAGACGTCGTGTTCACCTTCGCGGACGGCCCGGGCAACCGGCTGGATTGGATCGGGATCTATCCCGAGGGGGTGGTCCCCGGCTCGGTGGCATCCACACGCTGGTTTTACGTGGACGGCACGCAGCAGGGGAATAGCGGGCTGCGCGAAGGCACGGTGACCTTCGCCGGCGGACTCAACCTGGCCGGACCCTGGACAGCGCACCTGCTCGAGAACGACGGCTATACGTCGCTGGCCTCGATCACGTTCAATGTCATCGATCCCGGCTGGCCGTTGGTTCGCACTGACAAGCGTTCGTACGTCACCGGAGAGCCCATTGCCGTCACGTTCCAGAACGGAGCGGGGAACCGGCTGGACTGGATCGGGATTTACCAGGAGGGCCAAACCCCGGGCGGCGGACCGAGTTCCACGCTGTGGAGCTATGTGGACGGCACGCAGGTCGGGACCACCGCGCTGACGGACGGCACCGTCACCTTTTCGGGCGGTTTGGCGGCGGCCGGGAACTTCGTGGTCTTCTTCCTCCTTAACGACGGCTACGACGTCCTGGCCTCGGAGCCGTTCACCGTGACCCCGCCGGCCGCCACCACCCCGCGGGTGGTGTCGGTCACCCCGGGTCCGAACGCCGTGAATCAGCCGCCCAACGCCGGGTACGCTGCCACCATCCGCAACGGCAGCACGCAGATGGTACCGGCCTCGGTCGTGCTCACCGTGGACGGGGGCGTGGTGACGCATCAGCTCACGCAGGAGGACGACATCGTCACGGTCGCCTACACCCCGACAGCCCTGTGGCCGTCCGGTTCAACGCACACCTTCCGGCTGGAGTTCGCTGACAACGCGACGCCGGCTAATGCCTTTGCGAACGAAGTCACGTTCTCGGTCGGAACCTACCGCAACATCGTGCTGCCCGCCCCGCTCTACTTCGAGGACTTCGACGGCACCGCCGAGGGCGCGTTGCCCGCCGGGTGGACCAGTGTCAGCTACACGGAGGTGCTGAACTCCGAGCTGGACCTGGGCAACCTCGACTCCGCCAGCTATGCCGACTGGATTGTCGTCGCCGCGGACCGGTTCACGGGATCCTTCGTCACGTACAGCAACCCGGACAATCCGGCGGGCTGGGGGACGGACTACCAGCGGGTGCTTACGGTCAACCCCCTCAACGTGTTGAACGGCCAGGTCTACGACCGGCCGCTGGCCAGCGGGCGCTTCGCCTTCGGCAACTCCGGCTATCGCAACGGCCGGAGCCAGGTGCTGTACCTGTTCTCGCCGGATTTCAACCTCGCGGGCCGGACCGATGTGCACCTGGCCTTCCACTCGCTGTGGGAGCAGAACCAGGACAGCATGGCCGCCATCGAATACTCGGTGGACCGCGGCACCACCTGGCTGCCGCTCGCCTACTTCCTGGACGGACCGGACATTGTCACCGTCACCGACGAAACCACCGGGGAAGTGACCGTGGATGCCGTGGCGACGTTGACGGCCGAACACGGGGACGTGGCCCGTTATGTGGATCCGGAGACCTTCGAGGAGAAGGGCGGCCACTATGGGGCGTTCCTCGGCGCCGAGATCTCGCCGGCGCTCGCGCCGTTCATCCAGGCTCGGGTCAATGACAACGCGGCGGAGTCGAAGCGCATCGAGCTCTACCGGCTCACGGCCGCCGACAACCAGGCGGCGGTGCGTTTCCGGTTCGCCCACGCGGGTACGGACAGTTGGTACTTCGGGATCGACAACTTCGGGTTGTACTCGATTCCGGCCACGCCGGTTGAGCCCCCCACGCTCACGTGGGTGCGGTCGGGCGAGGCGCTCACCCTGTCGTGGCCGGCGAGTGCCACCGGGTTTGTGCTCGAATCCTCGCCCGCGGTCGCGCCGGCGTCCTGGTCGGCCGTGAGCGGGGTGAGCGGGAACTCGGTCACGGTGACGATGAGCGCTGCCGCCGGCTTCTATCGGTTGCGGGCGCCGTGAGCGGTGCGCGCGAATGTTAAATGTTAAGATGCGACCCCAACTTGGGCAAAGCTCAAAGCTCAAAGTTCAAAGCTCAAGGGAAGCTCCAGGGATCAAGTGGGCGCAATCGATCCGACCGATCCGGTCAGCCGTGCGTGAAGGCTGCCGGAGACGGGGTTTCCCGAGGTGGCCGCTCGCGGGCCATCGGAGCGCATCGGTCTGCTGGGGAAGGCTGTTGCTATTAATCTGTTGCAGTCTGGCTTCCTCTCGGTGATACACTGCGCCTCATCAAATGCGCGCCGTGCGAGCCAGCTTGCTGATTGTGTTGGGCCTCCTCGCCTTCCTGGGGGCCCTGCTCGTGCCGGCGTACGTGCGGGCGCTGGATCCAACGGTCGTGCGGCGGGCGGGCGTGGGCACGTTGGACCTGTTGACCGAGGCACAGCAGCAGGCGCGCCAGGACCGGCTCGGCTGTGCCGAACTGCTGGCGCAGGCCGGCGTGGTCGCGGATGTGCGCGGCGCCGGGGACACGGTGCAGGCCATCCAGCAACAGGCGCGGTCGCGGCCGATCCCGGCGGTGTGGGGCTCGACGGATTCCCTGCTGCAGCAGGTGTTGGGTGGCGGGGCCGGCGGTCTGACCAACGCGGCGTCGGTGATGGATGTGGTGTTGCCCGAGGGCCAGCGCGCGGCGGCGCTGGAGTTCCTGGGATCGCTGCGCCGGGTGGATGTGTTCGAACTGCTCAAGAACCGGCGCCTGGAACGGACGGCGTTGTTTCCGGCGGTGTCCTCGGCATCGGGACAGGCCCTGGACAGCGCGATTCTGCTGACCGGGCTGCTGATCCAGGCAGATGCGATGACCCCCCGGCTGCGGCGGGAGATCGAGGAACTGGCGGCGGCAGCCAACCGGGGGTACGACAGCGCGCCAGTCGAGATGGTCTACCTGAGCATCACGTCGCTGGCGAAGCGGATGACGTGGGACCAACTGGTGGCGTTTCTGCGGCCGATCCCGAGCGTGGCGGTGCTGCGGAACTTGACGCGGCTGATCACGCTGTCGCCGGCGGACGTCCCGGTGGTGTTTGCGGCGTTGACCCTGGCCCCCTCGGCGGAGGCGGTGGACGAGTTTCTCGCGCGTTTCCCGAAGGACGGTATGCGGGATCTGCGGTTTGCCCTGGGGGCAGGCAAGGGGGGGCTGCTGCTCCTGCTGGAGCGGCAGGAGGCGATCCACTTCAGTGCCGTGCGAGGGTGGCTGGGGGAGGTGCCGGTGCTGGGCGGGGTGCTGGGGTTGTTTGCCTCCCTGGCGGCGCGTTCGACGTTTCTGGCGCTGCTGCTGAAGTACCTGCTCTGGTTCGACGGCGCCTTCTGCCTGGCCCGGGCCATGGTGTTGCTGACGCCGCCGCCGGCCGAGCTGGAGCGGCCGTACTTCCTGAAGCGCTCGAGCCTGTTTCGCCAGCAGACCATCGGGGTGCTGGCCGTGGTGTTGATTTTCGCCTTCGGTGAACCCTACCTCGCACGCGCGAACCAGCGCGTGGAACCTCTGCCGGTGCTGCGCCTGAATCAGACGGGGACGACCCTGCAACCGGAGGTCCCCTAACCTGCCCGAACTAGTAGTGGAAACGATATGAGCTGGCTGGCCCTCTCGCTGTTCTTTGTGGTCCAGTTGATCGTGTATGTCTTCTGCGTGATCCGCCTCGGCGAGATCAAGAAACACACCGGGTCGAGCCACCTGAAACTCCAGCTCTTGGATAACGAGGAGAACCTGTTCGACTCGGGCCTGTACGTCGGGCTCGGCGGCACGGTGCTCCAGCTCGTGCTGGTGGCGTTCCAGGTCGGCACGCAGAACCTGATGGTGGCCTACGCCTCGACGCTGTTCGGGATTGCGTTTGTCTCGGTGCTCAAGATCTTCCACGTGCGTCGCTTCCGCCGGCTGCTCCTGCTCGAGATGGCCGCCCAGCGCGATGCCGGCCACGCGTACGACGCCTCGCCCTACTCGACATGAACCGCTCCGTCCTGGTCATCATCTGCGACTTCCTGCTGATCAGCCTGCTGTCGCTGGCGAACTTCGATCAGACTTCCGGCGAGGACGTGGGTCCCGCGGGGGCGACTGCGGTCGAGGTGCAGGCGGTGCAGGACATGCTTGAGGTCTTGCAGCAGGCGCTCGCCCAGGAGCAGGATACGCGGGGGGCGCTGAGTAATCAACTGGCCACCACGCAGGAGGACCTGGACGCGCGCCAGCAGGAGTTGGCCGAGCGCAACCGGCAGATTCAGGAAGCCGAGCGCAGCCTGCGCGAGTCGGAAGCCCGGCTGCGTCAGCTCGCCGAGGAACGCGCCCGGCTGCAGCAGGCGCAGGAGCAGGCCCAGCAACAGGTGACCCGGCTCGAGGTCCAGCAGCAGTTGGCCGAGACCAACATCCTGGCCCTCCAGGAGCAGCTTCAGGCCGCCACGAGCGAAGCCACGGTTTCGAAGGCGACGGCCGATGCCATCCGCGCCGAGTTGGCCGCGCGCCGCGACGAGGTGCGCCAGTTGCAGTCGCAGATTGGAGATCTCCAGCAGACCGCCTTCGCGGCGCAGGAGGAGAAGGGCCGGCTGGCGACGAACCTGACCCGGGTGCAGACCGAGGCGCTGATGTTCCGCACGCAGCTCGAGCAAACGCAGGAGCAGGTGGCGAGCATCGTCGAGGAGAAGGAGCGACTCCAGGAGCACGCGACCACGCTGGCGAAGGGCATCGATTCGGTGGCCCAGGAATCCCAGACCCTGGCGGCCGAGATCCGCGAGAACCGGGAGCTGGCGCCCAACGCCATCTATCAGGCCTACCTGGACAACCGCCTGCAGAGCAGCAGCCGCGCCACGCGGTCGGGATTCCTCGGGATCCGCGCCGGGGACGCGACGGAGGCGAGCGTGGTCTTGTTCCGCGACCGCGACCAGGTGTTCGTGCTCTACCACATCACCGACACCTCCCTGCCGCTCTGGGGAGGCGGGGGCGACTGGCAGGAGATGACGGTGGTGCTGGCGCGGGGTGGTCAGAACGTGAACCTCGACTCGCTCATGTTCGTCTCCTCCGATCCGCGGTTGCTGGTCGCGACACTCGACGCCGCGACAGTGGCGCGAGTTGGAGTCAGGCCCTTCGAGGTTTCGGAGGATCCGTCCAAGTTCCAGGACGCGGTCATTGTGGGCGGCAAGGAAGGCTATTACGGGGAGGTGGAGTTCAAGCTGGTGCCCGGGCTGCCGCGGTACCTGAAGATGAGTCGCCGGCCGCTGGGCAAGATCTTTGGGAAGTTCTCGCCCTCCAAAGGTGACCTGGCATTCAGCAAATCCGGTGAACTGCTCGGCATGATGGTCAACAGCCAGTACTGCGCGCTGGTGCGCAGCCTGCCGCCCGCCCGGGTGGTACCGCTCGGCAAGGAGATCGCCAAGCACCGGACCAGCCTGATCGGGGCCGAGGTGTCGCGTCGCCTTCAGGCGCTGCCGCTAAGTCTGCAGTAGGCGGCGAGGTGTTCAGGCGCGCGCGAGGGCGGCGCTGTGGGCCTGGATCTTGCGCACCGCCTCGACGACGTGTTCGACCTCGCGGCGTTCGGCGAGGAGGAGGTTTTGGGTGACGGCGACGGTGGTGGCGCAGACTTCGCGGTTGCCTTTGAGCTCGTGGAGGCTGTCGCGGTAGGCCTTGAGCCGCTGGGGGCTGAAGAGGCGCTGGAAGCCGCGGGACTGGATGGCTTCGTCGAGCAGGCCGTCGAAATACTGCTCGTGGTATCCGCCCGTGCAAGGGATGCCCTCGGCGGAGAGGGCCTGCATGAAGCGGTCGCGCGACAGGCCGTTGAACTCACGGGCGTCGTAGCGGAAGGCGTAGAGATGCCAGACGGAGCGGCTGTTCTCGGGGAGCCGGACCGTCTTGATGCCTGGGATGGTGGCGAGCTGGGCCTGGAGGTGGTCGGCATTTTCGCCGCGCCAAGCGGTTTCGCGGACGAGCTTCTCGAGTTGCTGGAGGAGGATGACGGCCTGGAACTGCTGCATGCGGTAGTTGCTGCCGCGGGTGAAGTACGCCCGGTCGCCCTTGAAGTTGCCGAAGGCGCGGCCGCAGTTGTGGAAGGCCTGACAGCGGTCGAGGAGGTCATCGCGGTTGCCGGTGACGGCGCCGCCTTCGCCGGAGGGCAGGTGCTTGGAGTTCTGGAAGCTGAAGCAGCCGAGGTCGCCCAGGGTGCCGCACTTGCGCCCCTTGTACTCGGCAAGCCAGGCCTGGCAGGCGTCCTCGATCACGGCGAGGCGATGTTCGCGGGCGATGGCGTTGATGGGGTCCATGTCACAGGGCATGCCATAGATGTGGACTGGCATGATGGCGCGGGTGCGATCGGTGATCCGGCTCGGAATCGTGGCCGGGTCGAGGTTGAGCGTGGCGGGATCGGTGTCGGCGAACACGGGCAGGGCCTTCTTGAGGAGGATGGCGTTGTAAGTGGCGATGAAGGTGTAGGGGGAGACGATGACTTCGTCGCCGGCGTCCACGTCCATGACCTGGAGGGCGACCAGGAGGGCGGTGGTGCCGCTGGCGGTGGCGAGGCAGCGCTTGGCGCCGAGGAGCTTCGCGTAGGCCAGCTCGAACTCGGCGACATGTTCACCGGCGCCGCGGAACCAACTGCCGCTGCGCAGGACGTCGAGCACGGCGGGCTCCCAGGACTGGCGCCAGATGGGCCAGCCGGGCCAGCCGCCCGGGTGGACGGGGGCGCCGCCAAGGAGAGCGGGTTGGACGGTATCCGCGGCGAGGACGCGGGGGGCTTGCTGGCTGCCGAGCCAGGCGAGGGAGGCGGAGGCGGCGGCCGTTTGGTGGATGAATCCGCGGCGGGTGAGAGGTGGTTTCATGGCTTGGACATTTTCCTGGATGATCACGTGCGGGAATGGCGGAGAGGTTACTCCGCAGCGGGCGGAGCGTCGAGCCGAACCTTCGGTTTCAGGAAACGGAGATACTCGGCGGCGCGCGTGTTGGCGGGGTCGAGACGGAGGGTTTCGCGGAAGTGGGCGCGGGCGGGTTCGAGCTGGCCGAGCTTGGCGAGGGCGATGGCGTAGTTGAGGTGGGCGAGGGCGAAGTCCGGGCGAAGCCGGACGGCGGCGGCGAACTGTTCGGCGGCGGCTTCGAGCTGGTCCTCGACGGCCAGTTCGACCCCGAGGAAGTAGTGGGGTTCCCAAGCCTGGGGATGGCGGGTGATGGCTTCCCGCAGGGCGGCGGTGGCTTCGGGGCGCCGGTTCTGGGCGGCGAGGAGGTCGGCCAGGCGGAGGTAGGCGGTGGGACTGCCGAGGGGGTGGCGGATGACGGTCTGGTATTCGGCGATGGCCTGTTCGGTGAGGCCCTGGCGGGCAAAGACGCGGCCGAGTTCGAGGCGGGCCTCGGGGAAGTCGGGGCGTCGGGCCAGCGCCTGGTCGAGGTGCTGCTGGGCGGAAGGCAGGTTGCCGAGCCGGGCGTCGAGGCGGCCGAGGTGGTAGTAGGGCAGGCAGTGGTGGGGGATGAGGGCCCGGACCCGGTCCCAGTGTTGCCGGGCCTCGTCCAGTTCACTGGTGGCCTCGAGGAACTCGGCGAAGTTCTCGTGGAGACGGAAGTCGTGGGGCGAGCGGACGAGGGCTTCGTCGTAGATGGCCCGGGCGTCCATGTAGAACTGGGGCTGCAGGGCGAGGCGGAGTTCGAGCAACTGCGTGAGCAGCGGGACAAGGCGGGGGACGTGATCGAGTTGGTTGGTGAACGGGGCGTCTTGCAGGCGTTGCCAGACACTCTCGTACACCGTGAAGCGGTTCCAATCCGTCAGGCCCAACCGGCGGGCACAGAGTTCCGGGCTGGCCCAGGTGTCGCGACGGCGCCCCGCCAGGAGCGCGGCGGGAAGCTGGGGTTCGAGATGAGTGGCGAGGGCGAGGGCCAGCCGGTAGCTGCCGGCGAAGTTGAAGTGGACGTGCTCGTGGAAGGACTCCTGGCCCGGACTGAGGCCGGGGGCGTCGGCGGAGAGGGCGGCTTCGGCGTCGAAAAAGCCGACGCCTCGGGTGGCATGGCGGTTGGCCACGGAGGCAATGGTCGAGTTGAGGCGCGCATCGGCGCGGAAGGGGAAGGCGTCGTGGTCGCGGGCGAGTCGGAAGTGGGCGGGGGCGAGATCGGGGCGCGCCGCGTGGAGGGCGGAGCGGGCGAGGCGGTAGTGGAGTTCGGCGGAGGTGGGCGCCAGGGGGAGGGCCTGTTCCAGGAGGGCGGTGGCCTCGGTGGGGTTGGTGCTGGCCTGGGCAGCGACGGCACGGAGCCAGAGATTGCTCCAGGACGCGGCCCTGTCGGGGGGGAGGGAGTCGGGCTGGGTGGAAGCGAAAGGCGGACAGTCGCGGAGGTTGGAGGCCACGCTGCAGAGGAGGATTCGGGCGCGGGCGCGGAGGCCGGTCTTGACGATCGCTTCGAGGTTACGTTCGAAGTTGCGATAGACGGTTTCCCGGGCGGGATCGTCGGGCGGGACGGGCTGTTCGGCCATGGTCTTCATGCCCTGCCAGCCGGGCGATTCAGGGCCGGTCCGGTGAAGGCGGGCGAGCAGCGACTCGGTGAGCTGGCCGAGTTTGGTGGCCTTGAGGCCGAGCAAGGTGCGGACGGTGAACTGGCTGGGGGCGCGGAGGCCGAAGGGGTGAGAGAGACCAAAGGGACCGACGAACTCGTTGTTGCCGAGGTAGACAATCCAGAGATCGCCCTCGAGGGCGGCGCATTCGCGCGCGATGGGGAGGACGCCATGGGAGTTGATGGCGGTCATGGCGGCGCAGATGACCTCGAAACGGTTGGTGGGGAAACGCTCGCGGAGGAGCACTTCGAGATACCGCCCGACCCCGTAGGCAGGTCGCGGATCGCCGAGGGCCGCCGACTCGCCGAGGAGGAAGATGCGATAGGTGCCCGGTTCCTTGGGGGCCGAAAGCACGGTGGGCGTCGGGCTGCGGGCGATGGCGGGAGGGAAAAAGCGCCAGCCGAACTTGTCGTTCTCGATCCTCACGGCGCGGCCCTCGATCTGCGCGGGCAGGAAGAAGCGGGTGGGGTAGCCGTACCCGGCGAGACGGAGCATCAGCTCGATCAGGCCCAGCAGCAACACCGGGGTCAGGAGGGCAACGAGCCGGAAGACCAGACGGCGTCGGTGCGACCGGGGCGAGGCCGGCGGAGTGCGGCCAGGCTCGGGCGCCGTGGGTGACGTCGCCCTGGGGGCGGCCGCCATGGGCGCGCTTCCCGTACCCGATGAAGGACGGTGCTTTCGTTTCCGTGACAACGGCAGGACGCTAGCAGTGGGGTGAGCGGCGGGGAAGGAAATCGCTCGGTGGGTCTGACTTGCCCGGGCGGCGTCGGGTCCTCAAAGTGCGCGACACTTGAGCGGGCCGTTGAACATCCAGACGAACGGATCGGGTCGCCGGAAGCAGCCTCCGGGCGGCCGGGCAGCGGGCTGGGTCCTGGCGGCGCTGGGTCTCCTGGCTTTGTCCGAGTTGGGCGCGGCCGAAGGGGAGGTGAAGGAGGGCTATCGCAGTCGCCGCTTGACGGTGCCTGCGACGGAACGGGTCGGGTTCACGCTCATGCCACCGCCGGCGACGGGGGTGACGTTTGCCAACGTGGTTCCGGAGGCGCGCCATCTAACGAATCAGATCCTGTTGAACGGATCGGGGGTGGCGGCGGGTGATGTGGATGGCGACGGCTGGTGCGATCTGTTCTTCGCGGGCCTGGATCAGGGCAGCCGGCTGTACCGCAATCTGGGGAACTGGCGTTTTGCGGACATCACCGAGGCCAGCGGCGTGCGCTGTGCCGGGGTCACGGCCAGTGGGGCGGCACTGGTTGATCTGGACGGGGATGGCGACCTGGATCTGGTGGTGAATTCGGTGGGACAGGGGACACGGGTTTTTTTCAACGACGGACGCGGGCGCTTCCAGGAGACAGGGCTGCGGTTGAACGGTCGGCGGGGGGGGATGTCCCTGGCACTGGCAGACGTGGACGGGGACGGTTATCTCGACCTGTACATCGCCAACTACCGCACGGCCGCTTTGATGGATGTGCCGAACGCGCGCGCGACGTTCACGCAGGTGGGCGGCGAGACGCGGCTGGCGACCTTGAACAACCGGCCGGTTACCGATCCCGACCTGACCAATCGGGTCGCGATGGGCCCCGGGGGCAGCCTGGATGAGTTGGGGGAGCCGGATGTGCTGTACCGGAACGTGGGCGGCACGAACTTGGTGGCCATTCCCTTTGCGGGAGGACGATTCCTGGACGAAGACGGGCGGGAGCTGAGCGGGCCGCTGTATGACTGGGGGTTGATGGCGCAGTTCCGGGATGTGAACGGCGACGGGCTGCCGGATCTTTACGTCTGCAACGACTTCCAGTCGCCCGACCGGTTCTGGCTGAACCAGGGAAACGGCACGTTCCGGCTGGCGCCGCGGCTGGCGCTGCGGCGCACGAGCCTGTTCTCGATGGCGGCGGATTTCGCGGACGTGAACCGCGACGGGCACGTGGATTTGTTCGTGCTCGACATGCTGAGCCGCGAGCACGCGCAGCGGCAGCGTTACCTGGGCGACACGACGCGCGCCCCGCGGGTCGTGGGCGTGTGGGAGGACCGGCCGCAGTACGGACAGAATGTGCTGTTCATCAACCGCGGGGACGGGACGTTCGCGGAATTGGCCCAGTACGCCGGGCTCGACGCCGCGGAGTGGGCGTGGTCGTGCGTGTTCCTGGACGTGGACCTCGACGGCTGGGAGGACTTGCTGGCGGTCAACGGCATGGAACGCGCCGCGAGGGACATGGACGTGGCGGAGCGGTTGAAGATGTTGCGGGCCACGCGGCGGCCGACCGATGCGCAGATCTTCCAGGCACGGCGGATGTTCCCGCGGTTGGCGACGGCCAACCTGGCCTTCCGCAACCGCGGCGACCTGACCTTCGAGGAAGTGGGCGCGGCGTGGGGATTCGATTTGCGCGGGGTGTCGCAGGGGATGGCGCTGGCGGATCTAGACAACGACGGCGACTGCGATGTGATCGTGAACAACTTCAACGGGGTGGCCGCCCTGTTCCGGAACGACAGCGCGGCACCCCGTGTGGCCGTGCGATTGAAAGGCCTGCCGCCGAATACCCGGGGCGTGGGCGCGCGGATCCTTGTTCGGGGCGGAGCGGTGCCCACGCAGGAACAGGAGATCCTGGCCGGCGGACGGTACTTGTCCGGCGACGACGCGTTGCGGAGCTTCGCGGCCGGTAGCCTGACGAACGTCCTGACCATCGAGGTGCGGTGGCGCGGCGGACGACTGAGCGTGGTCGAAGGGGCACAACCCAACCGGTTGTATGAAGTCGAGGAAGCCGCGGCAGCACCCGACACCCCCGTCAAGGTGCCCGAGGCGGCGAAGTGGTTTGAAGATGTCAGCGGGTTGCTGGATCACCGGCATCAGGAGACACCGTTCGACGATTTCGTGCGGCAACCGCTGCTGCCCAACTTGCTCAGCCAGCTCGGTCCCGGGGTGGCGTGGTTCGACCTGGACCAGGATGGCTGGGACGATCTGGTCATCGGGACCGGCGCCGGCGGCCGCCTGGCGGTGTTCCGAAACAACGGACGCGGCGGGTTCGAACCCCAGCGCGGGGGCGCGTGGGACACGGCGATGGAGCGGGATCTGACGAGCGTGCTCGGCTGGCATCCCACCGGCGGAGAACCGGCTCTGCTGGCCGGAGTGGCGCATTACGAGGACGGCCGTGCCACCGGAGCAGCGCTGCGCCAGTACACGGCCCGCGGCGAGAAGGTGTCGGATCTGGTACCGGTGAGCGATGCGAGTGTCGGGCCGGTGGCTGTGGCGGACGTGGATGGCGACGGCACGCTCGAGGTCTTTGTCGGCGGTCGCGTACGCCCGGGGCGATACCCGGAGGCCGCCTCATCACGGTTGTTCCAGCAGAAGGCCGGGCGGCTCGAACTCGACGGCGAGAATACGAAACTCCTGGCGGAAGTGGGTCTGGTCTCGGGAGCCGTGTTCACGGACTTGGATGGTGACGGATGGCCGGAGCTGGTGCTGGCGTGTGAGTGGGGGCCGATTCGCGTGTGGCGGAATCGCGGCGGCCGTTACGAGCCGTGGGATGTGCCGCTCGACTGGCCGGCCGGGGCTCTCGCGCGTGGGCCAACGGACCCCGACGGGAGACCCGTGGCGCGGTTGGGGCAGCTCACCGGTTGGTGGACCGCCGTGGCCGCCGGCGACTTCGACGGAGACGGCCGGCTGGATCTCGCCGCCGCGAACTGGGGACGCAACACGAAGTACGAACGGCACCGGGCCTGGCCGCTCGAACTGGTGTATGGCGACTTCAACGAGGACGGCAGCGTGGTGTTGATCGAGGCGTACCATGATCCGGTGTTGGGGACCCTCGTGCCGGCCCGGCAACTGGACGTGCTGGCGGGGTCGCTGCCGGGCTTGCGTGGACGGTTTCCGTCGCATCGTGCATTCAGTCAGGCCGGAGTCGAGGACGTGCTCGGGGATCATTGGCCGACAGCGCGGCGAGCCCAGGCAGTCTGGCTGGAATCGACCGTCTTCCTCAATCGCGGGGATCGCTTCGAGCCGCGCGTGTTGCCGGCCGAGGCCCAGTGGGCGCCCGCGTTCGGGATCGGGGTGGGAGACCTGGACGGTGACGGGAGCCTGGACCTGTTTCTCGCCCAGAATTTTTTCGCAGGGCAACCGGAGACGGCGCGGCACGACGCGGGACGCGGGCTGTGGCTGCGGGGAGATGGTCACGGCGGATTCGAACCCGTGGCCGGCCAGACCAGCGGGATCGAGGTGTACGGAGAACAGCGTGGGGCGGCGTTGGCCGACTATGATGGAGACGGGCGCCTGGACCTGGTCGTGACCCAAAACGGGGCCGCCACGCGACTTTTTCGTAATGAGGGCGCAGGCGGGATTGGTGGTGAGGTGCGTCCGCCGGCGCACCCTACGGCCGTGGGCGGCCCGTGCGGGCCAGGTGGGGGAGTCGGCTGGGTCCGGCTCAGGAGGTGCGGGCCGGGGCGGGCTATTGGTCGCAGGACAGTGCCGTGCTCGTGGTGGGGCCGGGCGCGGAGATGGACGGGCTCGAGGTCCGATGGCCGGGGGGTGCAGCGACGCAGGTGACGGTCCCTCGGGGGGCGCGCGAGCTCGTGGTACACCGGTCGGGCGAGGGAACCGTGGTTCGCTGAGGGGTCGGGAGAAACTTAATTCTTAAGGGCTGACCCCGCGGAGTGAACCGTAATTGCGGTCGCGCCCGGCGGTACCGGCGTCTCCGTCTCCGCGCCGCCCGGCCAGCGTACCCAGAGCTGGCTCGGTGGCTCCGGAGTGGCAAGCACGGGAACCAGGCTGTCCTGTGAGCCGTAGCCACTGCCGGCGTGCAGCTCCCGCGCGGGACCCAGCCGGTCGCCCCAACGCAGCCGCAGTTGCGCGCCCACCCCTTCCGGATTTCGTCCCGGCCCCGCCAACCGCACCCGCAGACCAGGCCGCGCTCCGAGGTTGTGGAACAGCCCCGTCGCCGCCCCGTTCTGGGCAATCGCCAGGTCCGTCCGCCCATCCGCATCGAAGTCTCCCAGAGCACACCCCCGCTGTTCGCCGTCCAAGGCGACGCCGGATTCCTGGCTGGAGAGAACCGCCCAGCCGCCCCGTCCGTCGCCGCGCAACACCAGGCCCCGACCCGCATCCATCCGCGTGAAGTCCGGCTGGGTGGCATGCAGGTTCTGGCTCAGGAAAAGATCCTCAAAACCGTCGCCGTCCAGATCCGCCACACCCACCCCAAACACCGGTGCCCACTGCGTTTGAGAGGGCAACGGCACCGCCTCGAAACGCTGGCCGCGGTTCATGAACACCGTCGAGAGCAGGGTCGTGACCTCGAGGGGTCGGGCGCGGACACTCGCCGGCCCCAAGACCTCGCTCAGGCTGGCCTGGGCATACGCGCGTCGAGAGGCAAAGCGGTGGCGCACGAACGGCAGGGCCGCGGCGACCGCGTCGAAGTCGCGGCGCGGCGCCAGCCCGAGGCCGGGCACTTGGTACGCTTCAAGGACATCCACGATGCCGTTGTTGTCGAGATCGCCATACAGCATTTGGAGGGGCTCGGCCGGGGAAGCGCGGTAAGGACTGTTGAGTCCCCAGTTGCCGGCCACCAGGTCCATCCGGCCATCGCCATCGAAGTCACCGGCGGTGACCCCGGTCCACAAGCCGGTGAGCTCCGCCAAACCCCAGGCAGAACTTTCGTCACGCAGCACGCCCCGATGGTTCCGGTAGAGCCGAAGGGGCCCCCATTCGCAGGCCACGACCAGATCGCTGAAACCGTCACCGTCCACGTCGGTCCAACAGGCCCCCGCCACCAGTCCGATCCCGGCCAGCAGACGGGTCGCTTCCAGATCCGGCTGCAACCGCCCGTCGGTGTTGCGGAGCAGCACCGAGTCGACCGGGGCGGGGTATTGCCCGGGGCGGAACCGCCCTCCGACGAACACGTCCAGGTCGCCGTCCCCGTCGTAATCCGCCACCGCCACGGGGCCCGCGCTGGCGGCCAGGCCCCCCCAATCCCCGGCCGCCGTGAGTCGTTGCTCTTCCCAGGCGTAAAGGGCGAGCACCGGTACGTCGGTCTCGCCCGCCTTCTGAGCGGCCACGCCGACCAGGCAGTGGCGTCGGCCGGCGCTCGAGACCCAGCTCGCCACCGCCACTCCGTCGCCTGGGAGCACCGGCAGTTCTGCGGCCACGGGCAGGAAACGGTTCGCAGCCGGCGCATACCGAAAGGCCTCCGGCGGGCCGCCGGTGTCTCCCGTCACGACCAATTCGTCCAGGCCGTCGGCGTCGAGATCCAGCCAGCCGATGCCCGGGCCCAGCCGGCTCAGGCGGTAGGGGAGCAGCGGTTGTTGGGCGAAGTCATCGAAGGGGGCTTCGACGTGGCGATGGCCGAGTTGGTCGCACACGTTGGTGAACAGCGGCGTCGGCCGGGCCGAGGACGCCGGGGTGGCGGAAGTTGGTGCAGCGGGGGCGGGTTCGGTAATTTCGTAGAGCGAGTTCGGCTGAGCGTTGGTGATGACGGTCTGCCCGCCTCCCCGCCACATCACCGCGATCGTGAGCCGGGTGGCGTTGCCGGTCGCGAAAACGCGCAGGGGCTCATCGCTGCTCACGTAACGACCGCCCGCAGCCATCTCCTGCTCCTGGGCGACCGGACCGCCGGAGACGCGGATACGGGCGCCGATGCCCTGGGTGTTTGGCGGTCGGCCGCGCAGACGGACGGCGAGGCGCGGAGCGGAGGTGTCGTTGCGAAGCACGAGCGCCCCGTCGTTCAGGCAGTTGATGACCAGATCCAGATCGCCATCGCCGTCCAGGTCGCCGAGGGCCATGCCGTTCGAGACGCGCAGCGAATCGAATCCCCAGGCGCGGCCGCGCTCACGGAAGGTGAGGTCGCGCTGGTTGTGGAAGGCCAGGTTGGCAGTGTCGAGACGCTCGAAGAGCAGGGCGGTTTGGCGGGACTCGGCGACGGTCAGGCGGCCGAGGTTGCGGATGCGTTCCTGGGTGTCGAGGTCATCGACGTTGTGGAGGAAGCCGTTGCTGATCAGGAGATCCTCCCAGCCATCCAGGTCCACGTCCAGCGACAGGCAGCTCCAGGCCCATTCCGAGCCCGCGACGCCCGCGAACCAGGCCAGCTCCGCGAAGGTGCCGTCGCCGCGGGCGCGGAGCAGCATGTTCCGGCGTTGCTGCAAGCGGCTGGTCAGGTCGCCGGGCAGGCGGGGTTGATCGTGCATCGTGCCGCGCTGGGTGAGGGCGTACAGGTGCTGGCGGCTCAGCATGTCGGTCACGAAGAGATCGTCGTGGCCATCGCGGTCCAGGTCGGCGGCCACGACTGACATCGAGAAGTATGGCGTTTGGCGGATCGCCACCTCGGGGACGGCGCGGAAGCGGCCGCGGCCATCATTGAGCCAGAGCCGGTCGGGCGTCGAGGCGTCGCCACAGACGTAAACGTCCGGCGCGCGATCGCCGTTCAGGTCGTGGAACAGGACACTGAGGCTCTGGTCCCAGGGGGCGTCGGCCAGCGGCCGGCCTTCCTCGTCCAGGAAAGTCCCGCCGGTCCAGGGGAGGGGCGTGAAGCGGCCGGTGCCATCGTTGAGGTGGAGCACGTCGGGTTCGCCCAGTTCAAAGATGCGGTTGTCGATGACGCGGATGCGTTTGGCGTGGCGCCCGGTGGGTACGGGACGGCCGCTGACATAGCGGAAGCTGAGGTGACCGCCGCTCCGGAGGATCGAGTTCACGCCGTAGTTCGCCACGTAAAGGTCGAGGTCGCCGTCGCCGTCCACGTCGGCCAGAGCCAGGGAGGTGGACCCGAGGGAGGAGACGAGGCCGGCGGCTGCCGTGAAGTTGGTGAATCGACCGCGACCGTCGTTGACCAGCAGGGCATTGGGGCCCCCCATCGAGTTGACCAGCAGGTCGAGGTGTCCGTCCCCGTTGACATCCGCGAAGGCGGCACCGGTCGAAGCCTGGCCGGCGCAGTCGGCACCGGCGCGGACGGCGACGTCCTGGAAACGGAATCCACCCAGGTTGCGATAGAGGGCTCCGGGGCGCTCGAGGCCGCCGAGATAGACATCGCAGCGCCCATCGCCATCGAAGTCGCCCAACGCCACGCCGGAGCCGTTGAGCAGGTTGATGTTCTCGAGATACCGGGACTCGGCCAAGTGGTTGGTGAACGTCACGCCGGTAAGCTGGACGGGAAGCGTGGTGAACCCGGGACCGCCCTGGGACGGCACTTCGAGCGGGAGCCGGCGGTACCCGGGGCCGTCCTCCCAGGCAGCGGACGCGGCCTCGACCGGCAGGAGGAGTGCCAGCGCGGCGCCGAACGCGACCGCAAACCGTTCCGGGCTCGGTTGGGCGGCGGGTGCGGGTGATCGCGGAGCGTCTGGAGTGCGCCGACTTCCAGCGGCGCTTTTCGTTCGTCTGCTCCTCGCCGGGCGGTGCGGAAGTGCAGCCCACTCCCAGCGCCCCGCGCGCTGGGCGGCTAGGCCGGTTGTCGTTTGGCTCATCGAAAAGAACGAGAGACCGGGTTGCCCTGGTCTCTCGTGTCCGCGGACGATCAGTTGGGCATTACGGAGCGCGGGAGCGGAAGTACATTGCCGCGGCCGAGGGCGCCGTGGTGAATGGGCTGGTCGCCCCGGCCACGTCCGTGTAAGGGCCGGTGACTACAGGCGCGCCCTGCAAGACGCCGCTGTACTGGATGACGACCTGGCCCTGGGCGTTGCGGCTGATGCCCTGGATTTCGACACCGCCAGTCGGCGGCGTGGCTGGCACAAACGCCAGGTAATCCGCGTCACCGCTGTTGTAGTTCCAGCGGATGGTCTGCCGACCGCCGAGTTCAACGGTCTTGATTGCCCCGTTGGCATCGGTCAGTGCCGTGAGGTTGTTTCGGCTCCACGCGCCGGTGCCCGCCGAACGGAACTGCCCCAGGTCCTGGACCGTCTGATTGGCGGTCCCGACACCGGCGGTGACGAGGCCCAGGTTGCTGTTGATGGCATTGGCACCGAAACCGTCCACGGACTGCCCGGAAAACACCCAGTACTGCCTCGCCGGGGTCGGGAAGGTGCGCGTGTAGTTGCCCCAGTCGCCACTGTCGATCCAGCCGATCTTGTAGTTGACGGTCATCGTCCATTCCCCCATGCGGGTGGCGGCGAACTGACCGCCCATGTCGCTGGCCATGGGCGCGGCGGTTCCGGCCTCGAGCACCGCCCCACCGCGGTACACGGGACTGTCGGTTCCGTTATTGCTGACATAGTCCACGCCGTGAATGGCCCCGAGCCCCTCGTAGGCACCGCCCATGTAAGGCATGACACTGGCCTCCGCCATGGTCTGCCCGCCGTCATAGTCGAAGTCCTCGGCTTCGATGTTGAACACGCCCGTCGTGGTGACGAGGACGTTCTCTGGCAGGGAGCGGGCAGAACCGTTCGCGTTGATCGCGAAGCACCAGTACTGCCCGGAATGCGTGACTTGGGCGCTCGGGATGGTGTAGCTCGCGCTGGTGGCGCCGGGGATGTCGCGGCCATTCCACTGCCACTGGTACGAGGTGGCGCCTGTCGCGGTGATGGACAGCGTGTGCGACTGGCCCGGGTTGAGCGTGACCGCCGCCATGGCCGTCGGCGACGTGACCACCGGCGGCAGCGTGGTCGGGTCCACATAGACCCCGACCCGGGGACCGGACAGCGCGGAGACCGTCCCGTTGGCGGGGGTGGCGTCGCCTTCCATGATGTAGGTGACCTCGACGCCGTCGCCGCCGCCGCCTTCCTGCCACAGGGCTTCCATGTAGTAGGTCTGATTGGCCCGAAGGGTGATGGTCCAGAAGTCGGGCCACTCGGTTTCCAGATAACTGTCCGAGCGTTGTTCTTCGGTGGCGGAACTCCACTCGCGGTTGTTGCTCCAGGTAGCCTCGGCGGCGATGGCCTTCTTGTTGGCGGGGTTGTCGTCGGTGCTGAGGAACAGCCGGGCATTGTCGTCCACGGTCATGATGAAGACGTAGTTGCCGTTCTGCGGGGGCTTGAACCAGGTGTAGCCGCGGCCCCGATAGTTGTCGGCGAGTCCCCGGCCGGACTCAAAGAGGTTCGCCACCCACTTGACGTCCGAGGGACCCATGCTGCCGTCGGCGATGGCATCGATGAACGCCTGGATGCCGCCGGGCGTGTTCCACCGTTCGAACTGGACGAGGCCCTCGACGAACACCGCGCTGTTGAACTGGACTGTGGTATTGGCGGCGATGGTGTTGGGCGTCGACGCGCGATCCCTCAGGTTGTTCAGGGTGAGGGTGTACGTCTGCCCGCCGGTCTGCCGCGAGGTCGTCAGAACCACGGTGGTGTCGTTGACCAACGTGGCGGCAGATACCGAGACGTTGCCGCTGATTTGGTAGTTACCCGAGGTTTCGGCCGTGGCCTGGTCCATGCGTTCGGAGAACACGACCGTCACCGAGACGAAGTCGCCACCACCACTGGCGGAGACGACCGTGGGGGCGGTGGTGTCCTGGGTCACCGTCAACACGGCCTCGGCACTCGTCACCGGGCTGCCTTGCGCACCGGACACGACCACGGAGAACCGCGCGCCATGGTCGGTGAAGGGCGCGTTGGCAATCGCGTACGACATCCCGGTTGCGTCGGGGATGTCAGTGCCGTTGCGTTTCCATTGGTAGGTGAACGGCGGGGTGCCGTCCGCCACGACGCTGAACGTCACTGGTTGACCTTCGTCCACCGTTTGGCTCTGGGGTTGAGTCGTGATACTCACCGGCCCGGTGGTCTTGTCGAAGGTGGACAGGTATTCGCCCGGGATGGGAAGCGTGGGGTCAAGGAGGAACTGGGGATCCTGGACCGCCACGGCCAGGTTGTCACCGCCACCGCCTTCCTTGGCGAGGGCCTCGATGTAGTAGGCGCGGCCCGTCTGGAGCGTGATGCGAGCGCCGCCGTTGAGCGTGTCGCGGGTTGGCCATTCCGTGCCGGTGAAGGTCTGGGAGTTCTTGGCCTCGACCGTGCTGCCGCCGCCAATGGTGGTGAAGGCGCGCACCGGGCTCCAGCCAGTCTCCTGGGCGATCAGCTTCTTGTTGGCTGGGTCGGCGTCCGTACTCAGGTACAGGGCACCGCCGTCATCGGAGGCGAGGTAGAACACGTAGTCGCCATTGGCCGGCGGGTAGAAGTACCCGATGATCTGGGTTCCATAGTTGTTGTACACGTCGGCCGGGGGCGGCGTGAAGAGGTCCGGCGGATTGGCGACCGGCCACTCGAAATAGGGCGGGTAGTCCACCAGATCGGGGTTGTCAGGGAACTTCGGGTTCCCCGTGAGGTCGGCGACGGTGACGCCACCACCGATGTCGAGGAAGGCCTTCGCGGTGATGAGGCCTTGCGGCGAGGGAGGTGCTGCCGCCTCGGTCAGAATCACCCCCAACCCAGCCGTCAGGACGCTCGTCGAGAGACACGTGATGAATTTGTTAGCCATAGGTCTCGTTGTTGGTTGGCATGCCCCACGCGAGTGCAACGAGGCCGGACCGCCGCAGGCACATCTGCAGCTTGACCATTACCCGGAACACTTCAGCGAATAAGGACATGAGTTGCGGAACTGTCACTCATTATGCGCATTTGTAAAGCGTGAAGTGGCGAAAGCGTGACGATTCCGCGACGCGCGTCCCTGTCGGTCCGTGAGTGCAGAACGGCAGTGGAGCTGCCAAGCACCAGCGCGTCGCGTCGCTCCCGCGAGCTGGCGAACGACCCGATCCTGGGCCCGCCCCACGCCTGCCGGTGGAAAGACGGCTGCCCGGGCAGGCGCCCATGTCCAGGCGGCCTGCGCCAACCTGCGGCCCTGATCGAAGATGGCGAGGAGTGGTCGGGGGCCAGGTCGCGGAAAAAAAGAGAGACCGGGTTGCCCCGGTCTCTCGTGAAGCGGAGGGCGCGCCCTGGAGGGCGACGCCCGTGGGAGTGCTTTGTCTACGGCCGTGTGAGCCGGAAGTACATGGCCGCGCCGCTGGCGGCGACGGACTGCGGCGCCGGGCCGACGTTGGTCCAGGGGCCGAGCACGGACGGGGCGCTTTGGACCATCGCGCCGCCCGGCGGCACTTCGGAGATGGTCACGCTGCCGCCGCTGCGGCTGATCGAGGCGCTGCCGACTTCGCCCGCGGGTTCGCCCACGGGGATGAAGAGCAGGTAGTCGGCATCGCCGCTGTTGTAGGTCCAGCGGACGGTGTGTTTGCCACCGATCTCGAGGGTCTTGATGTTCCCGGCCGCGTCGGTCATGGCGACGAGGTTGTTCCGGCTCCAGTCGCCCGAGCCCGGGGCATTGAACGTGCCGACGGACTGGACGGTTTGGGTGGTGGTGCCGACGCCGGCGGTGACCAGACCGAGGGAGCCTGCCAACTGGCCGGCGTTGACCCCGTCGTAGGACTGGGCAGCGAACACGTAGTATTCCTTGGCCGGGGTGGGGAACGTGCGGGTGTAGTTGCCCCAATCGCCGGTACCGACCCAGCCGATCTTGTAGTTGGCCGTCATGGTCCATTCACCGGCGCGGGTTGCGGCCCATTGGCCGCCCAGCTCGGAGGAGTTGTTCGCGTGCTGACCCGCCGGGAAGGTGCGGTAGGAGGCCGAGTCCACGGCGTCGGTGTTGCGGTAATCGACGTCGAAGGTGGCCGTGAGGTTGGCGTAAGCCCCGCCCAGGTAGGGCATGGTGCTGGCCTCGGCCATGGTCTGGCCGTTGTCGTAGTCGAAGTCTTCGGCTTCGATGTTGAAGACGCCGGTGGCCGTGACGAGCACGACGGTCGGGTTGGGGCTGCCCTGGCCGCTGGTGACCGAGGCCTTCGGGTTGCTCACGCGCACCCAATACTGGCCGATGTCGAGCGGGCTGGCGTTCGAGATGGTGTAACTCGCACTGGTGGCCCCGGGGATGTCGCGGCCGTTCTTCTGCCACTGGTAGGTCAGGGCCGCGGCGCCCGGGTTGGTGGCCTCCACGGTGAGGGTGGCGGTGCCGCCGGGGGCGAGGGTCAGGTTGTCGACCGGATGAGTGACGATGACCGGCGGAAGCACATCCACGGTCTCGAACCAACTGATCACGTTGCCGCGCATGAACATGCCGTCGGTGTTGTTGGCCGGATCAGGGTCTCCTTCCTTGATGAAGGTCACGTCGGCGCCGTCGCCGCCGCCTCCCTCATTCCAGAGCACTTCCATGAAGTAGGTCTTGTTGGCCTGGAGGGTGATGGTGTTGAAGTCGGGCCACTCGGTTCCGAAGAACATGTCCGAGCGCTTGTCCTCGACCGCACCAGCTCCCAGACGGTCATTGGTACTAGTTGCTCAGCCAGTTCCTGGCAGATGAGCTTCTTGTTGGCCGGTTTGTCGTCCGTGCTCAGGTAGACGCGGGCGTTGTCGTCGGCGGACACGAAGAACACGTAGTTGCCGTTGGACGGCGGAGTGAAGTAGGTCCGGACGCGGGCGTTGTAATTGTCGGTGGCGCCCCACGGTCCACCGAACTGGCTGACCATGGAGGTCACGTCCGGGGCGCGTGCGGTGCCGTCGGCGATGGCGGTGGCGAAGGCGTTAAGGTCGCCCATGTCGCCATCGGAGTCGTTCCAGCGCTCGTAGAAGGCATAGCCCTTGAGGAGCGAGACGGAGGTGAAGGTGGCCTTGGTATCGGCGGCAATGGCATTCCCGGCGGTGTCGCGCACGTTGTTGACCGTGAGGGTGTAGAGGGTGTTCACGGCCTGGGCAGCCGTCGTCAGGGTGACGCGGAAGCCATCAGCGGAGAGGGCCGCGGCGGTCACGGCGACCGCGGGCGAAAGTTGGTAGTTACCCGCCACGTTGGCGGTTGCCGGAGTCACGGGTTCCGAGAAGGTGACCTGGACGGTGGTCTGGCTGGCCATGGGCTTGACCTCGGTGATCGTCGGCGGCGTGGTATCCACGGTGACGGTCACCTGGGAGGCGGCGCTGATGATCTCCTGGCCAGCGGCGAAGACGCGGACCGTGTAGGTGCCGGAGTCACTGGTCTGAGCCAGGTCCACGGTGTACTTCGGGCCCACCGCGCGGGGGATGGGGTTGCCGTTCCTGCGCCATTGGTAGTGAACAGGATCGCCCGAGGCGCCGACACTCAGTTCGAGCTTGCTGTTGGCGGCGATGTTTACGGTCGCGGGCGGCTGGGCGGTGATGGCGATCGGGACCGGGGTCCAGGCCTTGAAGTTGCTGAACACCGCTTCGGTCGTATAGGCGTCGGCGTGGGCGGTTACGGCCAGGCCGAGGAGGACTTTGGCGGGCCACGCTTCGCTGAAGAAGGCGACATCCGGGTTGTCCGTGCCGGGAGGCCAGGAGCCGGCGGTATCCCAGCCCTGGGGATCGTAGGGGTTGTACATGGACCATGTCGTGCCGTCGTTGCTGGTGTACATGTAGAACACGCTGCCGACGCGCTCGAGGCGCATCCAGTTATTCGGCATGTTGGGCGGGAATGCCGGGTTGGGAGCGGTCCAGGTGCTGTTGTTGGACCGGATGGCGCGCCACTGGGGGCCGCGGTAGTTGACCCCGGCGGGGGCACCGTTGGCGGTGTCCGCGGAGGGGCGGGTGGTCATGTTCGAGATGTGCGGGTCACCCGCGTCGGGGTACAAGCCGGTACCCCAGTCGTCGGCCTGGCGAGCCATGAGTTCGGCCTTGGACCAGCCGCCGTCGCCGGCGTTGCCGACCAGGCTTTCGACCTTGACGATGTAATCGAAGTCGCCGGTCACTTCGAAGTAGGCGTAGTAGCCGGCGTCGGCGGTGCCCCAGATGTCGGCACCGCCGCCTATCACGGTGATTTTGTCCCCCGCGACGGTGTGCGAGCCCGGATTGGATGGGAACCCGAGGTCGACTCCCGTCAGTGGCGGAGTCGCGGCGCTGACTTGTGACGCGGCCAGGGCCGCGACCGTCAAGGCCAGGAGTCCGTTGATTGGTTTTTGCATAGGTTTCTTGTTTCTGCCAGCGCAGCCCCCGGCTTTTCGGCGCCTTGACCACCCGGCAAGTCCCCACTTGCGGACGGCAAGTGCTCGTAAGAGGGCTGTGCTGCTCGGAAGAGCTCAACAAGAATCGCTTGTGCGTTCAAGCCCAAAGTGGCGAATCGATGCCCTGCTGGCGCAAGGTTTTACGCTGGACAGCCCGGTGGTTCTGGTGAGACTGACTGAAGTTCACTATTCCATGGTTGCCATCGCATCACCCCGATGTGGCTCCGACCCCGGTTCCGGGGCAGACCGGCAACCGACCGGTGCGACAGGGTCGCGGGGGCGGACGCTGTGGGGTCAGGCGTGCCTGCATCCGCTTCGTGGGCAAAGGATTCCTGGCATTGGTTGCCGTGGCGGTCACGGGGTCCGGGTGGAAGCAAGGCGGATTGATCGCATTGTGAGCGTTGATGGCAAACGGTTTGGTACGCCGGGAAGGGAGCGATGGGTCCGGGTCGCGTGGCTCGTCCTTCTGAGCTGGGCCGTGTTCGGGGGCCGGATGGACGCCGCTTCGTTCCCGACGTTCCGGCCCGAGACAGCGCGGGTCTATTTGCAGCAGCAGCTCGAGGTCGTGGCGGTCGAAATCGGGGAGAGTGCCGAGGCGCTTTATCTGCAGGCGCGGATTCGCAGTCAGTTGGGCGAGAAGGAGGGCGCGGAGAAGCTGGCCTTGCAGTCCCTGGCGCGGGATCCCAGCCGACCCGAGGTCAGGCTGTTCCTCGCCGACCTGTTGATCCTGCAAGATCGGATGTCGGAGGCGGCGGATCACCTGCGCCAGGCGCTGGTTTTGAGGTCGGATCTGCAGGGGGCCCAACGGCGGTTGGGGATGGCCCTCGAGCGGATGGGGGACCCGGCGGGAGCTCGGAAGGCCCTGGAAACCGCCGTGCGACAGGCACCCGAGGATGCGACGGCGCGGCTGGTGCTGGGGCGTCTGATGCTGGGTGAGGGCCAGGCTCTCGAGGCAGCACAGCAGCTCGAGAGGGCGGTGCAACTGAATCCCCATCTCTCCGGGGCGTTTTACGCGCTTTCCCAGGCGCGCACGCGGTTGGGCGAGGCGGAGGCTGCTCGGGAGGCCATGGAGTGCTTCCGGCAGCTCAAGCAGAAAGAGATGGCCGAACTCGACGCCCGCAACACCGGCTACGATGACGAGGGTTACATGCGCGTCCTGGCGGCCGGATTCCACACGGAAACAGCGGGCTTGTTGCTGCGCCAACGCCAACCCGAGCACGCGGAGACCCACCTGCGTCAGGCGATCCTGGTTGCGCCCGCGGAAACCCGGGCGCGCGAGGTGTTGGCCGGGCTGCTGCGCGTTGGCGGTCGGTGGGCCGAGGCTCGAGAGCTCTGCACTGAGTTGGTCCGGCTCCAGCCGTCGCTTGCGGGTCACCGGATCAACCTCGGGACGCTGCTCCTGCAGCTCGACGAGAAAGCCGCCGCCGAGGAACAGTTGAAGCAGGCGCTCGAACTGGACCCACAACAACCGGTCGCGCTCAATAATCTGGCCCGGCTGTACCTGGGGACTGGCCGGCAACAACCCGCCGCGCTCGAGTTGGCCCGTCGCCTGGTCAAGGTGCAGCCGATCGCGGCGAGCTACGATCTCCTGGGGTGGGCCCTGTACGCGAATGGTCTCACCCATGACGCCCGGGTGGCGACAGGCCGGGCGGTCGAGCTCGATCCGACCAACGCGACGTATCGCACTCGATTACAGCGGCTTGGATCAGCACCTTGAGTTTCCATGATACGGGTTTCATCCATTCTGAGTCGGCGCGGGCGGCAGGGTGGGTCTGCCGGAACCGGAGTGGCGGGCGGGGCGCCCGCCACAGCACCCGGGGCGGGTGCGGTCTTCGATCCGGCGGGCGTGGCGGGATTTTTCGGGGTGGGTCTGCTGATGGTGCTTGGGGGAGGGCTGCTGTCATTGGAAGCCGCGGCCCCGATCCGGTTTCGAGACGCCAGTGAGTCGAGCGGCGTGCAGTTCATGCACACCGACGGCAGTTCGGGGCGGCGTTACATCGTGGAGACGGTCACCTGCGGTCTGGGGCTGATCGACTACGACGGCGACGGTTATCTGGATCTCCTTTTTCTGAATGGCGGTCCGTTGCCGGGCAGCCGGCCGGCCGGCCGGCCACCGACCAACGCGTTGTATCGCAACAACCGGGACGGCACCTTTACCGACGTCACGGCCGCCAGCGGGATGGCGATCCCCGGCTATGCGATGGGCTGCGCAGTGGCGGATTATGACAACGACGGTCACGAGGACGTGTTCATCACGAACTTCGGGGCGCATCGGCTCTGGCGGAACCGGGGCGATGGGACCTTTGCCGATGTGACGCAGCAGGCCGGGTTGGCGGAGGCATCCTTCGGGGCGAATTGCTGCGGAGCGGGGTGTGCCTGGCTCGACTACGATCGCGACGGGCACGTGGACCTGTTCGTGGGGAACTACCTTGAGTTCGACCTCGTCGAGGCCGAGCCCTGCCGGCAGGCGAACGTGCCGGTGTATTGCAGTCCGCGGACGTATCCGAAAGTGGCCAACCGACTCTACCGCAATCAGGGCGACGGGACGTTCCGGGATGTGAGCGGGCCTTCGGGCATCGGCCGGCATCTCGGTTACGCCATGGGGCTGGTCTGTTCGGATTTCGACGGCGACGGCTGGACCGACGTGTATGTGGGCAACGACGTGATGGAGAACTTCCTGTTCCGCAACCGGCAGGATGGAACGTTCGAGGAGATCGGGTTGCTGGCGGGAGTGGCGGTGGACCAGTACGGCGAGCCCCAGGGCACCATGGGGGCCAACGCCGGCGACTACGACGGCGATGGCCGATTCGACCTCATCGTCACCGACTACCAGAACCAGGTGAACACGCTCTATCGCAACCTGGGCTCAACCCACGGAGCACTGCTGTTCGAGGACGTGACCGTGCCGACCGGGGCCGGTGCAGGGTCGCGACCGCTCGTCACCTGGGGCTGCGGCTTTGTGGACTTCGACAATGACGGGGTGCGGGAGCTGTTCACGGCGGCAGGCCACCTGCAGGACACCGTTGAGCAGTATGACGGGAGCAGCACGTACCGTCAGCGCAACCTCCTCTTTCGCCAGGAGAAAGGACGGTTCGTTGACATCACGGCGGACAGCGGGCCGCCGCTGCTGCGGGCCGAGAGCAGCCGCGGCGCCGTGTTCGGGGATCTGAACAACGACGGCCGACCCGATGTGGTTGTGCTTAACGCGCGGAGTCGCCCGACGTTGATGATCAACGAAACGGCGACGCCGAACCACTGGGTGATCCTGAAGCTGGTCGGCACGCGGAGCAACCGATCGGCGGTGGGCGCGGTGGTGCGGGTCACGGCAGGGGGCCGGACGTCGGTGGATGAAGTGCGGGCGGGCCGGAGCTACCAAAGCGCGGACGATCTGCGGCTGCACTTCGGCCTGGGTTCCCACCCGGTCATCGAACGGCTCGAGATTCGTTGGCCGAACGGGCAGGTCGAGGTGCGGACCAACCTGGCGGTCGACCGGGTCATCCAAGTGACCGAAGGTGTGGGAAAGTGAACTTGAATGTGTTGGAAAGCGTCACGGCGTTGCTGAACCTCCGGCCTGGTAGCGCTGGAGGCGGGCACGAACCCGGCTGGCGAGGTCGTCCTTGCCGGCGGCCTGGGCGAGTTCGAGAGCACGTTGGGCCGAGCGGATGGCCTCGTCCAGGCGACCGGCGCGGGCCTGGTTTTCCGCCAGCAGTTCATGCAGGACGACGGAGGTGTCGATCGCGGGTCGCAGGGCTTTGGCCCGGTTCAGGTGGTGGACGGCCTCGGTGACGTTCCCCTGGGCGACCAGGGCGAGGGCGAGGAGATAGTGGGGTTCGGGCTGGTCCGGCTCCCACCGGACCGATTCCTGGAAGTGCGTGGCGGCGTCCGGAAACCGGTTGAGCTGGAGGGAGGCTTTGCCGAGCAACGACCGGATGGCGGCGGGTTGGTACTGAGGTTCCGGGCCGGGAGGCAGGCTTTCCAGCGCTGCCAACAGGTGGACGATGGCCTGCTCGGGGCGGTTGCGCTGGAGCAGGTGGGCGCCCATGTCGCTGTGGGCCAGGGCGTGACGCGGGTCCAGGCGTAGTGCCTCGGTGGTGTGGGCCAGGCCATCCTGGAACTGGTGCTGGACGTGGTAGAGAAGGAAGCCGAGGCGCTGATGGGCGTTGACGTTGGCGGGATTCAGCGCCAGGGCCTTGCGGTATTTCTCGATGGCCCGCACCGGTTCGCCGCCGCGGTAGAGCTCGTTGCCGGCCCGCTCGAAGGAGTAGTCGTTCAGGAAGTGGCTTTCAATGCGGGCGATGCCGCCGGGCGGCAGGTTGACGAACTCGGGGATGTTGGCGGCCCGGTGGGTGGCGGTGAAACGGTCGAGGAGCACCGGGGGGGTGGTGTTCCCCTGGTCGTCGACGTGGGTGAGGAAGAGCTGGGTGTAGTCGGACAAGGCCTTGGACGAGAAGACCAGCCAGCGGCCGTTGGGCGACCAACTGTGCCAGGAGTTCATGCGGGACAGGTTGGCGTCCAGCCGCCGCGCCGTGCCGCCCTGGGCGGGGATGATGTACAGCTCGCTGTCCGGTTGCAGCAGCATGTAGTTGCGCGATTTGCAGAACACGATCCACCGCCCGTCGGGCGAATACTTCGGGAAGTAATTGCTGAGACCATCGTGTGAGGCCCCTTTCAAGGGCTCGGCCGTGCCGCCTGACCTTCGTTGGAACGGCGATACAGATCACTAGCGGGCGACCGTCGCGGGTGAACTCCCGGCACTCGTCGGGCGTCAGCAGCACCCGGCCCTGGCCGACGGTGTTGCTCAGGCTGTAGGCCTTGGCCCGCGCGAACACCACCCAGCGCCCGTCTGGACTCCACGCGGGGTTGCTCTGCACGTATTCGGGATCGTCGGCGCCCGGCAGTGAGGGCGAAGACGCGGCGTTCACGGTCAGTGGCGAGATTCCCTGATGGAAAGAACAACTGAGAAGGCTGTACGGGTTGCGGCACGTGAATGGACTTGTCCTGACGAGTACTGACGACCCAGCGGCCGCTCGGAGAGACCTGGGAGAGCAAACCGAAGGTCAGTTCACCATCCTCGCGGCGGAAGCTGTCCCAGGTGATGACGTCTCTGGGGAGGAGGGCCATCTCCCGCGCGGTGCGGGTGATGACGTAGGAACCCTTGCTGTTGGCATAGTCGACGTCCATGCCCAGGGTCTGGCCGTCGGTTGAGAAGGAATGGCAGTTGCCGCAGACCGGCATCCGGTCGAGGACGACCCGGGGCGGCTCGGGATCCGCGACGGACCCGAGTCGCCAGCGGATGTCCGAGGGATCCTTCACGGCCTCGAGGAAAGGGAGATTGACGTCCCGGTAGAAGATCGGGGCCCCCACGGGGTCGGGCGAGGTGGTGAATTCCAGCGAGGCACGGCAAAGCGGGGTTTCCGGCGTGGCGCTGTGGAATCCGGTAAGGACCATCCGGGATCGGTTGGCTTTCGAGCGTGACTTGATGATCTCCCAGACTGCCAGGCTGGGGCCCCAGGTGGTTGAGGTTGCTTGCGCTTGCAGAGGCGGGGCGCCGTCTCCGAACTCAAAGGTGAGCTGCCAGAGGTCACACGCTGCCTGGGTCTCCGCCCAGGAGAAGGCGGGCGGTGCCAGGTCCGCGGGAAACACGGTCGCGTTGAAGGGATGGACGATGCGGAGGCTTGCGGTTTCGACGGCCACCGCCGTCGGGAACAGCGGCGGGGGCCTGCCCGGGGAGGAGGTCGGCTCACTTCGGAGGAGGGATCCGGCCGCGGCCAGCAGTCCGCCCAAGCCGAGAACGCCCAGGCTGGTTCGGATGGCGTGGAGCAACCGCCGACAAAGCATGGGTGCTGCCTACCCGTGAAGGAGCGGGGTGTCAACGCCGTGGGAGGTCACGGGGAAGGTCACGCCGGTCGTTCTCATCGCGCGGGGTCCGCACCACCGGGCAGGCGCGGAGCGTCTGGAGTGCGGCGACTTCCAGCGCTGCTTTTCGCCCATCCCGCCCACGCAAAGCGGCGATCAACCGCACGCACTCCAGGCGCCGGCGCGCGGTTCATCGGAGGTTGGATTGCCCTTCCGTGATCTGCAGGACGCGACCCACCCCGATGCCTTCGAGGATGTCTGTCCCGCCGCCGACCCAGCGGACCTCGATCCGGTCGATCCGCGTCCGGTGACCCAGTCCGAAGTACGGGTAGGAGCCGTAATGGCTTTGGTACCCGCGGCCACTGTGGACTTCGTCCGTCAGGGTGAGGTCACCTGCAACCACTTTGATCCGGGCGCCGATGCCGTCGCGGTTGGAGCGCGTGCCGCGGAGACGGACCTGGATCCAATGGTTGGTGTTGGGGCTGTCGTTGCGCAGGAGGGTGGGTTCCCGACGCGAGTTGAGGATGACGACATCGAGGTCGCCGTCGTTGTCGAGGTCATCGAACGCAGCGCCGCGGCTGCTGAGTTTGACGGCGAGGCCGTCCCCGGCGCGGGCGGAGACGTCCACGAACTTCCCGCGGCCTGTGTTGGCCAGGAGCAGGTTGCGGGCCTGATAGCTGGTGGTGTCGTCCCAAAGATCCACGGTGTCCTGCAGATGACCGCAGGCGATGAAGAGGTCGCGGTGGCCGTCGCGGTTGAAATCCACGAAGCCGATGCCCCAGGTGACCTGGTTGTAGGTCCCCTCCCCAGCCCCGGTGGCATGGTTGACGTCCGCGAAGATACCGCGGCCCAGGTTGCGGTAGAGGATGGCCCACTGCTTCTGGTAGGAGGTCATGTAGAAGTCGAGGCGACCGTCGTTGTCGTAGTCGCCGCACTCGACGCCCATGGTGCCCTGGCCCACGCCGTGGGCGTCGTAGGCCAGGCCCGTGAGTAGACCCACCTCCTCGAAGTGGCCCCGGCCATCGTTCAGCCAGACGAAATTGGCCATCGCATCGTTGCCCACAATGATGTCGGTATCGCCGTCATCGTCGATGTCCGCGCAGATCATGCCCATGCCGGTGCCGGCGTGGGCTGCGATGCCGGCGGCGCGGCTGACATCGGTGAAGGTGCCATCGCCGTTGTTGCGGAAGAGGGTGTCGGGGACGGGACCGTAGATCATGGGGCCGACGTAGGCGGGATGGCCGTTGACGAAGCGGGGTTGGTGCCGGTCGAAGGTAAACGCGATGTAGTTCGAGACGTAGAGGTCCAGGTCACCGTCGCCGTCCATGTCCAGGAAGCAGGCGCCGGCGCCCACTTGGTTGCCGTTGGCCACGCCGGCAGCCTGGGTGACATCGGTGAAGGTGCCGTCCCCGTTGTTCCGGTAGAGGATGTTCGGGCCGGAGTTGTTCAGGTAAAGGTCCGGATAACCGTCGTTGTTGTAGTCGCCCACGCACACCCCCAGCCCGTAACCCGTGTCGCCCACCCCGGCGGCGGCGGTCACGTCGGTGAATCTCCATCCCCCGTCATTGCGGTACAGGGCGTTACGCGGCGGGGGATCCGTCCGGGCGCCCGGCAGCGGGGCGCCATTGAGGAAGTAGATGTCGAGGTCGCCGTCGCCGTCGTAGTCGAACGTGGCCAGTCCCGCGGAAACGGTCTCGAGGATATAGCGGCGTCCCGAACCGCCGTCGGTGTGGACAAACGTGATGCCGGACTCACGGGTCACGTCGCGCAGGAGGATGGGCGGTGGCGACGCTTCGGCGGTCGGCGTGCTTGGCAGGGCAGCCCTTGCTGTGGACCGGTCGTTTGCGGCGGGGCGCGGCGGCGTCGGAGCGGATAATCGGTGCGGCGAAGCTGCTCCCGCAACGAGGCTCGGCAGGAGGTTCGCCTCACCCGATGTTTGGCCGCTGGGCAGGGTCGCGAGGAGCAGAGGACTTCCCAGGGCTGCCGTCATCAACCTGGCCAGAGCGCATGTGATTCGCCGGCGCTCTCGATGGGGCCTCCGCCTCGGTTTCACCGCCCCTCCTTTCCGGGTGCCCCGGTTCCGCGACCGGCGCCTTCCACGAGCGTCAGCAGCCGGTTGACGCCCTTGGGGCGAAAGCGGTCCACGCCGCCGCCGACCCATTGGACGCGGACTTCGTCGACGGCGGTGCGGTGGCCCAAGCCGAAGTGGAGCCGTTTGCCAAAGTCGCTCTGGTAGCTTCGGCCACTGTGCACTTCATCAATCAAGGTGAGGTCACCGGCCACGACCGTGACGCGGGCGCCGATGCCGTCGCGGTTGGTGGCTGTGCCACGGAGCTGAACCTGGAGCCAACGATGACCGGTGGCCGAGTCGTTTCGCAGGATCGTGGGTTCGCGCCGGGAATTCAGGATCACCACGTCGATGTCGCCGTCGTTGTCGAGGTCATCGAACGCGGCCCCGCGGCTGCTGAGCTTGGGCAAGAGACCGTCCCCGCATTGATCGGACACGTTGATGAAGCGGCCCTGGCCGGTGTTGCGCAGGACGAGGTTGCGGGCGGGGTAGCTCGTGGTGTCATCGAACTGCTCCACGTTGTCGAGCAAGTGGCCGCAGGCGATGAAGAGGTCGCGATGGCTGTCGTTGTCGAGGTCCACCAGAGCGGTGCCCCAGGTCACGTGCGCGTAGGTGTCGGTGCCCGCGCCGGTAGGCCGCGTGACATCTTCGAAGAACCGACCGCGCCGGCTTTCGTAGAGCGTGGCAAGCTGGCGCTGATAGGACGTCATGTAGAAATCCAGCCAGCCGTCGTTGTTCCAGTCCGCACACTCGACCGCCATGGTCCCGTGGACATTGCCCAGGGCATCGTAGGCCAGCCCCAGGGGTAAGGCGACTTCGGTGAAGCGGCCCGTGCCGTCGTTCTGGAACACGAAATTCGCGCCCAGATCGTTGCCCACAATCAGGTCCGTGTCGCCATCCGCGTCGTAGTCGGCCGCGATGAGCCCCATGCCGGTGCCGCGATGTGCGGCGATGCCCGCGGCGACGCTGACATCCGTGAACGTGCCGTCGCCGTTGTTCCGATAGAGCACGTTGGCGGTGGGCGGGTAGTTCAGCGGACCGACGTACGCGGGGAAGCCGCTCATGTGCGAGATGTGGTGGTTCTCGAACGTGAACGCCACGTAGTTGGCCACGAACAGATCGAGGTCCCCGTCCCCGTCCATGTCGAAGAACGCCGCGCCGGCGCCGACCTGGTTGCCGGCGGCGACGCCGGCCCGGAGGGTGACGTCCGTGAACGTGCCGTCTCCGTTGTTCCGGTAGAGCACATTGGGACCGAAGTTGTTCACGTAGAGGTCCAAGTCCCCGTCGTTGTCGTAGTCACCCGTGCACACCCCGAGACCGTAGCCGGTGTCTCCGACCCCGGCGGCGGCGGTCACGTCGGTGAATCTCCAGCCGCCCTCGTTCCGATAAAGCGCGTTGCGCGGTGGGGGGCCGTCGGTTGAGGCGCCCGGCAGGGGCGCGCCATTGACAAAGTAGATATCCACGTCGCCGTCCCCGTCGTAGTCGAAGGTCGCCAGACCGCAGGAGACGGTTTCGACGATATAACGGCGTCCCGAACTGCCGTCGGTATGGCGGAAGGCGATCCCGGTTTGCCGGGTGACATCCCGCAGATGGATGGGACAGCCCGGTTCCGCGGCGCCGAGCGACCGGAGGTGACTCAGCATCACGCAGACGCCGGCCACCAGGCAGACCCGCGCCAGCAGGGACGGGCGGTGTGCACGGCGTGACTTCGCGGTGTGGCAGTAGTGGGTCAGGGCGGACAGCAGGGTAGGGGCGGGCCCGGCGCGGGGCAAGCGCTGTTCGGGGCGAACAAGGAGATTCGCCACATTAGGGTTGACACGGGCGTTGTTCGAGCATCACGCTACCTCCCGAATTCCATCTGAGGCGCAGCAGTTGCCACCGGCGTTGGCCTGCGCTGCCAGGGTGAGTTCATGACGGCAAACCGGTAAGTCCGAACCCAAAACAACACCCACCACTATGAACCAACCACGCAGAACATGGGGCCGACGCAGGCTGGCGGCTCTGGCCGGCGGCTTGTTAGCCCTCGGCTACGCGGCCTCCGCCCCGGCGGCCGACATCACCACGGGCCTCAAGGCTTACTGGAACTTCGATGAGCAGAACTTCAAGGACGCCGTCGGCATCTACGACGGCACCGAGAATGGCGACAGCCCCATCGATTTCGTGGCCGGCAAGGCCGGCTTTGGCCAGGCCATCCAACTGCTCGGCCCGACGGACAGCGGCGGGGCCAACCAATATGTCGAGATCACCGGGGGCGAACCCGACGATCTCGCGTTCGCAGACGGGAGCATGTCGCTCTCGGTCTGGTTCCGGGTGGACGCCTGGGACAAGTCCTGGCAGGCGTTGGTGGCCAAGGGCGAAGGCGGCAACTGGCGCATCCACCGCCGTGGCACCGAGAATGTCATGGGCTACACGGGCGGCGCCGCGGGCGACACGCCCTCGGGAACCAAGGATGTCAACGACGGTCAGTGGCACCACTTGGTGGCCATAAAGGACGCCGATGCGGACACTTCGTATCTCTGGATCGACGGTGTCCAGGATGCCACGCGCGAGGCGATCGGTACTCTGGCGTCCAACGGGTTGCGCATGATGATTGGCGAGAACCCCGCCGCCCGCAACCGGTATTGGCACGGCTTGATCGACGACGTCGCCGTTTGGGACCGGCCGCTCACCGCCACCGAAATCGCTAGTTTGTGGAGCAACGGAGCAGGTAAGGCCCTGAGCACCTTCTTCACGCCGCTGGTCGACACCGACAACGACGGCATGCCCGACGAGTGGGAACAGCAGTACGCCGCTTGTTGCGCCTTGAACCCGAACGACGCCAGCGACGCCGCGAAGGACTGCAACGGAAATGGCATCAGCAACCTCGATGAGTACAAGCGCGGCCTCGATCCCTGCAACACCACCCGACCCACCATCGTGTCGGCCGTGTCCACCGCCTCGTTCAATACCGTCGTGCTCACCTTCTCCGAGGCGCTGGACCCCGCGACTGCTACGGTGGCCGCGAACTACACCATCTCGCCTGCGCTGGCGGTGACGGCGGCCACCTACCGCAACAAGGTCGTCACGCTCACGACCGCCGCGCAGACACCCGGCGGCACCGCTTACACGGTCACCGTCAAAGGAGTGAAGAACCTCTCGAACTGGGAACCCGCCGAGGGCAGCAACACCGCGACCTTCTACACATACATCATGACCCGGAACGGAGTGCTTAAGTTCTCCTATTGGGGTGGTATCACTGGCACGCCGGTGGCCAATCTCGAGGCGGATCTACGCTATCCGGCCAGTCCGGACTGGACCGGGGCGGTGCATTCGATCAACAGCCGCGACATCCTCCCGGATGATTCCCGCGACAACTACGGGGCTACGATCGAAGGTTATCTGACCCCGACCGAGTCGGGCGATTATGACTTCTTCCTCCGCAGCGACGATGCCTCCCAACTGTGGATCAGCACTGACGCCACGGAAGCGAACCTGGTCTGGCAGGCCGAGGAGTACGGTTGCTGCGCGGCCTTCCTCGAGCCGAACGATGCCACCAAGCCGACCGTCACCACGTCCCTCCCGGTTTCGCTGGTGGCCAATCGCCGGTACTTCATCCGCGTCATTTACAAGGAAGGCGGTGGCGGCGACTACGCGCAGGTGGCCTGGCGCAAAGTGGGCGACCCGACGCCGGCGGGGTCGCTGCTGCCGATCCCAGGCAGATATCTGTCCGCGGCGGTGGATCTGCCCGCCCCGGCCGAGGGTGCGTATGTCACCCGGACGCCAGGGCCCGATGCCAAGAACGTCTTGCCGGACGTGCGGGTGACGATCGCGCACCGGGACGGCAAGGTCGAGTGGACGGCGGCGAACACCAGTCTCAAGTTCGATGATGTGACCGTCACGCCCACCTTCACCAAGGACGGCAACGTGGCGACCCTCACGTACAAACCCTCGGGGCTGCTGGCCAGCAAGTCGGTGCACACCATCACCTTGGGTCATCCGGATCCGGCGGGTCAGCCGACGACCACGCAGTGGTCGTTCGAAGTGGCCGAGTACCGGGGCCCGGTGGTTGACAAGGTCAACGCCTATCCCGCCATCCTCCTCGGGGCGGCCAAACAAACCGAGGCCGGCGGCGGTCGTACCGGCGCGGCGGGTGATCTCGCGCTCGACGCTGGCGTGGCCGCGGGCGTGGGTTACGTCGCCGACGCGACCTTCCTCAATGCAGCCACGGCCGACGACACGTTGACCATCGCCTTCTTCCAGAAGCTGCGTTCGGTCCGCGCCAGCTCGTCGTTCTGGGCCAATTCGCCCAGCAGCAACAATGGCACCCGCGGCTATCAGGCCCACGTGCCTTGGAGCGACTCGACCATCTACTTCGATACCTCGGGATGCTGCGGGGCGGATACTCAGCGCATCAACGCGCCCATCGCCAACTTCCCCGAGTACACCGGGGACGCGAGCTGGTGGCAGCAATGGCGCCACTTCGCCTTTGTGAAGGCTGGCCCTGAGAAGTTCATCTATATCAACGGCCAGCTCTTCCACGCCGGCTTCGGTGACCCGCTCAAGACCGACTTCACCACGCTCCTCATGGGCGGCGGTCCGTCGAACACCGACAACCGCATGGACGGTTTCCTGGATGACTTCGTCATCTACAACGGCGCGCTTACCGAAGCGCAAGCCCGCTCCCTGTCGACGGGCGCAGCTCCCAGCTCGATCGCGGGTTTGATCGCGCACTGGGACTTCAACGATCAGCCACCGGCCACGGTCACGCTCAAGGCGGCACGTTCCGGGGCCAATGTTACCATCACCTCCGAACCGGCGGCGTTGCCGGCGGGTTGGGTGCTGCAGACCGCCCCGAGCGTCAACGGGCCGTGGACGACCCAGGCCGGGGCGACGACACCGCTCACGGTGCCCATCGGCGCGGCGAACGCCTTCGTGCGGGCGGCCCGACCTTAGAGATTCCTTCGCTCCCGCGTCGGGAGACCCTGTGGCCCCGCTCTGCGGGGCAAGGTCTGAGGATTCACGAGGGGGCCGGATGCGTCCGGCCCCCTCTTTTTGGTGCTCGGGTGCCTCGCGGTTCTGGGTCAGCCCCGGGCTTGTCGCCACCGGGCGAGGCAACTACGGTCGAGGTGGCCTCTGCACGGCCCACAGCGCACTGCCACATGCAACTGCCTCAAGAAGCTCTGTTGTTGCGGGTGTTCATCGGCGAGAACGACCGCTGGCGGCACCGACCGCTCTACGAAGCCATCGTGCTGGAGGCCCGGCAGCGGCATCTGGCGGGCGCGACGGTGTTGCGGGGGCCGATGGGCTTTGGCAAGTCCAGCCGCCTGCGCACGGCCAAGATCCTCCGGCTATCGATGGACCTGCCGCTGGTGATCGAGATCGTGGACACGGAAGAAAAGATCCAGGCCTTTCTGCCGGTGCTGAACGAGATGATGCAGGGGGGGTTGGTCACGCTCGAGAAGGTGCGGGTGATTGAGTATCGGGCGAATGCGGCGGGGTCAGCCCCTGAGAATTAAGTTTCCTGCCGGGGGGGCGTGGTTTTTGGATCAGGCCGGTCGGGGGCATTCGGCGGAACGGCTTTTGCTGAATTCTTAATCCTTAAGGGCTGACCCCGCCGACGGGAGGGCGGTCAACCGCTCCAGCCGCGGTGGAGGGCGTAGGCGGCTTCGTTCCAGCGCAGCTCCTTCTTGAAGTCGGCGACGGTCGTCATGGGTCCGATGGCCACGTGCTCGAGGCCGGCCATTTCGGCGAAATCCTCCAGGTGCTCCGGGGTCACCGCCTGGCTGAAAGCCGTGTGATGGGCGCCGCCCGCCAGGATCCACGCCGCGGCCGCCACGGCCAGGTTCGGTTGCGGCTTCCACAGGGCCCGGGCGACGGGCAGTTTCGGCAGGGGTGCGTCCGGGGTCACGACCTCGACTTCGTTGACGAGGAGGCGGAAGCGGTTGCCAAGGTCGATCAGCGAGGCGTTCAGGGCCGGTCCCGCCGGGGTGTTGAAGACCAGACGCGCGGGGTCGGCCTTGCCGCCGATGCCGAGCGGATGGACTTCGAGCGTCGGACGGCCGTCGGCGATGGAAGGACAGATTTCCATCGCCGTTTGGGACCGTCCAGGTACAGGTGGTAGGTGTAGTCTGGAAGGTGCCGCCGGGCAGGCCGGTGGCCATGACCTTGAGGGCGCGCACGAGCGCAGCGGTCTTCCAGTCGCCTTCCGCCCCGAAGCCATAGCCCTCCGCCATCAGGCGCTGGACCGCCAGGCCGGGGAGTTGAGCCAGACCGTGCAGGTCTTCGAACGTGGTGGTGAAACCCTTGAAGCGGCCGTCCTGCAGGAAGGAGCGGAGCCCGAGTTCGATGCGGGCGGCTTCGCGGACGGATTCGTGGCGAGCGCCGCCGGCCCGCAGATCCGGTGGAACGGTGTACGCGGCTTCGTAGTCTTTCACGAGGGCGTTGACCTCGGCATCGGACGCCTGGCGCACGCGGCTGACGAGATCGCCCACCCCATGGCCGTGGACGGAGTACCCAAACTGGATCTGGGCGGCGACCTTGTCGCCTTCGGTGACAGCCACCTCGCGCATGTTGTCGCCGAGACGGGCGAAGCGCGCGTTCTGCCAGTCGTGCCAGGCGGCGGCGGCGCGGGACCAGGAGGCCAGACGCTGTCGGACGCCGGGTTCCTGCCAGTGACCGACGACGACCTTGCGGTTCAGGCGGAGGCGGGTGAGGAGGAACCCGTACTCGCGGTCGCCATGGGCGGCCTGGTTCAGGTTCATGAAGTCCATGTCGATGGTGGCCCAGGGGATGTCGCGATTGAACTGGGTGTGGAGATGGGCCAGCGGTTTGCGGAGGGTGCGCAGGCCGTTGATCCACATCTTGGCCGGCGAGAAGGTGTGCATCCAGGTGATCAACCCCACGCAGTTCGGCGCGTGATTCGCCGCCTGACAGCAGGCCAGGATTTCGTCGGGGGTCTTGAGGACCGGATGGAACCTGACCCGGACCGGGAACTCCGGGGCGGTGTCCAGGGCCTGCGCAATGGCTTCGGAGTGGGTCGCCACCTGGCGGAGGGTTTCCGGCCCGTAGAGCTGCTGGCTGCCGGTGACGAACCAGACTTCCAAGGACTTCAAGTCGATCATGATCGTGCGGATGGTTGCTGTGCCGACAGACCGGTGGACGACTAGCGGGACCGCCGCGTTCCCCTTTGGCCCTGAGCCGAGTGCCGTCCGTTTGAGGGGTCCGTCGCGTCCGCCGGTTCGGCGAACGCGAGTCGAGGCTACGCCAGGTCCGGTGGGTTCCGCCAGACCGAACAAGTGGGGCCTGGGGACGGCAGAGTCTCGTGACCTCGACTCCTACGGGGGCGGGGGGGGGAGGTGGCGGTCGAGGCGGGTGTCCAGGTCGGCCGCGGTGGT
>JABTUJ010000005.1 GCA_015075445.1 Verrucomicrobiales bacterium
GGCAATGGCATCCGTGCTTGGCGGCGGGCTTAAATGATGAATACCGATTTGAACTCCTTCAGCACCGGGCTGCCCGGTTTGGACCGGATGCTGTGCGGGCTGGTGGCGGGCGACAACGTCGTGTGGCAGGTGGACACAGTGGACGACTACCTGCCGTTCGTGACGCCCTTCTGGGAGGAGGCACGGCGGCAGGATCGCAAGCTGGTGTACTTCCGGTTCGCGCGGCACCGCGAGCTGATTGCGGACCCGGCGGGCGGGAAGGTGTACGTGATGCGGCCGGAGGACGGGTTTGAGCGGTTTCTGGGGGGCATCCTGAGTGTGATCGAGCGGGAGGGGATCGGGGCGTGCTACGTGTTCGACTGGCTCTCGGATCTGGCGGCGGACTGGTACAGCGATCACATGCTCGGGAACTTCTTCCGGATCACCTGCCCGTACCTCTGTGATCTGAAGACGATTGCCTACTTCGGGCTGAAGAAGAACTCGCATTCGTTCCAGGCGACGGAAGCGATTCACCGGACCGCGCAGGTGATCCTTGAGGTTTACCGCAAACCCGGGCACGTGTACGTGCATCCGCAGAAGGTGGACCAGCGCTACTCGCCGACGCTGTACTTGCTGCACCGCTGGCACGGGGCGGAGTTCACGCCCGTGACCAACAGCGCGGTGATCACGGAGACCCTGGCCGACGTGCCGCAGCCGTGGATGGACTTCAGCATCCATCGCCCGGGCGTCTGGCTCGAGACGTTCCGGCAGGCGGAAGCCACGTGGCAGGCGGTGAAGGCGGGGCGGCAGCCGGCCAGCGAAGCCGACGTCTGGTTCCGGCGGGTGCTGAAGATGGTGGTGACGCGCGACGTGCGCTTCTCAGCCCTGGCGCAGCGGTACTTCGATCTCGGCGACCTGATCGAGATCATGAAGCGGATGATCGGGACCGGGCAGATTGGCGGCAAGACGCTGGGGATGCTGCTGGCGCGGGCGATCCTGCGGCGGGCCGCGCCGCGCTGGAGCGACCGGCTGGAGAGTCACGACTCGTTCTACATCGGCTCGGACGTGTTCTACACCTACCTCGTCGAGAACGGGTGCTGGTGGTTGCGACGGCGGCAGGGGGATTTCGAGGCGTATCTGCAGCAGGCGGCGGAGGCGCGGGAGCGGATCCTGCGCGGGACGTTTGCCGAGAGCGTTGGGGAGCAGTTCGCCGAGATGCTCGAGTACTTCGGGCAGTCGCCGATCATTGTGCGGTCGAGCAGCCTGCTCGAGGACAACTACGGCAACGCCTTTTCGGGCATGTACGACAGTGTCTTCTGCGCGAACCAGGGGTCGCCGGCGCTGCGGCTCGAGGCGTTCATGGCGGCGGTGCGGACGGTGTATGCGAGCACCATGTCTCCTGAGAGCCTGGCGTACCGGCAGCATCACGGGTTGCTGGATCAGGACGAGCAGATGGGGTTGCTGGTGCAACGGGTGTCGGGCGAGCTTTACGGGCGGCACTTTTTCCCGCAGGTGGCCGGCGTGGGCTTCTCCTTCAACCCGTTCGTGTGGAAGAAGACCATCGATCCGCAGGCGGGTTTCCTGCGGCTGGTCTTCGGTCTGGGCACCCGCGCGGTGGACCGCACGGACGACGATTACACCCGGCTGGTCGCGCTGAACGAACCGGCGCTGCGTCCCGAGGGGACGGGGTCGGATGCGCGACAATACGGGCAACGCCGGGTCGACGTGCTGGACCTGCAGGCAAACGCCCTGGTGACACGCGAGTTTGCGGAGGTGGCGCATGAGCTCGAGACGGACCTGCTCGAACTGTTCAGCGAGGAGAACAGCAGCCGGGCTTCGGGTTCGGCAGCGGAGGGCGGGACGGCGGCGCCGGTGCTGGATTTCGACCGGATGCTGGCGCAGACGCGGTTTGCCCCGGACATGCGGGAGCTGCTGCGGACGCTCGAGACGGCTTACGACAATCCGGTGGACATCGAGTTCACGGCAAACTTCCTACCGGACGGCCAGTACCGGATCAACCTGCTCCAGTGCCGGCCGTTCCAGGTCAAGATCCTGGGCACGGGCAGCCGGGCGAAGATCCCGACCTCGCTGACGGCCGAGCAGAAGCTGATCGAGTCCGAAGGGCCGGTGGTCGGGCACAGCCTGGCGACGGGCATTCACCGGTTGATCTACGTGGTGCCGGCGGTGTATGCGCAGCTTTCGATGAGCCAGCGGTACTCGGTGGCGCGGGCGATTGGGCGGCTGACGCATCTGAATGACGGGGCGAACCAGCGGACGATCATGCTGGTGGGCCCGGGGCGCTGGGGCACTTCAATGCCGTCGCTCGGCGTGCCGGTGTCGTTTGCCGAGATCAACACCGTCTCGGTGATCTGCGAACTGGCGTTGATGCACGAGGGCCTGGTGCCGGACATCTCCCTGGGGACGCATTTCTTCAACGACCTGGTCGAGATGGACATGCTTTATTTCGCCGTGTCACCCGGGAAGCCGGGACACCTGCTGAACGAAGCCTGGCTGTGTGCGCAACCCAACCGGCTGGCGGAGCTGCTGCCGACGGTGCAGGGGCTGGCGGACGCGCTGCGGGTGATCGATCCCGGCCGCGACGGCCAACCGCCGCTCTGTCTCAACGTGGACTCGATGAACCAGCGGGCGCTCTGCTACCTCGATCCGGGCGCGCCGGCGGGCGGGGCGGGCGAGTGACGCGTCAGATGTTCTCGCCCAGGCTCGGCTCGGCGGGATAGGCGACCTTGATTTCCGGTTCAAGCGGACCGGTCTCGGTGGCGAGCACGCGGTAATTGCGGATCTGGAGCGAGATGCGCTGGCCGTCTTCGAGGCCCAGTTGGGCGTACTCCTCCTTGGTGATCCGGCCACGGATGAGCAGGCCGGATTCAAGCTCGATTTCCAGCCGCAGCATCGTGCCCAGAAAGTAGGTGCGGCGCAGCGTGCCGAGATAGCGGTAGAGCGAGAGGTCCGGAGACACCTGGACCGCATAGGGCCGGAAGCCGATGCGCAGGCGGTGACCGTCCGGCAGGCCGAGCGCGGGGACCTGGATTTCATGGAGGCTCGCCATTCCGCCCCAGACCTCGAGCTCGAGGACGTTCATGACCCCGATGAAGCGGGCCACGAACTCGTTGATGGGGGACTCATAGACTTCGCGGGGCGAACCGATCTGCTCGAGGTGACCGCGGGAGAAGATGACGATGCGGTCGGCCACCTCCATCGCCTCCTCTTGGTCGTGGGTGACAAAGAGGGTGGTGACATTGAGGTCGTGGTGCAGCTTGACGAGCCACTCGCGGAGCTCCTGGCGGATCTTGGCGTCCACCGCCCCGAACGGCTCATCGAGCAAGAGCACGCGGGGTTTCGGGGCGAGGGCGCGGGCGATGGCGACACGCTGGCGCTGGCCGCCGGAGAGCTGGTGGGGGTAGCGACGTTCCAGACCCTCGAGGCCGAACAGCCGGAGGAGCTCCATGACCCGCTGCTTGATCTCCCGCCGCTTCCATCCCTTCACCTTGAGTCCAAAGGCGATGTTCTTGAACACGCTCATGTTCTTGAACAGCGCGTAGCTCTGGAAGACGAACCCGATGTTGCGCTGCTGGACCGGCACATCATTGACCCGTTCGCCGCGGATGAAGATGTCGCCGCCGGTCGGGAGCTCGAGCCCGGCGATCATGCGCAACACGGTGGTCTTGCCGCCGCCACTGGGCCCCAGCAGGGCCATCAGCTCGCCATCGGCCACACTGAAGCTCACGCCTTCAACCGCGACGGTCGGGCCGAACTTCTTGCTCACATTGCGCAGTTCGATGCTCATGGCGTTCCGCGGGAATCGGCTGCAGCGGGGGACGCTCCGCCCAAGGCGCGCGCGATTCTGGCCCAGATCCACTCGGGATCCTCCAGCCCGACCGAGAGGCGGATGAGGTGGCGCGACACGCCACACGCTTCCGCCCAGGCGAGCTCGCCGTAGTGCGCCAGGAGGGTGAACGGACAGGCCAGCGTGAAGACCGTCCCCAGACTCGGCCCCTTGCACAGCGCGAGCCGATCGTAGCAACGCGGCGAAGCCACCGCGGCGTCCCGGGGCAGGAACGTCACCAGCGAACCCCAGCCGCCGTCCGGGCGCCGAACCGCCTCGTAACGGTCCTGGAACTCCCAGCGGGGGTACCAGACGCACTCGACCGCCGGATGCTGACGCAGACGCTCGGCGATGCACAGCCCGTTCGCGTTGTGGCGCCGCATCCGTTCCGGGAACGTGCGGCCCTGCTGTTCAATCACACGGGCTTCGCTTCCCCACAGCAATTCCTCATGGCCGGCTTGGACCCGCGGCTTCAGAGCGGCGTGATACGGCGAGCGCGGGTTGCAGATGACGGCCCCGCCCATCGCGTCGCCAGTGCCAACGATGTACTTCGTCAGGCTGGTGGCGATGAGATCGGCATGCGGGCGGAGGTCGACGTTCAGCGGCGTCGCGACGACATCGTCCACGACCAGTGGCACCCGGTGTCGGCGCACGACCGGCGTGACGCGGGCCAGGTCCGCAGACCCCAACAGCGGGTTGCCGGGGATTTCACAGAAGCAGGCCGCCAGCGGGCCGCGTTGCAGCACCGCCTCGAGGTCCTCGGCGATCCGTTCGAGCGCGGGCAACAGATGGGCGCCGTGCCCGAACTTCTCCTGGAGCTTGAGGGTGTCCACGTACGGAAACCCCAGTTGCGCGGTGGGCCGATCGGGGGTGCGATGGCGGACCGCCTCGAGGGCGGTGGCCTGGGCTGCCATCCCGGTCGGCGTGAGAAACACGTCGTCCTCGGCGCAGTCGTACCAGGCGGCGAGCTGGCGGCGCAGGGACCGGAGGATTTCCGGCGTTTCCGGCGGGGACAGATCATCGGCCAGCCAGGCCTCCGCCTGACGGCTCGAGACGATCCAGCCGGTGTGCTGCCAGAAGGCGCGCAAGGCGGGTTCGCCGTCCAGGTTCGTGCGTACCCCGGCGAGACCCCGTTGCTGGACGACCTCCGCCGGCGCGCCGGTGGTCCGGGTGATGAACGTGGCGGCGGCGCGCGCCTTGGCGGGCGAGGGAAAAGGCAGGCAAGGCTGGTCGGGCGCGAGCATTCGGCTCACTTCCAACACCAGCGGATGGATGAGGAAACGCGGGTATCCCTGGCCCAGGTGAGCCAGCACCTCGGGTCGCTTCTCTTCGTAACCGACCACGTCCTGCCAGCGCGGCAGCGCGACGGAGACCGCGTGCACGGAATCCGGCAACGGCTGGCCCAGATCGGCGCCTTCCCAGCGCGGCGCGGTGAGGAGGTCGCGCGGCTTCACCCGAGCACCTCGCTGAGCGCGGCGTCCAGGTCAGCACCCAGGTCGTCCACGTCTTCAATACCGACGGACAACCGGACCAGGCCATCGGCAATGCCGACGCGACGGCGGACGTCCGGGGGCACCGAGGCGTGCGTCATCGAGGGGGGGTGACACACCAGGCTTTCGACACCGCCGAGGCTTTCGGCGAGGGTGAAGCAGCGCAGGCGCCGGCAGAACGCGAGCGTCGCTTCGACCGAGGCCTCGAGCTCGAAGGTGACAATGCCCGAGCCGGCGCGCATCTGGCGGCGGGCGAGGTCGTATTGCGGGTGACTGGGGAGGAACGGGTACCGGACGTGGCGAACGCCGCGGCGGGTTTCCAGCCACGCGGCCAGGACGAGCGCGCTGGTGCAGTGCCGTTCCATGCGCAGCGCGAGGGTGCGCATACCGCGGGTGGTCAGCCAGGCGTCGAAGGGTCCCGGCTGGAGGCCCAGGGCCTTTTGAGCGAACACCATCTGCTCGTGCCACGCCGGATCGTTCGTGGCCACCACGCCCCCGAGGCAGTCGCTGTGGCCGTTCAAGTACTTGGTCGTCGCCGCGAGCGAGAGCGTGGCGCCCAGGGCGAGAGGCTGTTGGAGGTAGGGCGACGCAAACGTGTTATCCACCACGGTGGTTGCCCCCACCTCGCGGGCCACGGCGCTGAGACCCGCCAGATCCAGGACTTTGAGCAGCGGATTGGTGGGGCTCTCGAGCCAGACCAGGCGCGGGCGGCGGCGACGGATCTCGTCCCAGTTCGCTGGTTCGGCCAGATCGATGTAGGTCACGTCCAGACCGAACTTGCCGAACACGCGCTCAAAGAGGCGGTACGTGCAGCCGTAGAGATTCTGCTCCGCCACAATCCGGTCGCCGCTCCGAAGCGTCGAAACCACGGCCGTGATGGCGGAAACGCCGCTGGCGAACGCGGTGGCGTGCCGGGCGCCTTCCAGCGACGCGACGGCCTGTTCGAGGAGACGGAAGTTCGGGTTACCCGACCGGGTGTAGTCGAAGCCATCCGGATTTCCGCTCGCGAAGGTGGCGGTGAGGAAGACGGGGGGCATGACGGCGCCGGTGGTGCCGGCAAAGCCGCGACCCGTATGGACGGCGCGCGTGGTGAAGCCGCCGGAGTGAGGGAGGCTCATCGCTCAGGGCACCGGATCGCTCTCGACGCTGAGGTCGGCAAACAGCCAGGAAGAGAGGTACCGTTCGCAGCAGGACGGGACGATGACCACGATCTGTCGGCCTTCATTCTCGGGTCGTTGCGCGAGCTGGAGGGCGGCCCAGATGGCAGCGCCACTAGAAATGCCCACCGGGATGCCCTCGAGCTGGTTCACCGCCTTCGAGATCGGGCCCGAATCCTCCTCCTTGACCTGGATGATCTCGTCCAGGATGGCGGTGTTGAGCACCTCGGGGACGAAGCCGGCCCCAATGCCCTGGATCTTGTGGGGGCCGGGGGCGCCACCGGAGAGCACGGGGGAACGGGCCGGTTCCACGCCGATGGCGCGGAAGGTGGGCTTGCGCGGCTTGAGCACTTCCGCGACGCCGGTGATGGTCCCGCCGGTGCCGATGCCGGCCACGACGATGTCCACCCGGCCGTCGGTGTCGCGCCAGATCTCCTCGGCGGTGGTGCGGCGGTGAATCTCCGGGTTGGCGGGGTTGGCGAACTGCTGGGGAATGACGCTGTTCGGGATCTGGGCCCGCAGTTCCTCGGCCCGGGCCACGGCGCCGCGCATGCCTTTCGCGCCCTCTGTGAGCACCAGTTTCGCCCCGAGGATCTTGAGGAGCTTCCGCCGTTCCAGACTCATGGTCTCGGGCATCGTGAGAATGAGCTTGAGACCGCGGGCGGCGGCGACGAACGCGAGGGCGATGCCGGTGTTGCCGCTGGTGGGTTCGATGAGGACGGTGTCGGGCTTGATCCGGCCCGTGCGCACGCCTTCCTCGATCATCGCGACGCCGATGCGGTCCTTGACGCTGCCCAGCGGGTTGAAGAACTCGAGTTTGAGGAGGATTTCGGCCCGGGCGCCGTGGTTCTTGGCGACCCGGTTGAGGCGCACCAACGGGGTGTTACCGATGGTGCCGGTGATGTCGTCGTGGATGCGAGCCATGGGTTTCCTTTCTGGAGGGGTTGGGGTTTGGAGCGAGGGATCAGGACGAAGGCCGGACGCGCGGCTCCCGGGGTTCCGCGGGCGCGGGCTCAGGCGGCAGCACACGCTGGGCGAGGGTGAAAGCCCGCTGCTGTTTCCATTCGAGAAACGACTTCAAGACCAGGGTCAGGAGGGCCAGGAGGGCGAGGAGGCTGGCCACGGCGAACGCGCCGGTGGCGTTGTACTCGTGGTAGAGCTTGTCCACCCGCAGCGGCACCGTGTCGGTCTTCCCGGCGATGTGGCCGGAGAGCACCGAGACGGCGCCGAACTCGCCCATCGCCCGGGCATTGCAGAGGATGATGCCGTAGAGCAGGCCCCACTTCACCGACGGGAGCGTGACCTGCCAGAAGGTGGTCCACCCGCTGGCCCCGAGCGTCAGGGCCGCCTGCTCCTGGTCGGCGCCGGTGGCCTGCATGACGGGAATGAGCTCGCGCGCCACGAACGGGAAGGTCACGAAAAGCGTGGCCAGCACGATGCCGGGGACGTTCCACACGATCTGGATGCCGTGGTCCTGCAGCCAGTGTCCGAGGTGCCCCTGGAGCCCGAACATGACAAGATAGATCAAGCCTGCGACCACCGGCGAGATCGAGAACGGCAGATCGATGAGGGTCACCAGGAAGGCCTTGCCGCGGAATTCAAACTTGGTGATTGCCCAGGCCGCCGCCACGCCGAAGACCGTGTTCAGCGGCACCGTGATGGCCGCCACCAGCAGCGTCAGCTTGACCGCCGCGATGGTGTGAGGTTCGGCCAGTTCGGCCGCGTAGAAACTCCAGCCCTTGGCCAGCGCCTGCCAGAAGACGTTGACGAGTGGCAGCAGGAGAAACACCGCCAGGAACACCGTGGCCAGCCCGATCAGGACCCGCCGTACCCAGCCGACCTCCTCCGGACCGCGGGAGGCGGTCTCGGCGGCGCGCAGTCGGGAAGGGAGGATTCCAGCCATGGGCGATCGTGTCAGTGTTGCCAGGCACTGACCCACCGTTCGAGGAGGTTCAGCACCCCGAGCAGGAGGAAGGAGAACACCAGCAGCACCACCGCGATGGCGATGGCACCGGCGAAGTCGTATTCCTCAAGGCGAATGACAATCAGAAGGGGCGCGATTTCCGAATGGTACGGCTGGTTGCCGGCGATGAAAATAACCGAGCCGTATTCGCCGATGGCCCGGGCGAACGCCAGCGCAAAGCCCGTCAGAACCGCCGGCAGCACCGTGGGGGCGATGATGCTCAGGAACGTGCGCAACCGGCTGGCCCCCAGCGTGGCCGCCACTTCTTCAACCTCGCGTTCGAAGTTCTGCAGCACCGGTTGCAGGGTGCGCACCACAAAGGGCAGACCGATGAACGTCAGCGCGATGACCACCCCCAGCCGGCTGAACGACCCCTCGATCCCCAGCGGAACGAGCCATCGCCCCAGCCAACCGTTGGCCCCGAACAGCTCCGAAAGCGTCAGCCCCGCCACCGCCGTCGGCAACGCGAAGGGGAAATCGACCAGCGCGTCCAGGAACCGTTTGCCGGCGAACTCGTACCGGACGAGCACCCAGGCCACGAGCGTCCCGAACACCGCGTTGATGAGCGCCGCAATCAGGGACGCCCCGAAGGTCAGCCGGTAAGCCGCCAGTGCCCGCTCGTGGGTGGCCACGGCCCAGAACTCCGACCACGACAAGTCCAACAGTTTCCAGAACAGCCCGGCGATGGGCAACAGCACGATGACGCCCAGGTAACTGAGCGTATAACCCAGGCTGAGGCCGAAGCCGGGCAGGACGTTGAACGATCTTACAGCCATCCGGTAGCACAGAAGACGTCGTTAGCTTAGGAAACGGACTCTCTCACGCAACGCATTTGTCACGCGTACCCGGGCAGGTCCCGCAACGGGCACGGCGGCGTAAACTAGAGACGAAGACAACTATGTCAATCAAGATTGTCATGTTTGAGCAATCAGCGCAAAGCACCGCTGGAAGTCGGCGTACTCCCCACGCTCCGCGCCTTGCCGGCAGTGTGGACGCCGCGAAGCGTGGAGACGGCATGCCTCCCATCAAGCCGGGACGGTCGGCAGGCGTGCAGAATCAATTCTGTCTGGCCCTTTACCCTACACTCTCACCCGTGAACACCATGGGCAGCCATCGCGGCGAGCTGCTTTGGCCGCGACCCTCGAACGACGGGTTGGCACCATCGCCCCGCAGGTTCCTCGGCCTGGACGTGGGCAGCGAGACCATCAAAGTCGTTGAGCTAGGCCCGGGCCCTGGGGGTCTCGAGTGGCGGCGACGCCAGCGGGTCGAGCACCACAAAAACCCCGCGCGGGCCCTGGAAACGCTGCTCGAAGACTGGGCCTGGTCCGAGGCGACGGCCGCGGCGATCACCGGCACCTATCAAGATCTGGTCTGGTGGCCGGCCGTCCCCGTCAAACAAGCGCAAGCGCGGGGCTGCCGCTTCCTGCTGGGCGACCGCCCGGCCACGGTCGTGTCCCTCGGCAGCCGTGGGTTCTCCGTCCTCGAACTGCGCCCCGACGGCGTCGAAGTCTGGCGGCAGAACAGCCGCTGCTCGCAGGGCACGGGGAATTTCCTGCGGCAGTTGCTCGAACGTCTGTCGTTGTCCGTCGAGCAAGCCGACGCCCTCTGCGCCGATGAATCTCACCCGGCCGTGTTGTCGGCGCGCTGCCCGGTGATTCTCAAGACCGACGTCACCCACCTTGCCAACCGCGGCGAGGCGCGCGCCCGCATCGTCGCCGGCTGCTTCGACGCCGTGGGGGAGAACGTCCGGGCCTTCCTCAAGCCCGGCCGCAGCCCGGACCTTGTCGTGCTCATCGGCGGCGTCGCCCAATCCTTGCGGATCCGACGGAACTTCCGCGAGTACTTGGGGCGCTGCGGCATGGCCCTCGCCGAACTACCCGAGGACTCCGGCCTCTATCTCGAGGCGCTGGGCTGCGCGCTCGTGGCCGCCACCCACCCCGACCCGCAACCCCTCTCCGGCCCGCTCCTGCGCCCCGCCGAACCGCGTCGCCTCGAGCGCGTGCCCTCCCTCGCCACCGCCCTCGAACGGGTGCGCCGCCTGCCCGCGGAACCGCCCCAACCGCCGGTCAACGGCGACGTGCCCCCCGTCGTTCTTGGCCTCGACATTGGCTCCACGGGCTCGAAAGCAATTGCCATCACGTGCGCCGAAGGCACCCCCGTCTGGCAGAACTACCGCGCGACGGCCGGTGACCCGGTCGGCGCAGCCCTCGCGCTTGTGCGCGAGTGGGTCACCAGCCCCGCCGGCCGTTGCCCGGTCCGCGGCTTCGGCGTCACCGGCAGCGGACGGGAAATCGCGGGCGCCCTGCTCACCGCCTGCTATGGCGCAGGGCAGGTGTTCCTGCTGCACGAAATCGCCGCCCACGCCGCCGGCGCCGTCTCCTACGACGCCCGGGTGGACACGATCTTCGAGATCGGTGGTCAGGACGCGAAGTACATCCGGTTGGCCGACGGGCGCGTGATCGACTGCGCCATGAACGAGGCATGCAGCGCGGGGACCGGCTCGTTCCTGGAGGAGCAAGGCCGCAAGTTCCAGGGCGTTACCGGCGTCCGTGACCTCGAACGGGAAGCCCTGCGGGCCAGGGACGGCGTTTCCCTCGGCCAACATTGCTCGGTGTTCATGGCCGAGATGATCGACCAGGCGGTTCTCGGCGGCGTCGAGCAATCCGCCATCATCGCCGGCCTCTACGACTCGGTGATCCAGAACTACCTGCACCGGGTGAAAGGCAACCGCCCCGTGGGCCACGTCGTGTTCTGCCAGGGCATGCCGTTTGCCTCGGACGCCCTCGCCGCCGCGGTGGCGCGCCAGACCGGTGTTGAGGTCGTCGTGCCCCCGCACCCCGGCATGGTGGGCGCGCTCGGCATCGCCCTCCTGGCCCGCACCGCCCTGCCCTCCCGCGCCGGAGCGGGACTCGAACTCGGTCGGTTCCTGACCGCCTGCGTCACCAGCCGCGATGCCTTCCAGTGTCGCGCCACGGCCGGCTGCGGCGGCACCAGCCAGCACTGCCGGATCGAACGGCTCCACACCCTCGTGGCGGGCCAACCCGCCCGTTTTACCTGGGGCGGCGCCTGCGGGCTGCATGATCGCGCGTTCCAACGCCGCCGCCTGTCGGCCGAGGCGCCTGACCCCTTCCGCGAACGCGAGGAACTCATGGCCGAACTGGCAGCCCGGTTGGGCGTCAGCCGCGGCCGGCCGCGCGTGGCCGTGACCGACGAATTCCTCCTGCCCACCCACTTCCCCTTCTTCGCCCGCTTCCTCCACGAACTCGGCCAGGATTTGATCATTCTCCGCCGCGCCGATCGAGCCATGCTCAAGCGCGGCATCCAACTGTCCAACGTCCCGTTCTGCGCCCCGCTCCAGCTCTTCCATGGCATCGCCGCCGACCTCGCCGCCACCGACGCCGAGCGGATTTTCATCCCGCGGCTCCGCCACCTGCCGACCCCCCGCGAGGGTCTCCCGGCCGTGAACTGCCCCGTCGCCCAGGCTGGCGCCGACGTCGTCGGCTGGGACCTGCAGTCAGACCTCGGCGAACGGCTGCTCGCGCCTCCCGTGGACTTCGGCCCCGACCACCTCCACGGCGCTGCCCTGCTCGAGGCCTGCCGCCAGATCGCGCAGGAACTGGGCGCCGACGAGGCCGCCTGCCACCGCGCGCACCAGCAGGCCGTCGAGGAACAGCGCGCGTTCGATCATCGCGTCCAGGCCCTCGGACAACGCGCCCTCGCCTTCGCCCACTCACATCAGATCCCCGCCGTCGTGGTGCTCGGCCGCCCCTACACGATCCACAACCCGGTCCTGAATTCGAACGTCCCTGCCATCCTCCGGGAACAGGGCGCGCTCGCCCTCCCTGGCGAATGCTTCCCCCTGCCATCGAACACGCCCGAATACGCCGAACTCTACTGGGGACACGGCCGCCGCATCCTGCGGACCGCGCATGCCGTCCGCCATCAGCCCGGCGCTTACGCCGTCTTTTGCAGCAACTACTCCTGCGGTCCGGACAGCCTGTGCCTGCCCTTCTGCAGCCACCTGATGCAGGGCAAGCCCTTTCTCATCATCGAAACCGACGGCCACGCCGGCGACGCCGGCACCCGCACCCGCGTCGAAGCCTTCCTCCACTGCGTCCACCAGGACTTCCCCTCCGCCAGGCCCTGTTCGCTGCCCGCACCGGCGCTGCCCGAGCCCACCGGCCCGGTCTGCTTCGAGACCGTCCGCCTTCGCGGCGACACCCTCCTCCTGCCCTGGATGGGCCACGGTCCCTCGGTCCTCGCCGCCTGTTTCCGCGCCTTCGGGCTGGCCGCCGAAAGCCTCCCCATCCCGGACGCCGAAGCCCTCCGCCTCGGCCGCCGCCACACGTCCGGAAAGGAATGCCTCCCGCTGTGCCTCACCCTGGGCAACTTCCTCAAGCGCCTCTACGCCGAACCGGATCGCCACTTCACCCTCGCCCTCGCCCGCAGCCAAGGCCCCTGCCGGCTCGGCATGTATCACTGGTTCGACCGGCTCGTGCTCGATGAACTCGGCTGGCGCGACCGCGTCCACCTGGTGACGCCCTGCGACGAGGAATACTTCGCCGGCACACCGCCCGGATTCGCCTGGCTTTCCGTCGTCGCCCTCATGGCCCACGACCTCCTCCAAGCCGCCCGTTTCGATGTCGCGCCCGTCGAGTCGGTTCCCGGCAGCGCCGAGGCCATGTACCAGCGGTACCTTCGCGAGCTCATCCGGCTCTGCGACGCCGCCGGGCAGATGCCCCTGTCCTCCCGCAGGTGCCTGGCCGAAGTACTGACCGGTCGTTGGTTCGGCATGCGCCGCCTGCTCGCCCGCGCCGCCGACGAATTCGCCGCCCTCCGCACCCCTCGCGCCGTCCCCACGGTCCTTGTCGTGGGGGAGATCTACGTGCGCCTGGACCCGTTCGCCAACCACTTCCTCACCGACGCGCTCGAACGGCAGGGGGTCCGCGCCCTGCTCGCCCCGCTGAGCGAGAACCTCGAGTACTCAAACCAGCTCGAACGCCCCCGCTCCGGCTGGCCACGGCTCCGTCACGCCTTCGGTCAAGCCTTGCAGGAGCGTCTCTACGACCGGGCATACGCCCTCCTGGCCCGGCGCCTGGACTGGCCCCCCCGCCTCCGCGCCGCCGCGGCCGTCGCCGCGGCACGCGACTACCTGCAACCCGAGCTCGAAGGCGAAGCCATCCTTACCATCGGCGTTCCGCTCGAGGCCTGGCGCACCCGCCACATCGCCGGGGCGATCAATGTGGGTCCCCTCGAGTGTCTGCCCACCAAGATCGCCGAGGCCCAACTGTTCCATGCCTCGGCCCGCGAAGGCCTGCCCACGCTGACGCTCACTTTCAACGGCGAACCACCGGACCCGCTCGCCCTCGAGAGCTTCCTCTTCGAGGTCAAGGAGCGGTTCCACCGCGCGTCCAGCCCGGACACGGCCGGTCGCCTGACCGCTCGTCCCGCCGCCGTGGCCACACCGGGCACGGCACGGTGAACCGGTGCGCGGAACCGGACTGTCGCGCGGAACCGGACTTGAGTTCCCGTGGTTCCCCGCCAAGATTCTCCGGCCTATGAGTCTGCTTGCCAACCAAGTCGCCGTCGTCACGGGCGCCGGCCGCGGGATCGGTCGTGCCATCGCCCTGCGCTTTGCCGCGGAAGGCGCCGATGTCGTCTGCGTTTCCAGGACCGCCGAGAATGCGGAGAAGGTGGCCGTTGAAGTGCGCGCCGCCGGACGCCGCGCCTGGGCTCACGCGCTGGACGTGGCGGACGCCGCCGCGGTGCAGGGGACCGTAGCCCAGATCCTCGAAGCCGCCGGCCGTGTCGACATCCTGGTCAACAACGCCGGCATCACCCGCGACGGACTCCTCATGCGCCTGAGCGACGAGGACTGGGACGCCGTGCTCAACACCAACCTCAAAGGCGCCTTCCTCTTTACGCGCGCCCTGAGCCGCAGCTTCATCAAGCAGCGCGCCGGCCGCATCATCAACGTCGCCTCCGTCATCGGCCTCATCGGTAACCCCGGCCAATGCAACTACGCCGCCAGCAAAGCCGCCCTGCTCGGCTTCACCAAGTCGGTCGCCCGCGAACTCGCCACCCGCGGCATCACCGTCAACGCCCTGGCCCCGGGATTCATCGAGACCGACATGACCGGGGGACTGGCCGACGAGATCAAGCAACGCATCCTCCACCAGGTGCCTCTGGGCCGCTTCGGGCAGCCCGACGACATCGCCCACGCCGCCGTGTTCCTGGCCAGCCCCCAGGCGAGCTACATCACCGGCCAGGTGCTGGTCGTGGACGGCGGCATGGTCATGTGAAAAGCGCCGTGGACACGCAACCGGAAAGCCCGTTCCAGTGCTGTGCCCGCGCTGTCGCTTCCCCCCTTCTCCCGGAACCCAGACGAAAGGTAATCGGGGCTTGACGCCCTCGGGTGCCTTGCATAGACACACCCGCAACACGAGATCGGAGACAACATGGCCGCAGAGAAATCGGTAGATCAAAAGGTCCGCGACATCGTCGTGGAACAGTTGGGTGTCAAGGCGGAGCAGGTGACGCCGGAAGCGAAGTTCATCGAGGACCTCGGCGCGGATTCGCTGGACGTCGTCGAGCTCGTCATGGCCCTCGAAGAGGAGTTCGGCAACGAGATCCCCGACGAGGAAGCCGAGAAGCTCACGACGGTGGGCGACGTCATCAAGTACATCGAAGACCAGCAGCAGAAGTAACCCGCGGACGGTTTTCCTCGGGCAGCCACGGCTGGCAGGCAGCAGCGCGCTGCCCTTTTCATTTATGGGTTGGACCGATCGACGAATTGTCATTATTGAGATATGCGTCGACTCTGCTGGGCCACGACCTGACACCTTCTGGCAGAACTTCTCGCTGGGCCTGCGGGGCCGACCGCATCTCCCTGTTCGATCCCTCCCCCTTCGATACCCAGATCGCCGCCGAGGTCCGCGACTTCAACCCCGTCCCGTGCTTCCCTTCCCCCAAGGATGAGCGCCGCACGGACCGCTACACCAAGTTCGCCCTCGGCGCTGCCCTCGCCGCCCTCCGCGACTCCGGCCTTGACCTCGAGCGCGCCAACCGCGACGAGATCGGCGTCTTCCTCGGCTCCGGCATTGGCGGTCTCCATACCACCGAGGAACAACACAAGATCCTCTTGAACCGGGGCCCCGGCCGCCTCTCCCCCTTCATGATCCCCATGCTCATCCTGAACATGGCCTCCGGCCTGTTCTCGATGTTCCACAACCTCCGCGGCCCCAACCTCGCCACCTGCTCCGCCTGCGCCACCGCCTCCCACGCCATCGGCGAAGCCTGGCGCACTCTCAAGATGGGCGACGCCACCGTCATGTTCGCCGGCGGCGCTGAAGCCACCATCACCCCCCTCGGCATCGGCGGCTTCTGCGCCATGAAGGCCATGAGCACCCGCAACGCCGAGCCCAAACGCGCCTCCCGCCCCTTCGATGTGGATCGCGACGGCTTCGTCATGGGCGAAGGCGCCGGCGTCCTCGTCCTCGAAGAACTCGAGCACGCCCGCGCCCGCGGCGCCCGCATCTACTGCGAGGTCGCCGGCTACGGCAACACCGCCGACGCCTACCACATGACCGCCCCCTCCCCGGAAGGCGAGGGCGCCGCCCGCTGCATGCGCATGGCCCTCCGCTCAGCCGGCCTCCAGCCCACCGACATCGCCTACATCAACGCCCACGGCACCTCCACCCCCCACGGCGACCTCTGCGAAAGCCAGGCCATCCAGGCCGTCTTCGGCGACCACGCCCGCCGCCTCCTGGTCAGTTCCACCAAAGGCGCCACCGGTCACATGCTCGGCGCCGCCGGCGCCGTCGAAATGGCCGTCTGTGCCAAGGCCATCCAGACCGGCCACGTGCCCCCCACCATCAATCTCGACAAACCGGACCCCGGGTGCGTGCTGGACTATGTCCCGCAGACGGCCCGCGAGTGGCCTGTCGGGGCCGCCGTCAACAACTCCTTCGGCTTCGGCGGCCACAACGCCTCCGTCATCGTCAAACGCTTCCACGGCTGACCCACGGGCCCAACCCGCTTCGGGCTGTTCATTCGTCTGTCCCCATTCGCCGTTCACGATCCCCTGATTCGCTGCGGGCCTCGGTCCAGCGCGGGTTCATTCGTCTGTCCCCATTCGCCTGTTCAGGATCGGGCTCCTTCGTCTGTCATGCGGAGCGCCTCCCGCGCCCGCTCCAGAATCACCTCCGTCAGCAAAGGTTCGAACCCGATCCCCGGCGCGTACCAGATCCGTTTTCCCTGCCGCTCCGTCGGGTTGCGCCACGTGGACCGGCCCGCTTCCAACCGACCGCGCACCGTCGCCGCGGACTCTCCCAGCAGCACGGGGATGTCCTCCACCACATGGAGCCCGTCGCTGATGAAGTACGGCACCACCACCACCTGCCGGCACCGCGCCGCCGCCACCACATCCCCGATCCGCGGGTCATCCTCCATGAAGGCCCCACACACCTCGGCATAAGCTCCCCGCGCCCGGATCCGCTCGACCTGCCGCTCGACGGCGCTCCGCGAGGCACTCGTCCTTCCCGTGCCATGCCCGACGGCAATCAGCGTGAGTTCCTCCGGCCGGGGCGCCCATGGAAACGGATGGCGCATCACGACGTCCTGGGCCCGCGCCAGCAAAACCCCCGTCATCCCGGGATGCGTCCCCACCGGTCGCGTGTAGATCAAGACCGACGCCCCCCTCACCTGCACCCGCGCATACTCGACGTCTCCCTCCGACTTCAGCCCCAACGCCCGCGGAATCACGTCGTCGACGAAATACCCCTCGCCGATGAACAGGGGCACCACGACCACCCGCGGCGTCGTGCTGGCCGCCAACACCTCCGCCCAGCCCGGCTCCTGTTGCCAGAAGCACTCCCGCACCGACGCAAACAAACCTCGCTCCCTTAGCCGCGCCGCATGCCACCGCGCCGGTTCCGCCGACCCTTCATTCGCCCGCGAGCCGTGCGCCAGCACCAGCAGCGTCGTGTCGGCAAACGCCGCGCCTCCCTGCCCCGCCGCCGCTTCCACCCCGGCCTTCAACGCAACGCGTCCACCTTCGCGGCGAGAATGAAATCGTTCTCACTCAGCCCGTCGATGGCATGCGTCCAGAGCACCAGCCGCACCTTCCCCCAGCTCAGGTGGATGTCCGGATGATGGCCCTCGCGCTCGGCCAGTTCCCCCACCCGGTTCGTGAACGCCAGCGCCGTCCGAAAATCAGGAAACGCGTACTCGCGCTCCAAGTGATGCTCGTCCACCACCTTCCAGCCCCCCTCCAACCGCTGGTGCATAGCACGCAATGCCTCGCCTTTGAGCGGGCGCACGCCCCCCTCACACGGCCCACACTTCTGCTCGGTCAACTCAGTCTTCATGCTCGGTCATTGGTTTGGCTCAATCCGGTGATGAAAGTGGCACACGCTGCGGCCGATGTCCTCTAGAAACATCCGGCGCTGGAGCCACGGGCAGTTCACGGGGCATTCCGACCAGCCACGGTGCCACGACGGGAGTTTTGCCTTCCTTCCCCGACCTGTCCGGGGTAAAGCCTTGGCGCAGCGACCACTATGCACGAGGCGGAATGGCAGACCCGCAAGCAGCGCATCGATACGCGCCTGCGCGGCCTGAATCCGCCTTGGGACATCATCCCCTACCACGCCGGACTGGACGTCGCGCGCTTGACCCGCCACGCCGTCACCGAGTTCCCCACGGCCAACGGCCCCGCCGATTACGCCCTGTTCGTCCACGGCCGGTTCCTCGGCATCCTGGAAGCCAAAAAACTCGCCGTGAACCCGCAGAACGTCCTCGAGCAGGCCAAACGCTACGCCCGCGGCGCGTTCCATGGCCCCGGCGACTGGCGCGGCTACCGGGTCCCCTTCCTCTACGCCTGCAACGGCCCGATGATCTGGTTTCTCGACGTGCGGGCCGAAAAGCCCGTTTCCCGCCAGCTCAGCGCCTTCCACACGGCCCCCGCCCTCGAAGCGCTGTTCGCGTTCGACCTGAAGCCCGCCCACGACTGGCTGCTTGACACCCCGCCCGACATCCTCCCTCTCCTCCGCGAATACCAGCGCCAGTGCCTCCTCGCCACCGAAGCCGCCATCCTGGCTGGCCGCCGGGAACTGCTCGTCGCCATGGCCACCGGCACGGGGAAGACCCTCCTGACCGTGGCCCAGATCTACCGGCTGCTGGAAAGCAGGCTGGCCCGGCGCATCCTCTTCCTGGTGGACCGCAAGGCGCTCGCCGCCCAGGCCGTGCGGGAGTTCCATGCCTTCAGCACCCCGCAGAACCGGAAGTTCACCCAGGAGTACGAGGTCTATTCCCAGCGGTTCCAACGCGAGGACTTCGGCCCCGACACCCCTTTCGATCCCCAGGTCCTGCCCAACGCCTACCTCACCCACCCCAGACCCAGCCAGACGTTCGTCTATGTCTCGACCATCCAGCGCATGGCCCGCAATCTGTTCGGCGCGGAGGCCTGCCTCCCGCAGGCCGCCGATGACGCCGAGACCGACCCCGACGCCGAGCGCCTCGACATCCCCATCCACGCCTTCGATCTGATCGTCGCCGACGAGTGTCACCGCGGCTACACGGCCCAGGAACTGAGCGTCTGGCGCGACACCATCCAGCACTTCGACGCCGTCCGGATCGGCCTGACCGCCACCCCGGCCGCTCATACCACGGCGCTCTTCGGCCCGCCGGTGTTCCGGTACACCGTCGAGCAGGCCATCCTCGACGGTTACCTCGTGGACTATGAGCCCGTCGCCCTCAAGTCCCACGTGCGCATGAATGGCGTCTTCCTCCGCGAAGGCGAAACCGTCGAGCGCGTGGACACCGAGTCGGGCCAGCGAACGCTCGATCAACTCGAGGACGAACGGGAGTTCGCAGCCCCCGACCTCGAACGCCGGATCACCGCGCCGGACAGCAACCGCCAGATCATCCAGGAGGTGGCCCGCTACGCCTACGAACACGAGGCGTTCACGGGCCGCTTTCCCAAGATACTGATCTTCGCCGTCAACGACCTCCCTCACACGTCGCACGCCGATCAACTGGTCCGGATCTGTCGCGAGGTGTTCGCCCAGGGCGACGAGTTCGTCCAGAAGATCACCGGCAACCCAAACGTCGACCGCCCCCTCCAGCGCATCCGCGAATTCCGCAACCGCCCCCACCCGAAGGTGGTGGTGACCGTCGACATGCTCTCGACCGGCGTGGACATCCCCGCCCTCGAATTCATCGTGTTCCTGCGCCCGGTGAAGTCGCGCATCCTCTGGGAACAGATGCTCGGGCGGGGCACCCGACGCTGCCCCGACATTCACAAGTCCAAGTTCGTGGTGTTCGACTGCTTCGACGGCACGCTCATCCGCTATTTCCAGAACGTCTCCAGCTTCGCGATCGAGCCGCCGCGGGCCACCCCGCTGCCAATCCCCCGGATCATCGAGAACATCTGGCAGAACGTGGACCGGGACTACCACGTGAAAGTCCTCACCAAGCGGCTGCTGCGTGTTGATAAGGACATGAGCCCGGAAGCGCGCACTGCCTTCGCCCGGTGGGTGCCCGACGGCGACATGGGCGCCTTCGCCCGGGACCTGGCCGGTCGGCTGAAGCGGGATTTCACCGGCACGATACAGTTGCTCCGGGATGCCCAGTTCCAACGCCTGCTGCTCGAGTATCCGCGCGCGAAACGCCCGTTCCTGGTCGGACTCGAAGTCCAGGACCAGGTCACCTCCCGGAAGCTCGAGCGCTACGGCGCGTTCGACACCGCCGAGGGCTACCTGGATGCCTTCGCCGCGTTCGTGAAGGCCAACGCCAGCCAGGTCGACGCCCTCGCCGTCCTGCTCCGCCGCCCCCGAGACTGGCGACCCGCGGTCCTGGACGACCTGAAACGCGCGATGGCCAAAGAGGGATTTGACCCCGCGCAGCTCCAGCGCGCGCACCGGGCACGGGGGTTCAAGTCCCTGGCGGATGTCATTTCGATGGTCAAGCACGCCGCCGCCCACCAGGCCCCTTTGCTCACCGCGGAGGAGCGGGTCAACCGGGCCATGGACCGCTTCCTCGACGGGCGCACCCTGACCACCGAACAGCGCCAGTGGCTATCCCTGGTTCGGGAACACCTGGTCCAGAACCTGTCCATGGATGAAGAGGACTTTGACCTCACCCCGCTCCTGGGCCGGCGGGGCGGAAAGGCGAAGGCCCGGAAGGTGTTTGGGGAGTTGGAGCTACTGGTCACGCAGCTCAACGAGGCGATGGTCGTATGAGCGTCACGCCGGTAGAATGCTCCCAGTGCGGCAAGCCTTCGCTGGTTGGGTGGGTGCGCGCACGCAGCTTGCTGTGCGAGTCCTGTGTTCGTTCATCGGCTGGCTTCGACCCGTCGTGGGTCAATTCGTACAAGATGGTCTTCGCCCCCATTAGCGATGGCATCGGCGGATGGGTTCAAGACCATGAGCTCACCTTTGGAGACGTGAGGCGTTACCTTGACGCGTGCTTAGACCATGAGGGAACAGCGGATACTCCGATGCCTGCGTCCCATAGCCTGGGTACCTTTGTGGAGCTTCTTTCGCTTTTAGAGCAGCTCAAGCAGCAAGGTCTTGCCGCGAAGGCCGACGGTTCAGACGCCCAACAGGAAACAGCCTGCATCTTGGCGGTCCGCGACCATTCCATTCGGAGGTTGCGCGCAAGGCTGCAAGACTGGAGGCCACAAGGTGGGGAGAAGCAATCCAGGAACTCGATGCCGTCAGGGGAGATTACTCTGCGCACATTCCTGATGGAGGTTCTCGCCTCGAACGTCCAGGTTGAATACCTGAAATGGATACTACTCGAACCCAAGGGCGACGCTCTCGGCATCATCCTTAAGTTCATGGAGGCTCAGGCGGCAAAGAACCGGGAGGTTCTGGAGATCACACGCCTGAGAGCCATATTCAGCCTTGTTCGACCAGTCTCACTAGGAATCGGACAGGCGGAATTCCACGGATATGTAGCCTTCATTCCGTCACAAGGGGAGAGCGTTGTGCTAGAAAGCGCCCACTACGGGAACGCCCTGTACCTGATGCCGAAAGACCTGTGGCGCGAATTGAGCCAGTTCTCCAAAAGCGAGCTGATCTATCCAGGCGTGCCGGGAGTTAAAAGGCTTGAACATCGGCGACACTGGTTTCAGCACCTCCGCGCAATGCTCTGACAGGACACCCCTTTTTGCCACCGCAACCCATGTCCGACATCGTCCAGAAACTCTGGGGCTTCTGCCACACGCTGCGTCACGACGGCATCGACCACGGCGACTACATCGAGCAGCTCACCTATCTGCTCTTCCTCAAGATGGCCGAGGAGCGCGGCGCCGCAGTGCCGAAAGGCTCGGACTGGACCAGCCTCAAGCACAAGTCGGGCGCCGCCCTGGCGGATCACTACGCCGAGGTGCTCCGAACCCTGGGCCGGCAGGGGGGCATCCTGGGCGAGATCTTTACCCAGGCCCAATCCCGCTTCAACAACCCGGTGAACCTGAAGCGCGTCGTCACCCTGGTGGACGAGGAGGACTGGTCCGCGATGGATGTGGACGTCAAGGCCGCCGCGTTCGAGGGGTTGCTCGAAAAGGCCGCCAGCGAGGGCAAGAAGGGCGTGGGCGGCATCTTCACGCCCCGCGTCCTCCAGCGGTCCATCGTCCGCGTCATGAAGCCGGATCCCCGGGGCAAACCGGACTGGAAGATGTGCGACCCGGCCTGCGGCACCGATGGGTTCGAGGTCTGCGCCTATGAATGGCTCGTGGCCGAGGCCAAGGGGGTGTTCGACCGCGCCGACGCCCGGCGGATCAAGACCCAGACCTACTTCGGCCAGGATATTCTGCCCCGCGCGCGGCGCCTGGCCCTGATGAACCTCTTCCTCCACGGCGTCGAGGCCCACATCCACCTGGGCGACTCGATCTATGAACCCGACCGCGGCGAGCGCTACGACGTCGTCCTCACCAACCCGCCTTTCGGCACCAAGGGCGCCAACCAGGCCCCCGAGCGGGAGGACTTCACCATCGCCACCAGCAGCAAACAGCTCAACTTCGTCCAGCACGTCCTGACCCTTCTCAAGCCCGGCGGGCGCGCGGCGATGGTCCTGCCCGACAACTGCCTGTTCGAGGACAAGGCCGGCGAAGTCTTCGAGATCCTCATGCAGGACTGCGCCCTGCACACCGTCCTGCGCCTGCCGCGCGGAACGTTCACGCCCTACAGCCAGGGGGTGAAGGCCAACGTCATCTTCTTCCAGAAAGGCCGTCCCACTGAGGAGGTCTGGATCTTCGACGCCCGGTCCAACGTGCCGGGCATCACCAAGAAAGACCGCCCGCTGACCCCGCAGCACTTCGCCGAGTTCGAGGCTGCCTACGGCAAGGACCCGAACGGCCTGAGCAAGCGGAAGGACACCGGCGAGACGGGCCGCTTCCGGCGGTTCCGCCTCGGCGAGATCAAGGAGCGCGGCTACAAGCTGGACATCACCTGGCTCAAAGACGAGTCGCTCGAAGACAGCGATGAGCTGCCCGAGCCGCAGGACCTCGCCAGCGAAGCCATCACCGAGTTCGAAGCCATTGTGGATGACCTGCGGGATATCATCGCACTCCTGGAAAGGGAGGAGGGGGTGGAGAAGTGACGGGGGGACTGCCGGCGGGGTGGGCTGAGACTACCCTTGAGCGAGCCGGAACGTGGCGCAGTGGTGGGACCCCTTCGCGCCGCCGGCCCGACTTCTTCGGGAAGGGCATCCCTTGGGTGAAGAGCGGGGATTTGCCGGATGGGCCGATCCTGAGAACCGCAGAGGAGCTCACCAAAGAGGGCCTTGCGAATTCCACGTCGAAACTACTGCCGCCAGGAACAATCTCCATGGCTCTTTACGGGGCAACGATCGGAAAGCTCGGGACAATGACCTTCCCGGCGGCGACTAACCAGGCATGCGCCAATGTCATTCCGGACGGACAGCTAATCGAAGCCAGCTACCTTTTCTATTATCTGCTTGCTGAGCGCCAGAGATTCATCGAGCAAGGACAGGGCGGAGCACAGCCCAACATTAGCCAGGAAATCGTTCGGAATCATCCGCTCCGCCTCCCCCCTCTCCCCGAACAACGCCGGATCGTCGCGAAGCTGGAGAAGCTCCTGGGCAAGGTGGACGCCTGCAAGGAGCGTCTGGCCAAGATCCCCGTCCTCCTCAAACGCTTCCGCCAGGCCGTCCTCGCCGCCGCCTGCTCGGGAAAGCTGACGGCGGATTGGAGGGGGGAGGCACCACCGAATAGCCTGCTTCCGCTCGAGCCTCCAAATCCCGGTGACATGATCAACGTTGAGGAGATCGTGGACGCGCCCGGCTCATGGCGTTGGATTCCCCTCCAAGCAGTGTGCGACCCCGGCCGTTCGATCTGCTACGGTGTCATCAAGCTGGGTGCAGAAACCCCAAACGGGATCCCATGTCTTCGGACCAGCAACGTAAAACCACTCGCCATCGACACCACGAACGTGAAGCGCATTGCAGTAGCCATATCGGATGAGTATCGGCGCACCTTGCTCCGTGGTGGAGAATTGCTTGTCAATGTCCGGGGAACGCTCGGCGGTGTGGCGGTTGTGCCGCCTGACATGCACGGCTGGAATGTCTCCCGTGAGGTCGCCGTCGTGCCGGTTCAGGGCGTCCTCCCGAGATTCATAGCCCTCTGGATCGCGTCAGTGCCTTGTCAAGACTGGCTTACCGGGGCCGCCAAAGGCGTAGCTTACACTGGCATCAACATAGCCGATCTGAAGTTGCTTCCGGTCGTAATACCGTCGCTCGCCGAACAATCGGAAATCGTCCGCCGCGTGGACGCCCTCTTCGCCGTGGCGGACCAGATCCAAACCCGCTTCGAGCGGGCGCGGGAGCAGGTGGAGAAGCTGACCCCCGCCCTGCTGGGCCGCGCCTTCCGCGGTGAACTCGTTCCGCAGGATCCGAATGATGAACCGGCGTCTGCTCTTCTGGCGCGGATACGGGCGAAACGAAACCTATGAAACCGATCCGCAAGCGCATTACCCCGCTGGTCCGCTGGAATCCGTCACTGGAGAACCTCCGTGCCCTGTCCATCCGGCAGCCGTGGGCCTGGCTGATCGTCAACGGTTACAAGGACGTCGAGAATCGGAGTTGGCCGACGCGGCACCGCGGACCGCTGCTCATCCATGCCGGGGCGAGCCAGGTCCGCCTGCGCGAGGATGCGACATGGGTGGAGGAGCGCTTCGACATCCGTCTGCCCGTGGAGTATGACTTCGGCGGCATCGTCGGAATCGTGGATCTGCTGGACTGTCGCGAGCGAGTTGACTCCCCCTGGTATGTTCCGGAGTCGTTTGCCTGGCGGTTGGGCAAGCCGCGTCGCCTGCCGTTTCGCCCGGTCAAAGGGGCGTTGAGCCTGTTCGGGCCTTGCTTCCGCGGCCGCTGAACTCGCGGCTGTGCGGAGGAACCCCTACGATCGCGCCGGATCAGATGATACCGACCCGACCCGACCCAGCTATCGCCGGGGAGAACCGGAGCGCTCCGCAGTTCTCGCCATGCGTCAGAGGTCAGATAAGGCCCAGCCAACGCTTCACACCGTCCTCGACCTGCGCCATCTGTTCCGGACCCAAGACGCTGAGTCGACGGAGCAACACTTGCGGCGGAACGCTGCGAAGACCTTGCGCGTCAAAGGCGCCGGGCTGCAGTCCCGCCACAGCCAAGGGAATCTCAAAGCGAGTGCCGCGCAGTGCGGTCGTGTGCGGCACGATTTCGTACACGGCCCGTTCGTTCTCCAAGAACGGAACGTTCAGTATCACCCCCGGGCGCACCTTGGCCGCCAAGCCCAAATCCACTTGCCAGACTTCACCGCGGCGACCGATTGGCATGTTGCTGCTCCTCCTCCCGGTCGTACGCCAGGAAGCTCTCCTCCGCCGAGGCGATTAGGTCTGCCTCGGTGACCACCCCGTAGGCGTCGTCGCAAATGAGCCCGTCCCTGCGCTGGCGATAGATGGCGTGCATGGATTGCTCGATCTGCTGCAGTTCCCGGGTGCTCAACTGCGGCAACGCGGCTTGGATCTCAGCGACCGTGCTCATGGCGAGACACTACCCGTGCGGTGCCGGTTGGCAAGGGCAGGCAATGGGGTCAAACATTGACATTTGACATTTCCCGCCGAACGGTGGCAGGCGTTGGGGAGCTGGTAGAATGTCAAATGTCAAATGTCAATGTTTGACCCCATTGCGTCCCCCGGGTCTCCGCGGCAGATCATCGCGACCCGTCCTGAAACGGCCTGGAAGCCCTCGTGGGCACGACCAGCGGACAGCCCGAGTCCAACTAATGCCATTTATGTATCGGAGTTGCACCGGCCCCGTCCCAGGGCCACACTCCCCCCATGCAGCTTGGCCCCGCCGACCGAACCGCCGCGCCACTTGCCGCGGCCCTGACCGGCCTTGCCGCGCGGCCGCCGGCCTTCCCGCTGCTGGCCCTGTGGCTCTTGGTCACACCCCTCCCCGTCGCTGGGGAACCGGAGGAACTCGTCGCCCGTGGAGCGAAGATCTACGCGAGCCTCTGCGTCGGCTGTCACGGCCCGCAAGGCGAAGGGGTCGCGGACAGGTACGATGAAACCCTGTACGGCACGCGCTCCGTCGAGTCTCTCGCCCGACTCATCCACCGCACCATGCCCGAGCCGGCACCCGAGCAATGCGTGGACGAAGACGCCAATGCGGTAGCCGCCTACATCCACGGCGCCTTCTACTCCCCGGAGGCCCGCGCCCGCCTGCGCCCGCCCCGCGTCGAGCTGGCCCGGTTGACCAACCGTCAGCTCCAGGAATCCGTGGCCGATCTGGCCGCCCGCTTCGCCCGCGGCAAACCCGCCACGACCGCCGGGGGGCTCCGCGCCGAGTACTTCCAGTCCAAGGGCATGAACAAGAAGGACAAACGCGTCTTCGACCGCGTCGATCCCGCGGTGGACTTCGACTTCGGTGACGGCGCCCCCGGCGAAGGGATCGAACCGGACCAGTTCTCCATTGCCTGGCAGGGCTCGCTGCGGGTTCCCGACACGGGGGATTACGAGCTGCGCCTGAGCACCCCGAACGGCGCCCGCCTCTATGTCAACACGGACCCCCGCGCCGGGGACGCCAATCTCCGCGACGACAGTGACGCCCGTCGCCACACGGCCAGCCTCGATCTCTGGGTGAGTTCCGGGGGTGAACTCCGGACCGCCACCACCCGCGTGTTCCTGCTTGGAGGCCGCAGCTACCCGCTGCGACTCGACTTCTTCAAGTACAAGGAACCGCGGGCCTCGGTGCGCCTCGAGTGGCGCCCACCGCACGGCGTCTGGTCCGTCCTCACCGGCGAGCACCTCTCCCCGGACACCTCGCCTGCGGTCGTCGTGCTGGCCACGCCCTTGCCGCCGGACGACGGCAGCCACGGCTATCCGCGCGGATCCAGCGTGTCGAAAGACTGGCAGGAAGCCATCACCCGCGCGGCCCTCGAGGCGGCCCAGCAGGTCGTCGCGCGACTGCCAACTCTCAGCGGGGTTCCGGAGCAGGCAACCGATCGCGCGGAACGCCTGGAGCAGTTCGCCGCCACGTTCGCCGCGCGCGCCTTCCGCCGGCCCCTCACCGAGGAACTCCACGCGCGCTATGTCCGCGCGCCATTTCGGTCGGCCCCCGACCTTGAGACCGCCGTCAAGCGCGTCGTGCTGCTCGTCCTCACTTCGCCCCGCTTCCTCTATCCCGAACTCGGTGAACCGCTCGACGACTGGACCGTTGCCGGCCGTCTGGCCCTCGGGTTCTGGGATTCCCTGCCGGACGCCGAACTCGAGGCCGCCGCCGCGCGCGGCGCCTTGCGTACTCCGGAGCAGGTGCGTGAGCAGGCGGAACGCATGGCCGCGGACCCGCGCGCTCGTCAGAAACTCCGCGAATTCCTCCACCACTGGCTCGCGCTCGAGGAGACCGACCATCTCGACAAAGACCCGCTCACGTACCCCGGCTTCGACGAGGCGCTGGCGGCCGATCTGCGCGCCTCCGTGGACCGGTTTCTTGAGCAAGTCGTCTGGAGCGAAACGTCGGACTACCGGCAGTTGCTGCTCGCCGATTACCTGTTCCTCAACCCCCGGCTCGCCCGCTTCTACGGCGCCACCCCGCCGCCGGACGACACCTTCCAGCCGGTCACCTTCGAACCTGAACACCGTGCCGGACTCCTCACCCACCCCTACCTCCTTGCCGCCCACTCGTATCATCGGTCGTCCTCGCCCATCCATCGCGGCGTCTTCCTCACCCGCAACATCCTCGGCCGCTTCCTCAAACCGCCCCCCATGGCCATCGAGTTCATGGACGACCGCTTCGATCCCTCGCTCACCATGCGCGAGAAGGTCACCGAACTCACCCGCTCGGCCACCTGCATGGCCTGCCACACCACCATCAATCCCCTCGGCTTCAGCCTGGAACATTTCGATGCCGCCGGCCGCTTCCGCACCACCGACAACGACAAGCCCGTCGATGCCACCGCCGATTACACCACCCCCGACGGCGAAGTGATCCCGCTCCGGAGCCCGCGCGACCTCGCCCGCCACGCCGCCACCAGCCCGGACGCTCACCGCGGCCTTGTCCGCCAGATGTTCCAGCACCTCGTGAAGCAGGCCCCGGCAGCCTACGGTCCCGACACCTTATCCCAGCTCACCGACGGCTTCGCCCGCTCCGAATTCCATCTCCGCCGGCTCTTCCTGGACATCAACCTCCTCGCCGCCACTCACGGCCTCGCGACCCCACCTCAGGCTCACCAATGAAGACCACCTCCCGCCGCCAGTTCCTCCACCGCCTCGGCCTCTCCACTGCCGCCCTCCCCTGGCTCTCCGGCCTGCCCGGCCTACGCGCCGCGCTCGGCGAACCGTCACGCCCCAAACAACGCCTCGTCTTCCTCTTCACGCCCAACGGCACGGTCCCGCCCGACTTCTGGCCGGACGAAGCTGGGCCCGCGTTCAACCTCAAACGCATCCTCGCGCCGCTGCAGCCATTCCAGGACCGCCTGCTGATTCTCAAGGGCATTGCCAACAAGATCCGCGGGGATGGCGACGGCCACATGCGCGGCATGAGCTGCCTGCTCACCGCCATCGAACTCCTTCCCGGCAACATCCAGGGCGGCTCCGACACCCCGGCCGGTTGGGCCAGCGGCATCTCGATCGACCAGGAGCTCAAGAACTTCTTTCAGAGCCGCCCAGAAACCCGCACCCGGTTCGGCTCCCTCGAACTCGGCATCGACGTCCCCAACCGCGCCGATCCCTGGACCCGCTGGACGTACGCCGGCTCCAACCAGCCCGTGGCCCCCCTGAGCGATCCCTATCAGGTCTTCGAGAAGCTCTACGGTCAGATGACCGATCGCGAAAGCCTGGTCAGTGTCCTCGATGTGGTGACCCAGGACCTGCGCCAGCTCGCCCGCCAACTCGAGGCGACGGACCGTGCCCTCCTCGATCAGCACGCCACCTTCGTGCGCGAGATGGAACAGGAGCTCCAGGCCGCCGACCGGGAACCCCTCGCCCACCCCGTCCCCGTCCTCGAACCCGGCGTGCGCTCGCAAAACGACGAGATTCCGCGCCTCTTCGAGCTCCAGACCGATCTGCTCGTCAACGCCTTTGCGAACGATCTCGCGCGCGTGGCCACCGTCCAGTTCACCAACTCGGTCGGCCAAGCTCGCTGCCGTTGGCTCGGTATCGAGGAAGGCCACCACTCCCTGTCCCACGATCCCGACCTCAACGCCGAGTCACAGGAGAAGCTCGTCAAGATCAACACCTGGCTGTGCGAGCAACTCGCCGCCCTCGCCCGCAAGCTGGACGCCCTCCCCGAGCCCGGTGGCGACGGCACCCTGCTCGACCACACCACGCTGGTCTGGACCAACGAGCTCGGCAAGGGGAACTCCCACACCCTGGACAACATCCCCTTCGTGCTCGTCGGGGGCGGCCTCGGCTTCAAGCTCGGCCAGTCGCTGCGCTTCCAGCGTGTCGCCCACAACCGCCTCTGGCTCGCCCTCGCCCACGCCGTCGGCCATCCCCTCGAGACGTTCGGCAACCAAGCGCACTCGGACGGGGGACCGCTGAGTCTCGCTTAGCCCCAGCGGCTCAGGCTCCGGCTCCGGTGGAGGCGGCTCGCCGGAGTTGGGCCAGCAAGCTGCCTATGTCTTCGGGGCACAGTGTTTTGATGCGGGACCAGTGTCTCAGGGCCTCGGCCATGAGTGACGCACGCCCCTCGAAAGGCAACTTCGAACATCCTGTTTCCGCTACCAGGCGCCGGAAATGGGTGTTCTTCACATCCGCGTCACGGCGCATCGCCTGCCAATCCCAATTCCGTGCGTGGGGATGACCCGCCAGGACGAAAATCTCGAGCTCCTCGATCGCCGCCGCTCCCAGGACCCGCTGGGAGGGGGTCGTCAAACGCTCCGCCAGATCCACAAGGCTCCGTTCCCGCCCGCCCACGCCGTCGCGGTCAAGGAGAAGCACGATCACATCGAACATCGGGTAGAGCGGGAGAACCGCACGGCGCAAGTACGCCTCATCGAATCCCCGGCGGACCCCACCCAGTTTGGGGCGGCGGCAAACCTCCACCAGGGCCCGGGGACGGCATTCCGCCGCCATCCGCTCGACAACCGGTCGGGCAATGAACTGATCGCGCCGGAAGTCCTCCGTCACGACGAGGATCCGGAAACTCATGGCGACTCCTCGCTGGCCAGAATCGCCGCTACGTTCTCGAACCATCCCGAACTGTGAAGCTGGCCGGCACTCGCGTGCTTCCGCACCTCCTCCAGCCATTGGAGCTCAGCCAGACGCTGCGCCCTCGAATGGTTGCCCACACGATAGATGAGGACCGCATGGGCCAGATCCTCGTCGGTGAGGAAGTCCAGCAGCGCGGGCGAGTGGGTCGTGGCGATGACCTGCAGACCTTCCGCCCGCGTGCGCAAACGCAAGAGCTCCAACAGGAGGTAGGCTCGGTTGGGATGTACGCCGTTCTCCAGCTCCTCGATGAAATAGCAGCGGGCAGGACCGGTCCCCAACACGGCGGCTGCGTAGCCCAAGAAGCGCAACGTCCCGTCGCTCGCGCTTTCGGCTGAGAGAGCACGTCCGCCGTGCTCCAGAAGACGCAACTGTATCCGCCCGACCTGATCGACCTCCGGAAAGTCCAGATCGGTGACGTCCAGGGGAGCCAACTCGCTTAGCCACTCAAGCAATGCCGCCTTTGACATCGGGTCGCTGCAGATCGCCTCCAACACCGACGACAGGTTCTCTCCTCGTTCCCCCAGACTCCGTTGTCCGCGGAAGGAAGGCTTCCTTAGAGTGGTGGGCTCGAGGTTCAAGAAGAGTAGGTGCGCCAGCGATTCCAGGAACGCGCGGCATTCGGATGTGACGGCCGCCGGACATCCCGGGTGTTCGGCCAACTGCGTGACGGCGGGTTGGTCGCTCCGGATCCGTTCCGATGGACCCAGCCGCCCCTTGGAGGGTCGTTTGCGATAGCGCACGCGGATCTGCTCGGAGCCAGTCCGTTCCTCTGTATGAAAGGTTGGGTACTTCTCGCTCGAAAGCGAAAGGGACTCGTAAGCCAACTGCGGTATCCTGGTTCGTTCCCCCACTTCAACCTCGATGCGATAGGTCGCCACCGCCGCCTGCCCACCCGCCACCACGCGGGTTTCGACTGCCAAGGCGAAACGGTTGCCGGGCGGGCTTGAATCGCGGGCCACGGCTTCGAGCACGCCGCCGCGAATACCCTCCCACTGAGGCTCGCCGCTGGGACCCGCACGCTCCCCCAGGATCTCCACCAGGCTATACCCTCGCGCTACCCCATGCAGGAAACGGAGAGCATCGCGTAGATTGCTCTTGCCGCTGGCGTTGGTGCCAATGATGAGCGTAAGCCCACCAAATTGGACCGTGACGCCCTCTGGCTCCGTGAGAGGCGTGACGATTCTGTTCGGCGGCTTGGCCCGCGGGGCAAGTGCCACGAAACTCTTGAAATTCGTCAACGTCAGCTTCTGGATCATCGATGACCCTGTTCCCTTCTGAGCACTGCGTCAGTGTACCCCGGTCCCCCGCTCGTCGTCTACGACCGCAAGCGACAGTTCCCCCGCCCCGCAGCCGACCACCACCCCTCCCGCCCTGTCCCTCACTCCAGCTTGCGCCGCGCGGCCTCGGCGGCCCACTGCACCCGCGGAATCCGGGCCAGCTCCTGCAGCAACGGCAGCGCGGGTGTGGCAGCAGGCTTGCCGATGTTCCCCAACGCCGTCGCCACGGCGCGGAGCACATGGACCTGCTCGCCCTTCGCCGCACCCGCTGCCATCAAGGCCGGGACGGCAGTGGCGGCTTCGGAACCCAAGGCACCCAGGGCGTTGGCCGCCATCATCCGCACCGCCACCTCGGAATCCTGTAACGCACTCACGAGCGCCGGCAGCGCCGGCTGCGCCCCGCTCCCCAGATCGCGCAACGCCACCGCCGCCAGGCCACGCCGCACCGGGTCAGGATCGGACGTCAGGATGTGGCTGAGCTCGGCGGCGTTACCAGGCGGAATCGATGGATCACCCACCTGCGCCGCCGCCGCCCAGGCTTCGGCACCCGTCCTCGCGAGCACGATGTTGTCCACGCCCAAGTGGTAGCCAGATGACGCCTCGCGCTTGCCCTGGCAAACAAAGGTCAGCGTATGCCGTCCTCTGCCCAGCCGCACCCAGCCCACCGGGTGCGCCAGCCCGACGTAGGTCTCGAGCGCGTACCCGTCGAACTGCGTCGGCGGGCGCACGTCCGCGCCGGGCTCATGTTCGAGTTGCGGCGGCCGGGGCGGTTGACCGTCCAACAGCACCTTGTAGACGCCGTAGTCCGCCGCCTGCGCCACCTCCGTGAACAGCTCGTAATCGCCGTCCTCGACCACCTCGAACGGCACCTCGAGCTTCGCGCCCGGCCCCTGGGCCTCGAAATACAGCACGTCCTTGGACCAGAACAGTTCCGGCAACACCGATACCCGGCCGCCCTCCGTGCGGCATTCGGCCAGCGCGGCTTCCACCTCGATCTGACGCGCGTTGCCGTGGGGCAGCCGGGCCGAACCATACGGAACCTCGGGTTGATCCTTGGCGATGCCCTCCTGATACCAGAACGCCACGCTCGACATCAGATCCGTGCGTTCCCCGAAAGCCGACTTCACCGTGCCGTCCGCGTGATAGGTCCACCCGCGGTGCTCGAGCTCTGCTTTCAGCGACTGTTTGAACGGGATCGGATCCACCAGGTGCCAGCGGTACGCCGTCATCCGCGCACCCACCCCGGTCCCTTCCGCCACCGTCACACCATAGTGGGGCCCGTCGTTCACGTGCAGGCCCCAAGCGTCGTTGAAGTAATCTTCGCTCCCCGTGCCCGCGATCGACGGCGGCTGCCCGTCCACCCAGAAGAAATCATCACCCTCCCCAAACCAGCCCGCCTCCGCCTGAACCACCGACAGCACGGTCCCCACGTAGTGACCCTTGCCCCGGACGTTCAGCAATTCGTACGGCGATCCATCGGCGGGCGCGGGCAAGGCCTGTCGGTAACGCGCGTGGAAGTAGGGCGTGCGCGCCGGGAGCGAACGGCACCGCGCCCAATCCACATGATAATAGAGCATGCTCACCCGGCGCCGACCTTCGTTCGTGACGGTGATCTTGCAGGACTTGCGGAAAGGCATCGGCCAATAGCAGTTCCGCGCCCGACCACCGGAACTGTTGCGAACCATGAGCGACTCCACCTCGGCCTCGACGCCGTTCCCGACCGCGAAGAAATCCCCGACCGGCGCATCCACGCTCGGGGTCTCACTGCCGTCGTAGTAGACGCGCAGACGCAGCAGCCGGGGCCAGCCATACTCGTTGTCGGCGATCGTCATCCACAGGTGGGTGATCCAACCCGGCCCCTCGAGATCCGCGAGCACCACCGTCTCGCCCGGGATGGGCCGCAGGCTGTCGTCATTCGAACTCCAGTCCGGGTGGTTGGAGGACGATCGATGCGCCGTGAACTGCTTGGGCTGGGTCAAACCATACGGGTCCGCGGTCCGCAGGCCGGTCGGTTGGACACAACCCGTGAGGACACAACAGCACGACACGACCCCGAACAGGAGACCGAGGGAGGATGAGTTCATGCGGATCAATCGGAGAAGGAACAGGGGCAACCCGGCAACGACCACGCCTCCCTACTCGACCCACGCGGCGTCGTTCATGTAGGCCTGCGCGTAGGCATAGGGCATGGACCCATCGCGCCCGTCCCGACTGGTGTTGCGGAACAGCAGCACGCCCCCACCCGGTTGGGCCGGGTCCTCCCGGTAGCCCACCAGCAACACGCTGTGCCCATCGCGAACGGCGTCGGGGGAACACATCTGGAGCACCTCGTCGACCCATCGCTCCTGTTGGGGCCAGCGAAACCCGCCGCAGACCGGCCAACCGGCGTTCAGGGTACGCCGGATCGCCAGCAACTGCGCGTCGGTCAACCCCGTGTGGACATCCCATTCCTTGATCCAGTGGAACCGCAACCCCACCGCCAACCGGCTGCTCGCCTCGGCCTGGATCTCAGGCGAGGGCGGCGCCGCCTCGTTGCCCTTCGGGCGGTATGGCATGCGTTCGTCCAGACAAATGCCATGCCGCTCGAACCCCTTCCAGAGATCGGAAAAGAAAGCCCCGTCCGCAGCATCGCCGGCCGCCTGGTTCGCCGCCCAGTTCAGGAACTCGACACTCAACCGCGGCCCCGTTCCCTGCCGCTTGCCCAGGGCATACTCGAGCGCCCCAACGACGGTGAAAACCGAACACGTCGGCCGCTCTCCCTGCCGGCTACGATCCAGACCCCAGCGATCGAAACAAGGCCGCAAGTCCACCGCCGGAGCAAGGCAACTCCCCTCGCCCACGACCGTACGGTCCGCCACCACCATGTCATCGCGCGCCAAAGCGGGCGGATCCCCCGCGTCAGTCCGGACACCGGCCAGGACCGTCAAGAGGGCCAGGAGAACCCCGGGAACGAGGGCATTCGATCTCGCGTTCCACCTGGAAATCGCGCGACCCGAGATCGGTCTGAGAGTCCGCAGAGCTCCGGGCCGATCCTGCTCCGCTTGAAGAGGGTGCGTCACGCCGCGCACGCTCGCGCAGGACGCCCCCGCACTCAAGCCAAAGCTACGCCCGGCCCCTCGCAAACTTACTCCGCGGTCTCCTTCAGGATGACAAAGCGGCTCACACCGTCGCGGACGAGGTTCACCACCACGCCCTGCTTGAGGTCCGCCTCCCGCACGGCCTGTCGAAACTCCCGCAGCGTCCGCGTCTCGGTCTGGTTGATCTCGGTGACGATGTCGCCTTTGCGCACGCCCCTCTGGGCGGCGATGCTGTCCGGCTCCACACCGGTCACCACCAACCCGTCGGTGTACTCCAGCCCCATCTCCCGCGCCAAGTCGCGCGTGAGCAGGCGGACCGAAATGCCCAGGTCCGTGGTCTCGGGCGTCGAGGGCGTGGCGCGTCGATTAAACGCCGGGGTGGCTTCCTCCGGCCACTCCGCCGGACTGACGCTGACCTTGACGGGCTTGCCCCGCCGCACCACGTCGAGCGTGACCGGCGCGCCGACCTTCTTGGCCCGGATCTCGCCCCGCAACTGCTGCGCGGTCGCCACCGGCTTGCCGTCCACCGCCGTGATCACGTCGCCCAGCCGCAACTCCGACTGCGCGGCCGGCCCCTCCTTCACCATCCCGCGCACCACCACCCCGTCACGGACGCCTTCCACCAGATCCCGATACTCGGCGTCGTCACTCAGCGCCCGGATCTCGATGCCCAGCCAGGCCCGCGTAAACTTGCCCGTCTCGATCAATTGCTCGGCCACCTCGCGTGCCAGGTTGCTGGGGATGGCAAACCCGATGCCCGTGCGCAGCCCCCGGATCAGCGTGTTGATGCCCATGATCTCGCCGTCGATGTTCACCAGCGGCCCGCCGCTGTTGCCCGGGTTGATGTTGGCGTCGGTCTGCAGGAAGTCCTGATCCATCGAAGGATCCGGAATGATGGACGAGCGCCCCTTCGCGCTCACATGCCCGAAGGTCACGCTGTAGTCCAACTCGAAAGGCGCCCCGATCGCGATGGCAAACTCACCCACCCGCACCTTGTCGGAATCGGCGAACTTCGCCGCCGGCAACCCCTGGGCGTCCACCTTGATCACCGCAACATCCGACTGCGAGTCCACCCCCCGCACCTCGGCATCGTACTCCTTCCCGTTGCTGAACCGCACCTTGATGCGGTCCGCCCCCTCGACCACATGGCCGTTCGTGAGGATGTAGCCGTCTTCGCGCATCACCACCCCCGAGCCCTGCCCGCTGTAGACCGGCGGCCGGTTCCGGCGCGGCTCGGCTCGTTCGCGGAAGCGCTCCTCCATGTCGCGGCGGAACTCCGGCGGCAGCCATTCCCAGAGCGGGTTCTCCTGCATCCGCGCGCCCGAGTAGTCGGGCTTGTAAGCCACGCGGATGACCACCACCGAGGGCGAGACCTTGTCCGCCACCTCGATGAACGCCTGGTTCAACTTGCGAGCCAGGCTCATCGCCTCCGATTCCTGCGCCCAGGCCGGAGGGGCGCTCACCGCCCCACCCACCGCCACAACCGCCAGCGCCATCGCTGCCGAGTTCCACCACTGCTTCATCGCTTTCATGTCATGATTTCTGCCACTGCACGCTTTGATGCCTTCGATGCCCACGCGGGCCGAACGTTCAATCCCCGGCGCCCCCGGCGCTCACGTTGACGCCCGCCCCCCGGCCGCCTAATCTGCCGCACGGCAAATGAATCGCAACCGATGTTGAACGTCGTCGAAAACCTGCTCGTGCTCCAGGACCGGGACCGCGCCTTGACCCAGCTCCAAGCCGAGTTGGCCGCCGTTGCCCCCCAGCGCGCCGGGGCCGCCAGCCGGGCCCGCGCCGCCCAGACGACCCTCGAGGCCGCCCGACAGAAAACCCTGCAGCTCGAAGCCGAACGCAAGCGCCTCGAACTCGAGGTGCAGTCGCGCAAGCAGCTCATCGAGAAGTACTCCCTCCAGCAGTTCCAGACCAAACGCAACGAGGAGTACCGCGCCCTGACCCACGAAATCACCACCTGCCAGACCGCCATCGTCAAGTTCGAGGATGAAGAGCTCGAGATCATGGAGCAGTTGGAACAAGCCCAGAAGGCCTGGCTCGCTGCCAAGGAGGCCGCCGCCCACGTCCAACTCGAGGCCGATCGTGTCGTGGCTGACCTCAACGCGCGCGAGCAGAACCTCCGCCAACAGCTCGCGTCGCTCCAGCAGGGCCGCGCCGAACTCGCCGCCTCCGTCGAACCCGGGCTCCTGGCCCGCTATGAACGCCTCCGCAAAACCAAGGGCGACCGCGTCGTCTCGGGCGTCGAACACGGCGCCTGCGGCGGCTGCCACGTGAGCCTCCCCGCCCAAGTCATCATCGGCTGCCGCTCCGGCCAGGAACTCACCCAGTGCCCCAACTGCGGCCGCATCCTCTTCTACACCCGCGACATGGACATGGTTCGGGCGGAGTAGCCCCCCGCCGCGTCCCGATGCCTGAGATCGTCCTGGCCGCGCTGAACGCGAAGTACTCCCACGCCGCCTTCGGGCTGCGCTATCTCCTCGCCAACCTGGGGGAACTCCGCTCCCGCGCCGCCCTCGCCGAGTTCACCCTGGACCAGCGCCCCCTCGAGATCGTCGAGCAGGTGCTCGCCCTCCAACCCCGCATCGTCGGCTTCGGCGTCTACATCTGGAACGTCCGCCCGACCACCGAGGTCGTCACCCTGCTCAAACGTCTCCGCCCCGAGATCGTGATCGTGCTGGGCGGTCCCGAGGTCAGCTACGAGACGGACACCCAGGAGATCGTGCGACTCGTCGATCACGTAATCCCCGGCGAGGCCGACCTCGCCTTCGCCGCCTTCTGCCGTGCCTGCCTGACCGGCCAGCGACCCGCCGCGCGGATCCTCCCCGCTCCCCTCCCGGACCCCGCCCGGCTCGCCCTGCCCTACGACGAGTACGACGACCGCGACCTCGCGCATCGCGTGGTCTATGTCGAGGCCTCGCGGGGTTGCCCCTTCGAATGCGAGTTCTGTCTCTCCTCGCTCGACATCCCGGTGCGCGCCTTCCCCCTCGAGCCCTTCCTGGCGGCGATGGACCGCCTCCTGGCGCGAGGTCTCCAGCACTTCAAGTTCGTGGATCGCACCTTCAACCTGAACCTGCGGACCAGCACGGCCATCCTCGAGTTCTTCGCCGACCGCTGGCGGCCCGGTCTGTTCCTGCACTTCGAGATGGTGCCGGACCGTTTCCCCGCCGACCTCCGCGCCCGCGTCGCCCGCTTCCCCGCAGGGGCCCTACAGTTCGAGGTCGGCATCCAGACGTTCAACCCCGAGGTCGCCACCCGCATTCATCGGCGCCAGGACTGCGGCCGCCTCGAGGCCAACCTGCGCTTTCTCCGTGAAGAGACCGGCGTGCATCTGCATGCCGACCTCATCTTCGGCCTGCCCGGGGAATCCCTCGACAGCTTTGCGGCCGGCTTCGACCGGCTCCTGGCCCTGCGACCCCACGAAATCCAGGTGGGACTGCTCAAGCGCCTTCGCGGAACCCCGATCGGTCGCCACGACATTGAGTGGGGCATGGTCTATTCCCCGCTCGCCCCTTATGAGCTGCTCGAGAACCGGTTGCTCGACTTCGCCACCGTCCAGCGGCTCCGCCGGTTTGCGCGGTTCTGGGACTTGCTCGCCAACAGCGGCCGCTTCACCCACACGGTGCCGCTGGTCTGGGAAGGCGCTCCTTCACCCTTTCACGCATTTCTCGCCTGCAGCGACTGGCTCTTGAGCAGCCTCGGCCAACACCACGCCATCGCCCTGCCCCGGCTCACCCACGCCCTCGAACGCTACCTGACCGAGGTCCGCCGTCTGCCCCTCGATCGCGTCCGTGCGTGTCTTTCCCGGGATGCAACCCCGCCCGTCGCTGATTCGCGGGGCACCGCCCGCCAACGCCGCCACCAGGCCGAGGATGCTACAAACCACGCGCCTCGAACTCCGCCGCGAACCCCTCCCGAAAGGTCGGGAAGCGGAGCTGATAGCCGAGATCGCGGCGCAGCTTCCGGTTCAGCACCCGCTTGTTCGTCGCACCCCGCCGCGCCGCCGGCGCCGACGCCTCGGTGATGGGCAACGCTGTCGGGAAGGGGCGACCCGTGCGTGCGGCCAACCACTCGAACAGGACCCGCTGCGTCACCGGTTCGTCATCGCTGACGTTGTAGATCTCCCCGTTCCGGCCGTGTTCAAGCGCCGCCCGGATCGCGCCCACAACATCGTCCCGGTGGATCATGTTCAAAACCCGGGTCCCGTCCCCTTCGAGCCGCGCTTCGCCGGCCAGAAACTGCCGCAGCCAATAGCCGCGCCCCGGCCCGTAAATCCCCGACAACCGCAGGATCACGGCCGGAAATCCCCGCTGCTTGGCCGCTTCCTGGAGGAGCTGTTCCGTCTCGACCAGGATCCGACCCGTGGGTGACGCCGGTTCGACCGGGCTGCTCTCGTCCACCTCCGATCCGTCGTTCTGCGCATAGACCCCCGTGCTGCTGGTGTAGACGTAGCGACCCAACGACGCTCCCCCCAACCAGTCCAGCAAGTGCCGCGTGCCGTCCAAGTACACCCGCCGGTACTCCGTTGCGCCGCCCCCGCCAGCCGATACGCAGTTCACCACCCAGTCGAACGCGGGCGGCATGACCCGCAGGCTCGCCGGATCCGTCACGTCCCCGCTCACCCGTCGGAGCTCCGGAGGCGCGGTCCCAGCCACGCCGGGCCACGATCGGCGCAGCCCCCACACCTCATGCCCCTGCCCGGAGAGGTGCTCCGCCAGGGGCAGCCCGACGTACCCGCAACCGACGATCAAGACGCGCATGGCCGCCAACATAGCGCCGCTGGAAGCCGGCGCACTCCCTACGCGTTGCGCCGGACCGGCGGTGTGGAAATCGCCAAGCGTCTGGAGCGCGTGCGGTTGACCGCCGTTTTGCGTAAGGGGCAGGAGACGTCGCGAAGCGTCTGGAGTGCGTGCGGTTGACCGCCGCTTTGCGTAAAAGGGAGGCTGCCGGCAAACCCCTTGACCCCTACGGCGCCTGGGCCCCTTCGGCCAACGCGTACAACCGGCTCATCGTCGTCAGGTACAACACCCCGTTCGCCGCCGTGCAGGTGGCGCTGATCGGGGACCGCAACTCGAGTTCGGTCAACAACCGCATCTCGCGCGATGCCTCAAACACCAGGAACTGCCCGCGTCGCGTGCTCGCGTACACCTTGCCGTCCGCCACGAACGGCGAGGCCCAGAAATCGCCGCTCGCCGCATGGGTCCACAGTCCTTCGCCCGTCCGGATGTCCACGCAGTGAAATCCCCCTTCGCAATCGCCGATGAACAGCAGGCCGTCGTGCACCGCCGGCGTGGCAAAGACGTGCTTTCCGAGACGGTACCTCCAGATCTCTCCCGTCGTCGTGATCTCCCCGGTCTGGGTCGCGTCAATACAGGTCACCCACGACTCGTTCTTGCCCCACCACAGATCGCCGCCCCCGGCCACATACACGCGATTCTCGTGGAAAACGGGCATCCCGAAGATGTCGCTGGGGCTCTCGCGCCGGTTCTGGTGGTACCGATGGATATCCACCTTGGGGGCCTGTGGATCGAAGTCGAAACGCCAGACCAGCTTCAGCGTGGCCGGCACCTCGCCCGCCACGGCGTCCTGGGCGAGCGGTTCGAAGGCGTAAATGACCGCGTCGCCGCCGGCCAGGAAGATCAACGGGCGTCCGTCGACCACCCCCAGCGCGGGGGACGACCACGAACAATGGAAGATCAAGTCGCCCCGGACGGAGCGGTCGCGTGCCAGGTAGTGCCCCGTGCGTTTGTCGAGCACCACCAACCCCGGGGCGTCGGGTCGGCGGATGCGCCGATGCGTGTTATCCACCCCCGTGCCCGAGTTCAGGTAAAGGTGATTGCCGTGGATGAGAATCGAACTGTGCGCGGCGTCATGCGACCAGATCCCCGCTCCGCTGCTCAGATCGAACATCCAGAGGATGTCGGCATCCAGCGGGCCGGGTTCGATGCGCTGGGGCGTGGGCGCGCTCGGGATCAGGGTCCCGTCGGGCAGGAACGCCTCGGGCGCCCCGCGGGCCAGTGTGTTCGTGGGCTGGGGCGCGTAGTAGATCGCCTCGTTGAGGAACGGGCCGTCGTTGCCGTTGGCCATGCCGTGCAGGTCCAGGCACAGCACCACCCCGCGGTTGTCTACCACATAGACGCGATCCCCTTCGATGGTGGCCGGCGAGCAGATCCCGCTGTTCGGCCAGTCGAAGTAGATGTCCTCGACCCGCTTGGGCACCACGAGCTGCCACAGGAAACGACCGTCCCGCTCATCAAAACACATCAGCACACCCCGATCCCCTTCGTGCTTCGGGTCGCGCGGATTCTGGTTGTTCGTGCCGATTAGGACCCGGCCGCTGCCAATGACCGGCGTGCCATGGGTCTCGCTGCCCAACAGCGCCATCCACCGCACGTTTCGCCCCGTGGACGGCTCGAAGCCGGCCGGCAGACCGCGTTCGGTCGATACCAGGTTGCGGGACCAGAGCTGGCCCCACGCGGGCTGGTCCCCCGCCTGCAGAACCGCTGCCAGCGCGAAAGGCCCGCACCATCGCCACCCTCTGGCTCCGACCACCGCCCTCACACCTCGCCCAGACCGGTTCGAGAAGATGCGCATCGCGCGACTATGCCGTCCCGTCCGCTTGCCTGCCAACCGGATTCCCCCACTCCCTCAGCTACCCCCGGCTGCTACCTCCGGCTTGCCTCGCCACTGGCACCCGGTATCCTCCGGGCCATGTCAACCGGGCATCCCTCTCCCGAGCCGGCGTGTCAACTCGCCTGCCCGTCCTTGGTGATACCCCTTTCCCCTGGTCTCCCAGCCCCCGTTTCTTACCATGCCTGATCGCTCTCTCACTGACCGTTTGGCCGTCTGCAGTTGGTCGCTCCAACCCACCTCGGCCGATGACCTGTTCCAAAAACTCGCCGCCACCGGCATTCCGCGCGTGTCCCTCGCCCTCGATCCGGTGCGGGAAAACCGCGACGGCGCGTGGGCGGACTTCAAGGAACGCTGCGCCCAGCAGGGGATCACCTGCGTTTCCGGCATGATGACTGCGATTGGCGAGGACTACTCGACTCTCGAGTCCATCAAGCGCACCGGCGGGGTCGTGCCGGACGAACACTGGGAGGGGAACTGGCGCAACTTCGAGGCCAACGCCGACCTCGCCGTGCGCCTCGGCCTCAAGTTCGTCATGTTCCATGCCGGCTTCCTGCCGCATGAGGAGAGCGACCCCGCCTTCGCCAAGCTCCTCGCTCGACTGGCCAGGGTCGCCGGCCTCTTCGCCGCCCGCGACATCGTGATCGGCTTCGAGACCGGCCAGGAAACGGGCGAGACCCTTGCCACCTTCCTGCGCAAGCTCGACCGCCCGAATGTCGGCATCAACTTCGACCCGGCCAACATGCTCCTCTACGACAAGGGGGATCCCATCGCCGCCCTCCGGACGCTCGGGCCCTGGCTGCGCCAATGCCATCTGAAGGACGCCACGCGCACCCGCGTTCCCGGCACCTGGGGCGAGGAGGTCGTCCTGGGCACCGGCCAAGTGGACTGGCGCGCGTTTTTCGCCGTCCTGCGCGAGCTCCAATACACCGGCGACCTGGCCATCGAACGCGAGGCCGGCACCCAGCGCGTCGCCGACATCCGCACCGCCCGCGAGTATGTCGAGCGCCTGTTGGCATGAGCGACGCGCGCCCGTAACCCGACCGGCTGAAAAACCGCTCCCTCTCCACCCAGCGCCTTCGCCAACCAACGCCACGATCCAACCCTCGTCTCCTCTTTCTCTATGAGCCAACCCGTCAACGTCGGCATCATCGGCCTCGGCTTCATGGGCCAGACCCACATCAAGGCCTACCGCCAGGTCCCCGGCGCCCACATCGCGGCCATCGACGCCGTCGCCTGCCGGCCGACGGCAACCTCCACCGGCGTGGCCGGCAACATCGCCACCACGGATGCCATCCACTTCGATCTGTCAGTGGTGAAAGCGTACCGGGACTACCGCGAGCTCCTGGCCAACCCGGACGTGCACCTCGTGGACATCTGCCTGCCCACCCCGTTGCACGCCGAGACCGCCCTCGCTGCCCTCGCCGCCGGCAAACATGTCCTTTGCGAGAAACCCCTCGCGCGCCGCACGACCGTCGCCCGCGAGATCCTGGCCGCCGCCCAGACCGCCCGCGGCTACTTCATGCCGGCGCACTGTCTCCGGTTCTGGCCCGAATGGGCCTGGCTCAAGACGGCCCTCGCCGAACAACGCTTCGGCAAGGTCCTCACCGCGAAGTTCACCCGCCTTTCCGAGCCGCCCGCCTGGAGCCAGAGCACCTACCTCAAAGGCGATGACTCCGGCGGGGCCCTCTTCGACCTCCACATCCACGACACCGACTTCGTCCAGTTCTGCTTCGGCCGGCCGCGGGCCGTGATGGCGACTGGCCAGTCCCGATTGAGCGGTGCCATCGACCATGTCTTCACCCTGTACGAGGTCGCCGACGGGGCCAGTGTGATGGCCGAAGGCAGTTGGCTCATGGGGCCGGGCTTCGGTTTCAAGATGGCCTACCGCGTGGGCTTCGAGCGCGCCACCGTGGACTACGACAGCACCCGCGGCGCCGAGGCCCTGAAGGTGTTCGCCCTCGATCAACCCCCGCAGACCGTCAAGGTCGAGGGTGGCGACGGCTATGTCGGCGAAGTCCGCCACCTGATTGAGAGCATCCAGGCCGGCACCCCGCCCTCGGTCGTCACCGCCGCCGACGGCCTTGGCGCCGTCGAGATCTGCGAGGCCGAGGAGCGTTCGGTGCAGAGCGGCCAGTGGGAGCGACTCGATTGAACCGTCCGCCCGATGACGAAAACCCACACCCCCAGCCAGAAGGGTCTGCCTCCGTGAACACTCCCACTCCTCCCGCGCCCCGCGCGCTTTCCCCGGCCCCGCTGGTGGCGGGTGACATCCTCATCCCCTTCATCCTGATCACCAGTTGCTTCGCGCTTTGGGGATTTGCCAACGACATCACCAACCCGATGGTGAAGGCCTTCTCGAAGATTTTGCTCATGAGCAACTTCGAGGGGTCGCTCGTGCAATTCGCGTTCTACGGCGGCTACTTTGCCATGGCCTTCCCTGCCGCCATGTTCATCAAACGCTACTCCTACAAGGCCGGGATCCTCATGGGCTTGGGCCTGTATGCCGGTGGCGCGCTCCTCTTCATCCCGGCGAGTTGGATGATGGCCTTCTGGCCGTTTCTCGTGGCTTATTTCATCCTCACTTGCGGGCTGTCCTTCCTGGAAACCAGCGCCAACCCGTACGTGCTCTCCATGGGCACGGAGGAGACCGCGACGCGCCGCCTCAACCTGGCGCAGGCCTTCAACCCCATCGGCTCACTGCTCGGCATGTTCACCGCCCAGCAACTGATTCTCGCCCGGATGAACGAAGCCTCGCGTGAGGCACGCGAGGCCATGGATCCGGCGACCTTCCAGCAGGTCACGGCTCATGATCTGGCGGTGATCCGTACACCCTATGTGGGCATCGCCGTGGTCATCATGGTGGTCCTGGTCCTCATCGCGCTCGTCAAGATGCCGCGGCAGTCGCAGCGGGATCATCACCTCGATCTCGGCCCCACTCTGCGGCGGTTGGCCGCGAACCGGCGCTACCTCGAAGGGGTGGTGGCGCAGTTCTTCTACGTCGGCGCGCAGATCATGTGCTGGACGTTCATCATCCATTACGGCACCGAACTGTTTACCGCCCGCGGGCTCTCCGAGCAGGACGCCGAGGCGCGTTCCCAGGGCTACAACATCGTGGCCATGGCCCTGTTCTGCGGGAGTCGCTTCATCTGCACCTTCCTGCTCCGCTTCTTCCATCCCGGCCGCCTCCTGATGTACCTCGCCATCGGCGGCTTCTTCCTCACCGCCGGCACGATCCTGTTGCCGGGCATGGCCGGCCTCTACTGTCTGGTCGGCATCTCCGCCTGCATGTCGCTCATGTTCCCGACCATCTATGGCATCGCGCTCCAGGGGCTGGGCCAGGACGCCAAGTTCGCCGCCGCCGGCCTCATCATGGCCATCCTGGGCGGCTCCGTTCTGCCCCCGCTGCAGGGCGCCATCATCGACCTCGGCCAGGTCGGGCCACTCTCCGCCGTGCGCGCCTCCTTCGTCCTCCCGGTCGTCTGTTTCGTCGTGATCGCCCTCTACGGCCTTCGCACCTGCCAGCGCCAGCCTGACCGGCCTTGACGGCCCCCCCCGCACCCCCAAGCATCGCGGCATGGGCGAACTGCTGACCCTCGAGGCCGGGTGCCGCTACGACCTCGTCCGCAAGCTTTACAGCGGCGGCATGGGCGTGGTGTACGAAGCCGAACAACACGGCGCGCGCGACTTCGTCAAGCGGGTGGCGATCAAGCTCATCCACCACCACCTCGCCCGGCAGCCCCGATTCCTCGAGAACTTCATCGGCGAAGCCAAGCTGGTGGCTGACCTCATCCACACCAACATCGTTCAGACGTATCACCTCGGCGAAACCCGCGGCCGGTACTTCATCGCCATGGAGCTGATCCGGGGCCTCAACCTCGAACAGCTCCAGCAACTCCTGGATCGCCGCCAGCGCCGCCTGCCCTTCGAACTCGCCGTCTTCATCGCCAGCCGCATCGCCCGCGGCCTCGCCTACGCCCACGCCAAGACCGACCCCGAAGGCCGTCCCCTCGGCATCGTCCACCGCGACGTCAGCCCGAAGAACGTCATGGTCGCCTACGCCGGCGACGTGAAACTCACCGACTTCGGCATCGCCAAAGCCCGCGGTTTCCTCACCCACCAGGAAGGCGAGGTCGCCGTGGGTAAACCCGAGTACATGAGCCCCGAGCAGGCCGACTTCCAGATCACCGACCTCCGCTCGGACCTCTTCTCCACCGGCGTGGTCCTCGCCGAACTGCTGTTGGGCCGAAACCCGTTCAAGGCCGCCTCCCCGGAACTGACCCGCGCCCATGTCGTCCAGGCGACCCTCCCCGACTTCCGCGCTGAAGATCCGCGCATCGACGCCCGCCTCGACACCATCCTGCGCCGCGCCCTCGCCCGCGACCTCCCGGAACGCTACGCCACCGCCGGCGAACTCCTCCACGACCTCGAGTTCTGCATCTACCACGGCGGCTACGGACCCACCAACGAATCCCTCGGCCGGTTCGTGCGCGAACTGCTCGAAGCGAAGAACTCTCCCGGATCTCCCCCGGCCATCCCCCCGTCAACGGACTAGCGAGACGCCCCTCAGGCCCTCCCGCCGCCGTTCCCATGTCCCGCTCCGCTTCGCGTGCCAACCCCGACGCTGCGGCCGACACCGCCTCGGCCGGGCACCGCCGCCTTCGCCGCCCCCTCCTGCTGGCCCTCGCGCTCCTGGCCACGCTCCTCGCCCTCTGGTTCCGCGAACCGCTGCAGTACCGCCTCGTCGCCACCGCCGTCCTCCGCAACCCCGCTCCGACTCCCGATCAGGTTGAGACCCTGATCGACCAAGCCCCCAACCCTCGCACCGCCCTGCTCGCCGCCTGGAACTCCGACAGGATCGTGCATCGCCAGGTGGCCGTCCGTCACCTGCCCCGCGTGTTGCCTCACGAACAACCGCTCCCGCCGGAGCTCGAAACCCTCCTGCTCGGCGCCGCCCTGGACCCGGACCTGAACGTTCGCCAGACCGCCCTCAGCCTCCTCCAGCAGCGCCGCCACCCGGCCCACCCGGCCCTCGCCGCAGCCCAATTGCGCGACCCCGATCCCGAGTTGCGCGTCCTCGGCGCTTCGCACTTCCGGTTCGGCACCTCCGTCGGCGTCCCGACCGTCCTGCCGATACTCTTGGATCCCGATCCGCTGGTCGTCACGGCCGGCCTCAAACTCCTCGAACATTGGAGCGGCCAGGATTTCGGCGTGAAGCTGCGCGAAGCCGCCGCCCTCAACCACCCGCAGACGGGCGCGATCGAGACCCGCGCCGGCGGCGAGGCGAAGGCGAGTGCCGGCGCCGAACGCGCCCGGGCCTGGTGGAACCAGCGACAGAACGAGTTCCCCCCGGTCGCCCTCGAACTGCCCGCCGCGGCTTTGGCCTCCCGCCGCCCCCTGCCCGCGGGGGACTTCCAGCTTCGCACTCTCGAGGGGCGCAAGGTCCGGCTGGCGGACTACCGCGGCCGTGTGGTGTTGCTCCATTTCTGGACCACCTGGTGCCCGGCCTGCCTGACCGGGATGCCCACCCTTGTCGCCCTCCAGAACTCCCGCACGAACTCCCTGACCATTCTGGGCGTGTCGCTCGATCTCGTCCCGGACAGCCACGGACACATCGGCGGACACCCGGTGGCCGGAGAGAGGGAGGCGATCGAGGAGGAACACGGGCATCGCGAAAGCCGGGCCGCGGCACGGCAACGCGCACGGGAGAAGGTGGTCCGCGTCGCGGCGTCGCAGAGACTCAACTACCCCGTGTTGCTGGATGAACGGAATGAGGTCGGCGGGCGTTTCAACGGCGGTGAGCTTCCCACCACCGTCATCCTAGACGCCCAGGGTTACGTCCGACGCCGCTTCCTTGGCACCCGCTCCCTCCCGGTCCTCGAGGCACTCGTAACCGAAGCGGCGCTCCCGCTGCCCTCACCCTGAAAAGGTGCCGTCCTGTAGGCCGCGTGCCCTCACGCGGCGGGGGGTGCTGTAGGCCGCGTGCCCTCACGCGGCGGGCTGGACCTCTCCTCACCGGAGACTGAGGACCCGATTCGTTCACGCCGCCGGCCGAGGGCAGCCGGCCTCGGGGCTCGCACCGGATCTCCCAACCGTGGCCGCCAACTCCTCCTCGACCTCCACGATTTCACGGATCTGCGCCAGGAACCAGCGGTCAATCTTGGTAAGCTGGAATACGTCCTCGATGGTGAAGCCCGCCCGAAACGCATGGCGCAGGAAGAAGATCCGCTCGGCGTTCGGCACCGTCAGTTTCCGGCTGATCAGGTCCCGCGGCAGCAGGGCCCGGTCTTCGTACACCTCGTTCCCCAATCGCCAAGGCTTGCCGTCGCCCCCCAACCCGTGGCGGCCGATTTCGAGCGAGCGAAGGCACTTCTGCAGACTTTCCTTGAAGGTCCGCCCGATGGCCATCGCTTCGCCCACGCTCTTCATCTGGGTGGTGAGGGTGGGGTCGGCCTGGGAGAACTTCTCGAAGGCAAATCGCGGCACCTTGACGACGACGTAGTCGATGGTGGGCTCGAAACTGGCCGGCGTCTCGCGCGTGATGTCGTTGCGGATCTCGTCCAGCCGATACCCCACCGCGAGCTTGGCAGCGATCTTCGCGATGGGAAAACCCGTGGCCTTCGAGGCCAGCGCCGAACTGCGCGACACGCGCGGGTTCATCTCGATAATCACCAGTCGGCCGGTGTCGGGGTGCACGCCGAACTGGATGTTCGAACCGCCGGTCTCAACCCCCACGGCCCGGATCACCGCGAAGCTCTGGTCGCGCATGATCTGGTATTCCTTGTCCGTCAACGTCTGGATGGGCGCCACGGTGATCGAATCCCCCGTATGGACGCCCATCGGGTCCAGGTTCTCGATCGAGCAGATGATCACGCAGTTGTCCGCCTGGTCGCGCATCACCTCCATCTCGAACTCCTTCCAGCCCAGCAGCGATTCCTCGATGAGGATCTCGCGCACCGGCGAAAGGTCCAACCCCCGCTTGGCCAGCTCCTCGAACTCCTCGCGGTTGTACGCGATCCCGCCCCCCGTCCCGCCCAGGGTGAAGGCGGGCCGGATGATCAGCGGCAGGCGACCAATCCGCTCCGCAATCGACCGCGCCTCCTCCAGGGAGTGCGCCACCCCGCTGACCGGCACGTCCAGCCCGATGGACAGCATCAGCTCCTTGAACACCAGCCGGTCTTCCCCCTTCTCAATCGCGGCGGCGTTGGCCCCGATCATCTCCACTCCGTACCTGGCCAGCACGCCGCCGCGATCCAACGCCATGGCCGTGTTCAACGCCGTCTGTCCACCCAGCGTGGGGAGCAGCACCAGTTTGTGCGGCACGTCGGATGCCGGCGCATCCCCGGACGTCGGCTCGGGCAGTGGGACGCCCAGACGTCGGAGTTCCTCGCATTCCCGCGCGATGATCTTCTCCACGCACTCCGGCGTGATGGGTTCGAGATAGGTGCGATCGGCGAACTCCGGGTCCGTCATGATGGTGGCGGGGTTCGAGTTCACCAGCACCACCCGGTAGCCCTCCTCCCGCAGCGCCTTGCAGGCCTGCGTGCCGGAGTAGTCGAATTCGCAGGCCTGACCGATGATGATCGGCCCGGCTCCGATGATCAGCACCGTGTGGATGTCCGTGCGTTTAGGCATGGGGCGAGTTCAGGCTTGGTCCCGCATCCGTGGAAACCCGTGTCGCCCCCCACCACCGCCGCCACGACTCCGACTTTGGAGCACACCGCCGGGACATGTTCCATCGGACGCAAAGCCGGCGGTGATCAAACACGGATCCTCGCGCACGTGCCATCCAATTCGTGCAGCCAACGCCACGGCACGACGAAATTCTCCACGAGCCTTGCCGGGCAGCCCGGAGCCTGGCGTCGGTCAGGTCGGGAGGATCGGATCGTTCAAATGTTAAATGTTAAGATACGACCCCAAAGACGCACCCGGCCACGGCGGCGTGGTGGACGCCCCGAACTTCCACCGACTCGTCCGGGCGTACTCCGAGACGGACTCCGCCTCACCACATCCCATAGGTGTCGTACTTCTGCGAGGCGCGGTAGATCCTCATGGCGCGGATGTCTTTCCAGGCCACCGAACCATCCAGCCGGCCCACGTTGCCTCCGCGGGCTCCGATGTCCGCGCAGGTCTCGTTCGGCGCATTGTCGTTGGTCTCGTAATAGGCGTCCTCGCGGACCACCGGACCGGCCGCCGCGTGTGGCGTCAGGTTCCGCAGGTAGGGGTGACAGAACACATTGAGATCGGCCACCAGCACCAGGGTCGGATCCTCGGATGACCGCTGCGGCGAGAGCCACGTGGCGTTGGCCGGACTCACCATCGCCCACGGGGTGTTTGTGTGTCCTCCGAGATAGTGATAGCCGATGGCGAACCCAAACCCCTCATGCACCCGCCAGTCACGCTTCGTGCGGAAGGAGGGGGCCAGGTTCGGGCAGTCCAGGACATCAATCCCACCACTGTACTGGATGAGTAACGCCCGACTGTTGGTCGACAGAATGGGCGTGTGGGTATCATCCGGATCGAAGGCGTCGGTCAAGCCGCGTGGGAGCCAATCCTGAAAGTCCACGGCATAGGTCTGGGCCGCGATGATGAATTGGCGCGCGTTGCTCTGGCAGGCGGCCCGGCGCGCCCGTTCCTTGGCAGACGCCAGCGCCGGGAGCAACAGGGCGGCGAGGATCGCGATGATCGCGATGACCACCAGCAATTCGATCAACGTAAACCCACGGTCATCGCTCCGACCGCTGCGGTTGTCCCGGCCTTGCCTTTGGAGGCGATCAACGGCGGTGGTCATAACCTGCCCAGGATAGTGCCACCCTGTGCGTTGCGCCAATCCAACGCCCCTGCGCCAGCCACACCCACAGCCAAACACTCGTCCAGCACTCGCACGCCATCGTTTACGCGGTGGGTCGCGGCGGCAGTATTGAGCCGGCCGTGAGACGGTTCTCCCGGGAACCAACACCAGCGATGCGCGAGACGCGCCCCATCAGCCTCATCGTGCAGGACATGCTGCAGGAGGCGCGGGCAAAAAAAGAGGACCGGGCAAGCACCCGGTCCTCTCTGTGATTATGTGGCGTTTCGGCTTACCGCCGGATACGTCCGAACAGCATCGCTTCGCTCGGGGCGAAGGTGTACGGGCTGGTGGCACCCGTCACGTCCTGCCAAGGCCCCACGACCGTCGGAGCGGCCTGCAGCGTACCCCGGCCCGTCCATTCCACCGTGAGGGTCCCGTCGGGATTGCGGCGAATGGCCGTGAACTCCGGCTGTCCGGCCTCGGAGACCTCGAGGTTGAAGGTCTGCACGGCGGTGCTGACACCGTCGCTGACCATGACCGTGATCACGCTCGTGCCGATCTCCTCATCGATGAGGCTGACCGTTGCGCTCACGGCCGTGGAACTGACCGTGAAGTTGACACCCGAAACCAGGTTCGAGTTCGACCATTCGGCGCGGTAGGTGAGCTCGGTCAGCGCGTTGTCAACATCGCTGACGTTGAGCGGAACCACGACTGGCGTGCCCGCGGAGCCCGTCTGATCCGGGATCGCTGCCAGCACCGGCGGGTAGTTGACGAATGTCACGGTCAAGTCGAAGGCCGCGAAGCCCTTGCTCAACGTGTCGTCCGCTTCAAGGATGACGCGGGTCTGGCCGACGGCGTTCAGAACCGGCGTGATGGTGACCGTATACGAACCACTGGCACCCGCGATCACCACGCTCTGAACCAGAGCGGTGCTCTCGGCATAACCGCTGACCGTCACGTTCGGCGTCCGGGTGTTGGTGACCGTGAAGGGCACCACAAGCGCAACGTTCTTCGGGGTCGATTGTGCCGCGATAGTGGAGATGATCGGGTACGAGGCCGGCTCGACGGTGACGACGAACGGCACTCGGGTCGAGGACGCCTCGTCCATCGCGGTCACCGCGATCTCCGCCGCACCCAACGGTCCGGACGGCGTAAACGTCAACCGCCAGTTGCCCGCGCCCGCGGGCTGGAGCGTGACTCGGCCGCGCGAGGGATCGGTCACCGCAGCACTCACCACGAGCGCCGTGGCAGGCGAATCAACGTCTGCGACGCTGAACATCATCGCCAGCGGAATGTTGACAGGTGTGGAGGTGTTCGCGAGGCCCGTCACCATTGGCGGCTGATTGACGTAGCGGACCGTCAGCGGGAAGGCCACGGTGTTTGTGGCCGCCGGGGTCTCCAGCGTGACCGTGATGACCGCCGTTCCGTCGTTCTTGCTCACCACCGAGGGGTAGTTCGGTCGCGGCGTGATCACCAGGGTCCGGCCGGTGCCGTTTCCGGTGATCTCGAGGGACTGGATCAGTCCTGGCGGATTCACTTGGCTGCTCTCCACCTTCACCACGACGTCCTCCGGGTCAACACCCGGGGCGAACACGTTCACGGGCACCGCCAGCGTCACGTTTTCATCCGTGACCTGAGGCTCGATCGGAGCGATCACCGGCACATCGGTGAGGATGCGCAGCAACCAACCGCCCGCGATGACACCCGCTTCCGATTGCTGATCGTCCTGCACGTAGAGCGACCAGTCGCCGTTCGGGTTTGTTCCGTTGAAGACGGACAACGTCTTGCCGTACGGTCCCGCAGGAGCGGGGGCAAAGAACGTCTCGGTCGTGCGATAGCTGGTCGGCTTGTAGGTGCCGGCCGCGATCAGGGTGTTGTCCGGCAGACTCGCCGACGCGTCATCCGCGAAGTTGAGCCGCAAGTTGCTGACAGGCGCCCCGCCGCCTGCGCGGCTCATGATCACTACGCTCTGGCCTTCCGGACCGACCAGCAAGATGCTGACGTCGTCAGGGAAGCGATGGGCGAACTTCGACAGGGACACCGACACGCCAACCACCTGGCCCTCCACGCCTGCGATGTTGATCACGGACGGATACGGCGTTGCGGCCGCGTTGTCGTTGATGGTGATGCCTTCGACGTTGGCTCCCAAGGCGGAGACGGCGGGTGCCGCAACCCTCAGGACGAAGCTCTCGGTCGAAACCAGCCCGCCGCCCGCCGGCGGCGCCGGCTCAGCGACGCTGATCGTGATCTCCGTCTCACCCGTGGCAGCCCCCACCGGCTCGACAAACAACTGTCCGCCGGCCAACTCGATGTTGCTCAGCGGCACCAGACTTGTGTTGGATGAGGTGTAACTGAGGATGAGGTTGTTCTTCGGCGTCTCCAGATCGCTGTAGTCGAAGTTGACGCTGGCCACGGTGCCGGCCGCGATGGTTTGGTCCGCGATCGGCGTGATGACCGGCGGGTAGTTCACCACCGTGAACACCACCCGGAACTTGCTTGTCGCCGTGCGGCCGTCGGCGTTGGTCGCGTTCACCGTGACCTCGGTCTGGCCCGCCACATTGAGCGAGGGCTTGGCGCTGACGGCGAAGTTGGTCCCACTGCCGATGAAGGTGATGTTCGTGTTCGCCACCAAGGCCGTGTTGGTAGAGGTGGCAGTGAACGTGAAGCCCGGATCACCGATCGAGTCATCGGCGATGGTGAAGTTCTGCTGCGCCGGGGTGTTCATCTCCTGCGTCAGATTCTGCAGGCCCATGATCACTGGATCCGTCGTGATCGCCAGCGACCAACCACCGGTGATGACACCGGCATCCGACGGTGTGTCGTCCACGACGTACAGCGACCAGGTCCCATTGGGCGAATGCCCGTTGAAGGTCGCCAGGTTCGTGCTGTAAGGCGAAGCCGGTGCCGGCGCCGGCAGGTTGTAGCCGGAAGGAATCTTGTAGTCCGCCGGACGGTAGGTGCCGGTCACCAGCGCGGTCCCCTGCGGCACGGCGTTGGCGGCCGCCGCATCGAACGTCAGGGTGACATTCGTTACCGCCGTCCCGCCACCGGTGCGATTCATCAACATGACCTTCTGACCCGTGGGGCTGACCAGCAGCGCACCAGCATCCTGCGGGAATCGGTGGGCAAATCCGTTGAGGGTCACCACCACGCGCGAGACGTGGCCGTTGAACCCGTTGACCTGGATGGCTGACGGATAGGGTGTCGCAGCCGCATTGTCGTTGATGACGATGGGCGTGCTGTTGGCAAACACCCGCTCCGGGCTGGGCCGAACGGTCAGCACGAACGAGGTCGTCGTCGTCTTATTGCCAGCGTCCTTCACTTCCAACGTGATGACGGCCTTTCCATTCACTCCCTTCTCGGGCGTGATCTGCACGGTACGATTCGTGGTCGAACCGCCGGACGGCGACACGACGATGCTCGCGTTCTTGACCAACGTCTGATCCGACGACGTCGCCGTGACGGTCAGCGCCCCGGGTTCGCGGTCGGTCACGACGAACGGAATCGCCGGAGTCGGCGTACCGGCCGGAGTCACCTGGTCGGCGATCGCACTGATCGTCGGCGCCTGATTGACCGGCCGGATTTGTAGGCTGAACTCATTGGTCACGTAATTGGTACCGACGTTCGCCCATTGATCGGTCACCACGAGTCGGATCGTGACCGTGCCAGACTGAACGCCCGTGTTGGGGATCAGCTTCAGTTCCAACAGATCGCTCGGCAGGCCGACCAGCTTGTTCGTGACGGTGTCGAAGAACCGCAGGTTGGCGTTCGTGACCACGTTCTGATCCAGGGAGGTAGCCTCGATCGTCAGCCGTGCGAGAGGGGTGTCCACGTCCTGGACGAGGAAGGAAACCGTGACGGGCACGCCCTCGTCGGTCACCTGATCCAGGAGCCGCGAGAAGGTGGGCGGGACGTTCACGGGCGTGACGCTCATCGGCACCACGGTGCTGGCGCTCGCCCCATCCGACCGGCTCACAATCAGCCTCAGGTTGTTGGTGCCGTATTGGTACAGCGCTGGCTTCACTGTTGCCGTGTAATTGGTGGAACCGGTCGCGACCGGCGCGAACGTCACGTTGGCGTTCGGCAGGAGCGTCGGGTTCGAGGACTCGGCGCGCAGTGTCAAGTTGCTGGCGGCCGTCGAGCTGTCGAAGATCGACAGCGAGATGGTGCCTTGGGTGTCCTGCGCCATAATCAGCGGCGTGTTCGGCGCCGGCGAACTCACGAGGATCGTTGGGCGCGGGGTGATCTTCAGCACCCATCCCTGGGCGATCTGGCCCACTTGGGAAGCCGCGATATCCCGGACGTAGAGTTTCCAGTCGCCGTTTGGATTGAGACCGCCCAGCGTGGCCAGCGTCTCGCCGTAGGGGCGTGCCGGTGCCGGAGGCGTCATGCTCTCGTTCGGGTTGTAGTTCGACGGCTTGTAGGTCCCGGACACCAAGCTGCCACGGATCGGGATTTCCGCGCCGCCGTCATCGAAGACGAGCTGCACGTTCTCGGCCGGGTTGCGAATGCCGGTACCCGACATGAGCATCACCGCCTGCCCGCTTGGGGCCACCAGCAGGACGTCCACATCACCCGGGGCCGTGTGCGTCAAGCCCGCGAGGGTCACGGTGACTCGGTGCACGTTGCCCACCACGTTGCTGACGCTGATGACCGAGGGATACGGCTGCGCGGTGTTCGCGTCGCGGACCGTGATGGGAGCGGTATTGGCAAATACGGCCTCCGGCGAAGGTGTCACCGTGAGCCGCAGCGTGGCCGTGGTCGTCAGTTTGCCAGCACCGGCCAGGCCGCCGTCTTCCACGGTGATGGTGATCACCGCCACGCCGGTACGAATCCCCACAGGGATCAATTGGATCGTCCGGTTCTCACCATTGTTCACGAGCACGATGTTGCTGTTGGGCACCAAGTCCTGATTGCTGGAGACGGCCGTGACCACGAGGTCCTTTGCCGGCGTCTCCACATCCGCCACCCTGAAGGTGATGTTCGTGGTTGCCGTTCCGGCCGTGACCGACTTGTCAGCGAAGTCGGCCGCCAGGATCACGGGCGCTTGATTCACCTGGTTGACGTTCAGGGTCACCGAGTGCGTCGTCGTATTGGTGCGATCGGTGATCGAGAAGGACAGCACCGTGCTGCCGAAGGCGTTCGTAGCTGGTTTCGCCAGCACGACGGCATCCGCCCGGCCCGCACCTTCGTCCCGTGCTCGCACGGCGTTGGTGGCATAGGCGAACTTGATGTTATCGACTGGCAGGAGGCTCGGCACCGAGGAGCCAAATACAACGTTGCTGGTCCCGAGGGTGGAATCCACGTCGCTGAACGTGAACACGATGCTGGCCTCTCCGTTCTGGTTGATCGTGTAGACGTTGGTCGCGGTCGTCACAAACGGCGGTTGGTCCACATAGGTCACCATCAAGGGGAAGGACCTCGAACTCGTGGAAGTGCCATCGGTCACGGTCAGCGTGATCAGGTTTGTCCCGTGCTCGGCACTCACCGCCGACGGGTAGTTGGTGGTGGCCGTAATCAACAGGGTCCGCGTCAGGTTGGTGCCGCTGACCACCAGGCCTGCGGGTACCACCAAACCATCCGGCCGGTTGCCCGAGGCTGCGGCTGTGACCGTCAGGCTTGCGGGGTTAACCAGCCCGGCACTGAGCTCGATGGGCACTTCGAGCGGGGTATTCTCAGGTGTGGTTTGGGCACCGATCGGCACAATGACTGGCGCGGTATCCAGGAGCAGCCGCCAGCCACCCGCAATCTGGCCACCCTGCGGGAAGGTGTCGTCGAGCACGAACAACTCCCAGGTACCGTTGGCCGCGTCACCGTTGACGCCCGCCAACGTGGCGGCGTAAGGGACACCGGGAGCGGGGGCCGGCATTGGCACGACCGTGCCATATTGCGCCGGGCGATAGTTGCCGCTGGTGATCGCACCGCTCTGCGGGATCGCGTTGGCGGCGGTGTCGGTGAAGGTAATGTTGGCGTTGTTCACGGCCGTGCCACCGCCCGCGTGCGCCATCAGCATGACCTTCTTGCCCGCGGGCGAGACGAGCAGGACGTTGAGGTCCTGCGGGAACGGATGGGTTAGTCCGAAGAGTCGGACTTCTGCCTTGCGGACCACGCCGCCCACGCCACTGACCGTGATCTTGGACCCATAGGGGGTTGCCGTGCCATTGGCGGTCACGGGGTCGTTCAAGCCCCGGAGCCCCTCCGGGATGATGATGGCGGTCGGGTTCTCGAAGGCCAGGTTGGGCAGCACGGTTAGCAGGAAGGCGCTGGATTCCTTCTGGCCCGTGCCGTCGTCCGCCTTCAGCGTGATGGTCGTTTGGCCCGTACGCACCCCGGCAGGAGCGGCCCGAACACTCCAGGTGTTGGTCCCGCCGGCGTCGACACCGATCTTCGTGATGGTGATGTTGCCATCCGGGAGCAACTCCTGATCCGAGGAACTTGCGGTCACCACGATCGTCGTGGGCGTTTCCGGATCCCAGACCTTGAACTCGGTCGGCCCGAACACGGTCGCGCTGAGGATGCTCGAGTTCGGAACGGTCTGGACGAACTCGGGCGGGTTGTTGACCGCACGCACCGTCAGTTTGAAGGTCCGGCTGTCGCTGTACGGGCCATTGGCAACGGTGACTTGGATGTTCGCCTCCCCATTCAGGTACTTCCGCGGGGTGATCGTGAGCGTCCGTGTGGCACCGCTGCCGGCGATGTCAATCTTCTCGACCAGCGTCGGGTTGGTCACCGCGGTGGCGGTTACCGTGACGGTACCGGCGGACTGGACATCGCCGATGGTCACGACGACGTTCACAGGCGTAGCCTCATCCGTCGCCACGTCCGCAATTGGCTGGATCGTCGGCTGCGTCAGGATGTCGAGCTGCCAGCCGTTGGCGATGGAGCCCTTGACATCCCCGTCGGTCGCCACCGAGTCGATGATATACAGCGACCAGGTGCCATTCGGATCGGTTCCCGTAAACGCGCTCAGATTCGAGGCATGCACGGTGGGCGCGCCTGGGAACGGCGGTACGGTGCCGGTCACCGCCGGCCGGAAGACGCCCGAGCTGAGGGGACTCGGAATGGCCACGGTCGCCTCTCCGGTAAAGTTCGTGTTGGCCAGGACGAGGTTAATGTTCGCCGCGGCGGTGGTTCCTCCCCGGCCACTCATCAGAACGACGTTGGTGGACGGGCCCACCAGCAGGATATCCACATCCCGCGGAACCGGGTGGTTGAAGCCGAAGAGCGACACTTTCACCTCGGCGACCTTCCCGAGGAGGTTGCTCACCACGATGCTGGACGGATAGGGTTCGGCTACGTTGGTGTCATAGATGGTGATGGGAGCCCCGTTCGCATAGAGCGGGTTGTTCGGGGCGAGCACGCTCAATCGGAAGCTGGTGGAAGCCTGGCCCGCCGCAGGGTCCGTGACGGTCAACAGAACGTCCGCTTCCCCGGCCGCGTTGCCGACCGGGTAGAGGGTCACCGTGCGCGATCCACCCGTGCCCAGCAGCACGATGTTCTCGGCCGGGAGCAGCTTGGTGTTGGTCGAGGCCGCCGTCACTACCAAGTCGCCCGCGTCATGATCGACATCCGCCACGGTGAACGCGATGGGACCCACCGGGACACCCGCGGGTGTGACCTGCTTGGGAATGACCGAGATGGTGGGATTGTCGTTCACCGAGTTGATGACGTATTGGACGACGTTCGTGGCCCGGAAGCCATCCTTCGCCCACGCTTCCACGGTGATCGGGACGGTGCCGAAGAAGTTCAGGGCGGGTGTGAGTTTGAGCGTCGCGTTCGTCCCGGTGAGGGTCGTCTCGACGGCGACGTTGGCGGACCCGGAGCGGGCGACGACGTTGGTCACCTCGCTGTAGGTGCTCGCCACGCTGAAGGGCACGGTGACGACCACGTCCTCGTTGTTCGTGATGTTCACCAGGTTGAGGATGGCCGGGGCTGGGAAGATGTTGAGCAACCACCCGCCCTGGATCCGGTCGGTCTTCAGGGTGGTCTGGTTCATCATGTACAGCTCCCAGACACCGTTCGGATTGGTGCCGATGAACTCGCTCAGGGCGCTCGCATAGGGCACGGCGGGCGCGGGCGACAGCAGGTTGCCGGTTCGATAACTGCCCGGCCGATAGGTGCCCGTCACGATCGGCCCGTTCTCGGAGATTGCGTTCGCGGCCGCGTCATCCAGGGTCAACCGCGTATCGAACACCGGCGTGATTCCACCCGCGCCGCGCATCAAGGCGACCTTGTTCCCGGCCGGGCCGACCAGGAGGAGATCGAGGTTGGCGGGATCAGGGAACTGCAGGTTGGCCAGCACGACGGTCAGTTTGCCGATGAGCCCGGTCACACCGGCGACGGTGTTCGACGACGGGTACTTGGTGGCCCGGTTCTCCAGCTCAATCGCCACGGGATCCGTACTCGCGAAGACGGCATTGCCCGCCGCATTCACCGTGACGTTGAATGTCGCCGTGTTGGTCCCACCGGCCGCGTCCACGACCTGGATCGTCAACGTGGTGGTCCCGGTCGCCGCACCCTTGGGTGCGACCGTGACGATCCGGTTGGTGGCCTGCGCGCCGGTCGCAAAGAAGACATGGTCCAGCGGAACGACCGCCGGGTTCGAAGAGGCGGCAGCGCTCAGCACGAGGTTGGCCGCGGGGGTGTCGATGTCGGTGACGTGCGCGTTGAGGCTGGCGGCGACGCCGGCAACCGTGGTGACCTGATTGGTGCTCAGCACAATGGACGGCGCCTGGTTCACGAAGGTCACGCGGAGTTCGAAGGTGGCGGTGACCTCCGGCCCTTTGCCGTCCGTCACCTTCACGGTCATCGTGTTGGTCCCGTAAGCATTCGTCTTGGGCGTGATGGCGAGTGTCCGGTTGGCGCCGCTGCCTCCGGGAACCAAGCCTGCGTTTTCGACCAGCGCCGTGTCACCGGAGGTGGCGCTCACCGTGAGGCCTTCGGGGGCGACGGTCTGGCTGCCCACCGTGAGGTTGAGCGTCGTGGACTTGTTCTGTTCCACCGTGACCACGTTGGTCGCCAGACTGATCGTCGGTGGCGTCCAGAGGTTCAAGGTCCAGGAACCGATCGCGCCGGCGTCCGTCACCTTGTCGTCCATCACGTAGAGCTGCCACGTGCCGGCGGCGCCGCTGCCGATGAACTCGGCGAGGGTCGTGGCGTAAGGACCCGCGGGCGCACCGGCCGGGAAGGGGAAGTTGTCCCCCTTGTAGCTCGCCGGCTTGTAGGTGCCGTCCGTCAGGCGACTGAACTGCGGCAGGGCATTGGCCGCCGCGTCGTCCAGCGTGAACGTCACCTTGCTCAGGCTCGCGTCGGGGACGCCGATGCCCGCGTCGCTCATCAACACCACTTTCCGCGGCGTGGCCGCGTTGGTGTTGACCAGCAGCAAAGCCATGTCGGGGGCATAGCCGTGCGTGACACTGCCCAGGGTCACCGTGACCTTCTCGACGGTGTGGGTGATGTTCGTGGGCACCACCACCTTGGAGGGGTAGGGCGCCGCAGCCGCGAAATCGTTGACCGTGATGCCCTCATTATTCGTCACGCTAAACTGCGCGACGGCGGACACCACGAATGTCACTGCGGCTAACGCACCAACCAGCAATCGCTCGAGACGACGGGTGCAGTTGTGGATAGTCCTCATGGCTTCCCTCAATTGGTGATGTGGTTGCATTCCAGACAAATTGTGGCGCCAACAAACCAAGTTGGCTAACTCTTGGCAAGAAGAATCTTAAGCCGACTACGGCAACCCACTAGGCCCCACAAATCCGCACCACGAACCCCCGCCCCCCGCCCCCCGCCGTGGACGATGCACCGCCCCGCCCTCCGGTCGTGATCCTCCCGTCCGGCGCCCGCTCTGGATCCCGCCTCCCACCTCCATGCGGTCCTGAACCGTGGCCTGTATCACAGCGACATACTATTGGGAATGAATCGCTTACGACAGCAGTCGTCCCGGCATGAACGCGCTCCCGCACCTCCTCTCGCAACCCCCGGGTTCCCCGACCCGATTTCGCCGCCACCCCGTGCGGTTCCTTGCCCCCACACACCCCACGAGACACCCCGGTCGTCGCACCTATCGACCGCGGAAGATGTTCCGACACCCACGACCTCCCAAACTGCTCTCCCTCACCCGGTGGATGACCTCGCTGGCGCCATGCGCTAATCTCCGTGCAGGTGGCGCCCCGGACCTCGCTCAAGCCGGCCGTGCTTCTGGGCGCACCCTCGTTGTCACGTGAACCACCCGTGCTCAGCCGCAATTCCGTCGCCGCCACTGCCCCGCCCCGTCGGAGCAGAAACCGTCGCCTCTCTCGAACCGACGCCATCCTCGCGCCTCCCCGAGTTGCTCGCGCCCGCAGGCGATTGGGAATGCGTCAAGGCCGCCGTTGAGAACGGCGCCGATGCCGTGTATTTCGGGCTCGACCGCTTCAATGCCCGGATGCGGGCGCACAACTTCAGCACTTCCGACCTGCCCGGGCTGATGGCCTTCCTGCATCGCCGCGGGGTGCGCGGTTACGTCACGTTCAACACGCTGGTCTTCACCGAGGAACTCGTGGAAGCCGAGGCCTTCCTCCGCGCGATCATCGCCGCCGGGGTCGACGCCGCCATTGTCCAGGATGTGGGCCTCTGCCGCCTCATCCGCCGGCTCTCGCCCGACTTCCCAATCCACGCCAGCACGCAGATGACCATCACCAGCCGGGCCGGTCTCGAGTTCGCTCGCGAGCTCGGCTGCCGTCGGGTCGTCCTGGCCCGCGAATGTTCCCTGCAGGAAATCGCCCGCCTTCGCCAGGGGGCCGAGGGGCGCGAACCTGTCGCCGGCCCGGCGGACGTGGTGCCGCTCGAGGTCTTCGTCCACGGCGCGCTCTGCGTCGCCTATTCCGGGCAATGCCTCACCAGCGAGGCCCTGGGCGGCCGCTCGGCCAACCGCGGCGAATGCGCGCAAGCCTGCCGGTTGCCCTACGAGCTCGTCGCCGACGGCCAGACCGTCCCGCTCGGCGACCGGCGCTACCTGCTGAGCCCCCAGGACCTCGCCGGTCTGGAGGTGCTGCCCGATCTGGTCCGCCTGGGCGTCGCCGCCTTGAAAATCGAAGGCCGTCTCAAATCGCCCGAATACGTCGCCAACATCACCCGGCTCTACCGCGCGGCGTTGGATGCGCGCTTCGAAGCAACGCAGGTTCCCGCCGACGGGGCCTCGCCCGCGCCTTCCGCGGAACTCGCACCGCTCCCCGTCCCCCGGGAGGCGCAGTACGAGATGGAGATGGCCTTCTCCCGCGGGCTCTTCACCGGCTGGTTCCGCGGCGTCAACAACCAGGCACTCGTCCATGCCCGCTTCCCCAAGAAGCGTGGCGTGTTCCTCGGCGAAGTGACCCGCGTCCTGGGGCAGCAGATCCACGTGCGGCTGGCCGGACCCCTCCAGCCCGGCGACGGCGTCGTGTTCGACGCCGGTCGCCCCGACGAACCGGAGGAGGGCGGGCGCGTGTACGAGATCCGTCCCGCCCAGAGCCGCGCCGCCACGCCCCAAATCCCGCCGCGCGGGGAACAGGCCCTGCCTGCGCCGGAGCGCGAAGTCATCCTCGGCTTCGGTCGTGGCGACCTCGACTTCCGGCGGCTGCGGCCCGGCCAGAAGCTCTGGAAAACCAGCGATCCCGCGCTTGAACGCCGGCTGCGCCAGACCTACGCCGGAGAGGCCATTCGCTTCCAGCGACCGGTTCATCTCGTGGTCGAAGGCCGCGTCGGCGAACCGCTCCGCGTGGTGGCGCGCGATGAACTGGGTCCGTTGGCGGAGGCAGCCTCCGATCATCCCCTTGCGGTGGCCACGACCCGGCCGCTCACGGCGGACCGGCTGCGGGACCAACTGGGAAGGCTGGGCGGAACGCCCTTCCGCCTGGGCCGGCTGGACACCATGCTCGAAGGCGAACTCATGGTGCCAGTCAGCGATCTTAACCGCATCCGCCGCGCACTCGTCGCCCAGCTCGAACACCAACGCCTCGCCCCCCGTCGCTGGCAGCTCCGCGAACCACGACAGGATCCGCCCGCCGTGGCCCCAACCCCGTCCGCCGCCCCCCAGGCACCCGCATTGGCAGGCTCCCCCGAGTGGACACCAGTCTCGACCGGCGGAGTCACCCCCGTTCCGTCCCCACCAGCGCCGGCCGCCGAACTGGTTGTGCTCGTCCGGACGCTGGCCCAACTCGAAGCCGTGCTCGCCGCCGGCGTGGCCACGATCTACTGCGAGCTGGAGGATCCAAAGCGATACCGCGATGCCGTGGCGCTGGTCCGCGAAAAACAGCCCGCTTCCCCCGAATCGACTCCCACCCCGGTGCCCTCCCCCACCCTGTTCGTCGCGCCGCCGCGCATCAGCAAGCCGGGCGAAACGTGGGTGCTCCAGCAGGTGCGCTCGGCCGGGGCAGACGGCTATCTGGTCCGTTGCCATGACCACCTGACGTTCTTCGCCGGGTGCCGGTGCGTGGGGGATTACTCCCTGAACGTGGCGAATCCGCTCGCTGCCGGCTACTACCTCCAGCGGTTCGGGCTCGAGCGGTTGACCGCCTCCTACGACCTGAACGGGGCCCAGCTCGAGGCGCTGCTCGCCGCCGCGCCGCCGGCCTGGTTCGAGCTGACCATCCACCAGCACATGCCCATGTTTCACATGGAGCACTGCGTCTTCTGCGCCTTCCTCTCCCGGGGCACGGACTACACCAACTGCGGCCGGCCTTGCGACCGCCACGACGTCCGGCTGCGCGACCGCGTCGGGGCGCTTCACCCGGTGAAGGCCGACGCGGGCTGTCGCAACACCGTGTTCCACGCGCAAGCCCAGACCGGCGCGGCCTACGTGCCGCGGCTGCAGGCGCTCGGGGCCCGCTGGTTCCGGCTCGAGTTCCTGGAGGAATCGCCGGCGGTGGTGACCCACACCATCCGATGGTACCGCCAACTCCTGGCCGGCCAGGTCACCGCGCCGCAACTCGGCCGTGAACTCAAGCTCCGCCACCAACTCGGCGTGACCCGCGGCGCCCTCGACCCGGCGGAACGTCCGATCACGGTGCTGTAGCCGGCAGGGCAGGTTCCCGCTGGCAGGTTTCGGCTTGCCCCACCTACCGCGCTCGGATTCCATAATCGCGCTGCAAATCGAGCGTAAGGCTGGCTTGGAACAACCCCAGCGGCTCGCAGCCCGACAAACCCGAACCCCGTTGCCGACCATGACCCGCCTCACCTTGGGAACCCTGTGCGCCGCCCTCGCCCTGTTCGTCTGGGGCGCCGCCTTCTGGATGAGTCCGCTACCCTATACTGTCCTGGGCCGAACCGCCGACGACGCGGCCGCCGGCAAGGCCTTGCTCGAGCATTTCCCCGCCGACGCCACCTACGTGCTGCCCGGGATGTACAACCCGGACGACCGGCTCACCGCCCTCCACACGACCGGTCCCATCGCGATGATTCACCTGCGGCGAGCGGGTCGGCCGGTGATGTCGCCGCTGGTCCTGGCGACGGGCTTCCTGCAGCAACTGGCGACGGTGATGCTGATCGGCGCGCTGCTGACGCGGGCGGCGCCGGCTCTGCGCAGCTACGTGGCCCGGGTGCGGTTTGTCACGGTGGCAGGCATCGCGGTCGCGGTGTTCACCGACCTGGGGGCCCCGATCTGGTGGCATCATCCCTGGCCTTTCCACCTCGTTTCGGCCGTCTATACCGTGACGGCGTGGTTCGTGGCCGGACTGGTCCTCGCCGCGTTCCTCCGTCCGCCGGCCCCGCTCGCCGTGACGGTACCGGTCGCCGCCTGAATCCCCGCTCGAGAAGCCCGGCGTCGGAACCGCAGGCGTGAGACAAAATCCCGGCTGCCTCGGCGGCTGATCCTCTGTGTCCTCCCGAGCTCTGTGCTGAATCCCGGTCCGGTTGTTCAGCACAGAGCTCGGGAGGACACAGAGAACAACCGCAGCGGACAGCCCCCCTTTCGGTATCGAGCTTTCTAGGTGCCTCGGCGCAAAATCGAGCCCAGCACGAACAATCCGAAGATTTGTGTCGCACACCCCGGAACCGCGCACCGGTCATTTTTCCCTCGAAATGCGGGCGGGCCCGGCGCAGGCTCCCACGCCATGCTGACAACACGTTCCGCCCACGATCTCTCCCGCCGCCGTTTCCTCGTCGCCACCGGCACCGCGCTCGCGGCGCCCACCCTCATTCCCGCCAGTGCCCTGGGCGCCGAGGACCGACCGGCTCCCTCCGAACGCATCACGATGGGGGTGGTGGGCTGGGGCATGCAGGGCCCCGGCAACACCGGCGCGTTCCTCAACCAGAAGGACTGCCAGGTCGTGGCGGCGTGCGACGTGCATCAACAGCGTCGGTCCGCCGCGGTCAACGCCGTGAACCGCAAGTACGGCAACGAGGACTGCAAAGCGTACGACGACTACCGCGAGCTGATGGCCCGAAAGGACATCGACGCCGTGATGCTCGCCCTGCCGGACACCTGGCATGCGCTCATGTCGGTCGAGGCGGCCCGGAACGGGAAGGACATCTACGGCGAGAAACCGCTCGCCCGCACCATCGCCGAGCAGCAAGCCATCGTGCGGGCGGTGCAAAAGCACCAGCGCATCTGGCAGACCGGCTCCTGGCAGCGGTCGGTCGAGAACTTCCACAAGGCGGTTGAGATCGTCCAAAACGGGCTCATCGGCAAAGTCACCCGGGTCGAAGTGGGGTTGCCCAGCGGCCACCATGACTTCGCCGGCACCGCCCCGGAACTGCTCAAGAAACTCGAGGGCATCGCGGGGGCCCCGCGGAATCTCGCCCGGCTCACGCCCTCCACTCCCGGCTGGGATCAGGCCGTCTCGGCACCGCCGCCGGAGCTCGACTACGACCGGTGGCTCGGTCCGTCTGCGATGGAGCCGTACGTGAAGACCCGCGTCCACATGAACTGGCGCTGGAACTACAACGTCGGGGGCGGCCAACTCCTGGACTGGATCGGTCACCACTGCGACATCGCGCATTGGGGCCTGGGCTTTGACGGCACCGGCCCGGTGGAGGTCGAAGGGCAAGGGGAGTTCCCCGCCAAGGACGCCGTCTGGAACACCTGCACGAAGTACCGCATCACCTGCACCTACGCCGAGGGGGTCACCATGACCATCGCCGGCGGCCATGGCGATATCCGCGGCGGCACCAAGTGGTATGGCGCCGACGGCTGGGTGTGGGTGGACCGCGGCGGTTTCGATTGCTCGAACGAGGAGCTCAAGGACATCTCGCGGCTCCCGGAGAACCTGCGCAAGGTGAAGGTCTACCATTCGCGCGACCACATGCGGAACTTCCTGGACTGCGTGAAGTCGCGCCAACCGACCATCACGCCGGTCGAAGCGGCCCATCGCTCCGCTGTGCCCGGCCATCTCGGTCTGATCGCGATGCTCGTGGGCCGCAAGATCAAGTGGGATCCCCGGCAGGAGGTCATCGTAAACGATGCGGCGGCGAGCCAACTCCTGAGCCGTGAGTATCGCTCGCCCTGGAAGCTCGGCTGAGCCCGTATGAAAATCGCATCACCGCGAATCGCCTGGTCCCGTCCGCTGCCGTTCCCGCCGTCTTCCCCGGCCGCTGTCGGTCGCCGCGTGGGAACATGGGCAGCGCTGACGGGCCTTTGCCTGGGACTCAGCGCCGCCGAATCCTCCGCCCTCGATCCCCTGCGGCGCGTGACGCTGGAGGACGCCTTCGTGCTGCAGGAGTACCGCGCCGGCAAGGCGAGCTTCGTCGAGAGCCCCGAACGCCACGCCGGGGTTTGGACGGGAACGGGTTTCCGCTACCCGCTGCTGGCGCTGGAAGGCCAGGGCTCGTTGCGGCACATCTGGACCACGCGCGGCGACGGCGACCCTTACTTCGACTGGGAATTCTTCGTGGACGGCGAGACCACGCCGAGCGTGCGGTTCTCGGACGAAGCGATGGTGCGGGCCGCCGCGGCCTACCCCGTGCCGGTGGCGCCAGCCAACGCGCTGCCGGTGCACAACCGCGCCTTCAACTTCTTCCTGCCGGTGCCCTTCGAGCGGAGCCTGCGCGTCGAGGTGGTCCAGCGGCAACCGTCGTTCTGGCTGTGGTTCTGCCAGCTCGATTACCGGCTGGAGGACGACTCGCTGCGCGGCGTGCGGCTGTTCTCCGAAGAGGAGGGAGAGAACCTGGCGTTTTCCTACGTGGGCCTGCCCCAACAACTCCGCGAGCGCCCGGCGTCCCGGCTTCCGCGTGAGCAAGTCGCCTTCGACGCGCGCCAGGTCGGACCCGGCGCCTCGGTGACCCTCGCGCAGCTCACCGGCCCGGGCATTGTGCGGGAACTGCGCTTGCGTTGGTCGGCCGGCGGCAATCCCCGGCTGAAGGTGCGTTTCGACGACGCCTCCTCGTTCGCGGTCGCGGCCCCGGCGGCCCGGTTCTTCGGCCCGTTCCAGGGCGTCTCCTTCTTCGCGCATGGCACCAACGATCATTCGTGCTACCTCCCCATGCCATTCCGCGAGCGCGCCGAAATCGTGATCGAGAACCCGGGCGAGGCGGCGCTCGATCTGACGGGACAGGCGGTCGTCGAACGCGTGCCGGCCTTCTCCCCCGGCTGGGGTTATTTCCACGCCCGCCACCAGCGCACCGCCTTGACCGACGGCCACCGGCCGCATCAGGTGCTTTACCTGCGTGGTCGCGGGCATTGGCTGGGCATGACCCTCTACCACACCGGGCACGACCATGGCGGCGGCGACTTTGCGGTGATCGACGGCGAGGGCAACGACCCGGCCTTCCTGCACGGCATCAACGGCGAGGACTACTTCACCTTCGCCTGGTTCGGCAAAGGCGCCCACCACCCGTACGCGGTGGCGCACTCGAACGACGAGGGCCGCTACCGCCATCACTTCGAAAACGTCTATCCCTTCCGCGAATCCTTCGCCCTCGAATGGGGCGCCTTCGCCGGGCTCAGCCCCGAGAGCGTGGCCGTGTGGTACCAGGACACGCCCGCCGACACCACCGTCCCGGACGGCGCCCGGGCCGACTCCGCGGAGTGGGACGTCTTCGGGCCGGTGCCAATTCCACACGATGTCGCGGGTCGCGCCACCGGTCCGTTGTATGACGGGCTGCCGCGGGTGGCGGAACTCGACGCCGGCGGGCAGTTCGAATGCGTGCTGGTGAAGGAACGTTTCACCAGCGGCTGGATGAAGGAATGGTCCGTGGGCCCGATGCTGAACCTCACCTACGTCGCGCGGCACGGCACCAAGATCGATTACGAAGCCGAGCTCGGCGGCAACGGGCACGCCTTCCTCGCGCGACGTTTCGTCGATTCCCCCGCGGCGCGCACGGTGCGCTGCCGCTTCGCGCACGACGACCCGATCGAGCTCTGGGTCAACGGCACGCGGGTGTACGCCGGCGGCCAGCAGTTCCAGGGGTTTGCCTCCACCTGGGTGGCCCTGCCCTTGCGCGCCGGCCGCAACGAAGTCGTCGTGCGCCTTACCAACTACTTCAATCGCAACTTCAACTGGACCGGCTTCCTGCTCCGGCCGGAAGGCGCGGAATTCTGAGAGTGACGGAACCGGCCCGCGTCCCCTAACGCAGCAGGAGCAAGGTGGACAGCGGCAGGCTGACGATGCGGGGGTCGTCCGTCCCCGGTTCCTCCTGCTGGGTAACCAGGATACCGAAGGGCGCGCGATAAACGGTCCTCTCGATCATGGCACGTAAAGCCAAGGTGTCGTTGTGCGAGACTTGCCGGCGATACTTGACCTCGACCGGGATCCGCTGCTCGCCGATTGTCAGCACAAAGTCCACCTCCGGTTCTGCAGCGCGCTCGGGGAAGTGCGCCACCTGCAGACCCACCATCGACCGCAGGAAGTAGCCGGTGACACTCTCGGCAATCCGACCAGCCAGGTCCGCAAGATGCGGCTGGACCGCCAGGGCGTCCGGATCCAGGGGCACCAACTCCTGCAGCCACGCCGCGCGGAGGGCGTGGTCGCACAGACACAGCTTGGTGGCTCCCCGTCGTTTCTTCAGGCGCAGTTCGAGCGGCTCGATGAGTCGGAGGAGTAATGTGCCATCGAGAAACCGCAGATAGGCCAGGATGCGTTGCCATCCGATGCTCGCGTGCATCGCCCGACGGACCTCGTCGAGATACAGGCTCTGGGCCGGAGACTGGCCGATGTAGCGACACGCCAGCCGGAAGACTTCCTCGAGGAGGGCCGCATCGCGCTTCTGCCCACGCGGTCCCAAGCGCAGATCATGCTGAATGGCTCGCCGGATCACCGTCTCGTTCAGAAACTCCGCCACCTCCTCCCAGGGTCGGTCGGCCCGGACGTGGGCCAGGGGATAGGCCCCGCGCTCGCTGAACGCCCGAAACGCTTCCCGGCGGTACCCCCGGTGCGCCTCCCCAAACGCACGCAGACCCAGCCAAAAACCCTTCTCCTTCAGTGACCCGTAGCCATTGGGCGGAAGGTAGGACACGAGCTCGCCCAGCCCGCGGAACTGCGCGATTTCACGGAGCAGGAGCGGCCCCATCTCGATCGTCGAAACCCGCCCCGCCAGGCTGTCCCGACCCGCCTCGATGCGTAACGCCGAACTGCCGGTCACCAGACCGCGCACGCCACTGACATCCACCAAGTTCTTCAACTGCGGCGCCCAGTCCGGGAGGTTCTGGGCCTCATCCAGAAAGACGAACACCGGCTCACCCCTGCTCGCGGCCAAAGTCAGGCTCTCTCTTCTCACCTGCTCCGCAAACCAGTACGCGATCTGGAGCACGGGCGTCGGCATCGCGCGCAGCGGGGCCAACTCGTCGAACTGCAGCCGGAGAATCCGCTGCGGGACTACCCCGTCGCGCAAGAGCTGATCAATCACCTGCAACTGCAGCGTCGTCTTTCCCACCTGCCGCGGCCCGCGGAGCAGAACCGTCGGCGCCAATCCATCGCGCACCCCTTTCATCACGGGCTCGAAGGCCCAGCGCCGAAACGGGGCGACGCCGGGGACCGGCTCGCCCCGCCACCAGGGGTTCATCTCGCGGATCGCCCGCTCCAACCCGGAATCCAGCATGTGAAGCAACGTCATCGAACCTGCCGCTTGGCTCATGCCGGGCACTCTGCCCCCGGCACCTTCGCGCCCAGCACTTTCGCGTACACCGCCCGCACCTCCTGGCGGTAGCGCGCCACCGCCGCCAGGAAATCCTCCGCGGTGGCAAAGCCGCACCGCACGGCGACGCGGTATTGCGGCGCCGGGTCATCGGGCAACTCCGTCTCCCCTTCATAACTCCACCGGCGCAGGATGCCTTCGATGCGACGCAACCGCGCATAGTTCTCGAGGAGAGCGCTGGCCTCGGCGGGCGGCAGCAGGGCTTCGGCCTGGGCGCGTTCGAGGGCGCGGAGGGTGTTGGGCTCGTGCCAACCCCGCTCCAGGTTGAAGGTCTGCGCCAGGAACTCGGCGTCCACCAGCCCGCCCGCACCCGTCTTTATCGCCAAAGCCTCCTTGCCCTTGGGCGTGCGCTCCAACTCGATGCGGCGCCGCATCCGGGCAATCTCGGCCTTCCATTCCGGTGTCCAGGCCGCGCACGGCGGATCGGCGCGCCGGAAATCGGTCAGCGGGTGCACAAGCTCGGTGAACCGCGCGCCGAGTTCCGGATCCCCGGCGACCGGCCGGCAGCGGGACAGCGCCTGGATCTCCCAGAGCTGGGCGCGTTGCCGGTAGTAATCGCCGTAGGCCTGAAGCTTGTTGACGAGCAGGCCCTTCTCCCCATCGGGCCGCAGCCGGGCATCCAGCTCGAAGGCCACCCCCCGCTCGGTCTGGCTCGAGATCAGGTCCAGGACCTCCACCGCGATCCGCTGCAGCCCGGCCAGGTTGCGCACGCGGTCGTCGGCCACAAACACGACGTCCAGATCCGACCCGTAGTTGAGCTCCGCGCCGCCGAGCTTGCCCAGGCCGATGATGGCGACCGGGCATGTCTTGAGCCGGCACTTCCGCAGCGCCACTTCCAGCGCGTACTGGAGACACGCCTCGGCCAGCGCGGTCAACTCGATCAGGTTCTGCTCGAACGGCGCCAGCCCGAGGATCTCGCGCAGCCCGATGCGGGTGAACTCGGTCTCGTGGTAGCGCCGGATCCAGAGCCGCTGATCGTCGTCCTCGCGCCCATGCCGCAGATCCGTCAGCGTTCGCTCGCGGTTCCGCACCTCATGCAGGCGGCCGCTGTATTCGAGTTCATCCACCAAATCGGGCGAGCGAATCACCGTCTCGGCCAGGAACTCGGACCGGTCGAACAGCAGCACCAGCAGGTCGAAGAGCGTCGGCTTCGCGTGCCACGTCTCGAACAGCGGCGCCCGCGTGCCGTAGGCGCTGATGAACGTGTCCAGCCGCGCCAGCACCCGGTCCGGATCCGACAGCCAGCGCGCCGCCGGATCGCCGTCGGGCCCGGCCGCCGCCCGCCGTTCCGCGAGCGTGCTCTGCGGGGGACAAAGCGCCAGCAACCGTTCCCACAACCGGCGCGCAAACGTCTCGGTACGCGTCGACACATGGCCGAAGCCCGGGCCATGGACAAACGCGGTTCCCAACCGCAACGCCTGCTCCGGATCGCGGAAGGAACGCTCGGCCAGATGCGCCCGCCAGAACTCGTCGTGCCCCGTCAACTCCGGCAACGCCGTGGCGGCCCCGGCTCCCGCCCGCACCGGGACCGTGGGGGCAAAGACGGCGTCATAGACCCGGCGGACCCCGGAGCGATGCCGCTCGAGGGCCGTCTCGAATTCGCTAAGCCGGCCGAAGCCCATGAGCCGGGCGAGGCGCTCGCGGGCGCGTCGTTCGGTCGGCAGCGTGTGCGTCTGGAGGTGGCTCTCCATCTGCAGCCGGTGCTCGACCCGCCGCAGGAACTCGTACGCGGCGGCGAGCGTGTCGGCATCGGCAGGGGTCAGCAATTCGTAGGTCGCCAGCTTCCGCAGTGCGGGCAAGGTCTGGCGGTCCATCAAGTACGGCTGCCGCCCGGCGTTCAGGACCTGCTGGGTCTGCACGATGAACTCGATCTCGCGGATTCCGCCCCGACCGAGCTTCACGTTCCGGTTCTGGTCGGGCGTGCGGACCGCTTCGGTCTCCAGCCGGTGTTTCATGGCCGCCATCTCCTCCGCCACCCCCGGCCCCAGCAGGCGCGGGAAGCGGAACGGCTGCATCAGGTCCAGGAACTCCCCGGCCAGCACCGGATCTCCGGCCACTCCGCGCGCCTTGATGAGCATGAGGCGCTCCCACGTCTGGCCCCACTGCGCGTAGTAGTTCTCGTAGCTCTCGAGCGAGCGGGCCAGCGGCCCGGTCTTGCCCTCCGGCCGCAGGCGCAGGTCGATGCGGTACAAGGGCCTGTCCGGTGGACTGGCCAGCCCACCTCAGCGATGAACGCCTCGCCCACGCGCCGGAAGAAGTCGTGCGTTCCCAGGCCTTTGCCCACCTGAGGAACCTTCGCGCGGCGGGTCCTGAACGCCCAGCCCTCGGCCCGTACACGAACAGCACGTCCACGTCCGAGCTGTAGTTCAGCTCTTGCCCCCCCAGCTTGCCCAGGCCCAGCACGCAGAACCGCGTCCGCTGCCAGCGGGCCTTCCGGCGTCAGGTCGTACGGAACCCCAAACCGCTCGGTGAGCTGGTGCCAGACCACCCGAAGCACCGTCTCCAGGCAGACGTCAGCCAGATCCGATAACCGAGCGTCACCCCGCTCACCTCGGCCGTCCCCGCCAGGTCCCGCAACGCGATCCGCGTCAACTCGCGTTGCTGGAACATCCGTACCTGCCCGAGAGCGCCGACGCAATCCCGCTCGCTGAGAGGGCTTTGAGCTGGGCTCGAACCGGCGCGAGGCCCCGGGCCGATCGCGGATGGCGCCCGCACCTCCGGTTCGAGCAGGGGCTCCAGCCAGTCCGGATGCTGGACCAGCCATTCGCCGAGCACCTGCGAGCCGCTGAGCAGCGCCGCCAGGGCCTGCGCTGCCGCGTCGCTCAGGCCCCGCAACCGCGGCTGCAGCCCGGCCGCCACGAGCGCGGCCTCGAAATGGCGGGCCCGCGCGGGATCGGCGCACGCGGCGACCGCAGCGGACCAGGCCTGGTTTTGCATGGGCGCGTTGGCGCCGGCCCGCGCGCCGGGACACCCGGGAGGCTCAAGCCTTCCAGCCGTGGTTCTCGCGCACCTGGATCATGGCGGCGAGGATGTCGTTCCAAGTCTGCTGTTGCATCATGACCGCGTTGGGGAACATGCAGCCGTCCCAGCAGATGTGTTTGAACTTCTTCGTCACCTTGCCGGCGTCGTCCCGCATCCAGTAGCCGGCGTCGCGCGCGATGTTCAGTTTGCCGTTCGGATCCGTGGCCATGCAGTGTTTGCCGGTCTTCTCGTGTTCGCCCGAGCCCTTCACGGTGGCGTCGTTCTGCGCCACATGGAAGTCAATTGTCCACGGACGGAGCGCCGCGGTGAGCTTCTTCATCGCCTTGTGGAACACCTCCGGTTCCCAGGAGAACTTCGGCGGCACGAGGCGGTGTTCCGGCGCGTTGAAGCCCAGCACGTAAAGCAGCGTGTGCGCCATGTCCGCCTGGAAGCCCAGGTACTTCGGTTGGTTGACCCCCTCGAGCACCTGCAGCATCACCTTCCACGAGTGCATCCCGCCCCAGCAGATCTCGCCCTCCGCCGCCAACCGCTCCCCGTGGTCCTTCGCCACCTTCGCGGCCTCCTTGAACGTGGCGATGATCTTCTTCGTATTCCCCTTTGGATCCTTGTCCCAGTCCGTCACCCCGGAAGCGGAGTCGATGCGCACCACGCCGTGCGGCCGGATCCCAAGCTCGCGGAATTTCCGGGCGATCCGGCACCCCTTGGCCACCTGCCCGACGAATTTCTTCCGCTCCGCCTCGTCGCCCATGGCGCTTCCGCCGCCGGTCGGCGGCCAGATGGGCGCCACCACCGAGCCCACCACCAAGTTACGACCCGCGATCTTGTCCGCGATCCGCTTCAGGTCGTCGTCGCTGGAATCGATGTTGATGTGCGGGTCGAACAGGAAAATGTCCACCCCGTCGAACCGCGTGCCCTCGACCTCCGCCCGGGCGGTCAGGTCCAGCATGGTGTCGAGATCGATGCAGGGTTCCGCACCGGGGCTGCCCTTGCCGACGAGGCCGGGCCACATGGCGTTGTGAAGCTTCGGGAAGTTGTTCTGGGTGCTCATAAACATCGGGGAACGCGGTCGCCCACGCCGGCACGACGTTGCCAGGGGTCTCGGGCTGACGCAGGCGGGACCATGGATTTGTGAACGGGCCGCACCGTAGCAACCCCCAGCCACGCCGCCAACGGAAAACCATCCACCTGTCCACGCCGCCGCCAACCCTTGTCGGGTCAAGACCGCGGGTCTACGCTTCACACCATGGACAGCGCCAGCAACTTGCCTCCCGGCCGCTCCGCCACAACGATCCCCTCCGCTCCCGCACCGCGCCTGATCCCGTACCGCCCGCCCCGGTGTCCCGACGCCACGATGCTCCAGCGCGGCCGCGAGTTCCTGGCCCTCATGCGCCAGCGCCGGAGCGTCCGCAGCTTTGCCCCCGATCCGGTGCCGCGTGAACTCATCGAACTCGCCATCGCCAGCGCCTCCACCGCTCCCTCGGGCGCGCACCGCCAACCCTGGCGCTTCGTCGTGGTGGGCGACGCCCCCACCAAACGACGCCTCCGACTGGCCGCCGAAGCCGAGGAACGGCGGTTTTACGAGGGTGGCCGTGCCCCGGAAGCCTGGCTGGCCGCCCTCGCCCCGCTGGGTACAAGCTGGCAAAAGCCCTACCTCGAAATCGCCCCCTGGCTGGTCGTCGTGTTCGCCGAACACCACACCCTCACCCCCACCGGTCAGCCCAGCCCCAACTACTACGTGAAGGAGAGCGTCGGCATGGCTTGTGGCCTGTTCGTCGCCGCCCTGCATCACATGGGACTCGCCACCCTGCCCCATACCCCCAGCCCCATGGGCTTCCTTGCCGATATCCTGCAGCGGCCCGAGCGCGAAAAGCCCTACATCCTGTTCCCCGTCGGCCACCCCGCCGCCGACGCCTCCGTGCCCGATCTCCAACGTAAGGCGCTCGATCAAGTCGCGGTCTGGCACGGCAGCCCGTCCCCCCCGCCCGGTCCGGCTTCGACGGATGGACGGCTCGACCACCCCGACCCGAGCATCGCCCCATCCACGCGGCCGGCGCCGGCAACGGCGTGCACCGGGTAAAGCTCGGGAACGGTGCCGGTCCGGTCCTGATAGCCGCGGCGGACCGCAGCGGTGAAGGCGTCCACGGCGCCGGGATCAACGAACGCGACCAGGCAGCCGCCGAAGCCAGCCCCGGCCTGGCGGGCGCCGAGCACGCCGGGAGCCTGGAGCATCGCGTCTCGCATCGCGTGCATCGCGGGCGTGGTAATCTCGTACAGACGGCGCGCGCCGTCGAAGGACGCGGTGCACAGCCGCCCGATGGCCTCCGTGTCGCCGCGGGTCAAGGCCTCGGCCATACGCAGCACCCGCTCGTCTTCCTCGAGGATGAAGCGGCACCGTTTCGCCACGTCGGCTGGCAGCGCGGACTCGTGCTGTCGGAAGCGGTCGAGGCTGACCTCGCGCAACGCCTTCACGCCGAACTGCCGCGCTCCCGCCTCGCAGTGTGCCCGCCGTTGGCCGTACTCGGAACCGGCGAGCTCCCGCTTGGACCGGGTGTCGCCAATCACAACCTGGAGCCCGCGGGCGAGCTGCACGGGTTGGGCCGAGAGATCGCGGCAGTCGAGCAGCAGGGCGCACCCCGCCCGGCCGGCGCACGCGGTGTACTGGTCCAGGATGCCGCAATTCACGCCGACGAACTCGTTCTCCGCCTGCTGACAGAGCCGGGCTTTGCGGACGGGATCCAGGGACCAGCCGCCAAGCGTTTCGAACACGGTGGCCGTGGCGCACTCGAGAGCCGCCGAGGAGCTGAGCCCGCCGCCCAGCGGCACGGTGCTGTGAAGGACGGCGTCGAAGCCGCAGAGGGATTGCCCGTCGGCGCGGAGGACGCTGGCAACGCCGCGGAGGTAATTACACCACGCCCGGCCGGGCGCACGGGCAAGGGCGTCGAGGTCGAAGCGGGTGTCGGCGTCGAGGTTCAGCGAGTGCGCCTGAACGATGCGGTCGGGGCGGGGCCGGGCGGCGATCCAGGTGTCGCGGTCGATGGGCAGGGTCAACACGCAGCCGAGGTTGTAGTCGGTGTGGCTGCCCATCAGGTCGACGCGTCCGGGGGCGCGGCACCAGACGAGCGGTTCGGCGCCGAAGCGGCTGCGGAAGGCGGCGGCGATACGTGCCGGTCGTTCGGGTTGGCCGTTCATCGTGGAAAAGCGTCAAGCATCGCCTCGACATTGGCCACGGGAATATCCGACTGCATCCGGTGCGACGGGCCCAGGAGGAGGCCGGTGCCATCCGGGGCGAGTCGGTCGAGGCAGGTTCGCACGGCGTTCCGGACCTCTGCCGGGGTGCCGCGGGGCAGGACCTCCTGCGTGGAAACGCCGCCATAGAAACTCAGGTGTCGGCCGAACTCGCGCTGTAGCCGCGCGTGGTCGAGAACTTCGGGCTGCACCGGGTTCAGGGTGGTCAGTCCCAGATCCACCAGGTCCGGGAGAATGGGCCAGAGATCGCCATCCGAGTGCAGCAGGACGGGGCGGTCGGCGTCACGGAACACGGCGAACAGTCGGGCGAGCCGCGGGCGGATGAGGCGGCGCCAGAGAACGGGCGAGAACAGCAGCCCTTTCTGAGCCCCGTAATCGTCGCCGAAGTAGCCGCCATCGACGCCGAGGGCGAGGAATCGGTGCGCGAGGACGAGCTGGATTTCGGTGATCCGCTCAAGCAGGGCCTCGGCCCAGGCCGGTTCGGTCACCAGGTCCATGAGGAATTGGTCGAAGCCGCGCAGCGACCAGGCGCGCTCGAACAGGGCGAAGCCGAAGTTGGGCACGACGAAATGCTCGCCGGCATCGGCGGCCAGCACACGCTCGGCATCCTCGAGCAGGCGGGGGTCGTGCGGGTCGGGCCAGGCAAACGCCGCGAGGTCCTGCGTCTGGGCAAGGGGAGCGAAGGCGTGCCAGTAGCCTTCGGTCTCGGTGCCCCAACCGGCCCCCCACCAGTCGTAGACCACGCGTCCATCGGGGCTGAGCTGGCGCGGATGGCGGACGTCAAGGCGGAGCAGGTGATTGTCGAGGCGGGCGGGCAGATGGGCGAGGGAGACGCCGAAGTGGGTGGCGAGCCGCTGGCCCATGGGGGGCGTGAAGTTGGTCTGGACGGGCAACCGGTCCACCGGTTCGCGGCGCAGGGCGCGGAGGACTCGTTCCTTGCGGGAGAGCGGACGGGGGGCGTCAGAAGAAGCGGACATACAGCACCACGAGAATGGCCAGCAGCAGGGCGCTCCAGAAGCGGAAGGAGCGCCACCACGGGAGGCGGCGGATGAAGGCCAGGTCCTCCGGGCCGAACGAGCGGTCAACGATGGCCCGCGGCGGCACAGCAGCGGCCGGCGAACGGAACCACGCGATCAGCAGACAGCAGACAACGAAGTCCAGGCCGGCCCGCGTGAGAAAGGCGAGCGGGAAGATCCAGCCTTGCGCCTCGGCCACGGTGTAGAGGGAGGCCCAGACGGGTCCGGCGATCAAGGCCACAAGGCAGCCGCGGGCGTTGGCGCGCGGGTAGAAGAAGCCGGCCAGGAAGACCGCGCAGATCGAGGGGTAGGCGATGGACCAGTACTTCTGGATGTAGGTGAAGATGGCCTGGAGATCGCGCAGGAAGAAGCCGACGACCGTGGCCAGGAGGAGGACACTGAGGGTGGTCCAGCGCCCGACGGCGATGAGCCGCGCGTCGCTGGCTTGGGGGGCGAGGTGTCGCCGGTAGATGTCGAAGGTGAAGATCGAGGAACTCGACGCGAGGAGGGACGCGATGGTGGACATGACGGCGCCGACGAGGCCGGCCATGACCAGGCCGGTGAGTCCGTCGGGCAGGAGGAGTTTCACCAGGGTGGGGAAGGCGAGGTCGCCTCTGGCGAGCGTGTGTTGTTCGCGGAGCAGGCCGACGGCCGGGTCGTAGAGTTGAAAGGCGATGATGCCGGGCAGGACCACGAGCACTGGCACGAGCAGCTTGAGGTAGCCGGCGAAGACGACCCCCATCTGGCCGTGCCACACGTTGCGGGCGGCCAGGGTGCGTTGGGTGATGAACTGGTTGCAGCCCCAGTAGAAGATGTTGGCCAGCCACATGCCGCCGAAGAACACGCCGATCCACGGGAGGTCCGGGTGGTTCCACGACTGGACCATGTGGAACTTCTCCGGTGAGCCGTCGAGCAGCGCACCCAAACCGCCCCAGGGGGTGGCGCTGTAGCCCGCCGAGGCCGCGCCCAGCTTCGCCAAACCGAGGGTGGTGACCACCAGACCGCCCACAATCAGCACGGCCACTTGCACGATGTCGGTGTACGCCACGGACCGGAGGCCGCCGTAGAGGGTGTAGCCGCCGCCGATGACGCAGAGGATCACCAGGCCCCAGGCGAGAGGCAGGCCGAAGATGGACTGGATCGCGAGGGACCCCGTGTAGAGGACGACCGCCAGTTCGATGAAGATGTACCCGGTGAGGCTGATGATCGCAAAGACGAGTCGCACCTGGTGGTTGAACCGGTTCTCGAGGAACTCCGGCATGGTGGTGATGCGCGTCTTGAGGTAGTGCGGCAGGAAGAATTTCCCGTAGATGATGAGGGCCACGGCGGCGATCCACTCGTAGCTGGCCACCGCCAGCCCGATGGTGAAGCCCTGACCCGCCATGCCAATGAAGTGGTGGGTCGAGATGTTCGCCGCCACCAGCGATCCGCCGATGATCCACCAGGTGAGGTTGCGACTGGCCAGGAAGTAGTCGTCGGACGCGCGCTTCCGCCGTGAGGCCAGGACACCGACCAGGGTGACCAGCAGCAGGTAGGCACCGAAGACCAGGGTGTCCAGGTTCACGGGAGTTCAGGCACGGTAGACCAGCGGATTGAGTTCGGTGGCGGCCAGGTCGCCGGGTTCAAGCCCGGGCAACCAGCGGTCGCGGTCGCGGCGCCGGTTGGCGTTGTCCAGCGGGCCGACCCGGGTGCCGTCGGCAAACCAGATGATGGTCATGACCTCGCGGGTGCGCGGGCTGGTGTTGGCCGGGGCGCCGTGCAAGGTCCAGCCGTAATGGAAGGTGGCGTCGCCGGCGCTCAGGGCCGTGGCGGGCGTCCGGGTGTAACCACGTTCGCGGATGAAGCTCTCGAAGCGGGCTTCGCTGGCGTCGCTGATGGGCAGGTCACCCAGGTAGCCATCCCGGTGCGAGCCCGAGGCGAAATGCAGGGTGCCCATGTCGGGGGTTGCTTCCACCAGGGGCATCCACAGGGTGAGGGTGTGATCGGTGGCGAGCGGCCAGTAGTGCTGGTCCTGATGCCACGGCGTGAGGCCTCCGCCGGGCTCCTTGAGCAGGGCCTGGTCGTGGTAGATCCGCACGCCCGCGACGCCGAGCAGGTCGGCGGCGAGCTTGGCAAACCGGCGGGCGAGCACAAAGCGGCGGACCATGCCGTCCTTGGGCCAGAGGTTCATTCCTTTGAGGAAGGCCCGGCCGTACGTGTCGCGCTGCGCGAGGGGGGTGACCTCGGCGCCGTAGCGGTCGCGCGCGGTGAGAATGGCCGGGCGGTAGGCGGCGATCTCGGCGGGGGAGGCGACGGCGCGGAGCAAGACATGACCGTCGTGGCGGAAGCGGGCGATCGCGTCGGGGGGCAATGGGTAATCGGAGGAGAGGTCGGGGAGTGCAGGCTGGAAGCCCGCACCACCGGGTTGGGGGGGAAGTGCAGGCTGGAAGCCCGCACCACCGGATTGGGAGGGAAGTGGAGGCTGGGAGCCCGCAACACCGGATTGGGAGGGAAGTGGAGGCTGGGAGCCCGCAACACCGGGTTGAGGGGGGAGTGCAGGCTGGAAGCCCGCACCACCAGGTTGGGAGGGAAGCGCAGGTGGGAGGTCGGCACCACCGGGCATGGGTGGGGATGGAGGCATCGGGGCGTTGGCAGAGCGCTCAGTGACTGGCGGGTTGGACGCGGCCGTCGGGGCCGAGTTCGATGGGGAGCAAGCCGGGGCGTTCGCGCCAGGGGGCGGCTGAGTCGTTGCCGAAGAATGTGGCCCACCAACGGCCGGCACGGTCGTGGAAGAACATGTTGTGACCGGCGTGCGGGATCGCGAGGTACCGGTCGCCATAGGGGCCATAGAGGTGATCGGAACTGGCCACCATGCAGTCGTAGGTGCGGTCGCCGCCGGGAGCGGGATTGAACTCGGCGCAGATCAGGAAGTAGCGCCCCTGGTGCCGGGTGAGGAACGCCCCTTCGAAGCCGACGTGCCTTGGTCTGGCAGGGCGGAGGAGGCGAGGTCCTCGGCCAGGCGGTGAGGTCGTCGCCGAGGCGGGCAATCCTGCCGTTCTGGAACACGGCAGACCCGTCCGTCCTCGTCCTGGAAGAGCGCGGCGTCGATCTCGCCGGTGAGCGGGCCGTCGGTCTTGACGTCCACGTAGGGGCCTTCGGGGCGGCTGGTGGTGCTGCGCAGGAGTCCGGTGCCGCCGCCGGGCCAGTTGACGCAGTAGGTCAGCCAGAAGGTGCCGCGGAGGTAGTGAATCTCCGGGGCCCAGAGGGCGCGCCGGCCGTTCTTGATGGGCTTCTGCCAGGTGGCGTCCCGCTCGAAACTCCAGACCAGGCCGAGGGCGGTCCAGTTGGTGAGGTCCGGCGAGCGCCAGACGCGAATGCCTTCGTTCACGTACCACCAACTGTTCGTGTCCCCGGATCCGCCGGTGTTGTTGGCGGTGGTGCCGGTGAGGTAGTAGTGGTCGTCCGGGCCGAGGCAGATCGAGGTGTCGCGCACCGGGTGATCGAAGAGCTGGCGAACCGGCAAGGGAGGGGCGTCTTCGGCGAGACCAACGTCGATGCTCTGGCCGCCGTAGGTCTGGGTGGCGTGGACGGCGAGGAGGTTGCGGCCGGGCTGGAGCGCGGCGAGGGCGGCGGGCGCAAGGTCGGCTTCCTCGTAGCTGGTGGCCCAGCCGGTGAGCTTGGCGGCGAGCCGGCCGTTGAGATAGACCTCCGGGTTCTCGTCGTAGATGAGGAGCAGGCGCGGGTTCCGCAGCGGGCGGTCGGGCCAGTCGAAGGTGCGTCGGAGCCAGATTGCCGGCGTGTTCCATTCCGTGCCCACGATGGCTCCGGGGGTGCCGGTTGTGCCGAAACCGCCCGGGCCTTCCTGCCAGGTCGAGTCGTCGAAGCCGGGCTGGAACCAGTCATCGGGCGGTGGCTCAAGGGTATAGCGCCAGGTCACCCGCGCGGTTCGGGCGGTGGGCACCACTTCGCGGCTGGGGGCGCCGAGCGGGAGAGGAGCCCAGACGCCGGAGGTGTTGGCGCCACGACGGGCCCAGGTCGTCCATGCCGACGTGTCCGCGAGCAGGCGGATGAAGAGCCCGCCGACGACCGGCCGTGCCTGCATGGCTTTTTGGCGGGCGTCGGTGGTGACGAACCAGTCGGAGAGGGGTACGCGCGTAGGGGTTTCGTGGGCGTAGCGATAGAGGGGTTCGAGCAGGGCTTGGAAGTCGGCGTCGTCGCGGGCGAGGGCAATGCTCCAGAGGGCCCAGTCGATCAGGCTGGTGTCAGTGCGATTGTCCACCGGGAGGCCGTAGCGGTTCTGCACCTTGCGATACCAGGCGATCTCCTGGTCGGCGATCGCCGTGGGAAAGAGGTGCAAGCCCAGCACACGATCCCAGATCAGATTGTGCTTCATGCTCCAGGTGCCGGGCTGGTGATAGGCCAGGCGGGTGCGGCCTTCGTCGCGCGCCAGCTCCAGCCAACGGGCAGCGTACTCGCGCGCGATGGCCAGGTACTTGCCCGCCGCTTCCGTCCGGCCGGTCCGCTCGGCGAGTTGGGCGTAGCCGCCGAGGGCAAGGATGGCCTTCAGGGCGAGGTTGGCGTTGCGGGGGAGATGGCCGAACATGTCGGCCGAGCAAAGCTGGTTCTGGGGATCCAGTCCCTCCCGGACGAGGTAATCGGCCCACTGGGTGAGCATGGGCCAATAGGCGTGGGTGAGGTCGGCGTTGCCTTCACAACGGGCCAGGGCGGCCAGCATGAGGAGCATGTTGCCGCATTCCTCGACCGGCATCCGGTCGCCGTCGCTTCCGCCCATGCCATACACCTGGCCGGTGGCGTGGGGGTAGGTGCCGAGGTCGTGCGGGGCGTAGGGATAAGGCCAGCGGGGCGAAGCCGCGTAGTCGAGCACCGGCACGAGCATGGCCTTGGTGAGGGCGGGGCTCAAGACCAGGAAGAAGGGTGCCTGAGGGAAGAGGACGTCGACGGTTCCGATGCAGCCGTTGGAGAAGTTCTCTTTCGGGAACATGAGCGGTTGGTCGTGGGCGTCGGCGACGATCTTGTTGCCGGCGAGGGTCTGGCGGTAGGCCAGGGCGCAAAGCCGGGCGTAGCGCTCGCCACCGGCGGCGCGGAGGGCGGCCATCAGTTCGGCGTCGAAACGTTCGCAGCGTGAGCGGAGGGAGGCGTAATCGGCGGCGGCCCGCTGCAGCAGGGTCGTGGCACTCAGGCCGTGGCGGCGCCAGTAGGGGCGGAGGTCTTGTCGGAAGTACCTGATCGAATACAGGTCGTCGTAGGCGAGCATCAGCCAGCGGGAGACGGTGGCGGCGCCCACCTCGACTGGTGGGAAGGCGATCGCGGCCACGGGTGCGTCCAGGGCGGCGAGCGGCATGGCCATCTTCATCGAGGGGAGTTCAGAACCGGCGGCGAACGCGTCGCGAGCGAGGTCGGCGGGCAAGAGGCGTGCGCAGGGGCGGGCGGCCTTTGGCGCTGCCAGGTAGGCGTAACCCCAGTCGATGCGGAGGTCGTCGCCTTTACGCGCGAGGATGGGCTGAGCGTCCGAACCGAGTTTGAGGATCGCCATCGTCGCGGAGTCTTCGGCTGCCCAAGTCACCTGCTGGCTGGGCTCGTTCACCGTCAATTCGGCGGCGGCGTCGAGGTAGAACGCCACCGTATGCGGGCGGCCGTCGGTGCTGCGAGCTTCCCAGGTCAGGTACGTGACCGGCCGGGAGAGGACGTCGAGGTCCTCCGGCAAGGCCGGGGTCAGGAAGGTCAGCGTCAACAGGACACCGTTGCCGGCGAACACGGCGACGGTTCGCGTGGGCCAGACCTCGATTCCGGTCTGCGGAAGGGCGGCGTAGCGGGCCGGTTCGTCACCGAGAACCCGGAAGGTCTGGCCGTCGATGCGGACGAGTCCGGTGAGGCGATGGGGCCTGCCGGTCCAGTGCGTGGTGTGGGTGTCCGTGAGGCGGTCGGCGGGCGACCAGATGCTGAAGTAGGGGTCGTGGGTTACCAGCGGAACGGCGGGCGGACGCAACGGGGGCAGGTGACTCGCGGGATCCTGCGCGGCGATGGCCGGGGACACGGAGGGGAACAAGAGCAAGAGCAAGAGCAAGAGCAAGAGCAAGAGCAAGAGCGGGGGCAAGAGCGGGAAGCCTGTCGGTCTTGCAGACCTGGCCGAGGGGCGTGAACCCTCCTCGCCGGGTCGGGGGACCCGGCCTACAAGTTGTAGGCCCGGTGCCCTCACCGGGCGGTTCATGGGAAGCCCGCGGCACCGGTTGATCGAGGGGACCATGCGCCTTGCGCCTGGAAGGGGGGCGGGGATATAGGAGGTCGTCATGCGCGGCGTGCGGGAGGATGTCGGGACGGGAGCGAGGTGACAACGACTACCACCAGAACGCGGGATCGCCGGTGGTGCGGATGCTCATTTTGGGGAAAGGGCGCCAATCCACATGGCCGTCGAGGAACACGATGTTGCCGCCGCTCGGTCGTTTCCCCTGGAGATGCGAGGTGCGGTTGGGTTTGAGCCGGCCATGGAGCACCCAGCCGCCGATGATGTTGTCGAAGTTGTTGGTGCCCTGCGAGAGGGTGGCGTCCACCGCGAGTTCGCGTTCGCTGGGGGTGGGCAGGAATTCGGTGGTCCGGATCTGAATGGGGGTCGGGGTCATCCGCTCGTTGACGTTGGTGACGACGACCCGGGCGGCGCCCTTGAAGGCGAGGACGTAGCCGATCACGCGGAAGTCGCCGGCGAAGTTCCACACGGTGTCGTCGTCGAATTCCGCCTGGCTGGGGCAAAACAGGATGTGACGTTCGAAGCCCTGCCGCAGCAAGGCGTCGAGCACCTGTTTGTTGACATCCCACGGCCAGGCGCCGCCGGTGAGCGTCGGCAGGCGGTCATTGTGATCGCCGCCGTACATGTGGCAGGCCAACCCCACCTGCCGGAGGTTGCTGGCACACTTGACGCGTTTGGCGCGTTCCTTCGCCTTGGCGAGCGCCGGGAGAAGCATGCCCGCCAGGATGGCGATGATGGCGATGACGACCAGCAACTCGATCAAGGTGAAGGCGCGCGGGCGACGGCCGCTCCGTGAACCGGTGGTGCAGGCTTCCAGCCTGCGGCATCTGCGGTTCATGGCCCCTGGGCAGTTCACGGCGGACCAGGTGGCTCGGCATGAACCGCCCGGCGAGGGCGCGAGGTCGACGGCGGGGATGCTCGATGGGACGATTGAGCCGTGAGGAGAACGCATGTTCAGGGCAAGCTGAGGACACGGTAGAACCGAATCGCCCCGGTGGCGGCGGTGTCGGAATAGGCCGTCGTCGGGCCGGTGGCACCGCCGGAGGGATAACCGGACACCACTGTGTTCCACTGCTTCAGGTCGGTGGAGGACTCAATCTGATAGGTGCGGCCGGCGACAGAATTCCAGGAGAAGCGGAAGGTGCCCGGGGGAATGAAGGCGGCACCGGAGAGCGTGACGGGCGGCGGTGGTTCGAGCCCGACACCGCTCAGGTAGACGTGGGCGACGTTCTCCGGGCTGAGCGTGACGTTCCAGACGGAGACGCTGGCGAGCCGGCCGGTGAAGTTGTGGAACGCGCCGTTCTGTCGCGAGCCCAGGTTGAGCTCGACGTCGTCGGCGAAGATGCTGCTGAAGAGGGAGTCCACCGCGGTTTCGCCGGTGGCATCGACTCCGTCCACGTAGATGCGGACCCCGCCGCCGAGGAAGGAGCCATCGTAGGTGAAGGCGACATGGTGCCAGGTGTTGTCGAGGACGACGGCGGGTGAATTGACCTGGAGATAATCGCTGCCGAAGGCGTTGATGAGCCAGACATTGAGCCGTCCCGGGCCCGAGCCGTTGGCGCCCGTGCCGACATGGAGTTCCCAGCCGGTGTAATTGTTGCCCTGGCGCATACGGCCGAGGAGGGTCGAGTCCTGGGCCAGGGGGCCGGCGACCCAGGCCGTGACGGAGAAGGTGTCGGTGGAGTCGAACGCGATGTCCTGGCCGACGGTGATGTAGCTGGCGCCGTCGAAGGCCGCCGCCTGCCGGGACCACTCGGGGCCAGGGCCGTAACTGGCCGCGGGCACAAACGTGCCCGGGCTGGAGCCGCGGGCGTCGGCGAGCGTGCCATCCAATGACCAGAAGCTGACCAGGTCCGCGAGGTTCGGCGCCGTGGCGGGTGGAGGCTCGACCACGCTGAGGTCGAGTTGGGCGTCGTTGGTGACGCCGGCGCGGCTGACTTGCAGCGTGTAGGTCGTGCTGGCGTCAGGTGTCACCTGCACGCGACCTGCCCCGGCGACGGTGAGGCCCGTGACATCGCCGATGCCGGGTTCCAGCCGGACCTGCGCGCCGGGGTGGACGTTCCAGGCGAGGCTGGTGGGATGGCCGCGGGGCACCTGGAGTTTCGTGGCGGAGAAGGTGGTGATCAACGGACGGATGCCGACGGTCAGATTCCGGGTGGTGGATTGGGCGCCTTGGGTGGCCGTGAGGGTGTAAGTGGTTTCCACTTCGGGGGACACGGGGGTCGAGCCCCGGCCGTTGACGGTGAGGCTGGTGACATCGCCGACGCCGGGTTCGAGGGCGAGGGTGACGCCGGGTTCGACATTCCAGGCGAGCGTGGTGGGGGTGCCGGCGAAGACAGTGGTGGGGTCGGCGAGGAAGGAGGAGATGAGCACGGGCGGACGAATGCCGTTGGCATGGATGTGGGCGATCTGTTCCGGGGTGAGAGCGGCGCGCCACACGGACACTTCATGGAGGCTGCCGGTGTAGGTGTGGTTGGCGCCGTTCTGGCGCGAACCCAGGTTGAGGTCGACGTCCTCGGCGACGATCGAGCTCACCAGGGAATCCGCCGTGGCTTCGCCGGTGGCGTCGAGGCCGTCGGCGTAAATCTTCACGCCCTGGGCGAGGGAGGAACCGTCGTAGGTGAAGGCGACGTGGTGCCAGGTCTCGTCCATGACCGTGACGGGGGAGTTCACCTGGATGAAGTCCGTGCCGTAGTTGTTGATCAGCCACACGTTGAGCAGGCCGCGGGCCGAGCCGCCGGCATCGGTGCCCACATGCAGTTCCCAGCCGGTGTAGCCGCTCCCCTGGCGCATGCGGCCGAGGAGGGTCGAGTCCTGGGCGAGGGGGCCTTTGACCCAGGCCGTGACCGAGAAGGCCTGGTCGGTGTCAAAGGCGATGCCGCGGCCGGCATTGAGAAAACTGCCGTTCGCGAGGACGGCGGCCTGGGTATCGGGCCGGGGTCCCGGTTCGTACGCGGCGGTTCCCACGAACGTGGCGTTGTGTGCGCCGAAACCGTCCGCGGGATTCCCGTCGAGTCGCCAGAGGCTGACCAGGTGGGCGAAGTCGGGGGCCTGGGCGAGGAGGGCTGCCGGGGCCGCGAGGGTGGCGAGGAGCGCGGGCAGAGACAGTCGAGGAGTCTTCATGGGCTTGTTGGTCGCCGTAGCCTAACGCGGGACGTCCGGGTGGCTACGACTCCGTTGACAAAGGCTGATGCTCTTTTCACAGCTCAGGGGTCAGTCCCGACTATTGACACTAGTGGCCAATAGTCGGGACTGACCCCTGAGGCGATTGACGGCGGGTCGGGTGCCCAGGATGCTGTGGGCATGCTGATCCCGCCGCGAACGACCCGGGTGCATTACGAGGATGTGCCGACGCCGAGCGGGGCCTCGTTCGCCCTGCGGGAATTCCGCTGGCCGCACTTTCCTTTCAACTGGCACTACCATCCGGAGGTGGAACTCACGCTGATCGTGCAGGGTGCCGGACGTCGCTTTGTGGGCGACTCGGTCGAGGATTTCCGGGAGGGCGACCTGTGCTTGCTGGGCGCGAACACGCCCCACTGCTGGGCGTCGCATCCCGAAGCCCCACGCGGGGTGCAGTCGCTGGTCATCCAATTCCTGCCGGCGCTGTGGGGAGACGCTTTCTGGAAGCTGCCGGAGATGCGGGCGATCGGCGGGTTGCTTGAACGGGCCCGGACGGGCCTGGCCATCCGGGGCGAGACACGGCGCGCGATTGGGGGGATGATCCTGCAGATGACGCGGGAGCCGTCCGGTTCGTGGCGCCGGTTGAATCTGCTGCTGGCGGCGTTGGGGCGGGTGGCGGAGAGCGGGGAATGCGTGCCGCTGGCGCAGGCCGGTTACGATGTCGCGGGCCGGCAGGCCGCCAGCCCGCAGTTGGGGCGGGTGCTCGAGTACATCCACCGGCACCTGGGCGGGGAACTGACCCAGCACGACGCGGCGGCGGTTGCGGGGCTTTCCCCCGCGGCGTTCAGCCAGTTTTTTCGGCGGGCGCTAGGCAAAACCTACGTGACTTACGTGAACGAGCTGCGGATCCGTCAGGCCTGCCGGGCGCTGATCGAAGGGGACCAGAGCGTGGCGGAGGTGGCCTTTGCGGCGGGCTTCAACAACCTCTCGCACTTCAACGCGCAGTTTCGCCGGTTGAAGCGCACGACGCCGCGTGCGTTCCGCGAGGCGTCCCGCCGCGGCGTCAACTTGCGGGATCTGGATTCGCCCGAGGATTGGCTGGGGGCGTTTCGTTGAGGGCCCGTGGGGACGGTCCTCGGCACTGACACTGCGGGACGGTGGGAGGCAGCCGCACCTGCGGTGGGGTGCGCAGCGTAGGAGGGGCGCCGGCTTCCCGCGGCGCTTGGTGGGGCGGAAGGTGCAGACGGGACGCCTAAACCACAGGTTCATGGGGAGCGTGCTTCAGCCTCATCCCCGATGTTCGTAATCGGCGGAGAATCCAAGACGCAGCGTCCCTCCACCGATTACGAACATCGGGGATGAGGAAAGTGACCTGGTTCCCTGGGATCGGCTCAGGGGCCATGAGTCGGCTTGGATGGATGACCCGTCGGCAATCTCCCTTCTGCCTTCTGCCTTCCGGTTCACGGGAAGAATCAGCGTAACGCTCGCGAGATTCCGCTTCTGAAGGGGAGTAGAAAGGCATAAGACTCGATGAGCACACACGTGAAAGCCGAAACCCGATGTCCGCGTTGCGGCCAGCCGATCCCGGGCGGTGCGCCCGCCGGGCTGTGTCCAGCCTGTCTCCTGGCGCAGGGCACGGCGACGGATCTCCGCGACACCGCGCCGGCGGCGGGCTTCCAGCCGCCGCCGATCGCTGAGCTGGCGACGCTGTTTCCCCAGCTCGAGATCCTGCGTCTGCTGGGCGTGGGGGGCATGGGGGCGGTGTACCAGGCACGGCAACCGGCGCTGGACCGGTTTGTCGCCCTCAAGATCCTGCCCGCCGGCCGCCCGGGTGGCACGGCGTTTGCCGAGCGTTTCAATCGCGAGGCGCGGGCCCTGGCCCGGCTGAGCCACCCCCACATCGTGGCGGTGCACGAGTTCGGTCAGGCCGGCACGCTGCACTATTTCCTGATGGAGTTCGTCGATGGCACGAACCTGCGACAGCTCGAGCGGGCCGGGCGCCTGTCGCCCCGCGAGGCGTTGCAGATCATCCCGCAGATCTGCGACGCGCTGCAGTACGCCCACGACGAAGGCGTGGTGCACCGGGACATCAAACCGGAGAACGTGCTCGTGGACCGCAAAGGGCGGGTCAAGATCGCCGACTTCGGCCTCGCGAAGATCATGAGCACGGACCCGGCGGCGGCGCGGCTGACGGTCGAGGGCCAGGTGATGGGGACACCGCATTACATGGCGCCGGAGCAGTTGGAGCGTCCGCTGGCGGTGGATCATCGGGCGGACATCTACTCGCTCGGGGTCGTCTTCTACGAGATGCTCACCGGCGACCTGCCGTTGGGGAAGTTCCCGCCCCCCTCGCGCAAGGTCGAGATGGACGTGCGGCTGGACGAGGTCGTGTTGCGGGCGCTGGAGAATGATCCCGAGCGGCGCTACCAGCGTGCGAGCGATGTGCGGGAGGGGATTTCCTCCGTGGTTTCGACGGACGCGCCCTCTCCCCTGCCCGAAGTCGGGAAGGCGAACTCGCCGGGGGCGCAGCAGGCGTCGCGCCGGTGGGCGGTGCCGTGGTTCTCGTGGCTACGCCGAGATCGCCGCGCGCCCGTCGGGGAGAAGCGTGGCATCCGGTGGAGCTGGGTGGCCGGTTTGGCTGGGACCACGGCCGTTTTGGCGGTGGGTGTGGTGGCGTGGCTGGTTTTCCAGCCGAACTGGCTGACGGCGGAGCTGCGCCAGCGGTTGGGGGCGTCGCCGCCGGTGGACAACTTCGCGGAGCCGGACCCGCAGACGGGGACGTGGGTGGCGCGGTTGCCCGGTGGAGGCCGCATGGAACTGCTGGCGTTGTCCGACCCGGAATCGGCGCCGGACGGCTGGTGGCGTCCGGACGGCGCGCCGGCGTCGGACCTGTCGCTGGAAGCGGAGACGTTTGCGCTGGCCAATCCGAGCACGATGCTGCTGAAGCGGTTCGTGCTCGTCTTGCGGGATCTGCCCGAAGGCGCGTCGGGACCGCAAGCGGAATTTGAGCCGCGGGCGGCCTTTACCTCGGGCGGTCGGGTGTTGCGGGGGGGCCAGCAGGAGCCCGGCGCCTGGCCGTTTCTGGTCGGGTTCCCGCCGTCGGCGCGACGCGCGACGCTACGGGTGGGCTTGGGTCTGGAACCCTGGCGAACGATCGTGACCCAAAGCGCTACGAATTACTACGGCACGCAGCACCGGTTGCCGGACGACCCGCCGTGGACGGTGAATCTCAGCCACGGTGCGGCCGAGGCCCGGGGGGAGGCGCAGATCAGCTATGTCTTTGGCGACCATGGCAAGGGCTGGGCGCACCGGCTCGTGGCCGTGGATACGCATGCCGTCGAGCATGTTCCGTCCCGGGTGACGGCTACGCCCGCCGACCGGTTCAAGCTGTACACGGCTGCCTTCCGCGCCTTGCCGCTGGCGGCGGTCAAGGAGTTTCGGATGCAAGTGCGGCGCGTGCACTGGGTCGGGTTCCGCGACGTTGTGCTCGAACCGCGCACTCCCCTGGCCCGGCTGAAGCCCGCCCTGTTCGGCCCGGCGTTGGAACGTACCTTCGAGGAATTGGTGGACTTCGACACGGGTCGCACGGCGGACTTCCCGCCCGGGCAGCCGGGCGAACCGCCCTTCGTCGGTGTGGGCGCGAATGTTCTCTGGGCACAGGAGAACGGCTTTGACGCCGTGGCTGGCACGGACGAATTGCAGGTGCTGGACATGATCGGGACGAGCCTGACGCCGGCCGAATGGGAGACGCTCAGCCCGGAGGCACTGCGCCAGCGGCTGATGGAACAGCCCTCGCGGCTGCGCAGTCTCCGCCCGAGCCCAGGGCATGACGGACCGGCGACCTATGGCTTTCGCACCCGCGAAGGCGGCCTCGGGATGGTGCAGTTGGTCGCCTTGGACCCGGCGCGACCTGCGGTTACGGTGCGGTTCAAAACCCAGAGCGAACGTGAGCGCGAGTGAATCGGAGCCCAAGGCCGGGAGCGAGGTTGATTCGGAGGCGGGTCCTCCGAAGGGCCGCGAGCGTTTCGTGACCACGCGCTGGACGCTGGTGCTTTCGGCGGGGCGCAGGTCCTCGCCGCAATCCGACCGGGCGCTGGGTGAGTTGTGCCAGATGTACTGGTATCCCCTGTACGCCTACGTGCGGCGGCGCGGCCATCCGAAGGAGGATGCCGAGGATCTGACCCAGGCGTTTTTCGAGCGGTTGCTGGCGAAGAACTACCTCGAAGGGCTCCGGGCGGAACGGGGCCGGTTCCGGGCGTTCCTGCTGGCGTCTCTGAAGCACTTCCTCGCCAACGAATGGGATCGGGCGCAGCGCCAGAAGCGGGGCGGGGGGGCGCTGCATCTGTCGCTCGACTGGCGGGACGCGGAGGCCCGGTACGACTTGGATCCCGCGGATCTGGCGAGTCCGGACCGGCTTTACGACCGGGCGTGGGCGCTGGCGCTGCTCGAGCGTGTGGTGGTGCGATTGCGCGAGGAATGCGTTGCCGAAGGGAAGGCTGCGTTCTTCGAAGCCGTGAAGGAGTGTCTCACGGGGGGCGAGGCAGCGGTGTCGTACCGGGAAGCCGCGAACGGGCTGCAATCGAGCGAGGGCGCGCTGCGGGTGGCGGTGCATCGGTTGCGCAAACGCTATCGCGATCTCCTGCGGGAGGAGATCGCGCAAACGCTGGAAGATCCGGCGCAGGTGTCGGAAGAGCTCCGCTCGCTGCAGGCCGCGCTGGCGGGGTGAGGGGCAGGTCAGGAGGTCGGGTCGGCACTCGCCTACTCGTTGAGCCCTCCCGGGGTGTAGGGGGTGATGGACTGCAAGGCTTGGTAGCGGCGAACGACCGTGGAGGCGGGGCGCAGATGGCGGAAGGCCGGCAGAACCGGGGTCTCGGGCCGGCCGGGTTCGCCCTCGGCCAACAACTGTTCGAGGAGTTGGAGCAGGGCCTCAACGGGGACGGGTTTCTCGACCAGGGCCCGCACCCCGGTGGCCTCGGCGAGGGGACGCTGGTTGGGCAGACCCGTGAGGATGACCACGGGCAGGCCGGGGCGTGTCTCGAACAGGCGGTCGAGGGTGGCCCACCCGTTCTTGCCAGGCATATTCAAGTCCAGCAGTGCCAGATCGAGTCCTTCGGGCGCCTGCTGCATGAGTTCGAGCACGGCGGCACCACTCGGGGCGGTGCGCACCTCGTAGCCTTCGGCGCGAAGCAGGCGGCTGAGGGATTCACGCACCGCGGCGTCATCATCGGCGATCAACACGGTGGGGGGGCGTGGGGTGGATCTTGCGGAGCTCATGGCCATCTGGCTTGTGTTCGACTAGGCGACGTGGCTGACCTCTGCCCGCTGGGGCACCGAGCCGGCCAGCCGGTTGCGAAGGAACGCAGAAGCGGGCGGCGTGCCAGGAGGAGAGCAGCGGCAGTGCTGGCGCGCAGGCAAGGGTAGGGAAGGGTGAAGGGCGAAGGGCGAAGGGCGAAGGGCGAAGGGTGAAGGGTGAAGGGCGAAGGGCGAAGGGCGCTGCCGGCCCCTGCCGGAAGTGCTCAGGGTCGTACCTGACCAGGCTGGATGCCCTTCTGCAATCTTCATTCTTCCCCTTCCGGTACCGGTCGGGTGGCGACTGGTGAACACTTGCCGATCACCCGGGTCGTTGGTGGGCCATGGGGGCCACGGGGCTGCGGCTGGGGGGGGGGCCGGCAGGGTTCCTGCGATTGCGGGGCGGGGTGGAAGGCCGCGGGGGGCTGGCGGAGGTGGCGTGCAGGCCGAAGTGGACCAGCTTTTCGCGGACAGTGGTGCGGGTGACACCGAGCCAGCGGGCGATGCGGACCTGATTGCCCTGGGCGAGGTGGCAGGCGCGCGTGAACAGCTCGCGTTCGACATCCTCGATCATGCGGGCGCGGGCGTCGGCGAGTTCGCCTTGCTGGGCGCGGGCGAGGAGTTCGGTACAATAGCTGGCGAACGTGTGTTCCGCGGTGGAGACGGGGCGACGGGCACGGGCGTCGGCCTGCCGGACGTGTTCGAGGCCGATGGGGTACCCGCGGGACAGGAGGAGTGACTGGCGGACGACGTTTTCGAGTTGGCGGACGTTGCCGGGCCAGGGCAAGTCCTGGAGGAGGGCGAGGGCCTCGGGCTGGATGGCGGGCGAGTCCACGTCGAGTTCCAGGCCGGCGCGGTGGAGGAAATAGCGGACGAGCTCGGGGATGTCCTCGGTACGTTGCGCCAGGGGGGGAAGGACGATGGTCACGCCGCTGAGGCGGTAGAAGAGGTCTTCGCGGAACTGGTGTTCGCGCATGGCGCTCTCGAGATCCCGGTGGGTCGCGGCGAGCACGCGGACGTCCACGGGGATTTTCTCGTTGCCGCCGACGCGCTGGACGTACCGCTCCTGGAGGACGCGGAGGAGTTTGACCTGGGTGCTGGGGCTCAGGTCGCCGATCTCGTCGAGGAAGATGGTGCCGCGATGGGCCTGCTCGAAGCGACCGATGCGGCGGACGTGGGCGCCGGTATAGGCGCCGCGTTCGTGGCCGAAGAGCTCGCTTTCGAGGAGGGTTTCGGGGATGGCGGCGCAATGGACGGCGATGAAAGGCTGGGCGGCGCGCTGGCTATGCTGGTAGATGGCGCGAGCGACGAGTTCCTTGCCGGTGCCGGTCTCGCCGCGGAGGAGGACGGTGACGGCGGTGGCGGCGACGCGTCCGATCTCCTTGTAGATGGACTGCATGGCGCGGCTGGTGCCGATGATCCCCGATTGGGAGGGTCCGGCGCGGCCGATTTCGAGGGGTTCGGACATGAGCCGGCTGCTGGCGACGGCCTTGCTGACGAGGTCGAGCAGCTCGGTGACATCGAAGGGTTTGAGGAGGTAGTCGAAAGCGCCCTGTTTGGTGGCTTCGATGGCCGTCTCGGTGCTGCCGAAGGCGGTCATGAGGATGATGGGCAGTTTGGGTTTGGCGGCGCGGAGCTGGGCGACCAGGTCCAGGCCGGAGAGGCCGGGCAGTTTGAGGTCGGTGATGACGACGTCGAGCCGGTGGTGGCGGGCGTGGGTGAGGCCGTCGTCGCCGCGGGTGGCGACGGTGACGCGGTAGCCTTCGGCCTGGAGTTCCTTGCCGAGGGCGGCGGCGATGCCGGGGTCGTCTTCAACCAGCAGAATCTCGGGGGGTGGAATCATGCGAGTGGTCGGGGTGGCTGCGCGGGAGCACGATGCTGAAGGTCGAGCCGCGCTGGACTTCGGACCGGCATGCGAGGCGGCCACCGTGCTTCTCGACGATGCGTGCGGCGATAGCGAGGCCGAGGCCGGTGCCGGTCTCCTTGGTGGTGAAGAAGGGGTCGAAGATCCGGCGTTGAAGGTCGGGTGGGATGCCCTTTCCGGTGTCGCTGACCTCGAGGAGGACGGCCGGCTGAAGGCGGCCGCCGAGACGTTCGGAGCGCGTGCGCACGCGCAGCGTGATGTCGCCGCCCGGCGTTTCGAGGCTCTCCGCGGCGTTCTGGATCAGGTTGATCAACACCTGCTCGATCTGGTGGGGATCGACGCGAACCCAGATGTCGGGCGGGCTGTCCAGGACCAGGCGGACGGGGCTGTGCTCGAACTGGGGGGCGAAGAGCGCCTGCACACGGGCGAGGAGGCGGTCGGTCGAGACCGCCAGCAGGCGGGGTTCGGCTGGCCGGGCAAACTGCAGGAACTCCTGGAGGATGTGCTCCAGGCGCTGGATTTCGTCGCCGATGACCAGGGCGTCTTCCTGTTCGGAAGAACCCGGGACGAGATGCTTCTTGAGGCTGTGCAGGCGGACGTTGATGGCGGTGAGGGGGTTGCGGATCTCGTGGGCCACCGCGGCGGCCAGCGTGCCGAGGAAGGCGAGCTTTTCATGACTGGCGGCAGCGGCACGGCTCTCCAGGAGCTTGAGATGCAGGGGGTCGATGACGCCCCGATGCAGCGCCAGGGCGGCGGTGAGGAGGAGGATGACGGCCAGCACGAGCAGGAAGATCAGGAGGCGCTGCAGCCCGCTCAGGGCCTGGCTCGATTCCTCCATGAACCGGACGTGGGCCTGCCCTTCGGCGAGCTGGAGTTGGGCGGCGAGCTGCCGCAGCGGCGCGACCTGGGCTTCGAGCCGATCCAACATCGGCTCAGGCGCGGGGCTGGGGGGCTCCTCGGGCGGTTCGGGGTCGAACAGGCGGGCGGTTTGGGCACGGTAGGTCGCAAACGCGGTTTCGATCTGGCGGAAGAGCTCTCGCTCGCGGGGGGTGGTGATGGTGGTCTGGCGCGCGCGGATCCAGTACGCCAGCTTCTCGCACTGGTCTTGGAAGGTCTCCTGGTCGGCGGGTTGGCGGCGCAGATCAAAACGGAGCATCGTCTCGTTCAGCTCATGGATCGACGCTCTGAGGTGTTCGGAGAGATGGAAGGCGTCCTCGTGCATCGCGGCGAAGCTGCGATGGAGCTGGCGCAGTTCACGCCACGTGGCGCGTCCGGCCCACGCCACGATGAGGACGAGGAGCATGGTGGCCAACGTGAAGACGAGCGCGCGTCGGTGGCGGTGCATCGGGTGATCAGTCCTTGGTCAGCGGTGAGCCGGCGCTGGTCATCGCCGGATGGCGGGGGTGAGCGGGCGGCCTGCCCAAGGCCTTGAGGCGGAGCGGGTGCAGTCGCGTCGCCGGGCTGGCATGCCAGTCGCTTAACAATGGGGTGATCCTGATCATCATGCGGGGCCTTAGGGCCATGAAGATGCCAAGACTGGCGTCGGAGGGCAACGAGGAAGCGCTCCGGGTGAACGGCGAAGCCGGGACGAAGCTTATGAGCAAGCGCATTCTGCTGGTGGACGATGAACGTTCGGTGCGGGAGTCCCTGGGCAAGCTGCTGCGGGCCGAGGGCTACGCCGTTGACGTGGCCGAGAACGGGCAAGCGGCCCTTGAGCGGTACCGCCAGACCCGTCCGGACCTGTTGCTCCTGGACATCGGCCTGCCCGTACGGGATGGCTGGAGCACGCTGGAGTGGCTGGTCGGGGTGGACGCACTGGTGCCCATCGTGTTGATTACGGGGCGCTTTCGGCAGGGCGACTTGGCCCGGCAAGCGGGTGCCGATGCGCTGTTCGAAAAGCCGCTGGATGTGCCGCGGATGCTGGCGACGATTCACGAGCTCACGGAGCGGCCCGGCGAACCGCGAGCTCGTCGGGTGCGAACGGTCGGGTTTCGCTACGAGCCTTGCGATGTCGAGCGGTTCCGCGATTTGTTGCTGAAGCGCTCCACGGCCCCGTGTCGGGCGCCGCAGGCGAGCGGGCGGTCGTGGGCGTCCTGACGGGGGAAGGGGAACGGGCGTTGACGCTGGCGTGGCGGGGGCGGCATGCTCGCGGGGTGAAAACCGTTGTCTCCCTATTCACGTTGACTTCCGTGCTGGCAATGTCGGTGGCCGCGCAGGCGGCTTCGGTCGGCCCGCGGTTCTATGGGGATCCCCCCGACGACCATCATGCCTGGGCGGTGCATGACGGGCACCGGCCCCAGCCCAAGGCGGTGACCCCGGGAACGTTCAGCACGGCCGACCAGGCGGGTCGCCCGCCGTCGGATGCCGTGGTGCTGTTTGACGGCACCGATCTGGCGAAGTGGCAGGGGGACAAAGGCGTCCCGGCGCCGTGGCTGGTGAAGGACGGATTCATGGAGGTGGTCCCCGGCAGCGGTCAGATCCGGACCCGGGAGGGCTTCGGCGACTGCCAGTTGCACGTGGAGTTTGCCACGCCCGGCCAGGTAGAGGGCGACGGGCAGGGGCGGGGCAACAGCGGGGTGTTTCTGATGGGCCAGCTTGAGATTCAGGTGCTCGATTCCTACCAGAACGTGACCTATGCCGATGGGCACGCGGGGGCCTACTACGGCATCAACCCGCCGCTGGCGCTGCCGGTGCGGCCCCCAGGCGAATGGCAGGTCTACGACATCGTGTTTCGGCGACCGATCTACAAGGACGGCCAGGTGCTGGACCCGGGCTACATCACGGTCTTTCTGAACGGCGTGCTGGTGCAGGACCACACCCCGCTCGAAGGTTCTGGCGGCCACATGGGCCGCACCAAGCCGGGACCCTTCCCCGCCAAGGGCCCGCTGTCGTTGCAGGACCATGGCAACCCGACCCGGTTCCGCAACATCTGGTATCGCGAGTTGCCGCCGCGTCCGGCCGAAGGCGGGACTGACGGCTGGCTGACGCCCGAGGCGGCCATGGCCAAGCGCCAGGAGACCGCCGCCATGCTGCGGGAACAGGCGGCCAAACTGGCAGACCCCGCCAACCCAGTCCCCGAGATGTTGGGCTGGTTCGAGTCGCTGGTCTACGCCCCGGAGGCGACGGCGCAGGCGCGTGCCGAGCAACTGGCGGCGGCCTATGTGCAGGGGCTCAAGTCGCTGGCGGGTGAGGCGCTGACGGCGAAGCGCGATGAGGTGCGGCATATCCGCGACGTGTTCCGGTACCTGGCGCGGTTCAAGTATGTTCCGGAGAGCTTTCCGCCGAAGGTCGCGGTCGAGCAACTCATCCGCGAGCAGGGCTGGGATCAGCGCCGGCGTTAGCCTGGCTCGGGCCTTCGACCAGCGCCTGCAGGGTGACCTGGCCGGCCACACAGCGTTCGGCCTGCGCGATCCTCTCAAACTCGGCGCGGAGGCGGTCCCGCAGTTCGTCGGCACGCGTGAGGAGGTCGCGTCCGGCAGCTTCGCGCAGGGCGATCAGCACCTGGTCGACGGTGATTTGTGCCAGGGGGCGGGCGGGCAGGTAGGCGCCATCGCCCCCGGCGACCTCGGTGACGAGGCCGGCGTTGGTGAGGGCGCCGAGGATCTGGTTGGCGAGGCGGGAGGGGATGCCGAGGGCTTCGGACAAGCGGCCGAGCGAGGGCGGGGGTTCGCCGCGGTGGAAGTGCTGGGCGATGCGGGTGAGCAGGCGCAGGGCGACGAACTCGCGGCTGCGCTGGTTCACGGTCTCGACCTGACGCTCCTCGAGGTAGCTGCGGCGGTTTTGGTAGGCGTAAGCGACCTGGGCACCGAGGAGCACGATGATCCAGGAGATGTAGAGGCCGATCATGAACACCGGGATGGCGCTGAGGCTGCCGTAGATGCGGCTGTTGCTCACCACCCGGGAGACGTAGAAGAAACTGAACTCCTGATTCAACTGCCAGAGCGTGCCGGCCACCACGCCGCCGACCGCCGCCGCCCGCCAATCGACGCGGGTGTTGGGCATCAGCATGTACAGCGCAGCAAACGCGACGCTGAGGATGACGTAGGGCAGGAGACCCAGGCCAAGGTTGATCGCCCATTCCGCGAGCGGTCCCAGGCGGTTGACGAACTCCTGGACTTTGAGGAAGTACTGACCGCCGGTGAGGGCGATGGCGGTGGCCCAGAGGATGGGACCGAGGGACAACGCGGCCCAGTACTGCATGACGCGGTTGAACCAGGAGCGCCCCTTGGTCACGCCCCAGATGTCGTTGAAGGTCTCCTCGATGCGGGCGAGCATCAGCAGCGCCACCGCCAGCAAGGCCACGACGCCCGTGGCGCTCATGGTGGTGCTGCGGGTGTTGGCCACGAATTCGTTGATGCGCTCCTTGAGGGCTTCGCGCGTGCTCTCCACCAACCGGGCTTGGGCGGCCTCCTCGGCCGTCAGGGACGCAGTCGTGACTTCGTTGGTGGCGCCGAACCGGCGCAGACCCCAGGCGTCGGCACTCGCATCGGGCGTCACGCTTTCGACCAGCTTCGTCACGAAGTTGTGCACCGGTTCCTCGGACTTCTTCAGCAGGCTGCTCGAGATGCCGATCGCGACGGCGAGCATGGGGACCAGCGCGAGCAGACTCGCGTAGGCCAGGGACGAGGCGCGGACCGGGCATTTGTTGCGGACGAAGCTGCGGCCGACGAGCACCCAGAAGTGCAGGAACCGCTGGAGGCGCGGGTGCTCGTGTTCCTCGCCCGGCGTGGGGACACGGTCCTCGAGCGCCGCGCGGGCGGCGGACTGCCACTGTCTCAGGTGCTTGATGGTCCGGCTCGGCATGAGGGATCGTCGACGGCATCTTTGCCGCGAACACGCGGTGGAGGCAAGGGCGGGTTCGACGGACCGGGCGGGGCGAAGTTCAAAGTTCAAAGCTCAAAGTTCAAGTGAAGTTCCAGGATTTCACGTTCCAGGAGTCCACGTTCCAGGAGTCCACGTTCCAGGAGTCCAGGGATCGAAGCGGCCCCGCGATGGCCGGTGGCCCCAGCGGTGCGGAGGTCACCGGCCTCGGCGGGCCTGCAGCGTATGGAGTACGCCGACTTCCCGCGGCTTCGGGGGAGGAAGGCGACGGCGGGACGCCTGCACCACAGGTGCGTGGGGAGCCACACGTGCGGACTTGAACTGCCCAGGGGCCACGAACCGACCCCAATGGATGCCCCCTCTGCATTCTTCATTCTTCATTCTTCATTCTGCCTTTGGGTTTGCGGGCGGGTGAGGCGCACCGGGGCGAAAGGAATTGCGCACGGGACCCGCAGCGGCGTAGAGACGGCTCGTGAGTGGACCGGATTGTCAGGATGTCGGGGGGCAGGGTGCGCATCGGTCCGAAGGGCCCGCCGGGAGGCCGGGACGGCTCGAGCGGGTGCAGATGGTTCGTCGGCACTTGGAGGCCCTGCCCACCTTCCCGCTGCCGGCGGGCTACGCGCTGCGGATGTTCGAGCGGGGTGATGCTGCGACGTGGGCCCGCCTTGTGCAGGCGGCGGATCTCCACCAGGCCGTCAGCGCCGACCGGCACCGGGAGGTTTTTGGGGAGGATCTGGACACGCTGCGACAGCGGCAGTTCTTTCTGACCGCCCCGGGTGGCGAGGCGGTGGGGACGGCCACGGCCTGGTACGGGAGCGGTGGGTGGGAACGGGATTGGGGGCGGGTGCATTGGGTGGCCATCCGGCCCGACTGTCAGGGACGGGGTTTGTCGAAGCCCCTGCTGCACGCGGTGCTTGAGCGACTGCGCCGGCTCGGACACCGGCGCGCTTACCTGATCACCGAGACGGTCCGGCGCGCTGCGTTGCGGCTGTATCTGCGGTTTGGTTTCGAGCCCGATCTCCGGCGTGCGGAGGATCGGAGTGTGTGGATGGACCTGCGGCGTGCCGGGTTGCCGGTGGCGCTTCCGGATTGCGCGTTCGAGCCCATGAGGTAGGAAGGGGCCGTGCCGAAGCTCAAAGCGCTGGCCGATTGCCGGCTCTACACCTTTGTGGACACCGGGTATCTCGCGGGACGGGATCCCGAAGAGGTCGGGCGTGCTCTGTGTGAGGGGGGAGCCGACCTGCTGCAGTTGCGGGCGAAGGGTTGGCCGCCGGAGCAGGTGCGGCCGATCGCGGAACGGTTGCAGTCGATCGCGGAGGCGGCCGGGGTCTGGTTCGTGGTCAACGATCACCCCGAGCTGGCGGCGGCGGTGGGCGCGCCGCTATGTCACCTGGGGCAGGAGGACTTCTTCGGGGCCGGTTATTCCCACGTGACACAGGTGCCGTGGGGAGCGGCAGCGGGAGCGGAGGGGGCGGAGCGGGTTCGGTGGGCGTCAGAGGCTGCCGGGGTGAGAGAGTCGAGTCGGCCGGAGATTGGACTAAGCACGCACGCTCCGCTGCAGGCACAGCGGGCGGTGGCGGCGGGGGCGGCGTATGTGGCGGTTGGACCCGTGTATGCGACGCCGACAAAGCCCGGGCGACCGGCAGTGACCCTGGATTATGTGCGGTGGGCGGCGGCGCATCTCCAGGCACCGTGGTTTGCGATCGGAGGCATCACGCTGGAGAATCTGGACGGGGTGCTGGGGGCCGGGGCGCGGCGGGTGTGCGTGGTGGGGGCCATTTTGGGGGCGTCCGATGTGGCCCAGGCTTGCAGCGCATTCAAGCGGCACCTACTGTCCGTGCCGATTTGACCCCCGGCTGGGGTGGCAGGGGGAGCTGAGGACCACGGACCACGAATCACGGATCACGAATCACGAATCACGGATCACGAATCACGAATCACGGATCACGAATCACGGATCACGGATCACGGATCACGGATCACGAATCACGAATCACGGATCACGAATCACGAATCACGAATCACCCATCAGAAACCATGAGTGTACTTGTCGTTGGCTCGACGGCGCTTGATTCGATCAAGACCCCCAAGGCGCAGCATCCCCGGCTGCTGGGCGGATCGGCCAGCCACGCGGCGGTGGCGGCGAGCTTCTTTGCGCCGGTGAAGATGGTGGGCATTGTGGGGCGCGATTTTCCGAAGCGGTACATTCGTCTCTACGAGCGGCACGGGATCGACCTGGCGGGGTTGCAGGTGGCGGACGGGCAGACCTTCCACTGGGCGGGCGAGTACGAGGTCAACCTGAACAACCGCCGGACGCTGACGACGGAGCTGGGGGTGTTCGAGACGTTTCAACCCGTCCTGCCGGAGGGGTATCGGGCGACGCCCTATGTCCTGTTGGCAAACATTGCCCCGGCCTTGCAGCATCACGTGCTGGACCAGATGCGGCGGCCGCGGTTGGTGGTGGCGGATACGATGGACCTGTGGCTGAACATTGCGCTGGCGGACCTGCTGCGCCTGCTGCGGCGGGTGGACGTGCTGGTGTTGAACGATCACGAAGCGCGGCAGTTGACGGAGGTGGACAACCTGGTGGTGGCGGCCCGGAAGATCCACCGGTTGGGACCGCGATTTGTGATCGTGAAGAAGGGGGAGCACGGCGCGATGCTGTCCGGCCCGGGCGGGTGGTTCCTGTGTCCGGCGTTTCCGCTCGCACGAGTGGTGGATCCGACCGGTGCGGGGGATTCGTTCGCGGGCGGTTTGATCGGCTACCTGGCATCGGCTCGGGGCGGGATCGAGGCGAACCTGCGCCTGGCGATGCTGCACGGGGCCGTAGTGGCGTCGTTTTGCTGCGAGGGTTTCGGGCTGACGCGGACCACAAAAAGCACCCGCTCCCAGGTACGGGAGCGGGTGAGTGCGCTACGTCAGATGATCAGTCTCGGGCGGCCCGTTCAGGGATAGCTGCCCCGGGTGCGGAAGGCCTCGGAGGCCTTCAACTGGCCGGCGGGGATGGTGAGGATGATCGGGGCCGGGCCGCGGGTAGTGGAGCGGGGGGTCCACTGCTTGAAATCCGTCGTGCTTTCGAGGACGTAGTCAGCGTCGGCGGACGGGGTGCTGAACTGGATGACGACGCTGCCGTCGGGTTGGCGCTGCGGGGCGGAGGCCACCGAGGGGAGCGGGTCGCCGCGCAGCACCTCGAAGTTGACCGCGTTGGTGCCTTTGGCGCCCACGTTGTCCATGACGATGACCGTGAGGCGGTAGTTGCCGGTGTTGAGGCCGGCGAGGGTGTGGGTGGCAGAAGTGGTGCCGTCGGGGACTTGGGGGTTCGAGGCGATCAGGGCGTCATTGGCGAACAGGTCCCAAGCGATCACGCGGCCTCCGGGCTTGGTCCAACTGAAGGTGGCGCGCACCGTGGCCGGGGAGGCGAATTTCTGGTCGTTGCGCGGGGTGGAGAAGGTGGGGACGGGAGGGACATTGCCCGGCGGGATACGGACGGAGATGTCCACTGGCGTGGCGATACGCATGGCGCCGGTGGTGGTGACGGCACGGGCCACGATGTGGTATTCACCGGCGACGAGGTTGGGGGCGAAGGCCTCGAAGGGGGCGGTGGTGGCCACGGCCAGCGGTTGGTCGTTGGCGAGGTACTCGATGTAAGCGGGAGCGGAAGTGCCCCCCACGGGCATTGCCGAGAGGAACACCGTGGCGGGGGCGACGAACACCTGGTTGGCAGTCGGCGAGCTGAGCACGAGTTCGAAGTCAGCCTGCGCCGGGCCGGAGAACTCATCGGCGCCGAGGTCGGGACGTTCCGCGACGCGTCGGGGTTCGGCGTAGAAGTCGAGCGTGCCGGCGTCGATGGTGGGGTCGCCCGCTTCGAGGCAGGGAGAATCTGCGCGGAGGCGGTAGTTGCCGCTGCGCCAGGCGACCAGGCGGGGGTCGGCGGAGAGGCTGCCGGAGCCGGCGGCGATGCCGGCATAGTCGTTGGTCGCGTTGCCAAAGACGCAGTTGAAGGTGGCCACGGTTCCGGGCGAGGCGGCGGCGAGGCCGGAGGAACCGAAGGCGACGATGTTGTTGGCGATCCGGGCGGTCGTGCCGGTGGCGAGGAAGAGTCCGCCGCCGCTGGCTGCGGTGTTGTCCAGGAACGTGTTGTGAACCACCCGGGGCAGGGAACCGCTCGGGGTGTCGAAATACAAGGCCCCGCCGCGACCGTAGAGGGTTGAGTTCGTGGGGGTTCGGTTGCCGACAAAGACGTTGTTGGCGATGGTGGGCGAACCGGCGGTCGCATACAAGCCACCGCCCGCGGCCAACAAGGTGCTGGCCCCGCTGACGGCGACGTTGAAGCGGATGAGGTTGTGGGCAATGACGGGCGAGCCGAGGATGTTCAGGCCACCGCCGAAGCGTGCGGCGCCGTTCTGGATGGTGAAGCCGTCCACGGCGGCGTAGCCGTCGGTGCCGATGACCGACACGACCGAGGCTCCCGGGAGCGGGGTGCTGGAGTTTGCGCCGCCGTCCAGGATGGTGGGGCGGGTATTCCAGTTCCGGTTGGTGCGCTGGGTCTCGTTGCCCTGAAACCCACCGTAGAGGTAGGTGAACAGCTCGACGCGGACCCGCTCGCGGTAGGTACCAGTCTTGACCCAGACCTCACCGCCTTCGAGTGCGGCGGCAGCGAGGGCAGCGCCGACGGATTTCTTGGCGGTGGCCCAGGTGGTGCCGGGGCGGGCGTCGTCTCCCTCGGGCGCAGCGTAGAAGATCCGCGGAGCGATCTCGTAAACCGTGCCATCGTACTCGTCTGCCCCGATGTCCACGCTGTCACCGGACACGCGGCTCTTCCCATCGAGATCAAGCCAGTCCGCCTGGACGACGGAGGTGTCGCCGGCGTCGCGGGCGGGAGAATCGGAAGCGAGATGAGGGTCGCCATAGGGGCCGACCAGTTTGGGCGGCAGGCTGAGGTTCCCATTGGTTCCGGTGGGGTCGGGGATCAGCTCGTAGTTGGCGCGGGTATTGCCCCAGGTGAGGTTGTGGGCGATCCGGGGCACGCCGCCGGAGAAGGATGCGCCGGAAGAGTTGTAAGCGAGGAGGTTGTTGAGGAAGCGAGAAGTGGGCGGCTGGGTTTCGGGAGTGACGTTGAAACTGACCGCGCCCCCCTGCTCGACCGTGGCGGTGCCGCTAAGCGCCGTGGCCGAGTTGGCGAGGAAGGTGTTGTTGATGACGAAGGGGCGGGTGCTGCCGATCACCGCGATGGCGCCACCCCGGGCGACGCCCAGTGCAAAGGCGTTGGTGGCGGCGTTCATCCGAAAGAGGTTGTTGAGCAGGGAGGGGGAACCTTCGGAGATCTTGATGGCGCCGCCCTCGGCGGGGAGACTGCGGCTGTTGCTGAGCGCGCGGTTGCGGAGGAAAACGTTGTTGGCAATGATCGAACTGCCGTTGCGGATATACAGGGCGCCCCCGCCGCGGGCCAGACCAGCGACGGTGGGTTCCGTGGCGACATTGTCAACGAAGCGATTGTTCTGGATGCGCACTGTACCCAGGATGTACATCGCACCCCCGGCGACGGCTGAGCCGTCGCGCACGGTGAAGCCATCCACGGTCTCCTCGAAGTTGAGGTCGTCCAGTCGCACCACATTGGTGGTGCGGTTCCCGACGATTTCCGTGAGGTTGTCCCGCCAATTGCGCTGCTGGCGGTTCGTCTCGTTGCCGGCGAAGCCGCCGAACAGGGAGGTGAAGGGGCGCACGGCGACGTTCTCGACATAAGTGCCCGTCTTGACCCAGACCTCGCCGCCATGGCGGCCCGCGGCCTCAATGCCGGCCTGGACGGTACGCTTGGCCTGCGTCCAGTCCCCGCCGCTGCGTCCATCATCACCGTCGGGAGCGACCCGCACGATCGCGGGGAGGAACTGGGTGGTGACGCCGTCGGTCTCATCGGCGCCGATGTCCACCGCCGCCCCCTGGATGCGCGGCTGGCCGTCGATGTCCAGTGCGCCCACGGGCACGCGCGTCGAGTCACCGGCGTCGCGACAGGGCGAGTCGGGCAGGATGTTGACGACGGCGAGTTTGATGTCGCCGGCGAATTTCGGGTCGACGGAACGGTTGCCGGCGGTGCCGGTGGCGTCGGGAACGCCCACGTAGTTGGTGTCGTTGCCGAAAACATTGTTGGACTGGAGGCCGGTGGCAACGACCCCGCCGATGCCGGAAGAGCCGAAGGCGATGAGGTTGTTGGCGACGACGGCATTGCGGTTCGAGAGGAGCAGGCCGCCGACGGGGGCGCGGTTCAGCACGAGGGTGTTGTTGACGACGCTGGGCTGGCTGGTGTCGTCCACGAAGATGCCGCCGCCGCCGGTGGGCTCGGTGCCGCCGGTGGCAGCGGAGTTCTGGCTGAAGACATTGTTGAACAGGAGACTGGCGCTGCCGACGGTGACGGACACGCCGCCCCCGCGGGTCGCGGCGGTGTTGCCGAGGAACCGGTTGTGAGTCACCTGCGGCGAGGCGCTCACACACATCACGGCCCCGCCGTGGCGCGTCGCGGTGTTGCTCAGCATCCAGTTGCCGACGAGGAAACCGGTGCTGGTGCTGAAGTGAACCGCTCCGCCGTCCCGACCGCGGTTGCCGACGAACGAGTTGTCTTCGAGGCGCGGGCTGGAGCTGACGACGGCCACGGCGCCGCCGTCGCGCGCGGTGCCCGAGGTGCCGTTGAACCCGAAGTAGTTGTTCCGCAGCGTGGCGGCCGACGACTGGAGGAAGACCGCGTTGCCCGAGACGGTCGCGCTGTGATTGAGGAACTGGTTGTTCTCAATCACCGGGTCGGCGTTGATCGCGCGCAACCCCGCACCGGAACCCCCGGTGCCGGTGGCGTTGGCCAGGCCGTTCTCGATCGTGAAGCCGTCCACGCGTGTGCCCGGTCCGGCACCGTTGGCGACCACGATCAGGTTCGTGCGACCTTCGCCGTCGAGCCGGCTGACGTTGACGGCGAAATTCCGTTGCTCGCGCGCTGTCTCGGTGGCGGCAAAGCCCCCGTAGAGGGCAACCCCGTCGGCGAGGGTGAACGAGCCGACGTACCGCCCGGCGGCCACCCAGACTTCGTCTCCGGCGCGGGCGACGGTGAGGGCGCTGGGGAGGTTGGTGAACGCGGTCTCCCACGACAGACCATCCGGGGTGGCACTCGTGGCGGCCGGGTTGACCCGCAGGGTGGCCGCGGAGGCGGAGAGGGTGAGGAGAACGGGGAGCAACGCCAGGAGGGCGCGCCCAGCGGGAGCGTGTCGCGGGTTCATGCGGTTAGCACTCGGATGCACTCGAAGTATGACCATACAGAATGGGCCGGACGGTAACCGGATAAGCGGGTGGCGCAAGGCCGAAAGAACAAGCGCGTTTATTAAGTAACGCCACTACTGCTGCGGCGCGGTCACTCAAACCGGGGGAACAAGCCCCCTTCCGGAGTTGCCAGCATCGCCTCCAGCGCGTCGAATGGGCGCCATGAATCGCCGTTCCTTTCTCCAAACCGTCACGGGGGTCCTGTCCTCGGGGGCGCTGGCTCCGTCGGTTCGGGCGCAGGGGACCCCCCGCGCCCGGGAACTCGAAGCCGACCTGGTCGTTGTCGGGGGCGGTCTGGGGGGCTGCGCAGCAACGCTGGCCGCCTGCCGCGCGGGTCTGCGGGTGGTCTTGACCGAAGAGACCGATTGGCTGGGTGGCCAGGTCACGGCGCAGGCGGTGCCGCCGGACGAGCATCCCTGGATCGAGAGCTTCGGCTGCACGCGGGCTTACCGGGAATACCGTGACGAGGTGCGCGCGTTCTATCGCCTCCGCTACCCGCTCACGCCGGAGGCGCGCGCCCAGCTCCATTTCAACCCGGGCAATGGCTGGGTGTCGCGGATCTGTCACGAACCGCGTGTCAGCCTCGCGGTCCTGGAGCAGCGGCTCGCGCCCTTCACGAGCACGGGACAGCTCCAGATCCTCCGGGAACACGCCGTGCGTGCCGCGGCCACCGACCACGACCGCGTGCGGGCGGTCACCGTGCGGGATGGACGGGAGGGCGGCGAGCGCGTGCTGCAGGCGCCCTATTTCATTGATGCGACCGAACTGGGTGAGCTCCTGCCGCTGACCGGGACCGAGCATGTGGTGGGCGCCGAATCGCGGGCCGAAACCGGCGAGCCGCACGCCCTGCCGTCGCCGCAGCCAGACAACCAGCAGGCGTTCACGTGCTGCTTCGCGATCGACCATCTCGCGGGGGAGGATCACACGATTCCGAAACCGGCCGAGTACGACTTCTGGCGGAGCTATGTCCCCCAGATGGTGCCTGCGTGGCCGGGGCCGTTGTTGAGCTGGTCGACCACGCACCCGGTCACACTGCAGCCGCGCGAAATCGCGTTCGATCCAACGGAGCAGGTGACCACGGCGAACCTGTGGTCGTACCGGCGGATCATCGATGCGGCGCAATACGCACCGGGGACTTATCGCAGCGGCATCTCGCTCATCAACTGGCCGCAGAACGATTACTGGCTGGGACCGCTGGTGGGCGTTTCCGAGGCGGAACGGGCCCGCCATGTCGCGCGGGCAAAGCAGCTCAGCCTTGCGCTGCTGTACTGGATGCAGACCGAGGCGCCGCGTCCGGACGGGGGCACCGGCTGGCCCGGGTTGCGGCTGCGACCGGACATGGTCGGGACGACGGATGGGCTGGCGAAGTTCCCGTACATCCGGGAATCGCGGCGCATCCGGGCGGAGCTGACGGTGGTGGAACAGCACGTCAGCACGGAGGCGCGCCGGCAGGCCACGGGTCAAACGGTGGAAACGGTGACGGCCGAACCGTACCCCGACAGCGTCGGCGTGGGGGCGTATCGGATCGACCTGCACCCGAGCACCGGTGGGAGAAACTACGTGGACCTGAGCAGTCTGCCGTTCCGCATTCCCCTGGGGGCGCTGCTGCCGCGGCGCGTCGAGAACCTGCTGCCGGGCGGCAAGAACCTCGGAACCACCCATATCACCAACGGCTGTTACCGGCTGCACCCCGTCGAGTGGAACATCGGCGAAGCCGCGGGCGCGCTGGTCGCGTTTTGCCTCGCCCGGAAGGAACCGCCACGGCGGGTGCGGCATCAACCGGGGCTGCTGGCGGACTTCCAGGCGTCGCTGCGTCGTCAGGGCTTCGAACTCGAGTGGCCTCGGGTCCGGCCGTTGTGAGGTTTCGCGGTCGGACGGTCGGGAGTGGGTCGGACCCAGCCTGGTGATCTCCTACCCGCTGTTGGCGCCGACGTGAGGAGGCGTTGGAGGCCAGAGGCAATCCTTCGCCTCCCTCACGTCAGCGCCTACAGCCCTTCGCCTCCTCACGTCGGCGCCTACAGTCGGCCGCCACCGGCAGGGCGGCCAGGAGATCGACCGCGTGGGGATGGTTGGGATCGCGTCGCCGCACGTCCTGGAGCAGGGCCAGGGCGCGGCGGTGATGGCCCAGGCCGACGTGGGCCTGCGCTTGCAGGAACCGGGCGGTGGTCTGCTGGCGGAAGTCGAGATCGTCCGCGAACAACAGGAGGGTGGGGAGTGAGGTGGCGAAGTAATCGATGGTCGCCGATGTGCGTTCGAGCTGGCGCGCGTAGGCGAGCAGATTCTCGAGCAACCGGCGGCCCGCCGCCCGCTGCCCCAACTGCATCCGGGCCAGCGCGCTGTAATACGTGAGCTCGCTGAAAGGGCAGGTGCGCATGGCCTGGAAGTCGCCGGCGAAGGTGGCGGCGGTTCGCCAGTGACGACGCGCGGCCGCGCGATCGCCAAGAGCGTCAGCGGCGCACCCGAGCCAGTAGTGGATGTCGCTGGGATTCGCCAGCAAATGCCGGGCCTCACCGAGGTTGGGCGGCGCCTCGAGGGCCGCCTGGAAGTGGGCCCGGGCGGTCTCGAGCCGCTGACCGATGGGAGACGAGTGCCCGGGTGGAACGGTTGTCCCGCGGCTCCGTCGGCGCAGGGATCCGCGCGGGGATTGGGCAAGGGCTTCCTGGAGAGCGCGGCGACCCAGGGCGAGATGGGCACGGACGTGTTGGCCGAGAGGTCCGCCCTCGCCGCCCTCCCACGGCTGGAAGCGGCGCTGCTCGATCAGGGCCAGGGCTTCGGCGGGACGGCCCACCTGGTTGTAGAGGGCGCTGAGCTCGACGCTGAGATCGTCGCGCTGGCGGACGAGGTCGAGGTGTTGCTCGAGTTCCTGCAGGCGTCGCCCGGGGGCTTCGCCCGAACGCTTCCAGAGCTGGTCGCGTTCGTACAGGACGCGGGCATCACTGGGACAGGCGCGCCGGGCGCGGTCGTAGGCGGCCCGGGCCCGGCCGGGCTGGCGGCGGAGGTTGAAATACGCGAGACCCAAATTGCGCCAGACCGTGGCGAACGCCGGGTCCAGCCGGGCGCTCCGCTCCCAGAGGTACAGGGCTTCGTCGTGACGGCGGCGGTCGTAGAGGAGGTTGCCGAGGTAGTAAGGGGCGCGGGCGTCCGCCGGGTGGAGGCGCATCGCGGTTTCGAGGATGGCGATCTCTTCCAGTCGCGACGGGAAGCAGTAATCGGGGGGTGCGGCGGCGGCGGCGTGGACGTGCGCGAGGGCGGTGGGAGCCGCGGCGAGTTGCTCATGCAACCAGCCCAGGTAGTAGTGGATTAACGGGGCCGTGCCGAGTTCGCGGGGATCGCGAGGGCGCGCCTGGTCGCCCTGGCCGGCCGCGAGGAGGGCGATGGCTTCGTGGTAGAAGCCAGCCCGGGCGAGGTCCAGGGCGAGGTCGAGTCGCGTCTGGGAATCGCACGTGACGGGTTGCCCCGCGAGATGCTTCGCCCACCAGTCGAGGGGGTCGAGGCGCAGCGTTTCCTCGAGGACCGGCTCGAGGCGGAATCGCCTGCGGGTTGGGGCGGCGGAGGGTTGGAGATGGCGCGCGACCATGACGGCGAGGTTGCGGGCGCGGAGGTTGTCCGGGAGGCAGCGCAGGGCAGCCTGCAGGTGGTCGTTGGCCCGTTCCCAGGCGGCACGCCGGCAGTCCAGTTCCGCCAGGGCATGATAGGCGGCACCGGCCCAGGCGTGGTTCCACGCCGCTTTGGCGAAGGCGTCGTAGGCGCGGTCCAGGCAGTCGGCGCGGTGCGGGTCTTGCGGCGGAAGCCGGTCGGCCTGATGGCGCAAGCAGAGTCCGAGATGGTAGCAGGGTTCGCCGTCGGCGGGATTGGCGTTGCGGCGCGTGAGGCGTGCGATGGCGCGGCCGAAATGGCGTTCGGCGGGCGCCCATTCGCCCCGTCGCAGGTGCCACAAGCCCAGGGCGTTGTTGTTGCGCGCGTCCGCGGGATCCCGGCGAAGCGCCTCGCGCCAATAGAGCGTCGGGCAGCGGGTGGCATGGCGGTATTGCTCGAGATGCAGCCCGGTCACGAAGAGTTCGTCGGTGCTGGCAATGTCGGATGGAGGTGGCGGCTCCGTGGCCGGCGGCGGGACTTTGCCTGGTGGGCGCACCTGGGGTTCGTAGACCAGGAGGGAGCGGCCTTCGCGGCCGAGGACGCGGAGCCGGGTCAGTCCGGGCGCCCACGGTTTCCGTGCCTGCGGGCTGTCGAGAAGGAAAGGCCGGTCTGGGGCGAGGTGAGCCCGCCATTCGGCGGCGGCGGAGCCGTCGCTCCGCTCGAGACGGATGCGCGCGTGCGGGATGGGGCGCGTGACGCAGACGCCGAGACGGAATCGGCGGGGCCCCAGGTGGAGGCTGACGGCGGCTTCGAGGTTGGCGTGCTGCGGCGGGCCGATATGCCGGATGGGATACCAGTACTGGCTCCAGCACTTGGTTTCGCCGGGCTGCAGGAAGCTGAAGTCCGGTTGGTTGTCCGTGTAGACGCCGGCCATGAGCTCGATGTACGGCGCACAGAGGCCGGTGGTGTCGGGGTCGGTCAGGTTGCGGTCCCAGGCATAGCCGAACGCGTGGTTGCCCCAGGTCCACTGCTTCTTGCCCGGGGCGATGCGGTGATCGGCGACGTGCACGATCCCGGCTTGGGCGCGGTGGTCGTAGCCGCCAAAGAAATCCTCACGGCTGCCCATGGCCATGTAGGAGGTGGGGACAGGGATGTTGGCGTAGAAGGAAGGTCGTTGGGGCGTAGGCCGGCAGTGAAGGATCGTGCTTCGCATCCGCTTGCACCCGCGCGGGCCGGGCCGTGGTCTTCAGACCATGGGGTGGAACGAAGTGCGGGGGGATCTCCGCGGCCGGGACGCCTCGCCGCGCGCGCTTCTCGTAGTCCACGCCGTAGTAGGCTCCCCGGGCCAGCGGGAACGCGGACATCGAGCGGCGGGCATGGTCCGCGACGTACTGCACGTCCGGCGGGAAGAAGCTCTGGTAAGCCTCGTGCACGCGGGTGGCGACGTTAGCCCACCAAAGGAAGGTCTGGGTGAAGGCCGTGCGGTTGTAGGCGCGGACCTTCAGCTCGAGCCAGGCACGACCCGGATGCAGACAGATGCCGTGCATCCCCTTCATCCGCGCCATCGGGTCATGGTCACTGCACCAGACCGTGACGCGGCCGTCGGGATGCCGCTCGATGGCGGTGTCCACGGGCAGGAAGGTCGCGGGGCGATGATGCTGCGGCCAGTTGAACTCAATCCCGCCGCTGACCCAGGGTCCGGCCAGCCCGACCAGAGCGGGTTTGATGACGGGCTGTCGGTAGATGAGGTCGTAGCCGTTGGTGCGGTCCTCGAGAGCGTGGACGCGGCCACCCAATTCTGGGAGCACCAGCACCCGCAGGTATTCATTCTCGAGCCAGATGGCCTGCCATTGCCGCGGCGTGGACTGTTCGGCGATCCGGTCGATGAAAGGGAGCGGATAAACACGCCCGCTGCTGCCCTGGTACACGCGCCGTTCCAGAAACATCGGGTTGCGGTCGGGGGACGCGGGCTCGTAGGTCGGGAGGACGAGGGGTTCGGTCCAGACTTTGACAGCGCTGGGGCGGCTCATGATGCTGCGCGGCATGGTAGCGCCGGATTTTCGCCGCGCGAGATCAGAAGCCGGGATCGGCCGGACGGCGGGACACCGACGGTTCCGCGCGGCCGTGCACCTCCCGCGGAGGGGACCGGGACGCGGTGTTGCGGCTGGTGGCGGAAGCACCGTCGGCCTAGGCTCTGGGCGGCATGATCAACGAGAGCGAGGAGCGGATGCTCACTGAACGGCGGGTCGCTACCGCCCGCACGTTTGATGCTCGCCCCTGTCCCGAGGCCCGACTGGACGACCTCGAGGTGGACCTGTTCCTGCACGGGTACCGCCAGGCAGCCGTTGCGGAGGAGGTGGTGCGAGCCAACCGGCGCAGTGTCGAGGAGCAACTGGCCGCGCTGCGCTTCTACGACCTTCGCCGCGACTGTCCCACCCACGCGGGATTGCTGGTCTTCGGGAAGCAGCCGCGCCATTTCCTTCCGGGTGCCTACGTTCAATACCTCCGGCTGGGCGGAGACACCTTGACAGCCGCTGTCCAGGTCTCACGCGAGTTCGCCGGCAACCTGATGGGTTTGATGCACAGCCTGGACGCCCTGCTCGACGGCATCCTCGAGGCTCGCCCTGTGCGGGTTACCAACTTGCGAGACGAGACCGTCTGGGACTTCCCTCGCTCGGCGGTGCGTGAGTTCCTGCTCAACGCCATCTGCCATCGAAACTACGAGTCCAACGCCCCCGTGCGCTTCCATCGCTTCAGCGACCGCCTCGAGATCACCAATCCCGGCGGCCTGTATGGGGACGTCTCGCCGGAGAACTTCCCTCGCCTGACGGATTACCGGAATCCGATCGTGGCGGAAGCCCTCAAGGTGCTTGGTTACGTGAACCGGTTTGGGCGCGGGGTGCTCGACGCCCAGGAGTCGCTCCGCGCCAATGGCAATCCCCCCGCCCGCTTCACGTTCGAGCCGGCTGGGGTCGCCGTCAGCGTGCGGAGGTCGCAGCACTTTGCCACGCCGGGAACGGGCGATCGGGGAGCCTGACCCGGGGCGCTACGGGGCGGGGCGGGAATGATCAGGGCCGGTTCCGGGGGCGGCTCAAGCGGCGGGAGTGCCCGCGCGCTTGGCGAGGATGGCGTCCAGGATCTTGCGGGCCAACTCGGGCTTCTCCACCAGGGTGCGTTGGGCGGCGTCGCGCCCCTGGCCGACCAGTTCGCCGGCGAACTGGAGCCAGGCGCCCTTCTTCTCGACGACGCCGTGATCGAGGCCCACGTCCAGGAGGTTGCCTTCCTTGTTGATGCCGTGGTTGAAGAGGATGTCGAACTCGGCCTCGGTGAAAGGCGGGGCGACCTTGTTCTTCACGACCTTGGTCTTGACGTGGCTGCCGATGGCCGCGCCGGTGGCGTCCTTGATGGCGTCCTTGCGACGGATGTCGATGCGGACGCTGGCGTAGAACTTGAGGGCCTTGCCGCCCGGCGTGGTCTCCGGGTTGCCGAACATGATGCCGACCTTCTCGCGGATCTGGTTGGTGAAGACACAGGTGGTCTTGGCCTTGGCGAGGATGGCGGTGAGCTTGCGCAGGGCCTGACTCATGAGCCGCGCCTGCATCCCCATGGTGGCCATGCCCATCTCGCCCTCGAGCTCGGCCTTCGGGACCAGGGCGGCGACGGAATCGATGACGATGACGTCGAGGGCGTTGGACCGCGCGAGGGTTTCGCAAATGGTGAGGGCTTCCTCCCCGCTGTCGGGCTGGGAGACGAGTAGGTCATCGAGGTTGACGCCGAGCTTCTTGGCGTAGGCGGGGTCGAGGGCATGCTCGGCGTCGATGAACGCGGCGAGGCCGCCGGCCTTCTGGGCGTTGGCAATGACGTGGAGCATGAGGGTGGTCTTGCCGGAGGACTCGGGGCCGTAGATCTCGACGACCCGGCCGCGGGGGATGCCGCCGACGCCGAGGGCGAGGTCGAGGCCGAGGGCGCCGGTGGGGATGACATCGATCTTGACCTTGGCCCGCTCGTCGCCGAGGCGCATGATGCTGCCTTCGCCGTAGGCCTTGGTGATGGTGGAGATGGCGGCGTCGAGGTCCCGCTGCCGGGCGGCGGTCAGGCGGGCGAGCTCGGCACCGGCTTTGTCGGCGGCAGGGGGCTTTTCGGCGGCGGGCTTGTCGGGGGTTTTCTCGGCGGGTTTGGCGGGCATAAAGGCTTTGTTGAGTTGCCGTTTTGGGAGCTAGTAAATCGGAGAGGTGGTGCAAGTCAATGCCGCGCCGGTTTTTGCGGGGTTTTGACGGGGTTTGCGGTGCGAAAGGACTCGCGATATTGGCATGGTAATGGCTTTCATTTGGCATAAGTCGCCGTCGGCCGGGGCCGCCCGGGGCGGCCGGGCAGGCGATGGTGGCGGTTTGAAAACCCGTCCGGGGCCCGGTATGCTGAAACCCGTCAACAACGTCCGCATGAACTTCTATCGCATGTTTCGCACGAGTGCGGCCGCCCCGCTGTTGTGGCCGGCGGCGTTGCAGGCGCAACCCACGATCACGGCCGCGGATTTCTTCAACCAACCCGGCCAATATTACCGGGCCTACGCGAACGCCTCGGGCACGACCGTGGATGTGAGCACGCTGCTGGGGGTCGCCAGTGCGGAGCCGCAAGCCTGGAACTTCACCGCCGGGCCTCGGGACGTGACCTATCGGTTTGATTACCTGGCGGCGTCGAGCGTGCCGGCGGGCACGAACTTCCCCGCCGCCGTGCTGGTCGAGCAGAAGACCGAGGAACCGGGGGGAAGCAATCCGGCCTGGCTGTTCTTCTCCCAGGACGGCTCCCGGGGACGGTTGGTGCATGGGTTTTATGAACCCGCTTGGGGAGCGGTCAAGGTGTTGGGCATCGAGTTCAAACTCGAACCGCCGGCCGGCTTGTTTCAGACCCCGCTGCGGGACTTCCCTGATCCGATTCATTACCGCGACGAGTGGACCTCGACGACGAGCTACACCAACACCCTGACACTCGACATTGGGGGCGAGGACGGCGACGACGGGTTCTCCGTCGGGGGCCTCGCTGATTTCCTGCAGCAGACCACGTACAATGCGACGGCGAAGGTGGACGCCTTCGGGGTGATCAACAGCCCAGGGATCGGGTTTGGCGAGTGCCTGCGCATCAACGAGCTGGTTCAGTATGATCTGGCGGTCGACCTGGGGAGCGGCTTCGAGCACCTCGGCACCGCGTTTCTGCGCAACTACTACTGGGTACGTCCGGGCCGGGGCGTCGTGGTGCAGGTGACCTCCGAGCAGCAGCAGGGCCTGCCGCCGCCGGACGAGTTCGCCACGGCCGCCATAGTGCTGCGGATGTTCGAGACCAACCATCCGGATCCGGGGCCGCCGCCGGCCCAGCGCATCCAGGGCTTGAGCATCACGCTCGGGCCCGAAGGCGCGCTGTTGACCTGGAACCGACTCTCGGGCGTCACCTCCTATCAGGTCGAGCACACGGGAGATCCCAGCCGGGCGGAGACCTGGCAGCCGTTGGGCGCACCGACCACCGGCAACTTCCGGATCGACGCCACCGCCAACAAGCCGGGCAACCCGGTCCGGTATTACCGTGTCGTAGGATCGAAGTGATCCCTTTTGAACTCCGTGCGGGCCATGAATCGGCGCGACGCTGCGGGTGACGGCGAACGAAAAGCGCCGCTGGAAGCCGGCGCACTCCAAACGCTCCGCGTGATGACTGCGCCAGGGAAGTCGCGAAGCGTATGGAGTGCGTTGCGCTTGAGCGCCGCTTTGCGTGCCGACACAAGCCGTGGCTTCACCTTGATCGAGCTGCTCGTCGTGATTGCGATCATCGCGATTTTGGCGGGACTGCTGCTCCCGGCCCTGTCGGCGGCCAAGGAATCCGGCCGCACGGTGCGTTGCCTGGGGAACCTGCGGCAGCTCAGCCTCGGGCTGGCCATGTACGTGGAGGATTACCGGGCGTACCCGATCTACACCTTTGATCAGGACGGCTTCCTGGTTCCCTTGGGGTTTTGGCACCAGGAACTGCGTCCCTACACCCAAAGCGACTGGACCAACGAGCTCTACCGTTGTCCGTCCTACAAAGGGCTGACGCTGCCCCCGACCGACCTGGGCGACCCGCTGGGGAGCTACGGCTACAACGCCAACGGCGTCCAGTTCGCCTTCAGTCGGCTGGGGCTCGGGGGCTACCTCGCCGAACCGGACAACTGGGACTCCGCCGTGCCAATCCGCGAAGCCCAGGTCGTGAACCCCGCGGGGATGATCGCCTTCGGCGACGCCAACCTGATGTGGCTCCTGGGACCCATCGTGAAGGCCCTGTACGGCGTCGCGGCGCCCACGAGTTACACCGGCTTTTCCCGACTCGACCTCAACTCGTGGTATCGCTCGACCGGTCCGGGCTTTGGCGGCACGGCCGGCATCCTGCAAGCCACGCGGCAGCGGCACAAGGGCCGCTTCCAGGTGCTCTTCAGCGACGGTCACGCCGAAAACCTCCCGCACGCCAGGCTCTTCGAGAAGTCCGATGCCGCGCTGCGCCGCTGGAACAACGACCACGAACCGCATCCGGATCAGCTCGTCCAGTGACCGGCGCGGAAGTTCCGTCTAATCTTCTCGCGACCGCCGTGTCGATCCTGCAGGGTGTTGGACGGATGAAGTCCAATGCGCAGGGAGCGTACGGTCGTCAAGTTACCCGATTATGAAGCGTGTCCTGTTGATGGTGTTGCTGGCCATGATCACTCCCCATCTGCGAGCGGCGACGCCCCGCGAGGGCGACTGGAAGAAGGTCGAGGAGGCCGTGCAACAAGGCCTGCCCCAGAGCGCCCTGGCCGTGCTCGAACCGCTCCTGCGCGCCGCGTTGGCGGACAGGGCCTGGGCGGAGGCTACGCGCGCCCTGGTCCGCAAGATCGCCCTCGAAGCGGAGATCCAGGGGGGGCAACCCGAGGAGAAGATCCGGCGGCTGGAAGCGGCGTTGGCCGAAGCACCCGTCGAGATCCGGCCGTTGCTCCACACGGTGCTGGCCACCTGGTACTGGCAGTACTTCCAACAGAACCGCTGGCGCTTCCTCGAACGTACGGCCACCGCGGAGGCGCCGGGCGAGGACTTCACCACCTGGGATCTGCAGCGGCTTTTCGCGACCATCGACGCCCAGTTCACCGCCGCGCTGGCTGCTGACCGTCAACTTCAAGCCACGCCTGTGGCGGTCTTCGATGAGTTCCTGACCCGCGGGTCGCTACCCGACACCTACCGGCCGACCCTTTACGACTTCATCGCCCACGAGGCCCTCGCGCTCCACACCGCCGGCGAACAGGCCGGCGCGCGGCCGCAAGACGCCTTCACCATCCCGGCCGAGAGTCCGATCTTCGACGACGCGGACGCGTTCGTTGCCTGGAAGCCGGTCACCTCCGAGACCAACGCCCCGGCGCTGAGGGCGATTCAACTGTACCAGGCGCTGCTTGCCTTCCACCGCAGCGACGCGGATCCCAGCGCCCGCCTGGACGCGGACCTGGCCCGGCTCGTGTGGGGCAGCAACGTGGCCTTCGGCGAAAGCCGGGACGCACGTTACCAGGGCGCGCTGAAACGCTTTTCCGAGGTCAACGGCGACCACGAGCTGGCAGCCCGCGCCCTGCATTACTGGGCCGAGGCGCGCTATCAGGAGGGCGAGTTCGCCGAGGCCCACACGCTCGCCCGCCGCGGTGCCACGGCGCACCCCGCCAGCGCGGGCGGAAAGCTCTGCGCCAATCTCATCGCCCGCATCGAGGCGCGCTCCGCCGGCGTGGTGACCGAGCGCGTGTGGAATGCGCCCTGGCCCACCCTGCAGGTGCGCTACCGGAACGTGACGAACATCTGGTTCCGCGCCGTGCCCTGGGACTGGGATGAGTTTCTTGATCGCCGCCACCGGCGGCCGGAGAATCTCAGCGCGGCCGAGCGCAACGCGGTTTTGAACCGGACTCCCGCGCTGGCGTGGTCCCACCCGCTGCCGCCGACGACCGATTTCCGGGAACGCGTCGTCGATCTGCCGGCGCCGACCTCCCTCAAGCCGGGGTTCTATTTCCTCGTGGCCAGCCACGAGGAAACGTTCAGCGACCACAACAACCAACTGTCCATGACGGACATCTGGGTCAGCGACCTGGCGTTGGTGATCCGCAATCGCGCCAGCCAGCTTGAGGGGTTTGTGCTCGACGCCGCCAGCGGCGGACCGGTGGACGAGGCTGAGGTCAAGGCCTGGCACCTGGACAACCAGGGCAACCGGATTCCCATTCCGACCGCCCTCACCGACGCCAACGGCTTCTTCACCCTGCGGGTCCCGGCCCGGCGCAACGTTCTTGTCAAAGCCACGGCGCGTGGCCAATCCGTCGCCACGGCCGACGAATACAGCCGTTGGGATGAGGAGCAGGGGCGGCGGCCCTTCACGCAGACCGTGCTTTTCACCGACCGGGCCATCTACCGGCCGGGGCAGACCATCCAATACAAGGGCATCTGCCTGCGCGTGGACCAGGACGCGGACAACTACGCCACGCTGGGGCGCGAGCGCGTGACGCTGGCCTTGCTCGATGTGAATGGGCAGGAGATCGCGCGGCAACAGCATCGCGCGAACGATTACGGTTCCTTCAGCGGCAGCTTCACGGCCCCGCGCGACCGCTTGGCCGGCCAAATGCAACTGGTGGTCGTGGAGGGGGCCCAGGGACGGGCGTCGGTGTCGGTCGAGGAGTACAAACGGCCGAAGTTCCAGGTGCAACTCGCCGCGCCTGCCATGGCAGCAAAGCTGGGCGGGGACGTCCAGGTGCCCGGCCAGGCCACCGCCTACACCGGCGCGGCCATTGACGGGGCAGAGGTGCAATACCGCGTCGTGCGCCAGGTCGTGATGCCGTGGTGGTGGGGTTGGGGCTGGCGCAGCCGCGGCGGGCCGCAACACGAGGGCCAGGAAATCGCGCACGGCAGCCTGCGCACAGGCACCGACGGACGCTTCACCGTGAGCTTTGTGGCGCAACCAGACCGCACGGTTCCGGAAAGCGACGAGCCCACCTTCGAATTCGCCGTGTACGCGGACGTGACCGACGGGGCAGGCGAGACACGCTCCGATTCACGCGTGGTCCGGCTCGGCTATAGCGCGCTGGAAGCGCGCCTCAACGCCGCGGACTGGCTGACGGAGGATCAGCCAGTACGTCTGGAGGTCCGCACCACCACGCTCGATGGCGAACCGCAGGTGGCGGAGGGCGTGCTCAAGGTGCATGCGCTCGTGCCGCCAGAGCGGGTCAGCCGCGGCTCACTCGCCCCCCCTGTCCGTCCGGATTGGCTCGCCATGCAGGCCCGGGTTGTCCGCGACCCGGCCCGTCGGGCAGAAGACGCCCCCGAGCCCGATCTGGCCGACCCCAACCAATGGCCCCTCGGACCCGTGGTGGCCGAGCGCGGCTTCACCACGGACACCAACGGCGTGGCCACCGTGGCTGTCCCGCTCACCGCGGGCGCCTATCGGGTGTTGCTCGAGACCCAGGATCGTTTCGGGAAGAAAGTCACCGGACGCCGACCGCTCCAGGTGGTCAACCCGGCGGCCAGCCGGTTCGGGATCAAGGTGCCGCAGTTCCTCGACGCCCCGACCTGGGAAGTCCAGCCGGGTGAGGAGTTCAAGGCCCTGTGGGGCACTGGCTACGAGACCGGACGGGCGTTCATTGAGATCGAACATCGGGGCCGGTTCCTCGAACGCTTCTGGACGCGGCCCGGCGCCACACAGGCTCAGATCCAGCGGACCGTGAGCGAGGCGATGCGCGGCGGGTTCACGTTGCTGGTGACCTTCGTCCGCGAGAACCGTGCTTACGTGACGACCCGCGACGTTCGCGTGCCCTGGCAGAACAAGGAACTGGAGCTGCGCTGGTCGCACTTCACCTCGAAGCTGCAGCCGGGCCAGGCCGAGACCTGGGCGCTCGAGATCCGGAGTCCGAAGGCTGAGGGGTCGCGGGCGGAGCGGGTGGCGGCGGAGTTGGTGGCGACGCTCTACGACGCCTCGCTGGATGCCTTTTCGTACCACGACTGGCCGCCGGGTTTCGGCGTGTTTCGGGAGGAGCATTCGAGGATCCGATCCACCTTTGCGAACAGCAGCCGCCCGTTCGGGGTTTTTCGGTACGACTGGCGGGTCGCTCAGATGCCGGTCGAGCTGAGCTATCGCAGCCTGCCGCCGGAGGCCCAGCGCGGAATGATGCTGTTCATGCGACGTTTGGCGGCTCGAGGAGGCATGGAGAGTGGCGCGCGCGTCATGGACCTGGCCGTGGCAGAAGGCGCGGTCACGGCGACGGTGGCCGCACCCATGGCCGTCCCGATGAGGGAGATGCTGGACGCCGAGGAGGCGCCTGCCTTCGGGGTGGGTGGCAAAGCCGGGTTCGTGGACCTCGAAGGGCGGGTTGGCGGCGGGGCGGGAGCCGGGCCGGCCAAGGTCGATCTCAGCCAGGTCAGCGCGCGGCGTAACCTGAACGAGACCGCGTTCTTCTTCCCGCACCTGACGAGCGATTCGAACGGCGTCGTCCGGCTGGAGTTCAAGATGCCCGAGGCGCTCACCGAGTGGCGGTTCCTGGGCTTCGCGCATGACCGGACGCTGCGCGCCGGCCTGCTCCGGGCCCGCGCCGTCACGGCGAAGGATCTCATGGTCCAGCCCAACCCCCCGCGCTTCCTGCGGGAGGGCGATGTGCTCGAGTTCACCGTGAAGGTGACCAACCAGGGCGACCAACCCCAGCAGGGTCAGGTAAGATTGACCTTCCAGAACGGGCTCAACGAACAACCGGCCGACGCGCTGCTGGGCAACCACGTGCCCGACCAGTCGTTCGACGTTCCGGCACGCGAGTCCCGCACCTTCGCCTGGCGGCTGACCGTGCCGGATGATCTGTCGGTGCTGACCTACAAGGTGGTGGGGGCCTCGGCGACGTTGTCCGACGGTGAGGAGGGCTTTCTGCCAGTGCTCAGCCGGAGGGTCCTGGTCACTGAATCCCTGCCCCTCCCGATCCGCGGGCCGGCCACGCAGACCTTCGCGTTCGCTCCGCTGCTCGAGGCGGGTCAGTCGCCGACGCTGCGCCATCAGAGCTTGACGTTGCAGATGGTGTCCCAGCCGGCGTGGTACGCCGTGTTGGCCTTGCCGTATCTGATGGAGTTCCCGTACGAGTGCAGCGAGCAGATCTTCAACCGCTATTACGCCAATGCACTGGCGCGGTTCATCGCGAACTCCGACCCGAAGATCCGGCGCGTCTTCGACCTCTGGAAAAACACGCCCGCGCTGGACAGCCCGCTCGAAAAGAACCCCGAGATCAAGAGCGTGTTGCTCGAGGAGTCACCCTGGCTGCGGCAGGCGCGGAACGAGAGCCAGGCCCGCAAAGACGTGGGCGTGTTGTTTGATGACAATCGGCTCGGCGCCGAACTCGGCCGCGCCTGGGAACAGCTCCGCGAGGCCCAGGCGGCCGATGGCGGTTGGTCCTGGTTCCCCGGCGGGCCCCGGAACGACTACATCACCTTGTACCTCGTCGCCGGCTTCGGCCGCCTTCGCCACTTGGGGGTGGACGTCTCTCCGGAACTCGCTCTGACTTCCCTGGCCCGGCTTGATGCCTGGCTGGTCGAGCGCCACCAGCGCATCCTGAAAGACGCCCAGTCACCCGAGGACCATGTGCCCGGTCCGAGCGAGGCCCTCTACCTCTACGGCCGCAGCTTTTTCCTGAAGGATCAGCCCCTTGCCGCGGAACACCAGCCCGCCGTGGACTTCTTCCTCGAGCGCGCCCGCCAGCATTGGCTCAAGACCGGCAACCGCCAGACCCAGGCCCACCTGGCGCTGGCGCTGCAGCGGTGGGGCGACGCGACGACCGCCCAGGCCATCGTCCGGTCGCTCAAGGAACGCAGCGTGGTCGATCCGGAGCTGGGCCGGTTCTGGCGGGATGCCGAACGGAGCTGGTGGTGGTACCAAGCGCCCATCGAGACCCAGGCACTCATGATTGAGGTGTTCGCCGAAGTCGTGCAGGACGCCCAGGCGGTCGAGGATTGTCAGGTCTGGCTGCTCAAGCAGAAACAGACGCAGAACTGGAAAACCACCAAGGCGACGGCGGATGCGGTGTACGCGCTGCTGTTGCGTGGCCGCAGCCTGCTCGGGAGCGATCAGCTTGTCGGACTCGAAGTCGGCGGCCGCGACGTCACTCCGGGTGCCGCCGCGCCCAGGGAACGCCTGGACCCGCGGCCGGCGGTCGAGCCGGGGACGGGCTTCTACGAAGTGCGTTTTGTGGGGCCCGAGGTGAAATCCGAGATGGGACGGATCACGGTGAAGAAGACCGATGCCGGGGTGGCCTGGGGCAGTGCGCACTGGCAGTACTTCGAGGACCTGGCGCGTGTGCCGGCCTACGAGGGCACGCCGCTCAAGCTGCGTAAAAACCTGTTCGTCAAACAGCATACGGCGTCCGGACCGGTCTTGAACCCGGTGCGAGAGAATGTGGCGGTGGGTGACGAACTGGTAGTTCGCCTCGAGCTACGGGTGGACCGTGACGTCGAGTACGTCCATCTCAAGGACCAGCGCGGGAGTGGCACCGAGCCGGTCAACGTCCTGAGCCAGTACCGGTACCAGGATGGCCTGGGGTACTACGAAACGACGCGGGACGCCGCGACGCATTTCTTCCTGGATCACCTGCCGCGGGGCACCTACGTATTTGAGTATTCGACGCGGGTCCAGCATCGGGGCGAGTACCAGACGGGGGTGGCGAGCATTCAGTGCCTCTACGCGCCGGAGTTCAACAGCCACAGCGAGAGCGTATTACTGCGTGTACGCTGATCGCCTCTCCCCAGGGGTCAGTCAATAGTATTGTGCTATTTCGGGTCGGTTTTCAGGTTTCAGGGACTGACCCCACTGATTCGGGGTTCGACAGTTCCCTAGCGGGTTTGCATAGTGCCTCACGAATGAAGTCGATGACCGGCTATGGCCGCGGCGAGGCGTCCCGCGACGGGTACAAGGTGACGGTGGAAGTCAGCTCGGTGAATCGCAAGCAGAGCGAAGTCTATCTGAGCCTTCCGCGGGAATTGGAGCCACTCGAGGCGCGCATCCGCGAGACCATCCACCAGCGGGTCGCCCGCGGCCGACTCTCCGCCAAGATCCAGCTCGAAACCAAGGGCAGCGCCTGGCGCGGTCGGGTCCGCTTCAACGAGCCGCTGGCGCGAGCCTACGCGGCGGAGTTCACCAAGCTATCCCGCTCGCTGCACCTGTCCGGCGGGATCACCCTCGAGAGTCTCCTGCGCCTGCCGGGCGTGGTGGCCACGGATGAGCCGGAGGCGGGCCTCAAGATCCTCTGGCCGCTGGTCGAAGCCGCCCTCACCCAGGCCCTGGCCCGCCTGCTCAAGACCCGCGAGAAGGAGGGGTCGCACCTGGCCCACGACCTGAAGACCCGCATCCACACCCTGCGCCGGCTGGTGGGTCAGATCCGCCGTCGCGCCCCCCGGGTCAGCCGCGATTACCACGCCAACCTCCTCGACCGGATCCGGGCCGCCGGGCTCGAAGGGGTGCGCGCGGACGATGACCGCGTCATCAAGGAAGTTGTCTTCTTTGCGGATCGGGCGGACATCACGGAGGAACTGACCCGGCTGGATAGCCATTTTGTCCAGTTCGACGACTGCGTTGAGTCCACGGAGGCCGTCGGCCGGATGCTCGACTTCCTTGCCCAGGAAATGGGGCGGGAGATCAACACCATCGGGTCCAAGGCCAACGACGCGACGATTTCCCGCGCGGTGGTTGCGCTGAAGGCCGAGCTCGAGCGTTTCCGGGAGCAGGTCCAGAACGTCGAGTAAACCATGCCTGCGCCCACGCAGCCGGTGTTGCTCCTGATCGCGGCGCCGTCCGGGGGCGGCAAGACGACGGTGTGCCAGCAGTTGCTGGCCACGGTGCCGGGGTTGTCCCGGGTGGTCACCTGCACCACCCGTCCGCCGCGCGCGGGCGAGCAGGATGGCGTGGACTACCATTTCCTGACCGAACCCGACTTCGACCGCCGGGTGGTGGCCGGCGAGTTTCTCGATCACGCCCGCGTGTCCGGGCATCGGTACGGCACCTTGCAGGCGGAGGTGCTCACCCGCCTGGGCGCGGAACGGAATGTGCTGCTGAATGTGGATGTGCAAGGCGCCGCCAGCATCCGCGCCCTGGCAGCGAACGTGCCGGCGTTGCGGGCGGCCCTGGTGACGGTGTTTTTGACGCCCGCCAGCCTTGATGTGCTCGCGGAGCGTCTCGCGCGTCGTGGGCAGGATGCTCCCGACGTGATGGCGCGGCGGTTGGCGGCGGCGCGCGCGGAGATCGCGCAGTGGGGCCAGTTTGATTACCTGGTGCCGAGCACGACCATGGCCGAGGACCTGCGCCGCGTGCGGAGCATTCTCGAGTCGGAACAGTTGCGCACGTCCCGGGTCAACGTGGCTCCGGCAACCTGAGGGCGCGGCCGGCGTCGGCGTGAGAACGACATGAAGCACATTGTCCTGGGTGTCACGGGTTCGATTGCGGCCCACCGCGCGGTGGATCTGGCGAGCTTGCTCACGAAGTCGGGGGCGGCGGTGCACGTGGTGTTGACGGCCGATGCGCAGCGGTTTGTGACAGCGGTCCCGTTCAAGACCCTGTCGCGCCATCCGGTGGTGACCGACCTTTACGACGAGGTGGACGGCTGGCAACCGGTGCACATTCGGTTGGCGGACGAGGCGGATCTGCTGCTGGTGGCTCCGGCGACGGCGCATTCGCTGGCCCGCCTGGCGCTGGGCCTGGCTGATGATGCCCTGGGCTGCATTGCGCTTGCGCTGCATGCCGAGGCGAGGGTACTGCTGGCGCCGGCCATGAATGGCAAGATGTGGCTTCACCCGGCCACGCAGCAGCATGTCAAGACGCTGCGGGACCGCGGCTGTGAGTTCATCGGACCCGAGACGGGCACCCTGGCGTGTGGCTACGAAGGGGTGGGCCGGCTCTGGCCGGTCGAGGCCATCGCCGGCCGGGCGTTGGCGCTGTTGGGCGGGGGTTCCTGAACATCACGAGGCGTGGTGGCCGCCCCATGAATCTCCCGCGCTGGCAGCAATACAAGACCTCGTTGCAGCAGTGGGCGACGGCACGCGAGGCGGCGCGCCGCACGGCCAGCGGGGCGCGGTTCTACGAGAGCGACCTGGTGCTGGTGGTCAAGGCCATCGTCATCGGATTGCTGACTTATTATCTCTTCTGGTCAGATCTCCTGGGCGACCGGGCTCCGCTCTGGCTCGAGCCGGAGGGGCGCCCGCCTCCGCCGATCCATGCGGCGTGGCAGGAGGCGCTGCAGACCGTCCGGGTGCTGTTCGTGATCTACGTGGCGATCACGGTGGGCACGGCGTTGCTGCTTCTTGGGGCCCAACATCTCAAGCCGCCGACGCTCCAGGCGCTGGTGTTCGGCGTCGCCCTGCTCGATGCCTGGTTCCTGGCGGCGATTGTGGCGCTCACGGGGGGCATGGACAGCGTGCTGTACTGGCTCTATGTCGTGCTCGTCATCCGCAACTGCGCGAGCCTTCCGGCGACGGCCCCGCAGGCCGCGCTGAACCTCCTCACGATGCTGGCCTATGCTGCCGGTGCGGTGGCCGATGCCATGATCACCCAGCTCGACGCGGTGGGGCTCGCGGCCAACGCGAACGCGTTGCCCGACGCGTTCACACTGGCGGCCGGGCTGGGGCGCCCCTTCTACCTGCGCATCGCGCTCTTGCTGGCGGTGGCGCTCTGGAGCTACGGGCTGCAGGTCCTCCTGGAGCGGCGTCGCCGGACCAGCGAGGAACAGCGGGAACTGGCCTTGCGCACCGAACAACTGGCTGCCGCGGGGCGCCTGGCGGCGGAGATTGCGCACCAGCTCAAGAACCCGCTGGCCATCATCAACACCGCCTCCTACACCCTTCAGAAGACCGTCAAGGAGGGCAAGACCATCACCCAGCAGATCCAGCTCATCCGCGAGGAGGTCGAACGTTCCGACCGGCTCATCACCGAGCTGATGGGTTATGCCCAACTCGTCGAGGGCCGGGTCGAGAAGCTCGATTTGAAGGAAGAGCTTGAGCGCGCCATTGCCCATGTGTTTCCCCCGGCCGTCGAGTACGAAGTGAAGATCCACCGGGACTACGCGGCCGGGCTGCCGGACCTCCTGGCCCAGCGCAACCACCTTCAGGATGCCTTTGTCAACGTGCTCCAGAACGCCCGTGAGGCGCTCCAGGGCCGGGGTAACCTCTGGATCAGCACCCGGCAGGGCGAGAACTTCTCCGTGCTGGTGATCTTCGAGGACGATGGGCCGGGGGTGCCGCCGGATCTGCGCGAGCGGATCTTCGAGCCTTACTTCACGACCCGCGACAAGGGCACGGGTCTGGGCCTGGCGATTGTCAAACACAACCTCGAGCTTTATGGCGGCTGGGCGTGGGTGGAATCGGAGCTTGGACAAGGCGCGCGCTTCCTTTTACAGTTTCCGGCTCGCACGCTCATGCGCCTGCGCAAATGACCGACCCGCTGCCACCCTTGTTGTTCGTCGATGACGACAAGAATGCCCGCCGAGCTTTCGAGGGCATGATGGCGGCGGTCTGTCCCGAGCACGAGGTGCGCACCGTCGAGTCGGCCGAAGCGGCCCTCAAGCTGCTGGCCACCGAGGAGTTCTTCATGGTGATCACCGATGCCCGGCTCGGGGGCATGACCGGCTACGAGTTGCTGAAGCAGGTCAAGGCGCGCAAGCCCGAGTTGCCCATCCTCATGATCACGGCCTACGACACCTCCGCCCTGGCCGTGGAAGCGATGAAGTCGGGCGCCATCGATTACCTCCCCAAGCCCTACGATCCCGAGCGCCTGCGGCAGGCCATCGGCTGGTCCGCCCGCGATTACCGCAAGAACCGCGAGATTGCCGCGCTCCGCGCCCGCATCGGGGAGGCCGTCAGCCTGGACCAGATCATTGGCGAGTCTCCGGCGATGGACGCGCTCCGAAACCTCATCAGGACCGTGGCTCCCACCAACGCGACCGTCCTGATTCTTGGCGAAAGCGGCACCGGCAAGGAGCTCGTGGCCGGCGCCATCCACGGACTCAGCCAGCGACGCGACCGGAACTATGTCCGCATCAACTGCGCGGCCATTCCCGAAACGCTGCTCGAGAGCGAGCTCTTTGGTCACGAAAAGGGCTCTTTCACCGGGGCGCTTCGTCAGAAGGCCGGCCGCGTTGAGGAGGCAGACGGCGGCACCATCTTCCTGGACGAGATCGGCGACATGAGCCGGCCGCTGCAGGCCAAGCTCCTCCGCTTCCTGGAAGACGGCAGCTTTACCCGGGTGGGCGGGAATCAGGAGCTGCGCGTCAATGTCCGCCTCATCGCCGCCACCAACCGCGACATCATCCAGGCCATCCGCCAGAACCACTTCCGCGAGGACCTGTTCCACCGCCTCAACGTGGTCCAGTTCCGCCCCCCGCCGCTTCGCGACCGGGGCGATGACATTCTCCTCCTGGCCCGGCATTTCCTGCGCCACTTCAGCGCCGCCACCAACAAGGACTTGCAGACGATCACGCCCGCGGCCGCCGAGAAGCTGATGGCGCACCACTGGCCCGGCAACGTCCGGGAGCTGCGCAACGTCATCGAGCGCGCCGTCATCCTGGCGGAAGGCACCGCCCTCGAGCCGCAGCACCTCCCGGACTTCACGGTCGAGAACCGCCTGCGTCCTCCCGCGGTCGACGAACCGCTCGCGCGCACCGGCGGCTCACTCGAGGAACAGTTGGCCACGTACGAGCGCCAGCTCCTGCTGGCCCATCTGGAACGGAACCGCCGCGACCTGACGCGCACCGCCGAGGACCTGCACATCAGCGTCCAGACCCTGCGCTACAAGCTCCAAACCCTCAGCATCCCTGCTGGCCTGCCGGCCGAGCCCGAAGCGCCGGCGCACGGGGACCGCGATCCATGAATCTCCTCCTGACCCTGGCCCTGGTCGCCACCCGGCCGAAGACGGAGCTGCCCCGGACCGCCCCGGGTGCCGGAGAGGATACGATGCCCATCCTCATCGCCATCGGTGTCGTCGGCCTTCTCCTCATCCTCGGCGTCGTGTGGTGGGCCCGCCGCCGCCACTCGCGTCGTCAACACCGCCGTCGCTCGGTTTCCAGCCGGCCTTCGGTCCCGCCCGTGCGCGCCGAGAGCCGCGCCGAGGGTGACGTCGAGGCAACGTCGGCCCACCGTCACCGCCGCCGCCGCCGCCGCCGGGATCATCGCCCGCGCAACCCAACGTTGGCCGAAACCGGCGGCCTGCCACCTCCCCGTCCGGAAGGCCAGACGCCCACCGGGCTTTGAGCGCCTCCATCTCCCACGCCATCACCCGCAAGAGCGCGTCCAACCTCGCGTTCGCCTTCGGGTTGCTGCCCCCCGCCAAGCGCCGCGCGATGTCCGCTCTCTACGCCTTCTGCCGGGAGGTGGACGACGTGGCCGATGAGGAGTCGCGACCCACCGATCTTCGCCGGCAGCAACTGGCCGGGTGGCGCCGCGATGTCCGCGCCGCCTGCGACGGCCAGTCACCTTCCTTCCCCGTCAACCGCGAACTTCAGCCCGCCATCCAGCGCTACCGGCTTCCCTTCGCCCTCTTCGACGAGATCATCCAGGGCTGCGAGATGGACCTCGACACCCGCGGCTACGCCGACTGGCCCGACCTCGAGCGCTACTGCCACCACGTCGCTTCCGCTGTCGGCCTCCTGTCCATCGAGATCTTCGGGTACCGCCATCCCGGCTGCCGCGATTACGCCGTCGCCCTCGGCCAGGCCTTCCAACTGACCAACATCCTCCGCGACGTCCACGAGGACGCCGCGCGCGGCCGCATCTATCTGCCTCAATCCGAACTGGAGCGCTGCCACGTGACGCCCGACGAGATCCTCTCCGGCCGTTACAGCTCCCGTTTCCGCGCCCTGGCCGAGGCCGGCGCCAACCGGGCCCGGGCCTTCTATCAGCGCGCCGCCGCCGCGCTGCCGGCGGAGGACCGGCGCGCCATGATCGCGGCCGAGTTGATGGGCGCCGTGTACTGGCAGCTTCTCCTACGGCTCGAGGCGCGGGCCTTCGATGTCTTCGGTGCACCGCGCGTGCGCCTGCCCCTGGCCGCCAAACTGCGCCTGGTGGCCCGTACCTGGTGGCGCCTGCGCATCGGTCCATTTGCGCCCAACTATGGCTCCGCCTGACCGGCCGCGGCGCCTGATCGTCAACGCCGACGACTTCGGCCGCTCCAGCGACATCAACGCGGCGGTTCTCGAGGCACACCACACCGGCATCCTCACGTCGGCCAGCCTGATGGTGAACGAGCCTGCCGCCGCCGAGGCCATTGCCCTGGCCCGCGCCCATCCCTCCCTGGGTGTCGGTCTGCATCTGGTGCTCGTGGCCGGTCGCGCCGCCCTGCCACCCGACCAGATCCCGGATCTGGTGGATGTTCACGGTGTCTTTCCCGATGACGCCGTCCGGGTGGGCCTTCGCCTGTTCTTCCTACGCCGAGTCAGGGACCAGCTCGAACGCGAGATCGCTGCCCAGTTCGAGGCCTTCGCCGCGACCGGCCTGACGCTGGATCATGTCAACGGTCACCTGAACCTGCACCTGCACCCGACGGTGTTCTCCAGGCTGCAGGCTGGGGCACCGCGTCCGGAACCCACGCCCCTGCGCTGGACCCGCGACCCGTTCTGGCTCAACACCCGGCTCGCACACGGCCGGTGGGGCTACCGGATCAGCCACGCCGTCATCTTCCGGGCCCTGACGGCGTGGGCCCGCCCGCGCCTGCGCCGTGCCGGGGTCCGGCACACGGCACGGGTGTTCGGCCTGCTCCAGAACGGTCAGGTGGACGAGCTGTTTCTCGCCGGGCTGATCGAACGGTTGCCCCCGGGCGATTCCGAGGTGTACGCGCATCCGTCGTTGAGCAGGTTCCGCCACGAGTTCGAGGCGCTGGTGAGCCCGCGGATCAAGGCCGCCGTGGTCCGCCACGGCATCCAGCCTAATCCGGTATCAGGGATCTGTAGGCGGTTCGCGTCAGGACGCAGCCACGGCCGTCCGTGGCGGGCAGCGGGCCGTGGGACGGTCGACCTTCGATCAGCGGGGGCTGGCTTCCCACCGACGCCTCTGCCAGCATCCCCGTCGCCATGCTCAAGCTCGTCCTGATCCTGCTCGTTGGTCTGGTCCTCGAAGCCATGGGTGTCGTGCTGCTCGCCCACGGCCTGCACGAGATCGGGGAGGCCCGACGCCTGTCCGTCAGCGAAGTGACCCGGCTTGTGGGACGCGGGCTGACCAACCGGCATATCCTCCTGGGGGTCGCCTTCGAGGCGGTGTTCTTCGGCATCCTCCTCTATCTGCTGTCGCAGAAGGATGTCAGCCTCATCTGGCCGCTGACGTCCCTCGGGTTCGTCATCACCGCTTTCGCGGCCAAGTTCATCCGCCACGAGGAAGTGACGGCCCTGCGCTGGGGCGGGGTGGCGCTCATCGTCCTGGGCGCCAGTCTGGTGGCCTGGAGCGAGCATGCCAAGCCGGCCCGGACGACGCCGAGCGCTTCGCTTAGCCCGGCCGATCGTTCATAGCCCGTCCGAGAACGGTGGCCAGATTCGCCGCCGCCGCCCGCGCCTGCCTTCGGAGCGCGAGCAGCGACCCGGCCAGCCGGGGGGAGCGCGCCACCACGGCGAGCAGCCGGATCAGGTCCGGCTTGCCGTCCTTTTTCTGGAACCGGTTGAAGTCGAGGGGCAGGTCGTCGGTGGCGGTATCCGAGATCGCGCGGACCGTGGCGCAAGGGACGCCCCGTTCGAGGCAGGCCTTCTGGATCGCGCCGGACTCCATCTCGACGGCGTCCGCCCCGGTCAATTCGTGGAGCCGCCGCTTTTCCGCCGCGGTGATCACCATCCGGTCGGCGCAATGGAATCTCGCCGGGGACGCGCCCGCCGCCTGCAGCGCGGACTCGATCGGGCAACCGGTGGAGACCGCATACAGCACCGCGCCGTGGGCCCAGGCGGGCGCCAGTCCCCCCGCCAGGCCGGCGGTGATGACCAGGTCCGCTGGCGCGGTCTGCCAGGCGGCGTGAAGCCCCGCGACGGCGTGGGCTTGCCCCATGCCGGTGACGTGGATCCGGACATGGGCGAGGTTGCCGAGGCGCCGTCGCAGCGGCCGGGCTTCCTCGGCCAGGGCGCAGCAAACCAGGACCCGATCGGTTGTCGGCATGGGGTCAACCGTTACGCCTCCGTTGCACCAGGACCAGGTGAGAGGTCCCCAGGTGGCCGGGGTGTAGCAAGGTCAAACACTGCCGTCGTCGCGCCGGTGTCCAGGGCGGGAAGGGGGCAGCGCGCTGCTCAAGGTCCGCGAGGATGCCGGCGAGGAACGTCTCCTGCCGGCAGAGCTCCTCCGTTTCAAGTTCCGCCGCTTCGCCGGCGGCGCGAATCACGCCGAAGTCCACGTGCGCGGTCAGGTCCTGCTCACCGGGGTCCGCGAGCACGTCCGGGGTGAGTTGGTGCTGGCGGTAGGCGCGGAGGGTTCCGGTGGGTCGTTCCGGCCGGGGGCGTGTTCCGGGAGCGTCCCCGTAGTCCAGCGTGATGAGCCAGCCCGCCTCCAGGTGGCGGGCGGCTTCTTGCCACCAGTCCCGGGCGGCCACGCCCACCTCAAGCGTGTAGCCACGCGGCAGCGCGGTGCGCAATTCCAGCGGCAGTTCCGGCGCCAGCGCCACCCTTTCTCCGGGCAGCGTCGTCCAGTCGAAGTGGTCCCGCTCCCACGTCACCCCGAGCTCGCGCCAGCCGCCGGGGCATCCTTCCCACTGCAGGCGGTGCACAGGGAGGGCATCCAGCAGTTCGTTGCTGAAAACAACGCCGCGAATCTGCGGTAGCTCGCGCATTTCCACCGCCCAGCGGACTTGGTTGCCGAAGGCCGCCAGGTTCTCCCGCTGCCACGCGTAGCGTCGCTCCGAAGGCTCGAGCAGCCAGTACTCGAGGCGGTACGCCAGGGCGGGTTCGCAGGCACGGAAGTACGTGAGCAGATCCGTCGCCAGCCGACCATCGTGAGCCCCTGCTTCCACCAGGTGCAGGGGCCCGTCCCCCAGTTCCGCGAGCCAGCGTGCGAGGCGGAATCCGAGCAGTTCGCCGAAGACCGGTCCCACGCTCACGCTGGTGTAGTAATCCCCCTCGCGGCCCAGCCGCGGCTGGGCCCGTTCGTAGTAGCCCAGCTCGGGATGGTACAGCGCGAGGGCCATGAACCGGTCAAACCCGATGGGCCCGTTGGCCTCGATCTCGTCGCGGAGGACTTGCGCCAGGGGATTCACGGCGATCCCGGGTGCTCAGATGTAGTACATCTTTTCGCGGTCACCGGACTGATCGAGCACGGATTGGAAGTCCAAGCTGTCGGCCGCCTGCTCCGCGGCGGCTTTGAGCCGTGCCCACGCCTCGCGCAACTCGAGCGGACACTGGGGGTCGCCCAGCGCCGGAGGATCCAACACCTCGCCGTGCATCGCGCGCATCACGTCGCCCAACGTGATCTCGCCCGGGGGGCGCGCGAGCAGATACCCTCCGTCCTTGCCCCGGACACTCCGCACCAGTTGTTTCGTCTTCAGTTCGAGCAGAATCTGCACCAGGTAGTTTCCCGGGATGCCCTGCTCGAGCGCCAGCTCCTCGACCTTCCGCGCCGAACCGGTCACGAACGCTCGCGCCAGTCCCAGCACCGCCCGCGCGGCATAATCGCTCTTCACGGAAAGCTTCACGGCCCGGACCCTAGTGCGGCCGCGGGACCTGCGACAGTCGAAACTCTCGTGGCCGGTTGACTCGGGAACGCCCCCGCCACCACACTGGGCCCGTGCGGATGGGCCCGGTCATTTTAGGTGTGTTCGCCCTTGGGACGGCCTGTTCGCCTTTGAAGGAATCCCCCGCCTCGGCCCACCCGGCCGCGGTCGCGCCCGACGGCGTCGCGCCCGCAAAACCCGCCGCTCCCCGCCCCGCGGGACCGCCGGCGCCCGAACCGCGCTACCCGGTGCTCACCCCGATTACGCCCGTGCAGGGACGGGTGGTTTTCCTCAACGCGAAGCTCCGGTTCGTCATCGTGGATTTCACCTTCCACCAACTGCCGCAGGCCGGCCAGCGGCTCGGCCTCTACCGGGGCACTGCGCGCGTCGGGGAAGTCCGGGTGAGCGGTCCCTTCCGCGGCCAGACCACGGTGGCCGATGTGATGAGCGGCGAGGCGCGCGTGGGCGACCAGGTGCGTGAGGACTGATCCCGCCGATCAGACCTTCCAGGGACCGCGCTTTTCGACGTCCAGCCAGGTGTTGGCCTCGGCGTCACCCTGGAATTGCTCGCGCACCGGATCCCAGCGAAGCGAACGCCCGTGCCAGTACGCCAGGTTGCCCAGGTGACACACCGTCACCGAACGCGCACCGATCTCGACGTCGCAGATCGGTTTGCGCCGGGTCCGGATGCAGTCCACGAAATCCTTGTAGTGGTTTGTGCTCCGGTAGAGCTGCGTCGGCAGGGTCTCGAACTTCTCGTTCATCAGGGACTCGGGCTCGGCCTGGAACCGTCCCCGGTCGACGCACACCTTGCCCTTGGTGCCCACGAACACCGCCCCGAACCGGTAGCCCTCCAGTCCCCCGTGATACATCACCGTCCCGTTGGCGTACTTGAAGGTCAGCCGCTTCACGTCCGCGCCGTTCGGGGCGAGCACCTCGACGGGGCCGCTCTCGTCCATCCCCAGGCCCCACTGCGCGATGTCGAAGTGATGGGCGCCCCAGTCGGTCATGCCCCCGCCCGAGTACTCGCGGTAGCCCCGCCAGTTCGGGAAATGGTCGTGGACGCCGCGCGGGCTGAGCACGGAGTTGTAGGGCCGCACGGGAGCGGGGCCGAGCCAGAAATCCCAGTCCAACCCCGGCTCCATGGGTTCCTCGGGCAGGTCACACCACTTGCTGGGGCCGCCCACCGATACATAGACCTCCCGCACGTCGCCGATGGCCCCGTTGCGGACCAGCGTGCAGCCCTTCCAGAACGCGCCATCGGACCGCTGCATCGAGCCGGTCTGAAACACCCGCTGGTTTTCCCGCACCGCGTTCACCATCGCCCGCGCCTCGCGGATGGTCAGGGACAGGGGCTTCTCACAGAAGATGTCCTTCCCGGCGCGCGCCGCTGCCACCACCGGGTAGGCATGCCAATGGTCCGGCGTGGCCACGACCACGGCGTCGATGTCGCGGCGCGCCAACAGTTCACGGAAGTCCTTGTACTCGGCGCATCCCTTGAACTCCTTGTCCTGCTTGGTGGTGTAGAAGTCTTCCACGAGCTTCTGGTGGTGCAGCCGCCGGGTCGTGTCCACGTCGCACACGGCCACGACCTGCACGTTGCTGTGCGGCAGAAAGCTGTGGAGCAGATGCCGGCCCTGCTTGCCCACGCCGATGTAGCCGAAGGTGATCCGTCCGTTCGGCCGGGCGTCCCCATCGGCCGCCCAGATCCGTCCGGGCAAGAACAGCGGCGCACTGGCAGCGGCAACGGTGGTGGAGGTGAGGAAATGACGACGCGAGCAGCGGTTCGGTTTGGCCATAACAAACGATTGTCAGACGGTTCGGAAAGCGGCCGCATTCAACCCCGGCCCGCCTTCCCCGGCAAGGGCTGGGTGGCGGGTCCAGTCCACAGACGTATGGGGAGAGGTGGATGGCGACAGGCGAATGGGGACAGGCGAATCCGTGGCCGGGATTCACTGGATTCACTTGTGGGTAGCCCGCGGGCTGGTCGATGCCTGTCGGACGGCCGCGTGCCGGTTACCGTGTGACTTCGATTTCTGCGAAGCCGAGCGCCCGGAGGAATGTCACCACCTGCAGGCGGGCCCGCTCCTCCGCTTCGGCCAGAATGCCCGAGTACCCCGCCGCCCGCCGGATGGCGTCCAAGCCTTCGCGCCGCGCCGCCTGCTCCAACCCACGGTCGAATCGCCGCAGCAGCCCTGTGGTGTGCTCGACGACCGCCGTTTTCTCCTCGTCCAGGTAGCAGTCCGTGAGCGTCGCCGGTGGCAGCCGGATCCTCACACTCGGGCCGTCGACGGCGAGCGCCTCCGGGGAGAGGCTTCGCAGGTCCACCCCGGCTTTCACCACGCCGTGGGCGACGAGCAGAATGCGGTTCTCGCCCCACAGCTTCACATCCTCGAGCACCACCACCTTCTCGATGACGTACTTCACGGTCACGAGCTCCGCGAGACCCTGCACCTGGGTGACCACGGCCGCGCTGTCGAAGCGCGCGGGGCGCGGGGCCGGCGGATGGGAGGCTTGCCACCACCACACCGCGCCGCCCGTGCCCAGCACCAGCGCCACACCCGCCGCCATACTGCCCAGGACCAAGTGCACCCGCCGCATGCCGACAGCTTAGAGCGCCGCTTCGGATTGCCAATCCCGCGCCGGCGCTTTGCCGGACGCTCCTACCATCCGGCCAGGTCGTCCCACGTCACGCCATCCAGCAAGAGCGGGTCGCCCAGGAACTGGATGGCATGAGGCCCGATGGAACCCCGCGGCCGCACCTGCCGGATGGCCGCCAGGAACCCCGGGTCCCACGCCCCCACGTTCAGGCGTCGCGCGGAGTCGGCGATGCGGGTCTGCAGCAGCATCTCCTCGACCTGCTCCATGGCCTGGCGATCCTCGGCTTCCCAATCCGCCTGCCGGGCGACCTCCTCCTCGTTGACCCGGCTTTCCTTCGCGATCCAGTACGCCGGGGCGACCGCCCAGGGACCGTACCCGTACGCACGGCAGATGGCGGCCAACCACCGGACCTCGTGCGCCTCGCGCTGCGGCGAGTACAGGTAGACCGCCGTATTCCGCGAACGCCACACGCGTGTCTGGTACGCCGGATCCCCCAGGCGGGCCGTCTCGATGGTCTCCGCTGCGCGACCGGCCATCCCCGGGTTCCGAAGGGGGGCCGGGGCCGAAGGACCCGCCGTGGCGGCCGGAGTGTCCGCATCTTCGCCGGGGACGGGGGTGGGTGGGGGCCCGGCGGTCGAGGGTCGGCGCCAGCCGATCGCCGCCACCAACATCAGCAGCGCGCCGAGGAGAACCACATGACGGAGCCTTCGCATGCTAGGGGAGCAGGTAGGGGGTGAGCTCGATCCACACGAGCTCGAGTTGGTGGCGCGGGAACGGGGTCGGCTGGCAGGCCCGCCGGGAGGCCAAAGCCGTCCGGCTCTCATGCCAGAGGTAATCCGGTGGCGAGCCGCACCCCGGAGCCGCAGGCACCCCCCAATAGCCGACGACGACCGGCAGGGGGTTGGGCGCCATGTTGTAGGCCCGCACCGAAGACACCGGAACATCGTAACCGAGGGCCAGGGACGTCTCCGACCGCACCCGGCGCCACCGGCCGGAATCGGTACGGCACTGGACGCGGCGTTGCTCGCCGGGGAACTCGAACGGCTCGTGGGTTCGCTGCCAGAGAAGGGTGCCGTCCGGCCTCCGTACGACGGTCTCGACCAGGTAGCAGCCCTGGCCGTTGGCATCGACCCAGTAGTACCGGCCCTGCATCCATCGCAGGCCATCAGCCTGCCCATCGCTTTCCTCCTGGTAGCGGTGCACGACCAGGCGGGTCACCTGCTGCTCGTGGTCGCCGCCCGCCGGGCCGGTGACGGGCAGCAGCGCCAGCGGTCCGAACCCCCGCCCGGTGCGGGTGGTTGTGGCGGCGATGGGCAGGCCGCCGGATGAGGGCACGGCGGCAACGGCGGCGGGTGTGCCGGCGAGCAGCAACGCGAGCATGCCGATGGGCCCGCCAAGCGCGCGACGCTGTCGAGGGAAGCCGGCCGTTCGGTGGTTCATGGTTTCCTCCGGTGGGGTCCCGGTCCCTCGCCGGCCTGCGCCGCCTCCTCCCAGGTCATCGCATCGATCAACACCTGGTCGTCCATGAATTCCGAGGCGTGATGGCCGATGAACTCCCGCGGCTTCACCTTCCGGACCTCCTCGATGAAGCGCGGGTCCCAGGCGATAACGTTCAGGCGCTGGGCATATTCCTGGCTGCGACCCTGCCAGAGCATGTCCTGGATCTCCGCGGTCACCTGGCGGTACTCCGGGCCGACGTCGGGCCAGTCCCGGAGCATCTCTTCCTTAGCGCGGTTTTCGTACGCAATCCAGTAGGCGGCCGCCACCGCCCAAGGGCCGTACCCGTAAGTGCGGCACAGCGCAGCGAGTTGTTGGATCTCCGGCGAGTTCCGGATCGGTGACCTCAGGTACACCAGGGTGTTGCGGGAGCGCCAGACACGAGCCATGTAATTAGGTTCGCCAAAGCGCGAACGGTTGATCGGCTCCCCATTCATGCTGGTGTCGGAGAACCGATCTGGGACTGGCGTGACACGAGCGAGGGAGGAGGACTTCAGAGGCGGTGCCGGCATCACCCGACCCAGTTCCGCGAGTGGAATCTCGGCTCCCCCACCGGCCGGCCCCGGCCCGGGGGGAGTGCTCCGGCGCAGCCACAGGAGCAACAGGATGACAGCCAAGGCCGCTGCGCCCAGGACCGCCGCGAGTTTACGAGCGCGCATAGGACTACTTCAGGCGAGGGGTGAGTTCGAAGCCGGTGATCTGAAGATTCTTACGAGGGAACGGTATCGCGAGATAGGTCCGACGAGGTGCCAGAGCCTCTCGGGACTCATGCCAGGCGTAATCCGGGCTGTCGCCACACGTGGTCTGCAATGGTACGCCCCAATAGCCGATAGTGACCGGCATCGGGTTGGGAGCGAAATGCTGCACCATCCGTGCTGGTTTCGTGACTTCGTAACCGATGGTCAAGTAGGTGCGGGAAAGGACTCGATACCAGTAATCCGGCTGAGGAGTACATGTGTAGTCACGATACTCATAATAGTAGTCGAACATCTCGTGCACCTTCTCCCACGCCGTAGAGCCGTCTGCGTATCGGCATATGGCGGTGATTTCGTACATTGGGTGGCCGCTCGTGTTGATCCAGTATCGTCGGGTTAAGGCCCATCGCACCCCTCCGTAGAGTCCGTCGCATTGATCGTAGTAGCTTGCCACTTTGATCTTGGTTTCCTGCTCCTCAACATCCCCGCGGTACGTACCGAGGTTCGTGAACATGGAGACCGTCCCGGCGACGGTCCCGATGAACGTGATCACGGAGGCAACCGTCATCCCGCCGACCAAGGGCAAGGGGCTGGCAATGCCCGACCACGAAGTCAGCAGTAGGGCCAGGATGCACGTGATGAGACGGGGTGTGGTTCGGTTATGGGAGGGGGTTGGAGGCTGAGCTTTCATGGTTTGTGATGAGGTGTGAGGGATTCTCTGACTACGCCGCGACGCGCGGTGTCCGCGCGGGAAACACTCATTTCTCCAGCGGCACCGAGCGGTGAATCGAGGCGGTTTTGACACGGCCCCAAGCTAGCCAGCCGCCGGGTCTACGCCCACGTGGATTCTGGGGGAAGAACGGCAAATTCCGGGAAGCGGAAGGGGGAAGAGGCTCGCGGTCGTGCTCCGGGAGGAGAGGATGGGGGGGCGTGGGACGAAGGGGCAGAACGCGCAAGGTTCAACGTTCAACGTTCAACGTTCAACATTCAACGTTCAACGTTCAACGCACGAGGGAGAGAGCCGGCCCCTACGGAGCCTTCCGCGTTCCGGGTTGGCCCAGGATCTTGTGGAGACCCGACCAGGCCAGGAGCGCGAGACCCACCGGCGTGCCAAACAGCGAAGTGGGAATGGCGGCGAGCGCGCCGAGGAGAAGACCAAACCGCGCCGCGCGCAGAAAGCCATCGCGCTTGACCAGCTTCTGGATCAGGAACGTGGGCGCCGCCACCGTAAGGAAGCTCAGCGGCACGGTGAGGAACCAGGTCGTCGCGTTCCAGTCCGCGAACATCCAGAGGTTGTCCACCGTGATGAGCAGGAGGGCCGCCAGCGGATGCACCGGCGCACCCCCGACTTCCCCCGCCCGGCGATAGCCGGCGCGGGGTTCGTCGGTGACCACTTCAACGTCGATGACGGGCGGCTTTTCCATGGAGGCACGCAACGAACGCAAGAAATCACAGGACCGGTTCGAGGTCCAATCGCAGGACGGCGTAACCGTCGATCTCGAAGTGTTCGACCTCGAGCGCGACTTCGCCATCGACCGGCTGGTCGAACGTCGCCACATCCCTGGTCGGGCCGTGCCACGTCCAGTTCTCAAGCACGGTCCGTCCCTCCACCCGCACGCGGATGCCGTCGTCGCTGAGCGTCGTCACCCGCCAGCGACCGGCCGGCAACGGCAGGCGGGTGCGGGCGATCATGCCGAAATGGTCGCCGCCCGGGCCCCGGCGAGTGACTTCCTCCGCAAGGCCGAGATCCCGGGGACCGCGCCAGCCGTAGTTGAAGTCGAGCGCGCCAAGCTGAACCGTGACGGCTTCGGGGCCGGCGGCGAGTTCGCGCCAGGCGGCGGGGTGTTCGCGCGGGTCCTTGTCCTTGGTCCAGGGGAAGAACGTGACGTCCCAACGCGCGACCACGAGCGAGCCGGCGAGTTCGCGAGCGAAGTCCTCGCCGCGCAACTGCAAGCGGTAGGGCGTGACGCCCGGGTTGGCCAGCAACCGGACGATGGTGGAACCGGGGGACTTGCCCGCCTCGCGGCGGAGGGTGGCAGGGCCGATCGCAACGGTGGCGGTCAGATCCCGGACACCGAAGATCTCCCAGGCGGCCTCGCCGGACGGGGCGGCGAGGGCCCGCACCAAGGGACTCTCGTGGTCCCAGGGTCCCCACTCGTCGAACCGGATCTGGTGGCGACCCCGCAGGTGCGGGCGGGCGCCGACGGGCCGCGATTGGCCGAGGACTTGGAGGGCCGGCAGCGAGTAGGTCGGAATGGTGCCGTCGCGACGCGGCTCGAGCCCGGATGGCACGGCGAACTCGACGGCGTTCGGGTGCTCGAGGCGGACCGTGTTGTCGAGGTAGAAGTTGTTCCGGACGTTGTGGGTGCCGTCGTCGCGAAGCTGGAGGATGACCAGCGAATCCCCGGTGCGCAGGGGCTGGAAGGGGTGCTGTCCGTCGACGATGAAGGTGTTCCGGGCGATGACATTGTCCGTGACACCGCGCGCGTTGCCGGCCACGCCGGGCGAGCGAAGGAGGGCGGCGTCGTTGTCCCACCAGAGGTGGATGGCGCATTTGTTGTTGCGGAAGGTATTGGCAAGGATGCGATTGCCTGCGGCGTGTTCCATGTTGATGCCGCCGCGCTCGAGGCCGTAGGCCATGCCGCCATTCCCTTCGAAGTGGTTCTCGACGATCAGGGTGTCGCTCGAGTAACCGCCCCAGACGCCGCAGATCGCGTTCTCGACCAGACGATTCCGGGCGAACACATTGCCTTCACTGAAGGTCAGCTCGATGCCGTGGGCGGGGGCGTAGGAGAAGTCGTTGCCGACCAGGAGATTTCGGTTGCAGCCGCGGGCGCTGAATTCGCGGGCCAACCCGGCCGGCACCTGGATCAGGGCCTCGACGTCCTCGCGTCCGGTCTCCTGGCGCAGCCGGGCGCGTTCCTGCTCGAGCCAGAGCTCACCCAGGGCCTCGCGGCCCGCGAAGCCGAAGAAGCCGTCGCCGCCGTGGGTGGCTGAGTTCTCGACGAACACGTTGTCGTTGCACTGTTCGAAGCAGAGGATGCCGGCGGAATCCTGGCCGCGGTTGTAGACGCCTTCCACGTGGCCGCGCACACAGAAGTCAAAGGCGTTTCGGCTGATGATATTCCGGCTGCTGCGCCAGAGGGCGAGGCCCCAGCCGGAGAGGAACGAGCAATCGTTGTCGTAGACGCGGGCGTCGTTCACGCGGTCCAGCATCAGGCCGTTCTGACCGCGGCGCACCCGGACGTTGCGGAGGGTGACGCGGTCCGAGCTTTCGATGCAGACGGCGGCGCCGTATTGGTCCCGCCACTTTTCCTGGTCGTTGTGATGGGGGAAGAGCCAGTCGGCGCCGTCCTCGGCCTGCGGAGTCGAGCGCAGGCGCTGGCGGTAGTTCCCCGAGAAATCGCCGCCGGCGAGGGTGAAATCGTCCGCGCGGGTCGCGAGCAGGCCGACGAAGAAGCCATGGACCCGGGCGTTCTCGAGGGTCACCCCGCGATGGCCGGCCAGGCGGATGCCCCAGCCGCGAAGCTCGTCGCCGGGCTGGTTGGCAGGGGCGCCGCGAAGCTCGGTGCCCGGGGCGAAGCGCACGAGCAAGTTGTCGGCGGCGAGGTGGAGCACGCCGTTGGTGTTGCGGTCGGCGAGGATCAGGCCGGGGGCGATGCGGACCACGCACGACTGCGTGATGACGGTATCGTCGTGCGTGACTTCGAGAAGGGGCAGCGACTGGGCCTGGGCCCCGAGGACGGCGCTGCAGAGGATGGCTCGCCACATGGCGGCAGAGCCTGCGCCGCGGGGCGGGAGGAGGTCAAACCTGGAAGGGAACAGCCCGGCTACGCCGCACGGCGGCTGACAAGCCGGGTAGGAAAGGAGTTGGGCCTATGGGTTTGGAGCGATTTTTCTGGCCCTCCCGGCCGGGCTTTGTTCGACTGGACGCATGTCCGTTCACCTCTCCAACGCTTCCCTGGCCGGAAATCCGCCCGAGAGCGCGCTTCTCGAGGCCCTGAGCGTTCGCCTCCTCCACGCCTCGGAACGGGAGCGCTTTGATGAGGAACTGACCCGCAAGCACTATCTGCGCAACGCCGACGCCGTGGGGCGCGTGTTGCGGTATGTCGCCGAATACCGCGGGCAGTGGGTGGCGCTCTTGGTCTTCAGTTCGCCGGCCTGGCACATCAAAGCGCGCGATCAGTGGCTGCAGTGGTCCCCGCGCCAGGTCAAGGAGCGGCGGCATCTGATCGCGCAGCAGGCGCGCTTTCTCGTGCTGGCCGCTCCGGGCCGCTGGCCCAATCTGGCCAGCCGGGTCCTGCAACGGGTGCAGGAGCGCTTGCCGCAGGATTGGCAGGAGCACTTTGGCTACCCGGTCCTGGTGGCCGAGACCTTCGTCGACCCCCAGCGCTTCCGCGGCACCTGTTACCACGCGGCGGGCTGGGAACAGTTGGGGCTCACGCAAGGTTATCAGCGGGACTGGCAGGACTTCTACACCGACACCCAACATCCCAAGCAACTGTGGGTCCGCGCCCTGGGCCCGGCGGCCCTCGAACAGGTCCGGGCCCCGGAACTGCCCCCCGCGCTGCGCGACCCGCAGGGGCCGCTGCCCCCGGCCTGTCCGGTACCCACCGATCACTTGGATTCGCTCTGGGAGTGCTTTTACCGGGGGCTGACCGATCCCCGCGATCCGCGCGGGGTGCGCCACCTCCTGGCCACGCTCCTGACCCTGATCGCGTTGGCGGTGACGGCCGGGGCCCAGGGCGCGCATGCCATCGGCCGATTCGCCCAAAGCCTGAGCCATCCCCAACGGCGCTGGCTGCACTGCCGGCCCCGCCAGGGCCGGCGGCGCGAATATGACGTCCCCTGCGAACGCACCTTCCGCCGCCTGCTCAAGCGGGTGGATCCCGAGGAACTCAAGCAGGCGCTCACCCGCTGGATGGCCGCCGAAGACCCCGAACCCCTGAGCGTCGTCCATGTGGACGGCAAGGTGGTGAAGAATGCGGCCCCGGCGCCGCCCCGTTCCCCCGCGCAACAGGCCGAGGCCGCCGCGCTGGCGCCCTCGGAGATCCCGCCCGAACTCCAGAAACCCAAAGCCGACAAGGCGCTGACCCTGGTGAACTTCCAGACCACCCACCAGCGCCTGGTCGATCAGGTGGCCGTGCCCAGCGACACCAACGAAGAGGCCGCCGTAGCCGCGCACTTGCCCAAGATCGATCTGGCCGGAGTCTGTCTGACCGCCGATGCGGCGCACCTCACCAAGGCCAACTGTCGGCAACTGACCCAGCGCAACGGCGCGGACTTCTTCCTCTTCTTAAAGGGCAACCAGCCCACCGCGCTGGCCAAGGCCGAGCAACTCCTGCCCGGCGCCCTTCCCCCCTCAGGCCAGCACGTTGGAGAAGGCCCACGGACGCATTGACTTGCGCGAACTCTGGTGCACGGCTACCGAGCCGCAGACCCTGGGCCTGGCCGGCGTGGCCCAGGTCGTCCGCGTGCGCTGCTACAGCCAGAGGGTGCGCCAAGGCCGCGTGGTCAAAGAGAGCGACGACGTCCGCTTTGCCGTGACCACCCAGGGCCCCACGGAGGCCGGACCGGAAGCGTTGCTGCAACGGGCACGCGACCATTGGAGCATCGAAAACGGCCAGCACTATCGGCGGGATCGTACCCAAGACGAGGATCGCTGTCCGGTGCACGAGACCCGCGCGGCGCGCAATCTCTCCCTGTTTCGCTCCTTGGCGATCTTCCTCTGCGAGCAACAAGCCCGCGGCCCCGGCGCGAAAATGTCGCTGCCCGACTTTACCGCCTCGGTGCACCGCCGGCCGGGGAGTCTGATCCGTCGCCTGACCCGACGCCGCGCGGAGGAATAGACCCCGGGGCCCACCTCGCCACCGCAGGCGCTGCCCGCCGCAGCGTCGCGGCCTGGGCTTTGTCGCGTGCGCCTCCGGGGGCTTCGCGCAGGGCGGTCCGGAGCCGGCGATGGCCGTTCGGGTGCGGGAGAGGTGCCGGAGCGGGGGCCGCCGGGGATTTCGCCCTCCGCAAGATCTCTTCGGACCCCCAGTCTCGAATCGACTTTGTCACTAGCCCTGGCTACGCCGCAGGCTGGAGACCGTTTGTGTCCGCTGGAATCCTGGAACTTCCCTTGAGCTTTGGTCTTTGAGCTTTGGTCTTTGAGCTTTGAGCTTTGAGCTTTGAGCTTTGAGCTTTGGTCTTTGAGCTTTGGTCTTTGAGCTTTGAGCTTCCCCCTTGGTCCGCTGCTCCCCCAGGTTCACCCGGGCCATTGACGGGACGCCCTTCGTGCACTATTAAGTCAACCGTATGCAGTGCAGAAGTAAACTCGGAGAAACGCCACGCCGGTCCGCGCGCCCTTCGTCGCAGTTGAGGCCGGCGATCGCCCCGGACGCGCCATGAGCCAATACATCGATGGTTTCGTGTTGCCGGTGCCGCGGGGCAAGCTCGAGGAGTACCGGCAGGTTGCCGAACGCGCCGCCGCCCTGTGGAAGGAACACGGTGCCCTGGAGTACCGCGAGTGTGTGGGGGACGACCTGCAGGTGGAAGGGATGGTGCCTTTTCCGCAACTGGCCGGCTGCCGCCCCGAGGAGACGGTGGTCTTCGCCTGGGTGGTCTATGCCTCGAAAGAAGCCCGCGATGCGGCCAATGCCAAGATCATGGCGGATCCGCGGGTGAAGGAGCTGTGCGACCCGGCGGGACAGATCTTCGACTGCACGCGCATGGCCTACGGCGGCTTCCGCAGCCTGGTGCAGGCCTGAACGGGTCGCGATCCCGTTTGTCTTTCCCACGCCCCTGCCTCCGAAACCTTGAACGTAACGAACCCTATGACTGCGTCTCCCTCCGTCACCACCCCACCAACCGTCGTGCAACCCTACCTCTTCTTCGGCGGCCGCTGCGAAGAGGCGCTCACGTTCTATCAAAAGGCACTGGGCGCCACCGTGGACATGGTGATGCGCTTCCGGGAAAGCCCGGAGCCGCCCCCGCCGGGCGTGCTTCCTGCGGGTTTCGAGGACAAGGTCATGCACAGCAGTTTCCGGGTGGGCAGCACCTCGGTGATGGCGTCAGACGGCTGCGATCCCGGCCTGAAGTTCGCCGGGTTTTCGCTGTCGCTGAGCGTGCCGACCGAGGCCGAGGCGGATCGCGCCTTTGCCGCGCTGGCGGACGGCGGCCAGGTGCAGATGCCGCTGGGGAAGACGTTCTGGACCTCGCGATTTGGGATGGTGACCGACCGTTTCGGCGTTGGCTGGATGGTGAGCGTGTACCCGGACGGGGAGACCCCGCCGACGAAGTAGAGGGGCGCGGTGCGTTGGGGCCCGGGACGGGCTGGACAACCGGGGGTGAGCGCGTACAAACACCGGCATGGCTACTTCTCGGGAGAGGCACGTGGGGTCGCGCGTGGCGTGGCGACGACGTTGGCGGGGGTTGACCGCGACGCTGGGATTCCTTGGCCTGGTGGTAATCACCGGTGCGGTTGCGGCGGAGGAACGCTTTGAAAACCTGGCGCCGAAGCGATTGCTGCCCGAGGGCAGCGGGCTGGCTGCCAGGGTCACCGGTGACGCCGGGTTGAGCGGTCATCCGGACGTGATTTTCGCCGACGATTTCGAGGCGGGCGCGCTGGGTGAGGGTTGGGATGAGGCTGGCAACAAGGAGGCCAGGTGCTCAGGCTGGCGCCGCCGGATTGACGGGCCTGGGGCAGCGCAGCCTGCGGGTCGAGGGCGCATCTGGGCCGCGACACCGGCGGGGACTGACGAAGTGGTCTCGCGCCGGTGGACCGCGTCTACATCCGGTTCTACACGCGCTTTGACGCGGCCTGCGACTCTCCCCACCGTGGGGGCCCGGGCGCGCCCGGGGGGCGCGGGGGGGGGGGGGGGGGGGGCGGGGGTGGGGGCGGCGGGGGGGTGACGCCGGCGGGGGACGAGCGGTTCTCGACGGCGATCGAGCCGTGGGGGGACTGGGGGCGCAATCCGCCGCCGGGCCGGTGGAACTTCTACAGCTACTGGCACGAGATGCTGCCGGCGCGGGACGGCAAGTACTGGGGCAACTCGTTCGCGGTGCCCGAGGCGCCGGTGATCCCGCGGGACCGGTGGATGGCGGTCGAGTTCATGCTTGGGGAGAACACGCCGGGGGAACCGGATGGCGAACAAGCCTTCTGGATTGACGGCCGGCTGACCGGCCACTGGCGGGGGATCAACTGGCGCCGGAGCGAGGGGTTACGGGCCAACGCGCTGACGCTGGAGAGCTACATCACGGATCGGTGGACGAAGAACCCGGTGAACGTGGTGTGGTTTGACAACGTGGTGATTGCCCGCCGCTACATTGGTCCGACCCGAGGGGTCAGCCCTTAATTTAATACTTAGCGACGCGCGGGCAGGGGGTTGGTGGCGAAGGCGTACTCGGCGACCACTTCGCCGGCGAGGAGGTGGCGTTGGATGATCTGCTCGAGGACGGCCGGGGTGCAGGAGTGATACCAGATCCCTTCGGGATACACGACCGCGATGGGGCCGCGGACACAGACCCGCAGACAGTTGGCCTTGGTCCGGTAAACGAGCGGGTGCGGCCCCACCAGCCCCAGTTCGCTGAGGCGTTGCTTTAGGAATGCCCAGGCCTCGAGCCCGGCGTCCCTCGCGCAACAGCGCGGCTCCGTCTGGTCTGCGCAGAGGAAGATGTGGCGGCGATAGTGCTCGAGGCCCAGCGGCGCGGCGGCGCGGGCGAGCTCGGACCGGATCGGGTCGTCGGTGTCGGGCGGGGTCAATGGCGTCGAAGCAGGAGTTGATGGTCCACGCGGCGTTGCTGGGTGTATTCGAGCGGGGGCAGGTCGGTGAGCGTGGGGGACTCGGTCTCCTGCAGCATGTCGCGGGCGCGCTCCTGCAACTCGGTCCAGCGGGGCCAGTCCAGGGCCGGGGCATGGGCCACGCGTCGCAGGAGGCTGCGCCACTCGATGAGGGCGCGGTCCAGGTCGCCGGGGCCGACGAGGTCGGTGACGAGGGTGTGGCGCAGTTCGGGGCGCTGGTGGGCAGTGGCCACCACGAGCTCGGCGCCGGCGCCGTACTTGGGCGGCAGACCGTTTTCGAGGTAGCCGGGGATGGATTGTAGTCCGTAGGCGCGGTGGCAGGCGAGTGCCAGCCGGCCGGCCCAGCGATTGTCGTCGCCGGCGAAGCGGAAGCCGGCGTCGAGGTTGGCGAGCTCGTAGACCATTTCGTCGAGGGGATACGATTCCTCCTCGAGGCCGGCGGCGATGGCCAGGCCGTCGCCTTGGGCGAAGAAGCTGACGATCCGGCCGCGGCGGGTGGGTACGCCGCGGGCATCGACCAGGCCCAGCCGGCGCCAGAGCATCGCGGTCCCCGTGCCGGTGGGCAGTGCGCGGCAGATTTCCACCAGTTCGCAACGGGCGCAATCGGCCGGAAACACTTCGCGTTCGCGCGGACGCCAGAGCGCCTGGCCCAGGGAATCCACGGGCACGCGCACCGTGAGGTCGGCGAGACTGACCTGGGCGTTGATCTTTTCCGGCGTCTCGACGATGCGCACGACGGGGGTGTGGCGTTGGGCAAGACCCTGCTCGACGAGCGGGCGGATGCGCTCGCGCCATTGTTCGAGGGTGGTGTGCCGGCCGTGCCAGTTGATCATGCGCCTCACCCACTTGACCAGGAGGACACGGTCGCCCGCGATGCGGTCGGCGACGGTGAAGGTGCGGCCGTAAACGGGGAGTCCGTCGCGTTCCTCGAGCACGCAGAGCTGGCCGAGCCCGACCTTCTCGAGGGCGGCGGGTTCGCTGAGGGCGGGGCGCAACCGGTCACCGCCCGCGGTGTCAGGCAACCAGACCTCGCGCAAGGGCCGGCTTTGTGTGGCGGGGAAACGTTCCCAATCGCCGCGGCTGTTGGCCATCTCGCGGAGGCGTTGGCGGACGTGACGCGCGCGTTCGGCGTCGGTCTTGAGGCCGCAGGGGGTGTGGGGGTGCTGGAGGGACTCCTCGACGCCGAGCAGGATGGGTTTGCTGGTGAAGAGGCGTTCCTGAATCTGGACGGCCTCGGTGAAGGGATCGCGTCCCTGTTCGGCGGCGGCGGTCATGAGCCCGAGGAGGGCGCCCCAATCGACCATGCCGTTGCGGGCGAGGTGGCGCGGATGGGCGTCGAGGAGGCGGAGTTCATTGGCGGTGACCAGGGCATAGCCGATCTCGTCGATGCCGCGGCGGCCTGCGCGGCCGAACATCTGGAGGATCTCGTCGGCTCGCAGGGGCTGCTCGGCCTGGTCGCGACGGTACGAATCGCCGGCGAGAGCGACGCTGCGGAGGGAGAAGTTGATGCCGGCGGCGAGGCCCATGGTGGCGACGACGACCCGGAGTTGGCCGGCCTTGGCGAGGGGTTCGACGACGCCGGCGCGGGCGCCGTAGCTGAGGCCGCTGTGGTGATAGGCGATCCGGGATTTGAGCAGGCGCGCGAGGCGGTCGCCGACGAGCGCCTTCTGGGCGGGCGAGAGCGTGAGCGGGTGGGGATTGGGGAGCTGGCGGGCGAGGTCCTCGGCCAGTTCCTCGGCGGCCAGGCGGCGGGGGGCGAAGACGAGGAGGGGGCCGAGGTTTTCGGCCAGGGCCTTGGCAGCCAGCCGGGGCCAGTAGCCGCGGACTTCGGCCGGGACGTAATAGCTGAGCTGCTGGGCGTAGACTTCCTCGAGCGGCACCGGCCGGTCGTCGTCGCGGACCAGGACGGCGTCGCGGCCGAGGCGGCGGAGCCATTTCACGACGTCCTGCGGGTTGCCGACGCTGCCGCTGAGGAGGAGGAGTTGGGTGCGGGTGGGGGCGAGGGCGATGGCCAATTCGTAGTTCAGGCCACGGTCGAGGTCGCCGATCATCTGGTATTCGTCGACGACGAGCAGGCGCGGGCCGTCGCCCTGGAGGAGCCGGTGCTTCTGGGTCTCGAGGGTGGCGACAAGGATGGGGGCGTGGAGGTTCTCGGCGAGGTCGCCGGTAGCGATGCCGACGTTCCAGCCGCGGGCGCGCCATTCGGCGAGTTTGTCGTTGGCGAGGGCGCGGGTAGGGACGGTGTAGATGGCCTGGCCGCGGGGTCGGCCCTGGTTGGACCAGAGCTCGAAGATGAGGGTTTTGCCGGCGCCCGTGGGGGCATGGACGACGACGTCCTGTCCGGCCCGCAACGCGCTGACGGCCTGCTGCTGCCAGAGATCGGGCAACAGGACCTGCTGGAGGGAAGGGGTCGCGTCCAGCGCATCAGCGAGCGTCTGCACGGGCCCAAGGTAGCGCGAAAGCGCGGGACGGAAAGGGCGAAGGGCGGAGGCCAAGTCCGAAGGAGGAAGGGCGAAGTTCGAAGGGCGAAGGGCGAAGGGCGAAGGGCGAAGGGCGAAGGGGGAAGGGTGGAGTTCAGGGCTGGCTCGTCGCCCAGAGCATGGGCACGGCGGCCCACCGACGGATCCGCGTGTCGTCGCTGACCAGGCGCAAGCCGTGCACCAAGGCCGTGGCCACGATGAGTTGGTCGGCGGGATCCTTGTGAAACCCCGCGGCCTGAAGGGTGGTGACCCGAGCCGCGATGGCCGGCGTGATGGGGAGCACCGTGAGTTCTGGCGTCAGGGCCAGACGGAAGAACTCGTCGAGTGGCACGGTGAGCTGCAGCCGCCCCAACTCGATCAACTTCGCCGCTTCCCAGAGCGAGATGTCTGCGAGCGCAAGGGTATCGGCGTGGGCAGTCAACGTCCGGTCCACCAGCGCCGGCAGCCGTTCGCCGCACGCTCGCTGGATCCACGCGTGGGTGTCGAGGAGATGGGTCACGCGGAGGCCTCCCAATCGAGGCCCGTGCTGTGGAGGTCGCCGGTGATCTTGACCTTGTCTTTCAGCGCGCCCTGCCACGTCTTGGGCTGGACCCGCTGGAAGACAAACTCCTGGCTGCCGGACTTCACATAGACGGGTTCCCCGGCAGCGGCGGCTTCCCGGATGCGGGCGAAATCCCGCTGGAACTCGCGAGAGGTCACATTCATGCCTGACAACGTGTCAGACAGTCCCCTGAGTGTCAATCTCCCCACCGGGCCCGGCCAAGCACCAGGGTATTCCCTTCAGCGGCGTGGCCGCGAAACCGATAGGCCGGCGAGCCCAGCCCCCCAGAGCAGCAGGAGCGAGGGCGAAGGCTCCGGCACGAGGCAGAAGCTTGTATCTGTTGCCCGGTAGAGTAGAGAGGAAAGCACGGGATAAAGGTCCGAGGACCAATGACCGCCGCTCCCTCTCCCTCGTCGAACCGGACATGAGATTTCCCATCTGGCTCTCGCCGAGTCGTCTTCTTCAGAACGCATCTACAAGCGAACCAGTCCCAGACGTTCAAGTGCGCATACAGGCTGACACCCTCGGCACGCCAGCCCGTTGACTGCGCTGATGCAGATGCTGGCCCAACCGATACCGCACGAAGTGGTTCAGGTGCCGAAACACGTTCCGGGGTAGCCGAGCCCAAGTAGCTGGCCCAGCCCACCAGGCGTGACGGTTCAGCGCCGACCAACTCCGGCCGCGGCGTGTGGCATTGCGGTGACTGATCACCCCGCAAAGTTTCCCGTTCCCGCGCCACCGCCTTGCGCGACGGCACCAGGTTCCAGTAACGCTGCGGGCGGCCATACTGGTCGCGGTCCTGCCGAAACGTGTAGCCCAGAAAATCCAGGCTCTGGCCCGGTTGCCGCAGATCAAGCACGCGGGTCTTCTCCCGGTTGATCTCCAACCCAGCCACCTTCCAGCTTGCCCTCGAGCCAGTCGCGCAGACGCGGACTCACGTACCGCGCCAACACCACGAAGTCGTCCGCATAGCGGACCAGCTTCGCCTTGGCCCACTGCACCGCCCGATGAAAGACGTGATCGAACCAGTGCAGATACACATTGGCCAGCAGCGGACTCAGGACCCCGCCTTGCGGCGTGCCCCGGTCATTCCGCTGCACCGTCGGTGGTTTCCCGTCCTTGGGCGACTCCACCACCGGCGCCTTCAGCCATTGTCGGATCAATCCCAGCACCGAACCGTCCACCACGCGCATCCGCAGACAGGCGATGAGCTTGTCGTGGGGAATGCTGTCGAAGTAGCCGGCCAGGTCCGCCTCATACCGCCGCCAGGCCCCCCTTCCGATGGGCCTCAACGGCTTGCAGGGCGTCGCGCCGAACGTCCGGCTGAAACCCGCGGGCAATCTTCAAAGTCAGCTTCAAGATCGGCCCAGGATCAGCACTCGCCGCCTGCACCGCACCGGTCCCGCACCGTCAGGATGCCCAGCGGTCGCAGTTTCCCGTTCGCCTTGGGGAGGTACACCCGCCGCACCGCTTGGGCACGGTAGGTCTTCTCCCGCAGGCTGCGTTGCAGTTCGTCCAGAAAGGCGGCTTCGCTTGCGGGCGTCGCCCCGATCTGTTCGATGCTTACTTGGTCCACACCCGGCGCCCCGCCGTTACGCCGTACGGCCGCCCAGGCGGCTTCCAGCACGTCGTCGCGGGACACCTGGCTGTACAGACTGTAGAAGCGGAATCGCTTCTGTTGTTTGGCTTTCTGGCCCAGCTTCTGTCTCAGTTCCCGGAGGTTCGGCGACCGAGTTCGCGGGACACTACGGCTCGCGCGTTGGCCTTCCCCAGCGTCCACGGACGGGGTCGCCCCCATCCGCATAAGGGTCGGCTACCTGGCTTTCGACCGTTTACCAGGGTTAACACGTTGCAGTCATGTGGGAAGGTTCGACTCGCGGGCGATCGTGGGCGCGGTCGAGGATCACTCAAGTTGCCTGCCCATCCAGTAACCAGGTCGGCGGCTGCCGTGAGCAACGGCCGCAATCCAAATGCAGTCCGGCATCTCCAAGTAGTAGAGGGTGTATGGAAACCGTTCGACGAAGTACTTTCTAAAGCCCGTTTGCTTGTGGGGTGGCCAGCTCTCCGGGCTTCGCTGGATGGCCCTCACCCCGTCCTCTACCTTGGCTTGGAGGTCAAGCCCCAATCCTGCCGCGCGGCTTTCGTAGAAAGAAATGGCGGCGTCGAGTTCCGCACGCGCCTGGCTGTGGATGAGCGCGGGCTTCACCCGTACTTGGCGCGCAGTTCAGACAACACTTTCTCTGCGGGCTCGCCCTGGCTTGCCCGGTTCTGATCTGGCGCTCCTGGCCTCAAGCTCCGCGTCCCACGCGGATCAGCATCCACGTCACCTTCACCGGCGGCGACTCGATGAGGAACCGGGCCAGCGCCGCGCGTTCGGACTGGGTCAGCCTCCCGAGTTCAGTTCGGAGTTGTTCCGCCGCCGTGCTCATGGAAGCAAGGTGCCCCGTTCACCCTGCAAGTCAACCTTCGGCTGCAGTTGTTGGGGAGTTTTTCGTCTGTCGGTCATCGTCCCGCGTCCGAGCTCTTCGCCATCCAGCGGTAGGCACCACCTCAGCTTGAACTCGAAGGGCCAGCCGTCGGCTCGGCGGCAACGCGGCCGATGACCGCACCCGTGCTGGTCGCGCTAACGGAAACAGGCTCGACGGTGAACATACCTCGGTAGCCCGACGGTGGACCGGTAGAGTAGAGAGGAAAGCACGGGATGAAAGGTCCGAGGACCAATGACCGCCGCTCCCCTCTCCCTCGTCGAACCGGACATGGAGATTTCCCCCATCCGGCTCTCGCCGGAGTCGTCTTTTCCAGAACGCATTCACAAGCGAACCAGTCCCAGACGTTCCAAGTGCGCGTACAGGCTGACACCCTCGCGGGCACGCCAGCCCCGTTGACTGCGCCGATGCAGATGCTGGCCCAACCGACACCGCACGAAGTGGTTCAGGTGCCGAAACACGTTCCGGGGGTAGCCGAGCCCAAAGTAGTTGGCCCAGCCCCGCAGGTGACGGTTCAAGCGCCCGACCAACTCCGGCAGCGGCGTGTGGCATTGCTGCGGACTGATCAACCCCCGCAAGGTCTCCCGTTCCCGCGCCACCGCCTTGCGCGACGGCATCAGGTTCCAGTAACGCTGCGGGCGGCCATACTGGTCGCGGTCCTGCCGAAACGTGTAGCCCAGAAAATCCAGGCTCTGGCCCGGTTGCCGCAGATCAAGCACGCGGGTTTTCTCCCGGTTGATCTGCAACCCCAGCCAGCCTTCCAGCTTGCCCTCGAGCCAGTCGCGCAGACGCGGACTCACGTACCGCGCCAACACCACGAAGTCGTCCGCATAGCGGACCAACTTCGCCTTGGCCCACTGCGCCGGCCCGTCCGCCCGATGAAAGACGTGATCGAACCAGTGCAGATACACATTGGCCAGCAGCGGACTCAGGACCCCGCCTTGCGGCGTGCCCCGCTCATTCCGCTGCACCGTCGGTGGTTTCCCGTCCTTGGGCGGCTCCACCACCGGCGCCTTCAGCCATTGTCGGATCAATCCCAGCACCGAACCGTCCACCACGCGCATCCGCAGACAGGCGATGAGCTTGTCGTGGGGAATGCTGTCGAAGTAGCCGGCCAGGTCCGCCTCATACACCGCCGCCAGGCCCCCCTTCCGATGGGCCTCAATGGCTTGCAGGGCGTCGTGCGCCGAACGTCCGGGCCGAAACCCGTAGGAGCAATCTTCGAAGTCGGCTTCAAAGATCGGCTCCAGGATCAGCAACACCGCCGCCTGCACCACCCGGTCCCGCACCGTCGGGATGCCCAGCGGTCGCAGTTTCCCGTTCGCCTTGGGGAGGTACACCCGCCGCACCGCTTGGGCACGGTAGGTCTTCTCCCGCAGGCTGCGTTGCAGTTCGTCCAGAAAGGCGGCTTCGCTTGCGGGCGTCGCCCCGATCTGTTCGATGCTTACTTGGTCCACACCCGGCGCCCCGCCGTTACGCCGTACGGCCGCCCAGGCGGCTTCCAGCACGTCGTCGCGGGACACCTGGCTATGCCAGACTGTTAGCGGAATCGCTTCTGTTGTTTGGCTTTCTGGCCCAGCTTCTGTCTCAGTTCCCGGAGGTTCGGCGACCGAGTTCGCGGGACACTACGGCTCGCGCGTTGCCTCCCCAGCATCCACGGACGGGGTCGCCCCATCCGCGTAAGGGTCGGCTACCTGGCTTTCGACCGTTTACCAGGGTTACACGTTGCAGTTAACAAGAACCATTTAAGCTTATGGCGCTTTCAGGCGAACTGGCGCGAAAAGGCGAGGGTCGCGGAGGTGGGCTCGCGCGGCAATTCTGGCACCGCCTGGGGTGCCTCTCCATTCGTCAGGGGACCGGAGGCTGCGCGGCGGCGACCTCCGGCTACCGTCTGGAACGCCTCCGGCGTTAGGCCGAGCCGGGCTGGAACGCTCTCGGGCGTTAGAAGGAGCCGCGGGCTGGGAACGCCTCGGGCGTTGAGACATAGACGTGGACCACGAGCGCTTCCGCCATGCATGTTTGCGGCGCAGGCGCGAAGACAGTCAGGGATCCTTCGGCATGCGGATGGTGGCGCCGCTTCTCGGCGGGCGGTTGGTCGGGCTGGGGAGGCGGTTGCCTTCGATGACCTCCAGATCTTGCGGAGGGTGTCGCTGGTGATGCGGACTCGCGGATGCCGTCGGTGACCTGACGGCGGTTTCGGGCAGAGACGGAACGGGTGCAGGCGGGACGCCCGCACCACCGCCAGGAGCATCGTGAGAGGAAGGAGCTGGCGGCACGGTTGCGCCAGGAGCGATGGCCGAGGGGGGCGGAGGGAAGCCGGCACTGGCGCGGCGGGCGTGATGATAGGTGTCACGGGCGGCGGCGGGGCAAGGGTGGGGGCGGAGGTGGAGGCGGTGGAGTTACCGAACGCGGCAGTTCGCGGAGTCCATCGGCCAGGACGTCTTTGATGTCTTCGAGGCCGTGGGAGAAGGTCGCGAGCTGACCGACCACGCGGCCGACGGGGTCCTGATCGTCGGTCTGGTGGAGGAGCAGGTTGCGGCGGAAGGTCTTTCGGATGTCGTCCCAGCGGGCGGCTTCGTCGGGGGTAAGCGTGCCGGTGAGCTCGCGGAACTTGAGGAGGTTGGACTCGGCGCCTTTGGTGAGGGTCTGGGCCTCGTTGCGGTAGTGGTTCTGGAGGAGGGTCTCGAGCTCGGCGTCGTTCATCAGGGGCGCCACCTGCTCGGCCAGGCGGTTCATGTTGCGATAGGAACCCTGGAGGTGGAAGGGCGGTTCGGTGCGATAGGCCTCGGCCTGGCTGGCCGAACGGATGTACTCGGCGTTGACGCGCAGGACGACGTCGCGGATCCGGGTGAGCTTGCGCAGGACGCTGACGGCGTCGGCGAGTTCCTCGGGAGAATAGCTGCCGGCGAACTCGAGGCCTTCGCGCGAGCCGGAGCCGGCGAGCTGGAGGAGGGGATGGAGGTCCTGCGGCTGGCGGGCGAGGAGGCGGGCGAGCAGCGGGTTCGAGCCGGTGGCGTTTTCGAGATAGCTGAGATGGAAGGCGGCTTCGCGGCCGGCGAGGACGTCGCCGAGGTTGTAGGTGTCGGCGCGGTTGGCGAGCATGTCCGGGATGCGGAAGCGCTCGCCGCTTTCCGTGTAAGGGTTGCCGGCCATGACGACGGCGACCTGTTTGCCGCGGAGGTCGAAGGTGCGGGCCTGGCCTTCGTCCACGCCTTCGACCTGGCGTTGCGCGTCGCAGAGGGGGATGAACTTCTGGAGGAACTCGGGGTGGAGGTGCTGGATGTCGTCGAGGCAGAGCATCAGGTTGTCGCCGAGGGCGAAGGCGAAGTTGAGCTTGCGGAGCTCCTCGCGGGCGGCGGCGTTCGGGGCTTCGGCGGGATCGAGCGAGGTGACGCGCGGGCCGATGGCCGGGCCGCTGATCTTGACGAAGACGATGCCCAGGCGGTGGGCCAGATACTCCATGAGCGTGGTCTTGCCGTACCCGGGCGGGGAGAGCAGGAGCAGCAAGCCCATGCGATCGGTGCGCTTGGCGTTGCCGGCGGCGCCGAGCTGCTTGGCAAGGTTGTCGCCCACCAGGGGCAGATAGACCGAGTCGATGAGGCGGTTGCGGACGAAGGAGGTCAGGACGCGCGGCTTGAAGTCGTCGAGACGGAAGCGGGCGGAGGCGGCGGCGACAAGGTGGCGCTTGCGCGCCTGACATTGTTCAAAGAGCGGGACGACTTCGGCGAAGTGTCGCGCGAGGCGGCGGGTGAACTCGTGGTAGTGCAAGGGGAGCCGGCCGGCGCTGAGACGGGGGTGGTTGCCGACCAGGCCCTCGAGGGTGCGGGTGGGGACGACGTCTTGCGCCGGCGGGACCGGAGGGGTGCCGTCGAGCAGGAGCCAGGCGGCTTCGTCGGCGGAGTCGGTGGGATCGGTGGTGGCGGGCAGGGAGAGGGAGAGGCTTCCACGTGCAGGCTGGAAGCCCGCACCACCGGAGGAAGGGACGGCAGGTTGGAGGGCCGCACCACCCAAAGGAGGGAGTGCAGGCGGGACGCCCGCACCACCGGGGGATTGGAGGGCGAAGCCGCGGACCCAATCGCGGACGAGGACATAGCGGGCGACCGGATCGCGTTCGACCGCCTGGCAGGCGGCGGTGAAGGCGTCCTGCGAATGACGGCTCTGCAGGTGACGCTGGAAGGCGGTGACCAGCGCGGCCGCGCCGGGGCTGACGACAAACGCGGCGCCCTGGGTCAACCGCGCATGCAGATAGACGGCCGCTTCGGCGGCCCACTCCGCGGCAAACAGCCCCGTGCGCTCGAGGAAGTCGGCCAGGCGTTCCTGAAGCTCGGCGATCTGAGTGGAGGCCCGGTGTCGGCCGGGGAACAGGCGATCGATCTGGCCGTAGCTTTCGAGGCGGGCGCGGAGCAGCGCTTTCTCCTCGCCTTCCGGGAACAGAGACCAAAACACGGCGGCGCAGGCGCGGGCGGGGGGCGGATGGCGGAGCGGGCCGAGTTTCTGATGGAGCTCGAGCAACGCGCCGAGGAGCCGCGCGGCGTCGAGGTCGTGGACGCCCTTGGCGTAGCCTTCGGTGAAGCGGGTGGCCATGAAGGCGCGGACGTGGGCGAGGCGTTCGTCGTCGGTCCAACCGGCCGCGGCGGCCACGGTGCCGGCAGCTTCGAGGGCGTTGAGGATCCGGTACGCGAGGAACTCGCCGCGGTAGATGGCGGGGGTTTCGGAGGCGGACTCGAGACCCCAGACCGGGCGGGTGGCAAGGAGTTCAGGGTCGGTGGCGGGTTCGAAGAAGCTGGTGCCGGTGATGTGCAGACAGAGGGCATCGCCGCGCGGCACCATGGTGAGGGAGAGTTCCTGGGTGTTGACGCGGAACTGGTGGCGGCCGAGCTGGAGGAGGTTCGGGCCGCCGGCGAACAGGTCCTGGCGATCCTTGAGCTGGCGGACGGCGTCTTCCTGGACGGTCTTGAGGCGGGTCTGGAGATCCTCGGCCTTGACGGAGTCGCCGAGTTCGAGGAGCTGGCGGATCAGGTCCCGGACCTTCTCGACCATGGCGTCGGTGGCGAAGTAGCCGTTGAGGTCGGGAGGCGTGGTGAAGCTGGCGGCGCGGTGGGTGATGGCTTTGAGGATGCGTTCGGCGGCGGCGAGGAGGCCGTTGGCGCGGCGGTTGCGGGCCTCGACGAGCTCGAGTTTGCGGGCCTCGAAGGCGGCGGCGAACGCGGTGCGCTGCTCGGCGAGCTGGACGACGAACTCCTCGAAGTCGGCGAAGCGGGCCTCGAGCTCCTCGACCTGGACGAGCAGGCGGTTGAGGAACTCGTCGCACTTGGGCGGGGTGGTGGCGAGGTCGAGGTAATTGGCGAGGGCCTGTTCGAGGAGGCGGGCCTGCGAGGCGAACTCGGCCTGGGCTTCGACGCCGCGGAGCTCGCGCAGGCGCTGTTTGAGGGCGGCGCGGGCCTGGTTGAGGACGGCGTAGAGGGCGGAGAGATCCTCGACGATGCGGGTGGCCTCGGTGGCGTCCTGGATTTTGAGGTTGGTGACGGTCTCGGTGAGGAGATCGAGTTCAGCGGCGGCGGTGTTGAGCTCCTGTTCGAGGGCGGTGGCCTCGGTGACCTTGGCGACGCCGGGGACGGCGGCGCGGAGCTGGTCGATGCGGGCGCGGGCGGGGTCGAGGGCCTGGGGCTGAAGGAGGAAGGCGACGGCGCGCTCGGAGAGGCGGGTGGTTTCGGCGGCGAGCTTCTGTTCGTGTTGGTCGAGGGTGGGGACGTCGAGATAGCGGACGTCGCGGAGGGAGAGGAGTTCGCCGCGGAGGGCGCGCAGTTCGTGGAGGCGCTGGACGAAGTCGGCGAGGCGTTCGAAGCGGGTCTGGCTGATGGCGCGGAGGAGGTCGGTGACGCGGCGAACGGCCTGCTGGAGGGTTTGGGTGGCGGTGCGGCGGAGGCGGAGGACCTTGTCGAACTCGGCGAGGGCGGCGGCGGCGGTTTCGTGGAGGCCGTGGAGCGGCTCGCGGAGGCGGAAGGTATCGGGGCGGTCGAGCCAGAAGTAGGTGTCGAGGATGTCGGCGGTGCGGCGGACGAGGTCGAGGTAGAGGTCGCCGTAGGTGTCGTCTTTGCCGAGGAGGGTGAGGACCTCCTGGCACTCGGCCATGGCGCGGACGAGTTCGGGGTTGCCGATGGTGCGGAGGTAGGACGTGGAAGGGACGTCGGGCTGCCAAGCCTGGGCGAGGTAGGGGGTTTGCCAGATCTGGAGGGCGTGGTGTCTCTGGGGTTCGTCCTCGACGCGGAAGAGGGCCATCTCGCCGTTGTCGAAAAGGGAGAAGCCACCGCAGACGATGGGGGTTTCGACGGTGCGGGCGATGAGGTTGTACGAGAGGAGAACGTAGTGGCCGCTGAGCCGGTTGTAGAAAGTGTAGAGGACATCCTCGCCGTTGGGGGAGACGATGCGCTTGTAGAAGACCATGTCGGTGAGGGCGGTCTCGAAGAGCTTGCACTCGCCGCTCTGGAGGTAGTAGCCGCGCGGGAACACGATGCCTTGTTGGTCGGGCAGGAGCACGCAGGCTTCGGCGAGGGCATCGATGCGGCGGACCTCCTTGAGCTTCTCGTTGAAGACGAGATAGCGGAACTGCGGTTCCTGGTAGGGACGGATCTTGAGGAGGATGAGGGAGCCGAGGACGGCGTAGTAGATCTCGGCGTCGTCGAGGGTCTGGTCCTTCTGCTCGACCGGTTCGGAGTAGATGCCTTCGCCGGAGGTGGTGTTGTCCTCGACCTTGACGGTAAGGTCGCCGCCGACGCACTCGACGAAGACGCGGTCTTCGATGGCGATGTGGGGGTGGAGGCCGCTGCGGTGGAGCTCGCGATGGGTGCGGGTCCACTCGAACTCGTGGGTGGGCGGGTAGCGGTACTCGTGGTCAAACCGGTTGCCGACGTAAGTGAGCCGGCCGTCCTGGCAGTGCCACTTGAAAGTCTTGATGTCGGGGATGGCCTTGCCGACGCGGAAGACCATGAAGAGGAAGGGGCCGTCGAGGGAGAACTTGGCGAAGACGGTGTGGCGGTAATAGTGGTAGAGGCTGCGGAAGTCGGTGAGGAACCGCTCATCGGCGAGCGGGGTGAGGGGCAGTTCGGCGAAGCGGTGGTCGCGGAGTTCGTAGAGGCCGAAGACGTCCGCGAGCTGGATCTCGGAGCGCAGGCCGAGGTGGACGTTGTAGCCGAAGAGGAAGCGCTGGCCGCCAAGGGGGATGAGGTCGCGGGCGAGGCAATTGTTCGGGGTGGTGATGCGTTCGGTGGCGAGGAGGGCGGTGGGGATGGCGCCGAAGACTTCCTGCCGGGCGCGGTTGAGCTGTTCGAGACGGGTGCGCAGCTCGGTGCCCTGGGCGGCCAACCGGGCACGGAGGATCTCGTAGGTGCCCTGTTCGAGGGCCGGGGGCGTCTCGGGGGGCGCGGTGTTGGGAGTGCCTTCAGCCATGGACGGTCAAGCGCGGGCGGTTGAGAAACATGGGCGAAAGGGGCAGGTCCCCGGCACGCACGCGACGGCCGGGGACCCGCGGGCATCGGAGATCACTTGGCCGCGGCGGCGGCGGGCGTGGCCGCGGGGAGGACCGTGGCGGCGGGTTGGTCGGCGAGTCCCAGGCGCTGGGCCTGGCCGAGCAGGTGGTGGAGCAGACCGCGCGTCTTTTCGTCCTCGACCAGGCCGAGCATCTGGCCGACGGCGGCGGAGATGGAGAGGTTCTTGAGGTCTTCGGAGGTGAGGCCGAAGCGCTGGACAAAGGTCTTCAACTGGGTCTGGAAGTGCTCGGGATCCGAGTTGAAGAACGTCTGTTTGACGTCGCTGAGCGTGGTGCTGGACTGGACCAGGCGATCGATGGCCTTGCCGCCGGCGACGGCGCTGACGAGCCGGTCGAAGAACTGGGTCTCGCCGCCGACGATGTCGATGCGGGCGTGTTTCATGGCCTCGCCGAGGACCTCGGCCTGGCGGCCGGCGATCTCCTGGCGGGCGCGGATCTCGGCGAGTTCGATGTCGCGGTCCTTGTTGAGGCGGAGCTTGAACTCCTCGTGTTCGCGGCCGACGCCGTCGAAGAGCTTCATGGCCTCGGCCTTTTCGGTGATGCCGCGGGCCTCGGCGTTGAATTTGAGGTGCATGACCTTGGCGTCGGTCTGGCCCTGCTTTTCGGTGGCGGCGGCTTTGGCTTCGAGGACGCGGGTCTCGCCCAGGCCCACGGCGGCGGCCTCGGCGGCGGTGGCTTCGGCGAGCATCTGTTTCGCGTTGGACTGCCGTTTGGCGGCGGCTTCCTGGGCCTCGGCCTCGATGAGGATCATCTGGGCGCGGCGCTCGACGGCTTCCTTCTCGGCGTCGGCATGGCGGACGGTGGTGATGACATCCTGCTCGGCCTTGAGCTCGGCGGCCTTCTTGGCGGCCTCGGCGGCCTTGATGTTCTTGACGAGGGCCTGCTCGGCCTCCTTCTCGGCGGCGGTGATGGCGACCTTCTTCTCGCGGTCGGCCGTGGCGAGGGCCTCGGTGTCCTTGATGCGCTGCTGTTCGCTGACGACGGTCTTTTCGACCTCGAGGCGTTCGCGGATGACGTTCTGGATCTCCTTCTGCTGGATCTCGACCTCGCGCTCCTTGGCGATGCGGGCGAGGGCGACGACGCGCTCGCGTTCGGTGGCCTCGACGAGGCGGTCCTTCTCGACGCGCTCGCGCTCGACGCCGTCGGTGCGTTCCTTGTTGCGCTGGGCGACGATGATCTGGCGGTTCTTGTTCTCCTCGGCGACCTGGAGTTCCTCCTCGACGGCGATGCGGGCCTGCTCGGAGCGGAGGCGTTGTTCCTGCTGAACTTTCTTGGCTTCGGCCTCTTCGCGGGCGGTGATGGAGGCGATCTCGCGCTTCTGTTTCTGCTCGGCCTCGGCGAGTTGGCGGTTGAGTTCGAGGATGGCCTCCTGGGTATCGACGTTCTGCTTGGTGATGGTCTTCTCGCGTTCGCGGTCGATGTTGTTGGCGAGGACCTTCTGGGTGGCGGTGAGCTCGGTGATCTTCTTGATGCCTTCGGCGTCGAGGATGTTGTCGGGGTTGAGGAGGCTGACGTCGGTTTGTTCGAGGTAATCGATGGCGACGTCTTCGAGGACGAAGCCGTTGAGGTCGGTGCCGATGGTCTTGAGGATGCCTTCCTTGAGTTTGTCGCGGGAATTGTAGAGGTCGACGAACTGGAACTGGCGGCCGACCGTCTTGAGGGCTTCGGAGAACTTGGCGTCGAAGAGCTCGACCATGGCGGCCTGGCTCGAGGCGCGTTCGCAGCCGATGGCCTGGGCGACGCGGAGGACGTCTTCGGGGGTCTGGTTGACGCGGACGAAGAAGGCGACCTTGATGTCGGCGCGGAGGTTGTCCATGCAGATGAGGCCGTTCTTGCCCTGGCGATCGATCTCGACGCGCTTGACGGAGATGTCCATGTACTCGGGTTTATGGACGATGGGGAAGACGACAATGCCGGAGAAGGACACTTTGGTGCCGCCCATGCCGTTGCGGACGAGGGCGCGGCCCTGCTCGACCTTGCGGTAGCAGGTGAGGACACTGATGGCACCGGCAATGAGGATCAGGACCAGCAGGACGCCGGCGACGGCGAGCAGAACGTCGAGGTAGAGGAACATAGTCAGGTCTCCAGGTTTTCCGGGGTGATCTTGCGGACGTGATAGGTGTGAGAGTCCTTGTCGTGGCGGATGACGAGGGCGGTGTCGCCCCGGCGCAGGGGTTCGGCCGCCGAGGTGCGCACCTGGAGGACGAGCGGGGCGCCGCGGGTGGGCATTTCGGCCTGACCGAACCGGTCGGTGACTTCGCTGGTGGTGATGCGGCAGGTGCGGCCGATGAGGGTTTGGTGCTCGGCGTACTCGCGGTTCAGGGCGCGGAAGAAGCGGGCCAGCGGCCAGGTGACGTAGCGGGTGATGATCGCGCTGACCAAGAGATTGGGGACGAGGAAGACGGCGGCGCGGGTCAGCGAGTGATCGTTCCAGTAATGGTTGGCGATCATCGAGAACAGCCACATGCAGAGCGCCTGGACGCTGACGACGATCATGGCCGGGACATCGCCCAGGTGCACGAACTTCATCACACTGGAAAGGAGGCCGGGGCCGTGGCCGGAGCCGGCGTGGGAGTGGTCGCCGGTGTCGGTTCCCTCGCCGCCCGCGGCGCTATCCGCCCCAGCGTCGGCGGCCACGTCTGCCCCGGCATCCACGGCGGCGTCGGTGACGGCGTCGAGATGCGCGTCGCCCCCGACGGCCAAGTCGCCCTCGCCTCCCACGGAGAGATCGCCTTCCCCGCCGACCTGGAGGTCGGCATCGGCGCCGGAGTCGAAGTGGAGGAGGCCGAGGGCGACGAGGAGCCAGTAGCAGACGAGGCCGCCCAGCAGGACGGTGAAGGGCAGGTTCACCAGGCGGATGGATTCGGAGAGGATTTCCTGCATGGCGACGTTTGCGTTGGCGGCAGTGAATCACCGCGGTCGGAGGCTGGCTCTTACAGGGACCTGGGGCATTTGTAAATCCGAGGGAGGTGGTGAGAGCGGCGGGAATACGTCTCGGCCGGTGCGACGGGGTGATGACGAAAAGCGGCGCTGGAAGACGCCGCACTCCAAACGCTTCGCGACCTCCACACCGCTGGGCCGGCGCAACGCGTTTGATGAGGGTAGGAGGAGCGGATTGAACACCCTCCCTCCCAAACCGGACAGGCGATCCCCGCATCCGGCTTCCAGTCCGGTGGCCGCCGATGGAGGTACAGGCGTGGAGGCCGGCGTCAGAATGATTCGCCAGTTGCGCAGGCTTGCGCCCGTCTATCCTGCTCGCGCAGGACGGTCCACCGTCGGTGGATCCACGCTGCCCGCGTTCCGGCGCATCCGAATGGGCAGCCTTGCGGCACTACCCGGACCCTTGTGGGATGTTCGTCCGCCCCAACACCACGTTCCTACCCCCCTTCGCTCCACCAGATCATTACTCGCTTCCGCGCTAACATGGGCCTGACCCCTGACCGGTTCCTGGCTCTCGCCATCGGCCGTGGTTCTCTCGATTCCACGTCACCAGAACTTCCTACCACATTCTGTTCCAACCATCGACGGCCCTCGATCAGACGCGCGCCCACCTCAACGCTGACCGCTCTATTTCACTGGTTTGCCTCGCACTGCCGGCCAGAACTGCCGACCGAATCGAGTTCACCGCCCGCCCTTACGGGACAGACGTTACGACTGGTGGTTCACTCAGTTGTTTCCACCCGGGGTTCCTCGCCCCGATGCAGTTACTTTCAGTTACTGGTCTCAGTGTCGGCTGCGGTCAGGGACTTGCACCCTGCCGTTCCAGTGCGCTCTCAGGCGCACGAGCGCGGCGTCTCCAGCGCCGCCGGGAGGCGTTCTGGGAACGGGGTGTTCACGAAGGGCTCCGTTGCGCGGGCAGCCAGCGATTGAGGAGATCCTGGCAGTTGAGGACCTTCTCGGCGAGGTCTAGGGGCACGTAGTAATACTGGTTGGAGGCTTCGAAGCCGAGGCGGGAGTCGACGCTTTGGAGGGCGTGGAGGCGGACGGCGAGGTCGAGTTCGCGGCGCAGACAGGTCTCGAGTTGCCGGGCCAGGCTCGCGCGGTCGGCGGGGCTGGTCGCCGCGGCCAGGGATTGGCGGGCCTGGACGAAGCGTGCCTGGTTGGCGGTGCTGCGGAAGTGGAGGGCGGCGGCTTCAGCCACGCGCAGTTCGGCGGCGAGGGCCGCCCACCGGGCGCTGCTGACGTCGGCTTCGAGACCGGCGATGCGGGTGCGGATGGTGGCGAGGGCCTGGTCGAAGCCATCGGCGACCTTCTCGAACTGGGCAACGAAGACGGCGGGCGGATAGACCTGGCGCCAGCCGTCGAGGTCGTCGTAGGGAACCCGGACCATGGTGGCGTAGCCAGGCCGCCCACAAACGGATTGGCGGGGCCGAGTTGCATGGGAGCATTGTAGACCAGCCCGCCGTGGTAGGGGAACTCGCTGAAGGCGGCGCTGAAGGCCTGCCAGGCGTCGACGAGCGCCGGGGCAAGCGCAGGGCCGACGCGTCGCTCGGCCACATGATGCAGGGCCTGGGACACGCGTTCGGCGTCGGTGGTGCCGGTGGTGGTCGCCACGGCAGCGACGACTTCGAGGTTGGGCGACGGATAGCCGCCGAGGGTCCAGCCGAGCATCAGGCCGTCGACCCGTTCCCGCATCAGGTTGAGGAGGTGCTGGGCGACGTTGGCGACGGCGGGGATGTACGGGACGGCCGAGAGTTCCCAAGTGTTGCCGGCCTGGATCTTGGCGTTGACGCGGAGACCGCGCTCCCGCGCCCGGGCCCAGTGGCGTCGTGCGCGCGGGCCGGGGCCGATGCTGGAGATGGAGTATTCGCCCACGGTGGTCGGGATGCCGCCGCGGTTGAGGGGCAAACTCCATTCACTCACGCTCTGAAGGATCACGTCCGGGGGCAGCAACCCGATGGCTTCCGGGGCCCAGTCATCGGCCCAGCCCCAATCCCAGGCGATGAGCCGGGCGGAGGTGTTGGCCTGCCGGATGCCGTCGCGGATGAGGGTGTTCACCTCGGCGATGACGGCGGCCGGGGAGCGGGCCGCAGCGGGACAGCCCTTGCCGGCGTGGTGCGACCAGCAGTTGGTGAGGTTTTCGGAGGCGGTGATGGTGACGAAACCGGCGAGGTTGGGCACGGCGCGGCAGAGAGACGCGATGCTATCGCGGAGGTAATCCTGGACGGCGGGGACGCTGGTGCAGAGGGTCGCGTGGTCGCCTTCGGTGACGCCCTGGAGGCCCGGGTGAGCGGCGTGGAAGCTCAGCGGCATGGCGCGGGGTTCATTCAGGTAGAGCCAGACCCCGAGGCCTTGCTGGCGGGCTCGTTGGACGAGGCGACGCAGGCCGGCGCGGCGTTCCTCGGCGCGAGCGCTCCGGGCGGGGTCCCAGGGGAACGGCGCCAGTTGGTACAGGACCGCCTGGAGCCAGACCCCCTCGACGCCCGACGCCGCGAGGCGGGCCAGGTAACCGTCGGGGTAGGGATCCGCCCTCGGTCGAGCAACGGATCGCCGCAGAGGGCGAAGCAGAGCAGCAGAAGCGCGGTTCGAAGGGTTTGGGGCAGCGGGCAGCATCGAAGGATGGCGCGGAGGAGAGCCTGGCCACGAAGCGGAAGAGGGTTCCCCGCGCGGGCTGGGAGGTGCCAAGTGGCGGCGGACGAGCTGGGCGATGTGGCCGTGTTCGCGGGGCGTCGGAGGCGGTAGCGGATCGGGTCGCACTCCGGTTTGAGGCTGCCGAGCTTGATGAACAGGAAGTCGTCCTCGCGGAGGGCGAAGGCCAGTTGTGCGGGCGTCCAGTCGAGGAGGGCCAGCAGTTGGTCGTAGGGAAGGAGGTGCCAGTTGCGGCGGATGACGGTGAGGGCGGAGCGCCGTTGGACGTCGCGGGAGATGCGGGGAGGCCCGGACAACCCCATGGCACGGCCGAGGCGCCGGATCTGCGTCGGCGTGGCGCCGATGACCTGGGCGAGTCGATCCAAAGGTACGAGCGACCAATTGCGCCAGACCAGGGCGTGGAGGGGTGAGGGGAAGTGGGGCAGGGCAACAGGGCGGGGAGCGGCACCCGCCGGCAGATCGGCGACGGTAAGCGAGGACGAACCTGCGGGCTCGACCACGGCGGGGAGCAGGCGGGGAGCCAGGGCGAGCGAACCCGTGACGAGGCCGGCGGTCTGGAGGAAGCGACGACGCGAGGGATGCATGGGCACCGAGCTTCGCGTCCCGGACCGGAGGGTCAAGCGAGTCTTTCCGTCCCAGGACTCGGACGCCGAAGGGCGAAGGGCGAAGGGCGAAGGGCGAAGTTCAAAGCTCAAAGTTCGAAGTTCGAAGTTCGAAGTTCGAAGTTCAAAGCTCAAAGTTCGAAGTTCGAAGTTCGAAGTTCGAAGTTCAAAGGGCGAAGTTCAAAGTTCACAGCTCAAAGCTTAAAGCTCAAAGCTCGAGGGAAGCGGCCTGTTCGTTACGGACCTGCTCGGGGACCATGAACCACCGAGGGTGCAGGCTGGAAGCCCGCACCACAGGTTCTGGAGCGCCTCCCTCAGCCCCATCCCCGATGCTCGGAATCGGCGGAGAATCCAAGACAGGGAGTTCCTCCACCGATTACGAACCTAGGGGATTCGGGGAAGCTGGAGATCCCCTCATCCCAATTCCCGAGGTTCGGAATCTGCTGGGGGCGCTTCGCGTCTCGCCGACGGCGTGGCTTGGGCACCGCTCGGCACTCCGCCCCTGGCCCCGGCCAGTCTCAGGCCAGAGGCAACTCAGGAAACAACCGGCGCTTTCCACGGGCCCACGGTTCATGGCACGCTCGGTGGCGATGAACGTTCTCGTAACGGGTGGCGCGGGCTACATCGGGTCGGTGTGTGTCGAACAACTGCTCGAGGCCGGACACCAGGTAACGGTGCTCGACAACCTCAGCGAAGGTCACCGGGCAGCCGTGGATCCACGAGCCGTTTTCGTCCCGCTTTGCCTGAGCGACCGGGCGGCCGTGAGCCGGACCGTGCGTGAGACCGGCGCGGAAGCCATCCTGCATTTCGCGGCCCACGCGCTCGTGGGCGAATCCATGGTCAATCCCGCCAAGTACTTCCGCAACAACGTCGCCAACGGCCTCAACCTCCTTGATGCCGCCGTCGAGGCGAAGGTGGCCAAGTTCGTGTTCAGCTCGACCTGCGCGACCTACGGCCCGCCGGCGCGCATGCCCATGACCGAGGACCTGCCCCAGCACCCGATCAACCCTTATGGCGAGTCGAAGCTCATGTTCGAGAAGCTGCTCGCTTGGTATGAGCGCATCCACGGACTCGCCTTCGTCGCCTTCCGCTACTTCAACGCCGCCGGCGCCAGCGCCCGGCTCGGTGAACATCACCGGGTCGAAACCCACCTCATCCCGAACGCCTTGAAGGTGGCCTTGGGACAGGCCCCCCATTGCGACCTGTACGGCAGCGATTACCCGACGCCCGACGGCACCTGCATCCGGGACTACATCCATGTGCAGGACCTGGCCGACGCCCACATCCGCGCCCTCGCGCCCGCGCGTCGCGGCTTTTACAACCTGGGCAACGGCACCGGTTACTCGGTGCGGGAGGTCCTCCGCGCGTGCGAGGCCGTCAGCGGGAAGCGGATCCCTGTGCGCGAGCAACCGCGGCGTCCGGGCGACCCGCCCGTGCTCGTGGCGGCGGCGGACAAGGCGCGGCAGGAACTGGACTGGCAACCCCGCATTGCGCAACTCGAGGAGATTGTCGGCAGCGCCTGGGCCTGGCACCAGGCCCATCCGAGCGGGTACCCCGATTGAGCGGTCTCCGCAGCGGGGACCCACGCCGTCGGCGGTTCACGGGCCGCGGAGGAAGCGCTTGCCGGGGAGCTGCCGAACCAGCCGTTTCATTTCCAGCCGCAGCAGGACCACCGACACCGTGGACGCCGGCAGTCCGCTGCGGCGGATGACATCGTCCAGCGCCAGTTCGTCCGCACCCAGGCACTCGAACACCTGCTGTTCCTCGGGAGACAACGTCAATGCCGGCATCCGAACCGTAGCGGTGGGCTCAGCGGGCCGGTTCGACGGCGGGAAGAGGTACTCGAACTCGGTCAGGATATCCTCCACGCCTTCGCACAGCTTGGCCCCCTTCTTGATCAGGTCATGGCAGCCCTTGCTGAGCGGCGAATCGACGCGGCCCGGGACGGCAAAGACCAGCCGGCCGCTGTCGACGGCCTGGTTGGCGGTGATCAACGCGCCGCTGCTGAGCCCGGCCTCCACCACCACAGTGCCGAGGGTCATCCCGGCCACAATCCGGTTGCGGATCGGAAACGACTGCTTGTCTGGCGGACGGTTGAACGGGAACTGCGTGATCACGGCGCCCTGGGCGGCGATCCGTTCGAACAACGCGGCGTTCTCGGGGGGAAACACCTGGTTGATGCCGGTGCCGAGCACGGCCAGCGTCCGGCCCTGGGCCGCCAAGGCACCATGATGAGCGGCCGTGTCGATACCCCGTGCGCCCCCGCTGACGACCGTCACGCCGCAGTACGCCAGTTGATACCCGAGCCGGCGGGCACACTCCTGCCCATAGGACGTGGTGCGGCGCGCGCCGACGATGGCCACGGCGTTGCGATCCCGCGGTTCCAGGCGGCCTTTGACGTACAGCACGATGGGCGGGTCGTAGATCTGGCGCAGGAGTTCGGGGTACGCGGCGTCTGCCGGTACCACAAGCGTGCAGCCAAAGTCCCGGATGCGCTGGAGTTCGGCCGCCAGATCCACCGTCTGCTCCCACTGCGCAATCGCCGTGGCGGTCTCGGCCCCGATGCCTGGCACCTGCGACAGTTCCGCGGCGCTGGCCTGCAACACGCGCACCGCATCGCCGAGATGGTCCAGCAACTGGCGGAGCCGCACCGGACCCACATGCTCGATCATGTTCAATGCCACCAACGCCTCACGCGGGTCCATGACGCAGCATGGCCCGGAGGGAGCCGCGGCGACAAGGGCTTGACGCGCTTTGCCGGAATCTGACGCCCCTTGGGCCCGCGCCGCCGGGGCGGTGCCCCCGGTTTGCGTCGGGTCGCCCGCGGCCTATGATGCGTCGGGGCCGGCGGATGGCCGGTCCTCCAAACGAAAGGCCTCACCATGGTACTCAGTGACAAGTTGAATGCAGCGATCAACGAACAGATCGGGCACGAGTTCGCCGCCTCTCTGCAATACGTGGCGATTGCCTCGTATCTGGAGCGCGAGGGTTTGCCCGGGTTGGCCCGGCACTTCTTCAAGCAGGCCGAGGAGGAGCGCGACCATGCGATGCGCTTTGTCCGGTACCTGAACGAGCTCGAAGCGCCGCTGGCGCTCCCGGCGGTCGTCGCGCCCCAGGGACAGTTTGCGAGCCCCGAAGCGGCCGTGGCGCTGGCGCTGACGCGGGAGCAAACCGTCACGCGGCAGATCAACCATCTCATGGATCTGGCGGTGCAGGACCAGGACCATCTCTCCCGGCAGTTCCTGGGCTGGTTTGTGCGCGAACAACTGGAGGAGGAAGCCAGCGTCGGTCACCTGCTGAAGATGATGCAGCGGGCGGGCGACAAGAACCTGTTCCTGGTGGAGGCTTACCTGCTCAAGCAGGCGGATTCCGACAGCGACGACGCGGACTAAACCCGGGACCGACTCCCATCGCCCGACCGGACCGCCGGGTCCGGTCGCTTCCCGTTTTCGGACCCTGCCGCTGAGCCGGCGCGCGTGGAGCGCGGCCGGCTTTTTCTTTGGGAGGCTGCCCCCGGGCTGCGCAAGACTGCGGAGGGCCCCTTAAGGGGAACAAGTAGTGAACAAACGTGCCCGTTTCCAGGGGCTTTTCCGTTGACTCATCGGGTAAGCAAAGGTAGAAAACGGGAAACAACGGCTGGATCGGGTAGACGATGGCGACATGGCGGATGAGGCAGCCAATTCAGCGGTGGAGTTCACCGGTCGGTTCGAGCACGGCGTGGACGGGAGCCATCGCGTGATGATCCCCCGCGAGTGGCGGCCCGCGGATGGCAAGACCGTCTTCACGCTCCTGCCGTGGCCCCTGAAGCGACCCGACCATTTGCTGGTGCTGCCCCCGGAGCGCTGGCAGAGCGCGCAGCAACGGCTCAAGACCGGTTTCTCGCTGACCAACACCCACGGAGCGGTGGTGCAGCGGGCGGTCGCCGGGTCGGCGGTGCGGAAGCCGTTGGATGATGCCGGACGGCTGTGCCTGGGCGAGAAGCTGACCGCGTTGCTCGGGCTGAGCGGCAAGGCCGGCCTCGTGGGGTGCCTGGATCGGTTCGAGATCTGGGAGCCGGGCAAGCTCGAGGAAACGATGGGGGCGATCGAGCAAGTGGCGGACGAAACGCTGGAGCAACTGATGATATGAGCCTGTTGGGACTGCTCTCAATTGGACGGGCCTTCGGGACCGTGCGGGAACGCCCCGCCAGCTTCCGGGTGGCCGATGGCTGGCTGCCGGACTTCGGGCGGAGGCGCGAGCATGAGTTGGTCGAGTTCAACGGCAGCGAGGAAGTCCTCACCGGCGCCTGTTGGCCGGAACGTGAGCTCGGCGAACCGGGTCCAGGGGCGGCGCGGCTCGCGCCCGCGCCGAGCCGACGCGAGGTGGCAACCGCCTCGATGCCGGTCCGCGAGCGCGAACGATCCCTCGCGGCGGCGGAACCGGTTCGCGGCGAGGAGACCGCCACGGCAGCGAGTCCGTCGAAGGCGGTTGCGACGCGGGTATCGCGCCGGGCCGGGCGGTCGCGCGTCAGCGAGGGTGTGGCGGTGCAGGGGGAGCTGGCGTTGGGAACGGTGCGTGTGGTGCGCAATGAACTGGACGCGGACGATCTCGAACTGATCCCGCTGCCTTCGAAGGCGCTGGCGGCCAATTTCAAGACCACCGTGCACGAGCGCCCCACCGGCGGGGGCTGGCGGGGCTGGTGGGCGCATTGGCGGCAGTGGTTCCGGGGATCGACGGGGTGAGGAGCCCGCGGGGGTGGTCTCGTATGCACACCGGAGCGTGCTCGTGGACGAGGTGGTGGCGGCCTTGCAGCCCCGTCCCGGCGGCCGCTACGTGGACGGCACGATTGGCGGGGGCGGCCATGCCGAGGCGCTGCTGCGGGCGGCGGGTGGAATCGCCTGGCTGTTCGGATGCGACCGCGATCCTGAGGCGATCGCGGCGGCGGACCGGCGGCTGGCCGGGTTTGCCGGGCGGTACGAGCTGCGGCTGGGTGCGTTTGAGCGGGTGGCGGACTGGTTGCCGGCGGGCAGTTGCGACGGGGCAGTGATTGATCTGGGCGTGAGCTCGGCCCAGCTCGACGTCGCGGAACGCGGATTCAGTTTTCAGCAGGATGGGCCGCTGAGCATGCGGATGGGGCCCGGCGAGGGGCCCACGGCGGCGGACCTGGTCAACCAGTGGCCGGTGGACGAGCTGGCCCGGTTGTTTGCGGAGTTGGGTGACGAGCGCCAGGCGCGGCGGATCGCGCGGGCCCTCGGGCGGGAGCGGACACGGACGGTCTTCCGCACGACGCGCCAACTGGCAGAACTGATCGAACGGGTGGTGCCGCGGCGCGGCCAACCGGTGCATCCAGCCACCCGGGTGTTTCAAGCTTTACGTATGGCAGTCAACGACGAACTGGGGACTTTGGAGCGGGGCTTGCCCGCGCTTTGGAAGGTGCTGCGACCTTCGGCGCGACTGGCCTGCCTCACGTTCCATTCGGGTGAGGCCCGGGTCGTCAAGAGCTTCGGCCAACGCTGGGCCCGGGACTACGAAGTGGCCGGCCCGGTCGATGTTCCCGAACTGCGCCAGCCGCGCCCGGCCGCGCTCCGATGGGTGACCCGGCGGCCGCTCACACCGACGGCCGCCGAGCAGGCCGCCAATCCGCGGGCCCGGTCGGCCCAGCTCCGGGTGATGGAGAAACTGCGGGAGATCGCCAACCCCTCCGAGGTGGGCCATGCCCAAGAGCCGTAGATCACCTGCCAGCATCCTGCGGCTGGGACCGCTCCTGCTGGCCGGAGCCCTGGGCGGGTTCCTGGCCGTGTCCGCGATCGGCTGGGTCTGGCATCGGAACCGTAACGAAGCGCTGGTGCGGGAGAACGCACAGCAGCGGCGACAACTCGAAGCCGTGCAGAAGGCGAATCAACTCCTTGAATTTGGGCTGCTGGGCGCCACCCGCCCGGAAGCGTTGTTCGAGCGGGCGCGTTCCCTGGGCCTGGTGCGCCCTGACCCGTCCCAAGTGGTGCGGGTGGAATTGTTGCCGCTGGGCGCGTATGCCCCGCCGGGGCCCTTCGCGGTTCAACTCGCGGTGCGACCCGACCGCCGCTGAGGACCTGCCGATGAAATCCTGGGATTCAGGCAAACGGAAGACGGCAGCACGGCCACGGCGGCTCCCGCGGGCGGAGCAGAGAAGGCGTTCCGGGAAGGAGGGACCATGCTGCGGCTGATCCGCTATCGGCGCCTGGCGGTCTTGACGGCGTGCGTGATCCTGGCCTACGTCGGCTTGCTCGGCTGGCTGTTCCATCGGCAGGTCGAACAACACGCGCGCTTCGAACAGGAGGCGCGCAAGAACGTGACGTTCAAGCGCGTCCTCCCCGCCCGGCGCGGGGGCATCGCGGATGCGCGCGGCGTCCTGCTGGCGACCAGTGTGCCGGTGAAAACGGTGTGCGCGGATCCCGCCCTGGTGGCGCCGCAGCGCCAGTTGCTGGCGCGCGAACTCGCGCCGCTGCTGGACCTGCCCGAGTCCTTCCTGCTCGGGCGGCTGGAACCGCGGCTGATCCCGCGCGTGGTCGATGGCTCGAATGTGGTCGTCACCAGCCGGTATGTCGTCCTGAAACACAAGGTGCCCCTGGACCAGTTCCAGACGCTGACGCAGCGGGTCGCCCAACTGGACTTCGGCGTCGACGAGAGCCAGATCCCCTCGCGTCAGCGCCACCTCCTCCGCGCCATCCGGTCGCGCGGCATCTTCGCCGCCGACGATTACCAGCGGCACTACCCGACGGCGACGCTGGCAGCTCACGTGGTCGGGTTCGTCGGTTCAGGCGAAAGCGCCAAGGACGAGGGGCGCGTGTTCGAGGACTTCGGAGTGGCGGGGATTGAACTGGCTTTCAACGACCCCCTCAAGGGCGTGCACGGCTGGCAGACCCGCGATGGTTTGGTCCCTCCCCGCGGCGGCCAGACGATGGTGCTCACGATTGATGCCAGCATCCAGTACATCGTCGAGACCGAGCTGGCCCGGGCAGCGGAGACGCACCGGCCCGACGGGCTCGTGGGCATCGTGGTCCGCCCCCGCACCGGCGACATCCTGGCCATGGCCAGTTGGCCGACCTTCGACCCCAACCGTCCCGGCACCAACCACGCGGCCATCCGGAACCGGGCGATCAGCGACGCCTTCGAGCCGGGCTCGACGTTCAAGGCGATCACCGTGGCGGCGGCGCTGGATCGCGGGGTGATCACCCTGGACGAACGCGTGGACTGTGAGAACGGGCGCTGGCGCTTCAGTGCCCGGGACAAGCCGTTGCACGACTTTCACCCGTACGGCGTCCTGACCTACGACCTGGTGGTGGCCAAGTCCTCGAACATCGGCACGGCCAAGGCCGCCGAGCGCCTCGGGGCGGAGACGCTCTACGACTTCCTGGGCCGGTTCGGTTTCGGAGCGCGCACCTTGATTCCGTTGCCCGGCGAGGCGGCGGGGGTGCTGCATCCGCTCGAGCGCTGGACGCGCAGTTCGATCACGCGGGTGCCCATCGGGCATGAGGTGGCGGCGACCCCGCTGCAAATGGTCATGGGGGCGGCGGCCCTGGCCAACGGCGGGCTCTACCTGCCGCCCCGGCTGGTGGATCGCTTCCAGGACGAGCAGGGCAATGTGACCGGCCGGTACCCGCTCGAACCGCCGCGTCGGGTCCTGAGCGAGGCCGCGGCCCGCGAGATCACCCGCGCCCTGAAACTGGTGGTTTCCCCGGTGGGCACGGCCCGTCGCGCCCAGCTCGAGCATTACACCGTGGCCGGCAAGACCGGGACCGCCGACAAGTGGCATGACGGCGGCTATGACAGCGGCAAGTGCTACGCCTCGTTCATTGGCTTTTTCCCCGCGGACCGACCGGAGGTGTGTCTGTTGGTGGGCCTGGATGAGCCGGACCGGCGTTTCGGTCACACGGGTGGGATCGTGGCGGCGCCGGTGTTCAAGGCGATCGCCGAGCGCGTGGCCAACTACCTGCGGATCCCGCCTGACATCCTGCCGGAATCGCCAGCCTCGCCTTCGACCCCCGAGAACAGTCCTGCCTGGCTGGTCAGCCGGTCCCTGGCCTCCCAAACCGCCGAACGCCCGCGTCCGGTCGTCCGACGCTGAATGCCCCGTGAAAACCGCTCTTCCTCTTCGCCAACTGGTGAGCCGCCTGGGTGCCTTGAGCATCGAGGGAGCGCTCAGTGCGCCGGTCGCCGGACTGGCGTATGATCCGCGCCGCGTCGTGCCGGGCACAGTCTTCTTCGCGGTCCCCCGCCGCGGCGTGCCCGAGGACGGCCAGGCCATTCCGCGCGCGATCGAGCGCGGCGCCGCCGCCATTGTCTGCGAGCACCTCGGCTTCGTGCCGTACCGGGCCACCCGCATCCGGGTCGCCAACTGCCGGCGGGCGCTGGCGAACGTGGCGGCTTCGTTCCATGGACATCCCAGCCGGCAACTGCAAGTGGTGGTGGTGTCCGGCTGCAGCGCCCGCAGCGCGGTGGCTCACCTGTTGCACGAGTTGTTCGTGTCCGCCGGCATCCCGACCGGCCTGGTCAGCAGCCTCGGTTGTCGGATGGGCGAGCGGGTGTTGCCGCCCCTGCCGGCGGAAGTGGAGGCGCTGGACGTGCAGGAGTGGCTCGCCGGCATGCATCGCGCCGGCGCACGCGCGTGCGTGCTGGAAGTGCCGCCCGCCGCCATCGCCCGCGGGTGCCTGGCTGCGGCCGAACTGGATGCCGTGCTCCTCACCGATCTCGCTGCCGCCACCGACCCCTCTGAGCCCTCCGCCGACGGGGGCGGAGAGCCCGTCATCGGGCCGGGATCGGAGTTCACCTTCCGCGCGCGGGGACGGGCGGGCGGGACCGGGGGACTCTGGCGCCTCACGGATCTCCGCCGGGGCGGGACCGGGCGTGGTCACGAACTGGCTGTGCGGCTCCAGGGGGGAACGCTCACGCCCATGACAGTCCGGGCCACACTGCGCGATCTGTCGCCCCAGGGAACCCAGCTCGAGGCCACGACGCCGCGCGGATCCCTGGCGGTTCGCCTGCCCTTCCCCGGGCGGCCCAGCGCTCAAGCCGCGCTCGCCGCGGCCACCGTGGCCCTGGCGCTGAACCTCCCTCTGGCGGCCGTGGCCGCCGGCCTCCGCCGTGCCCGGGCCGTGCCCGGCCGACTGGACCCCGTGCCGACGGGCCACGACTTCCAGGTGTTGGTGGATGGCTGTTCGTCGGCCGCAGAACTCGAGTGTACGTTGCGCACCGTGCAGGAATTCACGCCGGGCCGGGTGCTCCTGCTGTTCGGCTGCGGCGCCCGGCATGAAGCCGGCGCCCGGCCGACCTTTGGCGAGGTGGCGGCCCGCGGGGCGGACATGACGGTGCTGACGAGCGACAATCCGGGATGGGAAGCCCCCGAGGTGATCTCGGCCCAGGTGGCCAGCGGTTACTTGCGGGTGCGAGGGGCGCTGCCGCGTGTGGTGCCGGACCGCAGCCAGGCGATCCGCGAACTGCTCGCCGCAGCCCGCCCGGGCGATTGTGTCGTCCTGGCAGGGAAAGGACACCGCACGGTGCAGGAGCTGGCGGGCTGCATCCTGCCGTTTGACGATCGGGCCCACGCGGAAGCCGCGTTGCTGGACGAGCCGGAGCAGTCGCTCGCGCCGGAGGAGGTGGCGGCCTGATGTACTCCCAGACGCTCGAGACGTTGGTCCAGGACTGCCACGGCCAGCTCCGCGGTGGCAACGGCGCGATCCGCGTCGCCCGGGTTACCACCGACTCGCGCACCGTCCGCCCGGGCGATCTCTTCGTGTGTCTGCGGGGACCGCGCTTTGACGGCCATCGCTTCGCCGCGGCCGCGCTCCGACAGGGGGCGGTGGCCGTCATGGGCGAGCCAGACGGCTGGCCCGACGCGGCAGACGTGCAGCCGGCGGTGATGGTGCCCGAGACGCGACGGGCCTTGGGCGAGTTGGCGGCGGCCAACCGGCAACGATTTGCGGGTCCCGTCGTGGTGGTGGCAGGTTCGAACGGCAAGACCACCACGAAGGAGCTCGTGGCCGCGGTGTTGCGGCAACGCTTTCGCACGGTCGCCAGCCCGGCGAGCTTCAACAACGACATTGGCCTGCCGCTCACCCTGCTCGAACTGGGCCCCGACCACGAGGCCGCGGTGGTCGAAGCCGGCACCAATCACCCGGGCGAGCTGGCGGCGTTGCTTCAACGGGCCCGGCCAACCCACGGCGTCTTGACCCGGCTGGGCCGGGAACACCTCGAGTTCTTCGGCAGCTTTGAAGGCGTGCTCGAGGAGGAAGGGGCGCTGGCTGATTTCGTCCCGGCCCAGGGTGCCCTGGTGCTGATCGGGGACAGCCGCGGCGCCGAACGCGTCGCCCGCCGCACCCACGCCCGCGTGGTCCGCGTCGGGTGGTCGCCCCGGAACGACTGGTCGGTCCGGGTGGCCTGCGTGAGCGAGGCCGGCACGGTCTTCGAGGTGCAGACGTCCCGGCCGGGATTTGCGGGCGACTACTCGCTGCGTCTGCTCGGGAGACACCAGGTCGAAAACGCCCTCCTGGCGCTCGCGCTCGGCGCCGAGCTGGGCCTGGACCGCGAGGCCATCGCGGCGGGTTTGGCCAGCACCCCCGGGGCGCCTCGCCGACTGCAGTACGCCGTGGTCGGCGGCGTGCGCGTGCTCGACGATTCCTACAATGCCAACGCCGACTCGATGCGCGCCGCGCTCGAGACCTTGAGCGACGTGGATTGCCCGGGACGACGGCTCGCCGTGCTCGGCGACATGGGCGAACTCGGCGATCACGCCGCGGCTGCCCACGAGGAAACCGGCCAGGAAGCGGCGCGGCGCGGAGTGGACGGGCTGTACGCCATCGGCCGTTGGGCGTCCGTGTTGGCGGCAGGGGCGCGCGCGGCCGGCCTCGCGGCGGTGCGTGAGTTCGCCGAGGCCACCGCGGCTGCCGACGCGCTGCTCGCGGACGTACGCCCGGGCGACGTCGTGTTGGTGAAGGCTTCGCGTTCAACGCGGCTGGACGTGGTGGCGGACCTGCTCAAGCGGGTGCTCGCCGCCCGTCAGGGAGGGGACGTCCGCCGGCGGCTCGAAGCTGCCCTGGAACCATGCTCTACTACTTGACGCAACTGTGGCTGGAGCGGACCGCAGGAACGGAGCTGGGCGACCTGATCTCCGGGCTGCGGGTGTTTCGGTACATCACCTTCCGCGCCGCCGGGGCGGCGATCACGGCGCTGTTGCTGAGCCTGCTGCTTGGCCCGGCCATCATAGCCTGGCTGCGCCGGATGAACTTCGGCGAGCACTACACGTCGCGCGCCGAGGCCCATGGCGTGAGCGGCGCGCCGGGACATGCCAAGCGCGGCACGCCGACCATGGGCGGCGTGCTGGTCGTGCTGGTGATCGAGTTGACGGTGCTCCTCTGGACCCAGATCAACTACCTGGTCGCGTTGGCGCTGCTGCCGTTGTTCGGCCTCGCGCTGCTGGGGTTCTTCGACGACTATACGAAGGTGACCCGGCAGACCAGCGACGGGGTCCGCAGCAAGGTCAAGCTGTCCGTGCAACTGGCGCTGAGCCTGTTCATCGCGGTCTACCTCTACTCCCTGCCGGACACGCGCTATCTCATGACGGAGATCATGGTGCCGTTTGTGAAGGCCCCCGTGCTCACCGGCGCCGCCTCCCTGGGGATCGGCCTGACGATCCTGACCATTGTTGGCAGCTCGAACGCCGTGAACCTGACCGACGGCCTGGACGGGCTGGCCATCGGCTGCACCCTGATCGTGGCCGCCGTCTTTGCGATCCTGACCTATGTGGCCGGACACGTGAAGATCGCGACCTACCTGCAGGTTCCCTACGTGCCCGGCTCCGGCGAGCTCACCGTGGTCTGCGCCGCCATCTTCGGGGCGTCGCTTGGCTTCCTCTGGTTCAACGCGTATCCCGCCGAGGTCTTCATGGGAGACACCGGCTCGCTCGCCCTGGGCGGCGTGCTCGGGATCATCGCGGTCCTGATCCACCAGCCGTTCGTGTTGTTCATCGCCGGCGGGGTCTTTGTGCTCGAGGCGCTCTCCGTCATGCTCCAGGTGGGGGGCTACAAGCTCACGCGCCGCCTCTACGGTCAAGGCCGGCGGCTGTTGCTGATGGCGCCGCTCCACCATCACTTCCAGAAACGCGGCTGGGCCGAGTCCAAGGTCACCACCCGGTTCTACATCCTGGGGGTGCTCTTCGGCGTCGCGGCGCTCGCCACGTTGAAACTGCGTTGAGGTGCCCCATGCCCCACGCCCCGAGCCTTTACTCCTTGCGCCCTTACCGGCTGGTTGTTAGTAGTCATCACCGACCCGAAGCGACGCGCGGACCTGCGCCGGGTCGCCCGGCGGCCGCGGTCAGGTTCGCGCCTCAACCTTTGCTCCGGGATTCTGTGAGGGAGAATCCCGTGGCAACATCGGAACAGCACACCTCACCGACTGACAGGCCCGGGCGCTCCCCGGACGCAGAAATATGAACACGCCATCGCCTCTCCAGCCCTTGGGCCGGCTACCCCAGCCCGGCTCCGGCAAACCCGGTTTTAATCTCGCCGTCATCACCATCGTGGCCTTGCATGTGGTCTTCTTCGGCGGCCTCCTGCTCCAGGGATGCCGCCCGCAGGCCCGCGACGACCAGCCGCCGCTGCTCGCCCCGGCGACGAACGTCACCAACTTCCCCGAATCGCGCGCCGGCTTGGGCCAGCCCTACCCGGACGCCACCACCAACCTCGCCGCCCTGGCCGCCGACACCCCGGGTGCGCTCAGCTTCACCTCCACTCCGCCCGTGGCGCCTTCCGTGCCCACCAACCTCTGGACGCCGCCCCCCGTGGAGCCCAGCCTTCCCGACCGCTGGGCCATGCCCGACCAGCCGGTCGTCACCGACCCACCGCCCATCGCTCCCCGCCTGACCGAGTACAAGGTGGTCCGGGGTGACAATCCCTCCCGCATCGCCCAGAAACACGGCATCACGCTCGCCCAACTTCGGGAGGCCAACCCCGACATGCGCGACCGTGACCTGCAGGTCAATCAGACGATCCTCATCCCGCCCCCCGCTCCGAAAGCCGCCACGCCCCCTGCCGCCGCCGGCCCGGGCGCACCCGCCGGCAAGACGTACCGGGTCAAGCCCGGCGACAACCTCACCAAAATTGCCGACGCCCACGGCACGACCGTCAAAGCCCTCCGCAGCCTCAATCAGCCCAAGAGCCGACCCCACCGTCGTGAACCAGACCCTCCAGATTCCCACCTCCCCCACCAACGCGGCACCGACCCCACCCCGGTGACCGCGCCGGCGCCGGGCCGCGCCGTGGCTCAGGGTGAACCTCCCCGCCCTGACCGGACGCGGCCCGGCCCGTGCCGGTGCCCGCCCTCCCCGACCCATGAAGGCCGCCTCCACTCTCTTCGCCATCTGCGTGCTGACCCTCAGCCTGTTCGGGTTGGTGATGCAGTACAGCGTCAGTCCGGCCGGGGAGAGCTGGCGTTTCCTGTCGCGCCAGATCCTCGGGTGCGGGCTGGGTCTGGGGGCGGCGTTCGGCGTGGCTTTCCTCACGCGCTACTCCTGGCTGTCCCGCTCGGCCTGGCTGTTGCTCGGCGTGGCCGTGGTGTTGTTGGTGCTCGTCCTGCTGCCGTTGCCGTTCTGTCACCGGGCCAATGGGGCGCAGCGGTGGTTCAAGCTGTTCGGGTTCCAGTTTCAGCCCTCGGATTTCGCCAAGCTGGCGCTGCTCCTGGCGCTGGCGCGCTACGCCGCGGAGGCCCGGCTCGAGATGACCACCTTCACCCGGGGGGTGCTGATCCCCGGCGCCCTCATGGGGGTGGTGCTGGGGCTGATCTTCGTCGAGCCGGACTGGGGCACCGCTCTCATGCTCGGGGTGGTCGGGGCGGTCGTGCTGCTGGTGGCCGGCGTGCGGTGGCGGTACTTCGCCCCGCCCATGGTGGCGGCGCTCGTCCTGGTGGGGTGCCTGGTGGCGTACGACCCGACGCGGTTCGATCGGGTCTACAGCTACCTCCACGTCGAGGAGACCCGGCAGGACACCGGTCACCAGGTGTGGCAGTCCTGGATCGCGCTGGGCGCGGGCGGCTGGACCGGCGTGGGATTTGACCGGAGCACGCAGAAGCGGTTCGTGCCGGAATCGCACACCGACTTCATCTTTGCGGTCGTCGGTGAGGAATTCGGCTACGCCGGTGCCGTGGGCGTGGTGCTGCTGTACGTGACCCTGTTTGGGTGCGGGGCCTACATCGCCTGGAATGCCTCGGATCCGTTCGGAACCTTTCTCGCGACGGGCATCACGTTCCTGCTGGGACTGCAAGCGCTCTTCAATATCGCCGTCGTCTCCGGCGCGATTCCCAACAAGGGCCTGTCGCTCCCGTTCATCAGCTACGGCGGGTCCAACCTGCTCGTGCTGCTCGTGGCCGCCGGTGCGCTCCTGCGCGTGGCGCGCGCCGCCGTGGAACCGGTCCGCGAGGAGGCCGCGGCCGCCACCGCCCCGTTCACCCATGTCCCGCTCAGCCACCTCGCCTGATCCGGCCCGACACCGCCCCCCGGTGGTGGCCATCGCCTGCGGTGGCACCGGGGGCCATCTGTTTCCCGGGCTCGCTGTCGCCGAGCACCTGCAAGCCCGCGGGGTTGAGGTGCGGCTCTTGATTTCCCGCAAGGAGGTGGACCAACAGGCCGTGCGCGGCTGGCCCCCCCACCAGATCATCACCTTGCCTGCCGTGGCCCTCGAAAGCGGCCGTCGGTTCGCCTTCCTGCGGGGATTTGCCCTCTCGCTCCGCGAGGTGCGGCGCCGGTTCCGCGAGGAACCGCCGCGCGCGGTGCTGTCCCTGGGCAGTTACACCAGTGTGCCGCCCGTCCTCGCCGGCCGTGGCCTCGGCGCCGCCACCCTCCTCCACGAGGCCAACTCGATCCCCGGCCGGGCCAACCGCTGGCTCGCCCACGTCGTCGACGAGGCCCTGGTGTACTTCCCCAGCGCCGCCGAGCAGCTCTGGCACACGCGCATCCGGACCGTGGGCATGCCCATCCGGCCCCAGTTTCAACCGGGCGACGCCGCCGCGGGGCGCCTCGCCCTCGGCCTGGATCCGCAACGCCCCGTCTTGCTCGTCACCGGCGGCAGCCAGGGTGCCCGCGCACTCAACGACGTCTTCCTGCGCACGGTCCCCTCGCTGCGACTGCTCGAACCCCACCTGCAAATCCTCCACCTCACCGGCGCCCTGGACTTCGAGTCCGTCCGCCAGCAATACGCCGCCCTCGGGGTCCCAGCCCGCGTCCGGCCTTTCCTCACCGAGATGGACCTTGCGCTCGCGGCCGCCAGCGTGGTCCTTAGCCGCGCCGGCGCCTCCTGTCTGGCGGAGACGGCGGCCACCCGCGTGCCACCGCTGTTGATCCCGCTGCCTTCCGCGGCCGACAACCACCAGTTCCACAACGCCCGCCACTTCGCCACCACCGGCGCCGCCCGCCTGCTGCCCCAGGCCGAGGCCACCCCGGAAAAGCTCCTGTGGGAACTGCGCGCCCTCCTCCAGGAAGGGCCCCTCCGCAGCGGGATTCAATCCGCCCTCGCCCGCTGGCATACGCCCCGCGCCGCCGAGGATGTCGCAGACGCCATCCTGACCGCCATGGGCTGGTCGCAGATCGAACCGGCCTCCGCTGGGACGCTCCCCTGTGCCGACCTCGCCCCGCACCGCGGAACCAACCTGACACCCGGCGTGCCAGTAGCTGACTTCTCCCGATGACCGCCACCATCGAGACCCCCTTGCGGTCAACTGCCGGCTCCCACGCGCGACCGGATCCGCCGGCCACACCCGATCGCCCCGCACGTTCCACCGCCCTGGCTGCTCAGCTTCGCGCCCGCTTGTCCCCCGCCGCCGTTGTCCTCGCGGACGAACCCCTGGCCCGCCGGACCACCCTCAAAGTGGGCGGCCCGGCCGACGCGTATGTCGAACCCGCCACCGAACTCGACCTGGTTGAGTTGCTGGAGTTCTGCCGCGCCGCCGGTGTCCCCCTCCGCGTCCTGGGCCGCGGATCGAACCTCCTCGTCCGGGACGGCGGCATCCGCGGGGTCGTGGTGAGTCTGGCCCAACCCGCCTTTGTCCGCGTCACGGTCACAGGGGAACGTCTGCGAGCCGGTGCCGGCGCCCGGTTGAAGGAGGTGGCCAACACGGCGCGGCGCCATGCCCTGGCGGGCCTCGAGTTCCTGGAGGGCATCCCCGGCAGCGTCGGTGGCGCCCTGCGAATGAACGCAGGGGCGCACGCCTCGTGGGTCTTCGATGTGATCGAGCAGATCCGCTACCTCACCCCGGACGGCGAGGTGATCGAACGTCCGGCAGGCGACATCCCCGCGCAATACCGGTCCTGTTCCTTCTTTACCACGAACCTGGCCCTGGCGGCGGTTTTCCGCGGGCGGCCCGACCGGGCGGAGGCCATCGGAGAACGGATGGCAGCCTTCAATCGCCGGCGTTGGGACACCCAGCCTCGCCAACCCAGCGCCGGCTGCATCTTCAAGAACCCGGCGGCCCTCCCGGCCGGGCGTTTGATCGAAGAACTCGGCCTCAAAGGCCACCGCATCGGGGGCGCCGAGGTGTCCTCGGTGCACGGGAATTTCCTCGTCAACCTCGGCCACGCCCGTGCGGCCGACGTGTTGGCGCTCATCGATTTGATACGGACGCGCGCTCAGGCCGAGCGCGGGATCCTCCTCGAGACCGAGGTCGAAATCGTCGGCGAAGATTGAGCGAGAGTTGAACCCGCTCGTGAACGAGCCCTGCCATATCACCGTGATGCTGGGCGGTCCGTCCGCGGAACGCGAAGTCTCGCTTCGCTCCGGCGCGGCGGTGACCGCCGCGCTCCGCGCGCAAGGCCACACCGTCACCGAGTTGGACCCCGTGCCCGGTGCCTGGCGGCTGCCAGCCCGCACCGACGTCGTGTTCCTGACCCTCCACGGCACCTACGGCGAGGACGGCACCATTCAGAGCGAGTTGGACGCCTTGGGCGTGCCCTACACCGGCTGCGACGCCGCCTCCAGCCGCCTCGCTTTCGACAAGTTCCTCACCAAGGAACGTTGTCTGGCGGCGGGCGTTCCGACGCCCCGGTCCGTCGTCCTCCGCGAACGCCAGGCGAACTGGCCGGACGGCTGGCAACCGCCCGTGGTCCTCAAGCCGCTCCGGCAGGGCTCGAGCGTGGGGCTCGAATTCGTCGATCATCCGGATCAGCTCGCGACGGCGTTGGACCGCGCCCTCCAACATGACACCGAGGTGCTCATGGAGACGCGCATCCACGGCACGGAGACCACCGTGGGCATCCTCGACGGTGAACCGTTGCCCGTCGTCGAGGTCGTTCCGCACGTCGGCGCTTACGACTACACCAACAAGTACACCGCCGGCCGCACGGATTACTTCTGTCCCGCCCGTCTGGACCCGGACACCACCCGCCGCGTGCAGGCCGCCGCCCTCGGGGCCTACCAGGCCGTGGGCGCTCGCGACTATGCCCGCGTGGATGTGCTCGTCGCGCCCGACCGGCAGCCGTTCGTGCTCGAGGTCAATACCCTCCCGGGCATGACCGAACTGAGCCTGCTCCCCAAAGCCGCCGCCGCCGCCGGCCTCTCTTTCCCCGCCCTCTGTCAACGGCTCGTGGATCTGGCCCGACGCCGAAGCCCACGCCCACCCCTACCCCGGAGGGCCGATGGCTAGTTCCTTCTGGCGCTCCCGCCGCAACACACGCCGCGCCCGCCGCGCCGAACTGCTGCGCGTCAAGGCCAACTCCACCTCCCGCAAGGTCTGGCTGGGGCGCGCCCTCACCGCGCTGCTCCTCGCCGTGGTCGGGACGCTCGCCCTGCACTACGGCTTTCGCTCCTGGACCTCGCTGCGCGATGGCGTCCTCCTCTCCCCGAAGTTCTTCGGACTGCGCTCGATCACCGTCAACACAAACCTCGTCTGGCTGACGCCGGCCAACATCATCCACTGGACCGGCGTGCGCCTGGGCGACAACCTCCTGGCCCTCGACCTCGACCGCATCAAGCGCGACCTCGAACTGGTGCCGCAGATCGAAGAGGCCGCCCTCGAACGCGTCCTCCCCGATCTGCTGCGCATCCACGTCCGCGAACGCCAACCCCTGGCCCGCATCCGCAGCGTGGCTTCCGAAGTCGGTCATCTCCGGCCCACCACCTACTTCCTCGACGTCCACGCCCGCGTCATGCCCCCCCTCGTGGCCGGCCGACCCGACCTCGAAACCGCCTACGCCTCCCTGCCCGTCATCGCCGGCCTCGGCAGCCGCGGCCTGCGCGTCGGCGGCGAACTCGGCTCCCCCACCGTGCGGGCCGCCCTCGAACTGGTGCGGCTCTTTCCCTATTCCGCCATGGCCGGCCAGACACGCCTGCTGACCGTAGACGTCGCCGACCCGGAAGTCCTCCAGGTCACCACCGCGGAAGGCGCCGAGATCAAGCTGCCGCTCACCGAGCTCGAATGGCAGTTGCATCGCTGGCGGTCGGTGCACGAAGCCGGCGCCCGTCTGGGCCGCCAACTCCATTGGCTGGATCTCTCCATGACCAACAACTGCCCGGCACTCTGGCAGCCGGAACCTCCGCCGCCCCCGGCTCCGCCCCCGCCCGGAGAACTGACCCAACTCAAACAACGCCATGTTTGATTCCCGCTCCCAACTCGTCGTCGGCCTCGAAATCGGCACCTCGAAAGTCTGCGCCGTCGTCGGCGAGCGCACGGCCGAGGGTGGCCTGAGCATCATCGGCGTCGGCCAGGCCCGCTCCCGCGGCGTGCGCAAGGGCGAGATCGTCGACACCACCGCCGCCGGAGAGGACGTCCGCACCGCCATCGCCGAGGCCGAGCAGATGGCCGACGTCGAGATCCGCAGCGTGTACCTCGGCGTATCCGGTGCGCACCTCCAGGGCTTCAACAATCGCGGCCGTCACAACATCCCTTCCCACGACCGCGAGATCATGGACGAAGACGTCCAGGACGTGATCAAGAACGCCAAGGCCATCAACCTCCCCGGCGACCGCCATGTCGTCCACGTCATCCGCCAGCACTTCATCGTCGATGGCCAGGAAGGCGTCATCGATCCCCTGGGCATGCCCGGCGCCCACCTCGAGGTGGACGTCCACGTCGTCCACGGCATCACCAACCGCCTCCAAACCGCCATCCGCGTCGTCAAAAACCTCCAGCTCGAAGTCGAAAACCTCGTCTTCAACGGCATCGCCTCCGCCCTCGCCGTCCTCACCCCCCAGGAGAAGCAGCGCGGCGCCCTCGTCCTCGACCTCGGCGCCGGCTGCACCGAGTACGTCGTCTATGCCGACGGCGTCATCCGCCACACCGGCACCCTCGCCGTCGGCGGCGACCACGTCACCAACGACCTCGCCTACGGCCTCAAGGTCGCCATGGGCCGCGCCGAAGCCTTGAAACTCGAGCACGGCTCCGCCCTCGTCACCCCCGACCTCCGGGGCCGCACGGTGCCCGTCCCCGGCGAAGTCGGCCTCCCCGAACGCTCGCTCAACCTCGAACACCTCCGCCGCATCATGACCGCGCGCCTCGAGGAGACCTTCGAGATCATCGCCGCCCAACTCGAAGCCGAGGGCCTGCTGGGCTGCCTGCACGCCGGCGTGGTGCTCTGCGGCGGGGGCGCCCGGGTGCCGGACATCGACCCCCTCGCCGAGCGCGTCTTCAGCTTCCCTGTCGCCCTCGGCCGCACCAAGACCATCAGCGGACTGCCGCCATCACCGATCAGCCTGAGTTCGCTACGGGCATCGGGCCTCGTGAAGTTCGGTTCAAAACGCCTCTGGAAGCCTGGTGGGCCAGCTGACTGAAGGCCACACTGGGCAACCTCACCACCGCCTTGCGTCGTTCCTGATCCCCCCATGAACCTCGAACCCGCCTCCACTGCGCCCGCCGGCGTCCGCCGCCAGCCGACCGTCAAAGTCATCGGGGTGGGCGGCGCCGGCCTCCAGGCCGTCGAACACATGCTGCGCGCCGGCATCGAGGGCGCTTCCTTCGCCGGGGTCCACACCGACGCCCGTCTCCTTGCCCAATCCGGTCTCCCCGACAAGCTGCTCCTCGGAGCCGACGTCACCCGTGGCCTCAAGGCCGGCGAGCCGGAGGTCGGCCGCGCCCTGGCCGAGGCCGAGGCGCATCAACTCCGTCATTTGTGTGAGGGCATCGATCTGGTCCTGCTGGTGGCCGGTCTGGGTGGCAACACGGCCTCGGGCGCCGCGCCGGTCCTTCCCCGGGTCGCGCGCGAGAACGGCGCGTTGGTTCTGGCGCTTGCCACCCTCCCCTTCGACTTCGAAGGCCGCCGCCGCGGGCAACAGGCGCAGGCCGCCCTCCAGCTCCTCCGCCGTGCCGCCGACGCCCTGGTCACCTTGCCCAACCAGAAGATGGCCGAGATCCTCGATGAGAAGACGAGCCTGCCCGAGGCCATGCGGATCGTGGATGACCTCCTGGCCCAGGGCGTCCGCGGTCTCCTCCGCCTCCTCACCCGCGAGGGCATCATCCGGGTCGACTTCGCCGATCTCTGCCAGGTCGTGCGCGGCCGCCAGGCGGACAGTTGCTTCGCCACTGCCGAAGCCACCGGCGAACACCGCGCCCGCGAGGTGGTCGAACGCCTCGTGGCCAGCCCCCTCCTCGATCACGGTCGCCTGCTCGCCGAAGCCGATGCCCTGCTCGTCAGCCTCAGCGGCGGCCCCGAGCTCTCCCTCAAGGAAATCAATGGCGTCATGGAACAGATCCATCGCCTCTCCGAACATGCCCAGGTCATCATGGGGGCCACCATTGAGCCCGCCCTGGCCGGCCGGTTGGCGGTGACACTCGTCGCCTCCCGCCACCCGCGCGCCGCCCCCGAACCGGACGATGTCGCGGCGTCTCCCGTGGAACTGGAAGCGGACGAGGCACCGGACGGAACCGACGCCTCCGCTCCGGAAGCGGCGCCGCCCGAACCCAGCGGTGGCTCTTCACGCGCTTCGGGAGCCCGCCCGTCCCGTTCCGGTTCCCGTTACGCGGCGCCGCCTCCCGAGCTGACGCCGCAGCAAGCCGAGCGCATCCTGGCCAACCAGAACGGAGGGAGCGTGCGTCGCCGCCAGCGGCAGAAGCTGCTGCAGGGATTGCTCCCGCTCGAAGTCGTGTCGAAGGGCCGCTTCGCCAAGAGCGAACCAACCGTTCACCACGGCGAAGACCTGGACACCCCCACCTACGTCCGCCGCGGCATCGCCTTGAATTGACTTTCTCCCTCCCCGTAGGAACCGACCCGTAGGAGCCGACGTCAGGAGGCTCTGCTGAGTCTCGTCACCTCGACTCCTACAACCCGTCCACCGTAGGAGCCGACGTCAGGAGGCTCTGCTGAGTCTCGTCACCTCGACTCCTACCCGCCGCGGATCACGCCCGTTCCATGTACTTGCCGGTCCGCGTGTCGATCTTGATCTTCTCGCCGGTCCCGATGAACAGCGGCACCTGCACCGAGATCCCGGTCTCCAGCAAGACCGACTTCTGCACGTTGTTGGCCGAGTCGCCCCGGATCCCTTCCGGCGCATCCGACACCGTCAACGTCACCGACGCCGGCAGTTGAATCTCGACGGCGCGTTCCTCAACAAACGTGACCGTCACCGGCGTGTTCTCGACCAGATAACTCTTGGCGTCACCCACCACCTCCGGGCTCAGGGTGACCGTCTCGAAGTCCTCCGGATCGGTGAACACGTAGTCCTCGCCGTCCTTGTAGCTGAACTCCATCTTCCGGGCGAACAGCGGCACGACGTCGACCTTCTCGGTCGAACTGAACCGCACATCGGACGATTTGCCGGTGCGCACGCTGCGGAGGGACGCCTGCACGAAAGCGCGCAGGTTGCCGGGCGTGCGGTGTTGTGTCTCGAGCACCACGCACACGTCGCCGTTGTGCATGATCGCCATGCCCCGCCTCAAATCGTTCGCTGATGCCATAAATGAATCGTACTATCTGTCGGAATGCGCTCTGCCGGGAAATCGTCGGGTCCCGGGCGGAACCCCGGGCGCGGAGCCTAACGGCCAGCCGGGCCGTGGCAAGCCCGCAGTTGGCTTCCTTCGGGGTCGGACCACGCGAAGTGACTCGGATCCTGTGGGTTGTCCAATCCTCGCGGCCCGTTTGAGCCCTTGCACGCCCGATTTGGCCAGGTTTCTCCGATGTAAGGGTTCTGCCGCCTCACCGCGAGCCGTCGCATCCTCCAAGTCAGCCGGCAGCTTCCTTCTGCAGCGAGGTGCCCGCGCGTCCGCGGTCGCCAGTGCAAGGATCGCCTATCCCCCTCGTACCCCTGATCCGTGAGCAGGAAGCTCACGCCACAGGTCTTGCGAGCTGGAATCCTGCCAGAAAGATGGCTCCAAGCGTCACGGGCCGGCCTTGAATCCGTGATGAACCGTTGTTCTGGAATCACTTGCCGTGGTCCGACCCCGCCCGCTCTTGCCGAAGCAACACCCTGGACCGGCTCCTGACGCCCTGCCTGCCGCCGGGCCTGCTGACGCCAGCCGACGAGGGTCCCAACCGCCGCGAGCGCGTCTTCAGCCTGCGCCCCAAGGTCATCGATGGCACCATCGTCAGCCTCGCGGACATCCCGAAATAGCAGCGTGCCCATCCGCAGTCGCGCAGTCAGAAGCCCGGCTGCGGTTTTCCGTGGAACTCCTGGAGGTCATCGCTCGCGACGAGGTTCCCGCCCCCCCCGACCGCCGCAAACCCCGCGCGGTCAAGCCGCGCCCCAAGCCCTTTCACCTGCTCAATCGTCCGCGTCGGCTCATCTTCGGGGGTCGGACCACGCGAAGTGATTCGGATCCTGTGGGTTGTTCCCATCTCTGCGGTGGTCTGTTCGAGCCCTTGCAGGCCCGTTTCCGCTGCATTTCTGTCGGGCGTTCTGCTGTCCCACAGCGAGCCGTCATAACCTCCCTGAGCCAACCTGGCGTCCTCTTCTGCAGCGCTGTGCTAGCGCGTCTGCGGCGCAAGTGCGAGGATCAGCAGTCCTCCCCTACCCCTGATCCGTGAGCAGGAAGCTCACGCCACAGGTCTTGCGAGCTGGAATCCTGCCAGAAAGATGGCTCAAGCCGGCGGCCCGCGCCGCGATTTCGTGCGGGTGGACCCCTTGGTGTGCAAACACGGGCCGGGCCCCCCCCCCGCCCGGCGGTCGCACTCGAGGTTCAGCCACGCGGCTTCCTCCGGCGTCAGGCCAATCGCAAACGCCGCAAACAGCTCCGCCAGTTCCTGGGTGGTTCGCGGTCCCACGACGGCGAAGACATGCGGTCCCTGCTGAAGCACCCAGGCCAGCGCGATCTGCGTCGGGTTGACCCGCTTTTCGCGCGCCAATTGCCGGGCACGCTCCAGTCGCTCGAAGTTCCGATCGCTGTAGTACACCCGCACCACGTCGCTCGTCCAACGGTCCAGCATCAGGGTCCGGAACTCCTCCTCCGTGAGGACGTCGCGAGGCCGATACCGGCCGCTGAAGAAGCCCAGCGCCAGCGCCGACCAGGCGAACAGAGGGAATCGATGGCGCGCATACCATTCGCGGCTGAACCGGTCGCAGGCGGTCAGACAGTTCGGCCACGAGGGTTCGTTCATAAACGCCAGCGCCAGGTTCGGCGAGCTGGACACAAACCCCGACAACCCGCGCGCGGCCGCGTAGGCGTTGGCTTCCTCCAGCCGGGGAATGGACCAGTTGCTGGCCCCGAAGGCCCGGATTCGGCCCGCGGCTTGTTCGGCAGCCAGGCACTCGATGATGGGTCCCACCGGCTGATCGGGATCGTCCCGGTGGAGTACGAACAGATCGACGTAATCGGTGTCGAGCCGGCGAAGGGTTTCCTCAAGGTCGCTCACGATCTCGCGCGGGGTGACGCGCGCCCGGTGGTACTCGTAAGGGCTGCCGGCCGTTTGGATCGTCTCGTGATGCGCCGCTTTGGCGTGCAGAACGACCTGGTGCCGGTTGCTGCGCGCCTTCATCCACCGGCCCAGCGTGGTCTCCACGTCGAAGTAGACGAGCGAGGTGTCGAAGCAGTTCCCGCCCCGCGCCTGGTAGTCGTCGAAGAGGGCGTCGGCGTAGGCCTGATCGACGGAGCGCCCGAAACTCGTCCCCAGGACCAGCCGGCACACGGGCGTCTCCAGCGGCGGGACGCGGGCGAATGACGGGTGCCCCCCGGTTTTCGCCGTCGTCGTCACGCGCCCCCCCGTGGCTTCGCTTCGCCCACCGTGCCCAGGCGGGTGTCGCGCAGGTGGAAGTTGCGAAGGTGGACAATGCCCCCGCCTTCGCCGGGGCGTCGCCCCTCGCCTTGATCGCTGCCAAACTCGAGAACAACCGCCACGATCAGTGAAAAGTCGGGCTGGTGGGCCGCGTACCGGGCATTCCCATCCGGGTAGAACACGGACCACGAGCGATCCGCCAGATCGATGTGGAACGGCTTCCAGGTGCTCCGCTCAATGCAGGCCGCCCGCGTCCCGGTCCCCCACATCCAATGGGTTCCCAGCCGGTCCACCACCCGATAACCCAGCGCAATCGCCGTCAACGGCTGACCCTTGCGCGGCCCGGACCCGCTCTCCGCCACACGCGGGCCGGTGCGCCGGCCGGTCGCCGCGACCGCTCGCGATGGGGATCGACGGGCCTCGAAGCAGAGGTAGCGCTTGCCGGCATTGTTGGGGCCGGGCACCGACGACGCATTGTCCAGCCCGCTCATACCGCCGGGACGGAACGCGACGTTGCTCGGGTAGGTCCGCGGCGCGTTGTGAAAGCTCACGGCGAAGTACGCCCGTTCCGGAAGCCGGGACCCTCGCTTCTCGAGCCGCACCGAAATCGAACTGCCGTCGGCATCCGCCCACAGATAGTAAACCGTGGCGAAACCAGGCGAGCCCGCCTGGCCGGGATCCGGACCGATCCCGTACAGGGTGTACAGCAGCAGGTCCGGGTCCTTGTTCGACCGGATCCGCTCTTCAACCTGCGCCAGCACGCGCGGCCTTGGCGGGACAGACGCAGGGGGGAGCTTTCCCGGCAGCCGGTCGTGCGCGGGTTCCACGCTGCCGGGGAGGGGAGGGATCTCGGACGGTGGTTCTCGCCGGCGCTTGACCTTCCGGACATGACCCGCGGCCTGCAGCAGCCGATCCCGGGCGTCCCGCTTGTCAAGGCCTTCGAGACTGATGCGCGTCCAGTTGTTCAGCAGCGGCGGCGGATCGCACTGGGCGATCTCCACGGGCAGGATGCCATACCGCTCATCGACGATCCCCCGATGCACCGCGGTTTCCCATTCGGCCCGGGTCCAGGGACTCTGCAGGTAGCGCGGACTCAACACCGCGAGAAAGCACCGGCAAGTCCGGAACTTCTCCTCGATCTCCCGCACGAGCACCCGGGCAGCCCGAAAGTCTCGCTCGTCGATCTGGGTCGTATAGCCAGCCGCCTCCAGCACCTGGACAATCCACCGCGCCGATTCCTCATCGGGGCGCGCGTAGCTGATGAAGAAGTCTTTGCCGGAGCTCACGGGGCGGAACCTATGCAGCGCGCCATGGAGCGACAAGCCCCTTTCCCTTTGGCGCTGTACTGCTGACTACTGCCTGCCCGGCCCGGAGCGAGATGGGAGCGGTTGTCAGGAGGCCGTGGCCACAAGGCCGCAAGGCGTTGACAGATGCCCCGGGAAACACGAAAACCAAACCCATGCAAAGCACCAACCCGATTCCGCGCCGTGAGTTCCTGCGTCGCAGCGGCGCCTTCAGCCTTGGTACCGCCGCGCTCGCCGCCGCCCCCAGCGTCTTCCTGAACCGCACCCGCGCCCAGACCGGCGAGAACCCGAGCGAATGGATCCGCGTTGGCATCATCGGCACCGGCGGACAGGGCCGCGGCAACATGACCGCGCGCACCATGATCAAGCACGTGGTGGCCCTGTGCGACGTGGACCGGTCGCATGTCGCCGAGGCGGCCAAACAGTTGAAGGACCGCGCCGGCACTGAGGCCCGGACCTACAGCGACTACCGGAAGCTGCTCGAGGACAAATCGGTTGACGCCGTCTTGCTCGGCACGCCCGACCATTGGCACGCGCTGCCGGCCATCCACGCCTGCCAGGCCGGCAAAGACGTGTACGTCGAGAAACCCATGACCCTGACCATCCACGAAGGCTGGGCCATGGTGAAGGCCGCCCAGTACTACAAACGCATCGTCCAAAACGGCAGCCAGCAGCGCTCCTGGCCCGATGAGAAGTTCCGCCGCGCCTGCGAGTACGTCCGGTCCGAGCGCATCGGCGACATCCGCGTCGTCCGCGTAGGCTTGCCAGGGGTGAACTACCTCGACCGCGCCAAGCCCCCGCGCGTGCCGGACAGCGAACCCCCGCCCGAGTTGGACTACGACATGTGGCTGGGCCCCGCGCCCTGGCGCCCGTACAACAAGTACCGCGTCCACTACCTCTTCCGGTTCTTCTGGGATTACTCCGGTGGCCAGATGACCAACTGGGGTGCGCACCACCTCGACATCACCCAATGGGCCCTCAACATGGACCAGAGCGGGCCGGTCGAGATCAGCGCCCGCGCCGAGTTCAACAAAGACGGGCTGTACGAGACGCCCGAGTGGTTCGAGATCAACTACAAGTACGCCAATGGCGTCCGTGTCGTCTGCGGCAACAGCCACCGGATCGGCACCACCTTCGAAGGTCAGGACGGCATCATTTACGTGGACCGCGGCCGGCTCGAAAGTACGGTCAAGGGCGTGATCGAGGAACCGCTGGGGGCCGACGAAGTGCGCCTCGAGGTGAGCAAGGATCACCACCAAAACTGGTTCGACGCCATCAAGAGCCGGAAACCGCCCATCTGCGACGTCACCGTCGGACACCGCTCCGCGACCGTGTGTCACCTGGGCAACATCGCCGTCCAGACCGGGACCCCCATCCGCTGGGACCCGGTCAAAGAGGAGATCGTGGGTGCCCCGGTCAAGGTGAAGCAGTTCGCATACGAGTACCGCCAGCCGTGGGAACTGCCGAAGATCGGCTGAGCACCACCCCGCCGCCTGATCGCCTCGCCGAGCGCTCCCCCCGCGGTCACGACCGCGGAGGGGGCAACGGAAGGCCGTCTCACCCGCGGGGGTCTCAGGATTCCCGGTCCTGCCGCTTCCGCTTGAGCCGGGAGGCCTGGGTTTGTTTGGTGGCGAGGCGCTTGCCGCGCCGCTTGCGGATCTGCTGTTCCATCTTCTTGAACACGCAGTCGATGGCCGTGTAGAGATCGCTGCGGGTGTCGTCGGCAAACAGGTCGGGCCCCCGCACCCCCAACCGCACCGAGCAGGTGAACTGCTTCTCCGGTGCCTTCGAGTTGTCGTGCACCAGCATCACGCGCGCGTCGATCGCCCAGCGGTCCAGGTGCTCGAGCTTGTCGATCCGGTCGAGGATGTGATCCTCGATGGCCTGCGTCAGCGTGATGTTGTGCGTGGACAAGATTAACTTCATGGCCGAAAGATGCCGACCGGCCGGGCCGAAATCCAGTCAAAGGTTGCCAGCCTGCTCGTCGTCTGCCGCGGCACCCGCCGGATGACGGGCATTCTGCCTCGATCCCCCGGTCGCCGTCGGGCGCCATCGTAACCGGTTGGGACTGCGCCGGAATCCGGGGATTCGGACCCTGCCGGTGCGGGGGCAAAGGCGGTAAAGCGCCAAGCCGGTCCGTCGCGTTGCGATCATAGGCGCCAGTCTGGTCTTGCGTCCGGTGGAACGGTGTGCGACCGCTTCATCAGTTCTACCCTCAACCCATCGTTCATCATGACTTCCTCATATGGCAATCACCTGGTTTGGCTGGCTGTGGTTCTGCCCACGGCCTGGGCCGCCGGACCCGCCGGACCGGACCTGCGGATCGACCACTGCCAGCTCGATGCGTCAGGGCGAATCGAAGTGGGGTGGTCGGCGCTGCCCGAAGGTGCCGCCTACACGGTCGAGGTCCGGGAATCGCTGGCGACGGGGAACTGGCAGCCGGCCGCTGGGGTCTGGCCGATCCACACGACCTCTTGGCGTGCCCCTGGACCCCTCGAGCCGGGCCCCCGGTTCTATCGCGTACGCGCCGAATCGCTCCTCCTTCCCCCCACCCCCACCGACACCCGGGTCGTTCCGGCGGATGGGACGCTGGTCTTTCAATGGGCGCCAGCGCCGCTAGCCACCGCTTACCTCGTCTATTGGAGCGTCCAGCCCGAGTGGAACCCGGCCACCGCCCACACCCACACGGTGGTCGCGGCCGAGTTTGTCGTGCGCGAACCGTTGCCGGGCGTCGAGCACTTCTTCGCGGTGCAGGCGGTGGGCGAACGCGGGGTCAGCGCGATTTCTGAACCAATCGGCGCGCTGGCCTTTCCCCGCGCGCCCGCCTTTGCACCGATGACGCTCGGGTCCGGCGCCGCGTTCCTGTATTCAGGACCTAACTCGATCCAGAAGGGCGTGGCACCGGGCACCCTGGATCCGCTCCGGATCGCCGTGATGCGCAGCGGGGTACGGACGCGTGGGGGTGCGCCGCTGGCAGGCGTGACGGTGCGGGTGTTAAGGCGGCCCGAGTTTGGCCACACCGAGAGCCGTTCGGATGGTTCGTTCGACCTGGCGGTGAATGGCGGAGAAGCACTCACACTCGAGTACCGCAAACCGGGCTACCTGCCGGTGCATCGCCACGTGCGCCCCCGGTGGCAGCAGTTCAGCCGGCCACCCGAAGTGGTCCTGACGCCTGTGGATGCCAACGTGACTTCCGTCCGCCTCGGGAACACCCCGGCCCTTCAGGTCGCCCAGGGCAGCCAGGTCATGGATCGTGATGGCCGGCGGCAGGCCGCGCTGCTGATCGCGCCCGGCACCGCAGCCGAGTTGGTGCTCGCCGATGGCACCCGTCGCGCCGTCGAACACCTCAACCTGCGCGCGACCGAGTACACCGTGGGTGGTGATGGACCGCGGGCCATGCCCGCCGAACTCCCGCCCGAAGTCGCTTACACCTACTGCGTCGAGTTCAGCGCCGACGAAGCCCTGGACGTCGATGCCGCCGAGGTCCGCTTCGACCGCCCGCTCTACTTCCACGTGGACAACTTCCTCGGGTTTCCCGTCGGCGGTGTGGTGCCGGTGGGGTACTACGACCGGTGGGCAGCGCGCTGGGTACCGGCGCCCAATGGTCGCATCATCGCCGTGTTGGCCGTCCAGGACGGGCGCGCCGAACTGGACCTCGATGGCAGCGGACGACCGGCCGCCGCCGCCGCCCTCGCCGCGCTTGGCATCTCCGACGCCGAACGTCAGCAACTCGCCTCGCGGTATCCGCCCGGACGCAGCCTCTGGCGGGTGGGCATCACCCACTTCACCCCCTGGGACCTCAACTGGCCCGCGGCGCCCCCGGATGATGCCACCCCGCCGGACCTGCCCGAACCGGACGAGTCGGAGGATCCCGACGACCCGTGCGATCCGCCGCGTCCCATCGTGGAATACCAGACGCAGGTGCTCGGGGAACGTCTGGCGTTGACCGGCGTGCCCCAAACGTTGAACTACCGCAGCGATCGCGTGCCCGGCTCCTTCGCCGGGGAAAGGGCCGTGATCCCCTTGAGTGGCAGCCGCCTGCCGGACAGCCTCAAACGCATCGAACTCGAAATCGTCCTGGCCGGCAACCTCCAGACCGCCACCTTCCCGCCCGAGCCCAACCAGACGTACACGCTGTTCTGGGACGGTCGTGACCTCTACGGGCGCTCGGTGGTGGGCGCCACGTCCGCCGGGGTCCGCGTCGGCTATGTCTATGACAACATCTATTGGACGCCGGCGGCTGACGAGGACGCCAGCTTCGGCAACTTCGGCGAAGGCGCCTTGGCCGGGAACCCGTCCCGCGCCGAGATCACGCTCTGGCAGGAATGGGAGGTCAAACTGGGACGCGGACGCTGGGACGCCCGCATTCAGGGGTTGGGCGGCTGGACCCTCAGCGACCACCATGTGTACGACGCCGCCGGCCGCGTCCTGTATCGGGGCGACGGTTCCCGCCAGACGGCCGGGAGCGCCCTGCTGCCTCAGGTGGTCCGGACCGTGGCGGGTGGAGGTGACCTGCAGGATGACGAGATGGAAGGACGACTGGCCACCGATGCCCGCCTGGATTGGCCTTGGGACATTGCGGTGGGGCCTGACGGTTCCATTTACCTGGTCGACGGCTACCGCGTCCGGCACGTGCGCCCCGACGGCACGATTCACACCTTGGCCGGGAATGGGTCGTTGATCTACTCGGGGGATGGCGGCCCGGCCATTCAAGCCGGGCTCAACCCGCAGGGCCTGGCCCTGGGCCCCCGCGGCGACCTTTATGTGACCGATCTCTCCGATACCGATCCCCCCAGCCGCCAAGTCCCGCAGCAAGGCCGGATCCGCCGCATCTCACCCGACGGCATCATCACCACCGTGGCGGGGCCCGGCAGGTATCCGCAATTGGGTGACGGGGGGCCGGCGCGGGAGGCCTTCTTGTGGTATCCGACCTACCTGGTCGCCACGCCCGATGGCGGCCTGTATGTGGCCGATACCCGCAACGATCGGATCCGGCGAATCGCCCCGGACGGCAACATCCGCACGGTCGCGGGTGGTGCCCCGCTCCCCGTCGGCCAGGTGGGCGACGGGAACAGCGCGCGCGATGCCCGACTGGACCGACCTTACGGCATCGCCTTGGGACCCGACGGCAGTCTGTACATAGCCGATTCGGGTCAGTACCGCATACGACGCGTGGCGCCCAGCGGCATCATCTCGACCTACGCCGGCACGGGCGAGCGGTCGCCCCGCGGCGATCAAGGCCCCGCGATCCAGGCGGGCGTCGTGGGGCTGTCGGGTCTGGCGGTGAGCTGGGACGGCAGCCTCCTCTTCATCGACCAGGACCTCTCCGGCGTCGGGCCTTACTATGTCCGCCGCATCGGCACGGACGGCATCATCACCCGGGCCGTTGGCGGGGGCGAACCCGACGATGGTGTCGGCGAAGGACTGCGCGCCACGCAGGTGGGTCTGTGGCGTCCGTACAGCCTCACGGTCGGGCCGGAGGGCGCTCTTTATGTCTGCGATTCGGGCAATGCCCGCATTCGCCGCCTTGACCCGTTGCTGCCGGGGATCGCCAGTGCCGAGTTCTTCGTGGTATCGACCGACGGGCGCGAGGCCTTTGTCTTTGCGCCCAGCGGCCGGCACTTGCGCACCTTGCACACCCTGACCGGCGCTGTGCTCCGGCGCTTCGAATACGATGCGGAGGGACGCCCGATCGCCGTGGTCGACGGAGACGGCAATGTGACCCGCATCGAACGAACTGCCGACGGCACGGCCCGGGCCATCATCGGACCGTTCGGGCAGCGGACCGCGCTCGACCTGGACCCCCAAGGCTACCTCGCACGCGTGACGCATCCCTCCGGCGATGCCATCTCCCTCGGCTACGGAACAGACGGTCTCCTGACACGGCTCACTGACGAACGCGGCCGGGCCTTTGTCTATGCCTACCACCCCGATGGCCGACTGGCCGCGTATCTCGATCCCGATGGCGGCGGCGAAGCCCTCACCCGGACAGTGGCGGGGAAGAGCCGCTTCGTCACGACGCGGACCGCCCTTGGCCGAGCCACGGTCTACGGGGATGAGCAGCAGTCCGATGGCACACGCCGCCGCTCGAGACGCGATCCCTGCGGCGCTGAAACCCACCTCGAAGCCACGCCCGAGCAGGCGCTGCAGCTCACGCAGCCTGATGGAACTCGCCTCCTTTTCACCGTGCAGCCGAATCCGCGCTTCGGCTTGCGCGCGCCCTTGACCCGGCGGTTGACGGTGCGGACGCCCGGCGGCCTCGTCTCCCAGACCGAGGTTCAGCAGGAGGTTGAGCTCGAAGATCCCACGGACCCCTTCAGCCTGGTCCAACTGATCGAGACCAGGAAATCCAACGAGCGGGGCACCACGCTGCGCTACGACGGCTCGAGCCGGCTGCTCGAACGCGAATCTCCCGCCGGCCGGACCATGACCCAAACGCTCGATGCGGCGGGTCGGACGATCGAGCTGCAACTAGATCCGAATGCGCTCGACCCCATCACCTTCACCTACAACACCCGTGGCCTGCTCACCCGGATCGAAGCGGGCGACTGGGCGCCGCACTTCGAATACGATGCCCTCGGACGCCGCACCGAGGTGCGGGACGCCACCGGACGCCCGTTCCGCTTCACCCATGACGCCAACGACCGGCTGACACGCCGCACGTTGCCCAGCGGACGCGTTTACCAATTCCGCCATGACGCGACCGGCCAGCTCACCGAAATGACGCTGCCTGACGGCAAGGTGCTGCGCGCTGCCTATTCGGCGGCGGGCGACCTGATCCGGTACGAGACGTCCACGAACAGCGTGTATCGCTGGACGTACGACCTCGACCACGCCCTCGCTACGGCCACCTATCCGGACGGCCAGAAGGTCCATTACACCTACGACACCTGCGGGCGGCTCGACCGGATGGAGTCACCGGCCGCCGTCATCGAGTGCCAGTACGCTCCCGGCGGACTTGGCTGTTGCGACGAACAGGGACAGATCGCCCTGTTAACACGCCTCCCCACGGGTCCCGATCCCTCGCCGCAGGCGCTGCAATTCAGCTACGATGGCACGCTGGTCAACTCGGTTCGGTTCTCGGGGTTTGCCGCCGGGGCCTTCGGGTACGCGTACGACGGCAACCAATTCCTCACCAACATAAGTTGGAACGGCGGAACGTCCGTGCGCCTGGACCGTGACCAGGACGGTTTGGTGGTTAGGTATGGGCCCTTCGAGCTGACCCGCGAGGGGCCGATGGGAGCGGTCAGCGCCATCCAGGACGGACGCTTCGAGCTGGGGATCGAACACGACGGCCTGGGCCGCTCCGTGGCGCGTCGCTACGCGCTGGACGGCGAGGCGTTCTATGCCTGCGAATGGCACTACGAGCCCGGCGGTTTCGTCACCGAACAGTCCGAGGCCTGGGGTGAGGAAACCCGGCGGACGGAGTACACGGTGGAGGCGGACGGCCTGTTGACCGGCGTGACCGAGGACGGCGAGGCCGTTGAAGCCTACACCTACGATCTCAACGCCAACCGGCTTGCGGACGCCGAGGGTGCGGCCACCTACGACCCCCGCGACTGCCTGACCCGGCGCGGCAACCGGCTCTATGAATTCGACATCAACGGCCGGCTTGCCCGCCGCGGTGACGACACCTTCGAGTACGGTCTCCACGGCGAACTCCTGCGGGCGACCGTGAACGGCCAGACCATCCAATACGTGTACGACGGGCTGGGTCGTCGCGTGGGCCGCGTTGCCCCCGAGGGCGCCACCCGTTACCTGTATGGCAATCCGTCCCAACTCTTTCAGGTGACAGTCTTCCTCGATGCTGCGGGCACGGCGACCCGCTGCTTCCACGACGAGGACGGCTTGCTCTTTGCACTCGAACGGGGGGCCGCCCGTTTCTATGTGGCCACCGACGGCCTGGGGACACCCAAGACCGTTCTGGCCGCGGATGGCACCGCGGTCCGCACGCTGCGCCACGACACTTTCGGACGGGTCCTGGCGGACAGCAACCCGGGGTTCCTACTGCCCGTCGGCTTTGCGGGCGGCCTCCCCGACCCCGTCACCGGCCTCGTCCGTTTTGGCTGGCGCGACTACGAACCGGACAGTGGTCGCTGGACCACACCCGATCCCCTCCGACACGAAAGCCCGGACCCGAACCCGTACCTGTACGCCAATGGTAACCCGGTGAGTTTCCGCGATCCGGCCGGGCTCTTCTGTGTGTCGGGTTCGGCCTTTGCCGGCATCGGCGGGGGCGGGAGCGTCTGCTACAGCGGCGGGGGTGTGGCGGTCTGTTTCGAAATGGGCATTGGTGTCGGGGCCAGCCTTGGCCTGAGTACGGGCGGTCTGCCGGCTTCCGGCACCTCCGTGGGCGCGGAAGTGTCGGCCTCGATGGGCCTGCTGGGCGCGTCGCTGTCGGGGAGCATCAACGAATGCGGGAAGGCCTCGGTGGACGCCAACGGCTCCTTCGGTCCCAGCCAGGATGCCAAACAGTTCGGCAAGATCGGTGTCTCCGCCAAGGTCACCGTCACGCGCTGCTGGCGGGTCCGTTGAGGTCGCCAAAGGCAGCAATGGGGTCAAACATTGACATTTGACAATTCGCACGCGCGCAGGCGGAGATCGGGCCGCCGTAGTGTCCATAGCCGGGACTGCCCCCTCGTCGTCAAACGAGCCGGAAAACCGGCCCCCGGGCGACGAACGGCAGCGCGCGCCCCTGAGGCAGGAGGTAGGCGTGGGGACGGGCGACGCGCAACCGGTCGCAAAAGCCGTCGGTGATGATCAACACCGGACCGTCCCGCGGGAAATCCTCGGCCCGTTCGAGCAGGTCAATGCCCGGCTGCAACACCGTGCCGCCGCGCCCCTTGACCTTGACCCGGTCGGCAATGGCCTCCGGCGGCAGGTAGCCCTGGTCGTAGGGCGCAGCGTCGCAAAAGACCACCCGCGCCAGCGGCACGTCCCGCGCCAGGCTGAAGCTGGCGATGGCGCCGAGCGCCTTGGCGAGCAGGGCGCGGTCCATTGAGCCGGAGGTGTCGAGCACGACGCCGAACGTGCGCCCGTCCTCCGCGCCCCAGGCGGGCACCCAGCGCGGCCGCGGAATATCCGGTGTGGCGGACTGGCGGCGGCTGAGGCGCGCAAAGGAACGGCGCTTCTCGAGCGGCGAGAAATGATGGTCGAACCATTGCGCCAGTTGCACGTCCCAGGGCAGCGGCGGCTGGCTCATGGCGCGAATCTCCTCGATCAGGCTGGCGGGCAGGAAGCCGCGTCCGTCCTGCTCGTGATACACCAGGCCCTGGCTCAGGCAGCGACGGTAAAACTCGTCGAGCGCCACGCCATCGCCCAGCGTCCACCAGTCCGGCGTGCGCCGATCGAGGATGTCACACAACCCGATGCCGCGCAGCGTGGCCAGCTTCCGGAAGCGGCGCAGGTCGGTCACGATCAGGTCATACACCGCCTCGGCGGACCACCCCTTGAAGTCCGGGTCGTAAAGCGCGCCCACCCGGGGCAAATCGCCCAGCCGCATCTCGATCAGCCAGCCGTTGATGACGTAATCACAGGCCACGTTCCAGAAATACGGATCGCGTCCCTGCTGGCGGGCGTCGTGGCGCAACCCGACGTGCAACAGTTCGTGGGCCATGACGAAGCGCGCCTCGTGTTCGTCGAGGCCCGCGGCCGGGTTGAAGAAGATCTCCTTGGACGCGGCGTCCACGGCGGCGACCGAGATCTGCAGGCGCGCGCAAACCAGCGGGTCCTCGACCAGCGCGAAGTTCGCCGCCAGTGCCCCCAGCAGCGGGTAACTGCTCACGAACCAGCGGCGCGCCCGCTGGGCGACGGTCCACTTCTCATCATCGGACGCGAGCGAGTCGGTCAGGCCTCCCGCGACGTTCACCGCCCGGGTCACCGCGTGAACGAGCCCGAGCCCGAACAGCTCGCGCCACTTGAGGTCGCGGCGCCAGGGCGTGGTGTCCGATTCCGCCAGCAGCATGTCCGGATGGCCGGGCCCGGCCGTGCCGAGGTTGCGCAGGTCCTCCGGGATGCCGCTCTGGCAGAAGGCCTGGTACAGCCGCTCCTCCGAGCGCGCCGGCAGCTCGACGGGTCCGCGGAGTTCTTCGGGCGGACGACCCAGCTTCAGATCCGCGAGGAACCGGGCAACGAAGCCATCGCACGCGGCATTCCACTCGGCAAAGCGCGGGCGGCGCTGGAGGTGTTCGAAGCCCAGGTGGAGCAGGCAGTGGGCGAGCACATAAACCCACTCCGCCGGCTCGGCGCGGCGGGTCGGGTGGAGGTGGAGATAGCCGTTCGTGGTCACGACCGCCCAGCCGTTCGGGGGACACAGGTTGTGGGGTTCACGGACCAGCACCGCGTGCTCGAAGAGCGGTGCAAACATCGGATGCGCCCGCAGCGTGGCCACGGCAGCCCGGACGTTCTCCGTCGCCGGATCGGGTGCGTGGCCTGATTTACTTCTTCGGCCCATCGTTCCTCTCGACCAACCGCGGCAGATCGCGGACCACTTCCACCATGAACCACGACGGCAAGGCCTCGGCCTCGTTCGGTTGGGCCACGACGAGCTGGGCCATCTCGAGGCTCAGCCCGGCGAGCTCCTTCAAGAGACCCTTGGCTCGGTGCGCCAGTTCGCGCTGGGTGGCGCTGACCGTGGCCGGGTTGTCCGACAGTTCCTTGATGAGCTGGGCGCGGAACGATTGGGCCAGGAAATAGAGGATGTCGCGATCCTCCGGCCGCGCGGGCCAGCCGCACTCGCCCTTGAGGATGGCGGCGAGGCGGTACCGGCCGCGCAGATGTTTGACGAAGGCTTTGAACTGGCCCGCGTGAGGCGGGGAAAGGCAGCCGAAAGCCAGCACTTCGAGCGTGTCGTCCGGAACCGACTCGCCGAAGCCGTGCAAGGCGTCGCTCAGGATGTGCCAGGCGCGCGGCGTGGAGAACGGTTCCTCGTGCTTGGGCGGCTGGCTCCAGAGATGGTCGGGGCGATTCTGGACGTACTCGAGCACCAGCGCGTGGAGGCCCGCCTGCCGCGCCCACTCGAGCCAGTCGCGATGCGACACCTTGAGGTGGACGTGCACCATGCGGTTGAGCAAGGCCGAGGACATCGGCTTGACGATGGCGCTGTCCTGCGCGCGGTTGCCGGCGCCGATCACGATCGAGCCTTCCGGCAGGGCGTATTCGCCGACCCGCCGCTCGTGGATCAGGCTGTAAAAGGCCTTCTGCACCTCGTGCGAACACGCGTTCAACTCGTCGAGGAACAGACAGTACGGTTCCCGGCGCGCGATCATGGAGGGCGGGCAGAACCGGCTGACGCCGTCCACGATCTGGGGCACGCCCAGGAGATCCTCGGGCGCAAGCTGGCTGCCCAGCAACGAGACGCAGGGCAAGCCCACCTGGGCGGCGAACTGCTGGACCAGCGACGATTTCCCGATGCCCGGCGGTCCCCAGATGAACACGGGCCGGACCGGGGCGACGTTCAGTAGGAAATCGCTGAGCTGCTTCTGGGTGACGGTGGCAACGGCGTTCATGTTCGGCGCGGGTTGACCCGCTTCGGTTGGACGGAGTTCTTGGTCGAATCCACCCTCATCCCGGCCCGCTCCCATCCGATGCGAGAGCGTGCCCGCCTCAGCGGGTGAGGGCAAGCGAGCTGGCCTTGCTACAAACGCGTCGCCCCGCCTCGGCCGGAAGCCGGAACCCATGTACCCGCGGGCCACGCCCGCGGACCCCACCCGGCGCAGCGTCCCGGGCTTTTCGGACTGGAAACCACTGTCTCCAGCATGGCGCCTTTGTAACGATCAGTACTCGTCCGTCATCTGCTCGCCACCATGCGCCGGATTGGCGATCAGCTTCTGGCCCTTACTGTCCACCACCAAATCCAGCACCTCCAGCGGAACCTGACCGAGCAAATTGGGCACGGACTCCGGTACCTCGATCACGTCAAAGTTCTCCTTGCGCCCCATCAACTCCAACTGCACCGGCTCGTACTTGTACCGGATCGCCTGCCCGTTGGTCGTTTGCGAGCGAACCGTGTCCACCCGCTGTAGTCCGAGTTTCCTGATCACCGACGGTTTGAGATACAGTCGCGTCGCTCCGGTATCCACCAAGGCTTCCGTCTCCACCGACCGCGGCTTCTTCTTCGCGAGGCCCCGGTTGAAGAATGCCTGCTCAAACAGGTTGGTGAGCTTGATTCTGACGATGACTTTGCCCATGTGCAGAGGATGCCCCGGCGGGGTGTTGCTTCGGCAAGAGTGCGTGAAGGGTAAAACCGCCGCGGCTACGGTTCGAGGCAGACAACCGCAACGAACCGACCTATGCCACAAACGAAATTCTCGTCGACCGATCTGTCTGAGCTACGCGACCAGTTAGACCGTTGGCGCCAGTCCCAAGCTGGAGCCACGCGACTTCCCCAAGCCCTCTGGAGCTCGGCGGCCACTTTGGCCGCGACCCACGGGGTGGGGCCGGTGGCTCGTGCCCTGCGTCTGGATTACAGCAAGTTGAAACGACAGTTGCCCCAGGCATCCCCTCGCGGGTGGTCCAGCGCACCGCCGACCTTTGTCGAGTTGAGCCCCCGCCAGCGGCCGCCCCAAGTCACCACCGGGTGCCACATTGAGTTGTCCGATCGGCAGGGGGCCAAGATGACGCTGGAGTTCCCGTGCGATCCGGCGACGGTGGTGGGGGTGGCCCAAGCGTTCTGGAGGCGAGCATGATCCAGATCACCCCGCAGATGCGCATTTTGCTGGCCGTCGAACCGGTGGATTTCCGCCGCGGCATCGATGGCCTGGCTGCGCTGTGCCGTCAGGCACTGGGTAGCGACCCGCAAACCGGGGCGCTGTTCGTCTTCCGGTCGCGGCGTGGCCACGCCATCAAGTGCCTGACCTATGACGGCCAAGGCTACTGGTGTTGCCAGAAACGACTCTCGCAAGGCCGCTTCGGTGGCTGGCCCAAGCCCGGCGCCAGTGCCGCCCTGCGCTTGGAGCCCCATCAACTGCACCTGTTGCTCTGGAATGGCGATCCGTCCGGTGCGGTGGCGGCGCCGCTGTGGCGCGCGGTGCCGGTGGCCGGGTAAACCGAAAACCGGCGATCGTCCTTGCGTTCCAGGATTGGCCCCTTACACTCCGGGGCATGTCGTTGGTTTTGCTCCGCTACCGTGGCCGGGAAATCCGCGCTGAAGACACTGCGTTCATCCAGGGTCTGATCGCCCAGAACCCGCTCTGGAGTCGCCGTCGGCTCTCGGCCGAGCTGTGCCGGGCCTGGAACTGGATCCAGCCCAACGGCGCGTTGCGCGACATGGTTTGCCGCAGCTTGTTACTGCAACTGCATCGGGCCGGGCTGATTGAGTTGCCGGCCAAACGGATGTCCCCACCCAACAATGTGGTGGAGCGCCGGCCCCCCGCTCCCGTCCTGCCGCTGTGGGAAGGGCCGCGGCAATGCCGCTTGCGTGAACTGGGCGCCCTGGAGATCCGCCAGGTGCGGCGCACGGCCCAAGAGCCCCTCTTTGGTCAGTTGATGCAGACCCACCACTACCTGCGCTACACCCAGCCCGTTGGGGAACATTTGAAGTACCTCGTGTTGGCCGGCAGCGAGCCGATCGCGGCGATGGCCTGGTCGTCGGCGCCGCGCCACCTGGCCGCGCGCGACCGGTTCATCGGCTGGCGGCCCGAGGTGCGCCGCCAGCACCTCCACCTCATCGGCTACAATACCCGCTTCCTGATCATGCCTTGGCTGGAGGTGCCGCGGTTGGCCAGCCACCTCCTGGGGCGGATCGCGCGCCGGATCTCCGCGGACTGGCGAGCGCTCTACGCCCATCCGATTCATCTGTTGGAAACGTTCATCGACCCGGCCCGTTTCCAGGGGAGCTGTTACCGCGCCGCCAACTGGATCTGCTTGGGACTGACCACGGGCCGCGGTCACAACGCCCGCACCAGCCGACGGGATCAACCGCGCAAAGAGCTGTGGGTCTACCCGTTGGGCGGTGACTTTCGCGCCCGCCTGGGCTCAGGGTCATGAGTAAGACCCGGGCGCCGGAAATCACTTCGCTCGATCGGGGGCAATTGCAGGAGCTGCTGGTCCAGCTCCAGCAGCACCTGCCGGCAGCCTTGTATGAGACGGTGGCGGCCTTGTTGGGCACGCTGCAGTGGCTGATGGGAGTCATCGAGAAGAAGAACGCGACGGTGGGGCGGTTGCAGCGGTTGATCTTTGGGGCCAAGACTGAAAAGACCCGGAACGTGTTTCCCGGCCAGGGTGGCACGAGCCCAGCGGTTCCCCCCAAGCGGCCGGTGCGCGGGCACGGTCGCAACGGGGCCAGCCAGTATGCGGGCGCAGGGCGCGTCCAGGTGGCCCATCCCAGCCTGCAACCGGGAGATCGTTGTCCGGAGTGCCGTAACGACAAGGCCCGGCTGCGGGAACGGGCCCCCAGCCGGATTGTGCGCATTGTGGCGCAGCCGATAGTCCAGGCCACGGTCTTCGCCCTGCAGGTGTTGCGCTGTTGCCTGTGCGGCAAAACCTTTACGGCCCCGGCGCCGCCGGAGGCGGGAACCACCAAGTACGATCCCAACGTGGGGTTGATGATCGGGATCCTGCGCTTTGGTGGGGGTATGCCGCATTACCGACTGGAGAAGCTGCAAAAGGACTTGGGGATCCCCTTGCCGGCCGCCACGCAATGGGAGTTGATGGAACAATCCGCCCGCGACCTGCAGCCGGCTCACCAGGAACTCACCCGGCTGGCCGCCCAGGCGCAGCTCATCCACAATGATGACACCAAGATGCGCATCCAGAGCCTCAAGCGGGAGCGCGCCCAGGCGGGATGCGAGCGCACGGGCATCTTCACCACCAGTATCCTCTGCCAAGTCGAGGATCGCTGCATCGCCCTCTATTTCACCGGCGGCAACCACGCCGGGGAAAACCTCACCGAACTGCTCCAACACCGGGCCCCCGGGCTGGCCAAGCCCATTCACATGTGTGACGGGCTCTCGCGCAACCTGCCTAAAGACTTCGAAGCCCTGCTGGCCAACTGCCTACCGCACGGACGGAGGACCTTCGTCGACGTGAAGGAGAACTTTCCCGAGCAGTGCCAAAAGGTCCTGGAAGACCTCGCGCTGGTCTTCCAGCATGACGCCCAGGCCAAAGAGCAGCAACTCTCGGCGACCGATCGTTTACGCCTGCACCAGGAAAAGAGCGCGCCGATCCTGGAGGGCCTCAAACAATGGATGCGGGAACAACTGGAGCAGAAAGTGGTCGAACCCAACTCCGGCCTCGGTGAAGCCATCCATTACATGCTCAAGCGCTGGGAACCGCTCACCCTGTTCCTGCGGGAGCCGGGAGCCCCGCTGTCCAATAACATCTGTGAGCGAGCGCTGAAGGCGGCCATCCTCCATCGGAAGAACTCGCTGGGCTACAAAACGCAGAACGGGGCCCGCGTGGGCGACCTGTTCATGAGCTTGATCCACACCTGCCGCCTGGCCGGCGCCAACCCCTTCGTCTACTTCCAGGCCCTCCACGACCACGCCAAAGCCGTGCTCAACCACCCTGCGGCCTGGCTGCCTTGGAACTACCAGCAGAGCCTCCAGGCCCTCGACTCCAGTTGAGTCGCCCGCCACCCCCGCGTCCAGAGCCATCGACCTGCCATGGCCCGCGCGCCCGCTGCGTGCGGCCTTTCAGACCCCGCGCCTGGAAATTTTGGGCACCGGCACGCTTGCCGAAGCAACACCCCGGCGGGTAGCACTGTCAATGCCGGCTCCGCTGAGCCACTCGAGGCTCTTGCGAGACTGCCATCCCGTCGTCTTGGCAGGGGAGTGCACCCGCTGCCTTCCGGCTTCTTGGCCGCAAGAGAACGCAACACGCTCAAGGTCCGCGGCTGCGGAGTGGGCTGCACGTTGGGGGGCACAAGGTCCCCGACTCGACCAGGCGCCCAAACGCGATCCCAGTGTCTTGGTCCGACGGTCACTCGACCCAACTTCGCTCGAGTTCCTGGACGGCGGCCCAAGCCTCCTCGCCCAGGCGATCGCGGAAGGCGAGATCGAGACCCAGCCGGAAGTCCGCCGCGGCCAGGTTGGTTTCGCTCGCGTCAAGCGCAGGCGCGGCCAGGAGATGCTGGCGAGCGTCATACACCGCAACCGCTAGTTCCGGCTCGAGGCCGTATCTCCCGCTCAGCAGGTCCTGCAGTTGCTGGTATCGGAAGTCGAGCGAACGCTGGTAGGCTTCGTAACGATCATCTCCGAGCCGCTCCTTCAACGCTTGATTCCTCTCCTCCTCGGCGCGAGCGAACTCCTCCGCGGACTCCTCCGCAGTCCGCAGCGGAGCGAGTGCCTGTTGCTCCTCGAAGCGATGCAAGATCTCGAACACGCCACGGACTTCCGCGTCGTCCTCCCAGGAGAAATGGGAACCCTGCTCCAGGGAACGGCCCAGGTCGGAGAACTGGAACTCGTACTCGAGGAACCCCGGTTCCCCGAGCGTCTTGACGAGCTCCGCTCGCCGGGTCTGTCGCAGCTCCGCCAGCCGCTCGCGGTCGGCGGGCTGGAGGAACAGGCCGGCCTGCTCACGAATCTGTTCCGCTTCCTCTCGAAAGGTGTCATCAATGCGGCGCACAGTCGCCAGAGACTCCGGGGCAAGGGCAGCCGCCGCATCCGAACCGGCTTGGAACGAGGCGTTGTCCCTGGCCATCTCCCAGTGCGGTCCGAGCAGAAGTTCGAGCACCTCTCGTTCCTCCCGATCCAGCGCAGCCAGGGTTGCAGCAAGCCCCCTCCCCGATGCGAGATGACCAGCCTGCCCAGCCAGCGCGGCTCGCTGCTGGTCATACAACTGACCCACATCGGCCACAATGATGTCGCGGACCGTCGGCTCCGGCACCCCGATGGCTCGCAGGTTCGCGACATAGGTCGGGTAGTCGTCGCTCTCGACCGCGCGCCAGTCCAACGGGCCCGAGGGTGGGGTGGGGACTGCCGCGGTGTTCCGAGGGTCTTCCGTCGCGGCGATCGCGTGGGGATCAGGGACGGGGGGGTGTTCCTGAAGTGTCTCCGCGGGCTGGGGGCACGGATGCTGGACCCAAAGCACGGCGAGCAACAGAACGTTCAAGCCGGCTGACAGGTTGAGAAGGATGGGGCGCATGGCAAGAGTTGGGTTCAGAAGGTGGTCTGGGAGGTGCGTCCAGGGCCGCGGCGGCAGACCGCAGCCCTGGGATGGGTTTCAGGCGGCGGCTGCTTAGTCGCCCACCCGGGTGATGGGGCCCGGCAGCTTGTAGATGCTCCGAGGCGGCGACCACGGGCCGATCACATCGGCTCTGGCACGGACTCGGACCGTGTACCCGCTGGGCAGGGTGCCGTTCGGGAGGCGGAACTCAGCGTGGGAGACTTGCAGCGTGGTGCCCGCTGTCTGATACGTCTTGGTGACTGTTGGTGGTGTCAAAGGCGGCGGCTGGAAGGGATAGAAGGCTGTCACTTCAACCTCGTAGGACACCGCACTGCGATGCGGCGTCCAGCCGATGCGGATTCCCTGCGAAAGCCACTCGAGTTGGGTGATCGGGACCTGATAGCCCTCCGTCGAGAACGCGGCCGTACCGCTCCAGTGATGCTTCCCGTTCGCATCCACCGCCGCCACGCGCCAGACATACTGCCGGAGAGGCTCCAGCAGTTTGGTGTACGTCGTTTGGGTCCCTGCGACAGACTTCCGCTCGATCATCTGGGCGGGGTTGAGGGTCTTGCCCGCATAAATCTCAACGACGAATTCTATCGGAGTCGCGCCGACGCGCTCCCACGAGAACCTCGTGGCCGAGGCTTTGGCCGGGTCACCGACGTCAACGTTCGTTGCACCATCCTTTGGCCACAGGATCTTTGGCGCAGACACTGGCCCTACTGGGGGGGGATCCACGGGCCCTCCGCCGGAAACGGTCACGAACCGATTCGTCGGGCTCCACGCAAGGAGCACATCCGAGGTGATCGAGGCGACCCTGGCGTAGTACGTGGTGGCCCGCATCAGGTTTCGCTCAGCCGTGGAACTGCCCGTCTTGACGACGACAGGAGACGTGAACTTGTCGTTGGTCGCGATCTGCAACTCGTACGTGGCAGCTCCGTTCACGCTGGCCCACTCAAATCGAACCGTGACAGACCCGTCCGCCCGCAGTTCGCCAACGTTCGAGGCTCCGTTCTGGGGGGTGGTGAGCCGAATCGTGGAGGGTGGCGATTTCGGCTTGGTGGTGAACTTCCACTCGGCACTCCAGGGACTGGTGAGGGACCCCGCGCGGGCCCGCACCCGCCAAGTGTAAGTCTGACCGTAATCCAACATGACCCCGACGGTGGTGGCAACGCGGCTCGCCGTCTGCCCGTCGCGGACGACCGCGCCGCCGTGCAGCACTTCCCAATCGTAGCCGGTGGCGCTGTTGACCGGATCCCACGCCAGCGTGATCTGCACCGGCAGGTTGACCGCGTTGTTGGCCGGGGACTTCAGGGTGGGCGCCGCGAGCGGTTTGGGCGGGGTGGTGAACTTCCAGACCGCACTCCAGGGACTGGTGAGGGACCCCGCGCGGGCACGGACCCGCCAAGTGTAGGTCTTGTTGTCATCCATCCGGACCGCGGCGGTGGTGGCGTCGCGGCTCGCTGTCTGCCCGTTGCGCACAACTTGGCCAGCCAGGAGCACTTCCCAATCGTAACCGGTGGCGCCGCTGACCGGTTCCCAGGCCAGCGTGATCTGCACCGGCAGGTTGACCGCGTTGTTGGCCGGCGACTTCAGGATCGGTGCTGCCGGCGTTTTGGTCTCCGTCGTGAACTGCCAGGCGGCACTCCAGGAACCGATGGCGTAGTCCGTGCGTGCCCGGACCCGCCACTCGAACGTCTTGTCGTTGTCCATCCGCACCGCAGCGCTGGTGGCGTCACGGCCGGTGGTCTGACCCTCACGGACGACAGCACCGTCGCGGCGCACCTGCCAGTCGTAGGCGGTGGCGGTGGGGACGCTGTTCCATTCCAGGGTGATCTGGACCGGTACGTTGCGGGCGTTGTTGGCGGGCGCCTTCAACGTAGGGGCTGCCGGAGCCGGCGCCTTGGCGGTCGTGAACTGGATCACCGCACTCCACGCAGACCGCTGCCCGTCCACGAGGGCGGCTACACGCGCATAATGGGTGGTCGCCGGCGGCAGTCCGCTGGTGTAGCTCGTGGCGGTACAGCGCGTGGTGGGTGCCGAGGTGAACTGGCTGTTGGAAGCAATCTGCAACTGGTATTCGGCGGCCCCGGCGACCGCGCTCCACACGAAGGCCACAGCCACCTGGCGGTCAGTCTCACGCCAAGTCCCCACATTCGCGCTGTTGGACTCGGGACTCGTGAGCCGGGGGGCGGCGGGCGGAGCTTTGGGTGCGGTGGCAAAGGACCACCAACCGCTCCAGGGACCGGTGGCGTTGCCAGCACGCGCCCGGACACGCCATTCGTAGGTCTTGTTGTCGTCCATGCGGACTTCGGCCGTCGTGGCGTAGAGCCCTGCGGTCTGGCCGTTGCGGACAACGTTGCCGGCGTAACGTACCTGCCAGTCATAGCCGGTGGCGGTGGGGACCCGTTTCCAGTCCAGCGTGATTCGCACCGGCAGGTTGTGGGAGTTGTGGGCCGGGGCCTTGAGCTCGGGTGCGGCCAGGGCGGCCTGTGCCTGGGGCGCGGCGACGCCAAAGGCCAGCAGGGTTACCGCCAGCATGGCGCCGAGGCGATGGCCTCGCCACCGGCCCGGGTGTTTGATGATCTTCATGACGTTCTGGTGTTTGTGCTTGTGATGGCTGCGGGCACCCGACTCACCCATCCGGATGCGTCGTCACCCGCTCCCTTCCGCCGTTCCTCGGCAGTCGGTGCTCACCTGCTGCTGGGAAAAGGCCGCAGCGAACCTTACCGGGAAAGCGAAAGGCCGGGTGCTCCGTGGGGGAGCACCCGGCCGGTGGCCTTCAGCACCATCAAGGGAGCTCGATCGCCTTGTAGAAGCGCTGGGACGGCGTGGTCAGTCTCGGTACTTGCAGAGGGACAATCCCATTGTGGGTGGTGAAGCGTCCCAGCGAAGTCCAGCTACGGAGGTTGGCACTTTGGAGGATGTGGTACGTCTTCCCCGCCACACCCAGCAGACTACACTCAAATGCGCCCGGCAGGGCCGTGGGAGCGAGAAACACGCGGGCTTGGGCAGACCGCATCCTGCCGGAACGGCCCAGGTCACCCTGCCCCATGGGATAGCTCGCCTCCTGGCAGAGACGTCCATCCACCCGGTACGACCAAAGGTAATTGCCATTACTGAACCAGAAGATGCCTTGGTGAGTCAGCAGACCATCACCGACCTGCCCCCAGTCGTTAACCGTCACCTTGATACCGCGGTCGTCCAAGACCCCGCGGCGATCGCGTCTGATCAGGAGCCGGCCATCGGCGGTGCCTCGTGTTACCGCATAGCGGCCCTCGACGAGGTGAAGCTCGCCGTTGTTGCTCACCACCGGGGCGTTCCGCACTTCGCCCTCGGTCCTCTGGCTCCAACGGAGGCTGCCATCAGGCCCAAGGGCGTGAACGAAGGGGCCCGCCACCCCCACGAAGACCGAACCATCCCCACCAACGGAGAGGCCGGAGATGACGGCCCGGCCCAAGTCGCGCGACCAACGCAGCGCGCCGCCGGGCGTGAGGGCGCGGACAACGCCCTGGTTGTCCCCGCCGTAGAGGGTGCCATCGGCGCCCAGGGCGGGGGTGGTCGTGATCTTGCCCTTGCCGGTAGCGTGCCGCCACTGGATCCGGCCGTCGCGCACGTCGAGGGCGACGAGAGACTCCCCGTGGCCGACGTACACGGCGCCCGACTTCCCCACGACGGGAGAACAGGTCACCCCACCCACAGTGGTTCGCCAGACGACGCGGCCATCGTGGGCCTGCAGTCGGTAGAACTCGCCGGTAGCGGTTCCCAGGAAGACCGCGGCGTCCCATCCGACGGCGGCGGACGTGGCGATGCTGCCTTGCAGGGCCACCGCCCACTCCCGGGCCAGCGTCTGCGGGTTCAGGGCGAAAAAGTTGGCGCGACCACCGGCGTTGATCCCCACATACACCCGTCCGTCGTGGCCGATGGTGGGGCCGGAAACCACCGAGCCGCCCAGCGCCTCCTGCTTCTTGACGCCGGTCTGCGGGTCGTACATGCCGATGCCGAAATCCTGGATACCGACATACACCTTGCCATCCACCCCCAGCGCCGGCGGGGAGAACCGGGTGCTGTCGCTGAAGTGGACCACCTTGTCCAGCTCCAGGGCATGGACGTTCGTCGCCAGCCAGGCACTGAGAGCCCAGAGCGGAAGCTGTTGCGCCAGCCCACCGGCACGTCGGCGGCGCGATTCCGGGCTGCACGCAACCCGGCGTACATGGTTAGGTGAGGCGATACCGGCCGTGGCTCGCCGACCGGGTCCTGAGTGGTTGGAGTGGGACGGTCTCATGGCTGATTTGGGGGTTTGATGATGTCGTTCAGCCTCTGCTGGGACGTGGCAGACAAGACCTTACCGAGCAGACTACAGACTGGGTGACGCCCCTCCCCACAGGCGGCTGCCATCGGAGGGCAGAAAATGCCCGTTCCGTCTGCCGCGGGCAGTCGAGCGAGTGGAGAGCGCGGGTAAGGGGGGTGGTGGCTCCACCTCGTCGGTCAAGCTGCACCGCGTTCCCTCCGCCCACTCACCACGGCGACGGTGGGCGTGTGTCCCGGTCAGCGAAGAACCACCGCCGCCAATCCTCGAAAAAGCCCTTGCCCGCCGAGCCGCGAGCATCCTCACGCAGCTCTAACAGGGCCGGCAACTCCTCGTTGGGTTGCGACATGGCCAGCCCGTATCCGATCTCCGCCAGCCAGGGCGGTGCCGGCGCGGGAATCGGCGGCAGCGGGTACCGCCGCAGCCCGCCCGCGACCGAAGGCACTACGACCACGGTCCCGCCACCAGCCAGCGCGAATCCGCGCTGGACCGGTACGTCCCTCACCGGCTCCGCCACCGGCACCCCGCTGGCCAGGTCCCAGCACTTGAGGTCGCCCGCCCTGCCCAATGACAACACGACGCCCGCGGCTGCGCTGACCTTCATCTGTGCCACCAGACCTTCATGCGCTTGCTGCCGGAAGTCGAGGCGGCCAGCGAGGAGGTTCCAACCGCTGAGCACGCCATCGAAGGTTCCCGTGAGCAACCGGTCGCCAGCGGGCGCCCAGCACACCTCGGTGACCTCTTTGAAATGCCACAGCGCGGAGCCGCGCAACGTTCCGCTCGCCACGTCCCATACCCGCGCCGTGCGGTCGAACGAGCCGGTCGCCAACGCGCTTCCGTCGCCGCTGAAGGCGACACAAGTCACGGGGCCGGCGTGCGCCAGGACATGCTCCCGCTTCCGGGTCTGCGTATTCCACAGTTGAGCTCCAAATCCATACGTCGCCACGGCAAACCGTCGCCCGTCCGGGCTGAAATCAAGGCCCCAGACCTGACCCGAACCGACCTGGGGATTCACCGGGACACCCGCGGCCAGATCGAACTCCCAGGTGCTGATCTGCCCCTCATGGATCCTGGCGACGGTACCGTCGGTGTCCCGGACGATGAGGAGCTGCGTCAGGGTGCGATCCCCCTTCAGGAGCAGACTCCCAGCGCTGACAGCCAGCGGCGAGGCGATCAGTCCGCCGGAACCCGGGTCCCACACGCGGACTTCAAGGTTCGTTTCGCCGGCGTTGCAGACTGAAGCGAGTCGAAGGGGTGATGTCCCGATGGCGACCCGCTGAACCTGCCCCGGATGCGCCAACGCCGGGCCCACCTGCCGGCCGCTGAGGGATTCCCGCACGCGGAGGGTGTGATTTGTGGACAGCACCGCGACCAGAGAACCGTCCGGGCTCCACCCCATGAGGGTCTCCCCGGGAGGCAGATCCATAAGCGAGGGCCGAGCCTGACCTGGCCGGAGATCGTACAGCACCGCCTTCGGCCGCGACGCCGCGAGAACCAGGCGTTTGCCGGTGGCATCAAAATCGGTGTCCTCGATCCACCAACCGGCGTTCAGCGGCTCACCCTCCGAGCCCCCGTCGACAGAGCGGTGCAGGGTTGCCGTGGTCTGGTTGACGAGGACGAAGCGGCTGCCATCCCGGCTGAACGCCGACCCCGGACTGAACGTATCCGCCGGGTACTCGCGGACGGGAAGAGCGAGATTCGTCGTGGCGAAGAGCCAGGCCGAGTGGGCTTGCGCGCCCCCTCGGATCAAGGCGCGATCGCCCGAACGATTCAGGCGCACCTCGGTCAGCGGGGTCTCGAGGTTGCCGGCGGTCACACTCATACCCCCGGGGATCTGCCAGGAGTGGAGGTGTCCCCCTTCACACACCGCCATCAGGCGCTCCCCCGGCACATCAAGAGCGAGACCGTTGATGCGGGAACCCGCCAGGAGCGGTTCGGTCAGCCGGGTGCCCGACTCGACATCCCAAACGGCGACTGCGTTCGCATCCGAGTCCGTCGGTGCGATGGCCGCCCACCGCCCGTCCTCGCTCAAGGCCACGGCCGAGATGACAAGCTGGGCAACCCGATTGCTCGCCTGGCCTGAGTCCAGGGACCACTCGCGGACCGTTCCAAAGTCACTCGTGACGACCGTCTTACCTTCACGGCCAAACCGCACATCCAGGAGGGCTCCCCAATGGGCCAGGGCAGCGATCGGCTCGGCGTTCCCGACCCGCCAGATCCGCAGCTCCGCCCGCGCGAACGGATTGCGAGTGCCGTTGGCGGCAAAGATCATCTGACCATCCGGACTGAACCCGAACAGGTTGACTGTTCCCGTTTGTTGGCACGCGGGACCCACCGTCGTGGCCGCGGTTGCGTCCCACACTTGAAGACGGCCGTCCAGGCTCAGGCTCAGAAGTTGGCGCCCGTCCGGACTGTGCCGCGCCCCGATGATCCGACCATCGGCGGGGGCACCGGAGCCGATAACGCCGACTGGCAACGCGTGGCTGCGAAAACTGAGCATGGACAGCAGTCGCCGAACGGCCGGCGGAGAATGCGGGGCGATCTCCACTCCCGACGCCACCCTGTCCAACGCCTCGAGCGGGGCGCCCTGTGCTTGCAGATAACTCGAGACGATGATTTGCGATGCGGCCGCGGTCTCCGCCTGCTTCCGAACCATCCTTTCCGCCCGCCACCATTGCCAGGTGGAGATGGTCAGTCCGAGGATCAAGGCCAGCCCGGTGGCCCCGATCCAGCCAGCAAGCACGGGCCGGCGGCGAATCCACTTCCAGAGGCGCTCCCCTTGGGAAACCGGCCTTGCCTGAACGGGCTCCCCCTCGCGGTACCGCCGAAGATCCTCCGCCAGCGCGTCCGCACTGCCATAGCGGTGCCCCGGCTCCTTCTCGAGGCACTTCAGGCAAATGGTCTCGAGATCCCGATCCACCACGGCATTGATCAACCGTGGGCGTATCGGCTCGGTCAGCTTGATTTGCTCGAGCACTGCGGAGGAACTGTCCCCGCGGAAGGGGATCCGCCCGGTCAGCAGCTCATAGAACATCACGCCGAGTCCCCAGACGTCGGTGGCGGTGGTCAGATCGCCCGTCTGACCCCGCGCCTGCTCGGGCGACGAGTAATCGGGTGTACCCAGGAACACCTGCGCGCTGGTCAGGTCAGTGCCCGGCTCGATGAACTTGGCCAGCCCGAAGTCCGTGACGAACGGCTGGCCTCCAGCGTCCACGAGGATGTTGGCCGGTTTGAGGTCCCGATGCAGGATGCCGCGTTGGTGCGCGTGATGGACAGCCCGGGCGACGGCCTCGATCAGGGCGGCGATCCGGCGCTGCCAGGCGCGCGGTCCTTCCTCCGCCATCCGCCAGCGCCCGGCGCGGATCTGGGCCTGTAGACTACCCTCCTCGACCAGCTTCATGCTGAAGTAGGGCTGGCCGTGTTGGCGCCCCACTTCGTACACGGGGAGGATGCCGGGATGATCCAGCCGGGCCATCGCCTGCACCTCGCGCTGAAACCGGTTCACCTTCTCCTCCGACACCAGATGGTCCGTCCGGAGCAGCTTGAGGGCGACCAACCGGCGACTCGCCCGGTGGCGGGCGCGGTACACGATCCCCATCGCGCCTTGCTCGGGCAGGGGATCAAGGAGGTCAAAGGGGCCAAACTCCTGACCCCGCGAACTGCCCGAGTCAGTTCCGGACCTTTCGGCGACGGAGGTGGCGGAAACGGCTTCGGTTCGAGGTTCCGCGGAAGCCAGGAGGGCGCAGCGAGGGCAGAAGCCTGCGCGCGTCAAAGGCGAGCCGCAGTCCGGACATTGGGGCACTTGCGGGATACTCACACGGGCATCAAGGCAACGGCACCAACCGATAGAACTTCGCGGGCGCGGTTGGCTGACCCGGGTCGTGGTACTGAAAGAGGCCGTGGTGGATGTTGGTGCGGAACAGGGTCTGCCAGCCTGAGAGACTGGTGCCGGATCCGAATTCGTACGGCCCGGCTTCCACGAACCACTCGATGAACAACCGACCGTCCACCCAACGGACGGGCGTCGGGCGGAGTTCTTCCGCGCGGGCCAGGCCCCAGTTGAGTTTCAGGAGACCCCGCGCTCCGTTCAAACCGTCGACCAGCACGACGTAGTCCACGTTGGGGCTGGCGACAAAGAACACCTCGGCGTGAGCACGGGCAGGCGGAGCCGGCGTACTGCAGGCAAGCAGGTGGAGATCGTGCCGGTTGGTGAAGACGGCCAGCAGCACCGGGACCTCGCTGCCCTGCGAGGTAAGGCGGACGACCGCTCCCGCTGCCGGAAGGACCGCGGCGTCGAATCTCAACCGGAACCATCGGGTCGCCGAGGTCAGCACCCCGCACGGCTCGGGGTCGTTTGGGCTGCGGGTGGCGTCGGCCAGGTGCGTCCACTGTCCGCCGGGCAGGCCTTGCGAAGGGCAGCCCGCCATCAAGCCAGCCCTGTGGAGAAGCCGAGGGCAACCGGCGCCACCGGGTCATCCGTGAACAAGTCCTCGAGCTTGTCCGCGCTGAGCGTGCCGGAGGCGTGGGGCGAATCCAACACGTCCACGACGGCGTCGGCGCTCTCGGCCACACGACCATTGGGCGCGGTCACCCGCGCCCGGTAGCCGCCCGCGCTGGCCGGGCCAGCGACCAACGCCAGCGTTGGCAGGTTCGCGCCGGCCAGAACGATGCCGTTCTGCAACCACTGGTAGGCCACGCCCGGAGTCGGGGAGTTGACGCTGAACTGCACGGCTTCCCCCTGGATGGCTGTGCGGCTTCGGGGGTGTTCCGTGATCTCCGGGATTGCCGGGCCACCCGCCTCCAGGTGCCAGCGCAACACCACCAGCCCGGTCGCGCCGGCAAAGCCGTCCACGGCGACGTGGTACTCCAGGCCCGCCTGGACATTGAATTGCATCCGACTGGTGAGGAAGCCGCCGCGATCGTCGTCGCTCGCCACCGGCTCAAGGCCAGCCAGACTGGCGCCCGTGTACACTGCCAGAAGCGTGTCGAAGCTCGAACCGATGGTCGCGAAGGTGGCGACCCCGGACTGCGGCGGACGCCAGGTCATCCACAGCGACCGGCCGCCGACCTTGCCCGCGTGACGAGGTTCGTCGGTTTGACCCGTCGCCGTCAGATTCGACGTCTTGCCCGCCAGGGACACCTCGAGGAATACCGGTCGGTTCGCGAACGCATCCGCGAGCTCCAGCCGTGGCAGATCGGGCTCGAGCAACACCGGTTCGCCTTGGATCATGCCCTGGTCATTCCACACCACCACCGTGTAGGCGCCCGCGTCACGGAGCGCGAAGGAGGCGATCGGGTAGCTGAAGTTCGTTGCCCCGCCGAGGTTGTTTCCGTTCAAGCGCCATTGATAGCGCAGCGGACGTGTGCCCTGCGCCACGACGCTGAGGGCGACGGGGGCGCCCAGTGCAACCGTCTGGCTGGCAGGACCGAGCACGATGTCGGGCGGTCCGTCACCCGTCAACACCACCAGGTCCGCCGCCTGGCTCGTCACCGACCCGTAGGGGTTGCTCACGATCACCGAGTAGGCCGCCGCATCGGCAGGTACCACCGAGAGGAACGTGAGCGTGGCGTTGGTGGCTCCCGCCAGGAGGGTCTGGTTCCGACGCCACTGGTAGGCGAACGGTTCCGTACCGGAGGCCACGACCGTCATCTGGGCCGGTTGCCCGGCGGACACCGCCAGCCCCACGGGCTGAACCGCGACGGCCGGCGGGTACACGATGACCACGCTGACCGGATCGAGCTCGGTGCTCAGGTTCCCACCTTCGCTCGTCGCGATGGCCCGCACGACCACCGGGGCGGTCACGGAAACCGGGTCACGGTAGATCGTGCCCCCGGTCGGTTCGCTGCCGTCCAGCGTGTAGCGGATGACGCCGTTCGGATAGCGGGTCCGGAACTCGACCCACGCCCTGTTGGTGGCCATGGCGGTTGGACCTGCGACCACCACGCCGTCCACCACGAGTTCGAGGGCCGGCACGACGCGGAGCGGCACCTCGGGCGACCGCACGTTCTCGCCCGCGTCCAGATGTTCGTACACGGCGTCCGCGGCATCGGCCGTGACGAACACCGTGTAGGCACCCGGCGCAAGGTCCGGAATGGGGACCGTGAGGTTGACCGTGTACGCTTCCCCCGCCGTCAATCCGCCCACCCGCGGCACCTCGGCCAGCAGGACGTCGTCGGCGTCCCCGAACACGTCGTCCGGCGACACGAAGACACGGTCCACCCAGGCGGTGACGGGTGTGCCAGTGGCGTCGGTCGTTGGCCCGGTGCCAACGTTCTGGACGCGCCAGCCGAACGCCCCCAACTGCCCCCGGTGCACGGCGGTCTCGCTGAAGACCTCGGGGATCGCCAAGTCCGCGAAGCTGCCGGCTCGGGGCGCGGGCGTGCCGCTCCGCGGGCTCGCCTGGGTGCTTTCGCCGCCGGCGATGTTGATCGTGGTCACCGCCGCGTAATACGTCTTGCCGTTGACCAGTCCCGTCAGGTCCGCCCGCCGGGCGCGGGTAAGCAGGGTGGGCGTCTTGCCGGCTACGGAGGTGAAGTTGGTCTCCGCCAGGTATACGGCATACCGGTCCACAAGCTCGTTCGGTTCAGCGTGGTCCCAGGTGAGACGGAGCATGCCGTCGAAGGGGACGGCAGTTACGTTCGGGGGATGCGGCAGCAGGGTCGCCGCCAGCAACGATGCGCCCCCGCTTTCCGTCCCGAACACGTCGACGGTTGTGAGCCGCAGGGGATAGCCGTGCGCCGGCAGCAGGTGGGTGGCGCTGTAGTTCGTCGCGGCGCGATCCAGTACCAGAGGCAGCGCGGCGCCGCCGAGATAGATACGATAGCCGTCCAGGAAAGACCCGGCGAAGTCCGGCGGCAGCCAGGTGAAGTGCAGCGCGTTGGTCTCACATCGCACCGCGAGGTCGCGCACTTCGCCCAACCGGTCGATCGAGGCCTGGGCCGACGCGGAGCGGACAACGAGATTCCGTTGGCCCAACGCATCCTCGGCCACGACGGCCAGGTGGTAGATGCCCAGCGGGTCGAAACCGGTGACGATGGCGCCCGAGTTCTCGGCCGGCACGAAGGCGTACGGTTCCATGCCCGCCACGTTGTCGAAGAAGGCCGGTCCGGCATAGACGCGGTAGCGGACCACGTCCCGCTGAGCCAGCTCGTTGTAGGAGGGCCAGTCCAGGTCAATCGCCCGATAGGCGGCCTGCGACATCGTGGCAGTGAACCCGCTCCCCAGGCCGGTGACCGGCGCCGGGACATCGGGCGTGGTGACCACCAGACTGACCTCGCGGGAGATGGCCTGTCGGAGCGGCGGTTCGGGTTCGCCACCAACGAAGAGCGACAGCTCGCGCGACACCAACTCACGGGCGATGAGATAGGCTGCCGCGTAGTTGACCCCGGGATTAGAACCACCCGCGGCATCCACCGGCACCACCGCATAGAACCGGTCCTGCCAGGGTGGCAGGTTAGTGAGCGTGATCGAGAAGTTCTCGGCCGGCACGGTTGTGTAGCGCGCCATCGCAGTCACGTTGGTAAACGCCCGAGTGGACAGGTAGATGTCGTAGCGCGCGACGTCACGCTCGGCCCACTCGTTGTACCCGGCCCAGGAAAGCGTCGTCGCCTCACCCGTCGGCGAGGGCGAGGCGGTCAGTTGTGTGATCCTTGCCGGCACCTGCGGCGTCGTGACCACCACACTGACCTCGCGGGAAATGACCTGCGGATACGGTGGATCCGGTTCGGCGCCCACGAAAACCGACAGCTCACGCGACACGAGCTCGCGGGCCACGAGATAGGCGGCCGCATAATTGACGATGGGATCAGATCCACCGGCGGCATCTACCGCCACCACCGCGTAGAACCGATCCTGCCAGGGAGGCAAGCCGGTCAGCGTGATCGCAGAGGTTTCCGCCGGCACGCTCCGGTACGGGGTCATCGCGCTCACGTTCGTGAACGCCCGAGTGGACAAGTAGATGTCGTACCGCGCCACGTCCCGCTCGGCCCACTCGTTGTACCCTTCCCACGAAAGCAGCGTGGTTTCCCCTGTCGGCGACGGCGAGACGGTGAGTTGCGTGATCCTCGCCGGGACCTGCGCGGTGGTCACGACGAGGCTAACCTCGCGGGAGATGGCTTCGCGGAAGGGCGGGTCCGGCTCATCGCCCACGAAGAGCGACAGCTCGCGCGAGATCACTTCCTTGTGCTCGGGCGTCTGGACGCCACCGACATGGACGGAAATCTCCCGGGAGATCACCTCTGTGATGAGGACCGGAGGTGTCTGGGCGTGACCCAGAGGCACAAGCTGCGACAACACGGCGGCGACCAGGGCGAAGACGCCTCCAGATCCCGCCCAAGCGCACGAACACCAAGGGGTCTTGGAGTGCCGCAAGCCCCCGCCGCTTTCCTTGTGGCGCGGGTCGCGCGGGAGCGGCAAGGGTCCGGCGCCTTCGAGGCTGCGTGCGCCGCCGGGCTCGCACTTGTACCATCCCAGGCACGCTGGCGGCTGCGGGGCCCCTGGTGCCGGCAGACGTGGTAGTGGCGCTGCCATCGTGGGAAGGCTTGACCGCGTTAACGTCGATTCCGCTGTTGGGTCAAGGCCGGACTACCTTCACTTGGATCGCACCATAACCGTCCCGTACCGGCACATTGGCCGTCCAGCGTAGCACCAGAGGATCTTCACTGACGACTTGCGTCACTGTTGCGGTGGCTTCGGTGAAGTCGCCGTCGGCGCGAGGGGTGTAACGGGCCGTGACCACCGAGGCCTGTTCGATATTGCTGGTCTCGATGACTAACGTCGTGGCGGTGACGCGAGGGAGGACGATGTCGGCGCCCGCAGCGCCGAACTCGGCTCGCGGGTCGGGCGGGGGCGAGTTGCCGGCGATCGAAATGATCCGCACCTTCGGGCCGTTGTCGGGCGTCCATATCTGCGGCGTCGAGCCGTCCGCGATGGGAACGACGCTCGGGTCTGGGTTGATGGCGCCAGAGAATGTGTTCGCCGCACGCTCAATCCGAATCCGGCCCAAACCGCCGGGATTGCCGCCAGGCCCGGCTCCACCGAGACATTGAATCTGGCCGTTACCGGTTAGGAAACCGGCGACCAATCGGATTCCCCCGCCGCTGCCGCCGCCGTGTCCGCCCCCGCCACCACCACCATCGGCACGGAGAGAACCACCGACGGATACGGTCCCGGATGCAGCGATCAGAATGGCTCCGCCGCCGCCCCCGCCACCTTGCGCGTCAACTGAATGGCCTGCTCCGCCGGAACCTCCGATAAGCGGTACCAGAGATGGATTGCCATACGGAATCCGACCGGAGGCGCCCGCCACGGATGCACCCTCCGAACCGTAACTGCCGCCCGCTCCCCACGTCACTCCAAAACCAGCCGAATCGGCCCTCCCTGGTCTGCCGCCACCGGGCCCGAACCCTGCCCCTTGCGTGACGCCCGCTGAGTAATTGCCCGTGCCGCCCCGGAACCCTCCGGGACCCGGTTCGGCGAGAAACGGTGCGTTGAAACCAACGGTCTCGCCGTCCAGACTGACCGTCCCATTGATCGTTACATCACCGCTTACCAACCACACCACCGGCGTGCGCCTGGGGTGGTTCTTGAAGGTGACGGTGGCGCCGTTCTGAACGGTGACGCTGGAGTACTTGAACACCACGGCCCACTTCTCGGGGTCGTAGATGCCCTTGCCGGCGTTGGCGCTGTTGTTGGCGTCCCAGCGGTTCGTCACAGCCCGGCCGAGGTCGATCTCGGTGTTCTGCGTGATCACCAACGCACCATCCGAGCCGTCGGACGGGATGTTGAGGGCGGCGATCCCGGTGCCGTGCAGGGCGGCGATGAGGAGCGGCACGAGCCAGTTACGGTTCGCGCGCGAGGCGAGGTGGGGACTTGCGTTCATGGCATGCTCATTCGGTTAACAGTTCAAATCCAGGTGTTCTGACAAATCGCGCTGTGTCACCACGGTAAGATAGGAAGCGGAGGCGGGGGATCTTACGCGTTCGGCGGAGCGGGCAGCGACAGGATCGGGAACGATCTGCCCATGGGAAGCTGCACCAGCACCGCCAACGGTCCTGGCCGGTGGTTGACCGGTGTCAACCCTCGGACCCTTCAGCGCGGGCAGAGCTGGGGCGGGTGCGGTCATGAATCGCTTGCTCGGACGTCGGCTGATGGGCTGGATTTCGGCAGCGCCACAGATGGATGTCAAGGTCATCTGATGGGTTGGCGCGAACTGACGTCGATGGCTACTGGGGGCCCATCGTCGCCCACGGCCGGTCCTCTGCGTTCAAAACGCGAAGCGTGCCGAGACGGCAAAGGTCCGTTGGCGGTAGGTCTCGCGGTAGTAGTTGAGCGGGTACAGGCCGTAGTCCTGGTCGGTGAGGTTCAGGACGCCCACGGCCAGTTCGGCGCGCCGGCGAAGGAACCGGCACCCGGCCCAGAGATCGTGCTGCCAGAAGTCGTCGCCGGAGTGGGACGCGGCATCCAGCTCATTGGACTGCTGGTTCCAGGTGGATTGCCAGGTAGCGAAGAGGCCGGACGGATGGTTGAAGCGGAGGGCCACCTCAAGCTGGTGCAGTGTCGCTCGCTGGCGGGTGGCTTGACCGGGAAAGCCCTCGGGGATCTCGGGATAGGCCGCTTCCAGCTCGGCCCGGCTTCGCCGGTAACGGGTGCTGAAGGCGAAATCGCGTCCGATCAGTTGTCCCGCGCTAACGGCCAGGGTGTTTTCGCGGTAATCGAAATCCTGGTGCAGGGATGTCTCGCCGAGACGGTAGCCGTCGTCCATCGCCGGAACCAGTTCGTACGCGCCGATCGTGCGACTGGCTTCGCTGCCGAGCCACTCCGCGGACGCCGTCAGATAGGTTCGCGTGGGAAAGGTCTGGTCGAAGCCGAAGCCCCAGAGGTCGTATTCCTGACCAGCCACCGACCCTGCCAGCGACTCGGGGATCAGGCCGCGATAGGTCTGCGTAAACCCGGCCAGTTGGGCGGGTTCGAGCCGGTGGCTTTGGTCGAAGGACACGCCGCTCAAGGAACGGGCATAGAACGCGCGCCAGACGCCTTCGCGCCAGGGGGTGAGCGTGAGGCCCAGCTTTGGCGCCAGCAGATCCTCGGTCTGGATGTCGTCGGTGAGCGGTGGCGTGCGGAAGTTGACGGGCTGCGTCAGGCGTTCGCAACTGACGCCGGCAGTCAGCAGCAGGGGCTCGGCGACCTGCCAATGGTCATAGGCATAGACGGCGAACCGTTCGAGGCGCGGGTCGGTGCGGTAACGACGGGTGCCATCCGGGTCGCTGGCGGTGCCGGGGAGGCCGCTGGGGTCGGTAGTCGCCGTGGTGTCAAAATCCCCCGTCTGATAGCGCACGCCGCCAATGAAGGTTTGGGGGCCGGATTGCCAGATCTGCTGGAGCTCGGCGGAACAACCGGTGTAGCGGCTGGCGAACTCGAGGAGGGGCACCGGCGCGGAGGCGTCGAAGATCATCACCTCGCCGACCTGGTCACGGGCGAGGAAGGGGATCGCGTTGGCGGGGTTGCGGTAAGCGAAGCGGTTGTTCCAGGGGGCAACCAGGAGGAGGGTGTGAGCACCGGGTTGCCATGCGTGCTGCCAGCCGAGGCCAAGGGCGGGTTCGAGCTGTTCCTCGAGGCGCAGCCCGAGGTTGGCATCGGCGGGGTCGTAGCGTTGGAGGACGTCGCCCGAGGCGGCGTCGTACCAGGTGGCCTGGAGCAGGAGCTGGTCCGCCGGACTGGCCTGGACCTTGGCGGTGGCGGAGAAGGCGAGCTGTTCGAGGTCGTTGTTCGGGCGCTGGCCGTTCTCGGACCGGTACAGGGCGTCGAGACTGTATTCGAAGTCGCCGAACTGTCCGGACTGCGCCGTCTGCTGGTGCCAGTCGCCGTTGCTGGTCCAGAGGGTCCGGTTGGCCAGGCGCAGGCCATCGCGCTCGAACAGCTTCGAGTATTCGTTTTGTGAGACGGTGGGAGAAAGCGCGCCAGCGCCCACCGGTGCGAGCAGGTTGGCGAGCCAGTACTCGGCGAGCCAGGGGGTTTCGTAGCGGAGATGGATCTGACGCGGGTCGCGCAGCGCCTCATAGCTGTTCGCGAGGAAGAGATGGGCGGCCGGATTGGCGTAGTCGGCGTTGACCGCGCGGGCGGCGGTCTGGACGCCGAAATCGGAGAGGCCAACATCGGCGTAGAGATGGGCCAGGTTGACACCGCGCACGGCGCGGTCCTGATCGAGCAGGAGGCGGGAGCGGTACAGGCGGCGTTGATCGTTACGTTCCACCGAGCTCTCGAGGTCGTGGATGGCATGGTTCACGCGGTTGGCCTGGTGGTTGAGCAGGGCCGCGTAGAGCCAGGACGTGGGATCGCCGGCGTCCAGCTCGTGCGCGCGCCGGAGCTCCTGGTAGGCGCCGGGCGGGTTGCCGGCATCGGTGAGGGCCTTGCCGACGTAAGCGCGGAGCAACGCCCGCCCTGGTTCGAGCATGACCGCGGTGATCAGGTCCGAGCGGCCTTCCTGGGTCCGGCCGAGGCGCATGGCGGCCAGACCGCGTCCCAGGCGGGCGAGGGCGTGGTTCGGATCCGTCTCGATGGCCGACGAGAACACGGCTTGCGCTTCGCGGACCCGGTTGTTGGCCAGGTGCAGGAAACCCAGGAGGGTGAGGCCCGCGGCGTTCTGGGGACTGAACGCCAGGGCGCGGTCCAGGGCCAGCCGGGCCTCGCGGGTTCGACCGTGCGAGAACTCGAGTTCAGCCACCCGCACCCAGGCGGCCCCGAACCGGGGAGCCTGGTTCGCCGCGTGCCGCGCGGCGGCCAGCGCGGGCCCCAGGTGATGCACCGCCTGGAGCTCGTACGAATGGGCGAGCCATTCGCTCGCGGTCGCCGTGGCCTCGGGGGGCTCAAGGACGTCGAGACCTTCACCCCAGACGCTGCGGTGCAGTCGTTCGAGGGTGCGTCGGCCGACGTGCTCGGCGGGGAGCCCTTCGAGGAGCGCTTCCGCCACCTGGCGTTGGCCAAGGGCGAAATGCAGGCCGGCGGCATAAGCGGCTTCGGCGGGGCTGAGCCTCGGCGGTGGGGCGTTGGGCAAGCGGGTCCAGGCGCCAACCAGATCGCCCAGGCGATAGCGGGCGATGGAGTCGGACCACGCGGAAGGAACGTCGTCTGAGGGCCACAGGTCGTCCGGGTCCAGCACAGCAGGGTAATCGAGCCACCATTGAATGAGATTCTGGGCGAGGATGCTGGCGACCAGCCGGGGAGCCTCATTGGCCGTCGCCTCGGCACGTTCTCCCGTGCGGACCAACTGCGCACCCAGGACATTGCTGACGGTGACTTCTCCGTCGAGGACGGTGACCGCGGACCAGGTGGCGGTCGCCTCGATAAGAAATTCGGTTTGGGAATGGTGCACCGCGAGTGAGGGCGTGGACATCGTCTGGACCCCCGGGGGGTGCGCAGCCCAGAAGTAGGCCTGACCTCGGCTCAGGTGTGCCTCGGCCAGGTTCGTCTGCTCCCGCCGCAAGATCCGCAGCACGGAAACGGGAAACAGGTGCAGCCGGGACTCGGGCACATCGAACTCGATGTTGGCCGAACTGTTGGTGCCGGTTTCGAGCTGGTCCCCCGGCCGAAGGAGCTGCCGGGCCGGACAGGGCCGGGCAGGCTGTCCCGGCGCGGTGTACAGGACGGTGTTCCGTTGGTCCACGACGAGGCTTCGCCGGTAGCTGGCATAGAAGCCGGTCGGCAGGTTTTCGCGTGAGGGTGGCGGGTCGCTCTCGGCGAGGGCACCGGTGAGCAACGCGTACAGCGCGAGGCCTGGCAGCCAAGGGTTCATGGCAGTCCGACCACGGGAGCTTGCTGACCTCCGGCAACCGACGGAACCAGGCGATGGGCCAGGGCCGCCAGCGTCCCCTCCACCGGGAAGCCTGTGGCCGCCGCAGACGCCCCGGTTTCGCCCAGCACCAACCTTCCCAGGGCGACGACCCCGGGCACCAGGTCGGCTCGGGGGAGAGGGGCGGACCACGTCGAACCGGAGGGAAGAAGCACCCGGGGAGGAGAGCTCAGGAAGGGGACCGACGAGGGCGCGGACGCCGTTCCGACGGGGACCGCCTGGCTGATCTGCAGACCGGAAACTGGATCGACCACCCGCATTCGGCTGTCCGCTGAGGTGACCGCCAAACGAAGGCCTTCGGGGTCAAAGTGCAGGGCCAGTACCGGGCTTGGGGCGACGAATCGAACCGGTTCCCCGCGGTGCTGCTTGCGATCGAAAACGTACACCGCGTCGCCCCCCGCCGCCGCGAGCCGTCGCCCGTCCGGGCTGATGGCCAGGCGCGTAACGAGGCGTCCGGTGTCCAGGACCGAGGGCTGCGAGTGGCGCGTGAGGTCCTGAACCACGACGCTTGTCCCTGCCGCCACGAACGCCCATCGGCCACAGGCGGAGAGGGCGATTTTGCCCGGGCGGGTTTCGGACTCAGCCATCTCCATGACCAACCGCTGCCCCTGGTCGGGCGCGAACGGATGCCACAGGTGGACGGCACCCGAGTTGCGCAGCGTTAGGACCCGGGCACCGTTCGTCGAGGCGTCGTCGTCGAGGAAGAGCTCCTCGGGAGGGAGGTGGATCCCGGCCAGCAGGCTTCCATCCTTGAGGGATCTCCTCTCCAAGGCTTGGTCGCTCCGCACCAGGACCTGCCAATCGGCGTCGGCCTTGACCAGCCGGAGAGACTCGATTCGCGTCGGACCGGCCAGCCAATTCGTGCGTTCCCGCCACTCCTCCGACCCCTCCAACACCCTCACGCGCCCCTGCTCGTCGGCCGCGGCGACCAGTCGGTCACGCTCGGCCACGGCCAGCGCCGTGAACGGGACGGAGTTGGTCGACCACTGGACGGGCTTGCCTGGCTGCGCCATGGCAAAGACACCGAGCCGGTGCTCGGCGCGGAACACAACGGTGTCGCCGTTTCCGATCACCCGGACCTCTTCCGCGGGAAGGCCCCAATCGCCGGGTGTGGAAGCTCGACACCAGGCCAGCCGCCAGGCGCGGCCACTGAAGTCCCGAACGGAAAGCAAGCCGTCCCCAGGATGAAACACCCCGCTCAGGAGCGGCCCCCCCAGCGCGGCGGTCACCGCCTGCGGTTGGGTGGAGGTGCTGAGCGGGAGGTCGCCGGCGTCCCAGAGAGCCGCTCGTCCGTCGCTACCGCAAACCAGCAGGTGTCGGCCGTCGCCGCTGAACGCAGCATGGGTGATCTGGGCCCAGTGCTTCCAGCGGCGCAGCTCCCGCCAACGCACGGTGTCCCGGAGTAGGATCCAGCCATCCTCCGACGCGCTGACCAGACGCCCGCGGCCGTCAAAGGCGGCGGCGGCGATGGGCGAAGCGTGAGCGGACTGATCGAACACAACGCGGCGTTCGTCCACCGCCCACACGACCAGGCCGGTGTCGGTGCCCCCCGCCGCCAGGAGCTTGCCGTCCGCGCTGAAGGACAGCGCTCGCACGCGATCGCGCCTGGGGCTCGGCAGCGCATTGCCTGCTCCCGTCGCGTCCAGGTCGAGCACGTAAACCTCGCCCACGGTGTCCGCGATGGCGACTTCCCGCCCCGACGGGGCAATCGCGAGGACCATGGGATCTACCTGACCCAGGGGCAACCGGGTTGGGGGGGTGTCGGCGTTGCCGGCATCCCACACCTCGAGCTCACCCTCGGTCCACCAGACGACGTGGGCTCCCGAGCCAGCGGCTACGAGAGTCGCGGGCCGCGCAGCGGCTCGCTGCAGCCATTGACCGGAAGGCGTGATGGCCAGAACATTGGAGGCCGTGCCCACAGGCACGAGCCAGTCCCGCCCGTCGAGGAGCGCGAGGGCACGGGCGGCAGCGACCGCGTGCAGCGGATCCCTGTCGAGGGCATCCACCAGGATCGCCAGTGCCCCCAGCGGTTCATCGCGTTCGGCCAGGTCCTCGGCGCGGAGCATCTGCTCCCGCTGCTTGGCCAGCCGTTCGCGTGCGAGGTTGGTCTCGGCCCGTTGCCACTGCCACGAGGTCCCAGCGAGGCCAAGAAGCAGCGCGAGCGCGGTGGCGCCGATGCCGCCGGCAAGGACGGGCTGGCGTCGGGTCCACTTCCACAGGCGCTCGATGGGCGAGACCGGACGGGCTGCGAGCGGCGCCCCTTGCCGGTAGCGTCGGAGTTCCTCGGCCACTTCGCCGGCGCTGGCGTAGCGGCGGTGGGGCTCTTTCTCCAGGCAGCGCAGACAGATCGTTTCCAGGTCCCGGTCGACGGCGCGTTGGACCGACCGGGGACGGATCGGTTCCGAGCGTTGGACCTGATCGAGGATGGCCACGGTGGTCTCCCCTGGGAACGGGAGTGCCCCGGTCAGGAGCTCATAGAGGATCACCCCCAGTCCCCAGACATCGCTGGCCATGGTCAGATCGGTGTTGCGGCCCTGGAGCTGTTCGGGAGACGCGTAAGGGAGCGTGCCCATGAATACCTGGCTGCGGGTGGGGGCGGCGTCCTGCTCGAAGAGGAACTTGGCCAGGCCAAAATCGGCGACGTAGGGGTGGTCTTGGCCGTCCACGAGAATGTTGGCCGGTTTGAGGTCGCGATGCAGGATGCCGCGCTCGTGGGCGTGGTGAACCGCCTGAGCCACCCCTTCGAGGAGAGTCGCGAGGCGGTGCTGCCAGGCGCGCGGCCCGTCGCTTCTCAGGCGCCAGCGCCCCGCCCGGATCTGCGCGTCCAGGCTGCCCTGCTCGACCAGCTTCATGCTGAAGTAGTGCTGGCCATGGTGGCGTCCCACCTCGTAAACGGGCAGGATGTGGGGGTGATCCAGGGAGGCCATCGCCCGCGCTTCGCGCTGGAACCGGCTCACCTTCTCCTCGGAGAGCAGGCCTTCGGGCCGGAGCAGCTTCAGGGCAACGACCTGCTGTGTGGGCCGGTAAAGCGCTCGGTACACCAAGCCCATACCCCCTCGATCCGTCAGCGGTTCGATCAGCTCGAACGCCCCGAAATGGGCAAGCGCCTGCGGGGCAACCTCCGACGCCGGTAGGCGGGCATTCGAGGGGGAGGCTTCCGGGGAGGATCGCGCGCGGGCGAAGGCGCAGCGCGGGCAAAAGCCGGCGGGCGTGAGCGGTGATCCGCACTCAGGACAAGGCACCTGGCGGTTCATCACGGCGTCGAGGTTAGGTTTGCGCGGCCCCGCACTTCAAGAGCGGAGTCCACGTCAACGGGCTGGCCAGGCTACGGGAGGTGAAGCAGTCGGAAGAAGCGGGCCGCATCGCCATCACCCACGCCCTCGAAGCAGTTGTACACCTCGCCGGTTCCCACGAAGGGCTGTCCCACGTCAAACCATGCATCCTCGCTGATGGCGTTTGCGGCCTGGAGTTGATAGCGCTGGCCCCGCTCCGTCTGGAACCGAACCTCGATGGCTCGATGGATTGATAGGGGGGCATCCGCCCTGAATGCGGACAGAACCAAGGAAAGGTTGTCAGCGAAAGCGTCACTGCCCGGTCGCACCAGAGAATCGTATTCATGCCGGAAGTTCAGCCACACACGCACTTTGGACGTGGCCTTCGGCATGATGCCGGTCCGCTGGTCCGCCAAGAAGCCGCTGAGGTTGTTCCGGTCGAGATTGCTGAATCTCCCGATGTATTCGAAGCCGAACGAGTGGTCATTCCCGTCAATGGTCATGTAGAAGGTCACTCCCAGTGCGACGGTGTCGGTGGCGGCCTCGAAACCGCCAAACCAGCCGGACAGGGTGTAGCGGAGCTTTCCTTCCTTGATCAGGGCGGAGAGCGGACCAAGGTCAAACCACTGTTCCAGACTGCTATGCTCCGCGTAGCGCCCACCCCAGAAGAACTGCTGGCCGTGGTCCGGCGGCAGGTCGGCCCAGTTGAGGTAGTCGCCGTAGGCAGCAATCTGCACGGCGCCCTCCTTCTTCCAACCCGGAATGGCAATCTGGGCCGGTGAACCGGCTTCGGCGTTCCCGTTGCTCAGCAGGTTGCGCCCGAGAAGCCCTTGCGCACCAGGCTCCGCCGCCGCGGTGTACACTGACGATGCGAGAAGCCCCGTGAGCGTGATGAAGGCCGTGGACCTCATGGCGGATGATGTCATGGTGAAGTTTCCTTGGTTCTGGTTTTGTTGATGCACAGGGGCATGGCCCGAGCGGCCGGACCGGCCTGTCAGGCCCCAGTCACCCCTGACCGGTCCGGCCATCCCGCCTACCTTCTGCTGGGAACTTGTGGCCTCGATCTTACGGGACTTGCTGAAACAACCGCCGGGCCGAGCCCGTGGCCCGGGGAATCCTCTTCACGGCGTCGCCGCCGCTCCGGTAAGGTTCCGTGCCCAATCGCCCAGCATGGAGTGAACGCAGAGAAGATGGGGGTCAGGGGTGGGGTCCCCGCCCAACGCGCACAGAACCATGAGCAACTTCCGAACAACCATGTGGTCGCAGATCATCCACCTGGCCGCGAAAGCCAACGCCGCCGACGGGCCCTCCGAGCGCGAGCGCGCGGAGGCCCAGGCGGCGCGGAACCGGTTGTGTGAGCTCTATTGGTATCCGGTCTATGTGTACCTCCGCGGCCAACGCCTCGCCCACGATGACGCGCAGGACCTGACCCAGCAGTGCTTCATCGGACTCTTCGACGGAGAACGGCTTCGCCGCGCCGACCGCGAGAAGGGGAAGTTCCGGACGTTCCTCCTGAACTACGTGCGGGGACTGCTGTCCGACGCGCGCAAGCGGGAGAGGGCGGAGAAGCGCGGCGGCGGGGTCGAGCATCTCTCGCTGGACTTCGAGGATGCCGCGGAGCGCTTCGCCGCCCAGTTCGCGGATACGAGTGACCCCGCGAGAGCTTATGATCTGGCGTGGGCGGAGAGGGTCATGGACCGGACCATGCAGTTGCTCGAGCAGGACTACAGGCAGCGGCACCGCGATGTCCCTTTCGCCGCCTTGCGCGGTCACCTGCCCGGCGGTGGCGGGACGCGACGGCCGTACGCCGAGATCGCCCGCGACTACCCCCCGGTGACGGAGAACGTCCTGATGGTCCGCGTCTCGCGTCTCAAGGATCGCTTTCCGGAAGTCTTGCGGTCCGTCCTCAGCGAAGCCACCACGGACCCCGTCCTGGCGGAAGAGGAATACCGGCATCTGGTGCAGTTGATGACCGCGGGGTGATGGTGGCTGAGGGGAGCCGCGTCGGTACCGAGGGTCAGTTCGGAACGACCGGGTCCCGGAGGCGGTGGAATGCGCCCTGACACATCGCAGAGCTGGAGTCTCATCGTCCTTATGAAACGTTCGAACCCTACGGAGAAGCCCCCGCGCCGACGGCGCAATGCCGAGCTGATAATTCGTGAGTGCAGTCGAGTCGGTTCAAAGGGACCCGGCTTTCCCGAGGGCCTGGCACCCCAACGCGTGGTTCTCGGGAACGCAGCCGGATTTCGTTGGCTGGGCGCCTATTTTGCCTGGCTGGCCGCTCGTTCCCGGGAACTGGCGGGTGCTTCGGAGTGGGATCCCGGCGATCATGTCCATCTCTGCGAGGCTCCGGTTCCGTGCAATCTTCGCCTGAGTGACGAGGCGGATTGGCTCTTCCTCACATTGACTGCAAAGAATCGTCGGGCGGTTCTGCGTCGCTGTAGTGTCACCCCACGGAACCGAATGACGGGGAGCCCGCTCCACCAGGGTAATGTCCTGCAACAACTGCAGCGTGACTGGGCTGCTGCGGTTGCTCCACTGATGATCCGCAGGACGCCATCGAGAACTGGAAAGTGTTCAGCGCGAGGTCCAGAATGCGCTGGCGGCGCGCGGCAACCGACAGCAAAGGTGCTTTGAGCGGGCCTGCTGACGGCGCAGGTTGGGCCCCTGAATCACTGGCGGTCGCCGCTGGCGACCGCCGCTACATCCGGAACGCCCGGGGTTTGACGACGAACCAGCAGGGTTTGCCCGATGGATGACCCGCTCCGCTGGCGGGCGCAGTCCCGGGCTGACGGGAACTGCTCGCTAGGCCACCCATCCGTGCCGCTACGCAACTGACGGTGGGCATTCCACCGAGCATTGCCGCCGGGGCACCGGAGGCTGGCGGGTAAACCGACTGGCGTCCGAGCGGTCGCTCAGACCAATATTCGGCGGGTGTGCATGGGGCGAGTTCCGACCCGATCGAGACTGGATCGTGCCGCGGACTGACCAGCGGATCCACGCACCAACGCGGGTGGCGGGTCCAGCAGGCGTTGACCCAGACTATCGTTCACGAGCTGGCACGGCGATGTCTCGACCCGCAATCCTGTTCACCTGTCGCGAACCGCGTACGCGGTCAGGCACAGTTCGCGCGCTGGCCTGGGCGGTGCGGCAGATGGTAAGGGCCATTTCCTGCACGTTGGTGGTGTACAGCCAGTCCAATCCACGACCGCGGTCAACCACCCGCAGAACTGCGCTGCGTCCGTCTCGCCACACTGGTCCGAACTTGGCCGCCGTGGCCTGACCGGTCGAGAACTGACGGCCAGATCGTGTTCACTGGCCAACCTCGGCACAACCCGGTGCCTCAACCCGACCATCAGTACCTGCTGGTGGAGATCGCTCCCGCGAACTGGCGGGTCGTCAGAGCTTGTCGGTGGCGCGGAGTCGTCGTCAGCTCGTGGACACACCGTTCGGGACCGAGCCTGGTTGAACCCGCGCCCTTCGCCGGCGCGCCTCGCGATCCGCCGCGCGGAGGGCATCCGGTCCTGACCGGCGAGTGGGCGGACCTAAACGTTGTTGCACGCCGGACTATTCCTGGCACGAACGGTTCTGGTGGTACGCCAGTGAGGTGCGGCTGACCCGTTCACCGCCAGAGTGGGTGGACGAAACGCGTTCGGCGCCGTCCCCGGTCTGTATCGTGCGGTGCTGCTCGAATGAAGTGGGTGACGCTCGATCACGAGCCTGGACACCTGCGCGCGTCAGGGAACTCTTGGATCATCCTGCCGACCGCCGGTCGGTCGCCAGCGCCAGGGTTAGTTGCTGGCCGCGGCGATGTTGACAACGCCACGACGGCGAAGTCGCGGTGGGCGCGATCCAGATGACCGAGTACCATCGCAGTATTTCGCCAGGTCCAGTGGCTGCTGCTCGGTGCCGGCCGGACCGATGGCGAGAGGGTTGTCCGCGTTCGTGCCAACTCCCATGGTTGTTGTTGGCCCCACCCGCTGCTGCCCCGGCTGATCGAGTGTGGCGCGGGGTCGCCAGCACACTGAACCCGGCCGACGCGTCATGCCCAGCCACGAAGAACCGCTCCGGAGGAGGCCCTGCGGCTGTCGGCGACCGTTTCTTGCATGCGTAGCGCGCGAGCGCGAATCCATTCAGTGCTCGTACTTCGTGCCCGTCGAACTCGGCGCCCGCGTCAACCATTATGAGCAGCAGGCGGCGGCCTCGGTCGGCGTGCCTTGAGTTCCACAACTGTTCCAGATCCCGCCCGGTTGAGGCCACCGGCGCGCCGCCACAGTTGGAGAGAGCCAGTCCAACCGGTGTCAGAGTGGCAGGTTGCGAACGAACCACGGCTCCACGCGGACGCATCGGATTCAGCCGTCGTCCATCCTAGACACCGACGCTGCCCGCGCACCCCACCTGCCAGGTTGATGAATGAGCTTTCGCCACCTGCTGCCGGTCACGGACGCGGGCGGGGGCTTGTCGGCGGCCGTCCACCTGTCCCCAAACGCCGCCCCGCCCGCGGCCTTCCAGCAGGACGCGGCGCGCGGACAGCGGGAATGCCTCGCGAACGCGGTGAGCGTCCCTAGATCGGGAAGACCTCGGCACGTCGCCCCCGAGGGCGTGCATCGTGATCGGGCCCAGCGGCGACCACAGCTGCCAGGTCTTCCAGAGAACTGAATCCGACGGTCTGGCCCAGCACCCGCGTCCGAAAGCTGGCCCCCGGCGACGACAGGAGGTGCGGGCGCAGGCGGGTGCCAGGGAAAGTCGAGGAACCACACCCGCGCGCGCCCGGGCTCGACCGGCGGTGTCCCGGGTGGCACCGGCACGGTCCCGGTGGGAATGAACCAGGCAAGCACCCCGGATGCCGGCGGCGCGATCGGCACAAACCCCCAGTCGCGCCAGCGCAGGCCGTCGGCGAGTTGCACCAGGATGCGGGGCGCGTCCTCGCCCGGAACGAGCAGCCGCGCTGTTCCGGCCCCGTCACCAGGGGCCGCCAGAGCCGGGCGGGCAGATGCCGAGAGAAGCGCAGTTCACCCGGGGCATCGGCGATCGTCGTACTCACCTGATACTCGGTGCCGGGTTGCGCCTGGAACGTCACCGAGGTTTCCCCTGACGTCACCTCCTGCACTTGCGTCAGGTCCGCGCCTGAACACGCGGTGCCGCACCGGGCGGTCGCTGATCACCGTCGAAATCCACACCGACCTTCCGAAGGCGCGCGCCATGTCCACCAGGTGGCGGGCTGGTTGTGGTACCCCGTGCCGGGGACACCCCCGGACGTCCCGCCGCTGCCCACGGTGTGACCGATGGCCTCGGCGGAGGCTTCGGGCAGGCGCAGCCGCTCGTCGAAACCGAGGTTGGCCGCCGCGGGGGTCAGACGGAGCTGGAAGTCGAGGTCCTCAGCGGTCTCTGCCTGGCCCGCCACGGCGAGCCGGAAGGAGTCCGCCGCTTCGACGGGAGTTTCGTTGGTCCGTACCGATGGGCGCCAGCGACCCTCGGTGCCGGCATAGGCGGCGAAGACCGGAACGAACGGGCCCGCGCGCCCGCGCTCGACGAAGGCGCAGATGTCGATGACCTCGGGGTCGAGGCGCGTGAACACGCTGCCGTACCCGGAGTAGACTCCAGTGCTCCGCCAGCAGCGACCACGAGCGCCGGCTCCCGTGGCTGCTCTAGCCAGCGCCTCGGCCGGTGTGGCGTGGGTAGACCCGCGCGGTGCCGGCGTGGGATTTCCACCTGTACCCTGACACGGGGCGGTCCATGTAAACCACACCGAACGCCCGCCCGGATCCCCGCGTGCGCCGGCTCTCGGCTCCTGCGTCATGCCGACAACCGCGCCCGCGCGGTCAAGGCCAGCCCGCTCAGCGACTCGGCTCCGGCGAGATCGTCGTTGGCGGGCGGCGATGCGAACGAGATCCCGAGCACAAACGGCCCACCGCCCCCCGTGCCGGGTTCGCCCCCGGGCAGCGCCTCTGTCCAGTCCGCGACCAGCGCCAGCTCCTCGCCCGCTTCGACATCCAAAGTCACGGCCGGGCGCACGCTGATCCGCTCGCCGAAGCAGAGGCTCTGAAGGACCACCGTGTTGCTGGCGGCGGGCTGCAAGGCCGCCAGTTCCTGCCCCCGCAACAGCACGACCATCGGGGTGAAGCCGTTGGTGGACACTGCCACCCGGGCGCGGCCATCCGCCGGGGCCACCCAGCGCCACCAGAGCGTCTGCCCCCGGGCGTATCCGGGCAGGGACGGCTCGCCCGGTTCCGACGTGGCCGCCCGGAGGTCGCCGGTCGCGAACGCGTCGGCCCCGAGCAGTGGACGGCTCGCGAAGGCGTCGCTGCCCTCGACCGCGTCCGCCGCCAGAACTCCTTCGGACAGCTTCAGCCCCCACGCCAGCACCAGGCAGGCCAGAACATCGCGCGTCGTCATCACCGCCACCCACCCTACCGGTGCCGTCAAGGAGGGGCCAGCACGCTCGCGTTCCAGGTGGGTCCAGGGTCACGCCCCTGGGTGTTGAACACGCCGGACGGGTAGAACAGGTGTCCCCAGCTCTGTGTGACAAGGGCGTCTCCCGCGCCGAGGGATTCCCGCGCCGCAGCAAGTTGCCCGCGCGCTCATCCCCACCGCGCCCACAGCCGCCGCAGCAGCTCCACCGACTCCGCCGACGGTGTGCGCCCCCCGTAAACCACCGAGGCGTACACCCTCACCGCGCCCCGCAATTCCGCGTGCCACTCGGGATGCCTGCGCACCAACGCCTCGCCGAACTCCATCGGGGTCTCCTCCTCCCCGCGTTCCCGTCCGGCGTCCGCGGCCCAGGCCTCGAGCGCCGCAAAGGTGTACACGGCCAGTTGCCCGGGCGACATCCCTTCCGCACGCCCCGTGCCGAACGGGTCCGCGAATCCCGGGAAACGCAGCGCAGGCACGGGTTCCCCGCCCGGTTTCGCCACCCGCGGACGCCGCGCCGGCATCGACTTTCGCAGCGCCACGAGCCATCCCCGACCAAACCGCACCAGCAGGTACGCCCCCAACCCGAACCCGAACAGCCACGACAACACGCGCAGGATCGCCAGCAGATCCAGGGAGGGTGGAGACACGGGAGGCGCCGATGGCGGCCGCGTCGGTGATGGTTCGCCACCTCGAAGGGCTTCCGCCGAGGGCGCACGTTCGAAAGCGCCACCAGGCTGCCCGCCGGCGCCTTCGCGACCCGCGGTCGCTCCTCGCGAGCCCCCCGTTCCGGCCAAGCCGCCCGTGCTCCGACCGCCCTCCTCGGAGCGTGCGGTCTCGCCGGCGTCCACAGCAAAGGCGGATTCCTGGCCGCCCGAGGCTTCCCGTCCCGGCCGAATCCCACCGGCGATCTCCTGCCCCGGCGTTCCTGGCTCCTGCCCGGGACCTTCTGCCGCCGTGCCCTTCATCCACGCCCGCGACGAGGCTTCCTGCGGGCGGTCGTGCAGCCCCAGCCCCAATCCCGCCAGTACGTCCAGCCCGCGAGGACGCGGCAGGAGCAACGCCAAGAAGAACACCGCCCCCAGCAGCGCCGCCCCCACCCCGATCCAGGAACGCGCCATCGGCAGAGGCATGGCCAGGTGGCGCTGTCGCAGGTACCGCCGGATGCCGAGGAAACTTGACGTCAGCAGCAACGCCAAGGCGGAGGCTACGAACACAAACACCAGCATGAACCCCTGTAACCGGCCTTCGACATCCGTTACCGGGATCATCCACTGCCCCACCCCGAACACGGGCAGCGCCCCCAGCGCCACGTAGATCACCCACAGTCCGGGAGCATGCGCGCGACGCGCGGCGCCCGCGTTGCCTGCCACGGGCTCCGCCGCGCTCTGGGTGCCGGCGGCGCCCACTTCCGGCCCGGCCTGCTCGAACCCCGCCCGCCGTAGCAGGCCTTCCCCCGACGCGTCCTCGTCCTCGTCGATGACCGTGCAATCCCGGGTCAGCTTGCTGGCGCACCACCAGATCACCCCGAGCAACAGCAGCGCACCCAGCGGCGCGCCGAGGAATCCGATCATCCGGATCGCCGTCGCAGCGCCCAGGGCCAGACCGTACAGGCTCCCGTGCGACGCGCCCTGCTCGATGGAGATCCGGGAGACGAGGACCGACGCCACCGTGAACCAGAACAGGGTCCAGTGCACTTCTCCGGAGAAGCTCCCCCGGTACCCCACCTGCGCCAGGAAGAAGACGAGGCTGCCGGTCATGCCCATGATCAGCACCGGGCCGATCCCGAGCGCCAGCCAGTCCACCAGCGTCTTGCCTGGCCCACGCGGCCGGATCCAAGGACTTCGATGCGGCAGGGTCATGGCGTCACCGGACAAAGTGCTCCGCACACAGGTGCGCGAGATCGGCTTCGTCCCGCACGAGGCGGAACTCAAGCCCTTCCGCCATCAGGCGCGCCGCCCAGTCCGGCGCCCCGGCCCAATCGTGCAGGCCCGGCTCCGCGGGATCGACCAGGATCACCGACACCGCGAAACCGCGCCGGCGCATCCGTCCCAGCGCCAGCGCAGCGGCCTCGTCCACCCGCGCCAGAACCACCGCCAACGTCGCGTCCCGCGGCAGGTGTCCCGCCGCTTCCGCCAGCAACTCGGACATCGGCAGGCCATCGGTCAGCTCCAGTCGTCCCAGAGTATCGAGAATCTCCGGCAGCGGGCTCGGATCGCGGCGCGTGCCGATCACCACGGGCTGCAGGCGGTCGTTCACCCCCGGCCGGAGCAGCTTTCGTCGCGCCACCGTGCGGGTGCGAAATTCCCCCGCCCACCCCTCGGTGCGCACCCGTTCGGCGGCGTCCCGACCGTTGGTGACGAGGCCGACCTTCTCGCCGAGTTCCGCCAGGGCGCTCGCGATTGAGGCGATGGTCGTCACCGCAAGCTCCACCCAGGCGGTGTCGGGCGCGTGCGGGTCCGGGACCCGATCCTCCAAGCCCGCCGCCTTCAATCGCCGCGCCAACTCGGCCTGAGCATCCGCCGCTCGTCGTCCGGGGAAGCTGGCCCGGTGGAAGTCCAGCACCAGCGTCGCGCCGGCCACGCACGACGGTTCGCACACCTTGGAGTGCAGCGCGCCCGTCCGTGCCGTCGCCCGCCAGTGGATCCGGTTGAGCGGATCGCCCTTCTCGTACGGGCGCACCCCCGCGATGCGCGTGGGATCCTCGAACAAGCGATGGCGAATTCGCACCTCTCCCACCGGCCGGCGCGAGGCGAGGTCGTATCCCGTCAGCGGCACCACCCGGGGCCGCACCAGCACATGGCAGGGTTCCGACACGATCCGATACCGCCGGTGCAGTCCGAACAGGTCCCCGCTCTCCGCCAGCACCGGGCCGAACGTGTAGTACCCACGTTTCAGGAACTCGACCTCGTAACGGATCACCCGCGCCTCGCCCGCCCGCAGGGAGGCGACCTCCACCGGCCGTGCGGTGGTGCGCAGCCGGGGCGGGTCCTCCTGCAGCGTCGCGCGCGGCAGGGATTCTTCGAGCAGCAGCCAGGGGATACGCCCGCGGCCCGCATTGCGCAGGGCCACCGTCACTGTCGCCCGATCCCCGATCTCCCCCGCCACCATCGAGCACCGGCGCGCCGCCGCCAGCCAGCCGGTCCATCGCCGCGCCGCGTGCCAGCTCACCCCGAGCACCCCCAGGAAGACGTACACCGCGTACACGACGTATTCCAGGCGGAGCACGAGGGACAACGCCAGCAGCACCAGCGCGCCGAGCCACCACCTCATCGCCCCATCCCCCCCGCGGTCACCGTTGGCACCGGCACCCGGTCCAGTACCTCGGCCACCACCCCCGCCGCCGTCGCCTTCCGCAGCCGGCTCTCCGGCCGCAACACCAGCCGGTGGCCCAGCACCGGCAGGGCGACCTCCTTCACGTCGTCGGGAAGGACAAAGTCGAACCCGCGCACCGCCGCCAGCGCCTGTGCCGACCTAAACAACGCCAGGCTTGCCCGCGGACTTCCGCCCAGCCGCACGGCGTCATGTTCCCGTGTCGCCCGGACCACCCGGGCCACGTACTCGCGCACGCGCGCATCCACATGCACTGCCCGCACCGTGTCCTGCGCCGCCAGGATGTCCTCGGCGATCGCCACCGGCCGCACGGTCCCGATGGGGTGGCTCCGTTGGAACCGCTCCAGCATCCGGTCCTCCTCCGCGAGCCCCGGGTACCCCAGGCTCAGGCGGAGAAGGAACCGGTCCAACTGCGCCTCGGGCAGGGGAAACGTGCCTTCGTGATCGATGGGATTCTGAGTGGCGATGAGGAAGAACGGGCGACCCAGTTCGTAGTTTACCCCGTCGGCCGTGACCTGGCGCTCCGCCATGGCTTCCAGCAGCGCCGATTGCGCCCGCGGCGTGGCGCGGTTGATTTCGTCGGCCAGCACCAGTTGGGCGAAGAGCGGGCCGGGCCGGAACTCGAACTCGGCGGTCTTGGGGTTGAAGATCGAGGTGCCGGTGATGTCGGTGGGCAGAAGGTCCGGCGTGCACTGGAGGCGTTTGAAGCTGCCGCCGACGCTCTGGGCCAGGGCGCGGGCCAGCATCGTCTTGGCGACGCCGGGCACGTCTTCCAGGAGGACGTGTCCCTCGGCCAGGAACGCCACCAGGGTCAGTTCGATCTCACGCCGCTTGCCGATCAGAACGGTCTCGATGTTCACCGCCAACCGATTCGCCAGGTCGGCCACCGCGGTCGAGGTGCCCGGCTCCCGGTTCCGGGCCGTGATCGCGTCAGGCGGCGGTTTCGGGATCCGGATCCGCGGAACCCCGTCTCCGGACCGCAGGGTCGTGGTCTGACCGCACAGAGGACAGGCCGTCGATTGGCCGGCCAGTTCCTCGGGGTACTCGAGGGACTGGGCACAATGGTCGCAGAGGCTCTTGGGCATGACGTCGTTCCGTTTGGACAGCGTCGGCGCTCCCGCGTCACGACCGAGAATTGATGAGCCGAGTCCCGCTCTGCTCGGTGAGCAACCCCGGCTAGCCTGGAGATCCAGCGGTTCAACCGGCAGGCCGCCCGCCCGCAGGGGCACGGTTCGTGGGTCGTGACCTGCCAGAATGTCAATTGTCAATGTTTGACCCCATTGTCTTCTGCACGTTCCTGCAACAACTGCAGCGTGACTGGGCTAGCTGCGGTTGCTTCCACTTTGATGATCCGCAGGACGCTATCGAGGAACTGGAAAGTGTTCAGCGCGAGGTCCAGAATGCGCTGGCGGCCGCGCGTGCCAACCGACAGCCAAAGGTGCTTTGAGCGGGCCTGCCGGACGGCGCAGGTTGGGTACCCCCTGAATCACCGGCGGTCGCCGCACGCTGGCGACCGCCGGCTACCATCTGGAACGCCTCCGGGGTTGTTGACGACGAACCAGCGCAGGTTTGCCCGATGGACGACCTCCCTCCCGTTGACGGGCGCAGTCCTTGGGCTGAGCGAACTGCTCGCATAGGGGCCACCATCCGTGCCGTTGCCGCAACTGACGGTGGGCATTTCTCCACCAGAAGCCATTGCCGCCGGGGCGGCCTGGAGGCTGGCGGGTAAAACCGACTGGCGTCCGAGCGGGGTCGCTCAGACCAATACTTCGGCGGGTGTGCATGGGGTCGAGTTCCGACCCATTCCAGACTGGATCGTGCCGCGGACTGACCCAGTCGTGATGCCACGCACCAACGCGGGGTGGCGGGTCCAACCCCGGGCGTTGCCTGACTCAGACTATCGTTTCATGGGCTGGCACGGCGATGTCTCGGGCTCCCGCAATCCCGTCACCCTCGTCATGAACCGCGCGTACGCGGTCCAGGCACGGTTCGCGCGCGTGCTGGGCTCGGGCGGTGCGGTGCAGATGGCAAGGGGCTACTTCTCTCCCGGCACGTTGGTGGTGTACAGCCAGTTCAACTACGACCGCGGTCAACCACTCCGCGAACTGCGCTGGCGTCCGTCTCTGCCACCGGGTCCGAACTTGGCCGCCGTCGCGGGCCTGACCGGTCCAGAAATCAGCGACGGCCAGATCGTGTTTACCGGCCAACTCGGGCACAACCCGGTGCCGCTCAACCTGACCATCGAAGTGCCTGCTGGTGAGGTCGCTCCCCGCGAACTGGGCGGGGTCGTCGAGTACAGCTTCGTCGGTGGCGCGGAGTCCGTCGTCCGGCTCGTGGACACACCGTTCGGGACCGGGAGCCTCGGGTTGAACCCGCGCCCTTCGCCGGCGGCGCACCTCGCGATCCGCCGCGCGGAGGGGCATCCGGTCCTGCGCCTGACCGGCGAGGTGGGGCGGACCTAAACGTTGTTGCACGTGCCGGGGCTATTCCCGGGGTACGAACGGTTCTGGTGGTACGCCAGTGAGGTGCGGCTGACCCGTTCACCGCAAGAGTGGGTGGACGAAACGCGGTTCGGCGCCGTGCCCTCGGGTCTGTATCGTGCGGTGCTGCTCGAATGAAGTGGGGTGACGCTCCGATCCCCCGAGCCTGGACACCTGCGCGTCAGGGCAGGAACTCTTGGATCATCCTGCCGACCGCCTGGTCGGTCGCCAGCGCCCCGGGGTTGGGGTTGCTGGCCGCGGCGATGTTGGACAACGCCGCGACAGCGAAGTCGCGGTGGCGCACGATCCAGATGACCGAGTACCACTGCACATTCGAGCCGGCGTGGCTGAGGGTGAGACCGTTCGCCCAGGGGCGGGTGGACTCGTTCCAGCCATAGGCGTAGTTGCCGTTGTCGGGCACCGCCGTGTGCAGTTTCCGCATGACGTCGCGGGGCAGAAGCGGCGTGTCCGCGTGGTGTCCGGCGAGGTGAAAGGCGGCGTACTTGGCCAGGTCCAGCAGGCTGCAATGCACGGTGCCGGCCGGACCGATGGCCGGGGGGTTGTCCGCGTTCGTGCCCGGCTCCATGGGGTTGTTGCTGGCGCTCACCCGCTGATGCCCCCACGGCTGATCGATGTGGCGCGGGGTCGCCGGCACCCCGAACCCGGCCGACGTCATGCCCAGCGGCCCGAAGAGCCGCTCCGTCAGCAACGCCTCCCAAGGCTGGTCCGCGACCGTTTCGAGCATGTGCCCCGCGAGCGCGAATCCGGCATTCGAGTACTCGTACTTCGTGCCCGGGGTCGAACTCGGCGCCCGCGCCGTCAGCCGCGTGAGCAGCAGGCGGCGGCCTTCGGTCGGCGTGCCTTTGAAGTTCCACAACTCGTTCCAGATGCCGCCCGGGCCGAGGTCGCCCGGCGCGCCGCCACGGTTCGAGCAGAGCCAGTCCAACCGCACCGTGCGCCAGGCCGGCAGCATCGCCGTGGCCTGGGCAGGGAAGACCTGCTCCAGCGTGGTTTCCCAAGTGATCTCGCCGCGCTCGACCAGAATCGCGGCCAGCGTGGCCGTCATGGACTTGGTCAGGGAACCGTGGTGCCACTTGTCGGCGAGCGTCACCGGCGCGGCTGCGACGTCGGCCTTGCGCCGGCCCACCGCCCCGAGCCCGACCACCTGGTTCGAGCGAATCACGGCCGCGGCCAACGCCGGCACGTTGTTCGCCGCGCGGATGGGCTCGAGCCACGCATTGAGGTCGCGCACGTCGTTCACGGCCAACCGAAAGAACTTCGTCGCTTCATCGGCCGACAGGAGCACCTTCGCCGACCGTCCGTCGCCGAGCCGCACGAGCTCGAAGGGCGCCCACTTCGTCACCTCGCCTGACTGCAACAATTGATACGCCTTGCCGGGAGCCGTCGGGTACTCGAGCTGTACCGCCGGCCGGATGCTCAGGGGCTGGGCCGCTAAGCCCTCGAGCGCCGTCCCACCTGGCTGGTGATCGACGATCTCCCTCGGGATTTCCGCCTGGGCAGCAAGCGCTGCGGCGACTGCTCCGGCCGATGCGATGTGTCCTAGCATGAGGGACAGAATAGCGCAGGATCATCGCCTCGCCACTGGACGAAAGGTGAAGGGGGTCATTGGCCCCGACGTTCGGTTCAGGGTGGCGGGAGAAGGCCCGAGTCCGGACGGGAGAGCCCAGGGATCGAACCTCGGCAGCCTCACCATGCGGGTTCGGTCGGTTTGGGACCAAGAGGGCAATCAGTGGACACCGAATGGTGATCTGTGGGACTGACTCCTTCGGCTGAGGATGCGCTGCGCGTCGGCACGGGGGTCGGCGTGGGAGCGGCGGAGCAAGGTGTAGGTGTTCGTCCGTTCGAGGCGGTCGCCCACGTCGAGGGTCTGCAGGGGGCCGAGGGTTTCGAGTTCGATGTACGGGAGGGGGTCGGGATGGGTCCAGACTTCGGCACTGGCCCCGCCATCCGGATACTCGCCGTCCGGCGTGCGCGGGCATTCGACGAGCAGCATCTGGTTTTCGCCCACCCACAGCAACGCGCCAGCGTCGTTGCCGATCTTTTCGCCCCGGCCGGGATGGCGACGCAGCGAGAGCAGGCCGTCGCGCACCTCGAGATCGAGCGGTTCGCCCCCGGTCTGGTTGAGGTAGCCTTTCGGGAAGGAACTGTTCGGCGGAACCGGGACGAAACGGCGACGAGATCGTGAAGCTGCGTACCGCAGACGCCAGCGCGGACAAGCGGGCCGCTGACCTTCTCGTAGACGGTACGGATCCGGAGGACGGGATTGATCAGTTCAGCGATCAGATGGCGGTGGGTGCGGAGGCCGTAGTGCGGATCCACCAGTCAGGGCGATCGCCTCGCAGGTGTATAGGTGGCAGTCACGAGGAAACGCGTCGAAAGCGCGCGGGGGCGGCCGAGGAACAGCCAGTCACCCGTTCAGTCGGCCAGGGCGCAGGCCAGGTCTGTCGCCGCCGAGTTGCCCACTCGGTGGCGACGGGATCGAGGCCTGTCCGAAGCAGGCCAGGTTTTCAGAAGAGCCGGGTTCGCCGAGAAGCGGAACTGCATGAGGGCGGCCGATGGCGGGACGACGATAAGCTGACCGTTGTGGCGAGGCGGAGCGTCGGGCCAACCGTGGTGGTTGGTCGCAGTGATCGCAGGCAGCAATGGGGTCAAACATTGACGTTTTGACGGGTGGACAAGCACGTCGGTGGCGGATCCCGCGGTTCAACCGGCAGGCCGCCCGCCCGCAGGGGCACGGTTCGTCTGTCCTGACCTGCCAGAATGTCAATTGTCAATGTTTGACCCCATTGTCTTCCGTGCTGGGCAGCCGACGACTGCCGATGCGAGACTGGGCCGGAGAACAGGTTCCGGTGCGCGATCACGCGAGTGAGCCACCGTCAAACACGCACACCCGTGAACACCAAGAACCGAGTCAACCGAACTGGCGGTACGATCTCTCGCCGAGCTTCCGCTTCATCCGCGCCGAAGACGCGATCCACCATGACGAGTTGTGGTGCCGTCAAAGCTGTACGATCCCGAGACGACAGCGCCAGGAACATTGCTGCTAGTGCAGGCCACGATGCGCCAGCAAGGCCTTAACCTGCACCGGCATCCGGGCGCGGGGAATCATTACGTCCTGGGCAGGCCGAACAGTGGGTGGGCCGCGAGCTGGTGCTCGGCCGGGCGATCTGGCTCATTCCCGCAATGTGACGCACGGAACGTTTAATGTGGGCCCGGGCACCTGAGGTTCTGGCCATCCTCAGCCGGACAGCTTCGGGGCCTTTCACCGTGGACGTGTTCGATGAGGGCAGCGGAAGCCTTGCCCCCGTTCCCTATCCCGGCTATCAACCCCTGCGGGAACCCCAAGCTGACTGAAAGGAGCACGACCATGCCCAATCCCTGGACCGGCAAAGGCAATCCCTACACGCGCGCCGAGGTGATCGAACGCCTGCACGCCGCGTTACGGCGCGGCGAGCCGATCATCGCCGCGGGCGCCGGCACCGGCATCAGCGCCAAATTCATCGAGAAAGGCGGCGCGGACCTGATCATCATCTACAACTCCGGCCGGTTCCGCATGGCCGGGCATGGTTCCACCGCGGGCCTCATGGCGTACGGGGATGCCAACGCCGTGGCCCTGGAAATCGGCGAGTTTGAGGTGCTGCCAGTGGTCGAGGAAGTACCCGTCATCTGCGGGGTCCATGCCACCGATCCGCGCCGGCGCATGTGGCATTGGCTGCTCCGCGTCAAAGACATGGGCTTCTCGGGCGTCAACAACTTCCCCACCCACTGCATCGTGGACGGACAGTTCCGGCAGATCCTCGAGGAAACGGGCATGAGCGTGCGGAAGGAATTCGAAATGGTCGCGCTGGCCCGCAAGATGGACCTGTTCTCGATCGTCTATGTGAGCCGCCCCGAAGAAGCCATCGCCATGGCCGAGGCCGGCGCCGACGCCATCATTGCGCATGTTGGCACGACCATCGGGGGGTCCATTGGCGTGAAAGGCGCCGCCGTGACGATGGCCGAAGCCGTGCGGCGCACGCAGGCGATCATTGCCGCTGCCCGCACCGTGCGGAAGGACCTTCTCTTCCTGTCGCACGGCGGCCCCATCAGCCGGCCGGAAGATGCGGCGTACATCAATGCGCACACCGACGCCGTCGGCTTTGTGGGCGCCTCGAGTCTGGAACGGCTGGCGATTGAGGATCCGCTGACGGAACTGACCCGGCGGTTCAAGCGCATCCCGGCTCCGGCGGCGCGGGCTTTCGCGGCGCGTGCGACAGGTGGCAGTCGAACGAAGCGCGGCGGGAAGCGAGGGTCCTAGGGCGCCGCTCCACCCAACGACGTACCATGCCTACCATCGCGGTCCTCGGCACCTTCGACACCAAAGGCCGGGAATTGGAGTTCCTCGCCGAGGTCATTCGGCAACGCGGTCACCGGACGCTCCTCGTGGACGTGGGCACCTTCGCACCCGCCGACGCGCGGCCCGACATCGGACGCGTCGAGGTGGCGCAGGCGGGCGGCACCGACCTGACCGCCTTGGCGGCCCAACAGGATCGCGGCGTGTGCGTGGCAGCCATGGCCGAGGCGGCGCCCCGATGGCTCGCGCCCCTGGCCGCATCGGGCCGGATTCAAGGAGTCATCGCCTTGGGCGGAGGCGGCGGCACGGCCATTGGCACGGCGGCGATGCGAGCGTTGCCGATTGGCTTTCCCAAGGTGATGGTCTCCACGCTTGCGAGCGGCGACACCCGCCCCTATCTGGGCACCCAGGACATCGTCATGTTTCCCAGCATCGTGGACGTCGCCGGTTTGAACCGCATCTCGCGGCTCCTGTTCACGCGCGCCGCCGGGGCCATCTGTGGGATGGTCGAAGTCGAGCCACCGGCCGCCTCCGACCGGGCCTTGGTCGTGGCCAGTTGCTTCGGCAATACCACCGCGTGCGTCACCGAAGCCCGGCGGGTGCTGGAGGCCCAGGGCTATGAGGTGCTCGTCTTTCACGCCACCGGAACCGGCGGGCGCACGATGGAGGCGCTGATTGAATCCGGCCTGGTTGCCGGCGTGCTCGATATCACGACCACCGAATGGGCCGATGAACTCGTGGGCGGTATCCTCGGCGCCGGCCCGCACCGATTGGAGGCCGCGGCGAAGGCCCAAGTGCCCGCCATCGTGACGCCGGGTTGCCTGGACATGGTGAACTTCGGGGAGCCGCAGACGGTCCCGACACGCTTCCGAGGGCGCCGCTTCTACCCGCACAATCCGCAGGTGACCCTGATGCGAACGACGCCGGAAGAGTGCGCCGAACTGGGCCGCATACTGGCCGAAAAGGTCAACGCGTATCGCGCGCCGGTGACGGTGTTGATTCCGCGGCAGGCCATCAGCGTCATCAGTGCGCCAGGCCAGGTGTTTCACGATCCCGACGCCGACACGGCCTTGTTCAACTCGCTCAAACGGCATCTGCGATCCGACCTTCCGGTGCGCGAATTCGACGCCGCGATCAACGATCCGGTCTTCGCCCGCGCCTGTGCCGACTGTCTGCTGGAGAACATGAGAATCGCAGACCGCCCCCGCCCCAACCGCCTATGAAACCAAAGCCAGCCGCTGGACAGCATGATTGGGGGCAGCCAAACCGACGTCACCGTCCAGGCCGACCTCGTTCTGGGCGGGCAGCGCAGCGTCGACTCCGTTCCGCACTATGGGTGTGGGACCCTCATCGCATCCCCGCGTGGCGGGCTTCCGGATGCGCGGGGTCGAACCGCTTGCTGGCCCCGCCGATTCCCTCACCCACGCTGAGGCCCGTCACTTCGGCCAGGCGTACAGGCTGACGGGGACGTTGGAGGGCAGCTCGAGGGCGATGGTCACGGTGCCCGTGCGGTCCGGGCTCGCGACGAGGTTGCCCTCGAAAAAGGTGGTCGCACCGTTCTCCGGCGTGACGGCGACCTGGATGGGCACGGTGCCCAGGAAGTTCCGGCCCCGCAGCTTGACCGTCTGGCTGGTGGAGGCGCCCACCGGCAGCAGCAGTTGGAGCGCGGACGTGCTGCCCTCGGGGACGGCCGTGCCCGCGACCTCGGTAAAGGCAAGAGTGGCCAGGCCCTCCGGAAAGACGGACATGAAGGTGCCGATGGAATAGACGCCCCAGAGGACGGGCAGCCCGCCGTGGATGCGGTCCAGACGGATGCGGCCGGTCCAGGCGTCGTTGCCGCTGCGTGCGTCCACGATGCCCGCGCCGTTGATGGCCGGGGCGACCAACCGCACCCCGCCACCGCTGCCCGAGCAGAAGAACTGGCCGATCCCCCCCCGCGCACGGATGATGCCACTCAGCCAGATCGAGGTGTCCGACGCGATGAGGATGGCCCCGCCGCCGCCGCCGCCGAGGTAGCCGTCGGGCCGGCCGCCGCCCCCGGAGCCGCCGATGAGCGGGACCAGCAGGGAGTTGCCGTAGATGCGGCCGTGGTTGGTCGAGCTGGTCTGGGCGTCCACCGCTCCAAAGGAGCCGTTGCCGGGGTAGCCCGTCGCGCTGCTATTGTTCGAGGACCCGCCGCGGCCGCCGCCGGGGCCGTGGCCGTCGCCCGCGGGCAGGCCGGGCTTGGCGGACGCGCCGCCGGCGAAGCCGCCTGGGCCGCCGCGCCCACCCGCGTTCCAGTTCTGGCCGCTGACGTCAATCGTGCCCTCGATGAGCACGCCGCCTTGGGCCAGCAGGTACACGGGCGTGTTCAGCTCGTTGGGCGTGAAGCTGAGGGTGGCGCCGGGGCCGATGGTGATGGTGGTGCAGTGGAACACGCCGTTGGTCGGGACGGGCAGCACGGTGTTGTTCGTGATCGTCAGCGCACCGTAGGAGCCGTCGCTGCCGGCGCTGAAGGTGGCGGCGGGCAGGCGGGGCGCGGCGAGCAGGGCCAGCGCGGCGAGCATTCCGGGGAGCAGCAGGGTCTTCATGGTGTTTTCAGAGCGACGGGTTCGTTCAGGGATTCTCAAGGCGCAGGTTCACGGGCGGCTGCGAGAAGGGCACGCCGCCGAAGGTGCCATCGACCGAACGGCCGGGCAGGAACAAGAGGGGGGCGACCCCGGGCGCCAACGGGACGCCGCCGAATCCACCATTGGCGGCCACGCCCGGCACCAGCAGCAGCGGAGCCGCCGCCGGCGTCACGGGCACCTGCCCGCCGCCGGATCCGGTGTTATGGGGGCTGGAGAAGAACAGCTCGGCGTGGTTGAGCGTGGCGAAGAGCTGCGGACGGGAGGCCGGGTCGAGCGGGTGGGTGCCCAGCTCCACCTCCACGCCATCGAACCACCCGTCACCGTCGGTGTCGGGCTTGAGCCGGTTGGTGCCGAAGCGCAGTTCCTGAATGTCGGTCAGGCCGTCCAGGTCGCTGTCCCGCTCCCGGTCGGGCACGCCGTCGAAGGTGCGCGGATTGCGCGGGTCGGTGCCGAGGATCATTTCCTCGCCGTTGCTGAGGCCGTCGTGGTCAAAGTCGTCGAGCCCATCGGGGATGCCGTTGTTGTTCTCGTCGGCGTTGTTCGGGTCCAGGCCATAGGCCAGCTCGAACTCGTCCAGCAGGCCGTCCCTGTCGGTGTCGGTGCCGATGACGACCTCGAAGCCCCAGTGCAGGTCGTTGGTCATCGCGTTGCCGGAGAGGTCGGTGACGCTGCGCAGGAGCGAGGCGAGGTAGCGGCCGGGCTGCTCCAGCGCCGGGAAGCGCAGCTCGCCCAGGCGCGCTTCGGCCACATAGGTGACTTCGCCGACCACGGGCACGTCGTCGGCGGTGCCCGGCAGGCGATCCGGGCCGAGGAACCGCAGCGTGAGGCGCCCGGGGGTGAGCGTGGCCTCGTCTATGGGCTCGTTGAAGATGAAGCCGGCGCGGGCGGGGGACACGGCGAACCCGTTGGCCATGGGCGCGGCCGGGAACGCGCGGGGCGGGGTCAAATCCGGTTGCAGCGCCACCAGGATCGCCTCGCTCCAGGTGAAGTTCCCGGCGGTGTCAATGGCCCGGGCCTGGACGCGGAGGCTCGAGCGTTCGGCGGTGAGGGCCGGGGCGAAGAAGGCGTACTCGAAGGGGAAGCTGCCGTCGGAGGCCACCCGCGCACCGTCCAGGTAGAACTCGACCTCGCGCACCTGGACATCGTCCGTGACCTCGGCGGCGACGACCTCGAAGCTGCCGGCCTCGATAGAGGGCGGGTTCAGGGGAAAGGTCGGCACGAGCCGGATGGTGGGGGCGTTGGTGCCGGTGTCCTGGGGGAGGTAGTTGAGAATCTGGAGGCCGGCGGTGGTGGCTCCGACGTAGGCCCGACCCAGGTGGCTGGCCACCGTGACGGTCAAGGCCGGCATCGGGTGGCTGGTGATGAACTGGTTGTTCCGCGCCGGGTCGGACAGATTGTAGAGCTGGACCTGGCGGTTGTTGTCCAGGGCGGTACCGGCGGCAGCCAGCCCAAGACCGGAGCCGTTGGCCACGAGTTGGGACCAACCGAATTGGGTGTCGCTGGTCGTGGTTCGCTCGACGGGCGCGTCCGGATCGCTGAGGTCAAACACGCGGTAACCATCGATGTGGGTGACGTAGGCGAATCCTCCGCCGACGAAGAGCCGGTGGGCGAGTTCAGCGCTGCCGCTTGTCACGCCCGGTCCGCTGCGCACTAATTCACCTCCGACGAGCCGGTACGGCAGCAGGCGGCGGTTTGAGAGCACGTAAAGCCGGTCGCCGCCGAACTGCAGGTCCTGGACAGCCCCGCCGACACTGACGCGGCCCAATTGGGTTCCGGCGGCCAGCTCGACCACGACCACCTGGCCGCCCTGCGTACCCACGAACGCGATGCCCGCCGCCACCGTGACCGCGTTCGCCTCGCCGACCGCCGGAAGATAGTTCTTGATCCGCGCCGCCGGGGGGTCGGTGATGTCCACGATCTGCAACCCGGCCGGGCCGTCGGCCACGGCCACGAAGCTGTCGTTGCACGCCAGACGCCGCGCGTTCCCGGGGGTGTTCACGCGCACGATCTCGACCGGGTTGCGTCCGGGCGGGTGCTGGACCACCGCGATTCCGGCAGTGCCAAGCGCCAGCAGCACGCGATCGCCCACCGCGCACACGTCCGCCACCGAACCGGGCAGCGGCAAGACGCCCACGATCCCGGTGGCGAACGCGCCGCCGGCCAGCGGGTCCAATCCCGCCCGGACCGCCGCCGCGTCATTGAGGCCGTCGCCGTTGGAATCCTGGAGGTCCGGACGTGAGCCGGCGATGTACTCGGCGAAGTCGGGGAGACCATCGCCGTCGGTGTCAGGCGAGGTGTCCGGCTCGAGCATGACGTAGGGCGGGGTCACTCCCTGCCCGACGGCGGGCGATAGAAAGTCGCCGATGCCCACCTGGAAATCCTCGGCGCGCAGGACGAAGAGGCGGAAGGGACGGTTGGGCGCCACCAGCACGCCCTCGAGCAACGCGCCGCTCCCGCCGGTGCGCCCGCGTTGGACAACCTGGCCCGTGAGCATGTCCACCAACAGCCAGTGATGGACGCCACGGGAATAGACCGGACGCCGGCCCTGGGGCGCCGCGCCGTGCGTGGACCCGTCCACGTGCAGGGAGCCGGATGCGCGGGCGAGCGTGGGTCGGCCAGCCGGCCGACCGCCCGGCATCTCGGGCCGGGACGCTCCGTCCAGGGTGGCGATGAACTCCGGTGGAACTGCGGAGCCCGCCACGAGACGCACGACGTCGCCGCAGGAGGAAAAACGCCATTGGCTGAAGGCGCCAGGCGCAACCGTCCGGGATGCGACGACCCGTCGGGTTTCGAGGTTGACCAAGTGCCAGGCCAGCGTGGTCAGGGAATCTCCGAAATGGAACACCATCGTTCGGTCCGCGCAGTCAGGTCCGAACTGGACCATGTCTTGCGGCTGAACCAGCAGAGGACTCGGCGAGTAAGGGAAGCTGCCGCGGAACACGGTGTCGCGGGTCACCACGTCCACCACGGTCAACGCGATCTGCCCATCGGTCTTGAGGGCGGTGTAGACCAGATAGCGCCCGTGCGGGCTGAAGCTGACAGAGGAGGCGTTCAGGTAGGAGGCACCCAGGACGATGGTCTTCGCGGGCGCGTAGGTCTGCAGGTTCTCCCGCAGAGAGACCAACTGCACGACCTCGTCGCCGGAGGCGCCGGTCGTAGTGGCCTGGCGGAACCAATGCACGAAAGCCTGTTCGGCGGGGCCGAATCCGACGCGGCTGCCCGGGACCAACTGCGTCGCGAACACCAATTGGCCAGAACTCTTGGCCCGCACTTCCGCCGACCCGGCGCCCGCGACACTCAGGAGTCGCAGGTCGAAGAAGCGGCCGCTTTGGGAGCGGAGGGCGACGGTATAGGCCGGGGCAACGGCCGAACCGCTGTTGGTGCATCCTTCCTCGATGGCGGCTGTCAGGCAGAACGGGCCGGCGGACACCCCTTTCGGCTGGTTATTGCCGGCGGGCTTGCCGCCACCGGGAGCGCCGTCGCCGGGGAGATCGGTGGGACCGTCGATCGGTGGGGGTGGTCCGCTGCCATCGTCGGGCGGTGGCCAAGGGGGAGGGGGAGGCCACCAAGGGTCCGAATCGTCGGAAGGATCAGGACCGGGCGGGTGCGGAGGATCGGGGGGCACCGGTCTCGGCGGGACGGGTCCCGGGGGTTGCGGGGTGGGCGACGGCAAGGGGCCCGGGGGCGGGGGCGGGATCGCGACGATCCACGGATTCAAGCGCGGAAAGATGACCGGCGGGATGGCTTGGATCCAGGTGATCTGCTGCCAGCCGTGCCAGCCGGGCTGCCGGACGCCCACGCCGGGATCGCTCTCCAGGAACTGTCCGTCCGCCGTGGCGGTCATCGTGCCCACCACCTCCCAGCGTCCCAGATCGTGGTTGAAGCTGACCAACGCCGTCTGCTCGCCGGGGGGCACGCGCTGGCCCGTGGTCGGGCTCGGGAGATTGGGGAAGCGCACGGGCACCGGCTGGTCGAAGTTCTCGGCGCCGTCCGATTGCACCGTGATGTCCAGCACATGCTCGATGCCGGCCGGGAGCGGTTCGGGGAGGCGATCCGAGGCCACCGGCGAGAGGCCGACGCGGCCACCGCGTTCGCCGGTGTTGCTGTAGAGCGCGTTGGGCGGAACGCGGATTTCGACACCCGCGTACGCCGGGTTGACCGCGACCACGGAGGGCGGGAACGGAATCACCGTCTCGGTCGTGGCCGACACCGGTCGCAAGGCGTCGGCCGGGCCCCGCGGGAGGTAGATGACGCCGCTGCTATTGGCCAGGTTGGTGGTGGCGCCAGCCACGGCTTCCCAGGCTTTGCCGACATAAGGGTAGTAAGCGCCGTTGGGCCAGTGGCTCTCGACGGCAGTGCGCCCGTCCACATGGACAAAGAAACGCCCGGCCGGCGCGGGTTGCAGGCGGAAAAAGCCCGTGGCGTCAGTGGTGGCGCGCAGCGTCTCCTCGGCGCCGTCCACCGTGATGGTGACGCCTTCGAGCGGCTGGTCCCTCAAGCCCCCGGCGCCGTCGGGTACACGCTCGCTGGCAAAGACGTGGCCGATCACCGCTGTGTTTCCGACTGGTGTAATGCTCAGCGTGTCAGAAGTCCACGCGGGCCACGCTGCCAGCTTACGCCGCTGCCGGCCAGGTCCAACCGGCGACCCAAGTCGTCCCGGGCGTCTCCCGGATCGAACGTCACCCGAACGCGAGCGCTGGCCGGGAGGTTCTCGGTGGGAAAGTAAGTCACCGCCTGCCGGTCGGCCGAGATCTCCACGCGTCCGAGAATCCGGCGTCCCCCAAAAGTCGCGTGCACGTTCGAAACGGTGAGCAGGGCGTCCGGCGCGAGCGGCCGCGTGAGCCGGAACACGGCTTCGCGAGTCACGGCCACGCCGTCCTCGTTCTGGAACGGGGACATGTCGGCCACGGTGGTCAGCGGTGCACGCAGCTCCGTGTACAGCTCGAGCCACGTCTTGCCACCGGCACCCGGCGCAGGACGACCGGCGTCAGCAGGGTCGAGGGGATTCAGACTCTCGGGGCGTTCGAGCTCGAACACGTCATCGAGGCCATCCCCGTCGGTGTCGCGAGGAGCTTCCCGGGGCATGAGCAAGACCTGGTAGAACCCGGTGTCCGGGGCGTTCTGATGGCGCAGGACACCGGGTCCCATCGGTGCCCAACCGGGCGTCCACCGTCGAGCCTGCCAGCGGTGACAGCGCTGCCGTAGTCGAGCAGATAGTAGGCGTCGGATCGGGCACGGTGTTCGAGGATCACGGTTTGGCTGCGTCGCGGCTGACCAGGTGATGGGAAACTCCTGGCTCCAACCCGACCAGGCCCCGCCGGCGAGCAAGAGCGCGAGCCATCGTGCCTGGAACGGGCCAGTCGTCGAACAGGAGTCGGTATTCATCACTTCTTCAACCCTTACAGCGCAGTTGTCCGCGCATCATTACGCGCGATGTGTAAAAAAAGCTGAAACCATTGTCCGGTCACCAGAGGGGTCAGGGTTCGGTCAACTCGCGATCGAGCTCGGCGCGTAGGGCGGTGAGGCGGCGGAGGCGTTCTTGAGCGGACGCCAGGGTCGGATCCGCCTGGGCCTCCGATTCGACGACCCCGATGTTCGCCGCCAGAAGCTCGCGCGCCTCGGCGGTCTGGCCCGCAGCCGCCAGCGCCTCGGCCAGGGTGCAGCGCGTGTTCTGCGTCCGGCGATGGTCCGGGCCGAAGTTGGCGAGGGCCATGAGCTCGGCTTCGCGTAGGGCGGTGACCGCTTCGGCGGCACGCTCCAGCCCCAGCAAGGAGCGCCCTTGTTGCAGCAGATGGAATTGCAGGTCGTGGTGTCGAGGCGGAAGCACCCGGCGGGCGATTTCGACGGCGCGCTGGCTTTGGGTCAGGGCCGCCGTGAAGTTTGTCGCCGCCAGCAGGACTTGGGCGAGGCGCGCATGGGAGAAAGCCACCGGTGAGGAATCGGCACCGAACAGAACTTCGCGAAGTTCGAGGGCTTCGTGCGCGGCCGCGATGGCCAGGTGGTGCTCACCGAGACGGGCGTGCCAGTCGGCCTGGTTGCTCAGGCAGGTGGCCAGGTTCATCTGCCCGTCGGGGATGCGGCGGTTGAGGGCGATGGCCTCGAGGTTGTAGGCGATGCTCTCGTCGCGGCGCCCCAGCGCACCGAGGACGGTGGCCATCTCGCCCACGCTGCTGGCGAGGATTTGGTCGGCGCGGGGGCCGATTTGCCGGCACAACGCGATGGATTCCTGGAGCACGGGGAGGGCGTTCGTAGGACGTCCGGCGACCTGCAAGGCGGTGCCCCACTCGCCCAGAGCCGAAGCCAGTTCGAGCCGCGCGCCGGGCTGGTGGCGCCGAAGCACGCGGACTGCCTCGCGCAACTCGGCTTCGCCTTCGTCTGGGCGGCTCGCCCAGACGAGGAGAGATCCGAGCTGGGCGCGGGCTCGCGCCGCGGGAGCGCTCGACGGTCCCAAGTTGCGGGCGTAGAGATCGAGCGCGCCGCGGAGGAGCGGTTCCGCCTCCGCATATAGCGATAGTTGGTAGCAGGTGAACCCCAAAGTGGACTGAATCTCCGCCAGCACGAGTGGCTGGTTCGTGAGTTCCACCAACGCACGGCGGCTGGCCCTGCCGAGCAGGTCCATGACCCGCACCTCGCGACCGTCCTTGGTGGGGTCGGGTGAGGCGAGCACCTCGGTCAGGAAGCCTTTGACCTGTTCGGCCTGCCGACGTTGCTGGTCGAGGCGGACGTTCGAGGAGACGAGGTTGGCGATCAACGCGGCGGCCAGCAACACGACCAGGAGGGCCAGGCTCGCCACGATTGGCCGCTTTCTGGCCCAGCGCCAGAGCCGTTCGGCGGGGGGCGTCGGGCGGGCCCGCACCGCCTCGCCCCGGAGGTAGCGGCGCAACTCCTCAGCGAGTTCACGCGCCGAGGCGTATCGCCGTCCGGGCTCTTTGGCCAACGTCTTGAGGGTGACCGTGTCCAGATCGCGCGGCACGACCGGGTTGAGCAGCCGGGGCGGCACCGGCTCGAGTTCCTCGACCTGCCGCAAGACGGCGGTCGGTGATTCGCCGATGAAGGGCGCGCGCCCGGTAAGCAGATGGTAGAGGATCGCGCCAAGCCCGTAGATGTCGCTGGCGGGTGAGGCCTCGCGGCTGCGGCCGGTGGCGTGCTCGGGCGGCACATAGCCGGGGGTGCCGATGACCTGGCCACTGAGCGTGAGGCTGCTGTCCACGTCGAGACGCCTGGCCAGCCCGAAATCCGTCACGTGAGGCGCGCCCGCGGCATCCACGAGGACGTTCGAGGGCTTGAGGTCGCGATGCAGCACCCCGCGTTCATGCGCGTGCTGAACGGCGTCCGCCACCGCCGCCACCAGTTCCGCCGCCCGTCGCGCTGGCAGCGGACCGGTCTGGGACAGGCGCGCGAGGTCGCGCCCCTCGATCAGCGACATCACGAAGTACTGCTGGCCTTCGTGCTCGCCGATTTCGTGGATGCCGACGATGTTCGGATGGTGGAGGGCGGCGGCGGCGGCGGCTTCGGCGCGGAACCGCCGGATGTCCTCCGCGCTGGCGAGGGCGCCATCGCGGAGCAGCTTGACGGCGACCTGGCGATCCAGATTCACCTGTCGGGCGCGGTACACCACGCCCAAGCCACCCCGGGCGATTTCCTCGAGGAGATCATAGTCTCCGAAGCGCCGGAGTGTGGTCAGACTGGGCGGGAGCAGGCTGGCGGCGGGTTCGTCCAGCGCAAACGCGAGGCGCGCCAGGCAACGCGGACACAGCCCGGCCACAGGGGGCTCAGCCGACACGCCGCCGCAGCGAGTGCAGGCCGTAGTCGCGGGCTGGTCGGCGGAGTGCGTCACGCAAGAATCAGCGCAAAAGCGCCGGCGGGGTTACACGGTCAAGACTCCCAGACGGCCAGCAAATGACGGAGCTCGGCCTCGAGATCGGCGGCGGAACCCACCGTTTCGCGGACCTCCTCGCGAACCAACTCACGCAGCCGCCGGCGCAGGCGATGCACGGCTACGGCCACGGCGCCGGGGGTCCAGCTCAAGCGGGCGGCGAGTCTCACGTAGCCGTCGTGATCGTCGCCCACGAGCGCCGGTTGGAGCACCTCGAAGGTCTCCCGTCGGGCGGGTGCCTCGTGTTCCGCTTGCAGCCGCGCCAGCGCCCGTTCCAGGACTGTGCGCGCCCATTGACGATCATAAACGGCCTCCGGCGACAGGCCGGGAGCCGGGGTCATGGCCAGGACGTGGCCGGCTTCTTCGGTCTCCAGCGAGACGACGGCGCCCGCGCCTCGTTTGAGTGCCTGTTCCCGACGCGTCTCGCTCACGAGGTAGTTACGGAGTCCGGCGAGCAGATAGGAACGAAAACGGCCTTTGTCCGGACCGACCGAAGCCAGGTCCTGTCGCTCGAGCAGCCGGGCGAGGAATCCCTGCACCAGGTCCTTCGCGGTCTCCGGGTCGTGACCGTCCCGGCGCAAGAAGGCGAAGAGAGGTGGCCAATAGGTCTTCAAGAGAAGTTCCAAGGCCTGCCGCGACTGCTCACCTGGTTCGCGGGCGCACAGCACCAGGCTCCAGTGTGTCTGGGGAAAGTCAGCCGAGCCGCTGATCATGCGCGGCTTACCGGGTCCAGACGTTGATCTTGACGGGGCTGTTGGCGGGGATGGGGACGGTGACGCTGGTGGTGGCCGGGTTCTGCGTGGTGTTGTTGATCACCGCGGGCACGGTCACCGTCGGCCCGTTGTCCGGGGCGACCACCACGCTCACCGGCACCTGGGTGCCGAAATTGCGGGCGCGAATGACCACCGGCTGGTCGCCCGTGCTGCCGGAGGGGAGCAGGATGAAGCCGTTGGCCACGGTGTTGGTGGGCAGCGGTTGGCCGGCGACGCTGACCAGTTCCAGCCGGGGCTGGCTGGTCTCGAGTCCGGTCGCCAGCATCGAACCGTAGCTCAGCGCCTGTGGCGGATTCACGAAGCCAAAGTTCGAGTCAGTGTAGTCCACCGCGTCGAGTCGGACGCGACCCGGCGAGCCCGTGCCGTTGCGGTTTTGAACAAGCAGTCGGGTGGCCGCGATGCGCGGCGCCACCAGCTTGATGGCCCCACCGCTGCCGCCGTTCCAGGCGGACGAGATGCCCCACTCGCCGCCCGTGGCGTCGATGTAATGGCCGGCGTTACTCGGTATGCTGATCCGCGTGTTCGAGGCGATCAGGATGGCGCCCCCGCCGCCGCCGCCGCCGGTGGTGGGTGTGCCGCCGCCGCCCGAACCGCCGATCAATGGGATGAGCGCGGCGTTCCCGTACACCGCGCCGGAGTTGGTCGTACCACTGCCCCACGGTTGCAGGAACACACCCGAGCCCGCGCTGGTGGGTGTGGTCGGGCCGCTCTCCAGACCCGCCTTGCCTCCACCTGGCCCCTGGCCGTCGCCCGGCGGCATGGTGCCCGCCCCACGTCGTCCGCCGTCGAAGCCGCCCGGCCCGCCCAGGCCGGGCCCGAACTGGCCGGCGCTACCCCCGCCGCTGACAAAAATGCGCCCCTCGATCACCACGTCGCCCTGGGAGAGGATGTACACGGGGGTGTTATGGGCGTTCTTGATGAAGCGGACGGCGGCCTGGTTCCGGATGGCCAGGCTCTTGTAGTGGAGTACGCCGTCGGGGGGCAGGACGATGGTGGTTTCGTTGGTGATGACCACGTCGCCCAGAGCGCCGGTCGAACCGGAATCGAAGTTGACGTTTTGGGCGAGCACGGGTCCGGCCAGGGCGAGACACCCGGCGGCCAGGACAGGCAGTCGGAGGGTTTGGGCAGGCAATGAGACACGGCGTTTCATGGCAATCAGGGATTTCACGAACAGTGAGGTCATGGTCTTGGAAGGAGTGGAGATGGAGCGAGTGAGCGTGGCAACGGTCGGTTCTTCACGGCGCGGAATCCACACGAACCAGCACGAACCAGTCAAGGTCGCCACTGGCGAGGTTGAAACGGAACGTGGTCGTCGGCTGGGTGAGCATCACCACTGCCGGCACACCGCCGCTGCGCAGGAGCACCAGGCTGTTTTCACCCCAGCCACCCGTGCCCGGCGCCGCGAAGTCGCCCAAGAAGACCGTCGCCGCGCCCGGCTGCGTCGGGTCGCCCGTCACCAGCTCGAGCGAGCCACGGAGCTGGCCGGCGGACTGGCCGTTGTGCGACAGGGCCGCATAGACCCAATACTCGCCCGCTGGGATTGAACGGGTGTAGAGCTGCCAATCCACGTTCGCCGCCGAACCGATCCGCCAGTTGCGTTCGACCATCCAGCCCGGACGTTCGGCGCCATAACGCCCGGCGAGATTCTCGAAGAGGTTCACGTTATTGGGTGCCGGCAGGGGGCGGTAGAGTTGCGAACCCGCGGCATCCGCGTTGAAATAATCCACGTTCAGCACGCCGACCCGGTTACTGTACGCGCCGCCGTAGTACGGCATGACGCTGGCCGCCGCCACGTGCTGGCCCGACCCGAAGTTGTAGTCCTCGGCCTCGATCACGACCGCGCCTTCCCGCGGCAATTCGTTCGGCGCCACTTCCGGCGCTTCGGGATCAAAGACCCGAACACGCACTGGCGGCACGCCGGAGACAATCGAGTGGCCGTATTCATCCGGACCGCCGTAGCGGAGGACATCGGCCGTGCCGCTGGCCTGCATCGCCTGCCCGTCACCCAGGCGGAGCACGTCCGATTGGGCGGAGCGGTATTGCGGCCCGCTGGGGAGGAGTACGTAGGCCGTTTGGGGGGCGCTGCGGATGCCCGGCAGGTAGGCGTTGGGACGCAGCGGGTTGGCGCCGGTGGCGATTTCGATTTCGTCGTTCCACCCGTCGCCGTCGGTGTCCCAGCGCGTCCAGTCGGTGCCCAAGGCAAGCTCGCGGATGTCGGTGAGGAAATCGCCATCACGGTCCAATTGGCTGTCGAGGACGTTGTTGAACGTGCGTGGATTACGCGGGTTGGTGCCGAGGATCATCTCCTCGCCGTTGTTCAGCCCGTCGTTGTCGAAGTCGTCGAGTGAATCGGGGATGCCGTTGTTGTTCTGGTCGGCCCGGGTAGGGTCCATGGCGTTGGCCAACTCAAAGTCGTCCGTCAAACCGTCGCCATCCGTGTCGGTTCCAACCACCACCTGGAACGCCCAGACCACGTCATTGGTGGTGGCGTTGCCGGCCAGGTCCGTCACCCCCCGCAGGAGCACCGCCTCGTAGCGGCCTGCATTGGTGACCGCGGGGAAACGCAATTCCGCCAGCCTGGATTCCACCACGAAGCCGACCGTGCCCACGACCGGCACGTCGTCGTCCGTGCCTCGCGTGCGGTCAGGGCCGAGGTAGCTCAAAGTCAGGCGCTCCGGAGTGAGCGTGTCGGGGGCGATCGGCTCATTAAAGATGGCGCTGATGACCGTGGGCGAAACCGCGAAACCCTCCGAGGACGGAACCGCCGGACGGGCGCGTGGCGGCGTCAGGTCAGGCGCAATCATGACCGTGACGGCGTCGCTCCAGGTGGCGTTGCCGCCGGTGTCAAACGCGCGGGCGCGCAGGACGAAGTTCGTCTTGGTTTCGGTGAGGGTCGGCACGCGGAAGCGGTATTCAAACGGATAGTTGCCGTCCGTGAAGACCGGTTGGCCATCGAGGTAGAATTCGACCTCTCGCACCATTACGTCGTCGTGCACTTCGGCGATGACGGCGGAGAAGGTGTCGCTTTCGGCCACGGCCGGGTCCAGCGCGAAGGTGGCACCCAGGCGGATCGTGGGCGGCGTGCTGCCGAGGTCGGCGGCGAGGAAGTTCAGCGTCTGCAAGCCGCTGGCGCTGTCCGCCACGAACGCCAGGCCGCGATGCAATGCCACGGCGCGCGCGATGCCTGGTGTGGGGAACTGGGCGGTGAAGTTCGTTCGCTGGTTCGGGTCGCGCAGGTTGTACAGCCAGATGTCATGCGTGCCGTCGTCGCGCGGGTTCACGCCCACCGCTGCCACGCCGAGGTCCGAGCCGGTGGGGAGGATCTGCTTGACGGAGTTCGGCCCGTGCTCGACCGCGTTGCCGATCAACACCGGCGCGGCGGGCGCGGAGAGGTCCACCACGGAGTAGCCGGGATAGCTGGTCACGTAGGCGAAGCGGTCGCTCACGCTCACCCGGCGACGGGCGGTGATGCCTTCGGCGAAGAGGCTGACGGGTTGCCGGCTGATGGCTACCCACGCATCGTCGGTGAGCCGGATGACGTGCAGGGCGTTGCCCGTGAGCGCGAGAAGGTGCTCGCGGTAGAAGACGAGGTCGTGAATCGCAGCGCCCAGGTTCAAACGGTTGCCGACCGTGCCCGTGGCCAGGTGCACCGCGATGACTTCGCCGGCAGCCGTGCCCACGTACGCCGTGCCATCCGCAGCCACCACGCAATGCGCATCGCCCAAACGGTTAAGTTGGCTGGCGATGAACGCGCCCGGCGGATCGCTGATGTCCACGATCGCGAGGCCGGCGGTGCCGTCGGCCACGGCGACGAACGTGCGGTCGCAGGCCACGCTGCGGGCGTCGCCTGGCGTGTCCACATTGGCGATGATCGTGGGCGACTCGATGCGGCTCACATCCACCACCGCCAGGCCGGCGCTGCCCAGGGCGACCAGGGCCCGGTTGCCGTCGAGGCACACATCCTTGGCCATGCCGGGCAACGGCAACGTGCCCACCACGCCGGTGATCGCTGGCATGTTGTCCAGCGGATTGGTGTCGGCCCGGACTTCAGCCCCGTCACTCACGCCATCGCCGTCGGTATCCGCGCGGTCGGGGCGGGTGCCCACGATGCCTTCGGCGAGATCGCTCAGGCCGTCACCGTCGGTGTCGGGGGACTGGTCAATCGGGCGGGTGAGGATGGGGGCGAGGTCGAAGCGGGTGCCGGCGGGGCTGCTGGCGAAGAGGCGGATGGCGATGCTGAGGTCGGCGGCGTTGAGGAGGTCGAGCCGGTAAGGGGTGTGGGGCCGGGTGATGAGCTTCAGGGGTTCCCCCGCCTTGAGGCGTCCGCGCTGGACGCCGTCGGGTCCGGTGAGCCGGTAATGGATGCGGGAGCGGATGGGATTGCGGCGGGCGAACTCGGAGAGGAACACGCGAATAGGGTCGCCGAACCCGCTGGCGGTCTCGACGGCGACCAGGACGCTGTTGAGGTCGTAAAGCTGCTGGAAGCGGCCATACTCCCGGACGGCGTCCGTGAACACGTTGAGGAGGAACGGGCGATTGCGAAGGGTTTGCCGGGCGTCCCGCCACTGGGCGGCGACGTCGGCATACTCCCGGATGCGCGGGGCGGGCCAGGGAGTGTCTCCTTGGGCGATGGCCGCCTGGGCCTCCTCGATGAGCAGGTCGGTGAGTTCCGCGAAGGTCGTGTAGAGGGGGAGTTGGAGATCGGTCTCGGCCACCAAGGTGTCGAGGTGACCGAGGAAGGCGTTCATGGCCGCGGTTTGTTCGGGACCCCGGTAGTAGTTGGCGGCGAGGTAAGTCGGTGGAGCGGCGAAGCGAGCGGCGCGGTTGGCGAGGCGGATGGCGCTGCGGGAGCGGCCGTCGGAGTGCAACCGTCGTGGACCGGGGTTGAAGTTATTGTTGGCGCTCTGAATCGAGTCGCCCAGTTTGCTGGTGGCGTCGGCGGCGCTGTACGCGCTCCAGGCCGTGGAGGCGACCTGGGCACTTCTGAGGACGGTGGTTCCACCTGGGGCGAGGGCGATGGTGCTCAAGGTGACCTTGCCGGCGTTCGCCCAGCTCGGGTTCACGATGAAATTACCGATGTCCAGCGCCAGGTTCAGGCCGGAGTAGAACTTCCCGATGGGGCTTTCGGCGGCGACGACCGCCGCGATGTCGAAGAGGACGCCGGTCCAGCCGAACCCGGCGTTCATCGCGTTCCAGATGATGTCGCCCGTGTTGCTCGGCAGGCTGCGGTATTCGGCGAAGTCCCCCTCGCCGCGGCTCGCGGGATCTTGTCCATGCCAGCCCGGCTGCAGCACACCGACGCCGGGGTCGGTTTCGACGAACCGGCCGTCGGCCGAGACGGTCATTGGACCGACGATGTCCCACTCACCGGTGTCGTGATCGAAGCTCCACAAGGCGCTCTTCGCGCCGGGGGGCAAGGGCAGGCCGGTGCGTGGGTTGGGGGTGTTGGGAAACCGGACCGGCACCGGACGATCGAAATTCATCGGCCCGTCGGTCTGGATAGTGATGACCAGCGGCAGGTTCAGGCCGGGCGGCAGGGGTTCGGGCAGGCGGTCGGGGGGAACCGGCGCGAGGCCGACGCGGCCGCCGCGCGTCCCGTCGTCCGCGAACAGGGCGTTGGGCGGCACCCGGATTTCGACTCCCTCGAGTTCGGGAAACTTGTTGAGGGTTTCTGCGGCAAAGGTGACGCGGGTTTCCTCGGTGGGGCTGACCGGTTGGAGGGCAGCGGCGGGGACGAGCGGCAGGAAGATCTCCCCGGTGCCGTTGGCGAGATTGGTTTCGATGCCCGCCACCGCCTCCCACGCCTTGCCCACAAACGGATAATACGCACCGCCGGGCCAGTCACTGCCCACCGCCGTCCGGCCATCCACATGAACGAAAAACCGTCCTGCCGGAGCGGGTTGGAGCTTGAAGAAACCGTCGGCGTCGGTGGTGGTGCGGAGCGTTTCCTCCGCGCCATCCACCGTGATGATCACGCCGCCCAGAGGGCGGTTTGTGGACAGCACGGGCCCCGCGAGCGGTTCGCTGGCAAAGACGCGTCCGATGACGGCGGTCGTGGGGAGAGCGGCAATGCTCAGGGTGTCGAAGTCGAGGTTCGCGAAGCCGCCGGGCCGGCCGTCGCCATCCGCATCCACCTCCTTGCCGCCTTCGTCGCGGACGTCCGTGGCGTCGAAGGTGACACGGATGCGGGCGCTGGCGGGGAGGTTCTCCTGGTAGAACAGCGTTGCCTTTCTTCGGTCGCTGGAAAGCTCGACGCGGGCCAGGAGGGTTCGTCCGCCAAAGGAGGCGAAGAGGTTGGTGGTGGTCAACACGGTGTCCGCCGCCAACGGCCGGTCGAAGTACAGGATGGTCTCGCGGGTCACCGCCACGCCGGCTTCATTCCGGCTTGGGGACGTCCTCACAATGCGGGTCGCTTCTCTGTGGTCCCGCTCGTATTCTTGCAGAAAGGTGAGGCCGTCGCCGTCCGGATCGAGCCCGGCATCCAGGGGATCGAGGGGGTCCAGTTGGGGCGCACGCTCGAGCTCCCACACGTCGTCAATCCCGTCGCCGTCCGTATCGCGGGGTTGGTCGCGCGGGATTTCCGCGACCCGGTAGAAGCCAGTGGCCGACAGACTCGCTGCATCCTGCAGGCGCACTGCCCCTGCCTGCCCCAGCCGGGCATCTACCGGCTGACGGATGGCAGTGACCGCCGCCCCACGCAGCAGGAGATAATAGGCGTCCGCCTGCGCACGGTGCTCGATCGTCACTGTCCCGCCCGCATCCCGGCTGATGCCGGTAATCGGGAAGTCTTGCGCCAGAACAGCACTTCCTCCCAGTCCTATCCCCACGACCGCCAGCCACTCCTTCGATCCAGCCATAAAGCGGAATAAATCCAGACCATTCCAATAACTTCGACTTGGGCACGCTGAACGGCGTCCGGCAGCCTGGCAAGTGCAAAGTGTGAGCTTGGTCCGATGCCCGATCCGGTGATTCAGACGGTGGGGCGAAAGTGGCCGGTTCGGGCGCCGGGGCGAGGTGAGTGCCGGGCCGTCCTCGACCGGCCTGTGCTACGTGGAGGACGGCCTCGACGTGACGTTCACCAGCCCGGACGATGACCTCGAGGATTTGCCCTTCGGCGAAGGCGTGGGCGCCCGGCAATTCCCGATCTTCCTCGGGGACGAGATCCTGCTCGAGTGGGACGCACCCAAGTGGGCGCTGGCGGTGGGCGTGAAGGTCCAGCCCCGAATGCTCCACCTCGAGGTGACGAAGGCGTTGTGGGATGAGGTGCGCACCTGGGGTTGGGCCCATGGCTACACCTTCGCCAATCCGGGCCGGGCCAAGGCCGGGAATCACCCCGTCCAGTCGGTCAGTTGGCCTGAAGTGGTGAAGTGGTGCAATGCGCGGAGCGAGCGGGATGGGCGTGTGCCGGCGTACTACACGAGCGCGGCGCAGACGACCGTGTACCGGACTTGGAACAGCGACCCCCAGAATGGCTGGGTCAAGTGGGATGCTGGCTATCGGTTGCCGACGGAGGCGGAGTGGGAGTATGCGGCGCGTGGCGGGTTGAGCAGAAAGCGGTTTCCGTGGGGAGACACGATTTCGTACAGTGAGGCGATCCTCGAGGGGATGACAGCCAGGACGTGGAGGCGGGACAGGGGGAGGTTCCAGCAGCTTGTGGCGAGGATCTGAACAGAAGGCTACGGTGCCGCAAAGCGATTCTTCGGCCTCTGCGGTCCTACCGGCACTTTCAGAGCCATTTCACCAGTTCTGACAAGGGCTTGCGTCGAGCGACTGGAAGCACGTCCGAGGGAGGATCGGCGGGGAAACCGACGGTGATGACCACCACGGGCTTGACCGAGCCCGGCCACTCGACGATGCGCGCAAGCACCCGCGGCTTGATCCAGCCGATCCAGCACGTGCCCAAGCCCCGGGCCGTGGCGGCCAGTACCAGGTGTTCTCCCGCGATGCCGATGTCCACCCACGGGTAGTCGACTCCCGACACCGAGGCCGCGAGCCGATGGGTCAGGAAGGTCCGCTCCATGCCGACGACAACATGCACGGGAGCCTCCAGCGCCCAGTTCATCTGGATCCCCGGTAGAAAGCCCTCCTCGACAATGCGCTGCCGCAGGTGGTCGTCACGCACAACCGCGAACCGCCAGGGTTGTTGGTTGCACGCCGACGGGGCCAGCCGCGCGGCCTCCAGGATGTGCCGCAGTTCCGCCTCGGGCACTGGCTCCCCACGGTAACGACGGCAACTCACCCGTCGCGCCACGGCCTCGCTCAACCGCATTTCAGTCGGTTCGTGATCCATCACTGACTTCATCCAGAACGAATGTCGGTTGCGTGAGTTCGCTCACCAGTTCCGCCGCACAGCCGCGAGTTCAGCGGCCGCGGAAGCAAGGCCGGAACAGGCTCAAAGCCCCTTTGACCGGACGAAACGGCAGGCGGCGCGGCTGGCCCAAAAGCCAGCCAATGAACTCCGGCTCATGCCAGGGGGAGTCAATTCGCTCGCGACAGTCCAGCAGATCCAG
>JABTUJ010000050.1 GCA_015075445.1 Verrucomicrobiales bacterium
AGAGGTACCTCACGGCTCCGCCCCCCAACTCTCCCCCGTACCGAGCAGCAGGCCGGGTGGCGCCTGGTAAACCAGAGTTCCCTTCGTGGCACCGAGGAAGCCACCTTCGCACTTCCGACTTCCGCCGCAGGCCATTCACCGCTAATCAGTACCGGGTTCTCCATGCAAGCCCTCTGCCACTGCGGACAACTGCTGGCCGGCACGCTGCTGCTCGGCCTGCAGCTTCTCGCTGCCAACCCGCCGTTCGTTTGGCTGGACGGTGAAGGCTACCGCCGGGCCAGCCTCCCGGTTCCCGCCGCAGGTCAAACCGGCTTCACCCGCCTGCTTGCTGACCAGACCGGCATCACCTTCACCAACGTGCTGCCCGAATCACGCTTCGTCACCAACCAGGTGCTCCCGAACGGCGCCGGCGTGGCCGCTGGCGATGTGGACAACGATGGCTGGTGCGACCTGTACTTCTGTGGCCTGAACTCTCCGAACCGCTTGTATCGGAACCTCGGGCAGTGGCGGTTCGAGGACATCACCACCCAGGCCGGTGTGGCCTGCCCGGAACTCGACGCCACCGGCGCCGTCTTCGCCGACCTGGACGGGGACGGGGATCTGGATCTGATCGTCAACTCGATTGGCGGCGGCACCCATCTGTTCCTCAATGACGGTCGTGGGCGCTTCACGCCCGGATCCGAGGTGCTGAACCGCAGCCGCGGCGGAACCTCCCTGGCGCTGGCCGATGCCGATGGCGACGGCGATCTCGATCTGTATGTCGCCAACTACCGGACCAGCACGTTGATGGACGCCCCGGGCACACGCTTCAGCGTCCGCATGCTGGACGGCCAAATGGTCGTGGCGAGCATCAACGGCCGCCCCCTCACCGACCCCGAGTGGACCAACCGGTTCCGGTTCACCATCGAGCTCGGCCCGGGCGGGCGGGGCAAGTTCGCGCACGAGGAACTGGGCGAGGCCGACGTCCTCTACCGCAACACCGGTGGAGGCCGCTTCGTCCCGGTGCCCTGGACCGACGGCACGTTCCTGGACGAAGACGGGCAAGCCCTGGCCGAACCGCCGTTCGACTGGGGGTTGTCCGTGGCCTTCCGCGACTTCAACGGCGATGGCCGGCCGGACCTTTATGTATGCAACGACTTCGGTACCCCCGATCGCTTCTGGCTCAACGACGGGAAAGGCCGGTTCCGGGCCGCCCCGCGGCTCGCCCTGCGGCAGACCAGCCTGGCCTCGATGGCCGTGGACGTGGCGGACGTGAACCGCGACGGGCACGACGACTTCCTGGTCGTCGAAATGCTCAGCCGCGAGCACCGGCGACGCCTCACCCAGCGCAACGTGGTCCAGGGCAAGACACCCTCGCCCGCTGAGATCCAGAGCCGCCCGCAGTACCCGCGCAACACCCTCTTTCTGAATCGCGGCGATGGCACCTACGCCGAACTGGCCCAGTATGCCGGGCTCGACGCCTCGGAATGGTCGTGGTCCCCCATGTTTCTGGACGTCGATCTGGACGGTTACGACGATCTCCTGGTCACGAACGGCTTCGAAAGGGACAACATGAACGCCGACGTGCAGGCGCGCATCCAGGCCACCCGCGCCGCCCAACGCGCCCGCACCACCGAGGAACTCCAACTGCGCCGCCTCTTTCCCCGCCTCGACACCGCCAACCTCGCCTTCCGCAACCAGGGCTACCTCGAGTTCGCGGAAGTCGGCCAGGCCTGGGGCTTTGATACCCCGACGATTTCCCAAGGCGCTTGTCTGGCGGACCTGGACAACGACGGCGATCTGGACGTGATCGTAAACAACCTCAACGCCGCCGCGGCGGTCTACCGCAACGACGGAACCGCCCCGCGACTTGCGGTTCGGTTGGTGGGCCTGCCCCCGAACACGCGAGGCATCGGCGCGCGCCTCACCGTGAGCGGTGGACCTGTGCCCCAGAGCCAGGTGATGACCTGCGGCGGACGTTACCTGTCCGGTGATGCCCCGCTCCGGGTCTTCGCTGCCGGTTCGCCGACCAACCGGCTGCGTCTGGAAGTGCGTTGGCCCAGTGGTCGAACCAGCCTCGTGCCCGACGCATCGGCGAATCACCTTTACGAAATCCACGAAGCGGCCGCCGCGGCGCATGAACCTGGGGTGCAGACTTCCAGCCTGCCACTCCATTCCCCTGTGGTGCGGGCTTCCAGCCTGCCACTCCATTCCCCTGTGGTGCAGACCTCCAGCCTGCCACTCCACTCCCCTGTGGTGCGGGCTTCCAGCCTGCACCCTCCGCGGTCCATGGCCCCGGGGCAGGTCAACGAGGACCAGGCCGCTTCTCCGTTCCCTGCCCCTCCCAGTGTGGCACAGCCGCCGTCTCGGCCACAGCCTCACCCCACCGCCTTCGCCCCCGAACCGGTGTTCGACGATGTCAGCCACCGCCTTGCCCATGGACACCACGACGATCCGTTCGACGACTTCGAGCGACAACCCCTCTTGCCCCGACGACTCGGCGAGGCCGGCCCTGGCGTCTGCTGGACCGACCTGGATGGTGACGGTTGGGATGATCTGGTCGTGGGCGCTGGCCGCGGCGGCCAGTTGGCGTGCTACCGCAACGACACCCGCGGCGGCTTCCAGCGGTTGACGCAAGCACCCTGGAACCAGACCGTGACCCACGATCAAACCGGCATCGTCGCCGGAGCACCCGGGTTCTTTTACGTCGGAACTTCGCCGGATGAAGCGGGGCCCAGCACCACAAATCCCGTTCAGACCTATCGGACGGGCGAGCCTCCGACCGCCATGGCGGGAGTGGCGGCACACGCTGCCGGGGCAGGTGCGCTGGCCCTGGCGGACTACGACGGCGACAGCACCCTCGACCTCTTTGTGGGGGGACGCGCCCTGCCCGGTCAGTACCCGCTGGCCAGCCCCTCGCGATGCTACCGGCAGAGAGATGGCCAATTCGTTGCCGACGAAGCGAGTGACGAGGTTTTGCGCGACGTGGGATTGGTGAATGGCGCCGTGTGGAGTGACCTCGATGGCGATGGCTGGCCCGAGCTGGTGCTCGCGTGCGAGTGGGGACCCGTGCGCGTGTTCCGCAACCCACGGGGCCGGCTCGAGGCTTGGAACGTACCAGTCCGGGTGAACAGGGAACCACGGACCACGGACCACGGACCACGGACTACGGACCAGGGACCAGGGACCAGGGACCACGAACCGGTGACCGGGGACTTCGGACTTCGGACTTCGGACTTCGGACTTCGGACTTCGGACTTCGGACTTCGGACTTCGTCATTCCTGACCTTGAACGCGCTGACCGGCTGGTGGAACGGCGTGGCGACGGGCGACTTTGACGGTGACGGTCGCCTGGATCTCCTCGCCACGAACTGGGGCCGCAACACGAAGTACGAGCGCCATCGCCAGCATCCGTTGCGACTGTACCATGGCGACCCGGAGGGTACGGGGTCCCGTGGCCTGCTCGAGGCGTACCACGATCCCGTGCTCGACGCCTATGTCCCTGCGCGGATGCTCGACACGGTGGCCAAAGCGATGCCCTTTCTGCACGGCCAGTTCGCCACCCACCAGGCCTGGGCGGAGGCCAGCGTGTCCGCGGTGTTGGGCGATCGCGCCGATCGCATCCGGGTGCTCGATGCCACCTGGCTCGAGACCACCCTTTTCCTGAATCGCGGCGACCATTTCGAAGCCCGCGTCCTGCCGTTGGAGGCGCAGCTCAGTCCCGCCTTCGCCGCGTGCGTGGCCGATTACGATGGCGATGGCTGCGAGGACCTGTTCCTCAGCCAGAACTTCTTCGGCGTGGATGCCGACACGTCCCGCTACGACGCGGGTCGCGGCTTATGGTTGCAGGGTGACGGACACGGCGGGTTCCGCGCCGTCCCTGGTCAGGAGAGCGGCGTGAGAGTTTACGGACAGCAGCGGGGCGCCGCGGTGGCCGACTATGACGGGGACGGCCGCGTGGACCTGGTGGTCGCCCAACACGGCGCTCAGACCCGGTTGTTCCGGAACACGCGGGGTCAACCCGGGTTGCGGGTCCGGCTGACGGGGCCGGCGGGCAACCCGTGGGGCATCGGGGCGGTGGTGAGGCTGCGTTTTGGGGAGCGGTGGGGGCCGGCGCGCGAGGTGCAGGCCGGCGCAGGTTACTGGGGACAGAACGCGACCACCCTGGTGCTGGGCACGCCCACCACGCCGACGCACGTCTGGGTCCGCTGGCCCGGCGGACAAACCCAGCAGGTGGCCCTTCCGCGCGAGGTGCGGGAGATCCAGCTCCACGCCTCAGGTCGGCTGCAGCCCCTGCGATGAAGCGCCGTTCCAAACCGACATTAACCGGGCAGAGCACCCGCCGAAGATGCAGCCGGCCTTCACGTGGACGCCACTTCATACCGCTGTGACGACCATGGCCCCAGCCTTCGCCCGGAGCGCGAACCGGCAACGACGCCGGTGGTTTCGCGTCGCGGCCGTGGCCCTGCCTCTGCTGGGGCTTTTCGCGGGCGCCGAGCTGATCCTGCGCGGGATCGGGTACGGACATCCGATCGGCTTCCTGATTCAACCCGACAAACCCGAGCCGCTTTGGACGGACAATCCGTTTTTCCTGTGGCGGTTCATGCCACCGGGGCTGGCGCGTTGGCCGGCCCCGATCCAGGCACGCACCCCCAAACCGCCGGGCACCTTCCGGGTGTTGGTGCTCGGCGAATCGGCCGCAATGGGGGATCCGGAACCCGCGTTCGGCTTTTCGCGAGTTCTCCAAGTGCTGCTCGAAGCGCGTCTGCCCGGACAGACCGTCGAAGTGATCAACACCGGCATTCCTGCCATCAACTCTCCCATCATCCGGGAGATCGCCGCCGACTGCCGCCGGCTCGAGGCGGACGTCTGGGTTCTCTATGCTGGCAACAACGAAGTGCTCGGGCCCGGCGGACTCACGAGCGCCTTCGGCAATCGACCGCCCCATCCGCTGGTCCGGCGGCTGCACCTCGCGGTGCAGCGTTTGCGGGTCGGGCAGGGGCTGGCCAGCCTCCTCGCACGGTTGAGTCCACCGCCAGCGGCGAGTGCGCGCCTGCTCAGCGAGAACCTGCGAAAGGAACCGGTGCCCCACGAAGACCCCCGCCTGGCACGGGTCCGCCAGGGTTTCGCCGACAACCTCCGCGCCATCGTCCGGACCGGCGAGCGGGCCGGGGCGCGGGTCCTGATCAACACCCTCGCCAGCAATCTGCGGGATTGCGCCCCGTTCCTGCCGGGCCCACCGCCGGTTCTGCCCGATGGAAAGACGGCCGTGTGGCAGGAGAGTTTCGAGGCCGGACGCCGGGCGTGGAACGACGCGGATTCAGCCCGGGCGCTTGCACACCTGCAGGTCGCGGCGGAGCTCCGCGACGAACACGCCGACCTGCAGTACTTGCTGGGTCGTGCCAGCCTGGAAATGGGAAGAACCAACGAAGCCCGCGGCCACCTCGAACGCGCCCGCGACCTGGATGGCTTTCGCGCCCGTCCCGATACCCCACTGAACGCGCTCATCCGCCGGATCGCCGCCGAGTTCGGCCCGGCCACGGCGCAACTGGTGGATGCCGAGTCGGCCTTCGCGGCGGCCAGCCCAGACGGCATCCCGGGCCACGAACTGCTGTGTGACCACGTCCATTTCAACTTCGCGGGCAACTACCAGTTGGCGCGGCTCCAGGCTGAAGCCATGACTGCGTGGCTGCCGGCACTGGGTGAATCGAGGCACGCCGGCTGGCTGAGCCGGGACGACTGCGCCCTTCGCCTCGGCTGGATCGAGTGGAGTCAACTGCGCTCTGCGGTCGCTCTGCGCCGCCGCCTGTCGAGTCCGCTCTACCGGGCGCAGCTCAATCATGCCGAACGAGACGCGCGCTTGCGGCGGGAGGTGGCGGCGGGCGCGTCAACCAACACCAGCGCGGTTCGGGCCCGCAACGGCCGGGAGCTTCGCGAGGCCGCGGCGCGCTGGCCACACGACTGGGTGCTGTTCGATCTGCTGGGCAAGTTCCTGCTGTCCACGGGCGATCGCGGGGGCGCGGCGACGGCCTGGCGGACGGTGATCGAGCGGGTCCCCCACGGTTTCCCGGGCCACTACCAACTCGGGTTGCTGCTCAACCAGTCAGGGCAGTCGGAGGCCGCCCTGCCGCATCTCGAGAACGCCCGGCGCTGGCGCCCCCTCGTCCCGGAGGTGCATATCGGTCTGGGCACCGCCTGGTCGCACCTCGGAGAGCCGGCCCGGGCGGTGGAGTTCTTCCAGCAGGCGCTCAAGCTGGATCCAAACAGCGAGCCCGCGCGAGTGGCCTGGGCGCAGGCGTTGCGTGAGCGAGGCGACAGCACAGGTGCCCGGGCGCAACTCGAACACGCCGTGGATGCCAATCCCAACAGTGTGACGGCCCGCTTCTACCTGGCCTTGCTCCTGCAGGAGTTGGGCGATCAGGACACGGCGTCAGGCCACTGGCGTGAAGTTCTGCGGCTCGACCCGGGCAACGAAACGGCTCGCCGCCAACTGGGTCAACCCGCCCGAGATCAGCCCACGGAGGCACGGGTCCCCGCAGATTCCTGGCCGTGAACCGGCCGGTCCCGCGCCTGGGCGGGGCCGTACCCCGCGTGAAGCCCCCCTGGACCCTGGGCGGTCGGACAGCGGGGATGACCGTTCGTCCGGACCGTCCCTGCCAACTCGGGAGAAACTCCTTGAGGCGGGCGCCAGTACCGTGGCAGAAACCATCGCTGCTCGCGGGCACCGCCGAGGATCGCGAGGAGCAAGGCGCATCTGAATCGGTTGGTTATGAGAACTTCGGGGCCGATCCCCGGACCGCGCGTGAGGCGAGTTCCCGGCGCGTTCACCGTCATCGAACTGGCGGTGGTGCTGGCCGTGATCGGGATCCTGGCCGGCCTTCTCTTGCCGGCGCTCCTCCGCACCCGGCAGGCGGGGCACAGCGTCGTCTGCCAGAACAACCTGCGCCAGTGGGGGCTGGCGCTGCGGCTCTACGTGGACGACTACGCCAGCTACGTGCCCTATTCGATGGGCGATTCCCCGCGGGCCGGCGAGCGCCTTTGGTTCACGCGCTTGGGCCGGGCTCTCGGCATCCGCGAGTTGCCGTGGACCTTCGCCCCCAGCCTCGGGCCCCGTCCGTCACGCGGCATTCAAACCTGTCCCGGGCTGACTTCTACCCCCCTCAGTGCCGGGGGCGGTTCGCTCCGCGGCGTGGGCGGTTATGGCTACAACGTGTTCGGGGTCGGCCACTACGACTTGGGCCTGGGAGGAGGCTACGTAGATCCTTCTCACTCCCCGCTGGATGCCCCGGAAAACCTGCGGGTCACGCGCGCCCAGGCCGTGCTCGTGCCCAGCGACATGCTCGCCGTCGGCGACGCGATCGTGGGCTGGAGCTTCGGGGGTGGCGCGGACGAGAACGCTGGCTGGGCGCACGACCATCTCGGGCCCTACCTCCCCGAACCCACGGCCCTCCTCGGCACCCAACCCGGCTCCTTCTCTTCCTCCGACCTCGAGGCAATGCGTGGCGTGGTCCAGCGACGACACGGCGGCCGCTGGCAGATGGTGTTCTGCGACGGGCACGTTGAGAGCGGCCGGACCGCCGACTGGTTCGATGTCCGCCGCGACACCGTGCGCCAGCGCTGGAACAACGACAACCTGCCGCATCGATAGCCCCGGTCGGAAACGCACCCGCCGCGCCGGCCCGTCCACCCCCCATCGGAACCCCAGGTCCACTTCGGGCGGTCTTGCTCTTGCTCTTGCTCTCCGCGGTGGAGCAGGAGCAGGAGCAAGAGCAAGAGCAAGAGCAGGAGCAAGAGCAGGAGCAGGAGCAAGAGCAAGAGCAGGAATCGGATCGGCGGTTTCTTGGTCTCTGCCAGGGGCGGATTCAATGAGGTCAGGCCGTTACCCGCGCCTCGCGCCACCACCGCCTCCACCTCGGGCGTCCGGGTGCGCCCCGACTCGATTCCTCAATGCGTGTATTGGTTATCCTCATTTAACTTGACTGGCTATTCAGTCCTCACCATTTTGGCTCCATCGACTCACCAATCCCAACGCCCGCTTGAACCCTGTCCTGCCAGTGGACGGAGTCTTCCAAGAAGCCCGGACCTCGGCGACGGCCAACCGCTGCCGCGTCTTGCCACGCTCTCGCCTCGGCCACGATCCACGCCCTCTGCCATGAAAGCGATGTTCCGTGATCTGCTGCCCCTAACGACACTGCTTGGCATGCTGGGATTTGCCAGCCCGGCGGCCCACGCCCAGACCCTGACCCAGACGGTCCTGTTGCAGCCGGGCTGGAACGCGGTCTGGCTCGAGGTGCAACCGGTTGACCCGGCACCGGCCGCCGTCTTCGCCGGCCTGCCGGTGGCCAGCGTGTGGCTGCGCACGGAGCGACTCGAGGCAGCCCAGTTCATCCAGGATCAGGACGAGGTGCCCTTCAATGAACCCGGGTGGTTGGTGTGGCTGCCGTCCACCCACCCCGAGGCCGAGATCCTGACCACCCTCTTCGCGGTCCGCGGCGGGCGGGCTTACCTGATCCGGCTCGAGGGCAACGCGCCGGTGAACTGGACCCTCCCCGGCCAGATTCTGGCGCCGCCGCTCGCGTGGGTGCCGGACACCTTCAACCTGGTGGGTTTGCCGGTGGAAACCGGGGCGCCGCCCACGTTCGGTGCCTTCTTCGCCGCGTCCGCGGCCCACCTCGAGGCAAACGCGAACCGCCGCCAGCCCATGTACCGCCTCAACGCCGCGGGCCAATGGACCCTGGCCTCGGACACCGACCGACTGCGGCGCGGTGAAGCCTACTGGGTCTACACCAAGGGGGCGTCCAGCTTCGGCGCACCGGTCGAAGCCCGACCCGAGTTCGGCACCGGCCTCGACTTCGGGCCGGCCCTCCGTCAGCAGCGCCTGCACCTCCGCAACCGGACCACCGGCGTGCGGCGGGTGGAAGTGCGTCTGCAGGGCGCGCCACCAGGTGTGTTGGCTTGGCGCCAATGGAACGCCGCGGAAGGTTACGTCTGGCCCGAGGTCCCAGCGGCCTTCGAGCTGAGCCTGCCCGCGGGCGGTGAGGACACCCTGACCTTCGGCGTGCGGCGCGGCGCGATGACCGGCCCGTGGCAGGCGTGGTTCGAGGTGCGCGACGGGGCGGGGACGTTGTGGCGCGTCCCGGTCAGCGCGGAGCGACCCGCGTCGGGGCAAGGGCAGGCGGCGGCCGGGCAATTCGGCGGCTTATGGATGGGGAACGCCCTGGTGAACGGCGTCGCCGAGGTCAATCGCGACCCCACGACCGTCACCCCCACCCAACAGCCGTTCCCTCTGCGATTGCTGGTGCACGTGGACGCCACCGGTCAGGCCCGACTCCTCAAGGAAGTCATCCAACTGTGGGAAGACGGTACCTACCGGACGCAGGCCGACGGCACCCAGGTGGTGGACGTGCCGGGACGCTACGTGCTGGTGACCGACGAAACCCTGATCGGTGAGTTCTCCGGCGCCGGCCTGCGGGATGGGGTGCCGGTCGGCCATCGCCTCAGCTCGGCCGGCCTCGAGTTCGACGGCGGTCCGACCCAGGCCCTGCCGATGGACGGTCGGTTCGCGCCGGGCGGCAAGCTGACCACCTTGATCCTCCAGGAAGGCGACGCGCCCACGAATCCGTTCAAGCACAAGTACCATCCCGACCACGACAACCTGGACCCGCGCTTCGAACCCCTCGCCTCCGAAAAAGCGCTCGAGTCCTTCACGGTGCGGCGCGACCTCGAACTCGAGTTCACCACCACCGCACCCGGCAGTCGCGACGATCCCGCCCTCGGGCATGATCGGCTGGAAGGCGTGTATCGGGAGACGCTGACCGGACTCCATCGACACCCCATCCGCGTGGCGGGCACTTTCCGGCTGCAACGGCTGACCGAGATCACCGACCTCAACCCCGCGCCCCGCCGCTGAACTTGCCCCACCTGGCCTGACCCTGGCTGGTTGACCCCGCAACCTCACTCTCGAAGACCCATGAACACCAAACGCGCCTTCGCAACACCCAGGGTGATCCTGGCGGCCCTCGCGCTCGGCGGTACGCTCCCTTCCTCGGCGTGGGGAGACACGGCGCTGCAGAACTCGGTGGGCCAGTACGTGTGGGTGGATCGGCCAGTCGCCCCCGACCTCCGGAACCGCTCCTTCACGATCGAGTTCTGGGCCCGGCGGACCGCTTTCAACGGGCATCACTTCGTCATCGGGCAGGGCTCCGCGGCCAACCATCGCTATCTGCACATCGGGTTCCGGGCGGACAACACCTTTGCCTTTGCCTTCTACGGCAATGATCTCAACCTGCCGCGCCCGGTGATCGACAGCGCGTGGCACCACTACGCGTGCGTCTACGACGTGGCCAGCGGCCTCAGGCAGGTGTTCATCGATGGGGCCCTCGCCGGCAGTGACACGGCGTCCGCCCCCTTCCAGGACATCGGCCATTTCTACCTCGGGCAGGCGTTTGGCGAAATCCCCGGCCAGGCTCAGTTGAACTTCCGCGGCCTCCTCGACGAAGTCCGGGTCTGGAGCGTGGCGCGCACCGCGGCCGAGATTCGCGATCACCGCTACCGGTTGTTGAGCGGGAGTGAGACGGGCCTCGAGGCCTATTACCCGTTCGAGGACGCGGGGGACGGCACCGCGGACGTCACCGGCCACGGCCGCCACGGGGGCGTCGTGGGCAGCCAGAGGGTGGCGGCCGGCGCCCCGTTCGCCTACGAACTGGCGAGCACCACGCCCCCGGATGTGACCAGCGACGGGATCCTGCTTAACGGCCTGGTCCGCCCGGGACCCGGGGCCACCACGACCTGGTTCGAGTGGGGCGCCGAAACCCGTGCCCTCTTCCTGGACGGCGGCTCGCAGCATGGCGATCTGCCGGATGGGGACTTCTGGTTCCCCGGCAGCGCCCTCACTATCGAGGCCTGGGTCTATCCGCGCGCCCACCATCTCTGGTCGCGCCTGGTGGATTTCGGCAACGGCCCGGGGGCCGACAACGTCCTGTTCGCGCTGTCGAACGGAACGAGCGGTCGCCCGCACTACCAGGTCTGGCGCGGCGCCCAGGTTCAGGGAGATCTGCTGGCCCCGGCCGCGCTGCCGCTGCACCGCTGGACCCACCTGGCCGTCTCGCATCAGGGAACCCAGGCCACGCTCTACGTCAACGGTCAGCCGGTTCGCACCGTCAACATGAACCAACCCGCCCGACTGCGGCGCACCGAGAACTTCGTCGGACGCAGCAACTGGGCGGCGGACGGGTACGCGAACGCCAGTCTTGACGAACTCCGGATCTGGAGTGCCCCCCGCACTGCCGAGCAGATCCGCACGAACCTGTACCGCAGCCTCGCCGCCAGCGACCGGCTCGGCTTGCTGGCCTACTACCCGTTCGACGAACCGGAGGGGACGGTCGCCCTCGACGCCTCCGGCCGCAACCGGCCGCTGACCCTGCTCGGCGCCCCGCCCCGCCCGACCGTAGCCCGCCCTCACTTCACCGCCACCACCCCCACCCGGGCCGTCGGCACAGCAAGCCAGGTGATGCTCGGGTTCGACGGCGTGGATGACCGCGTCGAGATCGCGCATGACGCCACGCAGAACACCCTGCCCCTGACGACCACGGCCTGGGTGCGTTGCACGTCGGCCACCACGGGGGGCGTCGTGAACAAGTACCTGAGCGGCTCTCTGAACGGCTGGCAGATCTACCTCCTCAACGGCGAGGTGCGGGCCTGGTACTTCCGCAACGCCCAGAACTACGTCTGGGATCGCGCCGAGGGCCTCAACGCCGGGCCGGTCGATGACGGTCAATGGCACCACCTCGCGTTCGCCGTGGACAGCGCGGGCGGCCGCCTTTACGTGGATGGCGTGCTCCGCGACCAGCGCGCGTGGACGGGCGTTCCGGGAGTTCCCACCACCACGCTGCCCGTCAAACTGGGCGCCTACGACGCCGGGATCTTCCGCGGCGAACTGCGGGACGCCACGCTGTGGAATGGGGCGCTCGACGATGCGGAAATCCGTGACCTGGCACGGCAGTCCCTCACCACCGCGCATCCGAAGTTCGCCCAGGTCCTCGGCTGGTGGCGATTGAACGAGGGCAGTGGCAGCGTCGCTCGCAACAGCAAGCCGGGCGGTCTCGCCGGCACCCTGCTCGGCGATCCGGGATGGCTGGCCCTGGCCCCCGCGTCGGAAACGCTCACCGACGTGACCCCCGACGCCACGCATCACTATCGGTTGGTGACCCGCACCAGCGCGGGCGTCACCGCCGGCGCAAGCCACACCCTCAGCCTGCCGGCCACCCCCGCCGGGAACGCCCTCGACTTCGATGGCGTCGATGACCGCGTGAGTGTTCGCGGCTGGAGCAGCCTTGGCGTGCTGAGCGAGGTCACCCTCGAGTTGTGGCAGCGCGCCCGGTCCTTGCGCAACGCGTCCACCTTCGCGTTCCTGCCGGACGTCCCAGGGTCGAACCGCTTGCAGGCCCACGTCCCCTGGGGCAATGGCCGCGTGTACTGGGACTTCGGCAATGCAACGGCGGGACGGCTCGACTACCTGCCGCCGGTGTCGCTGCTCAACGACTGGCATCACTTCGCCTTCGTGGCCAAGGCCGGGCCTGGCGGTTACCTGCGCATCTATCGCAACGGCATCCTCGAGGCCGAACGCACCGGGACCATCCCCACCTTCAATGCCGGGGCGGCCGACGAACTGCGGCTCGGTCAACTGCAGGACGCCAACGGCGTCTACGCTTTCGATGGCACCGTGGACGATGTCCGCCTCTGGACCATCGCCCGCTCCGGAACGGATATCGCCCGCGACTATAACCGCCGCCTGACCGGTTCCGAAGCGGGGCTGGCAGCGTTCTATCGCCTCGACGAACCGACGGGCACCGTGGTGTCCAACGCCAGCGCCGGCCGCTTCCAGGGTGTGCTGCTCAACGGCACCCGCCGGCTGGTTTCCACCGCCCCGGTCGAAGCCAGCCTTCCGCTCGGCAGCTTCGCCGCGGAGAACCTCGCCAGCGGCGCGCCCCGCCTCGTCGGCCAGGTCAAACCGGGCGGCTCCAACCCCCGCGCGTGGTTCGAGTACGGCGACCGCGTGTCCGTCGATCCCACCAACGCCCAGAACCTCGCCCGGTTCTGGGTGCTTCCGCAAAACGTGGACGTGAGCTCGCTCGCGCAGGTCAACTTCGCCGCCGCCCCGAACCTCACCACCAACTTCACCGACATCTACCGCCCCGCCACCACCGGCAATTTCCAGCCCGGCATCGTGAACGATCGCTTCGCCGCCAGCTTCCGCGGCCGGTTGTATGTCCCGCAACCGGGCACCTGGACGTTCTACCTCGCCAGCGACGACGGCTCGCAGTTGTTCCTGGACGGGAAACTCGTCGTCAACCACGACGGCTTGCACAGCACCACCGAACGCTCGGGCACCCTCCCCGGCCTGTCGGGCGGGTTGCACGACCTCGAAATCCGGATGTTCGAAAACACCGGGGCCGCTTCGCTGATGTTCTCCTGGTCCGGACCCGGCACGCCCTACGAACCCGTCCCGGCCGACGCGTTCCGCACCGTCCCGATCTTCGACCGGCAAACCCCCGTCCAGATGCTGGCGGGCAACGATCTCGTCACCGTCACCGCGGTCGTGGGCGACGTGCCGCCCGGCGTGCCGATCAACTACCGCCTTGTCACCGCCGACGACCTCACCACCCACACGGCCCGCGGCCAGATGTTTGCCGTCCCTTACCCGGCCGCGGGTTACGCGCTGACCTTTGACGGGATCAACGACAGTTGATCGGCACGGTCGACACCCCGAGACCGAGGCCACCCACGGGCTGTGGTTTCACCACCCCCGAACGGCGGCCTGTTCAGCATCGTGGAATCGACCGGCAACTTCAGCAGCCACGACCGCCATATCTATCTCAAGAATGGCAATATCGCCGCCCGGCTCTGGTCCAACGAGACCATCCAGAGCACCAACCTCAATCTCGCCGACGGCCAGTGGCATCACGTCGCCCACAGCTTCGGCGCCTCCCTCGGCGGACAGATCCTCGTCGTGGACGGCGTCGAGGTCGCCCGCGGCGTCAAGACCAACTCGAACTTCACCGCCGGCAAAGTCATCCGCATCGGCCTCTCTCAGGACGCCACCCCGCCGTGGTTCCGCGGGGAACTGGATGAGATCCGGCTCTGGCGGCGCGCCCTGACCGCCGAGGAAGTCCGCGCCCGCTACACCCAGCCGCTCACCGGCATGGAACCGGACCTGCTCGCCTGGTATCGCCTCGACGTCATCCAGAACCAGACCACCCCCAGCGAGGTCGGCTCCGGCAACAGCCTCACCCTCTCGCCCCCGGACCCCTTGCAGGCACCGGTGCTCGGCCTGTCCCGCGCCCGGATCTTCAAACCCTCCTCCACCACGCTCCCCGCCGCGCCCGTCCTCGCCACGTCCGCCACGCTGCTGGGCGAGGTCAACCCTTCCGGCCAGCCGAACACCAGCGCGTTCTTTGAGTGGGGCACTGCCCTCACATTCCCCACCCAGACCACGTCCTTGAACGTCGGCGGCGCCGTCACCAATGTCCTCGTAGCCATCACGCTGACCGGCCTTGAGCCCGGCACCACCTACCGCTACCGGGTCGTCGCCGAAAACGCCTCCGGCCGTACCGTGGGCGAGATCCGCACGTTCGACACGCTCCTGCTCGGCTGCGGCTGGCCGCTCGCCTCAAAGGTCAGCAACGGCGGCGCCCAGGGGCCCCGCCAGGCCATGGACGCCGACGGCAACGTCATCCTCGCCGGCTCGTTCAGCGGGGTCCTCACCTTCAAGGCCTCCATCAGTACAGTCGGCGCTGCGCAGAATCCCTTTGTGGCCAAGGCCAACAAGAAAGGCGACTGGCTCTGGCAGGTCGGCGTCCCGGTCACCGGAAGCGCCCAAATCCAGGCGGTGGGAACCGACACCGCCGGCAACGTGATCGTCGCCGGCCAGTTCACCGGGGAAGCCACCTTCAACACCACCCGCCTCACCGCCCCCGCCGGGGCAACCCAGTTCTTCGTCGCCCAACTCGCCGCCGATGGCTCCGCCTGGCGCTGGGCCAGGTCCGCCACGGCGGGAACCGATCACACCGTCACCGCCCTCGCCGTGGCCGGCGATGGCTCCGTATGGGTCGCTGGCACCTTCGCCGGTTCTCTGACCCTCGGCAGCACCTCCCTCAGCGCAACGGGCGTGCGGGACGTGTTTGCCGCCCGACTGACCGCCGACGGTGCCACCTGGCCGTGGGCTGTTCGCGCCGGGGGTACCAGTGCCACCCTGCGCGCGTCCTCGCTCGTCGAGCATGGCGGGGTGCTGTACCTCGCAGGAGATTTCAGCCACACCGTCGGCCAGAAGGTCTCCTTCGCCACCGCACCCCAGGCCACCACCCTCACTTCGGCCGGCGGGACCGATCTGTTCCTCGCCAAGCTCGCCGCAGCCGACGGACGATGGCTCTTCGCCCGGCGGGCCGGTGGCGCCGAGGCCGATACGGCCTTCACCCTCACGAAGGACAGTACGGGCGCCCCCTTCCTCGCCGCCCGACTCCGCGGCGCCGGCCCGGCCGACTACGAAGGCATCGCCTTGCGCGGCACCGTTGGACCCGACAACACCTTCATCGCCCGGTTCACGACCAACGGAGTGTTGAGCGCCATCGCCCGCGGCGCCCCGGTTGACGTGTCCGCGATGGTCCTGGACAGCAACGAGACGGTCTGGATCACCGGCGATTTCACCGTCGGCCCGGTCTTCGGCACCCTGCCGGGCTTGACCTCCCGCGGCGAGAGCGACGTCTACGTGGCCCGGCTCGACGCCCGCGACCTCGATGACAACCGCTGGCTCTATGCCATCGGTATCGGTGGCCTGGGTATCGACACGCGCGGCGGCCTGGGACTGGATCCCAAGGGCAATCTGTTCGTGTCCGGCACCTATCAAGGCGAGGTCAAATTCGGCTTCGCGGCCCTCGCAGCGTCCAACCCGCAAAGCGACGTGTTCCTCGCCAAGATCAACACCGACCGGCTCAAGTACGAATACAACACCTACGTGATCGGGGCCCCCGTCGAGATCCCCGCCGAGGCGGTCGATCCCAACGCCCGGGGCGGCGCCTTCGCCCAGCCCACCATCGAGATCCTCGAACGGGACCACACCGACTCCGAACCCGCCAACGCGTTCGTCTGGTCCATCGCCGAGAAAAAGCTCTTCGCCGTCCGGCCCGTCACCGCCCGCTTCCGCTGGCCCCTCTCGGCCAATCCTCCGCCCCTCGGCGGCAGTTCGGTGGTCTGCGTCGGGCGCTCGACCTGGCCCGACGTGGATCACCCCCGGCAGCCCGCGCCCACCGACAACGAAAAACGTGCCCGTCTCCACATCGCCCAGGCCCCGGCCAACCTCGAGCCCGCGGTCGAAGGTCGCCTGTGGACCTACCACGCCCTCAGTTTCACCGACATCCACGGCGCCGCGGTGGACGGCACGACCCGCCAGTTCAACGCCCCCAGCCCCGGCTGGACCGTCCTGCAGTTCCTCCAGAGCGCCGGCGCCGAGACCGATCCCACACGTCACCCCAGCCTCTTCGAAGTCGTGCGCACCGAGCGCTTCGACGACGCACGCTATCTCGCCGCGGAATCCGTCCCGGTCGCCCAAACCCTGCGCCGCAACGCCCATCAGGATCCCGAAGGCCGCCAGGGTTACGTGCTCAACGAGCTCAGCTTCTACGACGGCGCCGGTGAGGACCGCGCCCACGACCGCCCCACCCGCACCGGCCCGATCATCCCCGTCAACGTGGACCGCGTCGGCACCCACGACGACCTCGTCGTCGTCTGGTACCGCCGGAGTCCCGACACCGCCATCGCGTGGCCGCAGGACCCCGTGCGCTACACCGTCACCTGGCCCACGACCGCGCCCCGCCTCATCGTGGCCAGCGGCCGGAGCTTCGCCCTGACCGCCGAGAACCAGACCGCCGCGCGTGTCTATAACCAGCCCGATCCCCGACTCGCCGGATTCAACCCAAACGAGGAACATGCCTTCCTGGACGGCCGCCGCCTCTTCGCCCTGCGGGACGACCTCCACGCGCTGCTCGGTGCCAGCGAGCCTTTCGTGCTCCTCAAGTACCGCCAACCCGGTTCCGGCGAGTGGACCATGCAGCCCCTGCAAGTCGTCGCCGAAGGCACCTTGCCCGGCGAAACCTTCGAGCGCGACGCCATCGCCGGCCAGTTGCTCGGCCTCATCGACCCGCTCGGTCTCCCCGCCGCCTTCACCACCATCAATTACTGCGATCCCTCGCCCCACTGGCTGAAGGACTACGAGGGCCGCCTCTATGCCCGCGCCGCCGGACCCGGGGAGTCCCAGGCCCGCATCACTGCCCGCTTCTTCTACAAAATGCAGCCCGGCTTCTTCTATGACTTGAACGGCGACGGCGCCCCGGACGCCGCCATCGACGCGCCCCTGCCCCTCCTGGACCGCCGCCGCGGCGGACAGCCCGGCGTGCCCACCCCCGTCACCTACCACGTCGCCTGGCCCACCGACGTGAAAGACCTCTGGATCGGCGACACCCTCTTCGGCGCCCGCGCCAGTCTGCCCGACCTCACGGGCTGGTCCAGCGCCGCCTTTGTCTTCGACCAGTCCGATCCCGAGGGCACCAACGCCCTCGCCGGCCTCGCCCGCCTCTTCGACCCGCTCAGCGCCCGGACCCTCCAGGTCCGCCCGCCCGGCACCACCAACTTCCTCACCGGCTCCGGCTACGACGTCTTCTTCGCCCCGGACGACTTCGACCCCGTCGACGGCATCGGCACCGTCCGCACCCCCGACGGCAAGCAGCAGCTCGTCAAGCTCCCCTTCTCCATCCGCGTGCGCCTCCTCTGGGACGAAGGCCAGCGCAACCTCATCTGGCGCGGTCACCTCGACGAGTCCCAGGATTACGGCGGCCGCGACAACCCCCTGCTCCTCATCAACGTCATGAGCGAGCGCGAACGCCAGACCATCCAGGCCCAGGACGAAGGCGTCGGCAGCCCCTTCGACCGCCTCGTCGCCGCCCTCTATCACCTCTGTCGCAACCCCAACCGCCTGGACCTCGACGGCCAGGACGGCCCGGACCGCGACCTGCTCATCGGCCTCCGCCTCGGCCCGGTCACCAATATCGTCAACGGCGTCCCCATCATCACCACGCGCGTTCTCACCGAAACCCTCTCCGACCAGCGCAAGGCGCTCACCGCCTGCCTCGGCACCGGGGGCACCGGCTACCTCACGCTCGCTGAAAATAACGACCCGGCATTGAACGGCACCCAGCCCATCCGGCTCCACGTCCTCCGCGTCCGCGGCGGCCCCTTCCCCGGCGACATCAAAGTCATCCGCTCGGACAATGTCTTCGACGAAAAGCTCGTCCTCCGCCACAGCTCCGACTTCGCCGCCCAACCCGAGCGCTTCGAGTTCGAATGGTACTACCAGCCCGACACCGGCCCGGAAATTGCCACCGATCTGCCCGTCGAGACCGCCAACGGCACTGATCTCAAAGCGTGGCGGCGGCTGCACGCCGGCGGCGGCATCAACGACGTCGTCCTCGGCGATCCGTCCCTCGCCGGTGACCCGTTGCTTGTCCTCAGCGACAACTGGGTCATCTGCCGCTACCGCGGCTACGCCATCGGCGGCGCCACCAACTGGAGCGACTGGGTCGGGCTCATCGGCGGCCAACGCGCCCAGTTCGCCCCCTGCTGGGTCAAGCGCGTCCGCGACGGCCTCAACCCCTTCACCGCCCGCTCCCAGGACTTCCACAACGCCCCCACCGCCACCTACGCCAGCATGCTCCAGCAGGCCGGCCGACGCTACGAAGGCGACATCGCCTTCAACGGCTCCCCCGAAAACCTCAACCGCATCGGCCTCATCGAGGCCTACGAGACCGTCCTCCGCCGCGGCCGCCAGCTCAGCATCGACGCCGCCCAACCCGTCGACGATCCCACCGCCAACAACGCCCTCCTCCTCGCCGCCGGCAGCATCGCCGACCTCTATATGCTCCTCGGCAACGAAGCCTTCGCCGACGCCGCCGACCCCACCATCGGCTTCCGCACCGACGCCGCCGGCTACGGCACCCTCGCCCCCTGCATCTTCACCTTCCAGAACCAGCTCGATTCCCTGCTCGAGGAGGAGCTCGCCCTCCTGCGCGGCAGGGATGATTCCGGCCAGAGCGTGCGCGTGCCCCCCGCCTACAACCGGCTGTTCTGGAACTTCACCAAGGGCGAAGGCGAGGTCGCCTACGCCCAGACCTACAACCTGACCGACCTGGACGGCAGCGGCGAGATCGACACCACCGACGCCCAGCGAATGTTCCCGCAAGGCCACGGCGATGCCTGGGGCCATTACCTCACCGCCCTCACCACTTACTACGGTCTGCTCCGCAGCCAGTCCTTCACTTGGATCCCCCGTGCCGAAACCGTCAACCTCGGCGGCAACGCCGTCACGGTCGATTACCTCGACGAACGCAAGTTCGCCACCGCCGCCGCCGCCAAGGCCCGCACCGGCGCCGAAATCGTCGACCTCACCTACCGCCGCCATTACGTGGATGATCCCCGCGGCCAGTGGCAGGGCTACAAGGACACCCACCCCGACCGCGCCTGGGGCGTGACCGATTGGGCCCGCCGCGCCGGCGTCGGCGCCTACTACGACTGGGTCGTCGCCAACGCCGTCCTTCCCTCCCAGGACCTCAATCCGGAGCACACCGGCCTCGCCAAGATCGACCGCCAGACCGTCACCGAGCTCAACGAAATCCTCGCCGCTGCCGCCGCCGTCCAGGGCCAGCTCGACAAAGCCGACGCCGGACTCAACCCGGTCGGCCTGGCCAAGAACGCCGTCCCCTTCGACATCGACCCCACGGAAATCGCGACCGGCAAGACGCACTTCGAACAGATCTACGACCGCGCCTTCGAGGCCGTCCAGAACGCGCTCACCGTCTTCAACCACGCCAACCAGCTCACCCAGTCCCTGCGCGCCCTCCAGGACAACGTCAATCAGTTCACCCGCAACGTCGAACAGGAGGAACGCAGCTACAAGAACCGCCTCATCGAGATCTTCGGCTACCCCTACGGCGGCGACATCGGCCCCGGCCGCACTTACCCCAGCGGTTACGACGGCCCCGACCTCTACCATTGGATGTACGTCCCCGTCGCGGATGTGATCGGTGAAGCCGCCGAACCCACCGAGGCCTTCACCGGTTACTTCACCCGCCTCGACTCCCTCGCCGCCGGCGGCGGTCACTATTTCGCAGGGGACTTCCGCGGCGCCCTCAGCCCGGAGCTCACCCCCAACGGCGTCCTGAGCGTCCGTTACCCGGTCCTGCCCAAGAGCCAATACCCCACCGCCGCCCCCGCCGCTTGGGGCAGCCGCCGCGCCCCCGGTGAAATCCAGCTCGCCCTCTCGGACCTGCTGCAGGCCCGCGCCCGCCTCGAGAAGGCCCTGCTCAATTACGACAACCTGCTCGCGCGCATTGACCTCGCCATCGACACCGTGGACGCCCGCACGCAAATGGGCGCCGACGCCGTCCAGATCTTGAGCGAACGCAACAACACCGTCCGCCCGCTCAAGGTCGCCGCCTTCGCCGCCGGCCAGGCCAAGAACAAGTTCAAAGGCATCATGGAGTCGGTCGAGCAAACCGTGCAGGCCGTCGTCGAAGGCGTCCCGAAATCCGTCGGGCTTGCCACCGACGCCTTCGCCAGTGTGCGCGCGGTCCTGCTCAACGGACGGATCATCTCCACCGCGGCCATCAAGACCGGGTACTACGTGTCCCTGGGCGTCGAGGAAGGCTCGAGATTCGCCATCGAAGAGGCCCAGCAGTATGCCACCAGTCGGATCGAGGCGAACCGGGACAGCTACGAAATCGCCCAGTTGCTCCGCCAGGTCGAGACCCTCCTCCATGAAGAAGCCCCGCTCCGCGCCGAGGCCGAGACGCTGGCCGAAGGCCTCCGTCAGCAGACGGGCCGCTACCAGGCCGCCGTCGAACGCGGCTACCGCCTCCTCGAGGAACGGGCCGCCTTCCGCCGCAACACCGCCGGCGACACCCAGGCCCGGCGCTACCAGGACATGACCTTCCGCGTCTTCCGCAACGACGCCCTCCAGAAGTACCGCGCCCAGTTCGACCTGGCCGCCCGTTACACCTTCCTCGCCGCCGTCGCCTACGACTTCGAAACCCAACTGCTCGGCGGCACCAGCGGCGCCGGCCGTGAGTTTCTCACCGACATCATCCGCCAAAGATCCCTCGGCCAGATCGAAGCCGGTCACCCCATCGCCGGTCGCCACGGCCTCGCCGATCCCCTCGCCCGCCTCCGCCAGAACTTCAGCGTTCTCAAAGGTCAGCTCGGCTTCAGCAACCCCCAGACCGAGACCGGCCGCTTCTCGCTCCGCAGCGAACTCTTCCGCATCCATCCCTCCGCCACGGGCGACGACGCGTGGCGGGCCACGCTGCGCCGCCGCGTCATGGCCAACCTCTGGGACCTCGCCGAGTTCCGCCGCTACTGCCGGCCGTTCGCCCCGGAGTCCGCCGGCCCGCAGCCCGGCCTGGTCCTGCGCTTTCCCACCACCGTCACCTTCGGCTTGAACTACTTCGGCTGGCCCCTCGGCGGCGGCGACAGCGCCTACGACCCGACGCTCTTCGCCACCAAGATCCGCAGCGTGGGCGTCTGGTTCAGCAACTACGACGGCAACGGCCTCTCCCAGACGCCCCGGGTCTATCTCGTGCCGGCCGGCGCGGACGTGCTCCGCACCCCCGGCGGCAATGACCTCAATCTCCGCTTCTGGCGCGTCCTGGACCAGCGGCTGCCGGTGCCGTTCCCCATCGGTTACGGCAACCTCGCCGACCCGGCCTGGATCCCCGTCAACGATTCCCTCAGCGGCTCCCTCGAAGAGCCCCGCCGCTTCTCGAGCTTCCGCGCCTACCATGACAGCGGCACCTTCAACGTCGCCGAAACCATCAGCGACTCGCGCCTCATCGGCCGCAGCGTCTGGAACACCGACTGGCTCCTCATCGTCCCCGGCGGCACCTTCCTCAGCGATCCCCAGCGCGGTCTCGAGGGCTTCATCCAGTCCGTCCGCGACATCAAGATCTTCTTCCAGACCTACTCCTACTCCGGCAACTGAAAGGCCCCCCGCCATGAACCTATCCCCTTTCCCCGGCTCCTCGCTCTCGCCGCAGAAGCATCGCTTGAGCATCGCCCTGGCCGGCCTCGCCCTCGGCCTCCTCCTTCCCTTTACCCTCGAAGCCGGCCTCGCCGAGCCCGACAACCTCGTCTACGGCACCCTCCAACTCGATGGCCAGCCCGTCACCGCCACCCAAACCGACATCGTGATCGAAGCGCGTCGCACACCCGACGGCCCTGCTCTCGCCACCTACCGCATGGGCGACGAACGCCGCCTCGGCAGTTTCTATCGCCTCAAGATCCGCCTGGAAACTGCCCCGCCTCTCACCGCTCCCGAAGCCTCCCTCGCCGGTGACCGGCTCTACCTCGTCGCACGCCGGGGCACCGAGGTGCTCGCCCAGGAAACCCTCGACGTCGGCTCGCGCGGCTTCATCACGCGTCGCGACCTCGCCAGCTCCACCCACCCTGACCAGGACGGCAACGGCCTGCCCGATGCCTGGGAACTCCTCCACTTCGGTCACCTCGCCAACGACCCGCACGCCGACCCGGATCGGGACGGACACTCGACCCTCGAGGAGTTCCTCGCCGGGACGGCCCCGAACGATCCGCAAAGCGTGTGCCGCCTCGAAGTGCAATCCAGCGGGGCACAAACCCTGGTCTCCTTCCTGGCTCGCCGGGCGCAGGGCGCCGGTTCCGAGAACCTCGTCCGCCGTTACACGCTCGAAGCAGCGCCCCGTCTGAGTGGCCCGTGGACCCCCGTCTCCGGACTCGCCGCCATCCCCGGCGACAACCAGGTCGTCACCCACCCCATCCCCCTCGACACCCTCCAGGTCTTCTACCGCGTGCGCGTCTCGCTGGATCCCAGGACAAGCGAATGGGGACTGACGAATCACTGACCGAACTCTCATTCGCCTGTCCCCATTCGTCTGTCTCCATTCGCCCGTCCCCATTCGTCTGTCCCCATTCACCGTTCTCCATTCGTCTGTTGGTTCCGGTCCGTCACAGCCTTGCCCTCGCACCCACCGCCGGCGTAGACTCGCCGCGTCTTAAGCCAACTTCCTCATCAATCCTCACCACTCCACTCGTCATCCTCCCATGAACCCGGCACCGTCCAACCGCCGCAGCTTCCTGAAGACCGCCTCGGTCGTCGCCACCGCCATCACCGTCGTCCCCCGCCACGTCCTCGGCCAGGGCCAGACCCCGCCCTCCGAGCGGCTGAACGTCGCCGGGATTGGCGTGGGGGGCATGGGCGCGGGCGACGTGGCCTCGTGCGCCCAGGCCGGCGAGAACATCGTGGCCCTCTGCGATCCGGACCGCAATTACCTGGCCGCCCTGGCCCAGAAATACCCCCAGGCCAAGCTCTACACGGACTTCCGCAAGATGTTCGAGACGCAGAAGGACATCGACGCCGTGACCATCGCCACCCCCGACCACGTCCACGCCGTCGCGACCGCCATGGCGATGAAGCTCGGCAAACACGTCCACTGTCAGAAACCGCTCACGCACAGCGTTTACGAGGCCCGCATGATCGGGAACCTCGCCCGCGAAACCAAGGTCGCCACCCAAATGGGCAACTTCGGCCAGGCCAGCGAGGAACCACGCCGCGTCGCCGAGACGATTTGGGCCGGCGCGATCGGCAAACTCAAGGAGGTCCATGCCTGGTCCAACCGGAATCCGGACATCTCGCCACGGGGCATCGCGCGGCCCCAGGAGCAGCCGCCCTGCCCGGCGCATCTCGACTGGGATTTGTGGGTGGGCCCCGCCCCCGCCCGGCCCTACCACCCCTGCTACCACCCGTTCGCCTGGCGGGGCTGGTGGGCTTTCGGCACGGGCGTGTTGGGGGACATCGGCTGCCACGAACTCTCCGCCATCTTCAAGGCCCTGAAGATCGGCCACCCGATCAGTGTCGAGGCCTGCTCCACCAACTGGCAACGGCCCAAGGAAGTCAGCAGCGAGACGGCTCCACTGGCGTCGATCACCCACTACCGGTTCGCGCCCAGTGACACGCACGGACCCCTGAGCATCTTCTGGTACGACGGCGGCATGCGCCCGCCCCGACCCGAGGCACTCGATCCGGCGGCCGACTTCGCCATCGGCGATGGCACCATGTACGTCGGCGACCAGGGCATCATGCTGCGCGACCGGTTGATCCCGGAATCCAAACGCCGGGAGTTCGGCCGGCCCCCGCAGAAGCTCGCCCGCTCGGTGGGACACTGGAAGGAGTTCCTCGACGCCTGCCGGGGTGGCCCGCCCGCAGGCTCCAACTTCGCCGATCACGCCGCGCATCTGACGGAAGTCGTCCTGCTGGGCAACATCGCCATCCGCATGAACCAGAAGCTGGAATGGGACCCGGTGAACCTGAAGTTCCCGAACTGCCCCGAGGCGGATGAATTCGTGAACCCGCCCTACCGACCGGGCTTCACCCTTTGAGCTATGATCGATCTTCCCCTCGTGAATCGCCGTCAATTCCTGCGCTCGACCAGCCAGGCCGCCACGACGCTGGCGATGACCTCGGCCCTGGCGCCGGTCGCACTCTCGGCCGAGTCCCCCGGCCAGACCATCGGCGTCGGCTGCATCGGCCTGGGCACGCGCGGGGGCGACCTCCTCAACGCGGTGGTCCACGCCCCGGGCGTCAAGGTGACGGCCGTCTGCGACGTCTACGGGCCGCACCGGCAGAAGGGCATCGAGCGCAGCCGCAATCCGGACGTCAAAGCCTACGTGGACTATCGAGAACTCCTGGCCGACCCTCGCGTGGATGCCGTGGTGATCGCCACCCCGGACCACTGGCACTGCGCCATGGTCCTGGACGCCGCCAAGGCGGGCAAAGCCATCTATTGCGAGAAGGGTCTCGCCAAGACCTTGGCCGAAGCCAAGCAGATGCGGGACGCGCTCAGGCAGAGCGGGGTGGTGTTCCAACTGGGGCACCAGGCGCGGCAGGCCACCTGCGCCCTGCAGGCCCGCGAGCTTTTGGCCCGGAACCTCCTCGGGCCCGTCACGCTGGTCCGCACCGGCCGCTTCAAGTCCACCGAACCATCCCATCCTAACTGGCGTTGGTACGGTTACTATGACCAGTGGACCCGACCCGACCCGGCCCAGGTCGCGAAGGAGGTGGACTGGGATCTGTGGCTCGGGCCGGCGCCGCGCATTCCGTGGAACGAGCGCCACTTCTGGCATTGGCGTTGTTACTACGCCTACGGCACCGGGTACGCCGGCGACCTGTTGTCCCACGAATTGGACTTTGTCCAGTACCTCCTCGGCCACGGCATCCCCGACACCTGTGCCTGTCTCGGCTTGAATGCGCTGCTGCAGGACGATCGTGAAGTACCCGACACGTGGGTGGCCACCTACCAGTACGAGAAGCTCGGCCGAACTGTCACGTTCTCCGGCAGCATGAACACGACCGACCGCCAGCCGGTGACGATCTGCGGCCGCGATGCCACCCTGCGGTTTGACGCCATCGCCCACGATGTGACCACCTTCGAGATCACCCCCGCGGAACACTACCGGCGACCGGACCTGCCGCCGGGCTATGACCGGACCAAGACGCCGCCCCAGCCCAATCACATGGTGGACTGGGTGAATTGCATTCGGAGCGGCGGCACGCCGAAATGCTCGACCGACGAAGCGTTCATCGAGACTGCGAAGTTCCTCATGTCGTTAGTGTCACAGCGGGAGCAGCGTGTGGTGCGGTGGGATGCGGTGCGAGAGGAGATTGTTTAAGATGACCAGGACCATCATTTCGCTGACGACCGCGGCCTTGCTGCCCGGGGCTTGGACCGAACCGGCCTACCCGCAGGATGCGTCACCGGCCTCGTCCGCCGCGGCCGGCGTCGTCACGGCGCATTCCGCGGGCCTGCACGGGTACATCGGGTTCAGCCACGACCGACCGCCGGCCGGCTCCGGGTACAACGCGGGCATGGGCTTCTACGCGGCGGTCTGGCCACTCATTGACGAGCCGCTGGCGGATTTCCAGATCGGGTTGCCGAGCTCGTGGGTGACGCCAGACAACTCGGACAACAAAGACCAACCGCTGGCGCCGGAGGGAACCCTGGCGCGTACCTGGAAGGAGCGGGGACCAACCTGGGAGAGCGTCTTCCAGACGCTGGAAGGCGGCTTGGGCTACTGGGCCGGCAACCACTTCCGCTACGGCCCGCCCAAGTTCAGCCTGAACGCCACGCCACAATGCTACGACTATGAGGTGGGTTCGCCCGGGTGGTCCTTCTTCTACAGCAACGAGGCGCTCCCCGACCACCAGCTCGGCATCGCCCAGTTGAGCAACCGGCTCTTGATCCCGCCCGATGCCCTGCCCTTCCAGGGCCAGCCCAACGGTGAATTCCTCGGCTACACCTGGATGGCCCTCCCCTTCACCGACCCCACCACCGGCGACCCGCCCACGGGCGATCAGAGTTGGACCTGTTTCCTGAGCGCGGCCAACTTCAAAGGGCCCATCGCCTATTACATCCCCGAGACGTGGAGTAAGATCGGCAAGCTGTTCAACTACCCGTTCCTCTACGGACGCGGCCTCGACGCCCGGCCGGGCAACATGGGCGGCGGCGCCATGGAGATCAACACCGTGCCGCGCTTCGACAGTCGGGACGCCCGCGGCGTGGTCTACTCCAAGCTGCCCAAGCTCCAGTTCCCCGTGGACGCCCAGGGCCGAGCGTTCCTGGTTCAGGATGTGACCTATTACTCCCGGGTCGCCCTCCAGGACGCGTTCCGGGCGTGGCGCGACGGCGGCCCGCCCTGCTCCGGACGCTTTGACACGACCGGCGCGTGGAAACCGAAGCTGACGACCCGCACGACGCGTTACAATCAGGACGGCAAGCGGATCGCCGGGGTCGAGCGCGCCTTCGACACGCGGATCTTCGAGGACAACGTCTGGGGCCTGCAATGGTTCACCAACGAACTGAGTGCGCCCGGCCATTTCCCCCAATACTACCGCCACGTGGACAATGAGCGGGTCGCGGTACCGGCGGCCGACGTGCCCTCAGAAACCGGGCTGCACGCGCAGGCGTTCAAGCGGGCCACCCCCGGCGCGCCCTACACCTCGCCGACGACTGGGGCCTGGAGCCGGCCCGGCCCGCGGCTGGGGCCTTTCACGACGAAGCTCGTGGACGGTTCCGTGGTGACCTATCACTGGTATCGATTCGTGGATCAGCCGTCGTTCCAGCAATACGGCTGGAGCGAGGAGAAGCGGGCGAGGTTGCAGGCCTTCGTCGAGAAGATCCATGTGGCCTGGCCGACGGATCGGGACTACATGGCCCCGCCCGGCCGCGGGACGTTGGTGACGCTCGACCCGGCGCTGCTCGTGACGCCGCCACCGGGACTGGAAGTGGGCTACGTCCCCATCGTGACGCGTCAAACCGCGCGTTGAGACGCCCATTGGGGTCGCATCTTAACATTTAACATTGGCCGCTCGGTCCACGGTGCAGACCTGCAAGACCCGTTGCCCACGGGCGCCAGACAAGCGGTGATATCAGCCAATTGTTAAATGTTAAGATGCGACCCCAGGGTTAGTCGAGGTACACGAATTCGTTGACGTTGAGCAGGGCGCGACAGAACTCGACCAATGGCGCCTCGGCCAGAAACGTCCGGCAGCGGGCAAGCTCGGTGGCCGTCGGCGCCCGTTGAAAGGCAAGGGCGAAGGCCCGCGCAACGCGGTCTTCCGCCGCAGGTCCGGCCTCCCGCTCGACGCGCGCCGCAAACGCGGTGGCCGTCTGCACCGCCAACGGGCTGTTCAACAACGACAGCGCCTGGGGCGCGACGGTCGAAAGCGCGCGGCGGGGACAGGACACGCTGTTTTCCGGCAGATCGAATGTCTCGAGGAACGGCACCCGCACCGTGCGCTTCTGGATGAGATAGAGCGTGCGCACCCCCTGGCGGTCCGGTGGCGAGGGATACCAACCCTTGGTGCGCTCGGCGTTGTCATCGAGGAACGCCGGGTTGGCCTGGAGAATCTCCGCCGGGAGTTCCGGCCAAACCGGCGGACCGCCCCCGGACGGAAGGAGCAGGCCCGCGGTGGTCAGCATCGCATCGCGCAATTGCTCGGCGGAAAGTCGATGCAGCAAGAACTGCTGTCGATAGGCCGCACTGGTCAGGATCACCCGGTGCAGCTTCTTCAGCGACCATCCCTCCCGCACGAACTCCTCCGCCAGCCAGTCGAGCAGCCCCGGATGGCTGGGGCGCGCGCCGGCCAGCCCGAAGTCATTCGCCGTTTCGACCAGGCCACGACCGAAATGCTGCTGCCAGACCCGGTTCACCAGCACGCGCGCCGTGAGCGGGTGGTCCGGCGAGGTCAACCAGCGGGCCAACGCGAGGCGACGGCCGGTCGTGCGAGGGTTCGGAGGTTTCGCAATCCCCGCCGCATTGGGATCCAACACCGAGAGGAACCCCGGATCCACCGCCTCGCGTTCCGCCGCGGGGTTCCCCTGGTAGAGGATGCGGGTGGGCGGAACGGCCTCGGTAGTGTCGGTGGCCAGGAGACCATGCGTGAAGGCGCGCCGCTGCTGTTGAAGGGCCTCCATCTCCTTCGCCACCGTCTCGTCTTCGCGTCGCTCCTCCTCCGTGAACGCCTCGCGTCCCTCAACGTCCGCAGGCTCAACCTGCTTCCGCAGTTCGGCGACGCGTGGCTCGACGCCCTCGGCAATCGCGTCGGGCGGCGCTTCGAGCAGCGCCCGCTCCTCCGGCGTGAGCCGCGCCAACCGTTCGTGGCGCAGCCGCGCTTTCGCCTCGCGCAGCGTGCTCTCGCGCCGGACCGCCAGCGGCTGGAGGCGGGCGTCCAGGGCCTCGTTGTGCCGGCGAATGCCCTCCTGCTCGGACGCCAGGTCCAGCGGCACGTCGTCCGCAGACCGCAGCGGTTCGAAGAAGGCGCGCAGCCGGAAGTAGTCGGCCTGGGAAACCGGATCAAACTTGTGATCATGGCAGCGTGCGCAGGACAGGGTGAGGCCCAGAAAGGCGCTGCCCGTGGTTTCGACGAGATCGAACATCCACTCCGCCCGCGCCCGCGCCTGCTCGTTGAACAGCGCCGCGGAGTTGTCTTGCGGACCCAGCCGCAGATAACCGGTGGCGATGAGGCGGTCCTGCTCCGCGGCGGCGGTGGGCGGTCCCTCGAGCAGTTCATCCCCCGCCAGTTGCTCGCGCAGAAAAACATCGAAGGGCTTGTCCGCGTTGAACGACCGCACCACGTAATCCCGAAACCGCCAGGCCGCAGGCCGGAACTCATCCCAGTCAAATCCGTTGCTGTCGCTGTACCGGACCACGTCCAGCCAGAGCCTCGCCTGATGTTCACCGTAAGCCTCGGAATCCAGCCGATGCTCAACCGCCCGCGCGTACGCCGCCGGGTCTGGATCGCGTTCAAAGGCCGCGACCTCCGCCGGCGTCGGCGGCAGGCCGGTCAGGCCAAAGCTCACCCGGCGCAGGAGGGTGCGCCGGTCAGGTTCGGAGCCGCCCGGGAGAAGGAACCGGTCCACGGGATGAGCGCCTTCAACGCCGGTCTCAGGAACCGGCGGAAGCAAAGCCACCCGCGGTCTGAGCGACCAAAGGTCCAGCCGGTCTCCATGCCAAAGCCGGGCGATGGGATTGCGCGGATCCGACCAGGCATCGCCGAACCGCTCCCCGGGGGTGGGTGCTTCGGCCCGCACCGAGGGCACCGCGTCGCCTTCCGGCCAGGACGCACCTTGAGCAATCCAACGTTCCAGGATCGCGATGTCGGCCGGAGTGACCTTCTCCTTCTTCAGCCCACCCGCCTGCGCGACCGGGGGACCCCCGTCCTGGATCTGCTGCCGCCCGACTCACTCGCCGCCGGGCAACGGCGCTCCCTGGACTTGATCCGCGACCTCAACCTCGCCCACCTCGCGGCGCGGCCGGGCGAGGCAGAACTCGAGGCGCGCATCGCCAGCTACGAACTGGCCTACCGCATGCAGTCCGCCGCCCTGGCCGTGGGCGACCTCGACACCGAACCGGCCCACCTCCGGCGCGCCTATGGCCTCGAGCATCCGGAAGCGCGCACCCAGAACTTCGGGCGGAAGTGCCTGCTTGCCCGGCGGTTGGTCGAGCGCGGGGTCCGCTTTGTGCAGGTCTATGACATGCCGGACAAGGACGGTTGGGACGCCCACGATAAGTTGACCGACAATCATCGCCCCCGCGCCGTGTGGACGGACCAGCCCATCGCCGCGCTGCTGACTGACCTGAAGGAGCGCGGCTTGCTCGAGACCACGCTGGTCATCTGGGCCAGCGAGTTTGGTCGCACCCCGATGATGCAGGGGAACGCGGGCCGCCAACACAACGCCGCGGGGTTCACCATCTGGCTGGCCGGGGGCGGCGTGAAGGCTGGTCTGCGGTATGGCGCCACGGACGAGATCGGTTTGATGGCCGTGGAGAACCCCACGCCCATGCACGACCTGCACGCCACGATCCTCCAACTGTTGGGCTTGGACCACGAAGCACTCGACTTCGAGGTCAGCGGTCGTCAGGAGCGCCTGACCGGCGTCGCCGGATTGGCCCGCCCGATCCCGGCACTGATCGGCTAACCTGTGCCCGCGCCTTTGGGGTCGCATCTTAACATTTAACATTTGACCGCTCGGTCCACTCCGACCGTCTCTGCGAGGCCCGGCCAGCGGGTGTCAGGAGACGATCGGTGTCGGCCAATTGTTAAATGTTAAGATGCGACCCCAAGGTGGGTTTGCGCGGCACTGCACCGCGACCGTCAACCCGGGGAAGCCCCGAGCGCCGGCGATCTCGAAGTTCCGACTGGCGCCGATCCACCTTCCCGCCCAGGCTTGCGCCGTGAAGTCCTGGTGTCTCCTCCGTCGCGTCCTCCCTCGCGTCCGCTCCACCGAATCCCGTCCTGTTTCCTCCTGGCACGCCGCACAGCCGCCCCGGTGGCCTGCCGCCTGGCTGGGTACCCTCCTCGCTGTCTTGGGCTCCCTATCCGGCCGTGCCGCCGTCGAGCCCGCATCGGTCGGGAGCCCGAGCGGGCGCCTCGACCAGGTGGTCATCGTCTTCAAGACCCACTTCGACATCGGCTACACCGACATGGCCAGCAACGTGGTGCAGCGTTACCGGACCACGATGATCGATCAGGCCCTCGACGTGGTCGATGCCAACCGCCCGCTTCCGCCCGAGCAACAGTTCGTCTGGACCCTGCCGGGCTGGCCTCTCCGCCAGATCCTCGCCGACTGGGACGGTCAAACCACCGCACGCCAGCGCCGCATCCAGCGAGCTTTCCGCGAAGGTCGCTTCGTCACCCACGCCCTGCCCTTCACCACGCACACGGAGTGGCTCGAGCTCGAAGACCTGGTGCGCGGACTCGGTGATGCCTCCACCCTCTCGCGGGATGCCGGCCTGGCCCTTCCGCGCGACGCGAAGATGACCGACGTGCCCTGCCATTCCTGGATCCTGCCCACCCTCCTGCGCCACGCCGGCGTGGACTTCCTTCACCTCGGCTGCAACGCCGCCAGCCAATCGCCCCAAGTCCCCCGCCTCTTCTGGTGGCAAGGTCCCGATGGCTCGCGCCTCCTCACCATGTACACGGCCGAAAGCTACGGCACCGGACTCGTGCCACCGCCCGATTGGCCGCACCGTTCCTGGCTCGCCCTGATCCACACCGGCGACAACCACGGTCCCCCCACACCGGACGAGGTCGCCAAGCTGCTGGGCGAAGCCCGGTCGAAACTGCCCGGTGTGCGCGTGCGCATCGGCCGGCTCAGCGACTTTGCCGACGCCATCCTCGCCGAACGACCCTACCTGCCGGTCGTGCGGGGTGACATGCCGGACACCTGGATTCATGGGCCGATGAGCGACCCCCAAGGGGCCCGCCTCGCCCGCGAAATCCGCCCGCAGATCGCCATGGCCGAGGCTTTGAACACCCTGCTTCCTCTCTGGGGTGTGCCCCCTCCGGCAGCCGGCGACACCATCCGCCAGGCGTACGAACAAAGCCTGCTCTACGGCGAACACACCTGGGGCGGAGCGTACTGGTGGATCTACGGCAAATACCTCGCGCATTATGGGGATAAGTGGCGCGCGGAACGGGCCGCCGGGCGCTTCGACCGCATCGAATCTTCCTGGGCCGAGCACACCGCCTATATCGAATCCGCCGACCGCCTCCTGTCGCCGCTCCTCGCTCATCAGATGCAATCTCTGGCCCAAGCCGTGTCCTTGGACGGCGACCGCGTGGTTGTCTTCAATCCCCTGCCCTGGCGCCGCACCCATGGAATCGCCGTCGCGAACGTGTCCGGCACCGCCTTTGGCAGCGCCGCCGCAGGCCAACTCGAAAGCCCCGAGCAGGGACCCTCCGCCCGCTACGATGTTACCGACGGCCACCTCCGCTTCTCGCCTTCCTGGGTGCCCCCGCTCGGTTATGCCACACTCCGGCGCAGCAGCCTCCGTCCCGATCCAAGCCCTCTGCCCAAGCTTGACCAGTCCAAGCCCGTGCTGGACAGCGGCGCGTTCAAGGCCCGGCTCGACCCGCGGCGCGGCGCCATCGCCTCCCTCGTGGTCCAGGCGCAACTTGGGGCGGCCGCGCGCCTGCCCGCTGGACGCGAAGCCGTGGACACCGACGCCCCCTTCGGTTTCGGACAGGTTCTCTACGAGCGCTTCGACTCGAACCAGGTCGCGGCGTTCGTGCGGGACTACGTCAAGATCAACGTGGACTGGGCGACCAACGAGCTCGGCAACCCTGTCTACCGCCGGCGGACCTCGTTCCTTCCGTCGCCGCGCCGCCCGCGGGCGACACGGCCGGCTACCACCTCTCGCGTTTCTCCGTGGACGCTTCGTGGCGGGCGCCGGCCAGTGAGCGCGTGCCGTTCGGCGTCTCCACCCGCTTTCTCTTCTACCACGACACGCCGTTTTTCGACATCGAGGTGACGCTGGAGAAGAAGCCGGCGGATCCCTGGCCCGAAGCCGCGTGGCTGTGCCTGCCCTTCGCGGTCGAATCCCCCCGGTTCCGCCTGGGCCGACTCGGTTCCATCGTCGATCCCGCCACCGACATCGTCCCCGGCGCGAACCACCACCTGTACGCCATCGACACGGGGCTTGCGGTGATCGACCCCGAGGGCCGCGGTTTCGGCGTCTGCCCGCTCGACAGCCCGTTGGTGAGCCTGGGAACGCCGGGCTGCTGGAAGTACTCGACCCGTTTCGTCCCGGGCAAAGCCACCGTCTTCATCAACCTCTTCAACAACCAATGGACCACCAACTTCCGGCTCTGGAACGAAGGCACCTGGACCAGCCGGGTTCGCATCTGGCCCATCGACCGCTACGACCCGTTCGAGAGTCTCGTCCGCCCCGCCCTGGAAGCGCGGTTCCCGCTCCAAGCCATCTGTGCGACCGGCCCGGGGGGCAAGTCGCCCGCCTCGGCCAGCGGGCTGTCGCTGGAATCAACGCCGTCCGCGCCGCACGCCTCCGCCGCCGCCACCCGGGTTGAGGAACGTCCCTGCGCCCGCGTCACCGCTTTCGGCCCCAACCCGGACGGCCCCGGAACACTTCTCCGACTCTGGGAAACCACGGGCAGAACCGGTGATTGTCCCGTCCACCTGCCCGGCGGACTCGAGGTCACCCACGCCCAGCCCATCGATCTGCGCGGCCGCCCCGTCGGGCTCCCGATTCCCATCCACGACGGGAAGTTCCAAGCCCCCTTGCGGGCGTTCGCCCCGGCCACGTTCCGCCTCGAAACCCCGGACACCCGCGCCCAGGGACGTGCCGCCCTCGCCCACCGCATCCTCGCCGACCCGGACCTGAGCGACGTCCTCGAACGCGCCCGGGCGCTGTTGAAGACTGGCTTCAACGCCGGCTCGGGCTATCGCGAGGTCTGGATTCGCGACCTGGCGACCTTCATCGAGTTGAGCTGTGAAGTGCTCGAACGCGGCGACATCCGCGAGAACCTCCGCCTGTTCTTCCTGCTCCAGGGTGACGACGGCAACATCGTGGACGGCTTCGTCCATCGCACCCAGGCCAACGTCGGCTACCGCTACATCAAGCGTCCCGGCGCTCCCGACTACTGGGGCCACAAGAACACCGTGGAGACCGACCAGGAAACCTCGCTCGTCCACGCCGTCCGGACCTACGTCGAGCGGACCGGCGACAGCGCCTTCCTGGACGAAGTCATCGAGGGCCAGTCCGTCCGCCAACGCCTGGGCCGCGCCCTCGATTACCTGCTGGAACACCGCTTCTCCCCGGCCCACGGACTGCTCTGGGGCGCCACCACCGTCGATTGGGGCGATGTGCAGCCCGAGCACGAATGGGGTGTTGAACTCGACGCCAGCAGCCACCGCACCGTCGACATCTACGACAATGCGATGTTCGTCCTCGCCCTGCGGGATTACGTGGCCCTCCTGCCCGCCGACGCCCCGGACCACGCGCGCTGGGAACAGCTCGAGGTCACGATCCGGCGCAACATCCGCCAGCACCTGTGGGATCCCGCCCGCGAGCAGTTCAAGCCCCACCTCTACCTCGAAGGCTCGCCGTTCCCCGCCGACTTCGACGAGAGCCAGGTCTACTACCACGGCGGCACCGCCGTCGCCATCCTGGCCGGCCTCCTCGAACCGGCCGAGATCCGCGCGTCGCTCGCCCGGATGCGCCAAAACGTTCGCGACGCCGGCGCCGGCACTCTGGGACTGACCGTCTATCCGCCTTACCCGGCCGGGACTTTCAAGAACCCGAGCATGGTCCCGTGGTCTTACCAGAACGGTGGTGACTGGGACTGGTTCGGCGGCCGGATGATTCAGGCGCTCGTCCAGCACGGGCTCGTTGAAGACGCCTACCTCGAACTCGTTCCCATGGTGCGGCGTGTCCAGCGCAGCGACGGGTTCTTCGAGTGGTTCGACCGCGACAATCGCCCCCGCGGCTCGGGCACGTTCCGCGGCGCCGCCGGCGTACTGGGCAAGGCCATCCTCATGCTCCAGGGGTGGGCAGCCGACCAGCCTTGACCGTCGTCGGCTGGGTCGCAGCAGATCTCCACCCCCACCCCGGGGCAGCGGACGGTCATAGGTTGGCAAGAAACGGTCAGCGATTCCGCTCCAGTCGGCCCCGCTCCCGCCGATAACTCACGCAGCGGTGCCTGGCGCCAGACCCCAAGCCCGTCCGGCTTGGCGCACCGGCCCCGCGAACACAACGTTCCACGCCCATGAGCGGCACGAAGGAGGACCTCCCCGCGCAGCAGCAGCTCGCGGCGCAGTTGGCTCATGCCCAGCGGCTCGAAAGCCTCGGCACCCTTGCCGGCGGCGTCGCCCATGACCTCAATAACATCCTCGCGCCCATCCTGATGGCCATCGAGTTGTTGCGATCACGACCCAACAACGCCGACGATGAACATCTTCTCGCCATGCTGCGGGATGGCGCCCGGCGCGGTGCGGACATCATCAAACAACTGCTGATCTTCGGTCGCGGCATGACCGCGCAGCGATCCCCCCTGCAGCCACGCACCCTGCTGAAGGAGGTCGCCCGGCTCATCCGCGAGACCTTCCCCAAAACCATCACCCTGGCCCCACGATTCCCCCACGACCTCTGGACCATCGAAGCGGACCCCGCCCAGATCCACCAGGTGCTGCTCAACCTTTGCCTGAACGCCCGCGACGCCATGCCCCACGGCGGACGCCTCACCCTGACCGCGGAGAATGCCGTGCTCGATGCCGGCACGACCCCGACCGACCCTCCGCCGGGCCCTTACGTGATCCTCGAGGTCGCCGACACCGGTCACGGCATCCCGCCGGCGATCGCCGACCGCATCTTCGAGCCCTTCTTCACCACGAAGCCCCCCGGTCGTGGCACCGGGCTCGGTCTCTCGACCGTCCTGGGTATCGTCCAGAACCACGCGGGGTTCGTGCGCGTGCACACCGAACCTGGCCAAGGCGCCCGGTTCAGAGTCCTGCTGCCCGCGCTGGCGGACCCGGACGCCTCAATAACTCCCGCCTCACTCGACCCGCTGGCCCGGGGCAACGACCAGTTCGTGCTCGTCGTGGACGATGAAGACTGCATCCTCACCGTGGCCAGGCGGGTCCTCGAGGCCAACGGTTACCGCGTCCTCACCGCCGCCAACGGCGCCGAGGCCATCGTGACCTTCTCGCAGCGCCCCGCCGAGATCCGTGCGGTCGTGACCGACATGATGATGCCGCTGATGGACGGCCCGGCCTTTGTGCGCGGTGTGCGACAGCTCTCGTCCGACGTGCGCATCGTCGCCATGAGCGGCTTGCCCGCCGAGCAAGACACCCTCAACCGGTCCGGCCTGCGCGTGGACGCCTTCCTGATGAAACCCTTCGCGGCCCAGCAGTTGATGCTCACCCTGCAGGGCCCCTGCGGAACCGTGCCCCCACCATGAACCAGCCCTTCCTCCACGACCCTGTGGTGCGGGCTTCCAGCCTGCCCCTTCCGCGGTGCACGACCCCTGATCAGGTCGCCGAGGCCCCGGCCACTTGCCTCGGGCCCACACCGCCCCCGCCAGTCCGCCTCCTGCTGGTGGACGATCACCAGATCATGCGGGAAGGACTGCGCCTCACACTCGGGCGCGAGCCTGACCTCGCCGTCGTCGGCGAAGCGGGCGATGGCCAGACCGCCCTCGAGCGCACCGCCTCGCTCGAACCGGAGGTGATCCTCCTGGATATCGGCCTGCCTGACGCCGATGGGGTGGAGCTTGCGCAGGAGATTCGGCAACGCTGGCCCCAGGTGCGAATCGTGTTGCTCTCCGCCGTCGTCGATCCGGAACACCTGGACCAGGCCATGGAAGCCGGCGTGGCCGGGTACGTCCTCAAAGTCAGTGCCACCGACGAACTCGTGCGGGCCATCCGGGCCGTCCACCACGGCGAGACCTTCTTCAGCCCGGAGGTCGCCGCCGTGCTCGCGAACGGCTACCTGCGCCTGCGCGAATCCCGCCAGACCGAGCAGGCCCCGGTCCTCACCGAACGCGAATGCCAGGTGCTCAAAAGGATCGCCGACGGCCGCAACACCAAGGAAATCGCAGCCGAAATTGACCTGAGCGTCAAAACCGTCGAAACCCACCGCACGCGGATCATGCACAAGCTCGGCCTGCACAGCATCGCCGAGCTCACCAAGTACGCCATCCGCCACGGCTACTCCTCGGTCTAACCCGAAGCCTTCATACGCGGCAGGGAGCCGCGACTGACTGTAGGCGCCGACGGAGGGCGAGAGGGTCTGCCCCTGGCCCCAACGCCTCCTCCGTCGGCGCCTACCGCGGGCATGAGATTCCCAGGTTAACCCCCTCTCCGGCGTTCAGGCTTTCCCTGAACGCCCTTCCGGAATTCCCGCCGCCGCGTTCGGGATGCTCCTCATCCAGCCCCGCCGCCGCCTGCCGATACGGGAAGACGTGGAGCCGGCCAGCGGCCTCCACCCCAACATGACCGGAAGGGACATCATGGCTGTCATGCGGGCGCTTCCCCGGATCTGGTGGTCGTGCCTGACCAGACGCACCGCCGCGGTGGCGAACCCAAACCCGCCTCCCGCCTCCGCACGGACACACCCGCGGCCCCGCCGCCATTTCCGCCGCTTCCTGCCCCGGCGCCTGGAGCAGTTTGCCGGCGCCTTTGCCGCCAGCCACGCGCAGACGGACCACGAATTCGTGGGCATGGGTCAGGCGCTGCGCCAACTCCACCGCACGGCTCAGGCGCTCGCCACGCTCGTGCGTGAGCAGTTGGCCGCCCTGCGCGACACCCTCCACACCAGCCGCCTGGGCGGAACCGACGGTCTGGCGGCCCGTTCCCTGCACGACTTGCAGGAAGGACTCACCGCGGCCGCCACCGACCTGACCAACCTGCTGTCCGTAGCCGACGACCTTCGGCGCTTGCGCGGCGACGTGGCGCGTATCCGGCGCGTGGCAATGTTCGTCCGTACCTCCGCGCTTGGCTTCGCCGTCGAGTCCGTCCGCACCCGCGAGAGTCAGGCTCAGTTCGATTCCCTGGTCGGCGCACTGCGCGGCCTGGCGGACCGCATTACGGAGCTGGCAGACGCCATGGAAACGAACGCCCGCCAGGCCCAGAGCGCCCACGAGACCCAGTGGCGGAGTCTGTCGACCGCTCACGCCAGCCTCGCCATGCTGGCCCGTGAATTGGCCACCGCCGCCGACCTCTCGGCCACCGCCGCCCAAACCCTCCTCGACCACCTGCTCGAAGCCCTGCACCACGCCGAAGCCCGGATGGGCCAGATCACCCGGCGTGCCGATGAAGCCGTCTACTACCTGCAGTTTGGCGACATCGTGCGCCAAAAGACCGAGCATATCGGCGCCGCACTCCGGGAGGCGGCCGGTCGGTTGCGGACCGCGGCCCGCAAACGGGACTTCCGGGCCCGGGCCACTGCCGTCGACCAGAGCCTCGCCGTCCAGATCGCGCAACTGGATGCGATCCAGCAGGAGGTGCAAACGGCCCAGGCAAAGCTCGGCCACGCGTTTCACGGGCTGCGGGAAGACACCGCCGCCCTGCAGTCGCTCCTCGATCCCTGGCACGAACACCCCGCCGATTCGCCCGCCGGCACGGATCCCCTCCAGGCCTTCAAGTCCGACTGGCAACACCTCGAACGCCTCCAACACCGCGGCCACGAACTCCGCATCGGCGCCAGCCAGACCGCCCAACAGGCCATCGCCGTCTCTTCCCGGCTCTCGGGCCACCTCGCCGAGGTCAAAGCCGTCAACACCGAGATCCACTTCCAGGCCCTCAATGCCATCGTCCGCACCGCCAGCCTCGACCAGCAGGGTGCCACGCTCTCCGTCCTCTCGATGCACCTCGACTGGCTGTATCGCGAGGCGGACGCCCTGGTCCGCGCGATCGTCGGCACCGTCGAAACCATCCTCGCCAAGGCCAGCCAGGCCAGCACCTCTCGCGCCGCGACCGCCGGCCTCGCGCCCGCCCCCGCCAGTCTCGATGGTCTCGACGCCGCGCTCGCCGCCTGCCGTCAGACGTCTCTCGAAGCCCATCGCCTCATGGCCGAGCAACAGGCCGCCCTCGAAGGGAGCCAGGGTTTCCTGGGCTACCTGGAAGCTCAGACCCCCACCCTCGAACAGCAGATCGCCGAGCTGGTCGCCTTCCGCCACCTCCTGGCACCCTGGGTTGAAGGCAGCACCGCCTCCTCTCCGGCCTCCACCGGCAGCACCCCGGACCGTTACACCATGCGCAGCGAACGCGACATCCACGACCGCGTGCATCGCCAGGTCACCGGCACTCGGCCCCAAGATCCCTCGCCCCCCGAACCGCCCCCGCCCAACACCCCTCCGCCACCTTCGGCCCCCACCCCGGCCACGAACGCAGTGTCCGCCAGCGACCCCGCGGCCCTCGGCGCCAACGTGGAACTCTTCTAATCGACTCCATGGATCCCCTGCCCCTTGCGCCCCCCTATCAAAACGAACCCCTCCACCTGGCGGGCGCCCTCGATCTCTACCAGATCGAGACCGCCCGGATCGCCTTGCTCGCTCACCTCAATACCCACGCCGCCCCGGTCGTGGACCTCAGCGGGGTCACCGCTTGCGACACCGCCGGCCTCCAGTTGTTGATCGCAGCCGACCGGAGCGCCCGCGCCGCGGGGCGCCGCTTCACCCTCCGGGCACCCCCACCCGCGGTCTGCAAATGCGCCGAGCAACTCGGCCTCGTTCTCCCCGGAGCTGAGCGTGCCGACACCCAGCCTGCCTCATGAGCCGGATCATCCTCACCGCCGACGACTCCGCCAGCATGCGCGAGATGATCAACTTCACCTTGCAGAACGCCGGCTACGAAGTGCTCGAGGCCGCCGACGGCCGCGAGGCACTGGCCAAGATCCTCCGTCACGCCCCGCACCTGCTCATCACCGACCTGAACATGCCCCATATGGACGGCCTGGAACTGATCCGTCAGGTGCGTGCCCTGCCGCAGTGCCGCTACCTGCCCATCGTCATGCTCACCGCCGAATCGCGCGACGACCAGAAGCAGGCCGGCCGCGCCGCCGGGGCCAGCGGCTGGATCGTCAAACCCTTCCGCAGCGAACAGCTCGTGCTCGTAGCCCAACGGCTCCTGCCCTGAGGGGCCTCCATGACCTCCGGCCCCTCCATCCAGACGTTCCTGCTCGAGGCCGAAGACCTCCTGGTCAGCATCGAGGAAACCGCCCTCGCCCTGTCGCCCGGTCAGCCCGTCGGCGAACCCATCCACCAACTCTTCCGCGCCTTCCACACGCTCAAAGGTTCCGGGGCCATGTTCGGCCTGGAAAACGTCGCCGCCTTCACCCACCGCGTCGAATCCCTGCTCGACGGGGTCCGCGAAGGACGCGTGCCCGTCACAACCGAACTCATCGACTTGATCCTCCGCGCGAAAGACCACCTCGAGGCCCTGCTCGCCACCGCCCGGAGTCCGCTGGCGCGCCGTGAACCCGCCCCTCCCAGCGACGCGGGACAACCGGTCGCCGTTGAACCGGACGGCACGGACATCGCTGCAGCTCTCGAAGCGTTGTTGACCGACACGTCACCCGCGGAGGAGGGCAAGGCGTCCCAACTGCTTGCACCTTCCACCCACATCCCCAACCGGATCGCCGGCTCCCTCCAGACCTACCACATCCGGTTCCGCCCCCACCGCGGCATCCTGGCCGCCGGTGCCAACCCCGTCGCCCTGCTGAAGGAACTCCGCACCCTCGGCCCGTGCCAGATCGTCGCTGACACCACCGCCGTCCCTGCCTTGGAGGAACTCCAGGCGGACCACTGCTACCTGGCTTGGGATGTCACCCTCGTCACCAACGCCGGCCCCGACGCCATCAAGGACGTGTTCATCTTCGTCGAGGACGGCAGCGAGCTCTCGATCCAGCCCACCGGTCCTGCGCAATCCCCAGCCGACCCCTCCCCCGTCATCCCCTCCGCTGCGGTGGAGGCAAGCGCGGAACCGCCTCAGCCAAGTCCGGCGTCGTGCACCAGTGCCCCGACCACGTCCTCAGCGAACCCCGAGTCTCCGCCGGAACCACCGGGAAAAGCCTCCGTTCCACGAACCCGGCGCCCGGCAGCCCGGGAAGCCAGCGTGCGCGTCCCGTCCTCACGTCTGGATCGCCTGGTCGGTCTGGTGGGCGAGCTTGTGATGAACCAGTCCCGCCTCAGCCAGGTGGCCGCCGGGGCAGGCGTAGCCGGGCTGGTCGCGCCGGTCGAAGAGCTGGACCGACTGGTCGCCGAGCTGCGCGACAACATCCTCGGGATCCGCATGATGCCCATCGGGACGATCTTCGGTCGCCTCCGCCGCCTGGTCCACGACCTGGCCGCCGAACTGCAGAAGGAGATCGATTTCGTCGCCGCCGGCGAGCAAACCGAGCTCGATAAGACCGTCCTCGACCAACTCGGTGATCCGCTCGTCCACATCCTGCGCAACAGCATCGACCACGGCATCGAGCCGCCCGCCGACCGGGTCCGCCTCGGGAAACCGCGCCGCGGCACCATCCACCTCACCGCCGCCCACACCGGCTCCAGCGTCGTGGTCACCATCGCCGACGACGGCCAGGGGATCGACCCCGCCGCCGTCCGCGCCCGAGCCATCGAGCGCGGCCTCCTCGCCCCCGAGGCCACGCTGACCGACACCGACCTCCGCGAACTGGTCCTGCGTCCTGGATTTTCGACCGCGCGGAGCGTCACGAACGTCTCCGGCCGCGGCGTCGGAATGGACGTCGTCAAACGTCAGCTCGACGCCCTGCGTGGGCACCTCGCGCTCACCAGCCAACCCGGCCACGGCACCACCCTGACCCTCACGCTGCCCCTCACGCTCGCCATCATCGACGGCTTGCTGGTCGAGGTCGGTTCCGAGCAGTTCATCGTGCCGATGTCAGTCGTGACCGAGACCGTCGAACTGGCCCGCGAGCAGCGCCACCGCCGCAACGGCCGCCGTGCCATCGCGGTGCGCGGGGACCTCGTCCCCTACGTCCCCCTGCGCGAGGCCTTCGCCCTGCCCGACGCCGCCCCGGAGCTCGAGAAGATCGTCATCACGTGTCTCGGCGAGGACCGCGTCGGCCTGGTCGTCGACCGCGTGCTGGGCAGCCGGCAGACGGTCATCCAATCGCTGGGCCGCTTCTACGAGCACGTCGGGCTCGTCTCCGGCGCGACCATTCTCGGCGACGGTCGGGTGGCCTTGATTCTCGACGTGGCGGGTTTGATCCGCGCCACCGCCTATCACCCGCCCAGCCCATCGCACCCTCCGCGATCGCTTCCGCCCCCAACCCCCACCACGCCACTCACCACAAAACACCTATGAAACTCACGATCAAAACCAAGCTCATCCTCGGGTTCACCGCCGTGCTGTCCATGTTGGCCGCCGGCTCCATCCTCGGCATCCAGAAACTCAGCGCCACGAACGACCAACTCAACCGGATCGTGGACGTCAACGCCGCCCGCGTGCAACTCGCCACGGATCTCAAACAGGAACTCCTCCGCGTCGGGCGGGCCGAAAAGAACATCATCCTGGAGGAAACGCCCGAAGCCATGGCCCGCCACGCCGCCAACATCGACCGCTACAAGGCCGCTCTGGAAGAGGATCTGCAGCGCCTCCTGACCCTGTCCGACGCCGAGGGGAAGGCCAAACTCAAGGAGTTCCAGGATCTCTGGCGCCAGGTCACCGACACGAACAAGCGGGTGGTCGAACTCGGCCAACAGAACTCGAACGTCCGGGCTGCCGCCCTCTCGAAAACCGAGAGCCGCCAGGCCATGGACATCGCCGGGGCCTCGCTCGCCGAGCTGGAACCCCTCTTCGCCCGGCGCGCCCAGGCCAGCCCCGAAGCCGCCCAGGCCGCCGTGATCGCCGCCCAAGCCGGCCAAACCCTCCTCCACATCCATCGCGCCGAGAAGAACCTGATCCTCGAAACGGATCCGTCCGAGATGGAGAAGCAACTCAAGCTGATTGAGGACCACAAGAACCGGTTGACCACCCAGCTCGCCGCCCTGGACCAGGCCGCTGGCCCCGAGGAACAGGCCAAACTCATCGCCTTCCGTGCCGCCTGGTCCCGCTTCCTCGAGGCCCACGCCAAAGTCGCCCAGGCCACCCTCGAGAACGGCAACGTCGAAGCTGCCAAGCTGTCCAGCGGCAAGGGCCGCGAACTGGCCGATGCCTCCGAGGCCGCCATCGAGTTCATCATCGAGAAGAACCTCAAGGAGATGAACGCCGCCAAGGAGGATTCCGACCGACAATACGCCGCCGCCCGCAATCTCCTCATCGGCTTCCTCATCGCCGCCATCCTCGTGGGCGTAGCCACCACCATCTGGCTCCTGAGTTACATCATCCATTCCCTCCAGCAGGCCGCCCGCCTCGCCCGCTCCGTGGCCGACGGCGACCTCACCCAGACCGCCGACATCAAGAACCGCGACGAGATCGGGACAACGCTCGACGCCCTCAACGGCATGGTGAAGAACCTCCGCACCGTCGTCGCCGAGGTGACGCAAGCCTCCAACAACGTCGCCGCCGGCTCCGAGGAGATGAGTGCCACCGCCCAACAACTCTCCCAGGGCGCCTCCGAACAGGCTGCGTCCGCCGAGGAAACCACCTCCTCCATGGAGCAAATGACCTCGAGCATCCAGCAGAACGCCGACAACGCCCGGCAAACCGACCGCCTCGCTTCCAAAGCCGCCGAGGACGCCCAGTCCAGCGGCCAGGCCGTCACCCAGACCGTCAGCGCCATGAAGGAAATCGCCGAGAAGATCAACATTATCGAGGAAATCGCCCGCAAGACCGACCTCCTCGCCCTCAACGCCGCCGTCGAGGCCGCCCGCGCCGGCGAACACGGCAAGGGCTTCGCCGTCGTCGCTTCCGAGGTCCGCAAGCTGGCCGAGCGCAGCCAGGGTGCCGCCGCCGAAATCACCAAGCTCGCCACCGACGGCGTGACCGTCGCCCAAGGAGCGGGGGAGATGCTCACCAAGCTGGTGCCCGACATCCGCAAGACCGCCGAACTCGTCCAGGAGATCAATGCCGCCAGCGCCGAGCAGAACACCGGCGCCAGCCAGGTCAACAAGGCCATTCAACAGCTCGACCAGGTCATCCAGCAGAACGCCTCCGCCTCCGAGGAAATGGCCGCCACGGCCGAGGAGCTCGCCAGCCAGGCCGAGCAACTCCAGCAAAGCATCAGCTTCTTCAAGATGGACGACGGCACCCGCAAACCCGCAGCCGCTGCCGCCCGAACCTCCCCTCCTCCCAAGCCGGCGCCCGCCAAAAAGCCCGCCGCCACCACCCCGCCGCCCGCCAAGCCCAAGACCCGCGGCGTCACCCCGGCGATCCCGACCATTTCCCTCGATCCCAAGGAGGGCAAAGGCGAGGGCAACGGCGACGGGCACGACAAAGAGTTCACCACCTATTGAACCCCAGGGAGCCCGCCCCATGAACACCCTCCTCACCGACATCGGCCAGTACATCACCTTCCGACTGGGCGACGAACTCTTCGCCATCAACGTCGCCCAGGTCCGCGAAGTCCTCGAACTCCCGCCCGTCACCAAGGTGCCCACCGCGCCCGACTACATGCGCGGCGTCGTCAACGTCCGCGGCAAGGCCATCCCGGTCGTGGACCTCCGCCGCAAGTTCGGTCTGCCCCCAACCCCCGACACCGTGCACAGCCGTATCGTCGTCATGGAACTCGACCTCGACGGCGAACCGACGGTCATCGGCGGCATCGCCGACAGCGTCCACGAAGTCATTGAGCTCGAACCCGGCCAGATCAACCCGCCGCCGCGCATCGCCCTGCGCTGGCGCACGGACCTGATCCAGGGCATGGGCCGCCGTGGCGACGACTTCATCATCATCCTCGACCTCGCCCGCGTGTTCTCCGCGGAAGACGCGGCCTTGGTCAAAGAGCCTTCCGCGTTGGCGACGGTCCCGGCCTGATCGCCGCCCGGGCGCCGGCGCTCACCCGCGCCGGCGCCTTGTACCCGTCGTCTCATGAACCTTGTGGCGCAGCCGTCTCGCCGGCGGCTTCCTCCCCGCAAGCCCTGCTGGAAGCCGGCCCACCCCCTACGCTGCGCGCCGCTTGACGTGCCGGTTCTGGCTGGGCCGGTTGGACCCTTGATATCCTGGAGCTTCCCTTGAGCTTTGAGCTTTGAACTTTGAACTTTGAGCTTTGCACTTCCAGCTTGCGCCTTCGCATGAGCAACGCCTCCCTCCCCGCCGCTTCCCACGCCGACCTCTCCCCGCAGGGCTTCGCCCGCTTCTGCCACTACATCACGCAGGAGCTCGGGATCAAGATGTCCGACGCCAAACGGCCCCTCCTGCAAAGCCGCCTCCAGCGACGGCTCCGCGCCCTGGGCCTCCACACGCTCGAGGAATACCAGGAACACATCTTCCGCTCCGCAAGCGGTGAGGAGGAACGCGTCCATTTCATCGACGCCATCACCACCAACAAAACGGATTTCTTCCGTGAACCGGCGCACTTCGAGTACCTCACGCGCACCGCCCTGCCCGGGCTGGAGGCCACCCGCCGCCCGGCCACGCCGGAAACCCCCTGGCACCTCAAGCTCTGGTGCGCCGGTTGCTCGTCCGGTGAGGAACCCTACACGTTGACCATGGTCCTCAGCGAATTCGCCCGGTCCCGACCCGGCTTCGACTTCTCGCTTCTGGCCACCGACATCTCGACCCGCATGCTCGAACACGCGCAGCTCGGGATCTACACGGAGGAACGCGTGGCCCCCATCCCGCCGACCCTCCGCACCCGCTATCTGCTCCGGAGCAAGGACCCGGGACGCACCCAGGTCCGCGTCGTCCCCGACCTGCGCCAGCGCGTCTCCTTTCGACGGCTCAACTTCATGGACGCCACCTACGCCGTGCCGGAGCGGTTCGAGGTCATCTTCTTCCGCAACGTGCTCATCTACTTCGACAAGCCCCGACAACAGGACGTCGTGCGCAAGCTCTGCCGTCACCTGATCCCCGGCGGTTACCTCTTCGTGGGACACTCGGAATCCCTGGCCGGGCTTGATCTACCGCTCATAGCGCAGGCACCCGCCATCTACCGCCGAAGGCCCTGAAACCCACCCCTCGACCGGAGACTTCCTACTCCACATGAGACC
>JABTUJ010000051.1 GCA_015075445.1 Verrucomicrobiales bacterium
TCAATGACGAATACCCCATCGCGCCGCCCTCCGAGCGCGGCACCGACGATCTGTTCGCTGTAGCCGTCCTCGTAGCCCGGTGCAGTATCCACCACGTTCAAGCCGGCATCCAGAGCCCGCCGGAGCGTCGCAACCCTCGTCTCCAGCGGGACCGCCCGGTCGGCCCGATCGCCGATCCCAAGAATCGAGGCTTGGAATTCCGTCCTGCCAAGAGGTCGGGTTGTCATGATTGTCATGATCGTGGACCAGCTATTCGGTTGTCGGCGCCACCAGCGGCAAGTCCAGCCACGCCAGGCCCACGTCGCGGTTCATGTGGCTCTTGACCCCCGAGGGCACCTGCTCCGCCGCGTTGCCGTCGTAGAGGATCGCCAGGCGGCGACCCACCTGAACCGCCGACGGCAGGCCGATGATGTGCCGGGACCAGGTGCAGTTGCTGGCGTCGAGGACCACGGCCTTCTGCGACGCGTCCCAGCGGCTGAGGTCGCTTGTCCAGTAAACCCAGATCGCATCCGTGTACTCGAGACCGTCCCGGAGCCCCACGTGGTTGTCAGATCCGCCCGCGCCAGTTCAACCTCCACCGCGGCCAGGTTCTCCTGCAGATACGACCGTCGCTTCGTCCCCGGGATGGGCACGATGTCGTTGCCTTGGGCCAGGACCCACATTCTGGACATCCCCATGCAGCCGAGGCCAAGCACGGAAACCATCGGGCCGTGCTTTCCAAGTGCTCGTTTGTTCATCGGTTCTGCCTTTCGAGGGTCGGCGGGTGCGAACGGCACCAGCCAACGCCACGCTTCCGGAGGAGGCTGCAGTTGGCCCGTGCAAACCACCGCAGTTGCCACGGAGACCATGTCGCGTGGGGCCTCCGCAGGCAACGGGAGATGCTGGCAACAGCCACTGGCCTGGAGCACACCAGGGATCAATGCCCGCCCGCGACCGTGTAGCCCTCCCGACGAGAATCAGAACACGAAGGCAGAGCGTTTGTCGTGGCGGCGAACGCGGAGGTGGGAGTGCCCCCCATGATCAGTTCATTGACCGCATCGAGGAACTCGACGAGCCGGTCAAGCTGGTGGACCCCAAAACCACCGTCCTCGTCCGCGATACCTCGCCTTCCTACCGCGACAGCCGCCTGTTCCTGGAAGCGCTGCTGCGACAAAGCGTGCCGCCGGACGCCCGCCTGACCCTCGGCCATCGCAGCGCAATGGACGTGGTGCCGTACCAACTCGACCCGGTCCGCCTCGCGCTCCAGCAACCGCGACAGCGCATCCTGATCGCCGATGCGGTCGGTCTCGGGAAGACCATCGAATGCGGCATTCTGCTCACCGAACTGCTCGCCTCCCGGTCCGATTCCCTCAACACCCTGCCCGGCGGGCCGGTCGAGCGGGAGATCGTCTGGCACGCGCCGTTCACCAAGTGCGACCGGGAGGCGGATTACGCCGCGGTGTGGCGGAAACTGAACGAGAAGGAGCCGACTTCAACAGAAGGCAACGAAGGAAACGAGGACGAGGAGCACTGACGGTGTCACCGTCCCTTCACCGGCCAGGAGCCAGGCGTGGCTCGTCAGGCGGCCGTTGACACGGCGGACTTCGCCGCAGCGGTCGAACGGGACAGCACCCGGCGACACTTCGTGGTCATCACGGACGCGGCCGAGATGGAGAAGCTCCTCGCCGCGCCGTTGGCGCAGTGGCGGGTCTTCCTAGAAGGTCCTGCTCACCACGTTCACGAAGAACCTGGCGGCGGACATTGCCGCCAACCTCCAAACGCTCTGCCCGCGCGAGGAATGGAACTCAAGAACTGGGCCACGGGGCTGCTCCGGGGTCTGTCGTTCGACGATCTGGATGCCGGAATTGACGATGCCGAAGGCGTCCGCTCGCTGATCCACGGTGAGCCGCCGCTGTTGAAGGCCTGCCCGAACGAAGCCGCCGTGGCCGAAGCCATTTCAGCCCACCTCCAGCGGTTGATCGAGGTCGAACACGCGCGTCCTGAGGCGATCTGTGTTGTGGCAGGAACGCACCGCGAACTCGAGACGTACGAGAAGAAGCTCAAGCAGGTTGGTCTTGCCCTCCATCCCATGGAGACGGGCAGAGCGGAAGACTCGGGAGCGATGGGAGTCCGCCTCGCGACGGTGCACCGGGTGAAGGGGCTGGAGTTCGACCACGTGATCCTGGGCGGGCGGCTGGATGTTGCTCCTGGAGTCCGTGGCGCGTAGTCCGAGGTGCGTGGTCCGGTGCTGGATCTTGGTTGAGCTTCGAGCGACACGAAGCGGGCGAGGACAGAACCGGACCATGAGCATTTAGGAGGGCCGGTCGGGACGGGGTTGGGCTCTTGCAGTTTTCCGGCCTTCGTGATCGAGGGAACTGGCCCGCCGGAGGTGTACGGAAGCGGAGACCCACTGTTGAGGCCGCCTCGACCGGGCTACCTACCGCAGAAGCTCCGCCTGGCAACGTGTCAGTCGCGGGCGGATGTGTTGGAGCCGAGCCTCGGTCAGCTCACCAAAGACACGCTGAATGTGCTCAGGGTCGACCAGACCGTGCCGCAGCATCGCCGTATCCGGACCCACGCCGTGGGCATAATAGCCGAACGTCTCGTGAAAGGGCGACTTTTCGCCGATGGAGCCGTCGATCAGGTCGGCCTTTTCAGGCGCGTCGAACGGGTAGGTATCTGCCTCCGCCGATGCCGTGAGTTCCGTCGGTGCATCCGGAAAGCTGCCGAGGATCGCCTGACTGCCAATGATGACAAGCCGCGGGGCGTCCGCGATGTTGCCGGCAGCCCGGATGGTGTGTTCGAGGTCAGCGCGTTTCACGGTGGGCGCGGTAGATCTCCCAACGTTCTTGAGGCGACAGGATGCCGCAGAACGGGTCGCTCTGCCGCAAGCGTTGCCCCATTTCCGATTCATCCAGGAGCACCGCGCGCACCTCCTCCCACGGGCGCTCCAGGATCTCGCGCCATTCGTGAAACGCCGGCAGCGGCCGCTGTTCCAGCCATCGCTGACAGGTCGCCCGGGCCTTGTTTAGGCCGCTTCGGGCCGGATCACGGTTGATCTTGTCCACAATCGCTCTGGCCATGGCCAAGCTGCGCCGGTCGATCTGTTGATGCGTCATCACGCCACAAACGAACGCAGACATACAAGGAAGGAGACCGGAATTCAAATGGGGACGTCAACCGGGCAGACCGCATGCCCCGTCAAGCCCTGTGGTACGACGACTGAGGCGAGCGACCCAACGACTGCTCGTGGCTTCACCACACGAGCACGGTGAGGTGCTTGGGGCCGTGTGCGCCGAGGACGAGAATGCGTTCGATGTCGCCCGTGCGGCTGGGCCCGGTGATGAAGGAGATCATGCTCGGATACTGCTCGCCGTACTTCGCCTGGAGCCGGCGTAAGCCCTCCGGGAGATCCGGCACCAACTGCTCGCGCCGGGCCAGCACCACGTGGTGCGGCGGCAGGACAGAGAGCGCGCGTCCGCCGGCACTGGCACTGGTCACCAGGACACTGCCCGTCTGCGCCACGAGCAGGTCGCAGGCGGTGATGCCCACGTCGCACCGTTCGAGTTCCAGCGGGTCGTAGCCATCCTCCGTCCAGAGCACGGGCAGACCGAGGGACTCGGCCACCCGCGTCGTCAGAGGGTCTCGGTGCGAGGCCACGCGTTGCCAGCCCTGGGCATCTCGCAACGCTCCGAGCAGGGTGTCCGCGCCCGCGTCATGCTCCAACACGTGGAAGTCGGTGCGCAATTCCTTCGAGGCCGCGGCAAAGGCGGCGGCCAGTTCGTCGAAGCCCGCACCCACCCGCGGCAACCAGCGCGCGAAGCCACCGGCGGACGAGCCGGCGGGGCGGTCGCGGGAAACCGGTGCCGCCGCCGCCCGCGAGGTGGGCGGGGCGGCGTGCGCACCAGGTCGGGTGGCCGAGACCCGCAAAGCTTCGCGGATGCGGGCCAGGATTGCGTTTCGTTCACTCATGCGCCGTGCCTCCCTTCGTCGCTACGCCTGGGTCGTTCCTCGAGGATTCGTGACTCGTGACCCGTGGTCCCTGGTCCCTGGTCCCTGGTCTCCGGTCCCGTGGTCCCGTGCCCCCGTGGTCCGTCGTCCCTCGCCCCCTTTCCCGCCACCAGGCTTTGAAGCTCTGCCCGGCCAGAGCCGGGGCCTCGCGCGATTGGGTCCAGACGTAGGCGGGATCGAGCTTCGTTCCCTTCACCAAACCGTGAAACCTCTGTCCCACGCGGCCCACCGCCAGCGAGAGCCGCCACAGCCAGGGCGTGTTGACCAGCAGCGCGAAACCGCGGAAGGCGAGCTTCTCCCACCACACGGGCTTCGCGGCCCGCGCCGTCCGGCGATGCTGCAACAGGTGATGGTGGAGGTCGATCTTGACCGGACACACCTCGGAGCAGGCGCCGCACAGCGATGACGCGAACGGCAGATGCTTCCACTCCTGCAGCCCGCGCAGATGGGGCGTGATGACCGAGCCGATGGGGCCGGGATAGGTGGTGCCGTAGGTCTGGCCGCCGACGTTGCGGAAGATGGGACAGACGTTGAGGCACGCCCCGCACCGGATGCAGTGCAGCGCGTCACGCTGTTCGGCGTCGGCCAGCAGCGCCGTGCGCTGGTTGTCGAGCAACACCACGTGGAAGGCTTCGGGTCCGTCGGCTTCCCCAGGCTGGCGCGGGCCGCCGTACAGGGTGTTGTAGCCGGAGAGGAGTTGGCCTGCCCCGGCCGTCGCCAGCATGGGAAGGAACAGGGCCAGGTCGGCGAGAGTGGGCACGATCTTCTCGATCCCCACCAGCGTGATCATGGTCTTGGGCAGGGCGGCCGTCAGACGGGCGTTGCCCTCGTTCTCGGTGACCGAGATCATGCCGGTCTCGGCGACGGCGAAGTTGGCGCCGGTGATGCCGACGTCGGCCGCGACGTACTCCTGCCGCAGGACCCGGCTCGCCACCATGGTGAGGACCTCGGGGTTGTCCGAGGGGGCATCGCCCAGCTTGCGGTCAAAGAGGTCCTTGATCTCGCCCCGGGTGAGGTGCATCGCGGGAAAGACGATGTGGTAGGGGGCCTCGTCCCGAAGCTGCACGATGAACTCGCCGAGGTCGGATTCCACCACCTTGAACCCGGCCTGCTCGAGGGCTTGGTTCAGGTGGATTTCCTCGGCGGTCATGGCCTTGGACTTCACGATCCGCCGAGCCTGGCGGTCGCGGCAGATGCCGACAATGATCTGGCGCGCCTGTTCGGCCGTAGAGGCCCAGTGGACCTTCGTGCCCCGCGCCTCGATTCGCGCGACAAACTGCTCCAGGTAACGGTCCAGGTGGTTGATCGCCTCGAACTTGATGTCGGCCGCGACCTGCCGGGCGCCTTCCCAATCCTGAAAGCGCGCCTTCATCTCGTCGCGCTTGACCTCGTACTTGCCCAGCGCGGTTTGGATGAGACTCCGGTGGCGCAGGTCGGCGGCGAGCGTCTTGGCAGCGGCCTTGAACTGGGTGGCAGGAGCGGTCATGGGGGAAGGAGGCGGGGTGACACGAAAGGGAAGCTTGGTATCGGGGGTTGGACGTCTGACCTCGGGGACCCCGGGCTTACGCGGCCACCAACACTTCCGCGAGGTGAACGGTCTTGAGCGGGAGTTTCTGCCGGTCGATCAGGCCTTGCACGTGCATCAGACAGCTCGAGTCGCAGGACACGATGTACTCGGCGCCGGTCGCGAGGGCCTCCGTGCATTTCACCTCGCCCATCGCGGTCGAGATCATCGGGAACTTGGCGGAGAAGGTGCCCCCGAAGCCGCAGCAGACGACCTGTTTCATCTCGATCAGCTCGAGGTCGCGTACCCCGGCCAGGAGCTGGCGGGGGGCGCGGTGAATGTGCATCTCGCGCAGGCTGTGGCAGCCGTCGTGGTAGGTGACCTTGTGCGGGAACCGCGCGCCCACGTCCGTCACGCCCAGCTTCTCGACCAGGAATTCGGCGAACTCGAAAACTCTCGGCGCGAGGGCCTGCGCCGCCGCTTCGTGCGGAGTGCCGGCCAGGAGTTCCGGATAGAACCGACGCAGCATCGCGCCACAGGAGCCGCTCGGGATGAGCACCGTCTCGGCGTCCCGCAGCTTCTCGAGCACCCGGACCGCGACGGGGCGCGCCTCGAGCCAGCAACCCGAGTTGAACGCCGGCTGCCCGCAGCAGTTGAGATCCTCGGCCACCTCGACCTGGTGCCCGAGTTGTTCGAGGATGCGCACGGTCGCCACGGCCACCTGCGGGTACAGGGCATCCACGAAGCAGGGGACAAACAGCGTGAGCTTCATCGACCGCCTTTCATCCAGAAGGGCGCGCTGGCGAACCACACCACCGTGGCGACGAGCATCGTCAGTTTCATCGGGCCTTCGCCCAGCACCTGGAGGGCGTGGAGCAGCGGTGGGGCGAGCGTGGCCACCAGGGCCAGCGGAGCGAGGACTTTGGCGGCGGCATTCATGGAGCGAGGGCGGCGGTTCGGTTCAGTTGCCGGGCGAAAACAATGTAAAGCGCCCCGCAGGCAAGCCAGGTCGGCAGGGGCAGGAAGAAGGAGTTCACGCCGTGCCGGCTATAGAAGTACATCGCCACGATCACCGGGATCGCCCAGGCCAGCAGAACCGCCACGTTGAAGCTCGTCCCCGTCCGCACGGCATACTCGGCCGGAATCCCGACGCGGCGCGCCAGGTAGTGATCCACCACGATCACGGCCCCCACCGGACACAGGATCGTGCCATAGATGCCCACGAAATCGAGCAGCTTCATCGCCACGGCCGGAAAGACGCTCGCCAGCGTGCACACGATGCCCGCAATCAGCGTGCCTGCCACCCGCGACATCTTCGGGAACATCCCCTGAAACGCCAGACCGGCACGGTAGATCGTCGGGTTCGCCGTGGTCCAGCCGGCGATGATCACACACAACAGGCCGGCCCACCCCACAGCGTCCCAGACCATCGGCCCGGGCGGCACGCCCCGCGTGGCGTCCGCACCCTTGTCGCGCACCCAGTACACCAGCAGCAGCGCGGCGCAGATCCACGCCACGTAGTGACCCAGATACATGCCGGCCGCCGACGCCCACCCGTAGCTGGGTTTGCGCGCAAAGCGGAAGATGCTCAGATCGGACATCCCCAGGTTCATGGCCGCGTTGCAGAACCACGAAAAGCAGACCACGCCCCAGAAGCCGATCTTCGGCGTCGAACCCGCCGCCGGTTTCATCACGTCGAACAGATTGGCCGTGCCCAGTCGGGTCAGCATCACCATGCCGCACGCCACGAAAACCAGGAACATCCACGGCGCCGCTACGTGACCCACGCGCGCCACAAACCCGTAGCCGCGGACCGCCACGAACGTCATGGCCGCGCCGATCACCACACACACCAGCACCCAGACCACTCCCGTGGGCCAGGTGTCGCCGAACGAGGGCATCTGGATGCGGTCGCCAAATGGCACGCCCACGGCCGTGGCCGAGACCGTCACCATCGCCCCGGCCAGGAAGCAGAACAGGACCCCGTTGAAGAAGTTGTAGAGAATGACCAGTCGCCGGCCGGTGATGCGCTCGAGCTGGTAGTAGAGCGTCAGGCGACGTTGCGTGGCAATCTCCGCAGTGAGAAACCGCCAAGTCAGCACCGCGAGGAGGTTGCCCAGCAGGAGGCCGAAAATGAGATCGAAGGCGCTGGCGCCCCAGGCCACGAACAGCGGCCCGATCATGAATTCGGTCCCGGCCGTGTGTTCCCCGGCGTACATGCCCCAGAACGAGGAGGCACCCTTCTGCGCCGCGGGGGGCACGGGCTGACGTTCGAACTCGTCGCCCGCATGAGTTTGCGTTTCCGTCGGGACAGCTTCGGTCATGATGGCGCCTTTCGCGATGGGGTGCCGGCCGGTCGGACGAGAGCCTAGGGAGGTTCGCAGCCAACCGCCAGCCCCGAGAATGCAAAAGCAAACCTTCGGACAGGCGTTAGCCCGGAAGTCCCATGCTCGCTGTAGGCGCCGACGTGAGGAGGCTGCGTGGGCCAGGGACAATACCCTTCGCCTCCTCACGTCGGCGCCTACAGTCGTTAAGTATTAAATTAAGGGCTGACCCCTCGGGAACGGGGACAAGAAAAAAGGGCCGGACTCGCGCCCGGCCCTGTGTGTTGCGAGAGGCTGTTGCCTGTTGCCTTATTGTCTGACCCGGTAGTACGCCTGCGCCGCCGTCATCGGCACCGTCACCGGACTCGTCGCCCCCGCCACCGGCGCCCACATCGCCAGGTCACTGGAGGACTCCAGCGTCCCACCCGCCGGTTGCCAGGACAGGATCAGGTTCCCACCCTCCCGTTGTACCGCCAGCACCGGCGCGGCCACCGGAGGACCGCTCAGATACTTGACCGCGTTGAGGAACAGCTTGGTCCCGTCCTCGGTCAGGTCGAAGATGCCCGCCCCCTGGCTGGTCAGACCGTCGGCTTCCCGGCTGCCGCTCAGGAACACCAACCGGCGGCCGCCCAGGGTGTCGGCCCCGGCGTTGGCCAGCGTCGCCCCCGCGTCCCACTCGCCGATCACCATGCCGTTGACCGCCGGATCGCCCGCCGTCGCAATCGTCGCCAGCACCCGGCCCCCGCCCGCGACCGGATCGGTGTTGACCGAGATGCCCCGCTGCTGATTGCCATTGAACGAGACCCGGTTGGCATACGGATTGACCATCATCCCGTCCTGATCCAGGGCCACGCCCTGGAAAATGGGATGGGCTGGCTCGTTCACCTTCAGGCTGACGGTCCCGGCGGTGTCGGGAATGGTGCCCCCGGTGGTGAAGCCCAGACGGCTGTTGCGCACCACATAGCCACCCATGACCATCGTGGGTGCCGTGATGCCGTTCCAGGCCAGGGTCTCGGCCGCATCCTGGTAGTCCCCGCTGGGAACCGAGCGACTGATGATGACCAGGTCGAAGGTGTTCAGCAGGGCGGTGTCCGGCGTGCCCGAGGTGAGCACGCGGGTGACGGCGTAGCCATTGGCCGCCAGCAGTTGGGTGTAGCCGGCGTCCGGTGCCGCGGTGAACCCGGCGTTGGCGGCGTCAGTCGAGGGCGTGTTGTCCCCCGGATGGAAGCTCACCCAGGCGATCTTCGGACCCACGTCCGGATCGTTGATGGTGGTGAAGGACCACGGCAGCGTGACGCCGGCATAGCCCAGCGTGACATTGACGGCGGCGTCCGAAGGGTACCGGGTCGCCGGCACGTACCGCACCGTGGTCGTGGTGCCAGCCACGGACTTCTCCGGCGTCACCGGCGCCCCGTTGACGGACAGGGTGACGTCCCCCGTGTAGTTCTCGATGATGACTTCGATGGTGGCGTCCCGCGCCACGGCGGTGGCACCGCGGCCAGGCGTAAGCGAGCGGATCGAAGGCCGAGCCGGCCCGGTGTATTCGCGGTACACCTTGACGTGGAGGGCGCGGTTGCGGTCGTTCAGGAGGGTCGAGGAGTTGCCTTCCATCTCGAGGTGGTGCAATTCGCAGTTGGCCCCACCCTCGCCCTCAAACCAGAGGAGGCGCAGGGGGTAGATGCCCGCCTGCTCGACGACGAAATCGCAGGCCGATTGCGGCAGGTCGGCCGTAGCACCGCGGCCCGCATCGAACTGGCCGAGCACGGTGGCGACGAGGTCCTTTGGGTCGAGGCCGGACGTCAGCTTGAAGCCGTCGTCGCTGTTAACTCCCAACCGGTAGATGCCGGGCTGGAGTTCGACGTAGCCGATAGCCTCGCCCACGATCCAGTTCTGCTGGGGGGTGTCGCCCGGGAAGATGCCTGGGATCTCGGCATCCGTGAAGTGGGGGTTGGCGCTCCACGGGTCGTTGCCCGCGGTGAACGCACCGGCGTTGGCCGGTGCCTGCTGGTTCCAGTTGATGACTTCGACCTCGTGGCGGCCGTCGGGAAGCGTGCCGGTGAACGCGCCATTGAGGTAAGGCTGACCCGTCGCAGGGTCGAGGTTGGCGCGGGCCAGTTGGCTCTCGGCGGCGGCGATGGTGTTGGCGTTGCCGGGGCGCGGGACGACGGCGCCGCCTGAATCCACCATCTGATACACATCCACGGCGAAGCCGGAGGTGTTGCGGTTGATCTGGCCGGCCGGGATGGCGTAGCCCGCCTGCAGCACCGGCAGGCCGGAGTAGTCCCGCACGGAAAACTGCCACGTATGCGACGCCTGATTCGCCGGGCTCGCGGTGTCGGTGAACTGCAGTTCGACCGTGACGGTCTGACCCGAGGGCAGCAGTCCCGCCGGCTGATACCTGGCGGTGGTGACGGTGCCCGACTTGGTCACGTTGGCGGCCACTTCCTGGCCGTTGACCAGCAGCTTGACCGATCCCGCCGCCACGGCGGTGTCCTGGTCCGTGATTTGTGCCTGGATGGCCAGGCCAGGCCAGACATTGGCCGCGCCCGGCAGGGGTGACACCGACACGGTCGGCGTTTGGGGCACGCGCAGCAGGCTGTAGGACTTGACGCTCCGCGCATTGGCCCGGTCGTTCACGAGAATCTTGGCCGGCGGATCCGCTGCCAGATCCACCGAGAAGAACTCGACCGCGGCACCCCCGTCGCCTTCGTACCAGATGAGGCGGACCGGATAGACGCCGTCTTCGGCGACGTTCACGTAGAAGAGCGTGTCGGCCACGCCGCGCCCGCCGCTGAACACGCCGAGTTCACGGGCCGTGGGAGCACCCGGGTTGCGGCCTGCGGTCACACGGAAGCCGTCATCGCTGTTCACGCCGAACTGGTTCATGCCCGCCTTGAGCTCGAGGTAGCCCACGATCTCGGCGGCGATGTTGTCGGTGTTGTCCGGGTTTTCCGGATCGCCGCCCGGAATGCCGGGGATGGGGTCGTCCGAGCCGAAGTTGCCGGCCGAGGCCTGCGTGCCGTTGGGTCGGAGTTCTTGGTTCCAGTTGATCACGGTGACCGGGTGCGTCCCGCGGGGACCGGTGCCGGCCGTGGCGAAGTTCTGGAGCGGGTTGCCGGTCACAGGGTCGAGGAGGCGACCGGCGAGTTGGTTCTCGGCACGCAGCGTGTTGTTCGGGAGCGTGAGGAGCGGCCACAGGGCGGAATCACGAGCCTGCACCACCCGGGCCAGGAAACCGGAACTGTTCAGGTCCACCGCGTCGGCTGGAATCGCGTCCTCCGCCGTGAGCGTGGGGAAGGTCTCAACGGTGAAGGTGAGGGTCTCGCCCAAGTCAGTCGCGGGGGTGCCGTCGTCGGTGAAGGTGAGCACGGCGACGTGGGTGGAGCCGGACGGGAAAAAGGGGGTCACGCGATAGCGGATCGTCGTCGTGTCACCGGACTTCGTGACCTCGGTGGTCACGGCGGTGCCGTCGAGGGTGACGGCGATGGTGTCGGCCTTCACCTTGGTCAGGGAACCATCGAGGATGGTGAAGGTGAAGCCGAAGAGGTCGCCGCGCGCGGCGGTGACGATGGGCTTTTCCGGGTAAGGGACGACGACGGCGCCGTACATGTTCTGGCCGCTGTTGTCGGGCGCGCCGAGGGTGAACGTGCCGGCTTCGAAGACCTTCATATAGATGCTGGACCATTGGTTGACGCCCTGGCCCGGCCCGGCGCCGTCGGCGCCTTCATCCACGCCGATGTGGTCGGGCCAATCGGGGTTGCCGTGGCGGTTGTGACCGGTTTTCACCGGGGTCCAGCCCTCGTCCACGATCCACTGCATGTCGGGGATGCCGTCGCCGTTGCGATCTCCGATCCAGTCCGGGTAATTGGGCGGGTTGGCGTTGCTGCCGTCGCCCATGCGATCGTCGATCAGCATGTAGACGAAGGACTTCTTGGCGATGGTGACCTGCAGGCTGTAGGTGAAGTTGTCGCGGTTGTCGTTGCCGCTCATGATGTACTCGCCGCCCAACAGGTACTTCGGGATGAGCAGCGTCGGGGTCGCCCCGGTCCACTCGTGATTGCGGTCCACGAACGCGGGTACTTCCTCGCCGAACAGGCCGCAGGCAAAAGGCGTCCCGACGGCGCCGGCGGTGGGTTCATTGGCAACCGTCCGGTTCCAGGTGGTGCCGGTCCACTTGGCGACAATGGTGTCGAAGGGATTCCCTTGGGCATCCCGTTCGTCATCGCCACCGGATTCGACGACATCGGTGATCACCGGGAGGGCGTGAAGGCTCGCTGGCGCCCCGAGGAGCAGGGTCGCGGCGAGCGACAGCAGGAGTGCTTTGCGTGTCATGGTTTGGGGGTTCAGGGGTTTGTCAATCCGACTGTACCGGGCCGACAGCGCGCCCTTCGGCGCGCCTTGCGGTATGCAAGATCAGCCCTGTCGGAGTCATTGGTCGGTGCGATGGTAGAGCGCGGAAATGGATTGGCAAACGCTTTCGGCCGCGCACCTTGCTGATGCTCCTGCGGACCCGTGCGGGGGCGCACGGCCGGTCCGAGGGTGGGAGATCAGCCTGAACGACCCGACCCGGCGAGCTTGGGCGTCAAGAACCAGTCCTGAAACGACTCCTAACGACCAGAAACCGGGGCCTCTGCTGCGCCAACGAACTCGGGCGGAGGCAGTTGTCGTGGTCCGACCCCGCCGGCCGCTTCGAGCAACGCACGGCGTGTCGAGATCTCGGGGTAACCCGATGCCAGCATCCGCAGCGCCTCGCGCGTGGCCGGATCCGCGAGGCGCCCCAAGGCCTCGGCCGCCGCATGCCGCGTGTCGGGAGCATTGTCAAAGTCCCGCACGATGCCCACCAGCACCGGCACCGCCCGCGGATCGCCCAACCGCCCCAGGGCCCAGGCGACCGCGGCACGCCAGCACGGCGTTAGATCGTTGTGCAGAAACAGTACCCCCGGCCCCAACGGGTCGGGTCGGCCCGAGGCCGCCTCGGCCGGCGATTGCGCCAGCGCACTCAGCAAGGTCTCCGCCGACCGCGGATCGGCCAGGTTCCCGAGCGCCCGGGCCAGGTAGAACGACACCCAATGCCTGGTGGGGAGCTTGGTGACCACGGGAATCCCCGTGTCAAACACGCGCGGTATATCATTGCCGAGCACGTGGTAGCGCGCGAAGGCGGCGCGCAGGCGGGGTTCGAAACGGCGATCACGACACACCAGGGAGAGGATCTGTGCCGCGCGATTCTCGGGATCGGGTTTCCCGCCCCAGGCCTGATGGGTGCTTGCCAGGGCTTGCGCAATCGTGTCCACCGGCGCCGCCGCCGGGTCGCCGAGCAGGGCCAGGCAGGTTTCGACCACGGCCGCTTCCGCCCCGCTGCGACGCAGCACCCGGCCCACCAGGGTCTCGCAGTCGTCGTTCCCCGGGAACAGCGCCCGGTCGGTGTCCGTCGGTACGGACCGGATGAGGTGCGGGACGAGGTCGCCGGCGCGGGTCGAACCCAGGGCGTCCAGCGCCTCGGTAATGAAGTAGTGGACCGGTGCGGCGTGGCAGGCGATGAGCGCGTCGTGATCGCCGTACCAGCGGGTATGCTCTGGATAATCGGGAAGCCCCACGAACAGGCGGATCAAGGCGACCTCCGCCTCCGGGGCACCGATCCGGCCCAGGGCTTCGATGGCGGCCTCGGCCAGGAAGAGGTTTCCGGTCGCGGGGTCCGTATGACCCTGGGCGGTCTCGGCGAGCAGCGCCGCGGCGGCGGCGTCCTGGAGGTAGCCCAGCGCCCGTACGGCCGCCTGCAACGTGCGCGGGTTGGCCGGGGAATGCGCATTGAACCGGGTGCCATCACCCTGGTGGTGCTGACGCCATTCCGGATACGGGTTGACCTCGCGTTCGCGGGCCACGTACCCGCGAAGCGCTTCGCGCGCCGCCGGCCCGCCGATGCGTCCCAACGCCACCGCAGCACGGCGGACTTGATCGCGGTCGCCCTGATGCAATCGCGCCACCAGTTTGGTCTCGAGCGTGTCCCAGCCGTTGAGCTCGAACCAACGCCGCCAGGCGCGCGCTTGTTCGGCACGGCGACCGACCTCGACAAACGCGTCGAAGTCCCGGGCCTGGCCGGTCAGGTTCTCCAGGGCCACCGCCGCGGCCTGGGCCACCAGCGGATCGGCATCCTCCAAGGCCCTCAGCAACGCGGGTACGGACGCGCGGGTGCCACAGGTGGCCAGGGCGAAGGCCGCCGCCACGCGGGCTTCGCGTTCCTCCGCACGCAGGCCTTGCTCGAGCACCGAGGCCGCGGCGGGATCTCGGAAGATCGCCAGGCGTTGGGCCGCCGAGATGCGTCGCGCCGGGTCCCGGCCCTCGAGTTGAGCCATCAACGACTGAACCGTCTCCTGGCCGGTGGCGTCGGGATGGGAAGCCTCGACGTGGCGATTGAGCCCGGCCACTTCACGGTAGCGGTCGAACTGAAGTTCCATCAGGCCCGTCACCGCCGCGTTGTTGCCCCGAAACCGGTGGGGTTGGCCCTGGCCCAGCAGTCGGAGCGGCGGGGTTCGCAGCGCTTGAAGCGTCGCGAGGCTGCTGGGCGGCGCGACCTGGCGCGGCTGGTGGCAGCCCACACATCCCCGCGTTTCGCCTGGGCGCACATAGATCCAGGACATCTCGTTCAGCTCGGAACGGCCCTCGGCGTCCACCGCCTGAAGGGCAATGGCCGTGTCGGCAGGCACCTCGATGGCGAAGGAACCGTCGGGCGCCAAGGGTACCGTGCCCAATTCCGTGACCTCGCTGCCGGCGTGCACAATGTAGGAATGGGAAGAACGTACGGTCAGCCCCTTGCCCGCCAGCACCCGAATGGCCCGCACGTGACCCCAACCCGCCGTCGTCTTCTGCGTCAGGCGGGCATTCTGTCAGTACAGCTCGCCCGTCGCGCGGAGGTCGTCGGCGCGGTGCGGGTCCACCTTCGCCACCAACTGCGGTGGGCGCGGCCGCGGGCCGAGGAAAACCGGGGAATGAATGGGGTCACCGCCCGAGTCGAACACGATCACCGCCCCTCCCGCGGGGCGGTCCGGATCCAGCAGCGCGAGTTGCTCGAACCGATACTGGGGGTTCGGTTGCCGGCCGTTCTTGCGGGCAACGTCGAGGGGTGTGCGACCGACGACAGTACAGAGCAGGCGTCCGTCCGGCAACGCCGCGACATCGGCGGCCTCGACCCGCAGGTGTTGGAGATCCCGGGCAGCGCAACCCGGCCGGCCCACGGCGATGCTCGATCCCGTGACGAAGGCCACCCGCCCGTCCGGGAGCGGGGCGGGGCTGCCACAGTGGAAGGCGCGCAGACGATCCCCGTACTCGGGTCCCAGCTCGAGCCCGAACTCGGTGTATCCCCCCGTGCCATCCGGATGCACCGCATGCAGCAGGGTCTCGACCTTGCCGCGGTCGAAGAAGTTGTCCGACCGGATGAACAGGAGGCGTCCGTCGGCCAGGACTTCCGGTTCGTTGTCAAAGATGAATGTGTGCGTCAACGGCCGGGGAATGCCGCCCCCGGCGGGCAGGACGAACAGGGCCCGCGACGGCGGTTGGTGGTATTCCTCGAACGTCCCGATCCGCGTCGAGGCGAACACAATCCGGCCATCGGGCAACTCCGCCGGCTCGAGGTCGTGGAACGGACCGTCGGTGAGCCGTTCGAGTTCGCCCTCCTCGACCGAGAGCCGGTACAGGTGGAAGAAGGCCTCGCCTGCGCGGACCATGGAGAAGTAGATCCACCGGCCGTCAAACGACACGCTGGGCGAACCGATCGCGCCCGGGCCGGCGTCAACCAGCACCTCGGGCACCACGCCGGGTCGTGCGGGCCGCAAGGCCAGCAGTTGGCGGCCCATCTTGACGGGCGCGGGCAGGTCATGTTCCGGGAACGCGCGGGTATGGTGGGGGTTGAAGATGGTCACGGTCAGGCTGTCGGCGCTGGTGCCGGTGTGGTGGACCGGGCGGTACAGGCTGCAGTCCTGGCCCACGAACACCACGCCCTCCGGCCACGGGTAGTCGTCCGGCGGAATCACTTCCCGCACCGGTCGCGGTCCCGGCCCCACGCCCGTCCGGGCCGCTTCCTTGAGGCCCTCGAGCGCCTCCCGCACCTGCCGGCGTCGTTCATCCAGGGGTTCGCCGGCGCGAACCAAGGCCGAGCGGACCACGACCCGGCCCCACGGGGCGGCGCCGTAATCTCCGGCCACATGCACCGCCCGCCAGCCGGCATCGTCGAATCCGGGCTGCTCCCATTGCGGCGTCTCCTGATCGGTGCTGAGCCACGTCTCGTCCGTGACCATCACCCGGGGCGGACCGGCGGCCAGGCGCGCCTCGAGCTTCAGCAGCAACCCGGCGGGACCGGGCATGGTGTTGATGGCTTCGACGGCGACGACGTTCCGCCCCGGCACCAGCAGGTGGGTGACCTCGAATCGCTTGGGATTGCCCCACGCGCTGTGGTCGGCCTCGCTTTCGCCCGCGAGCTGGCCGTTCACATAAACCGAGAAGAGGTTGTCCGCGGTGATCAGCAACTCCGCCGTCTCGAGCCCGGTGGGATCCGGCAACGTCAGTGCGGCGCGGAAGTAGTTGGCGCCCCCGGGGAAGCTCTGCGCGGTGGTGATGGGCATCGGTTCGCGCGAGAACCAGATCCACTTGGCGCCGTCAAAGGCCGGCGTGTCCGGTTGGGAATGGAGGGGGGCGGAGAGCACCAGGAAAGCGGCCAGAGCGGCCCGTCGCGTCGAGTCCATGCGCGCGGGATTCAACTTGTTTCCGGGCGGCGCGGGAAGGCTGTTTGTTGCCGCCGGCCGCGATGGAAGCCAGCCGCCCAGGAAAAGGCTTTGGTCTTGAATCCCCGCGGCCCGCCCGCCAAGGTACGCCCCGTCAATAGCTTGTACTTATCTCAAGATGCACGTCCGCGTATATCACTGCGTGTGGCTGGGCCTGTTGGCCGGGACGGCCCTCGGCGCCACTCCGGCGCTCGAGATCGAAGCCCTGCCCGGGGGCCGGTTCCGGATCGGGGCGCCGGCCGCGGCGGCGGGGTTTGCGCTCGAGGAGTCGGCAGCGGTCGGGGCCCTGGCCTCCTGGTCCCGCGTACCCGGCTCACCGGCCACGGCGGGCGGGCCTTGGGCGGTCGTGGTGACCGTCGGAGCGCAGCACCGGTTCTTCCGGTTGGCCCAGGTCAGCGGCGCGCCCGCGCGGATCGTCGAGACCTCGCCAGTCGACGGGGAGACCGGGGTCTCGGTGAACCGCGAGACGGTGTTTCGATTCGACGCCCCCCTCGCCGCCGAGACGGTGCTGGATACGACGCTCGTTTCGGCGACCGCGGCAGGCCGGACATTGCTCACGCGCGTTGAGTTGGCGACGGACCGGCGCTCGGCGGCGCTGTTTTACCTCGAGCCGTTGCCCTCGAACACGCGCATCGTGGCACGGTTTGACGGTTTCGGGGTCTTGGACGGGGCGGGGCGGGCGTTCGATGCGGATGGAGATGGGCTCCCCGGCGGCCGGATCGAAGTGACGTTCACCACGGCCAACGCGACCCCGGTCGGGGCGACGGCGGTTCGCGGTCGCGTGTTCGCGTCAGAAAAGAACACCGATGGCACGGACCGACCTTTGCCGGGCGTTACGATCACGGTGGACGGTGCGGAGCAGACGCTGCGCGCGGTGACGGATGCGCGTGGCGCGTTTGTGCTGCAACCGGCGCCGGCGGGCCGGTTCTTCGTGCATGTGGACGGACGGACTTCGCCGCTGAGCCAGTGGCCGGGCGGGGCCTACTACCCCTTCGTCGGCAAGGCGTGGGAAGCGGAACCCGGCTCGACCAACAACCTGGCGAACGGCGACGGCCTGGTTTTCCTCCCGTTGGTGCCGGCCGACGCGTTGCAGCCCGTGAGCGCGACGGACACCACCGTCGTCACGTTTCCGCCCTCGCTGTTGGTGGCGGAACCGGCGCTGGCCGGTGTGGAAATCCGGGTGCCACCCAACGCGCTCTTCGCCAACGATGGCACGCGGGGCGGCCGGGTGGGCCTGGCGCCCGTGGCCCCGGACCGGCTTCCCGAGCCGCTGCCCCCGGGGCTGAACCTCCCGTTGGTGATCACCATTCAGACCGACGGACCGGGCAACTTCGATCGTCCCGTCCCGGTCCGCTTTCCGAACCTGCCGGACCCGATCACGGGGGAGGTGCTGCCGCCGGGCGCGAAGACAGCGTTGTGGAGTTTCGATCACGACACGGGGCGCTGGGAGATCGCGGGGCCCATGACCGTCACGGCGGATGGGCGCTTTGCCGAGACGGATCCAGGCGTGGGCGTGCGCCAACCCGGCTGGCATGGGGCCGCTCCGGGCAGCCCCGGCAACGGACCGGAGGGTGATCCCGACGAGGAGGACCCGGACGACTGTGAAGACGCGAACTCCAATGGTCTGTGCGACAACCAGGAGCCGGACCCGTGCGAGCTGCAGAAGGTGCAGTTCATCTTTTCGGCCACGGACACCTTCACCGGACTCTTGGGGCTGATCCCCGACATGAAGGGCGCGGCAGCGAACTGCGCCATGTCGTTCACGACCGCCGCCCTGCAGGGCGTTCGCGACTGTGGCATTGACCCGAAGAACTGCTTCAAGACCGACGAGTTGAGCACGGTCACGACCAAGCTGATTGACTTCGGGATCGGCTGCGCTTCGAGCTTCACCGGTCCGTTGAAGCCGTGGGCGGACTCGGCGGTGGCGCTAAAGTCCTTGCTCGACACGGGGCTGGCGTATCGGACGTTCCGCGACTGCCGGATCATGAACCCGCGGGCGGCTTCCCTCCACGGCCCTGCACTGATGGCCGTGGCGCCCGGGAATCCCTTCCTGCTGCAGTACGAGGTCGAAACCCGGCTGGGGGTGTTGCTGGACCGGGTGTACGGCGAGGGTTGGCGGTTCATTCACCTGGCCGAGGTTCCGCTGTTGGCGGGCCTGCTCGAGGGGATCCGGGACGCTGCCACGGCCCATTCACCGGGCGGCTTTGGCATCACCCCGGCGGAGCGCGACGCGATTCTGGCGCGGCCTCGACCTGCCAACCGGTCGGAGGCCGACGTCGAGGCGTTGATTGTGCGATTCGAGGGGATTTTGCCCGGCGGTGATCCCGCGGGTTTTGACCTCGCGGGGATCGAGGCGGCTGCCGCCAGCTTGGAGGCGGTGCTCGAGGACACCGTGGCGGATGGCTGGTCGCACACGCACGAGGGCTATTCCCGCGGGCTCGCCCTCCTGCAAGAGCTGATCGCGAGCATCGGCCAACCGGTGATGGCGGGCGGGGTCGTCCGGCATGGTCCGCAGCCCGCGGCTGGGAACGCGGTCATTCCCGGACTGCCGGACCGGGCGCACGCGTGGTGGTTGCTGGACGTGAACCGTGGGTTCGTGCGGCGGGGCACGTTGAACGCCGCGGGCCGGTTTGAAGGGTTGATTCTCGCACCGGACACCGACTACCTCATCGGCTATGCCGACCCGCTGACCGGTCGCGTCGGGGTGAACCAGTTCCGGTCGAGGAATGCCGGCCGGGCGACGATGGTGCCGGGCGCCGTGATGGCCGGCCCACCCGCGGCGCCGGACCGGGATGCCGACGGCCTGAGCGACTTTGCCGAGCAGGTGGTCGGCACGAACCCGGATCTGCCGGACACGGACGGGGACGGGGTGACGGACGGCGTCGAGTTCCGTTCCGGCGGCGAGCCCTTGGGTGCCGAGGCCTGGCCGTTGGGGGTGATCGGTGGCGCGGACACGCCGGGCGAAGCACGCGACCTCGCGGTCGAGGGGGACCTGGCCGTGGTGGCGGATGGGACGGCGGGCTTGGCGGTATTTGACCTGACCGACCCACGCGCGCCGGTGCGCCTGACCCAGTTCGCCCTGAACCGGGCAAGCAGCGTGGCGTTGTCCGGCGGGCTGGCCCTCGTGGGACATCGCGAGGGGACGACCCTGCTCGATGTCCGCAGTCCGGAGTCGCCCCTGGTGATCACGAACCTGTCGGGAGCCACGCCCAACGCGGTGGCTTTGGCGTCGCCCTACGGCTACTTCAACCGCGGGGATGACCTGCTCGTCGTGGACCTGGCCACGGGCGGGCTGCTTCTGTCCGTGCCGTTGCCGGAGGTCGTCCATGACCTCGCGGTGGACGGGGACCTGCTCCACGTGCTGACCGCCGAAGCGCTCCACATCTTCCGGCGCAGCGGGAGCGAGCTGACCGAACTCTCCCGGACGCCCATCAGCGGCGAGGCCGCTCCGCTTGAACCGGGCCGCAAGCTCTTCGCGGGCGGCGGGCGCGCGTACGTCGGTTATTTCCGGGGATTCACGATCCTGGACGTTACCAACCCCGCTGCACCCGTCGTGCGGGCGACCCAACCGAGAACCCAGGCGGCGATCCACGACTTCGCCGATAACGGTTCGGGTCTGCTGGCGGCGATCACCAGCTTCGGTGGTCAGACCAGCCTGGCCTTCTCGCTCTACGACGTGCGCAGCGGCAACACGACGACGAACTTCCTGGCCAGTTTGCCGACGCCGGGCGATCCCTTCGCCGTGGTGCTGCACCGGGGGTTGGCCTATGTGGCCGACGACGAGGCCGGGCTGCAGGTGCTCAACTACCTCGCGCCTGACCGGGCTCAGCAGCGTCCGACTGTCGCCTTTGGCCCGCCACTGAGCAACGGAGCAACACTGGAGGCTGGCTCCAGCCCGTTGCTCACGTTTGCGACCGGCGACGATGTCGCGGTGCGCGAGCTCGAGCTGTACGTGAACGGACAGCGATTGGCCACGGCGGGGTCCTTCCCCTTTCAAATCCCGGTCACGGTCGCGCCCGCAACGGGTGATCCAGTCTCGGTGGTTCTCCGGGCACGCGCCGTGGACACCGCGGGCAACGAGCGTTGGACGGACGACTTAACCGTCACGCTCACGCCGGACCAGACCGCGCCCCTCGTGCGCCTGATTCGCCCGGCGGCCGGCGCCGATCTCGCGCCGGGCGGGCTGACGGCGTTGGTGGTCGGCTTCAGTGAACCAATGGACCCGGCCTCGTTACCGGCCGGTTTGCGGGTGACGACCGCGGGTTCGGATGGCGCGTTGGGCACCGCCGACGACACCTCAGTAAACGTCACGCTGACTTACGACGAACGAACGCGCACCGTGACGCTTGCCCGGGAACCGGCCTTTGGCTCGGGTCGCTACCGGCTCGTGGCCTCGACGGACCTCGCCGACGCCTCGGGCGTGAAGCTCGCCACGCCGCGGACCTGGGACTTCCGGGTCTTACCGCCCGCGGTCATCGCGACCACGCCCGCCAACAACTCGAGCCATCGGCCTGGCGCGCCCGCCGAGCTCACGGCGCGGTTCTCGACGCTCATGGACGCCGCCTCCCTCCGCAACGGCGGGTTCCGACTCGACCACGCGGGGGCCGACGGGCAGGTGGGCACCGCCGATGATGTGCCGGTGGATGTGTCCGGGCTGGTGTTCTCCGTCATCTCGAACCGGATGGCGTTCGCTCCAACGCCTCCGCTCCGCAGTGGCCGATACCGCGCCCAGGTGACGACCCACGCGCTCGATGTCCTCGGCAGCGCCGTCGCGGCACCGCCAGCGGCTTGGAACTTCACCGTGCTTGCACCGTCGGTGACGGCGGTCGACCCACCCGACGGCTATGCGCGGGCGGTGGGCGGTCTGACCGCGCTGCAGGTGCGGTTCACCGATCCGATGGACCCGACGACGTTGGCGGCCGGGCTCCAACTCGCGCTCACCAACGGCACGCCGGTGACGGGCGGTGGCACGCGCTTCGATACTGAAACGCTTACGGCGACGCTCGCCTTCACCGCCCCGTTGCCGGCCGGTGAATACCGGTTGCGGGTCACGACCGCCGCGAGGGACGTTTACGGGAATCCTCTGGGGACAGAGTTCACCTCGCGCTTCGGCGTGCATGGCCCCGTCCGGTGGGGCGTGGACGCGGACGGTCGCTGGGATACCGCCGGCAACTGGGCACCGGCGCGGCCCATACCCGGGGACGATGTGGTGCTGGATCGTCCGGGACGCGACGTCGTGATCAGCCACACGACCGGCAGCTCACTCGTGAACACGTTGACCGGGACCGAAACGCTGCGGCTGACGGGCGGCAACCTGGCGATCCAGTCGGACTCGAGGTTCGCCGGGCCGCTGACGCTGCAGGGGGGCGTGTTGTCGAACCGCGCGAACCTCCGCCTCGAGGGCCCCGTCACGTTCGGTTCGGGCGCGACCGTGCGCGGCGACGGCACGATGACCTTCGCCGGCCCGGTCTCGCTGCAGGGCGGCACTTCGGCGAACGCGGTGGGCATCGGCGGCCAGACGCTCGTGGTCGAAGGCGGCCCGCTGAGCTGGACCGCGGGCCATCTCGACAACGATGGCCGGGCCGCGAACGCGCACTGGCTCCTCGGTCCCGGGGTTCTCTTCGAGGCGGTGGCCGGCACGGCGCCGCGCGACTGGCAGGGCAACCGCTCGACGCTCTGGAACCGCGGTCGCTTCCGCCAGACGGGCGGTACGGGCCTTCTCCGGTGGATCGGCGTCACGGTCACCAACGACAGCGTCTGGGAGATCAGCGCCGGCCAGGCCGAATTGCAGGGAAGCCTGGTTCAATCGGGACGCCTCGAACTGGCTCCCGGCGCCGCGCTGCGGATCAGCGACAGCGCCGGGACGGTCCGCCTCCTGCCCGGCGGCGTCATCGAAGGTGCCGGCACGCTGAGTCTCCGCGGGACAGACGCCACGTTCGCCGGACGCTACGCGGTGACGGGGGGCTCGACCTTCGAGAGCCTGGCCGCCGAGTTCACCGGCGAGTTCCAGCCCGGCGCCGGTCCGTTGGCGTTCATCAACACCGAGGCCGTGTTTGATAACGGCCCGCTCGCGCTGGCGAACCCGATCACGTTCCGCGAGGGCACGCTCGATTTTCGTCACCCCACCACCCTGGCCGACTTCCGCTGGGAGCACGGGCGTGTGCATATCCGGGGCGACCTGACGGTCAACAACCGCCTGACGGTCGGGCGGGAAGACGTGGCCAACGGCGCCGAGTTCGCCGGGCCCGGCCGATTGCGGGTGAACGACGGGTTGGTGCTGCGGCGCCCGTTCACGGTCGAAGCCGACGCCGTAATCGAACATGCGGGCAACTCGGTCTGGCAGCCGCAGACCAGCGCTCAGACGACCGCGTTGAACCTCGAGGCAGGCGCGGTCTTCCGCAATCTGGCGGCGGGCCGGTTCGAGTTGGCCACGAACCGCACGGTCGGCGGCCCGGGCACCTTTGAGAACCTGGGCACGCTGGTGAAAGCGGCGAATCCCCGGACCAACGTCGTCAGCACGGCGCTCGAAAGCTCCGGGACGATCGAGGTTGCGGGAGGCACGCTCCAACTCTCGGGTGGTGGCACGCTCGCCGGTCCCGTCACCCTCGCGGCGGGGGCCACGCTGGACCTCACGGGTGCCAACCGGCGTCCGGGCTGGCTCCTGTCAGGCGCCTTCACGGGCGCGGGCCGGTTGTTGCTTCGTGGCGGTTCGAACCAGTTCATCGGTTTGCTCGCCGGACCGACGCTGGTCGTCAACGGCGCCACCGTCCGCCTGCCGGCCGGCTTCAGTCTGACCAACGCCGAGATCCGTTCCGGCACGCTCTTCCTCGACAACGGGCTCCGGCTCAGCGGCACGAACAGCCTCCTCACCGGGACCAGCACGCGCGTCCGCGGGGATGGCGTGGTGCGCAACGACGGCGTGCTGGGGGAGGCGGGTGTCTGGTTCGATGGCGACCTGGAGAACGCCGGGGAGTGGAACTACCTCAGCAGCTCGCGCCCCCGCTACGGCGGCGTGTTCCGCAACCTGCCGGGGGCCACCTACACCGTCACCAACCTCACCAGCTCGACGTCGGGCGGTCCGGACCCCGGCGTCTTCGACAACGCCGGTCTGCTGCGTCAGGTCGGCACCGGCAACGCCCGGTTCCTCAACACCTTCACCAACCGGGGCGTCATGGAGATCACCGGCACGCTCACGGTCGCAGGCGCGTTCACGCAGACGGTCCAGGGCCTGACGCGGCTGCACGGCGGCACGCTCAGTCCGGCGGGTTCCTGGCGCGCGTTGGCCGGCGAAATCCACGGCCCCGGGCAGGTGGGCCGGGGCACGAGCGGCGACTTCTACGTGATCACGAATGTCGCGCACCTCCGTCCCGGCGGACCCACCGGGTTCGGATTGCTCGAGTTCAACGCCACCGCCGCCTACTTGGGGTCGGAGAGCCGGTTAACCGTGCGGATCGGTGGGACGACGCCCGGCACGGAACACGACCAGTTACGGGCGAGCCACTCCCTCTGGCTCGGCGGACGCTTGCGCCTCGAGTTCGTGGCGGGTTTCACGCCCGTCATCGGCCAGGAGTTCCTGATCGTGAGCGCCGGCTCGAGGCACCGGGACTTCCGCAGCGACTTCGAGGTCAGCGGGTTGCCCGCCGGCCTGGCGGTCCGGCTCGATTACCTCAGCGAGGGTGTCGTGGCCGAGATGGTGTCCAGCCCCTGAACCGGCCTCGGAACCGGGCGCGGATCAGGTCTCGACTCCTCACCCGAGAAGGCGAGGGTCGCCGAACGAGGGAGGGGGCAAACCATCCCCTGGGCTTGACGGCGAGGTGAGGGTGGCCCGGGGATTGGGGAAAACAGGGCAAGCGGGCAGGTGGCGCGGATCCTCGCGGAGACGTTGGAGCGCCAAGGGCGGACGGCGGCACCGTTGGCACACCGGCGACTGGAGTCGCTGCGCCACGCGTGTGGCGGGCCGTCACCAAATCACCGTCACGGGGTATTGGGCAATCAACGGATCATGGCTGACGACCGGCCAGGCTTCCGTCAGCGGCGAACCGTCCCACCAGATGAACGCGTGGGTATCCAGCAGCAGCTTCATCCCCGGCCCAGCCAGAATTCGTCCGGCAACGGCGCATCGAAAGCCGGAACGTGCTTTTCGCGCCAAGCTTTCGACCGAACACTGCACCGCTGTCGGCCCTCGCGTTGTTCGGTCGACGAACCTTGGCGATGGCAAGCCCGTCGCTGCGAAGGCTCCCATCTCCGACGCGCGTTTCGCAACGCTGCACCCGGAGGACCACACGGATGCGCACGAGAACGCCACGGCCAACGGGATGCACGACGACGTCACCGTCACCCCATCTGCGAGGACCGGGAGGACAGCCTCCGCAGTCCCTCCTTTTGGCAGCCTTCGCCGGGCAACCGGCTTGACGGAATCACCCGTAAAACATAGTTTTCCGCCATGATCAAGACGATCACCAAGATTGGCAACTCGCAGGGGCTGATGTTCGACGCGGCTTTGATGGCCCTGGCGCACCTCAAGGTCGGCGACGAGGTGAACGTGGAGGTGCATGCGGGGGGCACTCTCACGATCACCCCCCTCCGCCCGCGCCCCTCGCGTGAGGAGGTCTCGAAGGTCGTCAAGGCGACGATGAAGGACTATGCGCGGACGATGAAGCGACTGGCATGAGCGCCACGCCGGACGATTGCTTCCATCTCACGGTGGCGATCGTGCAGGAGATTCACGCCGAGGCCATTGCGAGGTTCGGCGGATCGGATGGCGTGCGGGAGATGGCGCTGCTGGAATCGGCGGTGGCGGCCCCGCAGGCGACCTGGGGCGGCCGATCGCCCTACCAGGACCTGGCCGAGGTGGCGGCGGCGTATCTGTTCCACCTGTGCCGGAACCATCCGTTCCTTGACGGGAACAAGCGGGCGGCGCTGGGCGCGTGCCTGGTGTTCCTGCGGCTGAACGGGATCGAACCAAAAGCCGATGGACCGGAGTGGGAAGAACTCACCCTGGCGGTCGCGGCCAGCGTGATGGACCGCGATGAGACCACCGCGCGCCTGCGCAAACTGTTGCCGGAGCAGGTTCGAGGGCCTTCAGACACGCCCGCTCGAGACGGCGGACGAACGGGACCACGGTTCGCGGTCTGACGAAGACAGCGGATGTGAAGGACATGGCGGCCCACTTGGCCAATGGCGGGAAGAGAGGGCCGCCGGGCATGAGGGGGTGGTGATGCAGAACCACCGCCCAGTGGCGCGGGTCGTCAATCCGGCGGAGAGGCGTTGGGAGACAACCGCCAGAATCTTCCAGCCCGGAGGCAGCCAGGCCGTCCGCCTTGGAACACCACATCCGCCAGACCCATGACTTGGAGTGAACACCCACAGGCAACTGAGATGCGCCCCCCGTTTGAGCTTTCCCCTTACCCGGGGATCATCTCGGGCCACGGGGCCGGGCACGGTTTCCCGGCCGCCCGACGCGTCTCCCAGACCATGCGCTGGAGTTGCAGGAATCGGCGGTACTTCTGCTCGACCGGCAGGCGGGCGAGCCAGTCCCGCCGCCTCGCCTTCGCTGCGAAGACCCGCTCCGCCAGCTCGAGCGCCGTGGCGGCGGAAACGGGCGACGCGGGCGTGTTCAGCACGCGAAGTTCAGCGCTTTCCATGCGGACAACAAGTGATGCCGGCTCAGTATCGCCGTCAAGCGGTCCCGATCCATGGCCACCCGCCCCGCCATAGACGCCAACCGCTCCCGGTCCTTCGGCCGGTTGGTCTGGACCATGATTGCGAGCAGGTGCTCGACGGTCAGCACGCGCGCGGGTACTCCGTCGAACGACCGTTCCTCGGCCTGCTCGACCGCCTCGGTCACCAACTCATTGTAGGCCGGGATAAACTGCACTGGCACCCCGCCAATAACGACAGCCTCCGCTTCAGCTTGGTATCCGCGCGCTCGGAGCGAGCCATAGACCGGCTCCAGGCTCACCAGCAGCCCCGACTGAGGCAGGAGACAAAAGACATCCAGGTCAAAGGTGACGACCGGCTCATCGTGAAAGAGCAGAGCCATCGCGCCCCCGATTGCTGGACGTCGAATCAGCCCCTCGCGTTCGAGACCATTGATGACTTGCAGGGCGAGTCTCATGGGTTGGCGGCGAGATCGGTCTGGCGGAAGGCGTGTTGGGCGCTGTGTTCGTCGCACAGGCGGAACTCGGCGGTGCGGTTCGGGTGGCCCGCGGTGATAATGAGGTCAAAGCGGGCCGACATAAGGACCTTGCCTGGCAACTGACACAGTCCGGCGCATGAACGGAGAGGAGGCTAGCGGGTGCAGGCCGAACCGACAAGCCGTGGGGCCATGGGGAGGTTCTCTGCCGGGAGGCCCGAGTCCCCCGCGGTGGGCGGAATCAGACGAAGCCAAGGATGCGTCCGCCCTGGAACATCACCAACGCACCCAGCCGGGCCAGGAGCGTCCAGCAAGCGGTTGGACCGGGTCAAGGAAGCCGTTGGGCAAGATCGGCGTGTGGATCGTATACCTCGAGGTAACTCCCGGCTCTTGCGGCGAGGCGATCGGGGAAGACCACCAAGTTGGTCCCGCCCGGATGCTTGGTGGAGGCGTAGCGGATGCCGGTGATGCGGCGGGAAGCATGGGCCAAGCGGCCGAGCAGTTGGGTGGGCGGGCTTTCTGCCAGGACCCACGGACCGGTGACTTCGGGTGTGGAGGTGCCCAGCGCCGTGAGGGTGGCGGGGTCGGTCAGCTCCAGCACATCGTTCAAGAATCCCTCGACCGTCACGACCACCCAAGGAGCGGTCCGGACGATGGCCGGGCCTCCGGGGAACTGCACGAGCGCGGCGACTTCCAGGAAGGCGGTGAGTGGGTTGCCCGCGAGGTAGACCGAGTCAAAAAGGCCGGGAGGCGTGAAGCGGGCTCCCATCAGGCGCGCGGCGCCGCCCCACAGGGGTTGCGGCGGGCCGCTGGATCCCGGCGGTGGGCCGAGGAGGTGCGTGTACCCGACGGCGCGGAACCACGGCCCGCGCGCGGCGGCCAGCGGGATGGTGGCGAGGGCGACGGCCAGGTTTCGGGGAGGGCGCATCAGACCGGCACGCCGGCGGCGGCGCTCTCGAGGATGCGCAGGACCGCGGCAGGGCGGTTGGCCAGGATGAGTTCGAGCGCGGTGCGTCCCTCGAGGTCGGGGTGCGGCGTGTTCAGCCAGACGCGGGCGGTTTCAGGCTGGGGAAAGAAGCCGTCGAGGATTTCCGCACACCGTTTGACCGGGCGCAGCGCCGGCTGGAAGCCCGCGGCGGAGGGGTTGCGATGGACGGCCTTGTAATTGAGGCGGAGGCCCTCGGCGAGGCGCTTGAGCGGCACCCCGAGGTGCGCCGCCAGTTTCTCCGCGTCCACGCGCCCGCTGGCTTCGTCGTGCAGGCCGGGTAGAATGACCTGAAGGCTGGCGCGACCCCGGAGGAGGCGGTGCAGTTCGGCCTGGATGGCTTCGATGCGGCGATTGAGCCCGGCCACCGCCTCGGGGGCCGCCATTCGGGGCTCGCTGGTGGCAGTCGGCATGGGCTCAATCTACAGAAAATCGCGCTTTGGTCAACAAGGGGGACAGGGGGAGCCCGTTTGAGCTTTCCCCTTACCCGGAGATCATCTCGGGCCACGGGGCCGGTGCTTTGCCGAAAATCATCCCCGAACCACGTGTAGGAGACGGCCAGGCCCGCCCCATCCTCGGCCTGACCATGTCATCCGCCTGTGACGCACCGCCTGGGCTCCCCGACCCCGCCCCTTCACGGGTGTTCCGTGAGGAACGTTCCATTCGCCTCCTGCTGAACTTCCTCCGTGTTGAGCCGGGCGCGCAGGAACCGGGTCGGCTCCGGGTCCGCGGGCAGCGAGTGGAGCGTAAGCGCGACGGAGGCGTGGAGGTTGGTCAGCAGGGTCCAGTCGGCGAACGTCGCGGTGTGCTCGAGGGCGTAGTTCAGGCCGGGCTGGGCCTCGAGCGCGAGTTGCAGGGTGTCGCCCGGCGCGCGCGTCAGCGTCAGGACCGGCGGCGGTGGGGCCACCACGTCGAAGAACCAGTCCGTGGGCGCCGAGGCGATGGGGGTGTTGCCGGCGCGGAGGGTTCCCGTGGCCACGAAGCGCAGGCGGTAACGGCCCGGGGCGGAGAAGGCCCAGTTGCAGTGCAGATGGCTGCCAAGGGGCACGGCCAGGGTGTCGTCTCCATCCAACCCGTCCCGGCTGTTCATCCCTGGGATCGGTTGACCGAAGGGGTCCTGGAAGAACAAGGCAAAGTGCCCGGGACCTTCCACGGCTTGCAGCGTCAACTGCAACGGGCCGGCGAAGTCCGTCGCGCGCAGGCTTTCGTTCCCGATGCCGAGCCAAAGCAGTTCGGGGTCCTGCGCCTGGGGCAGAATCCAGGTGGTGGCGCCCGCTTCGCCCAGCAGGTGGGTGTAAGCGCTGAGGGGCGGGATGGGCCGGGCCGCGGGCAGGCCGACTTCCAAGCGCACGTCCGCCGGATCGGCTTCGCCGTAGTCGAAGTCGTAGTAGAGGAGGCGCAACTGGCCCTCGCGGTAGACGATTTCGACATGGGTATGCGCTAACGCGCTGGGCGCCCAAAGGGCGAGCGCGGCCAACGCCAGGACGAGCAGGGTCTGCGTCCGGGTCGGCCGAGGGCACGCTGTCCCGGGGGCGGTCGGCGCAGCCGAGGTCACAGCTTGCGGAGGCGATAGAACTTCGAGCCGGGCTCGCCGGGCTGGGTGATGAACTTGTTCCCGGTTTGCGCGGCGCTGTGCCCGCCGGTGAGTGTTTCGATGGTCGGAGCGGTGGTCACGGCAGTCCAGGGCCCCTCCACGGTGGGCGCTTCCTCGAGCACGTAGCCGTCCGTAATCGCCGGCATCATGACGGTGACCGTCTTGGCGACGGTCAGTTCCGGTTCCGGCACCACGCGATACCAGAAGGTGACGATGCCGGATTCGAGCAGGGGCGACGGGCCGCCGCTCACGTCCACGAGTTTGAACTTGAGTTCGTAGGTGCCGGGGGCGGTGGTGGGCTCCGCCCAAACTACTGGTGTGAATTCGAAGCTGTTGCCGTTCCCCATCGTGACCCGGTCGCCCGGATGGACCAGCGCTTCGAGTTGGCTGGCGGTGCCGACGCGGAGTTCCGGGGATTTCTCGACCAGTTCCATGGCGACGACCACGCCGTCGAGGCGGTTGGTCCAACGACCGCCGCTGCTGTAGAACATGACATACTCCGCCGAGCCGTAGCCGAACTGATTCGTGGCCGTGGCCGTGATGTGGGGAAGGATGTCGTGGACGGAACGGATGCGCGGGTCGCTGTAGTTCTCGACCGTCTTTTTGTTGACGAGCTTGCCGGCGAACAGGCCGTTGGTTTCGGCGACCAGGGTCAGGGGCAACTGACCGGTGGAGGCTTCCGGAATGCGGAAGTTGGCGTTGGTGGGCACGGTCACCGGTGCCTCGACGGGTCCGGTGTAGGTGTAGATGCCGATGCTGTGGTAGTGATTGTTGAACAAGGTAATGGGCGGCTGATTCACCCGCTCCGTGACCCCGAGATACGCGTGGGCGTAGAGGAAGCTCAGCCGTCCGGCGTTGGGATTCGGCAAGCCCTTGTAAGTGCCGGAGGCCAGGGTGGCCAGGCCGTCCTGGCCCACGTAGAACGTGATGAGTTGCGCCTGGCTGAGGGTTGCGCCGAACGAGACGGCGGCCGCCAGGGATAGGATGAGGTTTCTTTTCATGCTGTTACTCCGTTTGGGTTTTTGGTTGAACAGCACTGTCGTCTTCGTGACGACAGCGCCTTCGGGTGCGGGCGCCGGGCCGGGGATCGTTGACCGCGAGTCCGGTCCGGCGCCGATCCTTCTTCGGGAAGGGAAAGGGGTTGTCTCATGACGGCTGGGGGGCGGGGGCCAGCGGTCGGATTAATTCCCCACGGGCGTCGCCGGAGGGCGCGGGCTCGATTTCCTCCCCGCTGCGAACCAGCCGCGCGCTGTTGAACACCACGATCAGGGAGCCGGCATTGTGGAGGATAGCGGCGACGATGGGGTTGATGTAGCCGAAGGCCGCCAAGGACAGCCCGCCCACGATGAAGGCCAGGCCGATCAGGAAGTTCTGATGGATCGTCCAGCGCGCGCGGCGGGACAGCTCGACGAGGAACGAATTGAGAACGAGGACGCTGCCGAGGAAGCTCAGCGCCATCCGCGCGCGCCGCGGGGACGTGGACATCGGCTGATCTCCACCCGACTGGGACAGCAACGAGGTGACTTGCATGGGGCGTCAGGCAATGGGAGTGGGAGAGGTCGGTCCGACCGCCGGGACGGCAGCGGCGGACGGTTCCGGGGCGGACCGGACGGCGTGAGAGAAAAGGGTGGCCGTGTTCATGCGGCGGCATCGAGGGGGTTCGGAGCGGAGAGGGGAGTCGTCGAAGGCAGGGCCGAGGCGAGTCGTCGCCGCTCCCGCAGGTGGCGCCAGCCGAGGGCAACGACGAACACCAGGAAGGTGAGCAGCACCATCACCGGCCCCGGCGGGAGATCGGCGGTGTTGGACACCAGCATGCCGCTGCCGGTGGCGGCGAGGGCCGTGGTGACCGATACCAGCGTGATGCTCCACAGTCGCTGGCCCCAGAGCGTGCCGATGGCGCCGGGCAGGATCAGCATCGCCGTGACCAGCAGGACCCCGACGATCTTCGTGGACAACACCACCGTGGCGGCGATGAGCAGCATCAGGCCGTAACGCAGCGTGCCCACCTGGACCCCGCCCGCGTGGGCCAGTTCCTCGTCGAATACCCACCGTCCCAGCCAGCGCCAGTGCGCGATCACCCACGCAGCCACCCCGGCGGCCAACCCGCCCAGCAGCCAGCACTCGAGCGGATTCACCGCCAGGATGCTCCCGAAGAAGAACGTTTCGAGATGCCCCGTGTACCGCTTCCGCGCTGAGAGCATCACCACGCCAAACGCAAAGGCAGCCACGTAGCACGCGCCCACGGCCGTGTCCGACCGCACCCGCTGCCGTCGGGAAACCCAGGCCATCGCGAGGGCGACCCCGCTCGTGAACAGGACGGCGAAGCTGTACGTCGCCACCGTCGGGGTGGGGCCGCTCTGCCATACCCACAGTCCCACCGCCAGTCCCCCCAAACTGGCGTGGGCCAGGCCGTCCGCGGAGAACGACAGGCCGCGCAGCACCACGAACGGCGACAACGCGCCGCACGCCAGACTCATCAGCCCCCCAGCGATCAGGGCGCGACCGAGAAAGCCGTATTCCCAGAAGGACTCGACCATGACGCGACGGGAAAGCCCTTGTCACCAGGACGGGGGCGGCGGGGACGCCGCCCCCGTACCGTGACTTCCGATCCGGCTGGCTCAAACGCTGGCCTGTCCTCGGATGGCGCGACGCCGCCAGAGCGCAAAGCCCACCAGCCCCAGTGCGGCCAGGGCCGCGGTTTCGCCCGGTTCCGGCACGACCGTCACGCCGAAGGCGAAGGTTCCCGAGGCCGACTGCGGCCCGTCGGTCACGTGGTTGCCGTTCCATTCCAGGCCGACGTAGTAGATGCCGGGCTCGGTGAAGCCGAAGTTGAAGTGGTCGTGACCGCCCACCGCGAGTTGGAAGCTGTCCGCGCTCGTGATGCCGTCGCTGGTGGCCATTTTCACCTGCGGATTGCCGAACTGGCCGGTCTGCCAGAGCGAGAAGTGGCCGCCGGCTGGTCCGGAGACGCTCTTCAAGCTCAGCGTGTGCGAGGTCCAGTCGGAGGAGACCAGTTCCTCGCTGGCGATGCCGAGGAACGGCCAGCCCGAGGTGTTGCCCTGGGGGAGATACCAAACTGAGCCTCCAACGGCCGTTCCCAAGAAGTCCCACGCTGCGCCCGGCGGCCGCGCAATGGCAGGATGGGGCACGTAGGCGAGCAGTTCGTCGGGCTCGAACTCGGCATCCCCGCCGAGCACCGAACCGTTCACGGTCGCCCCGCTATGGATGTGCCAGTGCGGTTCGAGACCGCCGTCGTAACCCACGCCGAGGTCGGCGTGGCCCAGGGTGTAAACGGCGACCTGCGCGTGAGCGTCGTTCGCCGTGAGGAGACCGGCCAGGGCGGCGAGGGCCCCGGCCAGGTGGGTTTTGCGGATTTGCATAGCTGTGCGGTTTGTCCGTTATGGGTTTGCGTTTTCGGTTCGGCCATCACGCCACGGGCGGATGGCCAAGCGGGTCGGGCCCCGGCCGGGACCGGGCACGGTAGCGGTTCAATTCACAGGCGTAAGCGGTACGGATGGCGTGTTCGTCGAGCGCGTCCGCCGGGCCATGCCAGTGCAACGACCGGGCAAGGCAGGCGAGGCGGTCGGCGTGGGCGGTGACCAGGGGGATGTCATGACTCACCAGCAGCACGGTGAGCCCTTCGTGAGCCAGGGCGCGAAGTTCCGCACAGAATCGTTCCACGCCCCCGCTGTCCACCCCGGCCGTCGGCTCGTCGAGCAGCAGAACGGACGGATGGTTCATCAGGGCGCGCGCCAACAGCAACCGGCGCTGCTGGCCGCCGGAAAGGTGGACAAACGGCGTGCCCGCGTGGTCGCGCAGGCCAGCCTGCTCGAGCAAGGCCTCGGCGCGCCGGTTCACCCGGCTCCGCCGCGTTCCCCAAGCGGGCCAGCGTCCGTCCGCGCCCTGGCGAACCAGTTCCCGCGCACACAGCGGGAAGTTCGGGTCCACCGCGACGCATTGGGGCACATACCCGAGGCGGGGCGTGTGTCCGCGAGCGTCTGGTGCCCAGACCACGCGCCCGTGCGTGGGTCGCCAAAGACCGAGCATGATCCGCAGCAGCGTCGTCTTGCCACCCCCGTTGGGGCCGATGAGACCCAGAAACTCGCCGGCGTGCACGATCAGGGAGACGTCCTCGAGGATCCGCCGTCCCGCCAAGTCCAGACTGATTCCCTCCAATCGGAGCAGCGGCCTACCCAGCCGACGTGTGGGCGGCTCGACTGGCCTGTGCCGGCCCCGCGGCAGCGGTACAACGATGGGTGCGACCAGGCTCATGGCAGGGTGGGCTCGGGTCGCAGCGCCCGACGCAAGGTTTCCAGGTTGGCCCGCTGGCGTTCGAGGTAGGTCGCCTCCGGGTGCTCCGGCAGAATCGTCTCGCACGGATCAAGCCGTTCCACTCGTCCACCGATCTCGCGTGCCAGGACCTGCGCCGCGCGGTCCGGCAATTGCGGCTCCGCAAACACCACGTTCAACTGGCGGGAACGCATGAGGTCCACCAACGCGCGCAGATACCGGGCGGAGGGTTCGCGGCCGGGAAAGGGTTCAATCGTGCCCGCCACTTCGAGGCCGTAGCGGGCAAAGAGATAGCCAAACGCACCGTGAAAGGTGACCACCGCCCTGGGAGGTCGGCCAAACCCGAGCGAAAGGCCTCGTCCAGCTCGGTCCAACTGGGCCAGGTCCGCGGCCCGACGGTTCAACCTCGTCGCGATGAGCCGGTGGATCTCCGCTAACCGCGGGCGATCCGCTCCACCATCTCCTTCGCGAGCAAAGGATCGAGCCAGATGTGCGGATCCAGGTCCGCCGGGGCGTGGTCGTGAGCATCGTGGTGCTCCGGATCGTAGATGTCCGCGTGCCCAACGGTCCGGCTGGCCAGGTCGGCACCGACTTCCCGCACGCGCGGCCGGCGTTCGGCTGCGGCGAGTTTCCCGACCCAGCCATCCAGACCCAGGCCCAGGAGGAGGACCAGATCGGCCTCGGCGACCAGTCGGGCGACCCCGGGGGAGGCGGCGGTGTTGTGAGGATCCCCGCCCGGTGGCACAAGGCAACGCTCCTCCGCCAGTGGACCCGCGAGTGCGCGGGCGAAGTCGAACAAGGGGAAGAAACTGGCGACGACCAGAGGTCGCCGGGCAGGGGCGTCAGCCTGGGGGCGACAGCCCGCACACGACAAGGTTAGCAGCGCCAGTATGGCGGCCCCGACCAGGGCGGACCGCGGTCCCATCCGCCTCCCACGGTCGCAGCCAACCCGGCCGGTGCCTCCCCGGTCGCGACCTGACCCCTCCATGAACCTGACCTCCTTGGTGGGGCGGGGAGCCGGCACTACGTTCTGGTGGTCGATCCTCATTTGCGGACAGGAGCGGGGTTGAGTTGGTGGCGGGTGCGATCAGGGGGTCGCTGCCGGGCCGAGGGGCTGGGGCAGACCGGTGCGTTGGCGCAGATGTTCGGCGAGATTCGAGCTGACCTGCGTCTGGCCGCCCAGCACCCGGTCGAGCACACCCTGTTGCAGGGCCTCGAAGGGAGGCAGGCCCACGCGTTGCTCCTGACCGGCGAACCGGGCTTCGCAACGCCGCCAGATCTGTTTGGCCAACTGGACGTGACCCACCGCCTGCGGCTCATCGCCCAGGGCGTAGTGCCGATAGCCCGTCACCAGCAGCCCTTCGATGATGCCGCGCGCCCGCTCCGGGCTGGGCTGCGTGCCCAACCGCGTCACCCGGTCGATCACGAACTCGTCCAGCCCCCCCTCCGGCGGCACGGCTTCCGGATACTCCTCTTGGAGGTTGCGGAACCAGGCCGCCGCTTCGGCCAGGCGGTTGTGCGTGTAAAGCAGCGGCACCACCTCCAGATGGAAGTTCTTGTGCGCCCGCCCGATGTACTCGTGCCGGTCGGGATCGGCAGCGAGGGCCTCCTCGAAGGTGTCGTGAACCTTGCCAATAATCTCCAGGTTCGGGCCGTAGTCGAGCCGGCGATCGGCGAAGTTCTCCACCAAGCGGCCATGGCGGAAGGCCCCCAGCATCGACTGCCAGATCACCCGGCGCAGCGGGATGCGGGGCTGTCCCGGACAACGCTCCAGGCCCAGATGAGCCCAGTAGATGGCATGGGCTTCGGGAAGGCGCCAGTCCAGCGGGCCAAAGTGCTCGTCCACCTGCACCATCCGATCAATCTCCAACCCGTGTAGCGACCGCAACTGCTCGACCCGGCGGCGGGCATCCTCGGTTGTCTGTGCCCCGAGCGTCGGGAAGTCCGGCTGGCGGCCCAGCAACCGGACCATCTCCGCGGCCAGCGCCTCCTTGTACCAGCGATGGGCAGGGTCCAGATCCAGGCCGAGCTTGTGTTGATAGAAGGTGGCCAGCTCGGTGTAGAGCTCGGCGCGATGCGGGTTGTAGCGGAGCGCCTCGTCCCGGAGCAGGGCGATGCCGCGTTGCACCCAGCGCCAGCGATCCTCCGGCGCACTGAAACAGCCGGCAATGTTGTAGGCCATGTTCCAGGCGTGATACCGCCACACGGTCGGGTTGTGCGGATCCAGCTTGGTGATCCAGTCGGCCAGTTGAAGCGCCTCGAAAAACCGATCGCGCATCTGCAACTCCTCGGCCCGCAGCCAGAGCGCGTTGGCGATCAGACCGCGGAACCCCCCCAGCGCCACGGTGGTGAAGGCCAGCATCGGTGGGGCGTTGGTCAGCGGGCTCAGGCGCGTCAATTGAAGCCGGGAACGTTCGTGGTTCAACGCGCGCTGCGCCGCTGTGCCGAGCAGCAGTCCCGACACCGCGACGGCCAGGAGAAGGCCGCGCGTCGCCGTGCGCGAAGGCGTCCGATCTGTGCTTGGCGTTGGCATCCGGCTGTCCCGTGGCGTGCCGCTTTCGCGTTGCCGGCTCAGTCCAGGCGCACTTCGAGCCGGAGATAGACCGGCTGCGCGGCCGTGACCGGTCCACCGTCGAAGACCAGCACCCGCTCGGTGTCGCCTGGCAATCCCGGGGCGACCATCGGGTCGCCCATCGCGTCCCACACGGATGCCGGAAGGGCATGGGTGCGCCCGCACAGGAACGTCACGTCGGTGGCCGCAACCGGCGTCGAGAGTTGCAGCGTGGCCCGTGGCGGATCGCCCGCCACCACGGCTAGTGGCAGACCGTCGCGGCCTGGCGTCTGTGGATCCATGCCGAGGGCGTATTCGACGGCGTTCACCACGCCATCGCCGTCCGGATCGGCTGCGGGGCCGATGACAGCCTGATCCGTGACGCCGGGCCACTGCTCCTGCTGCCAGCGGACGAACGGCCGCTCGGCCTCGGGCGGCAGGGGCTCGACCTCGAAGCGCAGCGCCGTGGGGAGGCTGTAGTCATTCGTGGCCACGCCAACCCGTTGGCCGAAGGCCTGAAACACCACCTCATAGAGGCCGTTGGTGGTGAAACCCCAGTTGTAGTGGACATGCCCCCCCACCGGCACCGGGACCTGGTCCTCCGCCGTGATCCCGTCCGCGCTGTTCATTCGGAGGTCAAATCCACCGAACGCACCCGCCTGCCAGAGGTAGAAACGACCGGGGCCGCGCACCTCGAGCAGGCGCAATTCCAGATCCGTCGTGAACACGCCTCCCGGCAACGACTCGCCCGAAAGCCCCAGGTAGAGGACTGCGGGATTCTGGCTTTGGGGCAGCACCCAGAACGGGTCGCCCTCCTCGCCGAAGACGGTGCCCGGAGGGAGGGTCAACCGGGACGCCTCGACCGCCACGAGCGCGACTTCGTTCGACTGGTAGGTGCGGCCGGCATCATCGTCGCGCACCACGACGGCGAGCTTGTGGGTCTCGTCCGCGGGCTGGAACGCCACCCGGATGTCCACATGCGAGGTCCGCAGCCGGACCCGATCCGGGTCGTCAGCCGCGGCGTAGGCAGGAATCAACGCGACCCAGACACCCACTCCAAACAGATGAACAAGGGACGATTTCATGTGAGCCGAGCTTTCTCGAAGGTTGATCCGGGCAGGACAGCGCGAACCGCCCTGCCCGGAATCACCGCCGTAACCGTAACCGTAAGAAGTGGCACCTTCAGCAACCCCGCTTCCAGGCGCGCGGCCGCGCAATCGTGGCTCGTTCCCCCGGCATCGTCGGGGAGCCAGAGGGGCCGGTCGGGCGATACGGCGGCGCCCTGGACCGCGAACAGCAACAGGGCGAGCCAGCCGGTCAGGACTGGCTTCGACCCCCGCGCGAACGCCGCCAGACTGGGTACTTGCAAATGCAAAGCAATTGCAATTAAAGCCGACCAGGTGCCGCGCGCAAGCGCAATCTGCGGCACGCCCCCCCGGTGGATCCCGTTCGAGCGAATCCCAGGCGGCTAACGTCCCCTGACTCCCCGTGCACCACGCGCTCCAGCGCCGGGCGGTGGAACCGCCGCTCCCCAACCGGAGAGAACCGGAGAACCGACCCGGCAGCGAAGCCGAGGAAGCCAGTTGTCAGCAACGGCTTCGTGTCGGGGAAGCACCTCGATGATTCCGCTCCTGCGTCGCGAGAGCATGGGTCATCGGATGCGCCTCGAACCCACCCCCTCCGGTCGACACTCCCTTCGAGACGGCTCTCACGGCCTTTCTGTTGGCTTCCCCGGACCGGCGCGCTACGCTGCGCGCCATGCAAACGCTCACGCGCCGGGAGTTCCTCGACCGGACGGTTCGAACCGCCGTAGTGGCAGGCACGGCGTGGGGGATTTCACCCGCCCGCGCGCAGGGCGCGACGGAGAACGCCCCCCGGCAGCCGATTTACCTCGGGGGACCGGTGTTCAATCTCCCGCCCGATCCGGAGGCGGCGGCGCGGGCGCATCGTGATCTGGGTTACGCCGCGGCCTATTGCCCCAACGTTTCCCTGAACGACCCGGCCGCCATCCGGGCGACGCGGGAGGCGTACGAGCGGGTCGGCGTGGTGATTGCCGAAGTCGGGCGTTGGGTGAACCTGCTGGATCGGGACCCGGAGAAACGGGCGGCCCATCTCAAGCTGGTCACGGAGGGCTTGGCGCTGGCCGACGAGATCGGCGCGCGTTGCTGCGTGGACATCGCCGGCTCGTTCAACGAGACCGTCTGGTACGGCCCGCATCCAGACAACCTCTCGGAGCGCTTCTTTGACGCCGCGGTCGAAAACGCCCGGAAGATCGTGGACGCGGTCAAGCCGAAGCGCGCCAAGTTCTGTTACGAGATGATGGGCTGGGCGTTGCCGGACAGCCCGGATTCGTGTCGGGACCTGCTTCGGGCGGTGGATCGCGCGGGGTTCGGCGTGCACCTGGACCCGTGCAACCTGATCAACTCGCCGACGCGGTTCTACCGGAACACCACGCTGCTGGACGAGTGCTTCGACAAGCTGGGCCCCTGGATCGCGAGCTGCCACGCCAAGGACCTGGCCTGGAACATCGAGATGAACGTGCATTTCCGGGAGGTGGTGCCTGGGCAGGGCGAACTGGATTACGCCACGTTTCTCCGCCGCCTGGCGCGGCTGCCGCAGGCCCCGCCGCTGATGCTCGAACATCTCAGCAGCGCCGCCGAGTACGACCAGGGACGGCGGCACATCAAGCAGGTGGGCGAGCAGGCCGGGCTGGTTTTCGCATGAGCCGTTTGCCCGTCCCGCTGCGGCCGGTGGATCGGACGTCGGTCGAGTGCCGCGGGCAGCGGCTGACTTATTTCGGAGGGTGCGACTACTACCGGCTCGCGACGCATCCGGGCGTGGTGGCCGCCGCGCGCGAGGCCCTCGAAACCCTCGGCATGGGCGTGGCGGCGGCGCGCGGCACCACCGGCAACCACCCGCTTTACCTCGAGCTTGAGGCCTGGCTCGCCCGCTTCTTCGCTACCGAACAGGCGCTGCTCATCGGGTCTGGTTACGCCTCCAACGCGGTCGTGGCCCAGGGCCTGGCGGGTGACGTGAGCCATGCGCTGCTGGACGAGAACGCCCACGCGAGTCTCCAGGACGCTGCTCGCCTGCTGGACTGCCCCGCCGGGACCTTCCGGCGCGGGGATCCCGAAGCGCTGCAGCGCTGCCTCCGCCGGCTGCCCCGCGGTGCCCGGCCCTGTGTGTTGACCGACGGGTTGTTCGGCCGCGACGGGAAGGTGGCGCCTTTGGCCGAGTACCTGGACCGGCTGCCCGCCCGCGGATACCTGGTCGTGGATGAAGCCCACAGCGCCGGCGTGTTGGGAGCCCGTGGGCGCGGTGCGGCCGAGCTCGCCGGGGTCGGGGACGACGCCCGGCTGATCCGGACGTGCACGCTGAGCAAGGCGTTTGGGGCGTTTGGCGGTGCCGTGCTGGCCGGCGCGCGCTTTGTCGAGAGAGTCGTTGAGCGGAGCCGATGGTTCGCGGCGAGCACGCCGATTCCCCTGCCGGCGGCCGCGGCCGCCCTGGCCGCGGGACGCTTGATCGCGACCGACGCCGCGATGCGCGCGCGGCTGCGGGCTCACGCGGAGGAGGTGAAGTCGGCGTGGGTTCCTCGCGAAGGCGGGGCGATGGACGAGGGCGTGCCGATTCTGGCCGTGTGGCCTCCGACGTTGTCCGGCGCGCAACGGTTTCGCCGGGCGCTGTTGCAGCGGGGCGTTCACCCGCCCTTGATCCGCTATCCCGGTTCACCACCGGGCGGGTACTTTCGATTCGCGGTGTCGAGCGAGCACACGCCGGATCAGCTCGCGGCGCTGCGGGAGACGCTGGCTCGATTCGCGCCCAAGTTCCACCTGGGAGAGCCGTAGGATCGGGAGGAGCCGACGGGAGGAGGCGCCGCAGCGCAGGCTTACCCCCCGCTGAGAGCTGAGTCTCGTCACCTCGACTCCTACGGGAGGGGATACCGGAGGGCTGAGTCTCGTCACCTCGACGCCTACGGGAGGGGTACCGGAGAGCTGAGTCTCGTCACCTCGACTCCTACGGGAGGGGTACCGGAGGGCTGAGTCTCGTCACCTCGACTCCTACGGGAGGGGATACCGGAGAGCTGAGTCTCGTCACCTCGACTCCTACTGGGTTTCGCCGCGGGTGACGCGGAGGAAGACCTCCTCGAGGCCCAGCTCGTCCTCGCGGAGCTCGAGCAGGCGGGCCCCGCCATGGACCAGGACGTCGGCCACGATGCTGTGGTCGGTGTCATGGTCGGCCAGCGTGACTTTGAGGGAGCCATCAACCGTCGTGACCTCGGCCACCTCCGGGCGCGCCTTGAGGAGTTCGCACGCGGCCTGCGCGTCGCTGGACACCTTGACCCAGACGACGCGACCGCGGGCCATCTGATCGCGCACGCCCTGGACGGGGCCGCTGTAGATGAGCTTGCCCTTTTCGATGATGGCGACGCGGTTGCAGAGGGTCTGCAGCTCGCTGAGGATGTGCGAGGAAATGAGGATGGTTTTGCCGAGGCGCTGGAGCTCCTGGAGGATGGCCATCATCTCGATGCGGGCGCGGGGATCGAGACCGCTGGCGGGTTCATCGAGCAGCAACACCTGGGGGTCGTGGATCAGGACCCGGGCGAGACCGAGCCGCTGCTGCATGCCGCGGCTCAGGGCGCCGATGATGGCCCCGCGTTTCTCGGTGAGCCCGACGAGTTCGAGGACGTCGCCGACGGTTTTCTCGCGCTGGCGGGCGGGGATCCGGTAACAGGCGCCGAAGAAGTCGAGGTACTCGGTGACTTCCATGTCCTTGTACACGCCGAAGAAGTCGGGCATGTACCCGATGACGTGGCGGACGGCGTCGGCGTCCTTCACGACGTCATGGCCGAGCACGCGGGCGGTCCCGGCGGAAGGGGCCAGGAAGGTGGCGAGGATGCGGAGGGTGGTGGTTTTGCCGGCGCCGTTCGAGCCGATGAAGCCAAAGAGGTCGGCGCGGTTGACGGTGAGGTTGAGCTGGTGGACCGCCACCATCTCGCCGTAGAGCCGGGTGAGATCGAGGGTTTGAACGGCCGGGGTCGAGTCCATGGTCAGGCTCCGGGGGTCACCGGCACGGTGAGCCGGTACATGGTATTGCGGGCTTGGCGCGGCGGGTTGAAGCGGGCGAGCGGCTGTTGCAGGGGGGATTGACCGGGGTCCCAGGCGAACAGCACGGCCTGGCCGCGTCCCAGCAACGGGGCCAGATCGGTGCCGGCCGGGTAGAGGAAACTGCGCTGCATGCCCTGGTAGTTCCCGACGGCACTGATCAACGACGCGGCGGCGACCGTTTCCGGGGACAGCTCGAGTCGTCCGGACTGTTCGTTGCCGAACGCCTGCCGCCGCTGCTGGGCGACCTGGAAGAAGCTCTGGGTGCGGCTCCGCACGAAATCGACCAACGGCTGGCCCTGCGCGGGCCCGAGGGTGAGCTGGCGAAGCTGGCCGGCCTCGAGATCCCCGAGGCTGTACACGCGGTCGCCGAACCCGAGCTGGAGGGATGTCAGGTTGCGCGACAGGTGATTCTGCAGCGTGACCGCGAGCTGCGCGCCCTGCGGGGTCACGGTGACCGAGACCGGGCTGCGCGCCGGCTCGGCCCAGTCGCTGATGTACAACAGGCTGGTCCAGACCGGCACGGCGACATCGGCCTGAAAGCCGTTGGGCTTAAGCGTCGCCTCGACACGCGTGCTTTCCTGGCGTCCGCCGGCGGGGCCGAGGAACTCGCTGCGCAGGGCGGCGACGGGCTGGTCACTGGCCAGGCGGTAGCGGGCATTCGAGGAGGAGTACAGGGCGGCGTAGGTGCGGCCCCGCCACGTGGTCTGTTCCGCGCGCGGCAGAACGTCCACGAGATGCAGCTCGGTCCACTCGGTTTCCCCCGCGCGCAACCGGTAGCCGAGGTAGTAGATCAGCAGCGAGAAGCAGAGAACGTAGCCGGGGAAGGTCACCCACGTGAGCATCTGCCGGTTGATCCGCTTCAGGAACCACCGGTCGAAGGGCCCGATCACGACCAGGTAGACCACCAGCAACGCCAGCAGCCACTGGACCGGCAGCTTGCGCACCTGCCGTGTCTCGATCATGGCGCCGAACACGGCGTCGAGGCTCCAGCCGCCGTACAGGTTGCGCGCGGTTTCACCGAACCACTCGCCGGGCAGGTTCACCAGCCGCGCCCAGAACCACGCCTTGTGCTGCCACGACCGGAACGGCTCGCGCTCGGGGCTGAACGCCAGCACCGTCACCTGGCCCCGCCCGTACGGAGCGGTCGTCACCAGCGGATGGCCCCCCAGCTCGAGCCGCACCTCGCCCGCGCGGCGTTGGCCCGCAAAGAAGGCCAGCGCGCTGTTCTCGAAGGCGGGGTCCGCCGGCAACACGGCGTACGGGTTCGCGGTGCCGCGGCTCGTCGGGGTACGCGCCCGGGCCGTCGTCGGTCCGGTCGTGACCGGGAAGCCTTGAGGCCCCTGGATCACGACGGTGCCCGGCGCGACGCCTGGGAATTCCGCGGCGGAGGTGGGGGGAGGACCGGCGTGGAGCCAGGCCTGGACCACGCCGTCGCTGCGGTTGGTGACGATGCCGGTGAACCGGACCGGCACGAGTTCCTCCAACCAGGGCGTGCTCGAGAGGTCCTGGAGCTGTTCGGGGGCGACGATGAGATGACCGCCTCCCTCGATCCACGTGACCAGCGCCTGGGCCTGGTTGGCTTTCAACTCGAGGGCCCTCTCGCTGTTGAGGTAAACCGCGTCCAGCCCTTCGAACGCCAGCGGATTGTCCGGGAACTGTTCGACCGTCAACCGCGCCACCGAGGGCTGCTGGTCGGTGCGGTTGTGTTTCACCGCGGGAAAGGCCGGCATGCCCCCGAAAGACCGCGCCAGCCCACCGAGCAGGAAGGTCTCCCAGCCCAGATCCTGCGTGCGCAGGTCCGCGTGTTCAGCGCGCACCCGGCCGCGACGATCCAGCAACCGGGCGTCCCAGCTCGCGTAGCGGCCGGCACCGGCAAAGACGGGAAAGGAAAACCGCTTCCGCGTGTTGGTGGGCAGTTCGATGGCCCACCGTCGCACCTGCCCGCCGCCCACCTGGCGCGACGACAACTCGAAGACGGCGTCGAATCCCGGCCCGTCGTTGAACACCTCGCACGCCACGGGGAACCACCCGGCTTCGCGCACGAGGCCGTCGTTGCCCCCGCCGCTGCCGTAACCCACGAACACGTCAAACTGCAGCTCCGCCCGCGCACTGCCGCCCCCCCACCAGCCCAGCATCGCAGCCACGGCCAGCGTGGAGCCCGAACGCCACCACGCCGCGCCTCTCCGCCGGCCCGCCGATCGACGGGTCGAAGGCTCAAGGGCATCGTGTCTGCCGGCTACGGAGTTCACCATCGGTGGATCGGAAGGTAAGCGCGGCTTGCGCGGCGAGACAATGACGAAGTCGCGCCATGGCGATACCCCGCAGCGGGGCCCGGGGTGGTGAACGACGACCGGCAAAGTTCAAAGTTCAAAGTTCAAAGCTCGAAGTTCAAAGCTCAAAGCTCAAAGCTCAAAGCTCAAAGCTCAAGGGAAGTTCCAGGGCTCCAAGGGGTAAATCCGGCTCGACCATGGCCGCAGGCCAAGCGGGGCAGCGTCCGCCGCCGTGGGCGGGACGCGCAGGTCGTGGAGTGTGCCGGCTTCTCCTGCTTCCTTCTGCATTCCGATTCATGGAGACAGCGGCATCCCGGTCA
>JABTUJ010000052.1 GCA_015075445.1 Verrucomicrobiales bacterium
TCCGTTAGTCGCGCCCGGCGGCGCTGAACCCTTCGGCGCCTTCAAACAAGAAATTTCAAGAGCCTTGGCCCAAACGGTCTTGAAACGGCGCGCTATCGAATGACTGATCACCTGACAACCATGAACAACATGACCCTACTCCCTGCATCGTTTCATCAGACCTCGACGGCAACGCCTCGCCGCGGGCCCTCCGCGGCACCGTGGCGATCGTCTCACCTCGTCCAGCCCGGCCTGGCTGCACGCCATGGCTCGGCCCTGTTGTGCCTGGTCGCCATTCTCGCCGCCAAGGGCGAGATACTCGTCAACGAGAGTTTCACTCACCCGAACGGGCCGATCATCGAAACGGCAGCCGCCCAGTGGCGGAACCTGACCGGCACGCCCGGCGAAATCCGCACCGCCAACGGCGCGCTCCGCCTGCAGGAGGGCGAGTTCGAGATCGTGGAAACCCCGTTGCCGGGCGAACCGCGGGAGGAGGGGACCTTGTACGCCGGCTTCACGGTCACCGTCTCCGCCCTGCCCTCGGGCATCGGCAGCGATTTTGCCGCCTTCTCCGCCGCCAACGGTCCGCGCACCCTCGGCCGGGTGTTTGCCACCACGACGACCGCCGGGCCGGGCAAGTTCCGCATCGGCGTGTCCACCGCGCTGGGCGTGACTTCGGCCAACCTCTATGTCCAGGGCATTTTCCCCGAGGACCTTTCCCTCGACACCTCGTACCGGGTGGTCGTCCGGCTCACCCTGCCCAACCTCGGCGCCACCCTCTGGATCAACCCCGCCTCGGAGCAGTCCGCCTCGGCGACGGGTCCGGAAGGCACCTTCCCGGGGGCGATCGCGGCCTACGCCTTTCGCCAACGGCTCTTCAACGGCAACGGCATGGGCACGGTCACCGTGGATGACCTGGTGGTGGCGACAACCTTTGCCGAGGCCCGCGGCGGACAGGTGGCCGAGCCGCAGTGGACCTTCACGACGGCCAGCGCCGGCACCATCACGATCACCGGCTACACCGGCGGCGGCGCCCATGTGACGGTGCCGGAGACGATCAACGGGATGCCGGTCACCCGCATCGCCAACGGCGCGTTCCGCGGCAAGACCGATCTGCAGACCATGACACTCCCGTCCGGGCTGATCGCCATCGGCTCCCAAGCCTTTTCCATGAGCGGCCTCACCAGCATCTCGATCCCGGACGGAGTGGTCGCCATTGAAGCGGAGACGTTCACGCGCTGTTCGAATCTGACCCACGTCACCCTGCCGCCCACCCTGCTGAGCATCGCCGCGCAGGCCTTCGCGTGGACCGGGCTGACGGAGATCAGCATCCCCACGAGCGTCACCACCCTGCACAGCGCGGCGCTGATGTTCTGCACCAACCTGACCGCGATCCGCGTCGAGGAGGCGCATCCGAACTTCGCCAGCGTGGATGGCGTGCTCTTGAACAAGGACCTGAGCACGCTGCGGATTTATCCTGCCGGCAGGCCGGGTGAGTATGAAATCCCGGAGAGCGTCCGCCGCATCGAGGACACGGCCTTCTCCGGCGCGATTCATCCGAAGACCCTGGTCATCCCGGACACCGTCACCTCCCTGGGCAGCGGCGCCTTCCAGGATTGCACCGGTTTGACGAGCGTCCGGATCGGACGCGGCATCACCGTCCTGCCGCAGGCGGTGTTCTCGGCCTGCACGAGCCTGAGGGAGGTGCGGTTGCCCGACACGCTGCAGACCATCTCCGGCTTGGCGTTTTCATGGTGCCGGGATCTGCGCAGCATCACGATTCCCGCCAGCGTCCGCACTTTCGGCGGCGGCGCTTTCAGCCACTATCCCTACTATGAGGGGGAACGGCCATCGGCCATCGCCAGCATCTACTTTGAGGGTGACGCCCCGGCCATTTCGGGAATTCTCGGGCAGTTTCCGTTCCCGCTGGAGGAGGACGAGGAGCCGGACGAGTGGGATTTCGGCCCCACGGTGTATTTCCGCGCGGGCACGACGGGATGGGGCGCCCGCTTCGGCGGCCGGCCCACCCGGTTGTGGGATCCGCGCGTGGCCTTTGACGCCAGCTTCGGCGTGAAGGAAGGCCGGCTGGGCTTCACCCTCGCCGGCGCGCCCGGACTGGTCATCGTGGTCGAGACCACCACCGACCTCAACCATCCGGTCTGGACCTTCGTGACGACCCTCACCCTGACCGACGGCCAAGCGGTGTTCCACGATCCCGACCCCGCCGGCGGGCTGGTGCGCCTCTACCGCTTCCGCTCGCCCTGACTTTCTAGGCTTGGCCCCGGTGAGTGCCGGGGCACGGGTCCCGGCGGCAAATTCCGTGTGGCCGCCGCAAGGAGGGGTCAAACCATAGTCTGGGCCTTTCCCGGCGAGTTCGCGAGTCTTCGTCCCCGTGCCGCGCCGGCGGCGAATCGAGTCCCTGGGAGCCCTCCACCATCCGCCTTCAGCCCAGGCGGCGGCACAACGGGCCGGGTGGACTCAGCCAATTCGGGAGCGAGGCGCCGACATGCCCAGACTAGGGTTTGACCCCTCCTCTCGAGGATTTGAACACTGGTTTCTGGCTGCGAACCCCAGTCCGCAGCCACGCGCGGGATGAAGGTCTCCTGCAAACGAAGCTCGACCTCAACCCTTGTGCCGCGGAAGACCGATCAAAGCTGTCGCGCCACAGCTAGCCGGCGGTCGCAGGACGCGGCCCAATGAGATGCGAAGCCAGGTTCCGCAAGAGTCTCGTGTGACGGTCGCCCGAGATAGACCCTTTCGCGGCACCATCCGCCTGAGGCAGTCGCACCAGGATGACCGCCGCTTCCCTCATGGCCGGTATTGCGGATTGGCTTCGGCGGATTCCTCGAGCGGCTCCAACCGCGCTACTGGCCGGTCGTCCCTGGAGATAAGCCTCGTCCCGGCTTCCGGCGGTTCGCTGAGCCAGTCCTGGGCGCCGGCCAAGCCCCACTTGACCTCCAGGTCTTGGGCGGGCAATCGCACCGCTTCCCGGAGGCGCTGTTGAATCGGCGCGTCCGCGGCCGCGCGGGTGGGGGTCAAGAGCGGCAGGCCGGAAAGGTATGCGAGGGCGGCGAGGACTGCGCAAACGCAGAAGCGAAGCCGGGCCGGCGAAGCTTGGTGACGGAGGCACGTCGCCGGTGGAGAAGCGCAGCGGGCCGCGGCGAGTGAACGTCGGGCTTTCATGAGGATGCCGTGCGCTCGAGTGGCTGAGGTCGGATTCATGGTGGTCGCGAGTTGTGGGGTTGCGCGCGGCAACGTGGTCGGAAGAGCTACTCCGGCCGCACCGCCTTTTGAGCTGAGTCCTCCCGAACCACTCGGAAGCCCACGTATGCGCTTCGGGGTTTCGACTCGCGGGTGAGGGAGCGGGCCGGCTGATCCGCGCTGCCGCCGAAAACCGCGCCGCGGCCGTCGCTCAGTTCCACCCATTCGGCCGCGTTCCCGCCCAGATCGAACGCGCCCGAATCCGGCTCGGGAGCGAAGCTTCCCACCGGCTGGAGCAGTGCGCCCGCTCGGAGCGATTCCGCCGGTTCGACCAGCGCGCGTGCATCCTCCGGATTCGGCTCGTACCCGGCCCAGTAATCCAGCGTGTTTTCCCCTGCGGCGCCGTCCTGGTAGAGGGTGTCGGCCTCGTCCGCGTTGGGCAGCCGCCAGGACGTGCCCGTCACCCCGCTCAGCCAGACGCAATACGCCTTGGCGTTGTCGTAACTGACCCCGGTGATCGGCCCGTTCTCGCGGCCCTCGGCGGAGACCGTCGGGTCAAACTCCACATACTGCGCGCGCGTGACCTCGAACCGGCCGATCTGCATTCCGGAAAACCGGACCGTCTCGGGCACAAGCTTCCCGTTGATCCGAACGCCGTGACGGCCGTTCTCGCTGAGCGCCTCCCGCCGCTTCAACAGCCCGGCCAACGGGGACTGTGGTTTGAGCCAGGGCTGCGGCGTGTCCCTCAGCCCGTAGAGGTGGCGATCGAACCAGGCCAGTTCTTCGCTGATCTTGCGCCGTTGCTCGGAAGGTTTCTCCAGGGCATGCTCCGCTCCGGGGAAAATGACGAACCGCACCGTCGTGTCGGTTGCCCGTTGCACCGGGCGGAACTGCATCCAGCCGTGATGAATGGGCACCGCCGTGTCGGCATCGCCATGGAAAATGATCAGGGGCGTGCGCACTTTGTGTGCGTCATAGAACGGCGCCACGTCGCGATACCGTTCCGGGTTCAGCCAGGGGACCCCACCGAAGTAGTAATCATTGAAGGCAAGCCCGAAGGGGGTGATTGCCGTGTCGGCGCTCCATTCCCACCCGGCGGCGCCGGAAGCCGCGGCCTTGTAGCGGGCAGGGTTGCGGGTGATCAGACCCAGCGTCAGTATGCCGCCGTTGGACCAGCCCAGAACGCCGTTTCTTTCCGGATCAACCAGGCCGCGTTCGATCAGGGCATCCACGCCCCGTTCGATGTCCTCGACCGGGAGGTCGTAATACTTGCGGCCTCCGGCAATCGATTCCAGAAAGGCGCGTCCATAATGCGCGCTGCCGTGATAGTTGGGCTGCAACACGCGAGCTCCCCGCGCCAGATGAAGCGGTATCGTCCATTTCCAGCTGCCGTTCCACACGTCCGCGTCCACCGCGCTGGGGCCGCCATGAATCATCACAACCAGGGGACGTTTCTCGCTCTCCCGGGCGTCCGCGGGCTGGTGCAGAAGGCCTTCCACCTCGTCGCCGTTGGCTCCGCGCCAACGGATGAGCTCGCGCTCGGCCTTCGGCTTCTTCGCAAACGCCGGGTTCAGCCTGGAAATGGCCGTCGCGTCCTCCATTCGTGAACCATCGAGCCGGGCGCGCACCAACTGGGGCGGTCGGTTGGCCGCAGTGTCGATCGCATAAAGCCAATGTTCTCCCGCCCTGGCGCCACACCAGATCGAGCCGAGTTCTGTCACGCCGGGCCCTTCGAGAAACTCGCGCCGCCAGATGCCGTTCCTCCGGAAGCAACGCGCCGGTCTGAGCTTGGCTCCGTCAGCCAGCAGAACCACGAATCCGTCCGCCGTCGCGGCAAGAGTCGAGTTGCGACCATACACTCCCGCCAGCGGATAGAAATCCGCCACACCTTGGTCCCAATCCAGTGGGATCGGGCTGGCAACTCCGGTATCGGGCATCACTTCCCACACTTCCGGAATCGTTCCGTATGCGATGTAACGGGATTGGCCAGGCTGGTTCAGGATCACGTAAAACCGCGAGCTGTCCGGTGCCCAAACCGCCGTCAGGAGCGTGACGCGGTCGTTCTCCAGAAACCGGCGCGCCCGGCCGCTCGCCAGATCATGAAAGAAGAAGTGCGGTGGAATCGCGTTGTCGTAGGTGAACCGGAGGCTCCGCTCGTGAAACGTGACCGCGTAGCGTCCGTCCGGGGAAACCGCCAGAAACTGAATGCGATCCTGATTGGTCGTGAGGCGCGCGACCTTCTGATTCTTCACCTGTAACTCGAAGAGCCGGACGGGCAGTTCGTTCTCCTCATCCTCCACGACGGTTGCGTTGTCCTTCTTTTCCTTGAGTGCCTGCTCGCGCCGACCCGGGGCTTCCTGGGCGAAGAACACGATGCGGCCGGCATCGCGCCATTCGAAGCCGCGAATGCCGCGCTCCCACGCCGTCAAAACCCGCGGTTCGCCTCCGTCCATGAGCCAGATCTGGCTCTTCGTCTCGTCTTCCTGGTCCGCGCCCGCCGCCTTGCGCAGAAACGCGAGGCGCCGGCCATCGGGTGAGAACCGGGGACGCTCGCTGCTCTCCTCGCCGTGCGTCAGTTGAACCGGCTCCGCCGAAGGGTCCGGCCCGTGGCGAAGCAACTGCGTGACGAACCTGTCTTTCTTCTCGTCGGCCTCCTGCTGCACCCAAGCCACGATCCGCAGGTCGGCCGGCGAAACCACGACCTCCGCGATCTTCTGTTCCCGGACGAGATCCTCGACGGTCCATTTCGCTTCGCTCGCCGCGAACGCGCTGCTCGCTGTCAGCGCGATGGCCAGGGCGACCGCCCACGCGGGCCGCCACAGACCTCCGGGCCGTCCGGCCTGAACCCGGCCAGGCAGAGCGCCGGCGGAATAGACCAACGCGGGCCGCCTGGCGGCATTCTCGCGAGACGGACGCCCTTCCGCGCGGTCCTGAACGCGCCCGGCGTGATGGGGCGGTTCGGGATGCCGTGGAGTCGAGTCATGGAGTTGGGTGTGCAGGGTGTTCATGGGATCATTGGAGTCTCGAGTGAGTCGTGTGGCAGGTTTCATCGGAGCTTGAGGAGGAAGTGGAATGTCGTTGGCTCCGGCCGTTCAACGGGGCGGCCAAGGCGCCCCGGACGAAATCCAACGCTCCAACCCGTTCGCCTCTTCCGGGGAAAGCGCGGGATATCGGTTCCGGCTTCGCAACGGGGGCATCTCCAGATCTTCAACTTCATCGCGCACGTAGCGCAACAGCGGACTTTGGTCGCCGCGCCCGGGCACGATGGCCGGTTCACCGCTTTGACCGCCTTTCAACAGGTCTTCGCGCGTGGAAATGCGGAAGCCGCCTTTCAGCTTGTCCCCGCCGTGGCAAGCGTCAGCGCGGTTCCCACGATCGGGCCGTCCTCGATTGGCGGGCGCCGGTCGTAGGCGGTCCAGTATCCCGCCACGTTCTGCACCTCCGCCAGGACACAGTCTCGTGTCGCCAGAACAACTCACTGGTGAAGAACGGTTTGGGCAAGTTTTCCCGGGGTTCTCCAACCTTGGGCGCGCATTTTGTCATGCATTTGCTCGTGTAACCATCTCGGGCTGCAGACCACAGTCCCCCGGACCGGCCGCGGAATCTGCGGTGGCAGGCCTGTGCTGGGTTACGGCGCGGAAGTCCGGGGTAAAAGGCCGGGCAAGGACTGAGAGCGGTCCTAAAATTCACCCATCGCGTTTGGTTCAAGGCACTTGCTTCGGCGACACCAGGCCGTGCACGCGATCCAGCAGGACGATCAGCAGCGTGGCGATCGGCCCCAGGAAGAGGGACACCACCCACCAGGCCAGGCCGCTGCGGCCTTTGCCCTGGGCGAGCCCGGCATTGATCAGCGCCAGGGTGAACCAGCCAACGGCGTATTGCGTGGTCACGGATCCAGTCACGGCGGTTGCCAGCATAGTCATGGTCGTAAGCGGGGGGATGTGCGAGGCGGTTGTCGCCGGCGGTCGTCGCCGGGGTTCAGCCCATCCAGAAACCTTTCCGGTGCGAGACGCCCAACACCTTCCGGCACTCGCAACAGTAGTACAGGAACCGCACGCCCAGCATCGACTCAACCCGGCGAGCAGCGAGCTCGCGAATCTCCCGCCCGCAGTGCGGACAGAGTGGGGTGGCGGAGAAGTCCTCCCGGATTCGGATTCGGTCGTTGTTCACGGCGGGAGGTTGGCGTGACTCGTGACCGGCAGCCATTACAAGTCCGAGGTTGTCGAGTAGCAGGAAGTGCCGGCGGCGGGTGCGTTCCCGGATGCATCCACCAGGTGGCAGGCGGTGAAGTGTCCCGGCACGTGCTCGCGGAGGATCGGCCGCTCGACGCGACAGCGAGCCTCGGCCACGGGACAGCGCGGATGGAACGGACAGCCCGGCGGCGGATGAAGGGGCGAGGGCAGGTCGCCCGGCAGGAGGAGGCGCGGGCGCTTCCGGTCCGGGTTCAGCACCGGCACGGCCGAGAGCAACGCCTGCGTGTAGGGATGTCGCGGGGCGCGGCACACTTCGCGCGCCTCACCGGCTTCCACGATGCGCCCGAGATACATCACCAGAATGCGACGGCTGAGATGCTCGACCACTGCCAAGTCGTGGGCGATGAACAGGTAGGCCAGGCCGTGCCGCTGTTGGAGGTCCTGGAGCAGGTTCACGATCTGGGCCTGAATCGAGACGTCCAGCGCGCTCACCGGCTCGTCGCAGACCAGCAAACGCGGCTCCACGGCCAAGGCCCGCGCAATGCCCACCCTCTGCCGCTGGCCGCCGCTCAGCTCGTGCGGGTAGCGACCGGTGTGGCTGGCGTCGAGTCCCACATCCCGCTGCAGTTGGGCGATCCGCTCGCGCTGCTCGGCGCCGTTCCGGGCCAGACGATGAATGGCGAACGCTTCGCCGAGGGTCTGCCCAACGGTCAGGCGCGGATCGAGCGAACCGTACGGGTCCTGAAAGACCATCTGGACCTGGCGCCGCCACGCCCGCAGGGCGCCGCCGCTGAGCGCGGTCACGTCGCGGCCCTCGTAGAGAATCCGGCCCGCCGTCAACGGAACCAGCCGGACGATGGCGCGCGCCACGGTGGTCTTGCCGCAGCCGCTTTCGCCCACCAAACCCACGGTCTCGCCGGGCGCGAGGGTGAAGCTCACGTCACTGACCGCCTGCACCGTGCCGCGCGGGCCCGCCCAAACACCGGCGGGGACCGGGAAGTGGACGCGGAGGTTCTGGACTTCGAGGAGGTTCACGGTTTGGGTTCGGACCCAGGCAGCCGGCCTTCGCAAAGGAAGAGCATCCCGATCTCTTCGCGGCTCAAACGGTCGGCCAGTTCAAACGGTGGGTGCACAGCGGCAACGTTGGGCGGCGCGGCATCCTGCAGAAGACGCCCATGCCAGGGTTCCCTTCACGCTCTTCGTTCGCTTCGTTTCCTTCTATTGGAGTGTCGCACTACGGCCTTGATCCGTGGCTCAATCCGCCGTGGCGCCCACGACCCGCGTGGCGCTGAACAGCACTGTGCCCAAGATCATCGGCACGTCGAGTCACAACCCACCGATCCCCTGATGCGCCCTCGAACAGCCGGGTGCGGGCTGGCGTAAAGCGTCCCCGGAGCCTAGGCTCGCCCCATGAACACTGCCCCCCTGAGACTGGCCCTGGTCACCTTCGCGACGCTGTCCGTGGGGACACCCCGAGCCGCTGACTCGTCGGTACCGTCCCCTAGTCCGGCACGCGCCCATTACGCCCGTCCGTTCGAGCCCTCCACCCGCCCGGCGTTTCTGGCGCTGCCTCCCGGCGCCATCGAACCGGCCGGCTGGCTGCGCGACTGGTGCCTCGCCGCCCGCGACGGTTACACCGGCCACATGGACGAGTACGACGACGAATTCAAGCGGGCCTGGGCACCCGACCACCAGATGACCGGGGAACGACTCCGCTGGTACCAGGGCGCCTGGCCTTACGAAGGCGGCGGCTACTGGTTCGATGGCCTGGCCCGTCTCGGCTTCGCGCTGCACGACGACGACCTCATCGCGCAGGCCAGGCAACGCCTCCACGCCCTGGCCGATCGCATGAACACCCGCGGCCTGCTGTTCCTCTGGTGGCTGGACCGGGATCAACCTGAACACCGCCAGGCTGTCACCGCTGCACTCGAGGGCTGGCCACTCTGGGCGTGTGGCCTCCTCGGCCGCGCCCTGACGGGCTTCTACGCCGGCTCCCGTGACCCACACATCCTCCAGGCGCTCGAGATGGCCTACGGGCCGGATCCCGACAGCCTGCGCTGGATCACCGGCAACCTGTCGAATCCCTGGCCGGCGTTCGACACCTACTGCTGGTCAGGCAACCCGGGAGTCGCCGCCGCGCTTGATGCCCTGTTCCGGCAAGAGGACACGGCGCTCCTGCCCAGTCTGAAACGCTATCGTCGCGCGCCCGATCTCAGATCTGGCACCACCGTGGACAACGCCCACGTGGTCGAGTTCCTCGAAAGCACGACTCCCTGGGCGGTGGGCTATCTCTGGACCGGGGACCGACGTTACCTGGAAGCCGCGGTGGGCTGGCACGACCTCCTCGAGCGAATCGCCATGCAACCCCACGGGGTGCCCACCGCGGACGAGTTCTACGGACCCACCGGCGCCTTCCGCGGCACCGAGACCTGTGACGTGGCAGCCTACGTCTGGAGCCAGGTCTGCCTGCTGCAGGTGACCGGCGACGGCCGGATGGCCGACCGCCTCGAACGCGCGTTCTTCAACGCGGGACCCGCCACGGTCTCGCGCGACTTCAAAACGCACGTCTACTTCCAAAGCCCCAACCGCATCGTCAACCTGTCACCCGACTTCCCGCACGGACCCCGGGCCGGCGGGGGGGCCTACCAACCCAAGCACTCGCCCCTTTGCTGCACGGCGGCGCTGAACCGGATCCTGCCGTGGTACGTCACGCACATGTGGATGGCCACCTACGACAACGGTCTGGCGGCCACCGCCTATGGACCTTGCCGAGTATCGGCGCTGGTGGCCGAACGCGTGCCCGTCGTCCTCACCTGCCAAACGGATTATCCCTTCGACGACACGATCCAGATTGCTGTGCAACCGGAACGCGAAGCGGCCTTCCCCCTGAGCTTTCACATCCCCGCGTGGTGCCGGACACCCCGCCTGAGCGTGAACGGCGCCAGCCTGCCGGTGGAGCCGGACGGACGCGGCTTCGTGCGCGTGCTCCGGAACTGGAAGCGCGGCGATGTCCTGCGTCTGCAACTGCCGATGACCCCCCAACTCCACCAGGGACGAGACGCCGCCTCGGGTCCACCCTACGACCCGAACCATGGCGTGATGCCAGTGACGATCCCCGCGCAGCCTCGCACCCAGGGCGCGCCCTACGCCACGGTCTCGTACGGGCCGTTGCTCTTCGCGTTGGCCATCGCCGATACCACCGATCCCAACACGCCCGATCCCGCGGCGCGCTGGCAGTTCGCGCTGGATGTGCCGAACCCCGGTTTCACGGTCGAGCGTCACGCCATGCCAGCCCGCTGGAATTGGCCGCTGGAAGCCCCCCTCCAGGTGCATGCGAACGCCGTCGCAACCGCGTGGTCCCCGGACCCGAAGGCTCCCCGGTTGCCTGCCGGCCCGGTCGCGCGCTCCCGGCCGGCAGAAAGGGTGGCGCTCGTCCCGTACGGCTGCACCAAGTTCCGAATCTCGATGTTCCCTGTCGTCCCGTGAGTTCAGGCCACCGCGATGCGCACGTGATGACGCCCCCTGGCCGCCGTGGGCCCCCGGACGGCGCTATTCGAACGCATCCAGACAGGCGCCGCCGAATCTCCTCTGGGCGGCCTTCGAGGTGTGCCGGGACCGCGGCTCCTTGGGCAAGACCGGCCGCACCGGCTCGCTCCCGTCGCGGCGGGGGACGGTCGTGCGCCGGCCGGACGCGGGGCGGCGGCTTCTGGTCGCTAGCGTTGGCGTCGGAATTCAACGACCGCGCCGTGTCCGCCGCCCGCCATCACCCGATGGATACGGAGGTCACTGATGTTCGTGGACACGGAGCGGCCCGGCAGCCAGACGCGGGCCACGCGGAGCGGGGCTAGATGCCGCAACAGGGTGGCGTCGTCCACCGTGCCGCGATCGTCCAAGGGGCCAGCGCCGGAGGCGGACTTCGCGGGGTCGGGCTGCTCGCCAATGTTGGCCAGGAACTCGAATCCCCTGGGCGCGGCCTCCCTATTGCTCGTGTTCACGTTACACCCGATGAGACCGCCGCGTGCCGGTGGTTGGGCCAGGTTGTGCCACACGTCATCGGCCGTCGTTCTCTGTTGGATCCAAAACTGGTTGTTCAGCGCCAGCACACTGGCGGCGTGGCCGTCGCCGCGCAGTTCGAACCGGCAACTCGCCTTGGTCTCCACCGGCATCAGGATGCAGGTGGCCAGGGTGAACACGCCGCGAAAGCCGTCGGCGGCCACCGTGGGCGCCGCGGGGGACGTGGCGTAGGAGAACCGGGTGGCATCGATGCTCAAGGTGCCCGCGTCAGCCAGGCGCAGACCATTCACCGAATCACTGCTGCGCTCGTGGTAGACGCCGCGCACGACCAGGCGTCCGCCCTGACGCACATCGTATTGGCCCGCCGCCGAACCCGTGGCGCCCGTGAAGATGCTGACTTGGTTCGTGGCTCCGGCCGCGGCGGGTCCCCCCAGCACCTCGATCCAACGCCCGCCGTTGCCGCTGCCTTGAAGGCAGCGCAGCAGCACGTCGGTGTGGTCGAGGCCGGTCAGCCGCAGGGCGGCCGCGTCGGTGCTCCCGCGGGCCGGGCCGTTGACGTTGAGTTGATCGGCCAGAACGCGACCGCCGGGCTGATCGCAGTGCTCCACGATAAGCGCCCGCGCCGGACCGGCGTGGATGTAGAAGTCCCGCAGGGTGGCGTGGCTCGGGCCGTCCAAACGCAACACCTCGCCCTCCTCCGGCCCCGTCCAATCGAGGCGAGTGCCCGTCTCCCCCGCGCTGTCACCCACCAGTTGCAGGTCGCAGCCGGCGGGGATGCGGAGCGTTCGGGCGATCGGGTAGCGCCCCATCGGCAGGTGGACGACGGGGCGCTGGCCCGCCAGTCCGGCGGCCTCGTCAATGGCTTGTTGAATCCTATCGGCGTCCGCACCGGCCGGGACCTCGAACACTCTCCGCGCGCGGTGCGGTGGCGTGGCCGGCAGCGTCGGGAGCCCGTCCGCAATCGCGCTCGCCGCAACGACCCTTTCCCCCGACCGCCGGAACCGTCCCCGCTCCTCCACGGCGTCGGTGCTGGAGTAGAGGTTGCCGACGAGCGTCTGGTCCCCCCACGTCATCCGCACCCCGCGCGCCGCCCCCGTCAGGCGGAACTGATTGTCCAGGACCAGATAAGGCCCGGCATTGTCGAGGATAACCGCCCAATCGCCGGTCGGATCGAGCACCCGGTTGCCGGTGAGACTGACCGGCGAACCCCAGGTGTGACCCGTGCCGAAATCGAAGAAGCAGCGGGAGCCGACGCTGGTGTTGTTGACGACGGAAAACGCCATGAGGTTGATGCTGCTCAAGTCCGCCACGCGCGAGCGGAGGAAGAGCGATTCCCAGACGTGCCAGTTGCCCATGACGTTGTGGACACCCCGCTCGCAATCCTCGAACCGGCCATACCACACCCAGATGTCCATCGAGTTCCAGTTCACCGTCTGAATGCCCGTTCCACAGCGCACGAACTGGCAGCGCAGCACGGCATTCTCCGCCTGCCCGGCGGTTTGCGGTCCGCCGAAGACCAAGCCGTTGGTGGCGTCGCGGAAGACGAGGTCGCTGGATTCGTTGTAGGTCGAGAAGGCCGGCCCGTACACCAACGCGGCCTCGGCGCGGCCGGCCCCGTCAAAAGTCAGTCGCGAGATTTTGGAGTACCATGCGTCCCATTGGAACATCGTGCCGCCGGGGCTTCCGTCCCAGCGGAGCACCGTACGCGCGGGGTCCTCCCCGATGACCGCGACGCCCTGACAATCGGTGTGCGCGCGCCGGACGGTCTTGAGCGTCCCGGTCAGGCGATACGTGCCGGCCGGAAGATACAACACGCAGGCATTGGTGTGGGCGGTGAGTTCATCCAACCCGCGCTGGAGGGCGGACGTGTCGTCGGTCTCGCCGTCGCCGCGCGCGCCGTAATCGCGCCGCGCATCCCGCCAGCTTGGGAACGGGCCGGTGAACTCCTCCTCGCGGGCGGTGGCTCCTGGCGCTCCAAGGCAAAGGAGCACCAGCAGGACCAGGCCTTTGCCCAAGAAGGACCCACGATTCCAGCGATCGGCAGGTGTTTGCATAGGTTGACTCGGCACGACGGACCGCCGCCGTTTTGCGGAGGATGATCCCATTTCCCATCGCCCTTGATCAACTCGGTTCCCTGAGCGAAGCTGTCGCCAGCGTCATCAGGCTCCCCTGGTCGATCCTGATGCATGCGCCGGCTCCACCCGATCTTCCTTCCCAACCTGCCTGAGAACACCCCTTCATTGCTGGCTCGCGCTGAGCCTCACTCCCGCCCTGTTGGCCGCCGACGCCCCGCCCGAGGGCGCCCGCCCCGCCGACCCTCTTCCACCCCACATCCGCCAGGTGACCTGGTTCGGTGAACGCGCCGACTGGTCGCTGTGCGCCAGGGCCAGCGATGCACGCATCACACGCGAATGACATGAACAGCGATGCCAAACCACTGGCAGGTCAGCGCATCGGCGTGTTCGGACGCGGCGGCAGCGGCAAGAGCACCTGTGTGGTCATGCTGGCCCGGGCGCTGGCCCGGGCCGGTTACGCGGTCTGCGTGGTGGACGCGGATTCGACCAATGAAGGTCTGGCGCAAGCGCTCGGCGCGGCGGTTGAGGCACCGACGACCCTCGCCTCGCGAACTGAGGGACACCCGAACGCAAGGCCATGATGCGCCGATCTCCACCAGGCATCTCCGTCGGCCGAGTGCGCGCGAACCCTCCGCGGCTGCCTCACGTCTTCGGCCCCGTGCCTTCACGCCGGCTGGGCCGGTCGCTCGGCGTGGACCTGGTCCCCTTCAAGACGTGCAGCTACGACTGCATCTACTGCCAGTTGGGCCGCACTACCTGCAAGACCATCGAGCGCAGAGAATGGGTGCCGACGGAAGCGGTATTGGAAGAACTCAAGCGGAAGCTCGACACTCGCCCGGACTACATCACGCTAAGCGGTTCCGGCGAACCGACGCTTCACTCACGCCTCGGTGAGATCATCGAACGCATCCACACCCTGACCGACGTGCCTGTCGCGGTGCTCACGAACGGCTCCCTGCTCTGGCAGAAGGAAGTGCGGCAGGAGATCGCGTTGGCGGAGGTCGTGTTGCCCTCGCTCGATGCCCCGGATCCGGAGCGGTTCGAGTTCGTCAACCGCCCGGTCCCGGAGATCACTTTCGAACGGCTGTTCGAGGGGCTGGAGGCGTTGCGCCGCGAGTTCAAGGGGAAGTACTGGCTCGAGGTCATGCTGCTCCATGGCTACACCAGCCTGCCGCCTCAAATCCGACAGTTGGCTGCCCTGGTGCGGCGCATCCGGCCCGACAAAGTCCAGTTGAACACGGCCGTGCGTCCGCCGGCGGAAGCGTACGCGATGGCGGTACCACCGGAACGTCTGCGGGAGTTGGCGCGGGAGTTCCAACCGCGGGCCGAGGTCATCGCGGAGTACCGGGGTCGCGCCACCACGGCGCAGTCGCAGGCTTCCGAAGAGGCCATCCTCGTCCTCTTGCGTCGTCGCCCCTGCACCGAGCACGATCTGGCGCACGGCCTGGCGATGCGACCCATCGAGGTGGCCAAACACCTGGCGCTCCTGGAGAGCAAGGGCCAGGCGGCCAGTCAGCGTCGCGGACTCGTTTACTACCGGCGCTGCGGTAGCGTCAGAGGCCATGAAGACCATCGCGCGATCGGTGGAATGAGCTGGGAATCCACCGCGGTGTACTACCGGCTGATCAACGAGGCGGTGAAGGCGCGGTTGGGCGGATTGCATTCCGCGCCGTGCGTCCTTTACTCGGTGGACTTCGCGGTGGTCGAGGAGCACCAGCGGCAGGGGCGGTGGCAGGAGGCGGAACGCTTCCTGGTGAACGCGGCGCAAAGCGTCGAGCGGGCGGGGGCGGAGTTCCTGCTCATCTGCACGAACACCATGCACAAGGTGGCGGAGGCTGTGCAGGCGGGGATTGGGATCCCCCTGTTGCACATCGCCGACGCCACGGCGGCCGCCATCCAGCGAGCCGGAGTCCGGCAGGTGGGACTGCTGGGCACGCGGTTTACCATGGAGGAGGAGTTCTATCGCGGGCGGCTGACGGAGCGGCACGGGTTGCCGGTGCTGATTCCGAACCCGGAGGATCGCGCGGCGGTGCATCGCATCATCTACGAGGAGCTGTGCCTGGGCACGGTCCGTCCCGACTCGAAGGTGCAGATGGCAACGATGATGAGCCGGTTGGTCGAAGCGGGCGCGGAGGGAATCGTGCTCGGGTGCACCGAACTCGACCTCTTGGTCCAGGGAGAGGACTGCTGCGTGCCGCTGTTTGACACGACGCGGGAACACGCGCTCGAGGCGGTGGAACTGGCCTTGAAACCAGGGCCCGACCGGGGTGTCGTGACTCGCTGACATTAGCGAAGCCCTCGCATCCTGCAACACGGGGCCGCCGGGAGCGTTGCAGTTTCCGAGGTCCCAGCGCCGTGGAGGAGTTGATCCCGCCTAAAAACGGCCCGCGGCTTAGCCAGTTGCCGCCGGATGCGGAAACCGCCAGGACTGGCACGGCCTGTGCGACACCAAGCATGTGCTGTCGGTTGCAGGCCGGGTGTTCCGGTTGACAACCGGCAGCACGACAAGCCACAGCCACGAAAGGACCGACGGCGTGATGTCGCCGGAGGAGCTGAGCGTGCACTTGCGCGGCGTGCTGGCGGACTATGCGGACCCGGTTGCGCAAGGCCATCCGGTGCAACGGGCGCGCGCGTCTAACGCGCGGCCCAGTCCGGCACGGTGACCCGCTCAACCGGGGTGTCGCCGCCGGGGATGTACGGCTTGATGTCAATGACGGGCGTCTGATCGAAGGCATCGATGCCGGCGAGCTCGAGGACGTTCTCCTGGATAGCGACCACCCGGCACAGGCTCAAGGCGACCAGGTTCGGACGGCGGGGCGAGCGGGTGGCGAAGACGCCGGTCAGGGGGTTTTGCGGGTTGCCGCGCGGGTGGACGCGCAAGGTCGCGCGTTGCTCCGGCGTGTCGTTCTGGTCAAACCAATAGAAGACCCAGATGTGCGACCACGCTTCCAGGCCCAGCAGGCCTTCTTGGTGGCGCGGCTCGAGCCGGAGGAAGGTTCGTCCGGCCTCGCGCTGGATGTGCCCGAGGGGAACGACCGTGAATTGATGGGGGGGTGTTGCAGGTTTCACTGCCGGAGTTTGGGGGTTGCCACCGGTCGCGGCGATCGCTGTCGCCACCAACACGCCGAGGAGCAGAAGCAGGGATTGCATAAGTCGGTTTCCGACCATGGGCTGGCCGGCCCTACGATTGGCAGCACACGCCATTCCGGGCAAGGCGTCCCGTTCGCGGGGATGCCGTTGCCCTCGCCCCACCCGCAGCGCCCGGTTTACGGCGAAGCGGCTTTTCGCCATACCGGCCCTCAAGGACTGTCGCATTTCGCAACGCGGCCAGGCGCTGGGCTCACAGAGAACTGCCTGATCGAGGCTGAAAACAGGCAGGAACGGGCGCTTTGGCCCTGCCATCCGCCGGTTGGCACGCTTGGTGCCCTTGCGCGGTCTGTGGGAATCGCGATCCCGATCTGGCAACATCGCGTCTCGCCCGTGCTCGATGCGGCGTCGCGCCTGTTGTTGGTCACGTACCGACGCGGTCGGAAGGCGGAGCGGACGGAGTTGGGGCTCTGCCCACTGCCGGTTGAGGACCTGGCACGTCGGGTCGCGGAACAGCAGGTATACGTGGTGCTCTGTGAGGCGTTATCCTTTGCGATGGCGGGGTGCACCGTCGGGTTGCTGGACATTGACATCCACGGCTCTCGCCTTCGCAGCGATCGTGCGCCCCATGCTTTCTCGGCTTTCCGAAGGTCAAGAACACCCTACGCAACACGCAACATGAACCGAGACCCATTGATCCAAGGATTGAACGAAGACCTGGCTGCCGAACCAGGCACGGTCATCCGCTATACCGACCAAGCCGCGAAATGCTATGGCCTGCTGGCGGCGGAACTGCGCGAACTCCTGAAGAGGCCCTTCGACGACACGATCCAGGTTGCCGTGCAACCGAAACGCGTTCCCCATACGCTTCCAGCCAGGGGCCGTGTCTGGCCCGAGAGCGCCCGCGGCGGTCGGCTCCGACTCACCCCGCTGCCCGGGCGGGGTACACCACGGCCGTTTGCCCGACAGCCTCCAGGACGAGTCGTTCCGACTCAGCCGCCAGGGCCGCCTGCGTGCGCTCGAGGGGTTCGTTCACAGGTTCGCGGCTCAGCTTGAAGGACTGGTGGTGGATCGGCACGAAGAGCCGTGCGCCGGCGGCATCCGCCATCGCCACCGCCTGCTCGGGAGTACAGTGGTTCTGGATCCAGGGATCGTAGGCGCCCACCGGCATCACGGCCGCGGCGAACGGACCGTGCCGGCGATACCCGGCAAAGAGCGGCGTGTCCGCGGTATCGCCCCCCAGCAGGAGCCGGTGCCCTTCCCGTTCGAGCACATAGCCATTGTAGCCTCGGTGCGTATCCCGCCGGATGCGGGCGCCCCAGTGCTTCACTTCGAGACTGCGCACCCGCAGCTCGCCCCGACCGGTGATGACGCGATGGGTCTGCCCCCAGGGCAACTCGACGACTGACGCGTAAGGCCGGCGCGGGATGAGATCGGCGGTGGCCGGCGCGGTGATGAGGGTGGGGCGGCCACGCACCGCCCGCAGGGAGGGGATGTCGAGATGGTCGAAGTGGGCGTGCGACACCACCACCGCGTCGATTTCCGGCAAGTCGCCGGGTGTTAGTGCGGAAGCCACCAGCCGCTGCGGACCCAGGACACCGAGGCCGACATTCACGCCAATGCGCGGGTAGAACGTCGGGTCCACCAGCACCCGCATGCCGAAGAAGTTGACGAGGACGGACGCATGGCCCAACCAGGCCAGGGTGATCGCCTGGTCCGACCAACGGTCCGGGTCCGGTCGATGCGGGGCGGCCGGTATCGTCCGTCCGACTTCCGCCAGGCGCTCCCGAAAGAACCGGGCCGTCCAGGAAGAGGACGTCGCGGTCCACACCCCGCCTGCGCCGGCTGCGAGGGCGACGCTTCCGAGGAGAAACTTCCGCCGGTTCACAAGATGCGCACGCGCATTCACCCTCCCCAAGTAGCCCGGCTACGGTCCGGCCGCAAGCCACCCGAACCCCCGACCCCGAACCGAAACCTGGGCCAGACCTGGGCACAAGGTCAGCCTGCTGAAACGTCTGGAAGTGGCCATAAAAGGGCCTTGCCAAAGCGGGATCGTGTCGCTTGAATCCTCAGTCCTGACCACCCGGCTGGGTAGCTCAGTTGGTAGAGCAGAGGACTGAAAACTCGAAAGCGGCCTTTTGGACCCTTCCCCTTCCCTGTTGACTCACCGGGATTCAACTAGACAAGCCGTTGTTCCTGAATTGCTTGCGTGTACGCTCGCCGGCGACTCACGAGGACCATAACGGCCCCAGTTCTTCCCGTCGGGTTACATTTTCGGGTTACAATCACGTGGGCACCGATCCTGGTGGGGTCATGGCCAGCACGCCATCGGCCGCGCTCAGGCGTTGAGACGCCCGCGCAGCCCCCGGCGTGCAGCGCTTGCCCAGCAGCACGGCAGCGGTAGGCTCGGGTCGCGATCATGAGCGTCACGGTCACCGATATTCTCCGTGCCTCCCGCCCGACGGGTCCGCCGGGCCGCGCAGACAAGTATTTGCCGGAGATTGCCCAGGAGTTGCGGCGAGTGCTGGAGAAGAGCCAACTCGGCTTTCCCGATCATTCCGTGGTCTGGCCGCACGAGACCTTGGGCCATTTGGCCGCGGTGCTGGTCGAGTTTGGTGAGGATCTGCACTCGGACGCCGGGCTGTGGCGCAGTCTGGAAAGCTACAACCGCGAGTTCTTCGACACGCCGTTCCCCTTGGCCGCGGATACCGACTTGGCGGCGGCACCGACGAGATTCGATCCCCGACGCATTCAGCATCTGCTCTGGACGCTGTGGAAGAAGGCAGACCCAGAAGGCTGTCCCGGTCCGACGCACCCGAATCTGCTCCGGCTCGCAGGAACGGCCGGGACGTTTCTCGCAGAGCGGTTCGCCAGGTTGCCGGCAGATTCAGGCGTGCGAGCCTTTCTCGCTGGGCCATCGCAGTTCGGCTGGGACATCAAACGCAAGCTGGTTTGGCTCGGTACCAAGTCATACCTGTTTCGGCAGTTTTTCGCCCACTACGTGAGTGGGCATGAAGAAGGGGCAACCGTCGGGGTCACCGACGATTTCATCTGCCAGGAAACCACCGGGTGGTCCGGCCTGGGCGTGATTGACATTCTCGCCAGCGCGCTGGACGTGTCCGCGGAAGACCGCGCCACTTTGCGGAGTTGGTATGAACGGCATGCCGCGTTCTATCGCGTGCTGACCCGCAAGGACCGCGGCGGAGAAACGGAACTCCTCACGGTACGCAACCTCATCAATGGGCAGGCCTACACTGTCCGCGTGCACATGCCGCGGTGTCCGTTCCAACCGGGACTGGTGGTGTTTGGTTCACTGACGCCGTGGCGTGGTGAATGGTATTGGTCGGGCGAACAGCGCACTTGCGGCAACGTGCCGGAGCACGAAGAGGCTGGCTTGCGGAAGGAGATGCTGGAACGACACCCCGGCATCGCCTACCGCTACTGTCCCGCCGAGGCCGCCCAGGCCAGGGAAGCCAATCGCAAGCAACACGAGAAATTCGTGGCCCACTATGGTGCCGATCTTGTGGTGTATCCAGACGGCCTGGCTCTTGCCGCGGCCGAGCAGAAGCGCCTCGAAAGCCTCTGGCGTGCGGCGGACCCGGAGCACGTCCGCCGCGTCATGTGCGAACGCGGACCGGACCAGCCCCGGCCACCGATGAGACTCTCGCGCGAGTTTCTCGACCACGACCAGGGAATCGGCGCGTTCTACAACCCTGACGAAGGTGTGGAGTTCATGCTCGGGTTCCACCACGTTCTCTCCGGCCTGCGCAAGCAGGGTGAGGCCTTGTCCGACAAGGAGCGCGACGCGCTCCGGCATTTGGTCAGCGACCGTGCGATCAGCCCGGCGTTGGTACATCGGCTGGTCCGCGAACACGGCGCGGCGTCGGTGCTCGAAACGTTCCACCTGCGTGACTTGCCGCCCGAGCGGGCTTTGGCGTTCCTGCTGCGCTGCCAAAAAGGTCAGTTTCACCGAAAGCGGTACCCATCACTCTCGCTCGTCCAGAGCGGGGGAACCTGAAGGACGCTGTCATGCCAAGAACTTGGATCTGGGCGCGGACCGAACGCTCTTTCGCCGTTTTTCGAGATCGCCTTTGCGAGGCTCGGGTACTTCGGACCAGACTGTTGGAACATCTGGGCCCGCCGGCACAACGACCAGTGGATTGTCTTGGGTAGCCGGATGACGCTCCGGGAGTGCTTCGATGAGATGCGCACCAATCCGTGGTTCGAGCGCTAAGCAGCATCGCGCGGAGCCAGGCAGAAGCGCCAAACCGACCACCCACGACGGCTGTGGACCATCGGGTCCGCCATCTGCCGCGCAGGATGACCGGTGGGCCCGCATCCACCGCCTCGATGCGGAAGAACGACAGCGGATCGCGCGGATCGGTCCCGGCCACCCATTCCTGGGGACCGGTCGGGCCGTCTCCGTCCGGGTCGCTGGACCGGACGTACGGATCGGAGGCGTCATGGTTCGCGTGTCGCCGAGCCTGTGGACCCCGACCTGTCATCCGAACAGGTCACCCTTGTGGTTGGCAAAAACGCATCCGGCTGCTCCGGGTGGAAACCAACACCCCGTGTGAAGGGTGCGGCACTCGGTGGGGAGGGAGTCGGATGTCACTCGGGCGATCCGAGGGCGAGCCGGTCTGACGGTGCTTCCGACCTGGCCGCAGGCTCCGGTCTCCCGAAGCTGGTCGGCGGGATCCCGAGATCAGGTGGCCCGCCGCTCCTGGCGGTGGTTCAGACCACCCACCTGCGCAAACGCCACGATCTGACCGTCGTCGCGACTCTGCACAAGCCGTGGCTCCGGTGCATCCAGGCGCAATCCTAGGTGAGTCCGGCTGGAAATCGAGGCTAGGGGGAGAGCCGATCCGACGATACTCGTTGGGCTACCTGACCCGGGATCGGATCCACTCTTCCGAGATACCCGGCTTTCGCTGGGTACGGAGTGCCCACCACAGTGCGTCTTGGTCGTTCCTGGCGTAAGCCCTGATTGCCGAGAGATTGCCACTGCCTGCGGGCAAGATGCACGGGGGCATTTTCGAAAGGCTTGCCACCCATTTGTGGATCTCGGAATGGCCGTCCGCAAAAACGATCCCTGCCGCCCCACCGTGGTACACCGCCGGAACATCGACCCAACCGTTGCCGCCCGGTTCATAAGTGAAATTGCCGACATCATTGATGCTGTCAGGATGCTCGTCCATGTAGATCCAAGTCTGGGTTGGACCGGGGTCGGTCAAGCCGGTCATCTTGCGTGTGAATTCCGGAAAAGCGGGCGTATCCCAGGCATTGGAATCATCCCCGATGCGAATATTGCCGGAGACACTACGCACGCGCTCCTTCCAACCCCTACCCCGCTGAGCACTGCTGATAAACTTGTCCGCAGGGCATTTGAAGATGTTTCTCGAGTTCCCGAAATACTGTGCCAGTTTGGAGTACCGGGGGTCGAGCAGGTAGGCGATGTTGGTGTTGGCTTCGTAGACCGTCCAAGTCATTGAACCCGTGACCCAAGACCCCTGGTTGACCTCGCTGTCTCCTCCGTGTCGCGTTTTCGGAAAGCTGTCATTGTTGTCACCGAGATACATGTGGCAGGCGAGCATCAACTGCCGTGTGTTGTTCATACAGCTGATGCCGGTCGCCTTGGACTTGGCCCTGGACAGCGCCGGAAGGAGCATTCCAGCGAGGATGGCGATGATCGCAATGACGACCAGGAGCTCGATCAAAGTGAAGCCGCTCGGGGGCCTCTGCCGGTGGGTAGGATGGGGGTTCGCAATCTTCATAAGAACTGGTCGGGTCGCGAGATCCGTGCTGTTTGGTCTGTACTGGTTGATTGCTTGTCTTTAGCGGCTTGAGGGACTCGCGTCAAGCCATCAACTCGCCTGCCGCAGTTTCCAGAAACCTCAGCGAGCAGTTCGGCACCCGCGTTGCTGAGTGAGTCTTCAACGGAAACTTCCCGGGAGGCCGGCGGCGAGGGCTCTCCGGATGGCTTTGGGCACCCGACGCCGCGGTGGCAAGGTCGAAAAACCCCCGACGATGCCCTGACTCGGCCGCTGGGGGAGCCGGCGAGGCCGACCGAAGCAAAGCACCACCGCCGCCGGGGGGCCGGGCGTTGGCGGCGGCGTGCGGGATGCCGCACCGGCCAAAGGCTCAACCGGTGGGACCGGCGTCCACCACCGCTTCGAACGCCGGTCGGCCGATCCGTCGCTTGGGCATTCGTCCATGCTGTCCCCACCAAAGCGAGCGGCCACCTCCGGTCCGCTTGCCACGGTCCGCACGCACTGACAAGATGGGCAGGTGTAGAACAACGCGGTACCAGCAGCAGCACCAACGATCTTCGGCCCGTTTCAGAAGGGCCAGGTGTGGAGAATCGGGGAGCTGAAGCTGGCGGTCACGTCGGTCGGCAAGAACCTCGTACACTACAAGCGCTACCACCGCAGCCCAAGGGGTTTACACCGTGCTTCGTCGAAGCCGGCGCCGCGGCAGTACCTGGTCAGCGTCGGTGCCGTCCTGATTTCGGCATAGCCGGGAACGTCGTGCTTGATGCCTGCGTGTATCGAGGAACCCTGTCCGTAGCCGGCTTCGCCGGTTTTGCTCCTCGCGCACGGCGCCTGGCACTACGGGGTAGAGCGGAGAACGATTTACTCGAAACCGGCCCTTTGGACCCTTGTCCTTCCGTGTTGATTCACCGGGATTCAACCAGACAAGCCATTGTTCCTGAATTGCTCGTGTGTACGCTGCCCAGGTCCGCCGGGCCGCGCAGACAAATACTTGCCGGGCGTTGCTCCGGAGTTGCGGCGGTTGCTGGAGAAGAGCCACCGCGGCTTTCCTGATCATTCCATGATCTGGCCGGAGCTCCCCTTGGCACCGAACACCGTCCCGGAGCTGGTTTGGCTCGGTACCAAGTCCTACCTGTTCCAGCGGTTCTTCGCCGACCACGTCCCTGGGCATGAAGGGGGGCAAACCGAGCGAGGCCTGACCCGACTGGGCGTGCTCGTCGAAAACACCTTGCGCTATTCGCCGTGTCAACGGAAAGCAGGAAGCGTTCTGGGGTCAGGTCGAAGGTCGGCTCCTGCCGATGCTCGAAGGCGTCGCCGATCTGAGCCTGGACCAGGTCGGCCTTGAATCCGGCGCACCCCAGCCCACGCGATGGCGCCCAGGGCCAGCGCCAGGCTGGCCGCTGAGGGTTCGGGCACGACCGTCACGCTGCCACCGCTCACGCTCGCCGGCAGTGGGTCGCCGAGCGAGTCGCCAAACGCGTGGACCACCAGTTCCAGCGCTGAGAACCCTGGCGCCAGCGCCGTGAAGGTGAACACGCTCAACGTGAACGCCTCCGCCTGCAGGAAATCCAGGTCCCCCGCCGAGTCCAGGGACAGCTCGAGGTGGTTGACGACGCCGGCGACCGCGGAATCCACCGCGGTGACACTCCCGAACCCCATCAGGTCGAGTTGGTCACCGAGCGTGGGGTCGCCGAAGCTGACCGAGTCGAACTGCAGCACGGCGGCATCGTACGACAGGTCGAGATCGAACACCCCAAGCGAGGGCGCGGTCCCGGCACCCAGACCGGAAACGGTCAGGGCGATTTGAACCGTGGCTCCGGGCAGGACCGACTGGCCTGGCGGGTCAAGACTGAGGACCGCGGCTTGGGCTGAGGTTAAGGCGGAGATCAACACGACGGCTGTGGGTGTGAGGTGAGGGGTTTTCATGGTGTGTTCGTTGACTGTGGTATGGCCAGGAGCGCGGACTTCAGTCCGCCGGGACGTTCGATGGCGGAGCGGCGTTGGCACCTTCCGGACGCGTTCGAGCCTGCGCAAGTTCCTGCGGACTGAAGTCCGCGCTCCTGGAAAGGTCCATGGGACGTGGGTTTACCGGGTGGCACCGCCGGGCCGGGTGAAGAGCACCACCAGTTTTCGGGCATCCAACGCGGTGATCTGGCCATCGCCGTCGAGGTCCCGGCGATCATCCGGGCCCTGAGCCGCTGTTCCCCGGCCCGCGACGACCAGGGCCAGGTCGTCCCGGTCGATGTCGCCGTCGCCGTCCGTGTCGCCCGGGGCGGGTGCGCCTTCGAACTGCGTGTAGCGATAGGCATCGGTTGCGGCTACATCCGTGGCCAGCAGGCTGCCCTGCCCCGAGGCGAACAACAGCAAGCCCCGCACGAAGTACGGTCCGCTGACGGCGTTCGCGCCAATCCCTTGTCCGTCGAAGACGAACTCGAGGGTCCCGATTCCCTGGGCAATCGTCCCCTGCGCCGACGCGAACCCGATCTCCGTTCCGTGCGCGTCCTCGAGCCGGGCGCTCCAGTCGTACACGGCGGTTCCCGGGACGGCGACCTCGACCGCGACGCGCAACTGGTCGAACCGGCCGTTGCCATTGAGGTCAACGCCGTGGTTGGACGAGCGCCCCGTCAGGCTGATGGCGGCTCCTCCCGTGGTGGGATCGAAGTCCGTATGCTGGTAGGCCTGGGTGAGCGGTGACAACCGCAAGCGGTCGCGCTCGACGCCGGTCGCCGCCTCGCGCACCACGACGTCCACCTGGTAAGGGCCGTCCACCTGCTGCCCCCAGATCAGCGGTCCCGAGAACTGCCAGGCCACCGAACCGGCGCCCTTCGCCAGCGTGGCGCGCGTGTCCGCATACACGCCTTTCGGGGCACCCGGTCCGGACAGCCGCGCGCTCAGGATATAGTCGCCAGCCTCGGCAACCGAGACCGGTTGGGTGAGCCGCAGGCGGTTGATCAAGCCATTGCCGTCGTCGTCCAATGCCTCCTCGGTCCACGGCCCCGTCGGGGCGATCAACGGGCTGAACGCGCTCGCCAGGTAGGCCGCCGTGGTGAAGTCGATCACGCCCAGATTCTGCCCCAGGTCGTCCGTCAGACTCACCACCCCCGCGTAAGGGCCATCGACGCCGCGGCGCGCCAGGGTCTGGCCGGAGAAGTCGAGCGCCACCGCGTGCGATCCCACCGTCAGGACCTGCCCCCGTCCGGCGGAGACCACGGAGTGGCCGGCCTTGGACAGGTTGCCCGCGAGGGAATACGTCCCTTCCCGGCGCACGCCGAGGTTCACGACCACCCGCAAGTGGTCGGCCCCACCGTCGAGGTCTGCGTCGAAGGCGGAGTCGGTTACGGAGAGGATCTGGGCGCCGAGCTCGCCGAAGGCTTCAGCGTCGAAGGCCGGGGTCTCGATCGTGGTGACGGCGTGGTTGCCGGGGCCAATGCCCTGGAGCACCAACTTGAGCGCGTAAGGGCCGTCCAGGTTCGAGCGGAAGATCTGTTCGCCCGAGAAGCGGAGCGTGACGACGTTGAGCCCGACCGCCCCCGGCAGCTCCGCCCGGCTCTCGACCACCGCCTGGAAGGTCGGGAGATGGGCTACCGGGTTGCCGTCCCGCGCCAGCGAGCCAGTGACGAGGTAATTGCCTGCCTCGGGCAAATCCACCTCGATCTCCGCGGCGAGTTGCTCGGCCAGCCCGTCGGCGTCGGCATCCACGCTTTGGTAAATGGCCCGTCCGGTGAAACTCGGCGCGAAGCCGGTGAACGCCGCCGGCGAGGCCAGGGACCGGGCGCGACGGAACGGCGCCGGCGCCGGAGGCTCCACATAGGCCTTGATCTCCCAACTGTACTGCCGGTCACCCGAGTCCCACGGGGGCGGCGGGTCGTACGGCAGGCTGTACACCCTCGCCCCCTCCAGCGTGGTCTTGTACAGGACCCCGTCTTCATCCTCGGCTACCTCCCCGGTGGTCCGGTAGGCCACGAATTGATCTGCAGACGTGTAGATCTGGCCAAAGGTCGGATCGAAGTATTGCTCGCCCAGTCTGGTGAAGCCGTGACCGCCGAAGTAATACCGGTCCCAGGTGCCCGACTCGCGATGCTGTGCGTTTCCCGGAAAATAGGGATCGATCGAGGCCGATGTGACCGTCACGAGACCCCCCCCAGGGTATGCCGCCTGAACGAGGCTGTCGATGCCGAGCGTAAACGCCGTGACCAGCAGCACGTTCTTGAAGTCGTGGCAGATCGCACTGTCCACGGGGCAGGTGCCGGCCAGCAGGTCTTGGAAGAGAAAGACGCTGCCGTAGCACCCGCCGCCCCAGCCGTAGCGCCAGTGCGTTCTACCGAATGCATAGAGGCCTTGGAGCAGACTGGTGACCACGGTGGCATCGTCCGCGCTGGCCGGCATCCCCGAGGCCCACTCGACGGCCCGTTCATACCCCGAACTCCGGGGAGGGAAGAACGCGGGGTGAGTGCCTCCGGGCCCGAGGAGGTTCGCCGGTGTTCTTCTCGTGACCAGGAGCCGGCGCGTCACCGTCTTCGGAGACGCACCATCAACCGCGAAGTCGAAACTCACGGTGTACGCGCCGATCGCGTCCGGCATGGTCACATGCAGGTCCCCCTCGAGGCCCGTCCATTGCTCGGTGCCCTCGAGGAGCGTATCCGCGATGCTCCAGTGCACCCGGATCGTTGGGGAGACGAGGCTCCCGGACGGACACCCGGCGAGCCGCGCATGGAGGATCACCTCGCGGTTCGCGACGCCGGAGAACGGGTACTGCTCGAAGTCATAGCCGGGCGCGGTAGCCTGGCAGTCCACGTCGAGGACCTCGTCGTAGATCGTCTTGATGAGGGCGTCGGAGTTCAGGTCGTTAACCTTGATCGGGTTTCCGGAGACGACCGTGAGGTTGAGGGCGACCGGAGGCGGCGGCGGGAGCGGAGGGGACTCGAGGGCCCCGATGTCCGGGCGGACGCCCACCTGGCGCGGGAAACCTGGGCCGCGTTGATCGTAGGAGAGGTCGGCGATGAGGGTGGCGTTGCCGGCATCAACGGCTGGACTGCCGGGAAGGAGCGCATGGGTGGGTGTGGGACCGCCGTTGTCTCCCAGCGGACCGATCTCCGGCACCAGCGGAGAACTTGCCGTTCCCATCAAGTCGCCGGAGGCACCGAAGCCGGTGCTGCCATCGGCGATGCCAACCAGGTTGCACCCCAGGGATGACACGGTGCCGGCCACGTCGGGGGCGGTCCCCGGCGCGGCGTTCTCCGCGAGCAGCGTGTTGACCAGGCTGGCCGTCCCACCCCCCGCGACCGCCAGGCCACCGCCCAAGCCGGGCAACCCGGCAGCGCCGGTCACCTCTCCTGCCCCGCCCGTTCCTCCCGGAGCGGCCTCGTTGCCCACCACGGTGCAATTCCGGATCAGCACGGTGCCGGTGGCCTGGATCGCGCCTCCCTGGCCTCCCGCTCCCCCGTCGCCACCCCGGAGTTCCCTGTCGGGGAACAGGCCCGAGTAGGCGCCTGGACCGCCGGCCCCACCCGCGCCGGTGCGGTTGCCGCTCAGAGTACAGTTCACCAGCTCGAGGTTAGAGGAAGTCGAGATGGCCCCGCCGCTGCCGCCGCTCCCGCCCTGGCCGCCGCGCTCCGACCATTCGGTGACCCCTCCATCGCCCCCGTCACCCGTGAGGTTGTGCGCCAGGGTGCAGCCCTCGAGCCGCACCGGACCTGTGGCGAAGATCGCCGCGCCATCCCCCCCGCTACCTGCTGCCGGGCGACTGGACCACGGCGTGTCCGAGAAGGCAGGATCGCCGTCGCCCCCATCCCCCGTCGTGTTGCCCGACAGGATCGAGGCCGTGACGGTTACCAGGCTGGTTCCGACGCTGCAGATACCGCCCCCGTCGCCACCATTCCCGGCGGGGAGGCCGCCGCGGCCGGTTCGATTCCCGGCGACGAGGCAGCCAAAGAGACTCAGGGTCGCGGAGGTGTCGTTGAAAATGCCCCCACCTGCGCCGCCGTTTCCCACCCACGCGGTCATGGTCTCCCCTGCGCTGGTGGCGTTGTCGACGATCTGAGAGTGGAGCAGCACCAGGGAGCCGGCATTGAACACGGCGCCGCCACGCCCGCCGTTTCCGGGGTAGAGTGCGACCGAGTCATCTCCTCGTCCCGTCCGATTCGCCCTCAGCCGACAGGCGTCCAGCGAAAGCGCGCCGCGGTTGAGAATGCCGCCCCCGTCGTCGCCGTCCTCGAGGCTGTCCGTGGCTGTGGCGGCCGTCATGCCGTCCCGGATCGTCAAGCCGCTGATGCTCACCGTCGTGCCGGCCAGGATCTCGAACACGCGACTCCGGTTCCCGCCGCTGATGGCGAGACGGTCCGCCCCGGGGCCGATGAGCTCGAGGTTCTTGTCAACGACGAGTTGCCCGCTCGTCAGCGTAATGGTCTGGCCACTGAGGGCGGGAGCAAAGTTGATGGTGTCGTTGGCGACCGCTCCGGCGATCGCTGCTCGCAGTGACCCAGGTCCGTCGTCTGCTCCGCTCGTGACCGTGAGCGTGTCGCCCTGGCAGAAGCGCGTGAACAGGAGGAATCCGGCCGCGATACCGAACAACCAGTGACCTCGCCAGGCGCGTGGGGTGACACCGAACCACCCGTGCTGCCTGAAGTTGAGCAGGTTGCGCATCAGCGGTTTGCAATGTGTATGGAGGCGGATCGTCATGGCCGGTCGGGGGCTGGAATGGGTCGGCTGTAAATGCATCGCTCACCCCCCAGTGCGGTGTTTTGGGGCCAGAACCTTCAGGAAAGTGCGGCGCGGTCTCGATGGCGGCGGCTGGGGGGCGTTTCCCCCGGAGCGCGGGATTCATCCCGCAGGAACGTCCGCACCTTCGAGCGCGTGGAATGAGACCGGCGTCCGTTCGCCGTCGCACGCCCCTGCGGACTGAAGTCCGCGCTCCTATGACTTCGCTTATCGCGCCGCGCCCGGTTCCAGCGTCACCCGCAGGGTGGGAACGACCTGGCCGCCGGGGGCGAGCACCCGGAGCGATCCGAACCAGCGCTCGGTGTGGTTCAGCACCTTGAACACAAGCGTGTTCGTTCCCGCCTTCAGTTCCACACTGTCCACGGTCTCCTCGGCCAGGACATAACTCCGGTCCGGGCCGGAGCGATGGATCGGCCGCCCGTTGAGATACACCTTGCCGGCATCATCGCTGACGATCTTGAAGACCAGGTCGGAACGGGGTGATTCGCTCACGAGATAACACACCACGTAGGCCACGCTGTCCGGCGACGACGCCCGTCCCACGAGCGCATTGAAATCCAGCAAGGCACCGGCTTGCTCCAGGGGTTCCCAAGTCAGCTCCTTCCCGTTGGCCTGGACGCGTTCCCCCGCACGCGGCTGGACGTGAGCTTCGTCGGGTAGATGCTCCCGGTCGAGGGCGGTGGCGGTGTCGCCTGCCGGAATGTCGATCGGGGCCAGCCCGAGCCACCGGGTGATCAGCCCGGGCGGCGGTGTCGTTTCGAAGGGCCCCCATCCCGCCATCCACATCGGGCGGGCCCGCACCGCGCTCAGCCGGTTCGAAACGTCGCGTCGCTCCTGCTCCCAGATCGCCACCTCCGAGGGCAGCGCGGCGGTCCATACCCGCACGGTGCCGTCCAGGCTTCCCGTCACGACCTGCCGGCCGTCCGGCGAGAACGCGGTCGCATAGACCTCGGCCTCGTGCCCCCGCAGGCTGAGCAACTCCTGGCCGGTGGTGGCCTCCCAGACCCGGGCGGAAAGGTCCAGGCTGCCGGTGACGATGCGCCGGCCGTCCGGAGAGTATCCCGCCGCAACCACCCCGAGCGTGTGTCCGGCGAGAGTCAAACGGGGTGTCCCGTTGCTGGCATCCCAAACCTGGGCCGCCTTGTCCTCGCCGGCCGAGAGGATCCAGCGACCGTCTGGAGAGAAACTCACAGAACGGATCCGGTGAGGACTGTCCAGCCGCGCGGGCAGGGCCGTGCCGGTTTGAGCGTCGAAGACCCTGACCCCCGTTTCGAAGCCACTCACAATCCGTGAGCCGTCCGGCGAGAGGCTGGTGGAGAACGTCTGGCCCTGCGCGCGTGGGATGGAAAGCAGCTCGCGCCCGTCATCCGCATCCCAGAGCTTGACCCGCCCTTCGCTGCCGGCGGTGAGCACCTGCCGGCCATCGGCAGAGAAGCCTGCCGCATTCACGCCTCCTACATGGCCGGGCAGCGTGCGCAGCCACCGGCCGGTCGCCGCCAGCCAGATCCGGGCGCGTCCATCCCCATGGCCCGCGACGAGCCGTTCCCCGTCGGGGGAATAGGCCAGGGACCGCACCTCACTGCCGGTGCTGGGGATGGTCAACAGGAGGCCGCCGCCGGTTGCCGACCAGAGCTTGATGGCGCCCCCCTCGCCGCCGGCGGCCACGCGCTGGCTGTCCGGGGCGACGGCGACCGCGAGGACCTTGCCACCGTACTCGAGCCGCGCGGCGTCGGGTGGGGAGGCGGTGTCCCAAAGCTTGGCGGTTCGGTCGTCGCTGGCGGTCAGGACCTCCCGCCCATCCCGGGAGAAGACGGCGGTATAGACCTCGGAGCCATGACCCTTGAACTGGTTCAACGGGCGGCCATTCGAGGCATCCCAGAGCCGGGCCGTGTGGTCCACGCCCGCGGTGACAACCTGGCGGCCGTCCGGCGAAAACCGGGCCGAGAACACGTAACCGCGGTGGCCCGAGAGCGTCGCTTGGAGCCGGCCGTCCTCGGCATCCCAGACCCGGGCCGTCTGGTCCTGGCTGGCCGTGACCACCTGACGGCTGTCGGGCGAAAAGGCGGCCGAACGGACCCGGCCCTGGTGTCCGGTCAAACGCCGCAGCTCCCGACCGTCGGCCGCGTCCCAAATCCGGGCGGTCCGATCGTCACCTCCCGTGACGATGCGCCGGCCGTCGGGGGAGTAGGCCGCGGAGAAGACCCAGTTGGAGTGGCCCTGAAGCGTCAGCACCTGGCGGCCGGTGGCCGCCTCCCAGACCCGGGCGGTGGCGTCTTGACTGGCCGTGACGATGCGCTGGCCATCGGGGGAAAAGGCCACGGCACGAATCGCCGCCCGGTGGCCCCCCAACCGGCGGATCTCCCTTCCCGTGGCGGCGTCCCAGATTCGCGCGACGTAATCCTTGCTGCCCGTCACGATCTGGCTGCCGTCCGGAGACCACGCCGCGGATCGCACCGAGTCTTCGTGGCCGACGAGCGTCAGCAGTTCCTGGCCGGTGGCGAGATCCCACACCTTGGCCGTCCCGTCCTCACTCGCGGAAACCATGCGGCGGCCGTCCGGCGAAAACGCGGCGGACCAGAGACGCGCGGAGTGTCCCCAGAACGTCTTCCGATCCAGGTGCGCTTGCCGTTGCCAGTAGTACCACTCGAAGCCGCGTGCGGTGGATCCGGCCGTCTGCTCGAGCAACTCGCGGATGCGCCCGAGGTGGTTCTCCTCCCAAGCCTGCCGGATCAGGTTCAGGCTGGCCACGTAGAGCAACTCCCGGGCGACGTGCTCGCTGGCCTCGGCCCGCCGGCGTTCGACGACCTCCTGCTGCAGGGCCGCCTGCGCGGCCCGACGCTGTACCGCCTCGGCGCGGCCGGCAGCCTCCGCCGCCACCCGCGATTGCCCGGCCTGGATCGCCTGCCACCAGCTCACCCCAGTGCCCGCCACCAGCGCGACCGCCACGAGGCAGCCGGCCATAAAGACGCCCCGGTGCCGCTGCCAGGTCTTCTGAAGCCGGTAGGCGGCACTGGGCGGGCGGGCCAGCACCGGCTCGCAACTCAAGTGCCGTCGGAGGTCCATCGCCAGGCCATTGGCCGTCTCGTAGCGCCGCGTGCGGTCCTTCTCGAGACACTTCATCACGATCCAGTCCAGGTCGCCGCGGAGTTGGTGGGCGAGGCGCAAGGGATCGGTCTGGCGGCGTTGGGCGGTCGTGGTGACCTCGACGACGGGCAGCGTCTTGAGTCGGGTCGAAGGCTTTAGCGGTTCCTTTTCCCGGATGATCTGGCGCAAGGCATCGAGGCCGCCCTTCATCATCTCTTTCGGATCGAACGGCGTCTGGCCCACCAGCAACTCGTAGAGCAGCACGCCCAGGCTGTAGATGTCGGCCCGGGTGTCCACGTCCAGCCCGCTCATCTCCGCCTGCTCTGGGCTGATGTAGGCCGGCGTCCCGACGAACTGCTGGAACTGGGTGAACACGGTCTTGTCCGTCAGGTCCTGGTGGGTGGCCTTGGCAATGCCGAAGTCGATCACCTTGGGGACCGGGACGCCGTCGTGCAGCGTCACCAGGATGTTCGAGGGCTTGATGTCGCGGTGGATGATGCCCTTCTGGTGCGCGTGCTGGATCGCCTGGCAGACCTGGATGAACAACGTCAGCCGGTCGCGGGTGGGCAAGGCGTTCTGGTCGCAGTAGTCGGTGATCTTGGTCCCGCGCACCAACTCCATGACGAAGTAAGGGCGGCCGCCGCGGATCGGAGCGCGGGATTCATCCCGCAGGGGCGGGGGACCGTGCGGCGCGTCCGAAACCTGCGGAGCCGCGCTGGCTGACGAACGGTCCTGCGGACTGAAGTCCGCGCTCCGATCGTCTTCCGTCATTCCCGCGTCGAAGATCTTCGCGATGTTCGGGTGGTCCATCATCGCCAGGGCCTGCCGTTCGGCCTCGAAGCGTGCGACAACCTGACGGCTATCCATTCCCGGCTTAATGATCTTGAGCGCCACGCGCCGCTTCACCGGCTCCCGCTGCTCGGCCATCCAGACCTCGCCGAAACCGCCCTCGCCAATCTTCTCGAGGAGCTTGTAGCGACCCAGCCGCGGTGCGGCGGTCTCGGCGGGTGCTGGGGTCGCGCCGGTCAGGGGCGCGGGCTCGACAGCCACCGGCTTGGGGAGAAATCCTGCGGCGCCGAAATGGCCCTCGAGCAACGCCCCCAATTGGGCGCGCAGACCGGGATGATCCCGACAGACGTTGTCGAGAAAGGCGGCCCGCTCCTCGGCGGTCGGTTTCTGGACCGCCAGATCGAAGAGGATTTCTTCGAGGCTCTGGTTTTCCTCAGGCATCGTTGCGCGGGCGGCACCGGGCCCTCGAGGAGCAGTGCGCCCTTTCATCGGCAAACCCTTCAGCCCGACGGTAGATTCTGCTTGAGCTCCCGATACAGCCAGGAACGGGCATAGGCCCAGTGACGTTCCACGGTCGAAAGGGAAAGGCCGAGCGCCCGGGCAATCTCCGGGTAATCCAGGCCGGTGAAATAGTGGAGCTTGACGATCTCGGCCTTCTGCGGGGACTGGAGCGCCAGCTTCTCGATCGCTTCATGCACGGCCAGGACCGTCTCGTCCGGGTCCGCCGTGGCGAGGGTCACATGTTCGAAGTCCACCCGTTCGAGCGTGCCGCCGTGCCGGACGCGGGCCTTCTGGCGCGCTCGGTCCACCAGAATGCGCCGCATCGCCTCGGCCGCGGCGCCAAAGAAATGGCCCCGGCTGTTCCAGGCGCCCGAGGCCTCCGATCCCGTCAGCCGGAGCCAGGCTTCATGGACGAGTGCGGTGGCTTGCAGGGTTTGCCCAGGTTTCTCGTGGGCCATCTTTGCGGCCGCCAGTTTGCGCAGCTCCGCATAGACGAGCGGCAGCAACTGGTCCGCGGCCTTCGGATCGCCCGCCTCGATGGCGCCGAGCAACTGGGTGACATCGGACACGGCGAGACCGTAGGCAGCGAGCCGTGAAAGGCGAGTGCGAAGTTGAAGACCAATTCACGAGGGATTTCCAAGCGAGAGACGTCCGGTCGAGACCCGGGCGGCTGGCTGTGCTCCTGGCTCCTGCGCAGCGTCCGCCAATGCATCCCCGTCTCCCGAGGGATCTGCCGGCGGCTCGCGCCCTCGACCAACACCCGGCGTCGTATCTCAGTCCACTGTTCCATGTCGGCATACATTCCCCCTTCTTAGGCGGGCGGTGACAGCGCCCAGAGCGTCACGCTCGCCGGGCCGTCCTCGGCCAGGGTGATGCGCCAGGCCGAGGTCTCCGTGGACTGCTGCAAATCGCGATGCCGCAACGGCTCCCCGTCCGGGCGCTGGCCGTGCAGGACGCTCGTGAACGCGTCCAACTGCACGCGGTCCTTGAGGTCCAGCTTGGGCGCGGCTTCACCCTGCCAGTGCCCCGGGTGCCCCAGACGCTGGCTCACAAAGGTCGGCTCGAAGAACTCGCGGTACAGCCGGTGGTCGTCGTCTTCCTGGATGGGTATCACGCGCAACATAACTCATGGACTCGTGGGTCCGGCACCACCCCGTCCCGGGTCGGGTACCGGTCGGACTTACGCCTCGCGTCCCGACCGTTGCAGGGGACCGGAGGGGCATCCACATGTTCCCAGTCGCCCGCGGGCCTCGATTCCGAACACGGGTTCTGGGACGCGGTGCCGCCGGCGGACGCATTCCTCCTGTTCGCTTTGGCCCCGGGCCGGCGACTGACTGTCGAAACGCAACACCTACGCCCATGAACACGATGACGACAGTGAACGCACCACGGTCCGACCGCGAGGACGGCCGGCTCGCCTACAGCATCCAGGAAACCGCCCGCATGCTCGGCGTCTGCAACAAGAGTATCCGCCGGCTCATCCTCCGCGGCCTGATCCGGCCCTCCCGCGCCCTACGCCACCTGCTCATCCCCAAGGCCGAACTCGACCGGTTCCTGCGGGACACTCAATGACGCGTTCCTGCCACCCACGACCGCTGCTGGCTCCGCTGACCAGGCGTTGCGCATCCTATCGGAGACCCAATAGGTCGCACCGACCGGAGGCTGGCGCGGGTCGCAGCCGCCCGAGGCCGGCAGGCGGGTGTGCCGGGGCGGCTGCCCCACCGCCCCGCGCCGGGATTCGTCCCACCCCCTTGAGCGCCGTTGGGTAGCGTTTCTGAGCGGGTTTCCCCTTGTCGGCTGGACGACACGGAGCAACTCAGGACCTTTATGCAAGACTGGAACTTGTTGATTGACCCCTCGTGGTTTGGGTTGATCGCGGCCCATCTGCGCAGCCCGCGTTCCCCCGTTGACTGCCGCATCCACGTCAAGGACCCCGAGCGCCTGCCGGAGGTGGCCGAGCGCATCGACCAGGACCTTGCCCGCGGCGACTTCCCGGGCGGGAAGCTCTCGCCTGGACTGGAGGCGCTGTTGCAGGAAGGGGCGATCAAGGTCTCCTCCCGCCATCCCCTCCCGAACCTGGAACCCGGCCCCTCGGTCGACCCGGGGCAGGTCCGCTCCGCGGCTTCCTGCGACGTGTTGTATGTGCCGCCCTGCTACGTCGTCCATACCCCCGGCCTGTTCGAGGAACAGGCGGAGACCGCGGCCAGGGTTCCCGCCAAGCAAGGCCCGGCCCAGCCGGGTTCCGGAACCTCGCCGGAAGCCACACACCAACCGACCAAAGACCGGGACCTCAGCCACAGTCACTGACCCGCGACCTCGACGGATGGCGGGCGGAGAGCTCGCCCGGGCTGGGCGCGCAACCCCGACCGGGAACGTCGTTTGGCACCCGTTGACTTCGAGACGCGCAGTGCGGTAGATCGGCAGCGTGGCGAGCCAGACTCCCGGACTCTTGGTCGAGGCCGGCCGGTTCGCCCGGAGGAGGTACGATGCCCGCACTCCGGCGGGTCGCTCGCAACGACCTGCAATTGGAACTGTTCCGCTTCGACACACCGAGGGTTCCCTGCCATGCAACCCCTGACCCAATACGGCCGGATGGCCGAGCAACACTGGCGCCAGTTCTGCCCGAAGCTGGTGGCCCAACTGGAGGCGAGCGGCCAACTGCACGCGATGCTCCTGGAGGCGGAGGAACGGACCGAGGCGGACCTGGATTCGCTCCGGAGGCACTTCATCCAGCAGGGATTGACATGGCAGCAGGCCCACGACCGGGCCTGGGAGATCGTGCGGGAACGGTACCTCTTCCTGCCGCCGGAGACGGACTGACCGGCGACGAGGAATGGGTTGTCTTCGGGCCGGCGATGATCTGCTTGAACGTGGTCATGGACTCGATGTGCTGGTCCAGGACGATGAGCTTGCAGGTACGCGCGTCCACGCCGGTGTTCAGGAGTCGTGACGTGGCGGCGATGACGGGGTACTTGCTCTCGGGCAGGATGAAGTTGTCCAGTTCGGCCTTCCCCACGGGATCGTCGCCGGTGATGCGCATGACGTACTTGTGGTTCTTCACCACCTCGTCGCCGTTCCAGTGGATCAGGGCCTGGCGCATCCGTTCGGCGTGGTCCACGTCGTCGCAGAACACGATGGTCTTCGCGAACCGGTCGGTGGCCTGGAGGTACTCGGTGATCTTCAGCGCGACCAGCCTGGTGCGCTCGTCGAGCACGAGGGACCGGTCCATGTCCAATTGGTTGTACAGCCGATCGTCAATGAGCTGGCCATATTTGTCCCGCTGGCCCGCCCGCGGCTGCCAGCCCAGAATGTCCATGTCCAGGTCGTACCGGACGACTTTGTTGGGCGCGAGGAAGCCATCCGCGATGCCCTGTTTGAGCGAGTAGCTGAAGATGGGATCGCCGAAGTAATCGATGTTCGAGACGTCCCGGGTTTCCTTCGGCGTGGCCGTCAGTCCGATCTGGGTGGCGCCGCTGAAGTACGTAAGAATCTCCCGCCAGGCGGAATCTTCTGCGGCGCTGCCCCGGTGGCATTCGTCCACGACGATGAGGTCGAAGAAGTCAGGGGAGAACTGCTTGTAGATGTTGCGCGGCTCCTCGGTCCCGCTGACGGCCTGGTACAGGGCCAGGTAGATCTCGTAGGACTTGTCCACCTTGCGCCCCTCGATCTTGGTCATCCTGCCGGCGAACGGCTTGAAGTCGTTCACGCGGGTCTGGTCCACCAGGATATTGCGGTCGGCGAGGAACAGGATGTGCTTCTTCCGCCCGGCCTTCCACAGGCGCCAGATGATCTGGAAGGCGACGAAGGTCTTCCCGGTGCCGGTGGCCATGACGAGCAGGATGCGGTCGTCGCCGCGGGCGATGGCTTGAAGGGTCCGGTTGATGGCCGTCAACTGGTAATAGCGCGGCTCCTTGTCCGGTCCCCCCAGGTGGTAATCCTGGGCCACGATGGGGACTTGTGCGGGTGTCCGCCCTTTCCACACGCAATAGCCCTGCCAGAGTTCCTCGGCGGAGGGGAATTCACCGAGGGTGATCTCGCGCTCGACCGGCTGGGACAGGCCGGTGCGGTCGTGGAACAGGAAGGCGTCGCCGTTGGAACTGAACACAAACGGCACGTCGAGGGTCGTGGCGTAGTCGAGGGCCTGCTGCATCCCGGCACCGACGGAGTACGTGTTGTCCTTCCCTTCAACCACAGCGAGGGGCAGGCCCGGCTTGTACGACAGCAGGAAGTCAGCGCGCTTCGCGTCACCGCGGGTGGACAGCCGGCCGCGCACGATCACCCGTCCTTTGGTGAAGGAGACCTCCTCGCGGATCTGGCTCATCGGGTCCCACTTGTTGCCGGCCACGATGGCCGGGAGGATGAACTTCGAGCAGATGTCGCGTTCGCTGAGCAGCTTCTTTTCGGCGGAAGTCATGGCCCCGAATCACCCCTGGCAGGCGGACCTCGGCGACGGTTGCTGAGCCCCTCGCGGCCTTGTTGGTGTCACGGTAGCCGCGAGACTACCCCGAGTCGCTTGCCGGGGAAGCCTGAAAGAACCGCCGGCGGAAACCGGCCGGCCCCGGCCGAGCGGGTCGTGTCAGCCTTGGTTGACTCCATTCGCCGCAATCGAGGGCAACACGCCCCCCCGGCCCATCGGGTCCGCCAACGCTGGCGCCTGATCGTTCAAGCCAGAACCGGTTGCTCGGCTCCGGACGTGCGTACCCCGGGCTGGCCGAACAGGCTGTGGCACGCGGACAAGACCGCCAGGTCAGGACCGAGTTCGACGGTGACGCTGTGCAGGCGACGGTCAACCTGGCCGGGCTGCAACCACAACGTCCGGCCGACTTGTGCGCTCCATTGACCGCCGCGTTGATGCGGCGACTCGTGGATGTGGCCGCTGCAGCCGAGCAGGGGTTGGTGCTCGCGGATGAACCGCAGCACCGTCGGTGACCCCACGCGCTCCCCATGGCCGCAGATGTCCATGCTGAGGTCGGAAGGGGGTTGGTGGATCATCCAGACGCTCCGCGCCATCTCGCCGGACTCAAGTTGCTGCACGACTCGGTCCAGTTCCTCCCCCAGCGATGGTTTGCCCGCGAGGTAGTCCACCAGGTTCGGCAGCCGGACGAATTCGCCGTCGGCGTTCAGGGTCAGCCCTTCCCCGCAGTACTGGACCGGGCAGGCCACGTGGTCGCCGTCCCGGACGCACCAGTGTTTGTAGCCGAAGGGGTAGTCGCGGACCTTGGTCATCCCGCCGAACACCAGACCAGCCTCGCGGTGGACCCGGCCATTGAGGTTCACACACAGCCCGTCGGCGGCCAACTCGTCCAGCAGCGGTTCGAGGATGTGATGGTCGTCGTTGCCGAAGAACAGGAGCACCGTGACGGGGTCCACCTGCTTCATCTGCTGCAGGTGGCCCCGCAGCGCGGGGAAGAAGTCGCGTTGTCGGCCGTGGTCCTCTTTGGGAAGGAGGTCCCCGGCGACCAGCACAAACCGGGGGCGCTCGCGTCGGACCAAGTCCACCAGGTCCGACCACTTGGGGATCAACTGGTGTAGGTCGCTGGTCAGGATCAGCTTCATCTCCCGGGTCGCGGAGGCGGGTCAGGGTTTGCGGGCGAGTTCCTTCTCGATGGCGCTCACGAGTTGGCCGAACTCAGCTTCGGTGTAGCCCATCGTCTGAAAGAGGATTTTGCCGTCGCGACCGATCACATAGCTGCGGGGGATGTACTGGGTGGCGTACTTCGCGTACACGGCGCGCTTGGGGTCGCCCGCGACCGGGAAGCTGAGCGCGTGCTTCTGGGGGAAGGGGCCGAGTTCTTCGTTCGTGTGCTCGCGGCCGATGGCGATCATGGTGAACTGATCGCCTTTGAACCGCTGCCAGACCTGCTTCTCGAGCGCCGGCATCTCGGCCATGCACGGGGCGCACCAGGTCGCGAAGAAGCTCACCAGCACCACCTTGCCCTTTAGCGCGGCCAAGTCGAAAGGCTTCCCGTGGAGGGTGGTGACGGTGAAGGCCGGCGCGGGCTGGCCCACTTTGGTCAGTGTGCTTTCCGCGTCGTCCGCGGCGCGGATCGTCGCCACACCGAGTAGCAGCAGGCAAACCGCCACAAGGATTCGCAGCCGAAGCCGAGCCGCGACCAGGAGAGTCAGCGCGTTCATATCGGCAGCCTACCCGGTTCTTTTGGCTTTCCAAGACCGCACGCTGCGGGCGTGATCGGCGGTCATGAACACCGCGCTCTTTGCTGTCGCCGCCGCATTCGCCCTTTCCTCGGCGCTCGCCGGCGTCGTGACGTGCCCCGCACCGGCGGGTGAGACCCTGTCCGCCGACTACCAGATCGTGGCGGCGGGTCAGCCCGTGGCGGTTTACACCGCTCGGACCCTGGACGCGCCGTTTGCGGGGAAGGAGTGGGACTTCGGCGGCCCCTACTCCTTCGCCAACTTCGTCACCGACGGCCCGGTGGAGGTGCGCATTACCTCTCCGCGGTCCTTGCGGGACGTCGTGATCCGACCCGCCCGGCCGGACGTGAAGCAACGCCTGGAGGCGGACGGCACGCTCGTGGTGTCCCTGCCCGGACCGCGCCAGCTCAGCATCGAGCCGGACGGGAAGAAGGGGCCGTTGCTCCTGTTCGCCAACCCGCCGGAGACCAACCCGCCCAAGCCGGATGCCCCGGGCGTGATCTACTTCGGCCCCGGGGTGCATCGTGCGGGCCGGATCGACGTCACCAACAATCAGACGCTGTACCTGGCCGCTGGCGCCGTGGTGAAGGGTGGCGTGTCCGCCCAGGGGGAGAACATCCGCATCATGGGCCACGGCATCCTGGACGGCTCGGACTACGAGTGGCGCAAGGGGCCGACGCCGCATGTCATCTCGATTCGCGGGACGAACGTCGAGGTCAGCGGCCTGACGATCCGTGGGGCGTCGCATTGGACCATCGTGCCGCGGGACAGCCGCCAGGTCACCGTGCGGGGGGTCAAGCTGTGTGGCTCCCGCGTGCAGAACGACGATGGCATCAACCCGTGCAATTCCCAGGACGTGCTGATCACCGACTGCTTCATCCGCAGCGATGACGATTGCGTGGCGCTCAAGGGGCTCGAGTTCGCGACGCCCAACAGCAACGTCGAACGCGTCACGGTGGAGAACTGTGTTCTGTGGTGTGATCGGGCCCGCATCTTCCTGCTCGGCCACGAGAGCCGGGCGCCGTTCATGCGCGGCATCACGCTGCGGAACCTGGACATCATCCACTTCACGATGACGCCGTTTCTGTTCGAGCCCGGGGAGGAGATGCGCCTGGAGGACGTGCTCGTGGAGGACGTGCGGCTCCATGGCGAAGGGCAGACGGAACTGGCCCGGCTCAAGCCGGTCGTCAACCAGTATATGCGCAACCAGGTGCCGGGGCATGTGCGGGACATCCGGTTCCGCAACGTGACCCTGACTGGCCAGGCCGGGGCGTACCGCGTGCAACTCAGTGGCGCCGACGCGACCCACGCCGTGCGCGACGTGACGTTCGAGAACGTCGAGATCCTGGGCGAGCGGTTGGCGGCCGGTTCACCGCGCTTGAAGCTGGGGGAACATGTCGAGGGGGTGAGGTTCACGGGTGCGACCGCCAGTTCAGCGAAGCCCTGATTCTCCGACCAGCGGCCGGCGGTCAGCGGGAGGGCGGAAGCCCCGGCGACGCGCGAACGTCCCGCGTTCCCCGGCGCCGACGACCGTGGAGCCCGATCCCCCTCAGCAGGGAACGGTCTTCTGTTGCACCCGCTTCGCGAAGCCGGCCACGCGGATGACGTGCAGCCGATGAATGCCCCGTGCAATCAGCTCGGTCTGGTCATGGGCTTCGACCTGGAAAGTGATCCGTAGGCCGTCCACATGGATGACGCGGGCAATACAGGTCACGGTGTGGCCCAAGGGCGTGGGCGCAACATGTCGGACCTCGACCTCGAGACCGACCGTGCTCTCCCCCGGCTCCAAGCAAGGCAGCACCGCAGCACGGGCGGCGTGTTCCAGGAACCAGATCAGCCAGGGCGTGCACAACACCGGCGGCATGCCCCCGTCGGCGAAATCAATGGCATGCTTCAACTCGACGACGAAGCTCTGTTCGCCGAGTGCCCCGACTTTGGGATGGCCTTTCATGAGATGGTCCGGCCTGACACGATTCGCGAATCGGCCGCGGGCCGTCGCGGCCCACCGTAGCTTTTGCGGACAACGCTGAACAGCTCGTTCTGGGACGAAG
>JABTUJ010000053.1 GCA_015075445.1 Verrucomicrobiales bacterium
CGCCAGCCCCGCCGAAACCCAGCTCGCCCTCGCCCGCGAGGCCCGCCGCCTCAGCGGCCTCGAGGAGGTCGCCCTCGCCTTCGACGCCCGCCCCCTCAAACCCTTCGGCCGTTACCAGCGCCCTTACTGGCTCACCCTCTGCAAACGCGAGGAGCTCGACGCCCTCCTCAACCGCTACGCCATCCTTCCCGAAGGCGCCGAGCCCGCCGCCGAACCCCCCGTCCTCGCCGAGGTCACCACCAGCGGCCAGGCCCTCTTCGCCGCGGCCACCGCCCTGGGTTCCCACGCCCACACCGCCGTCTTCGTCGATCTCCGCGCCAACAACAGCGTCCTCGCCATCGTCCTCCAGGGCCAGGGCGTCGCCACCACCACCATCCCCACCGGCTCCCTCCAGTTCCACGCCGCCCTCGCCGACGCCGGGGACCGCCTCGCCACCCCCACCGACCGCCCCGGCGGCCGCCGCGACCTCTTCCGCCCCGACGCCGCCCTCGAACTCTACCACGCCGCCCTGCGCCAGTGGACCGGCGAGATCCGCCGCGCCCTCACCGAATGGGTCGAGGACAACCCCGAATGCGGCCTCTCTCCCACCGCCTTCCCCGTCTTCCTCGGCGGCGTCGGCGCCACCCAGCCCGGGCTCCTCGATTTCCTCAACACCCTCGGCCCCCTCCGCTTCGAGTCCTGGGAAGACCGCGCCACCGCCGCCCACCCCTGGCCGATGGCCGACTACCTCGTCCCCTACGGCGCCGCCCTCATCGCCCTCGGCCGCGCCCCCCAAAGCGCCTCGCTCCTGCCCCCCCCCGAACGCGCTCCGCTGCGCCAGCGACGCACCATCGCCACCCTCCAATCCATCAACGTCCTCCTCCTCGCCCTCACCCTCACCCTCCTCGCCTTCGGCTTCAGCCAGAAACGCGACCTCGTCGACCGCAAGAAGGAACTCACCGCCCGGGCACAAACCGCCCTCCAAACCGCCGTCGCCATCGACAAGCTCTATCGCCAGGTCAACCTCGACTACGCCGAGATCCAGCCCGTCCTCGAACGCCAGCGCCAGACCCTCGAAACCCTCCAGTCCCTCGCCGCCGTCCGCGCCGCCCGCACCAACGAAGACTTCTGGTACGTCCTCTTTGCCGACGCCCCCAGCTACGCCTCCGGCACCACCGGCGTGCTCGTCGCCGAATCCCCCGCCGGACGCCCCGACCCCGTCACCAACGCCCCCGTCGCCTCCCCCCCACGCGAGTTCATTGTCGAAATCTGCGCCCCCCACGAAGGCGAACGGCTGCGCCGCATCCTCAGCGACCTCGTCGCCCACCTCAAATCTGAGGTCCTTTTCCAGCGCGTCGATACCCTGCCCCCCGAGCGCAGCCGCGACCGCGTCCCGCCGAACGTCGCCATCTCCAACCGCGTCTTCGGCATCGCCATGGAAATCGCCGGCAACCCACTGCCCCCGCCCGCCGTGCCGCCTCCCCCTCCTCCCCCGGCGAGTGACAGCCGGCGTCCGCCGACGGCGCGCCCCGCCGCGCAACCCCGCGCCAACCGCTGACCATGACTCCTCCTCCCTCCGCCCAGCGCTCCCAGCTCCGGTTCTCCCAGGTGGTCATCCTCCTGGCGCTGGTTCTCGGGCTCGTCTTCGCGGTCGGCTTCCTCCCCTCCGCCCAGCGCGCCGATCGCCTCGACCAGTCCTTGCGCCAGGCCTGGGACAGTTTCGCCCGCACCAACCAGTCCAGCGCCGCCACCGCCGGCGTCGCCGAAGACCAGCTCCTCACCCGCCTCCTGCTCCTCGAGAACGCCGCCGCCGACCTCTCCGGCATCCGCCGCCTCGCCTTCGATCGCGTCGACCTCCCCCCCGAGATCACCGACCACCTCCACACCCCGTTTCAGCTCATCGACTTTGACAACGCCCGCCTGCAGTGGACCGACCGGATCGCCGCCCTCGCCAAGGCCCGCAAGGTCCAGCTCGCCCCCGCCGCCCTCGCCGGCCTGCCCGAATACCCGTCGGAATCCGCCCCCGCCCTCCTCTGGCCGCGGCTCCATTTCGCCACCCAGGTCCTCCTCACCGCCATCCACTGCCAGGTCGGCAGCATCCCGCAGCTCACCCAACTCCCCCCCCTCAGCCACCGCTCCCTCGTGAACAACCGCCGGCTCTTTGAGGAAATGCCCATGCGCCTCGAGCTCGTCGGCCCGGTCGAACCGCTCGCCCGTTTCCTCACCAGCCTCCCCCTGCACGGCCCCGAGCTCGAAGCCACCGGCCTCGCCGACGTCCTCACCAACAAACCCGCCCTCTTCCTCAGCCACGTCCTCCTCCGCAAGGCCGCCCCCGACCGCCCCAACGACGCCCGCCTCGAACTCGTCGTCTCCGGTTTCGTCCCGGTCCTCGGCCCCGCGCGCGAACCCCCCTCCGGCCCCCGCTGATGCCCCCCTCGCTCGCCAAAAGCTTCTGGCTCTCCGTCGCCGCCCTCGCCCTCCTCGCCGGGTTGCTGCTCCTGACCCTGCCGCGGCTCGGCGGCCGCGTCCCCGCCCTCAAACCCCTCAGCAGCGCCACCAACGGGGTCCCCGATAACTGGCTCGCCTTCCGTGAGGCCGAACGCTGGTTCCGCCCCCTCGAGCTCACCCGGCTCACTGCCCAGACCAACGTCCTCAACCCCTTCTTTACCCTCCACTTCCAGCCCCCCCCACCCCCCAGCACCAAGACCGTCGAGCTCACTTACCTCGGTTTCCTCGCCAGCTCCGAGGGCCTCCGCCGCGCCTTCGTCCAGATCGATGACGCCACCCGCGTCTTCAGCAACGGCGCCACCGTCGTCGCCAACCACGCCGTCCAGGACATCGCCCGCCGCACCCTCGTCCTCACGAACGCCGACGGCCGCACCAATGTCCTCGAGTTCCGCGTCAAGAAAGCCCTCCAGATCCCCCTCCGGTGAACCCTCCCGACGACTCCAAACGCGAGGTCGGCGACGTCCTCTTCGCCGCCGGCAAACTCGACGCCGACCAACTCGAGCTCGTCCGCCGCCGCCAGAAACGCCTCCGCACCCCCCAGCACCACGCCCTCGTCGAACTCGGCTTCGCCTCCGAGGCCGACACCTACGCCGCCCTTGCTGGCCTCCACGGCCTCGAGTTCGTCGATCTCTGCCACTTTACCTTCCCCGCCGGACTCCCCGACGAAAAGCGCTTCCCCGCCGCCGTCATCCACAACCACAAGGTGCTCCCCCTCACGCTCGACGACGCCAGCATCACCGTCGCCTTCACCGAGCCCCCCCGCCAGGCCGAACTCGGCAACCTCCGCCTCCTCCTCAACCGCCAGGTCAAACCCGTCCTCACCACCCCCAGTTGCTACCACAACGCCGTCCGCCAGCACTTCGGCATCGGCGCCGAAGCCATCCAGCGCCTCGGCGAGGACCGCGAAGGCAACGATGCCTCGCCCGACATCGTCTTCCAGGTCGGCGCCAGCGAAAACGATGCCGCCGTCACCGCCGGCATCGCCCGTTACGTCGACCTCCTCCTCGCTGACGCCCTCCGGCTCCAGGCCACCGACATCCACATCGAACCCTACGCCGGCCGCGTCAAACTCCGCTACCGCGTCGACGGCGTCATGCAGCCCATCACCACCCCCGACAGCCTCCGCCAGGTCTACGGCGCCCTCGTCTCCCGCCTCAAAATCATGGCCGGCCTCGACATCGCCGAGAAACGCCTCCCCCACGACGGCCGCATCACCATGAAAACCGACGCCGCGGCCTACGACCTCCGCGTCTCCATCATCCCCACCAAACACGGCGAGGCCGTCTGCCTCCGCATCCTCGGCCGCCACACCCTCCTCCTCGACCTCCGCGAGCTCGGCCTCGAACCCGACCAGGAACAGCTCCTCCGCTCCCTCACCCGCCTCCCCCAGGGACTCGTCCTCCTCACCGGCCCCACCGGCAGCGGCAAAACCACCACCCTCTACGCCACCCTCGCCAACGCCAACGACGAAGGCCGCAAAACCCTCACCATCGAAGACCCCGTCGAGTACCAACTCGAAGGCATCGTCCAGATCCAGACCAAGGAGGAAATCGGCCTCGACTTCGCCGCCGGCCTCCGCGCCATCCTCCGCCACGACCCCGACGTCGTCCTCATCGGCGAAATCCGCGACCGCGAAACCGCCGACATCGCCGTCCGCGCCGCCCAGACCGGCCACCTCGTCTTCTCCACCCTCCACGCCAACGACAGCGTCAACGTCATCACCCGCCTCCTCGACATGGGCATCGACCCCTTCCCCGTCGGCGCCGCCCTCGTCTGCAGCATGGCCCAGCGCCTCGCCCAGCGCGTCTGTCGCCATTGCGCCGAACCCGACGACGCCCTCTCGGACGAGCTCCGCAACGAAATGGCCCATGCCCTGCGCCTCGCCCCCGACGCCGTCCATGCCCGCCGCGGCCGCGGTTGTGTCGAGTGCAACGGCAAAGGCACGCGCGGCCGCGTCGCCATCTACGAGTTCTTCGTCATGAGCGAGGCCGTCGCCGACCTCTTCGGCCCCGACCTCACGACCGGTGTGCTGCGTTCGGCGGCGCGCCAGCACGGCTGGCGTTCCCTGCGCGATCTGGCCTGGAAGAAGGTCCAGCAGGGCCTCATCCCCGCCACCGAGGTCCAGCGCCTCACCTACCGCATCAGGCAGCCGGACGCCCAGCCCCTCCTCGCCCTCGTCCCCTAGCGCAGCGCTCCCGCCCGGCCGGACGCGTCACAGCCACCCCACCGTCCGGAATCGCGAAGCGTTTGGAGTGCGGTGTCTTCCAGCGCCGCTTTGCGTAGGCCCCCCCCGCACACTCCCGCGGCCCTGCCGCCGCCCTTCGGCATCGTCCGACCTGCACCGGCTGCCGGCAGGGAAACGCCGGTTGACTTCAGAGGCGGCCGGCGTAGCCTCGCCACCATCTTATTTATCTCATGGTCGTATCTACTGCTGAGGGCAGGCCGACGTCACCACCGGAAAAGCCATGAAGATCGTACTCATCACCGGAACCAGCTCGGGCATCGGGCTGGCCACGGCGTTACGGTTGGCCAGAGCGGGGGACCGCGTTTATGCCAGCATGCGCGACCTGCATCGCGCGGAAACCCTCCGGCAAACCGCCACGGCCGAGCAATTGCCCGTCGAACTGGTTGAACTGGATGTTGACCGCGAGAACTCGGTGACGGGCGCCGTCAGGCAGGTTCTGGACCAAGAAGGCCGTCTGGATGTGTTGGTGAACAACGCCGGCATCGCTCCTTTTAATCCGATCGAGGCGGCTTCGGACGATGAAGTGAAGCGGGTTTTCGAGACGAACGTGTTTGGAGCTTTGCGGATGATCCGCGCCGTGCTGCCCGTCATGCGATCGCAACGCCGTGGGACCATCGTCAACGTCAGTTCCGTGGCAGGCCGTCTGGGTCCCTCGTGCATGGGCGTCTACTCCGCGAGTAAGTTCGCCTTGGAAGCGGCCAGCGAGTCGCTGGCACGGGAAGTCTTCCCGCATGGCATCCGCGTCGTGATCATCGAACCCGGCATCATTGTTACCCCCATCCTCGAGAAGGCCTTGGCCAATCTGCCATCCGAGGTGGACTCGCCCTACAGTGCAGCCATCCGGCGCACACGGAAAATCTTCGCGCAGGGCCAGGAGAACGGCGGCCACCCGGACCTGGTGGCGGAGGTGATCGAGCGAGCGATCGCCGCTCCCGATCCCAAGCTGCGATACCTGGCCGGTGCGGACGCCGCCGTGTTGGTGGGTGGACGCGCCCGCATGAGCGACGAGGAGTGGATCACCATGGAGCGGCACGCCACCGATGATGAGTACTTCACGGAGTTCGCCACACGGTTTCCGGCAGGCCTGCAACTCCCATGACCACCAAGCCTCGCATTTTCACGACGAGCTTCGCGAGCGTCTATCCTTACTATGTCGCCAAGGCCGAGCGAAAGGGGCGTCGTCAGTCAGAGGTGGATGCCATCATTTGCTGGCTGACCGGCTATAGCCAGCGGGCGTTGGAAGGCCAAATCAAGGACCAGAAGGACTTCGAGACCTTCTTCAAGGAAGCCCCGAAGCCGAATCCCGCACGGACCCTCATCAAAGGCGTCGTTTGCGGCGTGCGCGTCGAAGACATTCAGGATCCGACGATGCGCGAAATCCGTTATCTCGACAAACTGGTCGATGAACTGGCCAAGGGGAAGGCCATGGACAAGATCTTGAGAGCCTGACCCGAAGGCAATGGGGTCAAACATTGACATTTGACATTTGGTCCCGCCAGTTAACGACGTGCCGTACCCCGACCTGCTCCCCCCCCGGGAGGGAATTGTCAAATGTCAATGTTTGACCCCATTGGCTTTCGGTTGCGGGAACCGCGCGGCGGTTGCCACACTCGGCGCGTGAAGCCGCGTCGCTCCCGGGAACCCCTCCTGCGCCCCGGCAGGCCCACGGTTCGCGGCGCGCTCGCGGTCGGCCTCCTGCTCGCCGCGCTCGGCACGGCCGAGACGCCAGCCCCGGTCCCGCTGGAGCGCGACTTTCTCCTGCGCACGTGGCGACAGGAGAACGGCCTGCCCGACAACCGGGTGCAGGCCCTGCGGCCGGCGCGCAACGGCTTCCTGTGGCTGGGCACCCGCAAGGGCGTGAGCCGGTTCGATGGCAACCGGTTCCTCACTTGGTCGCGTACGACCCACACGCCGTTCGCCAGCGAGGATTGCCGGGCCGTCGCCGAGGATCGCGACGGCGTCCTCTGGGTGGGCACGACGGGGGGAGTGATCCAACTGACCGAATCGCCCCTCCGCTACGATCCCATGGAGCTCCGGCCGATCCCGACCCCGGTCAGTCGGCCGTCCCTGAACCAGATCTGGAGCCTGTGCACAACCGAGACCGGTGAACTGCTCGTGGGCACCAGCGTGGGCTTGGTGACCCGGTCGCCCGACGGCATCTGGGCGGTGGAGGACACCCAGGGGACCGCGGAGTTCAGTCCCATGACGGCGTTCGCCACCCTCCCCGATGGCTCGCAGTGCATCGGGACCGTCCACCAGTTGTTCCGGCGTGCACGCCCGGGCGCGCCCTGGGTGCGAGAGTTGGACGGGGACAACGATCCGAACACCCGCTGCGTCCACAGCCTGGCCCGCACCGCCGACAGCCAGCTCTACGCCCTGGTGGGAAACCGGTACGATGGCTCCGGACGGTTGCAGCGACGCGACGCCACCGGCTGGCGCCCGGTCTTGGAACGGAGCTTCAAGAACTCCACCGAACCGCTCTTCCTGATGGCGGACGCCAACGGCGGCCTCTGGTTCCCGACCACCGGTTCCTTGATCGGCCATTGGCACGACGGACGCATGACTGAGTACGCCCTGCCTGCGGGACTCGGCAGCGACATCTTCCGGTGTATGGCCGAAGACGCCGAAGGCAACCTCTGGGCGGGCACGGCGCGCAATGGCCTGCTTTGCCTGCAACCCCGCCGCATCCGGACCCTCCGACCCGAGCATGGCCTGCCCGACCCGAAGACGTGGACGCTGCTGGAGGCGACGGACCGCACGCTGTGGGTGGGCACCGACGGCGGCGCGGTGCGCTTTCCTCCCACCGCGGAAGGCGCCTTTGCCCCCGGCACCTGCTTGGTTCCCGGGAAGATCCGCGCCCTGACCGAGGATGCCCAGGGGCGTATCTGGATCGGCACCGGTTCCGGGCTGTATCTCTGGGATGGCCGTGAGGCGACACGGGTCGAGTACCCGGGCGAACCGCACCGTTACAAGATCCGCGCGCTGCATACGGGGCGCGACGGCGCCGTGTGGGTGGGCACCGCCCAGGGACTGCACCGCTTCGGCCCGGGCGAGACCAACGCCTGGTCCGTGGCCAGCGGACTGCCGCACGAGAACGTGTGTGTCCTCCTGGAGGACCGGCAGCGGCGGGTCTGGATCGGCACCGACGGCGGCGGTCTGGCCCGCTGGACCCCGGACGGGTTCGAGTGGTTCGACGAAGCCCGCGGGCTGTCGAGCCTGCGGGTCTGGGCGTTGCACGAAGACGCGGACGGCGCGCTGTGGATCGGCACGGACCGTGGGCTGAACGTGCTGCAGGGCGACCGCCTTTTCGGGCTCACGACCCGCCACGGGCTGCCGGACAACCTGGTCAACGGGATCCAAACCGACCTCCGCGGGGATCTGTGGGTGGGACATGACCGCGGCATCTATCGCGTGAACCGTCGGGATTTGCTCGACGTGGTCGCGGGCCGTCGCGACCGGGTTCATTGCGTGACCTACACGGAGGCCGACGGTCTGGCGAACACCGAGATCAACGGCCAGATCAGTTCGCCCCCCGTGATCGGCTTGCGGGACGGTCGCCTGGCGTTCGCCACCAATGGTTGCGTGGCGTTGTTTGACCCAGCGGCCTTGCCGGATATCCAGAACGGGCCGCCGGTGCACCTCGAGGAAGTGCGCGCCGGCGGTGTCGCGTTGTGGTCCGGCCGGCCTTCGAGCGCCCGGCTGCGAGCGGACGGCCGCGCCGGGCAGCCGCTCCGGATCCGTCCGCGGCAGCGGAGCGTGCTGGATTTCCGGTACACGGCCAGTTCGTTCCGCGCGCCCAGCCAAACGCAGTTCCGTTACCGGCTGCTAGGTCTGTCCCCGGACTGGGTGGAGGCCGGGACGCTGAAGCAGGCCACGTACGCCAACCTGCGGCCCGGCGCGTACGCGTTCGAGGTGAGCGCGGTTAACCACCAGGGCTATGCGAGCGCCCGGCCGGCGCGCCTGGAATTCGCGGTCGAGCCCACCTGGCACGAGCACCTGGCCGTGCGTTTGGCCGGCGCACTGGTTCTCGTCGCCGCCGTGGTGGGTGTGGTTCGGGCGCGGCTCCGTCACCTGCGCCGCTTAGGCCGGCTCGAACAGCAGGCCGTCCTGGCGCGACACCGCGCCCGCCTGGCGAAAGACCTGCATGACGGACTCGGGGCCAGCCTCACGGAGATCACCCTCCTCAGCGGCGTGGGCGAACCGCGGTCCCTGGCGCCGGAGATGATGGCCCGTCGGTTCGACCGTCTCGCCCGCAGCACGCAGGAGGCGCTGCATGCGCTGCGGGACATCATCTGGTCCACGACGCCGAAGGCGGACAGCCTCGATGCCCTGGTTTCCCGCCTGTGCGCCTCGGTCGAACGGGCGACAGAAGCCGCCGGTCTGCGGTGCCGGCTGGATTTTCCGTCCGAACTGCCGGCGGTCGAGTTCGAACCGGAACTCCGCAAGGACGTGTTGTTCGCGGTCAGCGAAGCCGTCCACAACGCGGTGCGTCACGCCCACGCGACCGAGATTTCGGTGCGCTTCGCGATCGAAGCGCGGCGGCTGGTGATCGAGGTCAGAGACAACGGACGGGGGTTCGACGCGGCCGAGGTCGGACGCCGGCCCGCAGCGCCGGAGCGCGGATTGGGCCTCGCCAGCCTCCGCGAACGGCTCGCCGCTCACGCGGGCGCCTGTGCGATCCACAGCCAGCCCGACCACGGGACGAAGGTCCTCTTGTCGGTACCGCTGCCGGCTGGGCCGGAAACCTGAACGGAGTCAGATCGCCGAGGCCCCGCAGGAAGCGTCCCGTTCCCTCTGGACCTGCTCAGGGGCCATGAACCACGGACGGTGCAGGCTGGAAGCCCGCACCACAGGTTCAGGGAGCGCCTCCCTCGGCCCAATCCCCGATGTTCGTAATCGGCGGAGAATTCAAGACGGGGAGTCCCTCCACCGATTGCGAACCTCGGGGAACTGCCTTCTGCATTGCGCTGGATGGGAAGCGTGGCGGTTATGGGAGTGTGGATCCGCCTTGAACCGCGCGATCCCTTTCGCTTGGATCCCGCCGGTTCATGAACGGTTTGGCCTCCAGTGTCCGGGTGATGGTCGTCGAGGATGATGCGAGAGTGCGCAACGCCCTCGCCGCCCTGCTCGACGGCTCGCCCGGCTTTGCGTGTGCCGGGGCCTGTGAGAGCGCCGAGGCAGCGTTGCGGCGGATCCCCAACGCGAAGCCGGACCTCATCCTGGTGGATCTCGAACTGCCCGGCCAGAGCGGGACCGACTTCCTCCGGGAATGTCGGAGCCGCTTTCCCGGGCTGGAACTGCTGGTGCTCACGGTGCACGACGAGGCGGAGTGGGTCTTCCCGGCGCTGGCCGCCGGTGCGAGCGGGTACGTGGTCAAGGGGACCGCCCCGGCGAAGCTGCTCGAGGCCATCAGCGAAGTGCGGGCCGGCGGGTCCTTCATGTCGGGTTCCGTGGCGCGGCGGGTCCTGCGGTCGTTCCAGCCCGATCCGACGCCGCGGCCCGAGGTCGCACCGCTCAGCCCGCGCGAGCAGGACGTGCTGACGCGGCTGGCGCGCGGGCTGAAGCACGCGGAGATCGCGGCGGAGCTCGGCATCAGCCGGCGCACGGTCAACACCCACCTCTACCACATCTACGAGAAGCTCCATGTCCACTCGGCCGCCGGGGCGGTCGGGAAGATGCGCGACAATGGGGTCAAACATTGACATTTGACATTTGGTCGCCCCAGCGCCGCGTCAACCGTGCGGGTTGCGGGGCGTGTTCCCGCGGGCGGTGATTGTCACATGTCAATGTTTGACCCCATTGGCCTTCTGTCGTGCCCCCGTCCCCGGGAGATCGCCGTGGTGCATCTTGACAGCATAATAGGGTGGCATCATGATGCACTCGTGCGAACCACGGTGACCTTGGACCCGGACGTCGAGCGCATGCTGCGTGAGGCCATGCATCGCTCCCGGACCAGTTTCAAAATGACCCTGAATGCCGCCATTCGCGCCGGACTGGGCTCCAAACCACGCCGCGCCCCCAGCCGTCCGTTCGTCATCCGGGCCCGGCCCCTCGGCCTGCGGGTTGGGCTGGACCCCGCCGGCTTCAACAAGCTGGCGGACGAACTCGAGGTGGAGGCCGTGCTCGAGAAGACCCGAAGCGGGGGGCGCGCGTGATCGTCCCCGACCTCAACCTGCTGCTCTACGCCTACGATTCCGGGTCCCCCTTTCACGCCAAGGCGGCGGGCTGGTGGCAGTCCTGTCTTGCCGGAGCCGAGCCGGTTGGACTGGCGCACGTCGTCGTATTCGGATTTGTCCGCCTGGCCACCAACCTGCGCGCCTTCACCGATCCCATGACGCCGGCGGAGGCGGCCGGGCATGTGCGGTCATGGCTCGAACAACCGCCCGTGCAGGTGCTCGATCCTGGTCCCGATCACCTCCGGCAGACGCTCCAACTCCTGGAGGACCTTGGCACGGCGGGGAACCTGGTCAGCGACGCGCAGATGGCAGCCCTCGCAATGGAGCATGACGCCGTGCTGCATACCGCCGATGCCGACTTCGTCCGGTTCCCGGGTTTGCGTTGGTACAACCCCATCACCGGTACTGGCCGTACCGGCTTGCGGCGAGCGAGATCCTCGTAGGCCTCCGCACCAGATCCCTCAGAGCCTACGTTTTCCGTCCATTCCCTGCCGTCCGCGCTTTGCCTGTTCTCAGGAACATCGGCGATCGTCCGTGAGTCGGTCAGTCGGTCAGTCGCGCTCCAAGTCTTTGAGAATCTCCGCCAGAGCGTCCAGTCTTGGCTGGCGATCGAAGAACTCCTTCACCCCGCCTGGCCAGCCTGTCTCGTCTGCGTTGGCGGGAGGTGCATGGGCCGCGTCCGGCGGCAAACAGCGCCGGCGGGCGGTATCGGGTAAAATGCTTAGGAGCGCGCACCGGAAACCGCTGCGCCCGGCTTGAAATACGTCGCCCACCCGATACCGGCCACGGGAGGGAGCTGGTACCCTTAATCTCCATGAATCTCTCCTATCCATCCGGTGCGTGGCATCGGTGTTCGGCACGATGCCCTCGCCTTCGACTTCTGGCCGGTTTGACCCTGCTGGTTGCCGTTGACTCCCTCCCCGCCGTCGAGCCCTGCAAGACGAGGGTGGGTGGCACCATCGCCAACCAGACCTGGACGCGGGAGGACTCGCCGTACTGCGTGACCAACGACGTGTACGTGATCGGTTCGTTGAGGATCCGGGAGGGCGTCGAGGTGCGCTTCGACGGCAACCACGTCTTCGAAGTCGCGGGCCGGTTGCGGGCCGAGGGCACCGCCGAGGCCCCGATTCAGTTCCATCCCGCCAACCCCGCCGTCGGCTGGCAGGGACTGCTGTTCCGCGACGCCGTGCCCGGCTCCTACTTCGTCCACACCATCATCGAAGGTTCGAAGAACAGCGGGGTGCGGATCACGAACACGCCGCCGGCGTTCACGAATTCCTGGATCATCAACAACACCACCGATGGCGAAGGTGCCGGCATTAACGCGGACATACGGACGGGCGCGGAGTTCATGCTCAACGGCTGTGTGATCTCAAACAACACGGCAAAGAGTTACGGAGGCGGAGTCCGACTCAGAATTGCGAACAGCCGCTTTGTGGCGGAACGCTGCGATTTCATCCAGAACGCGGCGGGCGTGTACGGAGGCGGATTCATGGCCTGGGCCGAAGCCTCCAGTCTCAAGCTGACCTCCTGCTCGAGCATCAGCAACGTGATAACCCATGCAGGCGGTTCAAGCGGTTACTGCGGCATCGGCGTGGTTGGGCTGAACGACAATTCCGACTTCCATCTCGAGCTGGCTGGCTGTCGGGTTATCGGCAACACCGTCCGCTCCGCCGGGGGTGGGTCGTGGGCTTACGCCGCTGGGATCGGCTTGAATACCGGAACCAGCCGCTTGAGGAACTGCTGGATCATCGGCAATTCCGCCTGGAACGGTGTGGCCCGTGGTGGCGGGGTATACCTGGGAAGGCCCGCTAAAGCTACTCTGGAGAACTGCGTCATTGCCCAGAACCAGATCGTGGGCAGCAGCCACGGCGGAGCCGGGATTGATGGCTCGGGGGCGATCAACGCGCAGCTATCCAACTGCACCCTGTTCGGCAATGGCACGGAAAATGGCACAGTCACCCTCTCCTTCCCCGAAGGCATATCCACCATCACGAACTCAGTTCTTTGGGGCGGAACCGGCAGCGGTTCGGTCTTCTCGGGTTCCGGTTTCTCCGTCGGCTACTCCTGCGTCCAAGGTGGCTGGCCTGGCATGGGCAACATCACAGCCAACCCCGCACTGTGCCTTGACAACTACTCGCTTCTGTCGCTTTCGCCCTGTGTGGACGCAGGCCATCCTGGCCTGCAGTTTCGCGACAGCCTGATCAGCTCGGACGACTGCGCACCCTACGCCCGCGGCACCTCCCGCAACGACATGGGGGCGTACGGCGGTCCCGGTGTCTGCTACTGGACCCAGCCGCGCGCCGAACCTGTGATCCGCATCGCGCCCGACAACCAGATCGGCTTCCTGGGGCAACCGGTCAGCCTGGGCGTGATCGCCACGGGCGCCGAGCCGCTCGCCCACCAGTGGTTCAAGAGCGGCGTCGCGCTGGCCGGCCGGACCAACATGGTCCTCACCCTTCCCAACAGCACGTTGGCCGACGCCGGCGCCTATGTCGTCGAGGTGACCAATCCGCTGGGCGAGGCCGTCTCGCTCCCGGTCCAGCTCGGCATCGCGAAGTACGCGTGCGTGGCGCAGGGGCTTTCTGCGGGGCGTCCCCGGCTCTTGATCCGCCACGGCTGGGTCGGGGAGAGGTGCGTCCTCTACTCGATCAGCCGGCTGCCCGCCGGGGACACCCTCGCGGTGCCTGGCAACCCGCCGGAGGGCTGGGAAGTGCGTGAGACGATTGTGTTCAGCGCTCCGGAGGTGGAGTGGACGGACCCGCAGGTCCTGGGGGCGGGCGAGACTCGCTACTACGGGGTCTTGCCCGCGCTCTGATCAAGGCACGAGGCAATGGGGTCAAACATTGACATTTGACATTTGCTCCTGCGAGCGACGCGGGAACCGTGCAGGAATTGTCATCTGTCAAGGGTTGACCCCATTCTTCGCCTGCACGAGATCCGCCGCGTGTTCGAATCGTTCCAGACCGAACTCCTGTCGCACCTGAGCGAGGAGGAGCAGCACGTGTTTCCGGCGATCCGCCAGCTCGAATCCGCCAACGGCGACCGCGCCGAGACGATCGCGGCGCTGAAGGCCGCGTGCGCCCGGCTGGAGTCCGAGCATGAGCAGGCAGGGGCGGCCCTGGCCCGTTTCGCCGAGCTGACCGACCGCTACACGCCGCCGGACTGGGCCTGCAACACCTTCCGCGCGATGCATGACACGCTGGAACGTTTGGAGCGGAACATGCACCAGCACGTGCATCAGGAGAACAACGTCCTGTTCCCGCGCGCCCTGGCCCCGGCCTGAACGGGGACCGACCGCCGCGTCCGTATGCCCTGAGGCGGGTCGTGTGGGAATTGTCAAATGTCAATGTTTGACCCCATTGCCGCTCATTCTGGCTGATCGCTGTTGTCCATCAGCCGGGTGATCTTCCAGGCGCCGGTCCGCTGACGCCGGACGATGAAGACCGACTTGCCCCGGCTCCGGTACGGCCGCCCACCCGCCTTCGGCCGGGCCGTGAGGCTGTAGGTGGACCAGAAGTATCCCCAGTCGCCGGACACCTCGACCTCCCGCACACGGCCCCGGCTGCGGATGACCACCGCCGCGAACACCGCGCGATACAGCTTCCGGATGGCCGCCCTCCCGAACACGGCCGGCTGACCCTGCGGCATCAGGACGGGGGCAGGGGCATAGAGAGAAAGGAGGGCGTCGACGTCGCCCGCGAGCCAGCCGGCGCGCCACGCTGCGGCGAGCCGGCGAATCGCGCGAAGGTCGTCGCTTCGTCGGTTCATCTTTCGCAGTCTTGCCTTCAGCCCGCGGGCCGCCCAAGGTCGGGGCCGTCGTGCTCGAGGCTGGATGCGCAACGTCATACCCATCACCTGTGCGCTGACGCTGGCGGCGGTGGTGGCCGGCGTGAAGGTGTTCCGGCCGTCCGCCGAGGGCGCCCGCCTGGTGTGGTACGGGAACGCGGCGCACCCCTACATTACGGAGGTTCGGGCGGGAGTCGAGGCCTTTGCCCGCGAGACGGGAGTCGCCGTGCATTGCACGGTGGGACAGGAGTGGACCCAGGACAACCAGAACGTGAACGTCGAGGCGCTCTCGACGCAGGGCTACCGCGGGTTCAGCCTCTATCCGGGTGATCCGGCCGGTGCCAACGCGCTGTTCCGACTGTTGCGAACCCGGGGGCAGCAGGTGGTGGCGTACGGTGCCGAACCAGCCCTGCCCACGCCCGCGTCGTTCACCGTGGCCACGGACATCCAGGCGGCGGCGCGGACGGCCACCGAGGCGTTGATCGGGTTCATGGGCGGGCGGGGCCGGATCCTGAACGTGCTCGAGGCGGTCACCGACGTGAACACGCGCAAACGGGACGAGGCCATCCGGGAGGTCGTGGCCCGGCATCCCGGGGTGACCATCGCCCAGACGATTGCGGACATGATCCAGCTCGGGGAAGCCACGACCAAAATCCAGAGCGCCCTGGCGGCGCGGGCGGCGGAGCTGGACGGCATCATTGCCACGGGTTTCCACCCCACGGTGGCCGCCGCGGCCATCCTCACCGAGTGGCACAAGGATCCTCGCCGGAAACGGCTTCGCTTCGTGGGCATCGACACCGATGCCACGGTACTGCGCGCGATCCGGGAAGGGGCGATTGACGCGACGGTGGCCCAGAATCCCTTCGGGCACGGCTATGTGAGCAGCGCCCTGTTGCGGATGCTGGATGAAGGCTGGACCCCGCGACGCGAGTACCAGTTCATCGACGCGGGACTGGTGTTGGTGACCCGCGAGAACCTCGACACCTACGCAGCGGAGGTGCGGCGCGTGACCACACAGTTGGTGGCGGACCTTCCCGCCAAGTACCTCGATCCCCCCCGGTAGCGCCATGCTCGAGCTGCGCGGTCTCGACAAGTCGTTCCCCGGCGTGCACGCGCTGAGCGACGTGAGCCTGCGGTTTGCGGCCGGGGAGATTCACGGGTTGGTGGGCGAGAACGGTGCCGGCAAGAGCACGCTGATGCGGCTGGTGACGGGCCTGATGGAGCCGGATCGGGGGGAAGTGTGGTTTGCGGGGCGGCGGGTCCGGTTCCGCAACACCCGGGAGAGCATGGCCGAGGGCATTCAACTGGTGCAGCAGGAGATCCAGGTCATCCCCGAAAGCACGGTCGCGGAGAACCTCATGCTGGACAAGCTGGTGACGCGCGGGTGGGGTGTGCTCGACTGGCCGGCGATCCATGCGCAGGCCCGGAAACACCTCGAGGTCGTGGGCCTTTCTGTCCCGCCGGAGACGATCGCGAAAGCGCTCAGCGCCGCGCAAAAGCGGCTGCTGCAGATCGCGAAGGCGCTGGCCGCCCGCACCCGGTTGCTGCTGCTCGACGAGCCGACGAGTTGCCTGGGACCGCACGAGACCGCCGGATTGCACACCTTGCTCCGGGAATTGAAGGCGCAGGGCATCGCGCTGATCTACGTGACCCACAAACTCGAGGAGGTCTTCGCCCTGTGCGACCGGGTGAGCGTGTTGCGGGACGGCCACCACGTGGGGACCCATCCGGTGGCGGGACTGGACCACGACCGCCTGGTGCGGCTGATGGTCGGGCGCGAGGTGCGCGACGATCGGGTCGGATTGCGGCCAGTGAGCGGAGCGCCGGAAATGCTGCGCGTCGAGGGCCTGACCCGCCGGGGCCGCGCCCATGACATCAGCTTCACGCTGCGCGCGGGCGAGATCCTCGGCTGCTACGGGCTGGTGGGGTCGGGGCGGACCGAGACCGCGCGGCTGCTGATCGGAGACGACCGGGCGGACGCCGGTCGGGTCTGGGTGCGAGGCAAGCCCGTCGCGCTGCGGAGTGTGACGGAGCGTGTGCGGCGGTGGCGGCTGGGTTACGTGAGCGAGGACCGGAAGGAAGAAGGCTTGCTGCTCGGTTTCTCGGTGCTCGCCAACCTGACCCTGACGGTGTGGGAACGGCTGGTGAACCGGTGGACGCGCCGCATCGATCCGGCGAGCGAGCGCGCCCTGGGCCGGCATTGGGTGGACGCGTTGGGCATCCAATGCGGAAGCCTGGAGAATCCCGTCCGGAACCTGAGCGGTGGCAACCAGCAGAAGATCTGCCTGGCCAAGTGGCTCGCCGCGGACTGCGCGATCCTGATCATCGACGAGCCGACGGTCGGGGTGGATCTGGGGGCAAAGGAGCAGATTCACCGGGTGATTCGCGACCTCGCCGCGCGGGAGGGGAAGGCGATTCTGCTGATCTCGTCGGACATGCCGGAGATGATCCAGTTGGCGCACCGGATTCTGGTGTTTCGGGACCGGCGCATCGTGGGGGAGGTGGTCGGGGAAGGGACCTCCTGCCGGAGCGCGGCGGAGATCAGCGAGGCCATCGGGCATTTCTTGAATTAGACGCACATGGAAACGCCTGCCCTTACCGCCCGGACCGCGAGTGCGCTGTCGGTGACCGCACCGCGGGGCGAATGGTTCAGTGGCCGCACGAACGGGTTGATCCTGTCGTTCACGGTGCTGTTCTGCCTGCTGGCGGTGTGGTCGCCGACGTTCTTGTCCGGCTACACCATGTTCGTGCTGGCGCGGCAGGTGGCGTTCTATGCGTTGATCGCGCTGGCCCAGGCCCTGTGTCTCGTGGTGGGCGGGATGAACCTGTCGGTGGGAGCCATCGGGAGCATGGCCACCGTGCTGCTGGGCCTGGGCCTGGACACGTGGGGATTGTCGCCCTGGCTGGCGGTCCCGATGACGCTCGGGTTTGGGCTGGCGAGCGGCTGGCTCAACGGGGTGCTGATCGCGCGGCTGAAGCTCGACTCGTTCATCGTCACGCTCTCGATGATGTTTCTCTACATGGGGCTGCGGTCGGGCATCTCCGGCGGGCAATCCTATCGGGTGCCGGACTCCTTCACGTGGGCGGGCCAGAGCGAGTTCGTGGGTGTGCCGCTGGTGTTTCTGGTGGCCGTAGTAGTGCTGGCCGTCATGGCCTGGATCTTCCATCAGACGGTGTTCGGCCGTTATCTTCTGGCGACGGGGGGGAACGCCACGGCGGCGCGGCTCTCGGGGGTTCCGACGGGCCGGATGGTTGTTTGGGCGAACGTGTTGTCGGGCGGGTTCGCGTCGCTGGCTGCGGTGCTCTGGGCCTCGCAGCTTGGCGCCGCGGCCCCCGAAACGGGTGACACCTGGCTGATTGTGTCGTTTGCGGTGGCGATCATCGGGGGCACGGGGCTAAGCGGCGGGGTGATTTCGGCGTTTGGACTGTTGATGGGGGCGGCGATCTTCCTGCTGATCAAGCACGGTCTGGTTGAGGTGAAGGCCAACCCGTATTTCGCCAACGCTTTTCTCGGGCTGCTGATCCTGCTCACCGTGGTCGTGGACCGCGCCCGCGAAATGTATGTCGAGCGAGTTCGCGAGCGAGATCCCCGGAGCCGGTCGCGCGCGGGCGAGCGCATCCCGGAGGGATACCAGGCGCCGTGACCCCGGGCTGGCACCCCCTCCGGGGTGCCTTCGACTCGGCCCGCGGGTCCGGAGGTCGCCGCCGGCCGGCGACCTCCGGCTACCGTCTGGGACGCCTCCGGCGTTGCCATGGACGCAGCTTTCCGTGAACCGGAATGCAGGAGGCAGAATGGAGATTGGAGGCAGCCTCCGCACCGCCCGTGAGGCGGACCGTGGTCGGGCCGAACTTGTCTCTTGGTATGCTGGAACTTCCCTTGAGCTTTGAACTTTGAACTTTGCGCCTCCCCGGCTCTTCCACGTCGGAGCCGGGGGGTACGGCCGTCGCCGGGGCAGGGTTAGTTGGGATCGGCGGACACTGTCACGGCCGCCGGGGAGCGCAGGGCGTTCTGTCCCGGTTGAGGTGAAGGCCAATCCGTATTTCGCCAACGCTTTTCTCGGGCTGCTGATCCTGCTCACCGTGGTCGTGGACCGCGCCCGCGAAATGTATGTCGAGCGAGTTCGCGAGCGAGATCCCCGGAGCCGGTCGCGCGCGGGCGAGCGCATCCCGGAGGGATACCAGGCGCCGTGACCCCGGGCTGGCACCCCCTCCGGGGTGCCTTCGACTCGGCCCGCGGGTCCGGAGGTCGCCGCCGGCCGGCGACCTCCGGCTACCGTCTGGGACGCCTCCGGCGTTGCCATGGACGCAGCTTTCCGTGAACCGGAATGCAGGAGGCAGAATGGAGATTGGAGGCAGCCTCCGCACCGCCCGTGAGACAGACCGTGGTCGGGCCGAACTTGTCTCTTGGTATGCTGGAACTTCCCTTGAGCTTTGAACTTTGAACTTTGAACTTCGAACTTCGAACTTTGAACTTCGAACTTTGAACTTTGAACTTTGAGCTTTGAACTTTGCGCTTCCCCAGCTCTTCCACGTCGGAGCCGGGGTAGGGCTGTCGCCGGGCAGGGTTAGTTGGGATCGGCGGACACTGTCACGGCCGCCGGGGAGCGCAGGCGTTCGTCCCGGTTGAGGTGAAGGCCAATCCGTATTTCGCCAACGCATTTCGGGCTGCTGATCCTGCTCACCGTGGTCGTGGACCGCGCCCGGGAAATGTATGTCGAGCGAGTTCGCGAGCCGAGATCCCGGAGCCGGTCGCGCGGGCGAGCGCATCCCGGAGGGGATACCAGGCGCCGTGACTGGCTGGCACCTCCGGGGTGCCTTCGACTCGGCTCGCGGGTCCGGAGGTCGCCGGCCGGCGACCTCCGGCTACCGTCTGGACGCCTCCGGCGTTGCTATGGACGCAGCTTCGTGAACCGAATGCAGGAGGCAGAATGGAGATTGAGGCAGCCTCCGCACCGCCCGTGAGGCGGACCGTGGTCGGGCCGAACTCTGTCTCTTGGTATGCTGGAACTTCCCTTGAGCTTTGAACTTTGAACTTTGAACTTCGAACTTCGAACTTTGAACTTCGAACTTTGAACTTTGAACTTTGAGCTTTGAGCTTGAACTTTGAACTTTGCGCTTCCCGGCTCTTCCACGTCGGAGCTGGGGTACATGGCCGCCGGGGCAGGGTTGCTGGGATCGGCGGACACCGTCACGGCCGCCGGGGAGCGCAGGGCGTTCTGTCCCGGTTGAGGTGTGAAGGCCAATCCGTATTTCGCCAACGCATTTCGGCTGCTGATCCTGCTCACCGTGGTCGTGGACCGCGCCCGCGAAATGTATGTCGAGCCGAGTTCGCGAGCCGAGATCCCCGGAGCCGGTCGCGCGCGGGCGAGCGCATCCCGGAGGGATACCAGGCGCCGTGACCTCGGCTGGCACTTCCGGGTGCCTTCGACTCGGTTCGCGGGTCCGGGAGGTCGCCGCCGGCCGGCGACCTCCGGCTACCGTCTGGGACGCCTCCGGCGTTGCCATGGACGCAGCTTTCCGTGAACCGGAATGCAGGAGGCAGAATGGAGATTGAGGCAGCCCGCACTGCCCGTGAGGCGGACCGTGGTCGGGCCGAACTTGTCTCTTGGCATGCTGGAACTTCCCTTGAGCTTTGAACTTTGAACTTCGAACTTCGAACTTCGAACTTCGAACTTTGAGCTTTGAGCTTTGCGCTTTGCGCTTTGCGCTTTGCGCTTCCCCGTCTCTTCCACGTCGGAGCCGGGGGGTACGGCCGTCGCCGGGGCAGGGTTAGTTGGGATCGGCGGACACTGTCGCGGCCGCCGGGGAGCGCAGGGCGTTCTGTCCCTGGCGGGCGGCATCGATGGCCAGCGCGAGGATGCGGGCGGCTTCCTGGGGCGCATGGAAACCCATCGAGTTCTCTGCCTCGATGAAGTCCAGGAAGAACTGGGCCTGGCGGTGCAGGTTGCGGGCGGGGGCGAGTTCGGCGTCGGAACGGCCGGCCGCCACGGCGGCCTTGAGGTCGTTGATCAACTCGACGACGGCGTTCATGGCCCGGTCGCGCAGTTCGTGGGTGCGGGTCTGGATGGTCTCGACGCGGTCCTTGAGCTCCGCTTCGGGCCATTTGTGACAGGTCTGGCAGGCGCGATTGAGGTTGAGCAGGGGGCTGCGGACGTGGTGGTCGCTGACCTTGTGTGCGCCCACGCGTTCGTAGGGCATGTGGCAATCCGCGCAGGCGACCCCGGAGCGGGCGTGGATGCCCTGGTTCCAGAGCTCGAACTCGGGGTGCTGCGCCTTGAGCGCGGGGGTGCCGGTCTCGGCGTGGATCCAGTCGTGGAAGCCGGCGTCGTCGTAGTACGCCAGGATGTCGTCGGCTTTCAAACCTCTGTGCCACGGGAAGGTGAGCCGTTTCTGTTCGCCCTGGAAGTAGTACTCGACGTGGCACTGGGCGCAGACGTAACTGCGCATTTCCTGGCGCGTGGCCATGCGATTGACGTCATAGTCCGGGATGCCCTGGGCCGCCTTGAGGGCGCGGATCCCTTCCATGAAGGCCGGCCGGGTGATGCGGAGCTGCAGGGTCTGAGGCTCGTGGCAGTCGATGCAGCTCACCGGGTGCTCGACCAGGGGTCGCGCCTCGGCGAAGGGGAGGGCGTTGACCTTTTCAAAGCCCCGCACGAGGTCGCCTTCGCCCGCCCGTTTGTGGGCCACGTAGGTGGAGGCATGGCAGTTGAGACAGGCGCCGGGTTGCGGGCGTTGCTGGCGGGCCGTGAAAGTCTGGTCCTCGAGCATGTAGGCGTGGCCTCGCTCCTCGCGGGTGTCCAGGGCGAAGGCATAGCCCGACCAGATCTGCTTCAGCCGCGGGTCTTCTTCGAGTTTCGACTGCGCCACGAGCGAGCGCGGGTCCGCGTCGGTGGGGGTGCGGGGCATGGCCTCGCTGCCCCCGTAACGGGTGCGGACCTGATCCACCGTGCGCCGGTACGCGTCGTATTGGATCGGGAAGTTCTTGCCCCAGACAGCGGGGTCCTCGGTGTCATCGGTGAGTTCGACCACGCGGAAGAAGGGATTTCGCCCCTCCTGTTTGCGTTCCATGATGTTGACGAGGAGGGCCAGGCCGGCGATGGCGAGCAGTGCGGCCACGGCGGTGGCGAGGGCGAACTTCAGGAAGTAACCGTTGCGGACACCGGCGGGAGGAGGACTGGGTGTGGGGGAGGCAGGGTTCATGGTGGTTCAGAAGGTATGCCCCACCGTCGAGTGGCAGTGCAGGCAGGAGGTGCGCTGGCTGGGATCATCGGCCGGGCCGACGCCTTCGATGCCGTGGACGATGTCGGCGTGGCATTTGCGGCAGGCGGCCTCGGTGACACGGCGGTTGCGCGCGTTGATCTGGAGGTTGTCGTAACCGCCGGTGGTGAAGTAGAAGGAGTGCCAGAAGCCGTTCTGGGCCTTGTTGATGTACTTGGGCAGGAGGCCGGCGGGGGTGTGGCAGTCGTTGCAGGTGGCGACGTGGCGGTGGCTAGAGTGCTGCCAGCCGTCGTATTGCGGCTGCATGACGTGGCAATTGACGCAGGCGCGGGGGTCGTCGGTGAGGTACGACGCGCCCTTGGCGTAGACGAAGGTGAAGGTCGCCACGCCGAGGCCGGCGCCCACGCTCAGCCCGGCCAGGATTCCAGTCAGCGTAATGAGTCGCATTAGCTGACGAAAAGAATAGAGGGCCGGCGGCGGCGGGGGAAGGAAAAGTCAGCGTTTCTGCCGGTGCAGCGTGGCCCGCCGGAGTTCCCGGTCGGCTTCCCGCTGCCGGATGTCCTCGCGGCGGTCGAACTCCTGTTTGCTCTGGCCCACCGCGAGAGAGACCTTCACGCGGCTGCCTTTCCAATAGAAGGCGAGCGGCACCAGGACGCGTCCTTTGGCGGCGACGGCGGCCTCGAGGCGGCGGATCTCGGACCGGTGGAGGAGGAGTTTGCGCGGGGCCTTCGGGGCGTGGTTCTGCCGGTTGCCCTGGGCGTACTCGTCGATGTGGGAGTTGTAGAGGAACACCTCGCCGTTCTCGATCTTGGCGAACGCGTCGGCGATCTGGCCTCGGCCGGCCCGCAGGGCCTTCACCTCGGTCCCGTGCAGGACGATGCCCGCCTCGAAGGTGTCCAGGAGGTGGAAATCGCGCCGCGCCTTCGCGTTGGTGAGGATGTTGGACATGGCACTGCCGCCTCAGGTCGCCGCTGCCTTGTAGGCGCTGACGTGAGGAGGCGAAGTGGTACGACCTCCGGACCCAAACGCCTCCTCACGTCGGCGCCTACGGCGCGCCGGAGGCGCCCCGGCTAATGCCGGCGCCGCTTGCGCGTCGGGACGAGTTCCTCGGCGAGCGAGGGGACCTGCTCGTAGGTCAGTTTGTCCTCGATGATTTCGCGCAGGGCGACATCGGCGGCGCCGAGGTGATGGGCGCCTTCGACGAGGGGCCGTCCGCCGGCGCCGCCGCCCGCGTTCAACTGGCGGACCCGTCGGGACACCAGATTCACCAGAATGTTGGGGTTGCCAACCTTCTCCAATGCCGCGCGTGTGAGTTCGCTGTTCAAGTGGCCAATCTCTCTCTGCTTTGTCCGGAGGCCCGGCTCCTCCCGGTGGGGGACCCATCCTCCGGTGGTTAAACCGGGCGGTAGTGTAGCGGGCTCCACCCTGCCCGCAACCCGAATGTCCGCTCTCGAATAGCGGCGGCGGAGCGCGCCAAGGCCACAGGTTCCCCTGGCCAGGTTGCGCCAGCCGGTGCTCCGAGGCGGCGCGTCCGGGCGACGTTCCCGACCTTCCCCGGTCTTTCCGGGAACTGACGTTGTGCCCGCTCGCCGCGGCTTGGATCCTCGCAACCGGCGCGCCGTGGGCTGAGGGGGAAATGGGAGGCGAGGGGGCGTGCACGTCCAAGACTTGCGTGAAACCGCGCGTGCCAGCGAACCGAGCGTCCAAAGCCGCGACCGCAGCGCCACCGCGGCGGGGGTTCACCCTGATCGAGTTGCTGGTCGTCACGGCCGTTCTGGGGGTGGTGTCGGCGCTGCTCCTGCCCGCCCTGGCGCGGGTGAAAGGGCGAGCCCACGCGCTCTACTGCCTGAGCAACCTCCGTCAGTGGGGCCTGGCCACGCAGTTGTATGCCGTGGACCACAACGACACGCTGCCGCCCGAAGGCACGCCGAACCCGGGCCCGGGCGCGACGAACAGCGGGTGGTACATCCAGCTTCCACCGATCCTGGGGTTGCCGCGCTATCACGACCAGCCGTGGCGCACCAACGCCGCGGTCGACCCCGGCCGTTCCGTCTGGCTCTGCCCGGCCAACCGCCGCCGCAGCAACGGTCGGAACCTGTTCCATTATTGCCTGAACGAAAACGTCAATGGCACGGGCGAGGCGAACCGGCCGGTCCGGCTCAGCGCCCTATCTCAACCGGAGACGCTGATCTGGCTGTTTGACTCCAAGAACCTGCCGGCGGTGGGCTCGTGGACCTATACCCACACGAACCTCCACAGCGGCGGCGCGCAGTTCGCCTTCCTGGACGGGCATGTCGCGCGGTTCCCGAACACCGCCTACTGGGACTTCACGGTGAACAAGCCCTGCGTGAATGACGCCGGCCTGCGCTGGTGGCCCTGACCTGGCTCCGCTGTAGGCGCCGACGTGAGGAAGCGTCATCGGCCAGCGGGCCAACGCCACTTCGCCTCCTCACGTCGGCGCCTACACTCCTTCGGGGATTCTCGTGAGCGCGATGGGCTCGGGATTCACGTGCCAGATATCGGCGCAATACTCGCGGATGGACCGGTCCGACGAGAAGTAGCCCATGCGGGCGACGGTGCGGACGGACCTCCGGGTCCATTCCTCCGGATCCCGATAGGCGGCGCCGACCCGTTCCTGGGCCGCGCAGTACGAGGCGAAGTCGGCCAGCACGAAGTAGGCGTCGTGGTAGAGCAGATTGTCCACGAGCGGCTGGAAGAGGCGCGGGTCGCCGGGCGAGAACGCCCCCGACGCGATCTGATCCAGGGTCTCGCGCAGTTCGGCGTTCTGTTCGTAGTGATCGAGCGGGCGGTAGCCGCGGGCGCTGAGCTCGCGGACTTCGGCCGCCGAGAGGCCGCAGAGGAAGAAGTTCTCGGGCCCGACGCGTTCGCGGATCTCGATGTTGGCGCCGTCGAGGGTGCCGAGGGTCAAGGCGCCGTTCAGGGCGAACTTCATATTGCCCGTGCCCGACGCCTCCTTACCGGCGGTGGAGATCTGTTCGGAGACATCGGCGGCGGGATAGACCTTCTGCGCGTTCTTGACGTTGAAATCGGGGAGGAAGACGACCCGCAGCCGGCCCCGGAGCCTGGGGTCATGGTTGACGACGTCGGCCACGCCGTGGATGAGCCGGATGATGAGCTTGGCCAGGTAATAGCCGGGGGCGGCCTTCGCCCCGAAGATGAACGTGCGGGCAGGGATCGCGAGGGTCGGGTGGCGCCGGAGCCGGTTGGCGAGGGTGATGATGTGCAGGACATTCAGGTGTTGTCGCTTGTACTCGTGGAGGCGTTTGACCTGGATATCGAACAAGGTGGCCGGGTCCACCTCGACGCCGGTCCGCTGTTGGAGGAGGGCCGCGAGCCGGACCTTGTTCTGGTGTTTGATCTGACGCCACTCCTCCCGGAAAGCCGGGTCTTCGGCGTGGGGTTCGAGCCGGCGCAGCTCGTCGAGATCGCGCACCCAGCCGGGGCCGAGCGTCCGGGTAAGAAGTCCCGCCAGACCGGGGTTGCTCAGGAGCAGGAAGCGGCGGGGGGTAACGCCGTTGGTCTTGTTGCTGAACTTCCCGGGAGCCAGCTCATGGAAGTCGCGGAGCACGCCTTGCTTGAGGAGTTCGGTGTGGAGGGCGGCGACGCCGTTGACCGCGTGGCTGCCGAGGCACGCCAGGTGGGCCATGCGCACGGCGCGCGGACCGGACTCGTCGATGAGGGAAAGGCGCCGGAGCCGGTCGGTGTCTCCGGGGTAGCGGCGCCGGACCTGGTCGAGGAAGCGGTGGTTGAGCTCGTAGATGATCTCGAGATGGCGAGGCAGGACCTGGCCAAAGAGGGGGATGCTCCACTGTTCGAGGGCTTCGGGCAGGAGCGTGTGGTTGGTGTAGGCGAAGGTGCGCTGGGTGATGCCCCAGGCGGGCTCCCAATCCAGGTCATGCTCGTCGACCAGCAGGCGCATGAGTTCGGCGATGGCGATGGCGGGGTGGGTGTCGTTGAGCTGGACGGCGTACTTCTGGTCGAACTGGTCCACCCGGGCCCCGCGCTGGGTGTGGATGCGGAGCATGTCCTGCAGGGCGCAGGAGGCGAAGAAGTACTGTTGCTGCAACCGGAGGAGCTTGCCCTGCGGCGACTCGTCATTGGGGTAAAGCACCTTGGTGATGTTCTCGGACACCACCTTGTCCAGCACGGCGCCGTAGTAGTTGCCGGTGTTGAAGGCCTGGAAGTCGAAGGACTCGAGGGCCTCGGCCTTCCAGAGGCGCAGCAGGTTGGCGGTCGGCACGCCATAGCCCAGGACCGGCGTGTCGAAAGGGGTGCCCCGGACGACCCGGTCGGGAATCCACTGTACCCGGTAACGGCCGTCGCGTCGCCCGGCCTCGGTGCGTCCGCCGAACTTCACCTCGAAGGCGATCTCCGGGCGCGGGATTTCCCAGGGGTTGCCCAGTCGCAGCCACTTGTCGGCCACCTCGACCTGCCAGCCATCGCGGATCTCCTGGTCGAAGATGCCGAACTCGTAGCGGATGCCGTACCCGATGCTCGGGATCTCGAGGGTGGCGAGGGAATCGAGATAACATGCGGCGAGCCGGCCCAGACCGCCGTTGCCCAGCCCGGGTTCCTCCTCGTGTTCGAGCAGTTCGTCCAGGTTGAGCTGGAGGGACGCGAGTGCCTCGCGCGTGGCCTCGAGGATGCCGAGGTTGACGAGGTTGTTCTCGAGCTGGGGGCCGAGGAGGAACTCGGCGGACAAGTAACACACGGTGCGGCTGGCGCGCTCGAAGTAGGTCTCGGCCGTGCGAAGCCAGCGGTGCAGCAGCCGGTCCCGCACCGTGTAGGCGAGGGCCATGTAACAGTCGTTTCGCGTCGCGACCGCGGGGAAGCGGCCGAGGAGGTAGTACAGATTGTCGCAGAGCGCGGTCGCGATGGCCGAGGCCGTGAGACCCGTGCGGATCTGTTCAGCGGGAGGCCGCGCCGGCGGAGGCGAGCAACCAGGAGTGGCAGTCATGTGAGGGCGCGTGGCATCGGGGGATGAGGACAACCAACAATCGACCCCCGAGCAACCGACGGTCTCACAGGGGGTCGGATCCGGAGGGGCGTGTGCTTTGCCCTAGCGAGGGGCATTCGAAGTTGAGGGCACGGAGGACAGGGTGTTTGGGAGGGACGGGAACTCGGGGATCATGCCCTCCGCCTGTTTCCGCAGCGCCTCAGCCAGGTCTGCCGTCATCGCCACCTTCCGATAGTTGCGGCGAGTCAGGCGTTTAGCTGGCGCCGGTCCGCGTACGACTCGGGGCCTGATGGAACTCGACATAGTCCTTGAGCGCACGAACCAGGTTCGCGGTGACCTGCCGTTGGTTGACTTCCCACAGCACCTCCTCGACCGGCCGGGGATACTCCAAGTTCCGGCGGTCGCGAGTCAACCGCTCCAGTTCAACAGATTCCTCGGGGGCCAGCGTTCCCAATGCCTCTTTCCGTGCCAACTCGCGAAAACGGCGCGCCATCGTCTTGGTCCATTCCGTCGCGGCCTCGTGGTAGAGGCGCATCGGGCGCGCCTCGGTTTCCTCTGCCGCTTCCGGACGCAGGGTCGGGGCGTCCGACGACTGCCCCACGACCACAGTGGGCGCCGGTCCGTCAGCCATCGAACCCTCCACGATGTTGGCCACCAGCAACGCGGGCAACACCGCCTTGGCGTGGAGCTGTGCCACCATCGTCGTGTTCATTTCAGCTCCCTCCGGTAAAGCTCCGCCAAGAACTGCCGCTGCGTTTCCAGGTCGCATCGCAAGCACGCCACCCCGTCCACCTGAATTTCCTTGTCTGTGTTCTTCACGTGTTGGATTGCCGGGCCGACTGCGAACGTTCCCAGCACAATCTCCGCCTCTTCGGTGTACCCCATGTGCATCACCGTGGCCACGTCAGTCGCCATCGGTTGACCTGGGGGGGACCAGGCGGCAGGCGCGCCCTTGGGGGCGCCGATCAGGCCAAGATACCTGCCCAGGCTGTCTTTGCTCTCCCTCAACGTCTGGCGGCTCAGCGTGCAGGCGTAAACATCTCGCAGGATTCCGGAATCATCCACGAGCGCAAAGAAGACCAGCGCGTGTCCGCCAAGCCACTGCACGGCGAAGCGGTTGAAAAACATTCGGCGCGGGTAGCCCGTGGGCGGCACCGACAGTCGAACCTTGACTTCGCCTTCAGCAGTTCTCATTTTGGGAGCTGAGGGCTGAGACCGACAAGGCGGCGGCGGGGGTGACGGAGACTTCCGGCGGCAGGGCCTGAAAGATTTTTGCACTTTTTGCGGGACTCACCTTCCCCTTCTCGCTATACCTCCCGCGGATGGCGAGCGAGTGGATCGTGCAGGGCCGCACCCTGAGTGCGGAGGACCTGGCCCAGATTCGGGCCTGGCGGGCCGCCCATCCCACCTGGCACCGGACCCGCCTGGCGCGCGAACTCTGTGCCCGGTGGGGGTGGCGCAACGGGGTGGGGCAGCTCAAGGACATGGCCGCCCGCTCGCTGCTGCTCAAACTGGAAGCCCGCGGCTGGATCACGTTGCCCCCCCGCCAGGGCCCCTCGGTCAACGGCCGCCGCAACCATCGGGCCCTCGCGCCGGCGGGGGCGGCGGTGGGGATCCAGGCCTCCCTGGCCAGCTTGCACCCGCTGCACCTGAGGCGGGTCGCTCCGGGCACGGCGGAGGCCCGGGAGTTCGGGGCCCTGCTCCAGGAGCACCATTACCTGGGTCACCGCAACTGTGTGGGCGAGAACCTCCAGTACCTGGTGCGCGATCGCCAGGATCGCCCGCTGGCGTGCGCGCTGTTTGGTTCAGCCGCCTGGCAGTGCCAGGCCCGCGACGGGTTCATCGGCTGGAGCCCGCCCGCCCGGCGCCGCCACCTGGGGCTGATCACCAACAACACCCGCTTCCTGATCCTGCGCGGGGTGCGGGTGCCGCATCTGGCCAGCCACCTGCTGGGCTGCCTGACCCGCCGCCTGAGCGCCGACTGGCAGGCGCGCTACGGGCATCCGATCCACCTGGTGGAAACCTTCGTCGAGCCCGAACGCTTTGCCGGCACCAGTTACCAGGCCGCCGGCTGGATCCGGGTCGGCGCCACCACCGGCCGCGGTCGCAACGGGGCCGCCCCCCAGCGCCCGATCAAGGAGGTCTGGCTGTGCCCGCTCGGCGCGGACTTCCGGGAGCGCCTCGGCGCATGAGCCGCCTGGCTTTCGCCACCCTGGTGGACGGCTTGCGGCGCACCCTGGCCGGGTTGACGGACCGGCGCAGGGGCCGCAACCGCTCCTATGCGATGGCGGACTTCGGCCTGGCCGCCTTCGCCGTCTTCTTCACCCAATCGCCCTCCTTTCTGGCCCACCAGAAAGCGATGCAGCGGGCCCGGGGGGTCAACAACGCCCTGAGTCTCTTTGGCATCCAGAGCTTCCCCTCCGACAACCAGATCCGCGGCATGCTCGATCCCGTGTCGCCGGCCGCGCTCTTCCCGGTCTACGACCAGATCTACGAGGCGCTCGGCGAGCAGGGCCTTCTCCGGCACTTCCGGGGGTTCCACGACTCCACCCTCCTGGCGCTGGACGGCACGTGGTACTACAGCTCCCAGAAGATCCACTGCCCGTGTTGTTCCTCGCTCCAGCACGCCAACGGCCAGACCACCTTCTATCACAGCGCCCTGACCCCGGTCCTCGTCGCCCCGGGGCGCGCGGAGGTCATTGCCTTGCGGCCTGAGTTCATCACCCCGCAGGACGGCCACACCAAGCAGGATTGCGAGTTGGCCGCGGCCAAACGCTGGCTGGAGCAGAACGCCGCCCGCTATGGCCAGGGCCCCGTCACTCTCTTGGGCGACGATCTCTACGCCCACCAACCCTTCTGCCGGCGCGCCCTCCTCCACGGCTTCCACTTTATCTTCACCTGCCAGCCCGACTCCCATACCACCCTCTACCGCTGGGTGAACCTGCTCCAGAGGCCGGAGCTGGGAACCCTCTGCCTCCGCGTCAAGGTCGGCGGCCAGTGGCACACTTACACCTACCGCTGGGCCAACCGGGTCCCGCTGGCCGACGGGGAGGACGCCCTGCGCGTCAACTGGTGTGAACTCACCGTGACCGATCCGCAGGGTCAGGTCCTCTACCATAACGCCTGGATCACCGACTGGCCGCTGAGCGAGTCGAACGTGGCAGCCGTCGTCGCCTCGGGCCGCGCCCGTTGGAAGATCGAGAACGAGAACAACAACACCCTCAAGACCAAGGGCTATCATCTGGAGCACAACTTCGGTCACGGCCACAAACACCTCGCCGCCTTCCTGCTGGCCTTGAACCTCCTGGCCTTCCTCTTCCACACCGTCCTGGGTTTCACCGACGAGCACTACCGCCTCATCCGGGCCACGCTGCCCTCGCGCCAGACCTTCTTCGACGATCTGCGAGCCCTCACCCGCTACCTGCACTTCCCCAGTTGGCAGGCCCTCCTGCGGTTCATGATGCGCGGACTGGAGATCGGCCCCTACGCCAAGCCAACCTGAGCCAACCGGCCCGCCCAGGCGAGGTGTGCCCACACCCGGCGATCGGGGGCAGGGAGGGTCCCAAGAACCTCCCCGAGGCCGCCGGACCGATCCCCCCAGGCTTCCAGCCGCGACTCCGGTTGCGCCGTACGCCGCGGTAGCCCTGCCAACACCATCGCCCCTCGCCCTCGCCCTCGCCCAGTTGCCTTCCCAACCCCGGCGTGCTGAGCCGTTCATGCCAAAATGAGAACTGCTGCTTCGCCTTTGCTCATGGTTGCGCGGGCAGAGAGTCTAAGCGTCCGTGCCGGAGCTGACAATCGGCATTTCGGGTCAACTCCTCCAGGTTCCAGGGCATTCTAGCGCGAAGACCACTCAGTCCTGAGAATCCGCGCCGCTACTGCGGGTGGTTGCGCCGGGGCAAGGCAGCGGCCTTGAGGATCGGCTCCGGACGGGGGGGGCGGAGGCCGTTACGGTTGGGCCGCGGGAATGCTCGCCGGCACGGGAACGACCTGCACGCCCGGGATCGGCTTTCCATCCGTGCCCACGAGACGCGCGGAGGCCGCCCATCCTCCACCTCCCTGGGTGATCTTGAGCATCAGTTCATTCGTGCCTTGTGCCAGTTTCACGCCCGCGGCATCCTGATCCGCCACCCAGCCGCGGTCAATGTTGTTGGCGTGAACCACTTTTCCGTTGAGCCAGGCCTTGACGCCATCGTCGCTGCCCATCAGCAGCAAAGCATCCTGTTCCCGCGGGGCGACGATCCGGCTCTTCAAATAGGCCACGCAACCCTCCTGTCCCGGGAAGAGCTCTGACAGGGGAACGATGTCGCTGCCCCGGACGGCGCGCCACTCGACCCGCTCACCCGGTTTCTCGGGTCCGAAGGGCAGATCGAACAGCGTCAGCGCGCTGGTCGCGCCGGCCTGCCGGAACGGGCCGCAAACCAGCCATTGATTGATCAAGGGGCCTGGCCCGAAGGCCTCGCCGCGCAACGCCCAGGCGCGCTTCAGGGCGTCGGCGTTCCTGGCGACCTCGAGGACTTTCGCCGCGGTCTCGCGCGCGAGTTGGGGTTGCGCGGCGGCGACTTTCTCCGCAACCGCGATCGCGGCCACGGCAGCCTCCTCGGCAAGGTTGGGATCGTCGAGACGGGGGACAAGGAGAGCCAGGGCCTCCGGCGTCGGGATCTGCCCGATGCGCCCGAGCACCAGCTTCTTCTCTTCGTTACGCTGGGCGGTCGCCAGCGCCCGCTGGAGCGATTGCAGGCGAGCCGCCGCGTCGGGTTCATGTCCGAGCGTTTCGACGGCGCCGCGCAGGGCCAGGGCGTGCAGGGCCGGGTCATCGGCGTGCTGCGCCAGTTCGAGCAACCGCGCCGCAGGCGCCGCGCTGGGCCACTGGCCGAGAACCCGAACCGCCTCTTTTTGGAGCTCGCGATCGGGGTCGCTCGCGGCCTCCAAAGCCAGGGCTAAGGCGGGGGCCGTGCCCAGTTCGGACAGCAGAGGCAGCGTCTGGCGGCGGGCCACCGGCCCAAAACGGTTCATCGCCTCGACGACCTGCTTGGCAGCCTGGTCCCGGTCCGGGACCACCTGGCAGAGGGCGAACAACGCCTGAAGCAGAGGCTCGGCATCCTGGTCAGGTTTGGCTTTGGCGGCCAACTCGAGCAGACCGGAAAGCAACGTCGGCGACGCCAGGAGGGGGACGGACTTCAGCGCGGCGGACCGCGCGGGTTCCGCGCCTCCAGCGTAGCGGAGCAGCACTTCGGCGGCTCCGGGGTCGCCCCGTTCCCCCAGCACGCGCAGCAACTCCGCCTTGGTTCGTGGCTCGGCATTCTCCAACCGGGCCGTCAGCGCTGCCAGGACACCTTCACCGCGGAGCCGCGTGAGGCTCTCGCGGGCCGCCTCGCGCTCGACCGCCTCGCCGGATGACGCGGCTTGGGCGAGCGCGACGATGCTGTCCAGATCGTTTAAGTCTCCCAGCGCCTGCCACGCAGCGATTCGCACCATCGCGACCTCGCTTTGGCTGGCCTTCCGGGCAGTCCGAACAGCGCTGACCTCCAGCCGGACGCAGGCATCGAGCAGCGCGATCTGTGCCTCGGGTGAGAGGCTCGACCAGGCTCCAAGCAGACTCTCCGGCACCTTGGTATCATTGAGTTCTCGAAGGACTGCGAACGCGGCCGCACGCAGGAATCGGTCGCCGCCCGAGAGCGCGCCCTTGAGCGCCTCCAGAGTGTCCGGGTTGGCGAAGACTTCCGGTTTGGCGAGGACCAGCCCGCGACCGGCAGCAGCGCGGATCTCAGGGGAATACGCGCCCTCGAAGAGGCTTTGGTAGAGTTCCACCGCGAGGTCCGGGTGCGGTGCCACCAACCGGTCGGCGGCCCGTAGCATGGCCTCGAGCACCACCGGTTGCACGGTCGGCCCCACGCTGTCCCGCACCCTGTCGAGCGCCGCGGCTGCCGCAGGAGACGCCACGCGACCGAGGGCTGCCGCGGCGGCAACAGCAATGGCCGGCTGCGGATCTCCGAGTAACGGGGCCAGCAGCGGCACGCTGGCGGCCTCGCCGCGCCATCCCAGGGAGTCAATCACCCCAGCCTTGGTCAGGCCAGAAGTGGTCGCCAGCGCCGCGCGCAGGGCGTCGCCGGCTTCCGGGAACGGCAGCCCTTCGAGCGCGTTTCGGGCAGCGTGGGAAACGACGTCATCGCCCAGCAGCACCGCCAGCGCGGGCACGCACCGGGCCGTACCCACCACCCTCAGCTTGAGGCAGGCGGCGCATTTCTCCGGACCACTGGCCGGGGATTGCAGGAGGGCAATCAAGTCGGCTTCAGCTTGCGCCACCGCGACTCGCGGCAGCAGGACCCAAAGCGCGAACAGGCAGGAGAAGACTCTTTTCATGGGACGGGAAAGGGCTGGGTGATTTCCAAAGCTAGATTCGCCAGGGCGCACGGGGCGCGTAGGACAACAGCCGGTTGGCGGCTGCGTCGCCGATGAACCGGTGTTGGGCGGGATCCCACGTGAGCGAACGCTTCAGCGCCAGGGCAATGCCGCCCGCCAGAATGGTGTCCATCGTCCGCACCGCCGTCTCCGGATGACACATGGTGGGGCGACGCGTGCGGATGCACTCGAGGAAGTTGCCGGAGTGGCTGTTGGCACGCTCGACCCGGACGTCGTCCGGACGCAGCGGCTGCTTCAGGATCGCCGGGGGATCGGAGACGATCGCGCCGCGGTCCACGGCGATGCGCCCCGCGGTTCCCACAAAGCACGCGCCCCCGTCACCGCCCACGCCCCCGCCGGGATAGTCGCGCGAGTGCACGATGACGCCGTTCGAGAAGTGGTAATCCACGCCGCCGGCCACCAACTCGATCGCGACGGGGGCGGTCGGGTCCGGGTTCACCGTCCACATCACGATGTCGTAGCGGTGCGGGGCCCAGTTGACGTCACCCACGAAGCAGCCCGACAGCGCATGCCCGGCCTCGCCAGCGAAAGGGCGCCAGGGCAACGGTCCCAGCCAGAGATCCCAGTCAAAGGTCGAAGGATAGGGCGCGGACTTGTCCGTGATCCACGGATCCGGGTAGAAGGCCCCGGGACTCCCGAAGGCAAAGACCTCCTTGAGCTGGCCGAGGCGCTGGTTGCGCACCCACTCGCAGGCGATCCGGAACTTGCCCCCGTACTCCGACCGCTGCTGGGTCCCCGCCTGGTAGATCCGGCTGAAGCGCCGGGAGGTCTCGATCACGGCCTGGCCCTCGCGGACCGTGATGGCGATGGGTTTCTCGCAATAGACATCCTTGCCCGCGCGCATCGCCATGATGGACATCGGGGCCGCCCAATGGTAGGGCACGGCGATCAGCACGGCGTCGATGTCGGGCCGGGCCAGCACTTCCCGGAAGTCGTTGTACGCCTGCACCCCTTGGTAAGACGCCTGGCCGTAGCGCTGGGCGTACATCTGGTTGCAGCGCTGCTGGGCGCTCTCCCGCCGCTCCTTCCGCACATCACACACCGCCAGCACCTGGACGTCCTGGCGCGCGACGTAGCCGCCCGGCACGTAGGTCCAGGCGCCTCCGAGCAGATGGCCCGCCCCCTGCCCACCCAGCCCGATGAACCCCATGGCGATGCGGCTGTTCGGCGCTGCGTTGCCCTGTCCCAACACCGAGCTGGGGAGGAGGGTCGGGCCCGCGGTGAGGGCGGCGGCGAGCGTCGTCCGGCGGAGGAATTTACGGCGGGAAAGGGAGGCGCCCGCTCCCGGACCAACGGCGGTCATGGCCTTGCGTTTCATAGATTCTCAGACGGTTCGGCAGGGAGCCTGAGTCGTCGCCGCCGACTTGTCCATGCGCCAATTGATCGGTCGGTCGTCAGCCTGCGACATCCCGCTGGGGTTCGAGGCCTTTGCCAAACACGGCTGGCGGCCCGGGGCTGGTGCTGCACCGGCCTCGTCGCTTCGACGCCTGATCTTGTCTACAACGTAAACGACAGTGCCGCCATGCCGACCGTGGTTCAGTCGTGCCGCATCGAACAGCAACACGCCGCCCTGCTGGCCAAGCAGGCCAAGCGGCGTCAACTGGAGGTGTCCAGCTTGAGCAGCCTATACCTGAAGGAAAAGGCGCTGGAGGAGGAATATCCCGGCATCGGGTTTCGCGACGCGGTCGGGGGCCGGGAAGCCTATGTGCTGGGCCACCGCGTGGCGGTCTGGGAAGTGGCGGGCATCCACCGGGAAGCCGGAAGCATCGCCAAGACGGCCGACTATCTTCGCTGGCCGCCGGCGCTGGTGCGGTGTGCGCTGGCCTACGCGAAGGCCTTCGCCGAGGAGATCCGCCAACAGCGCGACTCCGAGGTGGGCGCGTGAAAGCGCGCCTGCTGGCGGACGAGAACACTTCGCATCGGCTGGTGTCGGCCTGCCGGCAGATCGAGTTCGACTTCCCCGTAGTCCACCTGGCCGGCTGAGGTCTGGCGGGTGTCGGCGGATTGGGACTGGGCGGATCGCATCGAGTATCTGCCGCGACCCTGAGCCGCTTTGAAGGTGTCGCAGGGAGGCCGCTGGTGTTGTCCAGCGAGCAGCGCGGAAAGCCGCCCGACTCGTCGCGCAGCCGCGTGGGTCGCTTCGCCTCCGGATGCTAGATGCGAACCTTGTTGGCGTCCTCGATAGCACGTGTTCACAGCGGCTCCTCCCTCAGCAAGAGCGTCCGCGGTTTCGCCTCGCCCGTCCTGCCGCCCACGTACTCCATCGCCCACTTCATCGCGGCGGCGTCCCAGGTCAGCGCCTGGTCCTGCGCCCGCCAGTTGCCCTCCGGCACGCCGATGAGTCGCTTGCCGCCGGGGCCGTGTGCGGTGACGGTGATCGTCCGGAACTTCTTGTCATAAGCAACCTCGGTCGGGCCACCCGCAGCCGAGAGGCCTTCCGCCGCTACGGCCGCAACCCCGAAGGTCGTCGCCACGGTCTGGTCCGCCCCGGTGTAAGTGTAGCCGTCGGCCGACAGGAGCGCGGCCCCGCCCGGCAAGGCGACTTTGAAGGCCTCGCCTTCCTGCGTCACGGCCGGCGCCGCCACGCCCTTAAGGCGCGGCACGATGAGCGTGGTGAAGCCTCCCGCGCCCTTGATGTGCAGGAGGTGCTGGCGCAACTCGTAGGGGCGGCCGTTGACCGGCCGGAACACATTGTCCACATGCGCACCTTGGCTGACATTGTGGCCCCAGCTTCCGAGACAGAACTCCCGGGCATCCTTGGCCAGGGAATAGAGATCGAAATCAATGGCCGGGGTCTCACCTGCCTTGCCGAACTGCTGGCCCTTGAAGGCGAACTTGTTCAACCCGGCCCGCATCGCATGGGCCTTGCCCCCCGCCGGCGGCTTCTGCTTGTTCTTGTCGTTGACATCCCAGAACGCCTCCCCGGGCGTTACCGCCCCGGCGACGGTCTCCACCGGACCTCCGGCCACCAGGTGCATGTTGAAGATCATCGGCTCGGTCGCCCGCTCGCCTTCCAACGTGTCGCGGATGAGCAGCAGCGGACACGCCGGATCCGGGTGGACCGAGGCCACCTGACGTGTCCACTTCAGATCGCCTTCCCTGGCGCCTGAGGACATCTTCGCCCAGGCGCTCTCGCGAAAGGAGGCGAAGGTGTCCTGCCTCTGCGTTTTCCAGTCCCAGGGCTCGCCCGGTTCGTAAACGCTCGGCAGGTCCGCGTTCCAGGCGATGGACAGCGCTTTCTCTGGCACCAACCCGCAGCGACTGTAGGGGGTCGGGTTGTGCGGGCTGTACATGTTTTCCCACCCGAGTGACAGGGGGACGCCGAGCGCGTAGAGGATGAGTTCGCCGCTGCTGCTGCCGCGGTGGTCGTAGTAGGAATCTCCCATGATGGCGTGGACGCTGGTCTCTCGCGGCGTGTTCCAGGCGCTGCGCAGGACGGCGCAGTAGTTTGGGAAGACGGCATTCCCCAGCTTCGGGTCTTCGGCCGGGAGGCGTTCATTGATGCGCAGGTGGCTGCTCGCGTAGAAGCCGCTGTGGCGCCGGCCGTTGGCCTGCCACATCCACATCAGCCATTTCGAGAGGGTCGGGTGGGAGTCAGCGCAGGCGGTCGCCATCTCCGCGAGCAGCGTGGCGCCGTCGCAGGGCTGGCTGTCACCGTCCACGATATTGTTGCGGAGGCCGCCGAAGCGTACGTCCGCGGGGCTCATGATGTTCAGATACCATTCCGCGAAGCGTGGGAACTTCGGATCGGTCTCCCAGTCTCTAAACCCCAACATTCGGCGCTGCATCACCACGTTGTGGATGGGGGTCAGGGTGCCGGCGTAGTGCGGACAGGCGGAGGGCGCGCCGAAGTCGTTGACCTGCCCCATGAAGGGCACCACCGAGTCCACCCGGCCGGCGGGGGATTTCAGGTGCGGGGCCATGGCCGGATGCGAGGCGATGAACCAGGTGTAGGTGCCGCGCGCCCCCATCCATTGCCCGACCATGTTGGGGTTGCCCATGTTGACCCTGGCCAGAAACTCCTGGCCGCTGTCGTCGGTCTGGAACGGGTACTGGTCGTCGTCCCAGAGCCAGTTGGCGAAGAGCGCGATGCCGGCCTTGAGGCGCGTCTTCTCTTCCGGGCTGAGGAAGCCGCTGGCCAGCACTTGGTCATAGCGGTCCACCTTGGAAGGCGGGATCAGCCAGGGCTGGCTGGAATACTTCATGGACATGTAACCGTGGCCGTTGGCCCAGTCGTCCACCAGGCCGCTGATGTCCTTGTGCAACTGCTCGGCCATGGCGCGGGCCTTGGCGCCGGTGGTGTCGCGCCACATGTCGAAGAGGTCACGGTTGTACGGATCGCTGTTGCGGCAGGCCTGGTAATTGGCCTCGTCGGTACGGAGCTTCTGGATCATCGCCTCGATGGCCGGCCGCGGCATGTACATGGCGCCGAAGGGCGGGTTCGGATCGGGGTAATCGAGCTGCCAGCGAATCAGCTTCCGGAGGTTGATGCCATTGCCGTGCAGGACCCACTGCCTCTTGATGCCCGGGATGTCGGCCAGCTTGTCCGGCGCGTCGGCCCGCGTGCCGGCGTAGATGCCCCAGGCGAAGCGGATGGTGCGCTTCGAGGTCGCGAGGAAGAGCGAGTTGTCCCCACCACGAAGGTTGGTCTCGATCGTGATTCCGGCGTCCGGCCCCGGGCGGTTGTAGATGCCCGGCCCGCTGCCGCCCGCGCCAATCAGGCGCGAGGGGGCGCCAGCAAAGATCCCCATCAGGTTGCTGTCGGGCTTCCCGCCCGCGTCATACATATGCCAGTAGTAGCCGGTGTTGCTGGCCCAGGGGTCCCACAGTCGCATCCATCCCCGTGTGCCGTCCCCGGTGTTGTAGGAGACCTCGACGGGCTGGGCGTAATCCAGGTCAACGATGGCATCCATGCCGGGGCGCGAGTGCACGACGGGATACTTCGAACCATCTTCGATGCGGCCATACTTGGGCTCGGAAGCGTTACTGCCGCAGTAGCGCAACTGCGTGGGGCGCACGCCGTCATAGAGGCTGAAGGAAAAGGTCGAGTAGAGGTCGGTGTCGGTCTCGACCAGCACCGAGGGTTGGCCACGTTCCAGCGTGACGGTGGTGGTGTAGTGCGCTGGGCCGGCCGGTCGGACTTTCAACGCGCCGTAGCTCAACTCCGGGCAGGTGATCAGGTAATTCACTTCCACCACGGCACGGATCGGGCCTTTCTCCTTCACGGTCACCGTCATGGCGTCCACGCGCGTGATGCCGCCCTCATTGTTGTTGTTCGTAAACTGGAGGGGTGTGCCGCCCCGTGACCACGAGCCGTCACGGAAGCGCACGCCCTGGATCGGCGCCTTCGGGGTGCTCGTCAACGGCGCATAGACCTTGGGCACCCGCACACCCGTCAGCCCGTTAATGATTTCGATGTAGTCCGGATGGGACTCGTCCACCTTCACGCCGTCGAGCGCCTGGGGTCCACGGCCTGCCATGAGCCTGAGAGTCCGGGTGGCGTTGGCCGGCAGATCCATGCAGAACGCGATGCTGCCCATGGGCCCGCCATCGACCCTCTGGAAAGGCACTTCCTTGCCGGCGTCGTCCAAGAGATGACAGTGGTCTGGATCGGCTTTCTGCTGTAGTTCGAAGACGACCACCTGGTCGGCATGGCTCACCCCGAAATGCTCAGTCAGGGTGAAGGTCTGCACCCGGGTGTCGGCACGGGAGCACATCGCCGCGCCAGGAAAGCAAACCAACAGCGCCGCAAGGATGCCGGTTCCATGAATTCTCATTCAATGCTGTGCCGTCTTCTGTTCACCGCCAGGCGAAACTCCCCCACACCCAGAAAAACACCTACGGTGTGAGGATCTCCAGATCGGGCGCGGTGTGCACGAAATGCGACGGATTGCGAGTGATGATGCGCTTGGCGCCCTTGCGCCGGGCAAAGGTTGCGTGGAGGGAATCGTAGTGCCTTGCCGCCTCCACAGCCTCCGCGAGTGGCGTGGAGGGGACTTGGCCGGTCCACAGCTTCAGCTTGCCGCGCCTCACGACCTTGCCCTGCGTGGCTGATTCCACTTCCAACACGATACGTCCCGGCGTAGCCGAGGCTTTGAGTCTTTGTCCGCGGGGCACCCCCGCCGCCCGCCTCAACTCCAGAGGCAGCACGATCCGATTGGAACCATCCAGTTGCACAATGGTTGTCACGGCAAAAGCATGGCGTGGTTGTGGCGTCACTGCAAGTCCAGCGCGGCTCTCTCCGCGTGTCGCCTTGCGCTTCTGT
>JABTUJ010000054.1 GCA_015075445.1 Verrucomicrobiales bacterium
GGATCACCGCTCGCCAGCGCCGGGTCGTAAACGATGCCGATCCCTCCCCCGATGCTGAAGAACTCGATGCCATGCTGCGCCGCGAGTCGGGTCGCCAGCGGGGCGACGCGCTCCACGGCCTGGACGAAAGGATCGAGCGTGGTCAACTGCGATCCGATGTGCATCTGGATGCCGCGCAGGTGAAGATGCTTGAGGCGGGCGGCGCGAGCGTACAGGGGTTCGACCGCCTCGAACGCGACACCGAACTTGTTCTCGTAGGTGCCCGTCGTGATCTTCGCATGCGTGGCGGCATCGACATTCGGATTGACCCGGACGGCGACCGGCGCGCGGGTCTTGAGGCGGGCGGCGACGCGGTCGATGCGCTCGAGCTCAGGTTCGCTCTCGGCGTTGAAGCAGTAGATGCCCTGGCGGAGGGCGTACTCGATCTCGGGCACGGTCTTGGCCACGCCGGCGAAGACACAGCGCTGGGGATCGCCGCCGGCCGCCACGACGCGTTCGAGCTCACCGCCGCTGACGACGTCGAAGCCCGCGCCCAACCGCGCGAAGGTGGCGAGGACGGCGAGGTTCGAGTTCGCCTTGACCGCGTAGCAGAGCAGACGGTCAAGGGGGGCGAGGGCGGTGTCGAGTTCCTGGAAATGGGCCTCGAGGGTGTGCTGCGAATACACAAACAGGGGCGTACCGAAGCGTCGGGCCAGCGCGTCGAGGCTGGCTTCCTCGCAATGCAGCGAACCCCGGACATAACGGAAGTCATGCATGGCGGGGGGTTATGCCACCCGGCCCGGGCGATGTCACGGGCAATGGGGACCCGTCGATCCCTGGCGGACAGCGCGGGCCCGACGGCCCGGACGCACCCTTTCAAGCCAAGGAGACAGCTCACCCGGACCAAGCTGCCACCATCGACAAAAACGGGGCGGCGTGTTGGACCGTCGCAGTCCGACACGCCGCCAGCGAAAACCACCGGCCGTGTTGCCCGACTCAGTCGAACGCGTGGCCGGAGCAACAAAGCACGTTGCGGACCTTGTGGCGGACGAGGTCTTTGACCTTCTGCCGGGCGGGGGCGAGGTACTTGCGCGGGTCGAACTCCTTCGGGTTTTCTGCCAGGACCTTGCGGATGGCAGCCGTCATGGCCAGGCGCAGATCGGTATCGATGTTCACCTTGGTGCAACCGGTGCGACGGGCCACCTCGATGTCGGCCTCCGGCACGCCGGCAGTGTCCTCGCCGAGCTTGCCGCCAAACTGGTTGATCTCGCGCGTAATGTCCCGCGGCACGCTCGAGGCGCCGTGCAACACCAGCGGGTAATCCCCCAGACCGGCGTCCATCAGGGCCTTCTTGATCGCCTTGAGCCGCTCGAGGTTCAGGTGCTGTTCCCCCTTGAACTTGTAAGCCCCGTGCGAATTGCCGATGGCCACGGCCAGCGAATCCACCCCCGTCTGCTTCACGAAATCGACGGCTTCATCCGGGTGGGTGTAAACCCCGCCCTTGGAGTAGCCGCCGCCCTCCTCGCCGTCATCGTGCTGGGCGCCGACCAACTGGCCGAGCTCACCCTCGACGACGCAATTGTGTTTGTGGGCGTACTGCACCACCTGCCGGCAGACCTCGACGTTCTTGGCGAAGGGCAGATGGCTGCCGTCGATCATGACGCTGGTGAACCCCTCGTCGATGCACTGCTTGCAGAGCTCGAAGGAATCGCCGTGGTCCAGATGCACGGCGATGGGGATGTTGGTGACGCTGATCGCCGCCTCGATGAGTTTCTTCAGGTAGACCGGGTTGGCGTACTGGCGGGCGCCCTTCGAGATCTGCAGGATCACCGGCGCCTTCTCCTCCTCACAGGCCTCCACGATGGCCTGGAGCAGTTCCATGTTGTTCACGTTGAAGGCGCCCAGCGCGTATTTGCCTTTGAGCGCCTTGGCGAACAAGTCGCCTGTGTGTGTGAGTGGCATAGGTAAATGGGTGGTTGAGGGATCGCGCGTGCGGCAATCCGCGTGCAGTATAGCCACCGCCGCGCGTGCGAAAAGGGAAAAGCTGGCCGCGACCTGCCCGGGTGTCTCCTACGCTCTGTAGGCGCCGACGTGAGGAGGCGTTGTAGGCCCCAGAAAGAGCCGGTTCAGGCCGGGGCCGGTGCGGCTGGCGTCGCGGCTCGGCGGGCCGTCGCCAGGTCGCTCCGGCGCTGGGCCATGCTCTTGAAGAACTCGTAGCCCTCCCGCAACCGGCGCACGCAGACGTCCTTGTCCTCGAGCATGGTCCGGATGATGCGCAGGATCGGTTTCGGCCGGAGATAATAGCGGTGGTAGAAACGTTCGACCGCTTCGAAGATTTCTTCCTTGCTCAGCTCCGGATACTCGAGCGACGAATCCTGGAACCCGGTCGTCGGGAGGATGTCGGTCTCTGTCGGTCTGGCGGAACCAGCCGTTGAGGCGTGCCTGCTCGTACAGCTCGGTCCCCGGGTAGGGCGCGGCAAGGCTCACCTGGACGCTGAACACGTCCAGGTCCTGAGCGAACCGGATGCTCTCCTCGATGGTCTCGCGCGTCTCCACCGGCAGGCCGAGCACAAAGGTGCCGTGAATGACGACCCCGGCCTGGTGGCAGGCCTGGGTGAACCGGCGCATCTCCTCCTTGGTCACGCCCTTCTTGATGTTCTTGAGGATCTGCTCGTTGCCGGACTCGTACCCGACGAGAAAGAGGCGCAACCCGCCGTCCTTCATCTGCCGGATGGTGTCGTAATCCAGATTGGCGCGACTGTTGCAGGACCAAGTGAGACCGAGGGCGCCCAGCTTCCGCGCAATCTCCCGGGCCCGCGGCAGATTCGCGGTGAACGTGTCGTCGTCGAAGAAGAACTCCCGGACCTGGGGGAAGAGCCGCTTCATGTACGCCATCTCGTCCGCCACATTCTGCGCCGAGCGGACGCGGTACTTGTGGCCGCCGATGGTCTGGGGCCAGAGACAGAAGGTCCACTGCGCCGGGCAACCGCGCCCCGTGTACAGGCTCAGGTAGGGGTGCAGCAGGTAGCCGATGAAGTACTTCTCGATCTTGAGATCGCGCCGGTAGACATCCGCCACCCAGGGCAGGTCATCCATGTTGGCGATCAACTCCCGCTCGGGGTTGTGCCGGACCCGCCCCTCGGCATCACGGTAACTCAGGCCGGCCACGTCCTTGAGCGGGCGACCTTCGGCCACTTCCTTGCAGGTGAAGTCGAATTCCTTCCGACCCACCCAGTCAATCGCCGGTGAGGCCTTGAGGGTCTCCGTCGGCAACACGGCGGCGTGGGCCCCGACAAATCCGATCCGGGTGTCGGGTCGCTGCGCCTTGATGGCCTCGGCCACCTTGCAGTCATTTCGCAGCGAGGGCGTCGAGGTGTGGATCACGACGTGCTCGTAGTCCTGCGCGATGCGCAGGCATTCGTCCCGGCCGATAGCGTGCGGCGGACAATCGAGCAGCCGGGAGTCCGCCACCAACGCCGCGGGTTGGGCAAGCCACGTGGGGTACCAGAAGCTGGTGACCTCGCGTCGCGCCTGGTAGCGCGATCCGGCGCCGCCGTCGAAACCGTCAAAGCTGGGAGGGGACAGGAAGAGAGTGGCCATGGGGAAGCGAAGCGAGAGGCGCGGGGTCAACCCGCCTTCGAGGGGGTGGGGCCGGCCTCGGCCGCGCGAACCACCGGGTTAGCGGTGGCGGCGCGATCAGCGGTACCGCAGAAGGAGCCGGCATGCGCGGGCGGCGGGTGACAGCCGTTGTTGCCGGAGGCCGTCGGCTGGGCGAGGGCGGCCCGGGCCTCGGCGAGGTGGCCTTTGCCGACCGAAAAGCCGTTGAACGCCTGGACCTCGGCACCCCGCTCGAAGCGCGGCGGCCGGGGCCAGAAGTTGTACTTGAAGTTCTTCCAGTGATCGCCGCGGCGGTAGTTGGTGCCGAGGGCGCCGCTGGGGTCATAGCCGCAGTGGACCATGCAGTTCTCACAGCGCGGATCACGGGCGACGCCGTTGACGACGCCATACTTCTCCCAGTCCACCTGCTCGAGCATCGCCTGGTAAGTCGGGTAGTGCCCGTCGGTCATCAGGTAACAGGGAGCTTTCCAGCCTTTGATGTTGTAGGTCGGGATCGCCCAGGCGGTGCAGGTGAGGTCGCGTTTGCCGGCCAGGAACTCCTGGTACACCGGTGTGCCGAAGATCGTGAACGCCCGACCCCACTCCTCGATGCGGGCGAACTTCTCCACGGTCATCTGGCGGGTCAGGAAGAAGTCCTCCGGCTGCTTGCCCAGGCGCCGCACCATGTCCTTCTTGGCGGCGTCATAGTCGTACCCGGGGGAGATGGTGTGGCCGTCGACGCCGAGCCAGGAGAAGAACTTGAACATCTCCTCGATCTCCTGGACGTCGGTCTCGCGGTAGACCGTGGTGTTGGTGGCGACCTGGTACCCGATCAGCTTGGCCATCTTGACCGCCGCCACGCACTCCTGGAACACACCCTCCCGCTCGACAATCAGGTCGTGGGTGTACTCGAGGCCGTCCACGTGGACATTCCAATAGAGCCACTGGGAGGGTGCGATCACGGGCCTCCCGTCCGCCTTCCCCTTGCGGATGGCCTCAAGATCCTTGTCCGCGATCAACTCCTCACTCCGCAGACGCTGCAGCAGGGGTTCCCGGTCGGGCGCATGCGTCGCGGCCAGGTACTCCTTCATCTTCTTCCGCATGAACACGCCGTTCGTGCAGATGTAAACGATGCGGTGCTGGGCGAGCAACCCGGCCACCAACTCCTCGATCTTCGGGTAGATGAGCGGTTCCCCGCCGCACACGGAGACCATGGGCGCATCGCATTCGGCCGCGGCCGCCAGACAACGATCCAGCGGCACCAGGTCCTTCAGGCTGGTCGAGTACTCGCGAATGCGCCCGCACCCGGTGCAGGTGAGGTTGCAGGTGTGGAGGGGTTCGAGCTGCAGCACCAGCGCGAACTTGGGCGTTCGACGCAGCTTGTGCTTGATGATGTGCGCGGCGATTTTCGCCGACAACGCCAACGGGAAACGCATGAGCCTAACGCGCCTGGGCCACCACCACCGGGTCCGCCACCGCGGGCACTTCCGCGTCCGGCGCCGGCGGAGGATCCACCCGCATCAGGCCCGGCAAGATGAAACTCGCCGGCGAAACGCTGTGCGACGTGTTGATGCCGCTGCACCCGGAAACGAGTACGACCAGGGTACTGGCCAGGATTGTCAGCCCGAGCGGAAGTGGTTTACGCTTCACTGAATGCGGACTATACGCGGCCATACTTGGGGTGCAATCGGGAAATCGCTCGCGGCCTGGCTCGGCCTCCTGCTGCTGGCTGAACTCACCGCGGCGGAGAGGCTTCCGCCGGCGGCAGCCCCGCCCGAAGAGGCAGGTGCGGCGCCCGATGCGTTTGCCGTCCGGGCAGAGCGACACTTCCGCGAGCACCGCGCGGCGTTTATCCGCCAGCCCACCAACGTCACGGTGGCGTGGGAATTCAGCCGGGCCTGCTTCGACTGGGCCGAGTTCGCCACGAACAACCCCCAGCGCGCCACCATCGCCCAGGACGGCATCCAGGCCGCCCGCGCCGCCCTCACCCAGGACACGAACCTGGCCGCCGCCCCCTACTACCTCGGCCTCAACCTCGGGCAACTCGCCCGCGTCAAGCGATTCAGCGCCCTCTGGATCGTCGACGAAATGCGCGATCACTTCGAGGCCGCCCGCCGGCTCGATGAACAGTTCGATTTCGCCGGACCCGACCGCAACCTGGGGCTGCTCTATCTCCAGGCCCCCGGCTGGCCGGTGAGCATCGGCGACCGCGCTCGGGCGCGTCGCCACCTCGAGAAGGCGGTGGCGCTCGCACCGGACTATCCGGAAAACCGCCTGAACCTCCTCGAAGCCCGGCTTGCCTGGCGGGAGAAAGAGGCGTTGGCGGAAGAACTCGAGGCGCTGGCCGATCTCCTGCCGCGCGCCCGGACCCGCCTGACGGGCGAAGCATGGGCCTGGAGCTGGCTCGACTGGGATCGGCGCTGGGCCGAAGTGCAGCGCCGCGCGGCACGCCTCCTCCCGCGCTCGTAAAGCTTCGTAGGCGCCGACGTCAGGAGGCGGTCCTGTGGCGGTTCTGCTGTAGGCGCCGACGTGAGCAGGCGAAGTAGCGACCCCTGGGGGACGCCTCCTGACGTCGGCGCCTACGGCGGTGGGAGGGCAGCGACCCCCGCCTAACGCGTCGTCGTGGCCGCGGGTTTCTTGGACTCAAGGACGCCCGGCGGCGCGTTCCGGTTGAGCTCGGTCAGGACCTCCTGCGTGAGATCGGGCAGGCCCGCGACGTACATGAAGACGGGGACATCGACGCTCTCGGCCGCGGTGTTGACCACGAGGTTGTAACCGGCGGCCTTGGCCCGCCCATCGACCTGTTCCCGGATGTCGCGGAAGATGTTTTCACGCATCCGGCGGATCTGGTCCTTGATCTGGCGGTCGAAATTGGCCTCGAAGCTCCGGACGCTCTGCTCGATTTCACGGATCTCGAGCAGTTTGTTGTTAGCGGCCTCCTTTCGCTTCTTCTGCTCGTCGCCGGAGAGGAGCGGATCGCGGGCAGTCTTTTCGGCCTCCCGATACTCGGCGTTGAGCCGCTCGTAGTCGTCGGCCATCTTCTTGCGTTCCTTCTCGAACTCGCCCTGTCGCTCCTTGATGGTGGTGTCGGACTGGACGGTCTTCCAATAGCCGTCAAAGACGGTCTTCATGTTCAGCACAGCGAGCTTGGGCTGGGCCTGCGCCGAGAGGGCGAGAACCGCCGCCGCCGCGCCGGCCAGCAGCGTGCGAGTCAACGAAGTGATCATCAGTGGTAGCCTTTGCTTGCCTGCAGTTCCGATCAATAGGGCGTGTCGCGGGTGTATCCGACGCTGAACTGGAACCGCCCGTCACTGCCCACGAACGGATCATGCGTGATGGGGATGGCGTAGTCGAGCCGCAACGGGCCCATGCCCGGTATGTTCAGCCGGATGCCCACACCCCAGTTGTCCGCGTAAGCCCCATAGTCTGGCCCCGCCAACGTGAAGCTGTAGGCGTCCGGATACACGTTCCCGATGTCATAGAACGCCGCCAACCGCAGACGTTCAATGATCGGGATACTGTACTCGGCCGAACCGAACCAGAAGGTGCGCCCGCCGATGGGCTCCCGTCCGGTCGAGTCGTAGGGCCCGATCCCGCGGAACGCGTAGCCGCGCAATGTGTAGAGGCCGCCGAGATAGAAGCGGTCGTAGAGGTGCACGTCCTCGTCGAAGCCGTGATTGTCCACCACCCCGATGCGCCCGATGAGCTCGAGCACATGGCCGGCTGCGAACCCGCGGAAGTACCGGCGCGAATCCAGTTCCAGCTTGTAGAAATCCGTGTCGCCCCCAAAGGGCCCGCCCGCCAGCTCCGAGCGCAACGTGGTGTGCTGCCCACGGTTGGGCAGCAGAACGTTGTTGCGGGTGTCGTAGCTGATCGCGCCAATCACCTTCGAGGCGAGCGTGTAGCCCTCCTCCGCCCGGATCTCGGCGGGCACGGTGTCGATGACCTCCGGTTGCCCGTCCGGGCCCGGCACCACGACCGGCGAGGGCATGTCCACAATACCGACGTTCTCGATGGCGTAGCCCACGGTCCCACGCCAGAAATCGCTCCACAAGGTGCGGGTCAAAGTCACCCGAGAGCCCAACTGGTCGACGTCGTATAAATCGCTGTAGTACCGGAGCTGGCGGTAGAAGAAATCCGTGCTCAGCACCAGCTTCCGGCCCAGAAACCACGGCTCGATGAAGGAAAGCTCGATGTCGCGGCGCCGCGTGCCCACCTGGAGCCGCAGCCGGATCTTCTGGCCGGCACCCGTGCCCAGGAAGTAAGGCGGCTTGAACAGATCGAAGTTGCCCTGCACCACCTCGACAAACCCCGTGATCTGGTCCAGCGAACTGAAGCCCGCCCCCAGCCGGATGTCGCCCGTGTTCTTCTCCTCGACCCCGATCACCAGGTTCTTCCGGTCCGGCACGTCGGTAGGTTCCGGCTCGGCATCCACCTTCGCAAAATAGTTCAGGCCACCAAGCCGGTTGGTGCTCAGCCGGACCCGGACCATATCGAAAACCTCGCCCGGGTTGACGGCCAGCTCACGCCGGATGACCCGGTCCTTCGTCTTGGTGTTGCCGCGGATTTCGATCTTCTCGATGTACGACTTCTGGCCCTCGCTGATGCGGTAATTCACGTCCATCGTCCCCTGGGCCGTGTTGGGCACCAGCCCCGGACTCACGCGGGCGTCGATGTGACCGCGTGCGCCGTAGAAATCCGCGATCCCCTCGCGATCCCGGGACAGCCCGTTCGGGGTGAACACGCTGCCCGGCCCCATGCTGAGTCCGCGCGAGGCTTTGTTCCTCTCGCGCGTCACCATGCGCGTGGTGATCTCGTTGGTGGTGAAAAGCTGGTTGCCTTCCAGCCCCACCGTGCCGACGCGATACTGGGTGCCCTCGCTGACGAACACCTTCAAGATCATCCACTTCGGGTTGAGCTGCTCGAACTGGATGTCCTCGAGCTGAAAGTCGATGTAGCCCTCGCCCCGGTAAAACTCGGCCAGTCGCTGGCGATCCTCGGCCAGGACGTCATCCTTCAGCTTCCCGCTGCCGGTGAGCCAGGAGAACATCCAGTGTCGCCGCGTCTTGAGGGTCGAGCGCAGCTTCCGCTGGGGGAACGCCTCCGCGTTGACGAACTGGACGTCCTTGATCTTGACCTTCGGAGCCTCGGTGATCTCGAAGGTCACCGTGCCGTTGCCCAGGTTGGCGTCGATCACCGGCACGTACTTCACCTGGGTCCGTTGGTAACCCGCCTTCTGGTAGAGCTTCAGGATCTCCTGGGTGTCGTTGAACAGCTTCTGTTCGTCCAGGGGTTGCCCCACCTTCGAGGTGACCTTCTTTTGCAGCTTCTTGGTGGAGTACTTGCTGTTTCCGGTAAAGAGGATGCGCGTCAGCGTCGGCTTGCCCTGCACCTGGAACACGAGCTTCAGCCCGCCCTCAACGGGAACCTGATCCACGCGGATGTTGAAAAAGAGCCCGGTGCCGTAAAGGCTCCGCACATCGTCATCCACGCTGTTGCGCGTGTATAACTCCCCCACCCGGGAGCGGATGCTCGAACGGATCAGGGCATCGCTGGCGGCGCGGGGGCCGACGTGCTGGATCTCGATCTCCCGGATGACGGCGGGCGCCTGGCCCCAGCCCGCCGGCGCGAACAAACACCACACCAGCCAGAGCATCCACCAACCACGGGCCTTGCCGCTCATGCCATTCACTCCCGCGGGATGTCCTCTTCACGCACCCGGGGCGCGCTCTCGAACCGCGTGTAGGATCGCTCGAAATTCAGATACACGTCCCCCGTGGGTCCGTTGCGCTGCTTGGCGATCAAGAGGTTCACTGGTATCACGTCGCTGTTCACCGTCGCCTCGTCGTCGTCGTCGCCCCCGGCGGGCTCACGCGGGTTCTTCGGATTGGCCCGGTACAGCAGGCCGACCACGTCCGCATCCTGTTCAATGGCACCCGATTCCCGCAGGTCCGACAGCCGCGGCTTGCGGGTCCGGTCCCGTTCGAGCTCGCGATTGAGCTGGCTGAGCACAATCACGGGGACGTTTAGCTCTTTGGCCAGACCCTTCACCCCGCTCGAAATCTCGCCGATCTCCTGCGCCCGATTCGAGTCCCCGCGGCGCGGATTAGATGACTGGAGCAGTTGAAGGTAGTCAATGACAAAGAGTTTGATCCCCAGGCGGTCCGCCATCCGCCGCGCCCGCGCGCGCAGTTGCAGAATGTCCAGCCCCGCGGTGTCGTCGATGTGCAGCTTCGCCGCCGCCAACCGGTCCGCCGCATCGGCGATCCGCGCGAAGTCATGCTCTTCCATCGAGCCGTCGCGCAGCCGATGCTGGTTGAGTCGCGCCGCCGAGCACAGCAACCGCATCACCAAGGCTTCGGCCGTCATCTCCAGACTGAACACACCCACCGGTTCGCCCGCTCGCAGGGCCACATGCTCGGCGATGTTCATCGCCAAACTCGTCTTCCCCATGCTCGGCCGGGCTGCGATCACGATCATCTCGCCCGGCTGCAGCCCGTTGGTCTTCTTGTCCAGCTCCCAAAAACCTGTCTCGAGTCCGGACAGCTTCCCCTTGTTGTGGAAGAAGAACTCGATGCGGGAGACGGTCTTGCCCACCAGTTCGTGGATGTCTTTGGAGGCGCCCGTCTTCTGGTTGACGGCCAGGATCTCCGACTCCGCCCGGTCGATGAACAGACCCACCTCCCCGTGCGCCTCATACGCCTCGCCCACCAACCGGGTGCACGTCCGGATCAGCTTCCGCAGCAGGTACTTCTCCCGCACCGTGTCGAGGTAGTAACCGAGATTCGCAGCCGACGGCACGCCGTCCATCAACGCCGAGAGATACGGAAACCCGCCGACCGACTCGAGCACCCCGCGATCGGCAAGCTGAGCCACCAACGTGACCAGGTCCACGCTCTTCTGCGCCTCGCACATCTCGACCACGTTCGCAAAAATTACCTGGTGCCGCGGGTCGTAGAGGAATTCCTCGCCGGGAGTGAACCGCTCGAAACAGGCGCCCAGACCCTCGCGGGGCGCCAGCAGCAAACAACCGAGCACTCCCTTCTCCGCATCGATCGAGTGCGGCGGCATGCGGTCCAGACTCCGGGTGTCGGGCCCGGCCGGCCGCTGCCGGCGCGCCTGCTTGAGGTTCGGCGCCGCTTCCGCCGGCGGGCTGTCCGGTACAGTGTCGATCATGGCTCCCGAGCAAACCATGCCGCGCGCGGCGCGCAATCCCCGGATGCGCGAAGTTGTTGGCGACGATTCACCGGCTGTCCACCGGTTGCTCACAGGCCAGCAGCGGGATTTTGTTGGTTCCCGCGCCGCGTTCACGCTATCTACGGCCCCGCCGATGAACGTCGCTCCCATCCCGACAGCGCCGACCTGGCGCGTGGTGGCCACCTCGGCCACCGGCCGGCGGCATCGCCAGCAACTGCAACCCTGTCAGGACGCCGTCCGCTGGGTGTCCACGCCGGGGGGACTGCTGCTGGCCGCGGTCGCCGATGGCGCGGGATCGGCGCCCTGCGGCGAGGCGGGAGCGACAACGGCGGTCACGGCTGCCCTGGCCGCCCTCACGGCGAACGCCGACACCGGCGCAACCCTCGGCGCGGACACCCCCGCACGTGCCCTGCTGCGGTTGGCCATCGACGCGGCGCTCCAGTCCCTCCGTCAGGCTGCCGGCCTCCGCCAGGCCGCCCTGGGAGAGTACGCCACCACCCTTCTGGTGTGCGTCGCCGGCACGGACGGCGTGGCCGCCGCCCAGATCGGCGACGGTGCCGTGCTGGTGGGAACCGCGCCCGACCGGCTCGAGACGTTGACCCAACCCGCCGCCGGCGAGTACCTGAACGAAACGGTGTTCCTGACCTCGGAGGGCGCGCTGGACCGGCTCCAGACCGCCTTCTGGACCGGTCGGGCCCGCCACGTGGCCCTCTTCTCGGACGGCCTGCAAATGCTGGCCCTGAAGATGCCCGGGGCAGTCCCGCACCTGCCCTTCTTCCAGCCCCTGTGGGCGTGGCTGAGCCGACTCGAGGATCTTGAGGCCGGACAGCGCGAACTCCTCGCCACCCTCGGCTCCGCCCGGTTCAGCGAGCGAACGGACGATGATCTGACGCTGTTGCTGGCCGAGCGTCGGGAGTGAACCGGACGATGCGCCTGTTCCGCGAGACCACCGGGGAGCGGATCGATCTGGGCGACCACTGCCGCCTCGCCACCGGAGGGGAAGCGCGCCTCTTCGTCCACCCCGACGACCCGCAGCAGGTCGTCAAGCTCTGGCACCAGCCCACCGCGGAGCGCGCCGAGAAAGTCCGGGCGATGCTGGCCAATCCACCAGCCGACCCCATGGCGGCGCAAGGCCACGTGGCCATCGCCTGGCCCACCGACCGCCTGGTGGCGCCGCCCCGGCGCATCGTCGGCTTCCTCATGCCCCGCGTCGAAGGGGTGCACCCAATCATCGATTTCTTCAACCCCAAGACCCGCCGGCAACGCTCCCCGTTGTTCAACTGGTTCTATCTGCACCGGATGGCCCGCAACCTGGCCACCGCCCTCCGCGCCCTCCACGAACGCGGCTACGTGATCGGCGACCTGAACGAGTGCAACATCCTCGCCTCCGAGACCGCGCTGGTCACCGTGGTGGACACCGACTCGTTCCAGGTCTGGGACGCCACCCAGGGCCGGCTCTTCCGCTGCCGCGTCGGCCGCCCCGAGTTCACGCCGCCCGAACTCCAGGGCAAGTCCTTCGCCGAAATCAACCGCGAGACCCTCCACGACCACTTCGGGCTGGCCATCGTGACGTTCCAACTCCTCATGGAAGGCACCCACCCTTTCGCCGGCGTCTACCAGGGACGCGGCGAACCACCGACCCTGCCGGAGCGCATCCGCGCCGGTCACTTCCCGTTCGCCGGCGAACCGCAGGTCCCCTACACGCCGGTGCCCATCGCCCCGGCCTTTGCCTGCCTTCATCCCGTGCTGCAGAACCTCTTCATCCGCTGCTTCCGCGACGGCCACCTGGCCCCCTCCCTGCGGCCCGACGACCTGAGCTGGCAGTACGGGCTCGAGGAAGCCGAACTGAACCTGGTGTCCTGCCACGACAACCAGCAGCACATCTTCAGCAACCACCTCTCCGCCTGCCCGTGGTGCGCCCGCACCGCCATGCTGGGAGGCCGCGACCCCTTCCCCAGCGTCACCGCCGTCCAGGCGGGCGAACACCTCCGGCCCGCCCCCCGCCCCCGCACCGCGCGCAAGCAAACCTCCGGCTGGAGTCTGCCCTATCCGGGTCGCCCAGCCCACGGGCCGCACCCCCCGCGCCCTCGTCCGGTGCCCCCGTCGTCTACCGGCGGCAAGACCTTGCCGGGCAGCGCGGCGGATGCCCTGCGCCAGGCGTTTGGCGCCGCCCGCCGCAACGACCTGGGTTGGCTGGCGCTCGGGCTCGGTTCGCTGGCGGTCATGCTCGCGTTGCTGCCGGCGGGCTGGACAGTTCTGGCGCGGTTGACCGCAGTCGTGGGAGTCCTCTGCGCGCTGGGCGGCATCCGAGCCGCCTCCGGTTCAGGAACCGGTTGGCGACGCTACCGCGCCTCGTTCGCCGGACTGTTGTTGAGCCTACTGGGTCTGGTGCTGTGAAACCTCGCGCCCGGTCGCGATACGCCGACAGGCCCCTCCGCACCCTCCGCACCCGCCCACCTCGCGGAACGTGCGACGTCACGACCCGACAGAACCTCAGTAGCCGTTTCCCACCGGCCCATCGGTCTCATCGACCTCCTCCTCCTCCTCGATGCCCTCCCGCACCCGCCGGGAAAGGCGCGGCCGGATGAACCCGTAGAGCAGGTAAGCCGTGAACAGGACGGGCAGCACGAGCGGCAGGATCTGCTCCCGCAGCACCAGCAGAAAGCCCAGGAACAACAAGGTGCCCACCAGCCGGGCGAAGCGACTGCGCGCATTCAGATTCAGCGACTTGAACGACGGATACCGCACCGAGCTGATCATCATGAACGAGAGAAACAGCATGATCGCCGGCAACGAATACCGCCACACCCCGAACCGCAGTTCCCGCTCATCCCACCACATGATGAACAGCGTCAGCGAAGCCACCAGCCCCGCCGCCGCCGGAATCGGGAACCCGACAAACTCCTTGCTCGCCCTCCCGCCCGTCACGATGGCCAGACAATTAAACCGCGCCAGGCGCAGGGCCCCGCAGATCAGATAAATCGACGCGATGAACCAGCCCACCTCGGCGTGGTTGATGAACACGTCCTTCAGCACAATCCGATGCACCAGAAACGCCGGCGCCGCCCCAAACGAGATCAGGTCCGCCAGCGAGTCGAACTCGCGCCCGAACGGGCTCTCCACCCCCCCCCACCGCGCCACCCGACCGTCCAGCAGATCGAAGATGCAGGCCAGCAGGATGAAGAACAGCGCCTCGCGGATCAGCGTGAAGTCCCCCCGGCTCACGTCCGCCTCCACAATGCGCGTCAGCGCCACAAACCCGCAGAACAGGTTGCCGCCGGTCAGCACATTCGGCAGGAAGTAAATGCGCAGCCGCGCCGCGGCCGTCCCCACGTCCGGTTTGGGTTCCGGCGCGCTCATGCGTCACCCGCGCTCCGCGATCACGGTCTCGCCGCCCTTGACCTTCGCGCGCGCGTGCACTACCACCCGGGCGCTCAGCGGGAGATAAAGCTCAACCCGCGACCCAAACTGGATCAGCCCGAGCCGCTCCCCACGCACCACCGTGTCGCCAAGCTGGAACCAGGGTTGGATCCGCCGCGCGATCAGGCCGGCAATCAGCCGCACCCCGATCCGCTCGCCGGAGCACTCGGACGACTCGATCCCCACGAACAGGTTCTCGTTGGAGGCCGCCGAGTCCGTCCGCATGGCATTGATGAACCGGCCCCGGGTGTATTGGCTCCACGCGACGCGGCCCGCCACCGGCGCGTTCTGCACGTGCACATCCAGCACCGACAGAAAAATCGACACCCGCCGGCAACGACCACGCAGAAACAGCGGTTCCTCCACTTCGTCGATCAGATCCACCGTCCCGTGCGCCGGCGACACGATGGCCGCCGGCGCCTTCGGCACCCGCGGATGGGGATCGCGAAAGAAGTAGAAACAGAAGAGCCCAAACACGGCCCACAAGAGCACCAGCCCGAGCGCAACCTCGCCGAAAAACTGGCTCAGCAGCCGGCCCAGCATCCCGAAGAAGAGCAGCAACACGACCAGGAACAAGCTCCAGTAGAGCAACCGGAGCGCGGCCTGCGTCGCCTTCCCCGCGTGTTTCATGGGCGCATCCTACAGGCCCGGAGCAGATGCGGAAAGCCCATTGTCCATTCCCGCCAGCCCCCCGCCGGCCGTCACGCGCCGCCGCCGGGAGCTTCCTCGACGCGGGCGTGCTGTTCGAGGAAGTCCAGCACCTTGGCGTTGGTCATCTGCCGCTGCAGCTCGACCAGCTCGCCATTCTCCTGCATCTCTTTGACGAGCTTGTCCGGGCGTGTCTGGCGCTGGTGCGCTACGTACATCACCTGCCGGCTCAGCTCCTCGTTGGTCAGCACGATCTTCTCCTGCCGGGCAATCCGGCCCAGGAGGAACATCACCTTGAGCCGCTCCCGGGCGCTCTGGACGGCCACTTGGTAGATCTCGTTCTTCCGGTCATCCATCGCCTCCTTCGGCACGCCCCGATCGGCGTTCGCCTTGACGATGTCGTACACGGCACCGCGCGTCTCGAGCTCGACCAGCGACTCGGGCAACTCGATCTGCACCCGGCCCAGGAGCCCACCCACCAGTTGGTTCCGCACCTCCTGGCGCTGCTTGGTCTTCAGCTCGTTCTCGAGGTCGCGCCGCACCCCGTCCCGCAACGCCGCCAGGTCCGGGGCGCCCAACGACTTCGCCAGCGCTTCGTCCTCCGCCGGCAGGTGCTTCTCCTTCACCTGCACGATCTCGACCTCGTAGACACCCACCTTCCCCACCAGCTCCGCCGCCACAAAATCGCTCGGGAAAGTGACCGTCACCGTCCGCTTCTCGCCCTTGCTGGCCCCGAGGAGCTGATCCGTGAAGCCCGGGATGAAATGCTCGGTGTGCACCTGCAGCCAAAAACCCGTCTGCTGCGTCAGCCCCCGCGCCGTCGGTGCCGTGTCGGTGATCGGCTTGCCGTCACACGTGCCCTGGTAGTTCACCACCACGAAATCGCCCGTCTGAACCGGGCGCTCGACGTCGGCGAACGTGGCGCTCTTCTCCCGCAGCACCCGCACCGCGCGCTCGAGGTCCTCCTCGGTCACGGAGCGGTTCTCGCGTCGCACGGGCAGACCCTTGTAGTCCGGCAGCTCGAACTGCGGCTCAATCTCCAGGTTCGCCGTGTAGATCAGGCTCTGGCCCTCCGCAAACTGGACCTCCTCGATCTTCGGCTCCGTGACCAGCGTGAACTGGTGCTCCGCCAGCGCCGCCTTGAAGCTCTCGTTGATCAGCTTCCGCTTGGCCTCCTCCCGGATCCGGTCGGCAAACGTCCGCTCGATCAGATGCCGCGGCGCCTTGCCCGGCCGGAAGCCCGGCAGGGACACCCGCCGGGCCAGGTCGGCCTTCGCGCTCGCCAGCCCGGCCGTGACGGCCGCGGCCTCGATCTCCACCCGCAGCAGCCTCTTGCACGGGCCCAAGTTTTCAACGGTGACGCTCACAAGGATTCTCCAACGTGTCTGCTTCCACCGCCGCCGTGGCCCGGCGCGCGGGCTCGCCTCGAAACGCGAGCGCGCCAACCTATGAACCCGCCCCGCACCCGTCAAGCTCCGGAACAACACCTCTGCCTCGATGAGGCGACCACTGAAGACCTGCTGGCCTTGAGCGAGCGGACCAATAAGCGATCCACGGCGGCGCAGGCGTTGGGAGCGCTGGTCGAGACCGGAACCATGAGCGATCTCGAGGCGCTCAACCGGATCGAGGATTGGAAGGCCACCCCGCGTTGAGAGCGCGCGCCGACCTCCGGCCCAATCCCAATCCTGCGACCAACCGCTGCGACGTCACGGGACCTCAGAGCCCGGCCAACCACCGCTGCTTGTCCCGACCCACCTCCTGGCCGCCATCTCCCCGAGATCCGACCGCGTCTCCTCCTCCAACGACTGCTGTCCGCGGCGTTCGTCCTCCATCTTGGACATGGTTTGATAGATGGCGGGCCAGAAGTCCTCCCGCCCGGGTCGAAAATCCTGCTCCCTCGGCACGAGCACGCTTCGGCGTCCCGTCGCTCGCTGGACCATTTCGGCCAGGACCCAGGCGGCAAGGACGAAGGTGACCCAAATCACCTTCAGGCTCATACCCTGAAGGTCGCAGGTTCACCTCCTGCCCCCGCAACCAACCGCCGTTGATCATCAAGGACTTATCCCGCTGGCCTTCAGGAGCTTCGCCGGAAGTTGGCATCCCGCTTGCCCCTTGTGATGCACCCTGACGATCTCTGACGATCTCTGGTGCACTACCCAACAAATGCCAAACATTTGGGCGCCCGGAGCCGGCCGGATGAGGGCGGGTTCAGGGCGGCGGCGAGATCGGTCTGAGAGCCCGCGGCCCGTCGGGAAGGATGTCGGGGAGGATTGACCGCCGCCACCGAGGCGCTTCGGCAGCCCAAAGCCAGTGCCTCGGCTTGAGGAGGGCGCAACGCGGGCGACGATCAGGAATCTTCCGGAAATTGCCGCCGCAGCGAGAGGCTTTCCTTCTTCCATCAAGAGTCGTCAGCAAGCTCACCAATTGAAGCTTCGCGGATTCTCGCGGGCTGGAGCCTCCCTCGACGGCGCTGTCGGAGAAGTCACGGAACCGCGACCTTCAGCCCAATCCGAGCAGCGACGGCGGTTTGGCGGATGTCGAAACTGCAAAACTCGGGGACCCCAAGCAACTTGGCCGCGGCGACGTGGAGGATGTCCAGTGTCCGACTGCCCACGATCGGGGTGTGGGTCATCGCGAGGCTCTCGGCTTCACGCAGGGTTCGGTGCCAAAGGCCACCCCGGGGAATGAGGTGTCCGGCGGCAAGGTCATTCTCCACTTCCAGCCATGCGGCCTGAACTTCCTGGGCCGTGAGCCGCCCCTGGAAGACGGCCAGACCGAAAGCATTGCGGAGTTCCAGCCGGTGCAAAGCCGTGAACGGCAGCGCCTCAGGATTCCCCCGTCGCCACACATCCGCCTTGGGAGAATTCGCGTCGGTGGCGTAGAGTGAAAAGAACACGCTGGTATCGGCGTACGTGTTCACCAGCGTTCCTCTTCCCGGGCAGACAGAACCATGTTCGGCAGGACTTTCTCCCCAAAAATGCGGCGGCGCCGCGCGGCGTAGTCAGGTGGTTGTGAGGGCGCAGCGGGAACCCGGCCATCGCTTTGACCCTGGCCGTTCTCGTCCAGTTCGTCGAGCAGCCAGCGGGCGATCTGCCACTTGTCCTGCCGCGTCAGTTGCCGCAACGCCGACTCGATCTCTGCAACACCGTTCATGGGCCGAACGTACCTGCTCCGCATCCGCCGTGCCAACGGCTTTTTCCGCTGGGATCACCGCCCCCCCAAGAGCAGGCTCCGCCGGCCCGCCGCTTCCCAGCGCCATCGGTGCCCCGGCAAACCAGGTATCCGTCCAGGATGGCGCCTGGTGAGTTCCTCGCCACCGCCCCCTCCCGACAGCAAACCATCCCCCCAACGCTCCGCACCGGCGCCGATAAACATGAACCTTAGACCGTCCGCCTTATAACCTGAAGGTCGGTGGTTCAAATCCACCCGCAACCAACCGCCGTTGATCATCAAGGACTTATCCCGCTGGCCTTCAGCAGGTTCGCCGCCGACTTGGCACGATTCTTGAATTCCGGCCTTCCCGTGAAAAGGTTTGAAAAGCTCTGAAAAGCTCTGAAAAGGAACCAAACAATCGCCAAACATTTTGGCGCCTGGAGGCGGCCGGACGAGCGCAGGTTCAAGGCGGTGGCGAGAACGGCCTGAGGGGCCGGTGGCCCGTCGGGGAGGATAGAACGCCGCCAGCGGGGCGTTCCGGCAGTGCCTACCGGGCGCCTCGACACGAGAAAGACGGAAGGAAAGCCATGCCGCAGCGCCAGCCTTACGCCCCGCCCTTGATCATCCCCTTCCCGACCAACGCGCGCGGAGTTCATTCGCCTGCGTGATCGCTGTGGCGAGGTCAGCCGCTGCCATCTGCGTGACGCTTATCCGCTTGGCGGTTGGCATCACGCCAGCGGTGCTGCCCCTGACCGAGGGATCAACCCGGCAGCCATCTGCCCGGGGTCGCGCCTCGGACGTGCATCACTCATCTTGGGACGATGCCGTAGGGCCAGAGGAACAGTGCTGCAACAGAGGGCAGTAAGGCGGCTCCTGCGGGAACCATTCGTTGCAGCCGGATCAACCAGAGACGGCTTCTTGCGGCCTGGGTCCCCGTGAGCAGCCATTGCGCTCCAAAGACAATAGTGAGGCCCGAAAACGCCAGCCCAGACGCACCGCCAAAACCCACGACGGACTGGCAAAACACAACGTAGCCCGCGGAAACCTCGCTCATCTTTATGTCCTTCGGAGGGTACTTTGCACAATGAACTCTCCCATCAGGAGCCGTCTTCGTCCCGTGCAGGCACTCCAGGCACTCGCAGGCGTGCGGAACGTAGTAATAATCATCGATGTCCCGAACGGCCCAAACAAGCCCCGACGAAACGAGGCCGAATACGCCGCCGATGGCCAGGTAAATGAGTCCTTTGGATCGCCATCGCCAGCTACTTGCGTTCGCGTTCATGTGATGAGCTATTCCCGTGATTCCACTTCATTTGAATCCTCGTTTGGCGGTCATGTTCAATCCCCGGCCGAGAGCCGCTGTCATGCCCCGCCGTTAATCAGCCCCTTGTCGACGAACGCGGCGCAGAGTTCATTGGCCAACACGATCACGCTGCCGAAGTCGGTCGCATTGGCCTGGTTGGCGTTCACCCGCTGGGCGGTGGGCGTCGCGCCGTGGAGGCCGACCTTGGCGGACGTGCCCGCGCCGACGGTGATCTCCCCGGAATAAGACCCCGCGTGGCGTTTGATGTGGCCTGTTGTGACGTTCAGGATGAGGTAACCACTTGGAATGGTCCCGCTCGACGGGTCCGCCGTCACCGCCGCCGGCCAGATCTGGAGCCACGTCCCCGGCGTCCCGGCTCCTGTGCAACGCAACTCCCCGCCCGAGGGCATCCTGCGAGATCCTGCCAGCACGGGCGCTGCGGGCTCAGTTCCTCCCCCCACGGCACAGGCTTCCGTCCCTCCGGTCTCCCCTCGGGCAAGCACCTTCTCAGCAATCCTGAGGCGGCCGTGCGGTCGAGCTCGGTGCCGCACACCGGCTCAACCCGTGTGTCGAGGTCAAAGCTCAGTTAGGGATCCCCACAGACCGCCAGGAGGCTGCCGGTGCCGCATTGGTCAGGCCAAGGTCGCGCGGTGGGATGTGGTACTTGTCGTTTCCGTGGTCCCGCGGCATAACGGCCGTGCGCCGTCATGACAAACCCGATCCGAACACTGATCCTGCTGTTGGTGGTACGCTCAACTGCCGCCGAAGCCGCTTTGCCGGCGCTCGGCGATGCGCGGCCAGACCACGCGGCGGTGTCGACGGCCGTGGCTCTCTTCGCGGGGATGCTGGCGCTCCTTGAACTGGGCCGGCGCCTGGGCTTACGGCGGCTGGCGCGCGATACGGAGGGCGCCCGCGCCGGGATGGGCGCCGTGGATGGTGCCGTATTCGCCCTGTTGGGACTGCTGCTCGCCTTCACCTTTTCCGGTGCCGCCTCCCGCTTTGACCAGCGTCGGAACCTGATCGTCGAGGAGGCGAACTGCATCGGCACCGCCTGGCTGCGGCTGGATACGTTGCCGGCCGGGGCGCAAGTTGCCCTGCGCGACCGTTTCCGGCAGTATGTCGACACGCGCCTGGCGGCCTACCGGAAGCTGGCGGGTCCGGAGGCGGCGCGGGCGGAACTCGCCGTCTCGATGCGTCTGCAGGACGAGATCTGGGCCTTGGCTGTCGCCGCCACCGGAACGCCCGAGGGAGGCCGGGCCACCATGCTGCTGCTGCCTGCGCTGAACGACATGTTCGACATTGTCACGACCCGGACCGTGGCGCTGGAGACCCACCCGCCGAAGGTCATCTATGGGCTGCTCGCGGTTCTGGCCCTGGCCAGCTCCTTGCTGGCGGGATTTGGGATGTCCGGATCCAAGCGGCGCAGTTGGGTGCACATCCTGGGGTTCGCGGCCATCGTGGCTACGAGCGTGTATGTGATCCGGGACCTCGAGCACCCGCGGATGGGCCTGATCCGGATCGACCCGGTGGACCGGTTGCTCATGGATCTGCGCGTGTCCATGGGGCCTTGAGTTCGGCTGCCGATATCGCTGCTGCAGCCGGCCGCCGTACCAATCATGAACTCAAGAGCCTTGCTCAGCCGCGTTCCCCCCGGGAACGACGATGGCGGGTTGGCAGGGACGCATTCGGCGGCTCCGACTGAGCGCCGACGGCTCGTGCGAAAGGGGTAGCACTCGGTGGGAAGGGAATCGGACGTCGGTCGAGCGATCGGACGGCGAGTCGGTCTGATGGTGTTTCCGACCTTGCCTCAGGCTTTGGTTTGCTAAAGCTGCTCGGAGGTGTCCCCAGATGAGGCGACCCGACATGCGGAGCGGGGATGCAGACTCGAGCGCCCGACGGATGCTGTGCAGTCCTTGCGGATCAGAGATCGGAAGGGGTCAGGGGCCACACCCAGAGAATCAAAGGGACGGACACGAGCACGATGAGGGATTCCAGGGGCAGTCCCATCCGCCAGTAGTCACCAAACCGATAGCCGCCCGGTCCCAGAATGAGCGTGTTATTCTTGTGCCCGATCGGCGTGAGGAAGGCACAGGAGGCCGCCACCGCCACCCCCATCAGAAACGGGTCTGGGCTAACCCCCAACTGGCGGGCAATGTCCACGGCGATCGGGGCGGCGAGCACCGCGGTGGCCGTGTTGTTAAGGACGTCCGAGAGCGTCATTGTGATCACCACCAGCACGAGGAGCACGGCTGCGGGCGGCAGTCCCGAAGCCGCTGCCACCATCTGCCGCGCGATCAGGGCGGTACCTCCGCTCTGTTCGAGTGCTGCCCCCAGTGGAATCATCGAGCCGAGGAGCACCACGACTGGCCATTCGACCGACTCGTACACTTGCCGCACGGGGAGCACGTTGGCGAGCACCAGCACGCCCACGGCGCTGGCGAGGGCGATGGGCAGTTTCAGGACACCGACGCTGGCCAGCGCCACCGCCACCCCGAACACGCCCAGGGCCAGACCGGCCTTGCCGCGCTGCAGGACACGGAGGCCCCGCTCAGCAAGCGGCAGGCCCCCGAGCCAGTTGGCAGTGTCCGGCAGTTGTTCGCGCGGACCGAGCAGGAGCAGGACATCACCCGGCTGAATCTCGAGTTTACGCACGCGTTCGGTGAAGCGGACGCCCCGGCGGGACACTCCCAGCAGCGTCACGCCATGATCATAGAGCAGCCGCAAGGAGAGGGACGAACGCCCCGCAATTCGGGACCCCTCCGGCACCACCACTTCGAGCAGCGCCAGGTCCTCCCCCGTCAGGAGTCCGCGATCACGGTCCGCCCGCGTATACTGCAGACCCAGTGCGCCGACCAGCTTGTCAATTGCCTCGGGCTTGGCCTGCACCACGAGGAGGTCTCCTTTGGCCAACTCGACGCGCCGCGCCAACCCCGGCAGGCGCTGGCCGCGCCGGATCACGCCGACAATCTCGCAGCCCTGCTCCTCAGCCACGTCATCCAGCTCACTCACGCGTTTGCCCACCGCTGCAGAATTTTCGGGCACCTTGACCTCGGCGACGTAGTCCTCCAGATCAAACAGTTCCTTCGCAGTGTCGTGCTCTCCCCGCGCCGCGGGAATCCAACGCCAACCGAGGGTGGCTACGAACACGACCCCCAGCACGGCGCAAGCGAGCCCTACGGGGGCGAAGTCGAACATCCCAAACGCCTCGCCCAACGCGTCCTTCCGGTAGGCTGCGATCACGATGTTCGGCGGCGTGCCGATGAGGGTGATCATCCCCCCGAGTATCGTGGCGAACGAAAGGGGCATGAGCGTCAGGGCCGGGCTGCGTTTGGCCTTGGCAGCGGCTTCCAGGTCCACCGGCATCAGGAGGGCCAGCGCCGCGACGTTGTTCATGAACGCGGAGAGGGAGGCCGCCACTCCCGCCATGATCGCAATGTGTGCCCCCAATCTCCTCGTCCCATCCACCAGATACCGCGCCACCATCTCCACCACCCCGGCGTTGCTGAGAGCACGGCTGACGATGAGCACCAGCGCCACGATCACCGTCGCCGGATGACCGAATCCCGCAAAGGCCTGGTCCGACGGCACCACTCCGGCCAGGAGCGCAACCGTCAACGCCAGAAACGCCACCAAGTCGTACCGCCACCGGCCCCAGACCAGGAGCGTGAATACCAGGGCTAGCAATCCGAAGAGAATGGCTTGGTCCGTGTTCACGTCTGAGTGCCGTCATGCCCACAACGCACGGACGGGATCACGCGCCTGAAGCCGAATTGATGGATGCAACGCTGGAGACCCATGGCGCATAGGGCACGTGATGATCCCCTGCTCGGCTCCCAGATTCAACAGCGGAATGCACGGCTGGCGGAATGCACGGCGTCCCCGCCGCCGCCCCGCCGGTCGTGCCCGGGGGGATGATCGCCCTGCGCTGCCTCGAGGGGAGGAGAATCCGGCGACTCCGGGCACAGGGATGGACGGTGGGTTGCCTGTTTCCGTGCGGCAGCGGCCTGGCCACCACGACACGAACCCGTCCTTGGTCCTTTCAGCGAGGCCTGGGGTCGCGAGCGCACGGTGGTAATCGAGGACGCGCTTGGCTACCATGGGCCGCAGATGAAACGCGTGAAGAGGCGCGCGGGCGGTATTCCGCCCGCGCGAGAACCGCCGTGTGACCTCGCGCGGAGGCCTTTGCCCGCCCATCGCCGCAAAACCGCTGCTGACTCTGCCGCCGTCCACCGCCTTGACGGTGATGCCGGCGCGGGCAAGGGAGTGGCTGATCGGAGCGACCGCTCCGCCAGCGCATCCGTGTTGCACGCCCGGCGACTGCTGCGGTTTCTGAAGGAGCATCGCGCCACGCTCACTCCGCTGCTCATCCTCACGCACGACTTCCCCGACCCCGACGCGATCGCCTCGGCCTTCGCGCTCCAGCACTTGGCGCAGTCGGTTTTTGGAATCGAAACGAAGATCACCTATGGCGGGATTGTGGGCCGGACGGAGAACCGCGCCATGGTGCGAATCCTGCGCATTCGGATGCACCGGTTTCACCCAGTCCTGCTCCGCCGTCACGCCCACGTGGCGGTGGTTGACACCCAACCTGGCTTTAACAACAACCCGTTCCCGGGCAACCGCAAGCCCGCGATCGTCCTCGACCAACACCCTGCCGACCACGAACCCGAGGCCGGACTCGCCCTTGTGGATGCGGAATGCGGGGCCACCTGCGTCCTCGTGGCCCAAGCCCTCCTGCAAACCGGCGCGGACATCCCCGCACGGGTGGCCACGGCGCTGGCCTACGGCATCCTGACGGACACCCAGGACCTTTATCGGGCCCGTCGTCCCGACGTGGCCCAGACCTATCTCCAGGTGCTGCCCCACGCGGACATGCGGGCGTTAGCGCGCATCCAGAATCCTGTCCGGCCGCGACGCTTCTTCAGTGTCTTGGGCCGGGGCATCCGCGAGGCAGTCCTCTATCGACGGTTGATCGTGACGCACTTGGGCCCTGTGGACACACCGGACCGCGTGTCCCAGGTCGCGGAGTTCCTGCTCACGTATCGGCAAGCGCACTGGTGCTTCGCCACGGGGCGGTTCCGAGGCCGGTTGCATGCCTCGTTGCGCACCATTCGGCAAGATGCCCAGGCCGGCGAGGTGTTGCGGGATGTGTTCGAGAAACGCCACGCGGCGGGTGGTCACGGTCCGATTGCGGGCGGCAGTTGCCGGGTGGGAGTGGACGCGCCCGAGGAGAAATGGGATGAACGAGAGCGCCTGCTGGCGGAGCGGTTGATCCGGCGACTGCGCATCCCGGCCCGATGCGGGCCCCGCAGACCTTTCGCCAACTGACGCCGATGAAATGGATCGAGCCCCGGCCGATCAGCCCTGAGATTGACGAGCGCTCAGCGGACGAAGCCGGGCCCAACCCTTGACCCTGGAACATGCCATGCCTGAGACCACCGCTCTTCTCCCCCTGGTCCAGAAGTTCTTCGAGAGGGACCTCGTCGGTGCCGCCCGCTCCCTGGAGACGATGCCGGAGGAACAGGTGGTCGAAGTGCTCCGCGCCCTGCCGGCCGCGTTGGCCGCCCGGGCCGTGCGCCAGTTGCAGGTGTCGTATGCCGCCGCCGTGCTGAAAGACGCCGAGGTCGACCTCTTCCAGCAGATTGCCGCCGGGCTCGACTCGCATCACGCCGCCACCATCTTCATGCACCTGCCGCGGGAGGCCCGCGAGCGGTTTCTCGCGCACCTGCCCGAGAAGCTCAAGCGCGACATCCAGGAGCAGCTCACCTATCCTGAAGACAGCGTGGGCCGGATGATGAGCACCGACTTTCTGTCCTTCCGCACGGACGCCACGGTCGCGGACGCCGTGCACGCCATCCGCCAGCTCGTGCCCAAGCGTTACCCGGCCTCGTACGCCTATGTCGTGGACGAGCAGGACCGCCTCCGGGGCGTCCTCAACATGCGCGACCTGTTGCTCGCCGCGCCCGAGAGCACGCTGTCAGCCATCATGCGCACGGACTTGTTCACCCTGCACTGCTTCACCGACCGCGAGGACGCCGCGGACCAGTTGTCCAAACGACGCTATTTCGCGGCGCCGGTGGTTGACCATGAGGGCCGCGTCCTGGGCATCATCAAGGCCGAGCAACTGCTCCAGGGCGTGCAGGAGGAGGTGTCCGAGGATCTGCAGCGCATGTTCGGCGCCGGCGGAGACGAGCGCAGCTTCTCCCCGATCGGCTATTCGTTGAGGAAGCGGCTGCCCTGGCTCCACGTCAACCTCGCCACCGCATTCCTGGCCGCCGGCGTCGTGGCCCTGTTCGAGAGCACCATCGCGAAGATCACGGTCTTGGCGGTCTTCCTGCCCGTGGTCGCCGGCCAGGGTGGCAACGCCGGCGCCCAATCGCTGGCCGTCGTCATGCGCGGCCTAGTCATGCGCGAGATCCCCAAGGACAAGATCCGCCGGCTCGTGCTCAAGGAGGGCTGGCTGGGCATGATCTCCGGGTGGGTCACTGGCATCGTGACCGCGCTCGTCGCCTGGGCCTGGCACGGCAACCCCTGGCTGGGCCTGGTCATCGGCTTGGCGATGATCGTGAATCTCTTCGCCGCCGGCCTGTCAGGCGCCGCGATCCCCGTCGTCATGAAGACGGTGGGCCTCGACCCCGCCCAGTGTTCCAGCATCATCCTGACAACCGTCACGGACGTGATCGGGTTCTTCGCCTTCCTGGGCTTCGCCGTGCTTTTCCAAAGCCACCTGCTCTAGCCCGGCCACGCTTGTCCCATGACAGTGGAAAGTCTCGTCGTCCTTGTCGTGCTCACCGGGGCGGTGGGGTTGTTTGTCGCCGGACGGCTGCGCGTGGACCTGGTGGCGGTGCTGGTGCTGCTGGCGCTGGCCCTCACCGGGTTGGTCACGCCCGCTGAGGCGGTCGGCGGCTTCAGCAGCCCTGCGGTCGTGACGATCTGCGGCGTCTTCATCCTGAGCGCGGGCCTGCAGCGCACCGGCGTCGCCAACGCGCTCGGCCGTTGGGTCGAGCGCTTGGGCGGGCGCAGCGAGGCGCGCCTCGTCCTGGCGCTCATGGTCTCGGCGGCCGCGCTCTCCTTCTTCATGAACACCATGGCCATCGTCGCTCTGTTTCTCCCCGCGGTCATGGACCTGACCCGGCGCACCGGACTGGCGCCGTCGCGGCTGCTCATGCCGCTGACGTTCGGCGCCCTGCTCGGCGGGCTGACGACGATGTTCGCCACGTTGCCCAATCTGCTCGCCAGCGCCGCGCTGAAGGAGGCCGGGCTGCGGCCGTTTGGCGTGTTCGATTTCCTGCCGGTGGGCGGCGCGGCGGCGGTGGTGGGGATTCTGTTCATGGCACTTCTCGGCCGGCGCCTGTTGCCCGTGAGCGGTTTGCACCAGGAGACGCCGGCCCTGCGCGGCTTGAACCTGCGCGAGGCCTACGCACTCCACGAGCGCATGTTTGTCCTGCGCCTGCCGCCCGGCGGGGCGCTGGACGGACGCACCCTCGAACAGACCCGCCTCGGCTCGGCGCTGGGCCTGCACGTGGTCGGGATCTTGCGCGAGGACCGCACCCACCTGGCCCCTGACCGGACGACCCGGTTGCGCGCCCATGACCGGTTGCTCGTACAAGGCACGCCCGACCAGTTGAACGACCTGGAAGCCTGGCGCGGCTTGAGGGTCGGGGAGAGCGGGGCGGGGATCGAGGTCTGGCCACCAGCCGAGATGGAGTTCGCGGAGGTCCAACTCGCGGACGGCTCGGGTTTCGTGGATCAAACGCTGCCCTGGATCGATGCCCGTCGCTCCTGGGGGGTGACCATCCTGGCCATCCGGCGGGGCGCCCAGGTCTATCGGAGTCGCCTTCAGGAACAGCGCCTGCAGCCGGGGGACGTGCTCCTCGTCCAGGGCCCGCACGACCGTATCCAAGCCCTGGGACACCGGGCCGGGCTGCAGGGACTCCGCAGCCTGTCCCGTGGGGAAATAGCCTCGGCCTACGATCTGCAATCACGGCTGTTCACCCTGGAAATCCCTGACGCCTCGCCCCTCGCGGAGCACACGCTGGCGCAGAGCCGCCTCGGCGAGACGCTCGGGCTCACCGTTCTCGCGCTTTCACGCGCCGGACAGAAGGTCGTCATGCCCGGCCCACAGGAAACGTTGCGCGCGGGGGACGCGTTGCTGGTGGAGGGCCGTGCCGAGGATCTCCTGGCGTTGCAGGGCCTGCAGGACCTGCAGATCGAATGGGAGGTGGCGCCGAACCTGCCCGAGTTTGAATCCGAGCAACTCGGCCTGATGGAAGCCGTCCTCTCGCCCCGCACGGCTCTGGCCGGCAAGAGCCTGAGGCAACTCCGATTCCGCGACCGCTACGGTCTGACCGTCATGGGCGTCTGGCACGCGGGCAAGGCCAACATCATGAAGCTCCGCGATGCGACGTTGCAGTTTGGCGACGCGCTCCTGCTTTACGGTCCGCGCGAGAAGCTCAAGCTCCTCGCTCAGGACCCGGATTTCATCGTGCTGACCCAGGCCATGCAGGAGTCGCCGGTGCGCGCGAAGGCCCCGTTGGCGGTGCTCGCCGTACTCGTGTTCCTCGGCCTGTCGGCCAGCAGTTGGATGCCCGTGTATGTCGCCGCCTTGACGGCTGCGGCGTTGATGGTCCTCGGTGGCTGCCTGCGCCTGGAAGACGCCTACGCTGCGGTCGAATGGCCGGCAGTGATCCTGATCGGCGGAATGCTCCCGCTGGCAGCGGCGCTGGACCACACCGGTGCGGCGGCCTGGATGGCGGGAACGCTGATCGGGTCCCTTCAGGGAGCCAGCCCAGTGCTCATCCTCGCGAGCCTTTTCATCATCACGGCCCTGGCTGCGTGTGTGATACCCAGCGCTGCGGTGGTCGTTCTGCTGGCCCCCATCGCATTCGAGACCGCCGCCAAGTGCAACCTCCCGCCGCACGCCGCGATGATGACGGTGGCCCTCGCCGCCGCCAGCGCCTTCAACAGCCCAGTGTCGCATCCCTCGAACGTGCTCATCATGGGACCGGGCGGCTACCGGTTCGTGGATTTCCTCAAGGTGGGTCCGCTGCTCACCCTGCTGGTTCTGACCGTGGTGCTGGTCGTACTGCCGTGGGTCTGGCCGCTGACCGGCCCATGACTTCAGGAGTCGCGACAACGTTCCGGGCCTCGCCCCGCAACCGCCTGCCCCTGGGGATTCCCCCTCGATCCCGTCGCCATGCCGCCTCCAACGCGGCAGCGATGCCGACGCTGCCACCGCCCATCACCCCAGCGTCAAACTCACGCGTACCAAGCCTGCCGGCAGAGTCAGGTGCGTTTCGACCTGCGCGGGCGCGACGGGAGAGGGTGTGGAGTCGTCACGGCGTCACTGAGCGGTGCCGGCAAATGCTGCACGAGCGACGCGCTGGGAATAGGCGATGGTGTGGGAGTCGGTGGCGGGAGGATGGGCGGCAGGCCGTCGGCGCTCACGGGCGCGGCAAGTTCCGCCTCGGCACGCAGCCAGAATTCGTCGTCGCGTCCGGCTGGCTGCCCGGCCTGCTCCCACAAGAAGTAGGCTCGTTCCGCAATGGCTTCGTGGGTCGGCGCTGTCTGGTTCATGGTATTCTTCGTCGAGCGGTCAATCTGACGCGATGCGATGGATAGATTCATGAACGAGGTCTTTAACGGTGCGGTTTGCACTGACCGGTTCAGAGTCAATTAGCATAACGCTGTCGCCCGTGCGGGCAACAGCGGTCTGATCCGCGACGTTTGCGGATGAGTTGCGCCAGCGGCTTTCCGTCCGCGTGCCTCACCGTGGGTCAGCACCACCGGGGCCGGCTTGGGGCGAGATGGCCGAACCACGCGAGCAGGGCGGTTTGGCCCGCGTGGGCGCTGAAGCCGTTGAGCGTGTGGATGCCTGCCTTTACCGCCACGCGTTCGCCGAAGATCCTCACCGACTTGTCCCCGTCCACCAGCCGGCGCCCCAGCGTGCCTTCGCTTTGGTAGCCGACAATCATCACGACCGTGTCCGACTGCCAGAGGCCGTGCTTGAGATGGTGGAGGATGCGTCCGGCGTTGCACATGCCCGAGCCCGCCATAATGAGACAGGGCCCGGGCACGTCGTTGAGCTTCATTGAATCCTCGGCGGTGGGTGTGGGCTGCACATGGCGCGGGCGGCGGTCGGCCGCACGCGCGCGCTCCATCGCCCTCGCCTCGGCGTCGAACAGGTCCGGGTGGCGGCGATAGATCCGGGTCGCTTCGATCGCCATCGGACTGTCGAGAAAGACCGGGAAGCGCTTCACCTTGCCCGCGCAGAACAACTCATCGAGGTGGTAGAGCAGTTGCTGGGTGCGCCCCACGGCGAAGGCCGGCACCAGGATGCGCGACCTTCGCCGCACCGCCTCCTGGATGATGGCGCGAAACTCGGCGAGCGTTTCGGGCAACGGCTTGTTGTCCCGATCCCCATAGGTGGATTCCAGGAAGACCAGGTCCGCGTGTTCGAACGGCACCGCGTCCCGCACAATGGCCAGGTGCGCGGGGCCCAGATCGCCGGAGAAGACGACTGTCTTCGTCTTCCCGCCTTCCTGAACGCTCAACTGGATGCTCGCCGACCCGAGCATATGACCGGCAATCGCGTAGCGGGCGGTGACGCCGCGCGCGGGCGAAAAGACCCGACCGAATTCGACCTCGCGGAAACGCTCCAGAGTCTCCTCAACTTCACCGGCGTCGTAGAGCGGTTTGACGGGCGGCTTCCCGGCGCGCTCACGTTTGCGGTTCTGTCGTGCGACGTCGTAGGACTGCACCTTCGCCGAGTCGCGCAGAATCAGCCCGGCGAGGTCGCGGGTGGCATCGGTGGCGTGAATGGCGCCCGGATAGCCCCCCTTCAGCAGCAGCGGCAGCCGCCCCACGTGGTCCAAGTGCGCGTGGGTGACCAGCACGGCGTCGAGGCGCTTGGGGGACAGGCCGGCGGGCCGAACGTTCCTGGCTTCGAGGCGGGCGCCCCCCTGGAACATGCCGAAGTCCACCAGGATTCGCGCCTGCTCGGTTTCAACCAGATAGGCGGAGCCGGTGACCTCACCGGCGGCGCCGTGCAGAGTGATTCTCATCGTGATCGGTGGCGGCGTTCATGAACTGGGAAGTCCCATAGCAGAACCGCAGGCCGCGCACAACTCATCGCGTGACACGGTCTTGATCCGGCGATAGGGTCGAGAGCAGGAACCCAGCCCGTATCCGCCGCCGAACGCCCGGCTGCGAGTGTGCGGCCGTTTCCACGGGACGCCGAACGCGGCGACGAGACAGTCCAAAGTAGAACGGAGTCAAGCCATGAGTGATCTGAAGTTCACCTGTCAAACCTGCGGTCAACCCATTCTCGTGGCAGCGAATGAGGTTGGACGTCAGCTTGCCTGCCCAAGCTGCAAGACGCTGCTCACCGTACCGAAGGCTCCGCCGGAATCCGTCGCTCAGTCGCCAGCGCCCCCGACCGCGACAGAGCCGCCACCGCTTCCGGTACCGCCCCCAGGCGGGAACTCACCCTTGCGACTTGAACCTGCCGAGGCCTCGGTTAGCGCCGCGACGACCCACACCGCGGCGGAGCTCCGACGGGTGCTCGGCCCGGAGCAGGACCCCAGCCCTGAGCCCGCCGCCACGGCGGAAGCCGGGACGGCCGCGGAACCGACCACCGACGCCGAGCACGCCGAGTCGGAGGTGCAGAAGCACCGGCTCGCGGAACCGGAAAGGACCGCCGGTACCGCCGCACCGGCCGCGCCCGCGAAGCCGGACGACCCGCCACCGGGGGCCGCGAGTCGATCCACGTGAGCCCCGCCACAACCACCGCAACCTGGGAACGCAACCGAAAGTCGGCGCGCCGCACGCGGACCCGGGCGTTTAGGAACGCGCCGCTCGGGGGTGGGCCTGCCTTCCGGGGCGCGGGCGAGGGCCGTTCAGGAGGCTCCCCAGCCAGGTGTAGCGGACGAGCGTCTGGTAAGAGAGCAGCGACAGGGCCACAATGAGGCTGGTGATCAACACGAACTTGACGGTGGCCCCCAACGGCCAGTCGCGAACCCACCATTGCGCCAGGAGGACGAGGGGCAGGTGGACGAGGTAAAGCCAGTAAGCGCTGTCTGACAGCCAGCGCATCGTCGGGTGCTCCTGCACCAACAGCGACCGGAACAGCCCCATACACGCAAACGTCATCAACCAGGCGTAGAGGACCTGCAGGAGGACCGACAGCGGGCGCTGGAGTTCCCCAAGCCTCCATGGCGCGCTCAGCCCGAACACGCCCGTGGACAGCTCGAGGCCAACCGGGAAGACGATCAACACCGTCAACGGCAGCAACCACCGCCAGCCCCGCCCCACTCTCCCCTCCTGGTCGTCGGCCTCGTAGTACAGGATGCCGAAACCGAAGAAAATCGCGTAGTAGAGGAAGACGTGGGGCATGGGGAGCAGCCCGACCGAGGTGTCCGGACCAAATCCGCCGCTGGTGGCGCCCATGACGGTCTGCGGCACGGCGGTCAGCGGCAACAGCCAAAGCAGGCGGGTAGGCGACAACACCAGCCAACCCGGCGCCCCCCGCCACCCGCGCCACTCGGCGACCAGAAATCCGACGGAGAACAGGAGCACCAGCCACCAGAGAAACCAAAGAAACCAGAGATGATGGAACACGGGAACGAGATACAACCACGTGACCACGGATCCCAGGCCGCGCGGTCCGTCCACCACCGAGCCGCCCCGCTGCCCGTCGGCACCGTCCCGCACCCGCACCTCGAGGTTGTCCTCACCGCGCAACAGGGCCCGCACCTGTTCCCGACCGTGTCGCACCGACGCTTCCTCGACCGGCACCTGCAGCATGCCCGCAATCATCCGGGTCAGCGCCCAGTCGGTGGACGCCACGTCGGCGGGTGTCTCGCCGCGCTGGTTCCGGGCCTCGAGATCCGCCCCGTGCTGGACGAGCAGCCGCACCACCTCCGCGCGCCCAAGAAACGCCGCGGCGTGCAGCGCCGTGGCCCCGTCGCGAGCGCGAGCGCTGAGATCCGCGCCATGCTCGATCAGGACGCGCGCCGCCTCGAACCGGCCGAGGAACGCCGCCACGACCAGCGGCGGACTGCCCCACTCCGGATGCGGTCCGTTCACCTCGGCACCCTCCACCAGAAACCGCCGCAGCTCAACCGGGTTGTCTGCGACGATGGCGTCGAACACGACGGTCCGGGACTGTTCCGTTGCCGACGGGCCGCGGCGCCCCACCCCCGGCCGCATGACGAGCCCCGCGACCACGAACATCAGCGGGACGAGGGTCGCCAAGCCTAACAGGCAGGGCAGGAGGATGCGACGGAACCTCTGCGTGATCAGCCCCCGCAACCCTCGCCGCCGCCAGAGCATCGCGGTGAAGAAGCCGCTGACCAGGAAGAACAAGGGCATGCGGAACCCATGACACGCCTGCTCGAAGAGGAGGAACGCGAGGTTGCGGCTCTTGTCCTGAACCAGCCAGGGCAGGCCCGCGGCGAACGAAAGAGCGGCGTGGAAGGCGATGCCCAGCAGCATCGCGCTTGCCCGCAGTGCATCCAGGTCGTGCCGCCGAGGAATCGAGTCCATCATGGAGTGTGGTCGAGCGTTCAGGGACCGTTCGCTGCCAGGTCGCACTTGGCTTCAGCGTCGCACGATCCACGTGCCCAGCAGGCGGTCGTGCCACCCCTGATGGGGATGAAAAGCCGCGTGAACCGCGGCGCCGATCCAACCCAGAAGCAGCCCGGTGGCCAGGGCGAACGCGGCGGTGAATCTGCCGTCCTGGATCAGCGGAATCACCAGGAGCATCGGCAGAAAGAGCGGCAGCCAGACGACCGCCCACCGCGCCGCGAGGTTCAGCACGCTGGCGCGTCGCCCTTCACGGTCGACCACCGCCAGTCGGAACACCGAGTGACTGCAGGTGGTACGAAACGGCAGCTCCACGAGCTGAAACAGCGCCCTGGCCGCCAGCACCAGAGCGCGGCGCTGAGGGCGATCCACCCCCACGAGGAGGGCCACCCGTTGGGCAGCTCCATGCGGTAATTCCCCACAAAGACCAGGATCCAAACGTACAACGGCAACATGAAGATCGAGCCCGCCCGGATTCCCCGACTCACCTCGGCCGGTTGATGTAGGAGCCCGCGCAGCGTCCCCGCCAGGAAGCTGAGCTTCTCAAATCGCCGGGCCTCGAGGTTCTGCAGCACGCCCCGGGCATGCAATGGCGTCCGCGTGAGGTCCACGTGAGCCGCCACGGCACCGAGGAACTGCTGTTGCCCCGCCACGTCGGTGACCGGGATGGGGCGGCTGTTCTCCGTGCCGCCCGGATAGGGCTGGTCGAGGAGCACTGCGCTCCCCTGGCTCGTGATCCAGATCTGTTCGAGGCACAAGGCCGACGGGAGCGTTGCGTCCGCGGAGGCGTGCCACAGCTCCGAGGACAGGTCGTACAGCCAGTGCCGCAGGCTGGCCCAGGGCACCTGTTTGCCGTTCGCGACGAGGCGGAGGAAGGGCACGCCGGGAGTCGCTTCGAACGCGTCCCAGGCGGCCCCATCCGCCTCGACCTTCTGGAGCCAGCGCAGTCGCCCAGGCCGACCGAGGTGGCGCCGGGCGGTCGTTGGGCCGGAGGCCTCCCGCCGGAGGAGCCAGACCTGGCGGCGCAACACCGGGTCCAGGCCAACGAGCCACTCCCCAGGCGCCAAGGGCTCGAGGACGCGATACGGACCGAGGACCTCACCGGCCTCTGCGGTCTCCCCGGGCGGCAGCGCGGACTCGATTCGCGGGCGCACGGTGCCCGTCGGCACGATCACCACCCGTGTACCGGTGAGCAGATCCCACAACGTGGCGAACCCGTTCTCCCGGCGCGCGGTCAGGGTGAGCAGCGGCGGGATCCAGGGACAGACGTTGCTCGCCCCAATGTACAGCCAGACCTCCTTCGACGTCAGTTCCTCGAAGCTGCCGGCGGAGAAGGTGGCCAGCAGGAAGGGGATCCGGACGCATTCGGCGGCGAGAATTATCAGGACGATGCGCAGCAGCGCGCGGGGGAAGCCCGGCGAGCGACCCTCGGTGCGAACGACGCGCAGCCCCTTGAGACGCTTGCCGAGTCCGCCCCCCCACAGCCCTTCGACGATCGCGAAATAGAGAAAGCCGAAGGCCAGGAAAGCGAAGTAAAATCGCGCCGAGTAGAGACTCCGTTCGATGAACGGCTGGAAGTGGAACTCGCGCGCGCCCACGGCCAGCATCAAGACCACGTAAGGAACCAGAAAGGCGATGAGGAAATCGGGCCATCCGGCCGCCGCGCGGATCTTCAAGGAGGCCGGCTCCGGTTCCCGCGAGCTGAACGGTAACAAAGCGTTGCGAAGCGAAGCGTAATCGGGATAGCGCCCGTCGGGTTCCTTGGCCAGGCAACGAGCCACGACGCTGTCGAGACCGGGGGGAATGTCGTCGCGGAATTGCGCGAGGGATTTGGGTTTTTGGTTGACGGCGTTGGCCACCACCTGCACGGCGTTGTCCCCTTCGAAGGGAGCCCGGTTGGTAAGCAGGGTGAAGAGCGTCGCCCCTACCGAGTACACATCGGTCCGCACGTCCACGGCATCGCCTCGCAACTGCTCGGGCGAGGCAAACGCGGGCGTGCCCAGGATCTTGCCCTGGGCAGTGATGAAGGTATCGCTCCGGGTCAGGGTGGAAACGGACAGCCCGAAGTCTCCAACCTTCACCGAGCCGTCCGGGCAGACAAAGCAGTTGGAGGGTTTGACATCCCGGTGGAGAACGCCTTCAGCGTATGCAGACTCGAGGCCGGTGAGGACATCGAGCACGGCATCCACCGCCTCTTTGACGGGGAGGGGTCCACGGCGTTTGATCCGGTCATTGAGGGTGCCGCTGCCGGCAATCTCCATCGTGATCACCGGCCGCCCCTCGATCTCCTCGCTGCCAAAGATGTAGAGACTGTTCGGGTGGTTGACCCGGGCCGCCAGCCGCCCTTCGCGGAGAAACCGCTGGCGCATCTCCGGCGAGTCAAGCTCGTGCTCGAGCATCTTCAAGGCGACGCGGCGGCCGGTGGTGAGCTGCTCCGCTTCGTACACCGTGCCCATCCCCCCCCGGCCCAGCACCCGATGCAGCCGGTAGCCGCCCAATCGGCGGGGAAACCCCCGATCCTCCCGGGTCCGGCTCGGGGGCGCGGCGGTCGGGGCCATGGGGAGGGTCTCGCCGGAGGGCGCATCGAGCACGCCGGACAACAGGCACGCGGGACACGGTTGGTCAACCGCACCGGCGGGGAGCGGCGCCCCGCAGCGGGGACACGTGTTTGCAGGCGAACGGTTCATTGGTCGGTCTCCAGATCGTTACGCACACCCTTGACCTGACGGAACCGGAAGCGCGGGTTACAGGGAAGCGCCCTGGGCCGTGCGCAACACGGCCACCAGGTGGCGCATCTCGTCATCCACCGCGGACGGTTCGTTGACCGTCGCGGCCACTTCCGCGCGGACCAGTTCCCGGTAGCGCTGCCGCAACCGATGCACGGCGACCTTCAGCGCGCCTTCCGTCATGCCCAGTCGCCGGGCGGTTTCACCCCGGTCCGGTTCGTCGCCGGTGAGGCTCCCCTGGAGCGCGACGAGCAGCGCTCCTTTGCCGGACGCCTCGAACTCGGCCCGCAGGGTGTTCATGGCTCGGCGGGTCAGGGCCACCGCCCACTCGCGGTCGAAGGTCGTCTCCGGGTCGCCGGAATGCGCCGGCTCGAGCGCGTAGCGCCCTTCGGCATCGAGGGCGTCCCACTCGAGGAACGTGACTCCACCGCCGCGCTTCTGCATCCGCGCGCGATGCCACTCGTTGGCGAGGAAGTGCTTCAGCGCGCCAAGCAGGTAAGTGCGGAAGCGGCCTCGCTCACGGTCGGCCGCGGCGAAGCCCCGCGTCTCGATGAATCGGAGCAGGAAGGACTGTGTGAGGTCCTGCGCCTCGGCCGAGGCGTACCCTCGGTTCCGGACGAAGGCGTAGAGCGGATACCAGTAAGCGCGGCAAAGTTGATCGAGCGCCTCACGGGCCCGCGTGCGACTGGCCTCGTCCGACTGAGCCACCGCCACCAGGCTCCAATGCGTCGTGGCGAACTCAGGTCGTCGTTGGGTGAGTTCGGAGGACATGCTTCCCCCTTACCACGCCTCACGCCTGATCACCAGGGGGAAGACCGGGTGTGTCGCAATTCCGACCGCGGGGGAGGGACTGAGGCCAACTTGGAACCCGTCAAGCCTTCGCCTCAGGACTTACGGATGGCCGGCTTTGCGCGAGGGTCCGGCCTTGCCCTTGACGTCGCCGGGCTGCTGGCCTGTGCGTGAAGCGAATCAATATAGGCCAGCCACCGCAGCCCTACCGCGATGCGGGAGCGCAACTGGAAGCGGTTGTGCGGCTTGATCAGGTAATCGTCCACCCCCGCCGCCAGTCCCTCCTCGATCTCGCTCAGGCGACTCAGGGTGCTCAGCACCACCACATACACGTACGGCAAGGCGTACTTGGCGCGGATGGCTCGGGTCAGATCAATGCCGCAGAAGTCGTCCCCGAAACGCCCGTCGGTGATTACCATGCGATCCGGATGCACCTGCAACTTCCCCCACAGCGCTTCGGCGCTTAGAAACGTCGAGGGATCGAAGCCGTCGAGTACCAGCGAGTCCTCGGTCGCGGATCGTTCGGCTTCCTTGCGGATGGCCAGGTAGAGAGAAACCGGTTTGAACAGAGGCATAGGCGCAGGTCTGGTTCGTGAACCGTCGTCATTCTCGGGAATCGCGTGCCGGCTGTAAAGACCCGTTCCCATCGCATGCCTTGGCCCGCAGAGCCGGCTCGACGCCCCCACCAACGGCCGCCAGACCGTGGCTGGACTTTTCGTGCCGCCACGTCCATAGTGCCCGCCGTCAACCAACCCCGGCAGCCGCGGTTGTCAGCCGTTCTCTCCGAGAAACTCCGGGGTCCGCAAAGCGTATGAAGCCACCGAAAACCCCCGTGCGCGTTCGCGAGGTCACGCGGGCGGACCTCCCGGCGCTTGTCGAACTGAATCGCGCTTCCTACCCCGTCCTCGCCGGCGAGAACGTCGTCTGGGGTGAATCGCATCTGCTCAGCCATCTGCGGGTCTTTCCCCAAGGCCAGTTGCTGGCCGAGCTGGGCGGTCGGATCGTGGGGGCCGTGGCCACCCTGATGGTGAACCTGGGTCCGGATCCGTTGCGGCATCACACGTGGGCAGGCATCACCGACAGCGGCTACTTCACCAACCACGACCCGACAGCCGACACCCTTTACGGCGCGGATGTCTATGTGCATCCGGACACGCGGGGTCAGGGCGTCGGAGCGGCGTTGTACGAGGCGCGACGACAGCTCTGTCGGCGCCTCAACAAGCGGCGCATTCTGGCGGGCGGACGCCTCTGGAACTACCAGGAACACGCCGCAGAGATGTCCGCCGAGGAATACGCGTACCGGGTGGCCGCGGGCGAACTCCGCGACCTGGTGCTCAGTTTCCAGATTCGGGAAGGCTTCACCCTGCGTGGCGTGATGCCGCACTACCTGCGCGATCCGCGCAGCCACAACTTCGCCAGCCTGATCGAGTGGCTCAATCCCGACTACCGTGCGCCCAAGGCCGGCGCGCGCAAAGTCCGGGTGGCCTGCCTCCAATACCAGATGCGCAAGGTGAAGTCCTTTGGGGAATTCGCGCGGCAGGTGACCTACTTTGTGGACATCGCCGCGGATTACGACACCGACTTCGTGCTGCTGCCAGAGTTGTTCAGTGTCCAGTTGCTTTCGATGACCGAGACGCTGTCGCCGCAGGAGGGGATGCGGAAGCTGGCCGACCTGAAGGACAAGTTCGTGGAACTGATGAAGGGGTTGGCCGTGCGGTACGGTCTGACGCTCATCGCAGGCAGCCACCCGACGGTGGACGACGGCCGTTTGTTAAACGTCTGCTACGTCTGCCTGCCGGGCGGTCTGGTGGTGCCGCAGCCCAAACTCCACGTGACGCCCAACGAGCGGAAGTGGTGGGGGATTTCCGGCGGTCGCCACCTTCAGGTGATTGAGACGCCGATCTGCAAGATCGGCGTG
>JABTUJ010000055.1 GCA_015075445.1 Verrucomicrobiales bacterium
CCAGCCCGAGAAGTACAGCCTGGAGGAGCTGGTGGCCGAGTTCGGGGCAGCGTTCCTGTGCGGGTTTGCCGGGTTGCAGAACCCGGCTCGGGAGGCCCAGCAAGCCAGCTACATCGAGGGCTGGTCCCGGGCGCTGTGCGAGGATCAACGGCTCCTGGTCCGGGCCGCGGCCGCGGCGCAGCGGGCGGCGGATTACGTGCGGGGCAAACAGGTCCAGCGCGAAGAGATGGCGCTCGCCGAGCAGCCGGTGGCGCCCTTCGTGGAGCGGGGAAGCGTGTCTCCTGCGCCTGCCGTCTCACCCGAAAGCGGGGCCAAGCTGCGCCTCGCTTGAGTCGACCGTTTCAACCCGGGAAGAACTTCCGCACGATTTCCGCCGGGGTCGCGATAGCAGACGTGCCTCGCGCAGCCGGGCACCGATACACTCGACGATCCCATGCTCCACGGGCATGAGGTTGATAGGAACGATACGCCAACGGCGAGCCGCGGCGATTCCCCCTCGCGCACGTTTACGCTCCGGTGCCGAGTCACCAGCGCGCGCGATCAGGGCCAGTTCCTGCTGCGGCGTTGGAGGGATGACCAGCCGCAGGGAAGGAACGCGGGCGCGGATCGTTTGGACGGCGTCGATGACCGCCTCCAGCTCCTCGCCCAAGTCCATCAGGACATTGGTGTCAACGGCGACGAGCGGCCGGGGCGGGGCGACCATAGTAAAGCCTGAGAAACTCGTCCCCCAGCCTCGCGCGATCGGCATCGCGAAGCAGGTTGGCCCGAGTGCGATACTTCGCCGCCAGGACAGTCCCCGGAGACGGCTTTTCCCTGCGCACTTGCTTCGCTTTCACGCCCCGACGCTGCCATTGATTCCCCAGACCGTCAATTCGTTGCGGGAGGTCACTCGCCGGGATCAACCCATCCCGCTGCCTCGCACGCCGTGTTCGGACGTCCGAACAAGCAGGTACCGAGCCCCACGCCATGGCGCCCGCGGAGCCAATCCTGCGCTGAAGATACGCTGGCGAACTTGAGCGGATGGCCCTGGCCGGCTTGACCACTCCTGGGAATCTGCTGATCTCACGCCATGAAAGTGATGACGATCAACCTCGATGCTGCGAAGCGCGGTTGCGTCGGCCGGCGCCATCCACCCCCACAGCACCGGAAGGACATCACGCTCGTGGAGCGCTTGGTGGCTCCTTCCTTCGAACAGGGGCCAGCCTGCCGCGCATGCCAACTCAGCCGAAGGAGGGGCCAAGCTGCGCCTGGGCTCACACAGCATGTTCAGACGGCCGAACACTTCGACTCATCGACCTTCCCAGGCCAGGACAGTCCCTCGAGACGGCGTCCCCGCGCGTGCTCGCTTCGCTTTCACGCCGCGACCCTGCCGTTGATTCCCCAGAACGTCCATTCGTTGGGGGAGGCCCTGATCGTCGCCTTGAGGTTTCGGGAACGGCGGGCATTCACCACGAAGAACCGAAGGGCACGAAGGGTATGGGCATCAGAGTTTCGACGGGCGTCCTTGATGATGTGAAGCCTCCCCATCAGCTCTTCCCTCGGTCCTTCGTGGCCCCGGTGGCCTTCGTGGTGGGCTTGGGCGAGGATTTGGGGAGATCAGTCCCCGGGATCAACCCAACACGCTGCCTCGCACGCCGTGTTCGGACGTCCGAACAACCCGGCGGCAGGCGGCTGGTGAACTCGCACCCGCCCTTCCTGCAGGTCGGTCTCCCCCCGCCCAATGCTCGCCACAAAGTCAGGGCTCAATTCGGCCTGCGTCTCGAGGTAGTCGGCCAGCCAATCCTGGAGCTCCCTCGCCTGCTCGCGGGGCAACTGGCGCACCTCGGCCTCAATCCATTCCAGCTTGCTCACGCTGGTACGGTCACCAGCACACCGGCGCTTGTCAAACCCGGTGCTGCCGCTGTCGCCTCCCGGGCCAACTGTCGCCTCCCCGGCCTGAGGTCGCCGGTACCCCGCGTTCGCCGACCGGCGTTGTTCGGACGGCCGAACACAGACAACCCGGCTGCCGGCCCGAACCGTCGTTCATTCGCCTGCCCCCGCCTCCACCGGCCGCGCCTCGTCGCCCTTGGGAATCTCCACGATCTGAGTGACACAGGTCGGCGCGTCCGACAGCTCCGCGTACCGCGCGCCTTGTTCCACGATCCGCCAGACGACCTGACGCGCCAGTTCGAGGTAGAGGCCGCAATCCCCGGCCCCTCGATAACCACGCCGTCCGCCGCCGCAAACACCAGGGTGAAACTTCCCGGTTCGTACCGCATCCCTTGGAGCAGGTGATACGGAAACCAGAAGCTGGTCGGTCCCCGACGAACAGGATGCCCGCCGCGTCTTCAGTGCCATAGGGTTGCTCCACGTTTGCGACTTCAACGCCGTCAGGGCCCTGCCGCCACGGGTGTCCGCGCCGCCGTCGACGTATCTGTACTGGCTCTCCGAGCATGGTCAGGCCGCCACTCGCGGGCGGAGGTGGGATGTTGGCGGCTTCGTCCTCTCCGCTGCGCGCTTGCTTTCCAGCAACTCCGAGGCGGTAAGCCGCGCGGACCGGGTGACCGCATCCGAAGGAACTGGACGTCGTCGGTGTACACCCGGACCCGCTCCCCGTCCGCGTGAGGCACTACGTAGAACTGGTTCCGGTGGGGCCCGCCAACTGCCCGAGTCCACCGCCACATACGTGGTCCACTGTGCGTCCCTGCGCCGCATGGCTGGTCACGCAACAGCCATGGTGAACGCGCGGAAGTCCGCCGCGATCTTCCGGCCGTCGGCCAGAGTGAGGCTCCCGTCGGCGCCCATCGACTTCACCGTCACCGCCTGCCCGTTGAAGAGCCTGGCCGCCTTACGGATTGCCCTGGATGAGCAACGCGCTCTCCCGGCGCCACCAGGGCCTGCGGTTCGGCTACCTGAAGCACCCGGCCTGTTTCCGCGTCACCTTCACCACCGCCCCGTCGGCCCGGCGCACTTCAGCGTCGGCTCCACCTTACCACCTCGGCCGAGGCCCCGCGAGCGAAGTCGCGGGTCGCCCGATGGAACGCCAGGACATGCCCTGGACGGTAGCTGCGCAGGTCCCGCTTCGCGCCTGCGTCCACTGGAGCCCTGATGCACCGTGGGCCGGGTCTCCTGGCTGCCGAGCAGGCCTTCCGCTTTGAGCCGCGCCCGCGCTTCCTGGGTCACTGCCTCGATCTCCCGCCAGGTCGGGCTGACCAGCAGGGTGGACTTCGCGCGCGCAGCGACGGACATAGTCCTCGGCCAGCACCGCGTACCGATCCGGTTCCGATCCGACGACCACCCTGAGTCGTTCCAGCCACGATAGGCCCCGCAGTCCGTTGCCTTGGGCGAAGTCGGCGATGGCCTCGCGGTAGTCCTGGTCCACCTGCCGGCGGATGCGTGCACCCGCGCCATCCGCAACCCGCTGCGCTCCTCGAGCAGCCGCAGGGCGTCCCCGGCCGCGATGCCCGTGTGCTGCCGGGTGTCGCCCGAGAGGATCAACCGCCCGCCGGACTGGACGTGTCCGAGCAAGGCGAGCATGTCCCGGGTCGAAAGCAGGCTGGCTTCGTCCACCAGCAACACATGGCCGCGGGTCTCCTCTCGAAAGCTCGCATCGGCCAGGAACCGTTGCACCGTCGCGGCCCGGGGCAGGCCTGCCTTGCGCAGCGCCTCGACGGCGGCGGTGCTGGGAGCCAACACCGTCACCGGTTGCCGGGCTTCAACGCCCCGGACGACCTCCAACAGGAGCCGCGTCTTCCCCGTCCCGGCGCCACCCCGGAGCCCCAGAACCTGGTCCGGTGTTCCCAGGATCGTCCGCAGCGCCTGCTGTTGCTCCGCCGACAATCGCCGGTCGCCGGCGTAACCGGGTTGGAGCGGCCGGCACTGGCCCACACCCCGGTTGACCAGGCGGATCATCCTCTTGCTTACTTGCAATGATAAACGATATATCGTATCCTCGGGCGCATGGCAAGACGCGCCCCTACCATCAGTTGTGGTCCGGAAGACCGGCAGGAGCTTGAACGACTGGCTGGGAGTCGGACCGAATCCAAGCAGATGATTGAACGCGCTCAGATCGTCCTGGGTTGTCTGGCCGGCCAGCAGGTCAAAGAGATCGCGCACTCCTGTCGCACCCGCCCCAACACGGTGATCAAATGGCGGCAGCGCTTTGTGGAACGCGGCTTGGCTGGGCTGCGCGATGCGCCCCGCCCCGGGGCCAAGCCGGTTTATGGCGAGGACTTCCGCAACCGGGTGCTGGCGTTGTTGGAGCAACCCCCGCCGGAAGGTCAGGCGAGCTGGGACGGCCCGGCGGTGGCGACGGCACTGCGCGGTTCGGTGGACGCCGTTTGGCGCGTTCTGCGCCACGAGGGTATTTGCCTGCAACGCCAGCGGTCCTGGTGCGTGAGCACGGACAAAGAGTTTGCCGCCAAAGCAGCCGATATTGTCGGGCTCTATCTCCATCCACCGGAAAAGGCGCTGATCATCTCGGTCGACGAAAAGCCCAGCATTCAGGCGTTGGAACGGAAAACCGGTTACGTCGAAACGGACAACGGCAAGATCGTCCGGGCCTACAAGAGCACCTACAAACGCCACGGAACACTCAATCTCTTTGCCGCCCTCGAAGTCGCCACCGGCCAGGTCAAGACTGCGATCACGCAGCTCAAGCGCCGGGAGGAGTTCCTCCAGTTCATGGATCAGGTCGTGGCGGACGCCTCCCCGGAGCAGGAACTGCACGTCATTCTGGACAATTACTGCACACACAAGAAATGCGACGCGTGGCTGGCCAAACATCCGCACGTTCATTTCCACTTCACTCCGACCTCAGCCAGTTGGCTCAACCAGGTCGAGATCTGGTTCGGAATCCTCTCGCGCAAAGCACTCCGCGGCCTCAGCACCAAAAGCACCGCCGAGTTGCGCCAAGCCATCGAAGCCTTCATAGCGGCCTACGCCAAACACGCCCGACCTTTCAAGTGGAGGAAGCGAGAGGTCAAAGGATCCCAGCTTCGCAATACTATCGTTAATCTATGCAACTAAGCAGTAGATCCAGAACGGGAAGCGTCTGGACTTGAACCGAAACAACTCGCCACGCCGATGGTGGATTCCGGCGAAGAGCTGCAGCGAGTCGATGTCAGAACTCAGGGTGTCCAAAAAGTACGAACCGATTCCCTCCTCTGCCCTTTCATAAAAGGCGAACCCCCTCTTCAAATCCGCCCGTGCGGATGGCAGACCCCGTACCTTCACGGGAGTTCCGAGCGGAGCGCTATTTTGGCCTGGTGCCAATCTTCAGACAGGACACGCCGCTGTTCCCATTCGGACTCCCGATCCCGCAACACGTCAGCATGCCAGGCAGGGGGCTCCGAAGGCTCCTCCACCGAATCGAGCGCTTCCCAGAGCCGCTCCATCAACGCCACGCGCTCCGTCACGCTGAGCCCCGAAATGTCCACAGTGCTCGCCGTCATGCGGGTCAGTCTCGGCCACCCCTGCAACGTCGTCAACCACCGCCGTTGCCGGGTCTGCCATTCCAAGATGCTCGCGCTTTCTTGGCGGCTTTCCGGCTCTTCTTCCTCGGAGCCGCGCCGGTCGAAGCGAAACCGTCGGCCACAGCCAAGACACGAGGGACGCCTACGACGGGGGAGAGGTTGACATGTGGGCCGGGTCCCCGATGCCGAAACCGCCGGGCGCTGAGGAGGACAAGACCAGGACGCCCCACCTGACCCGCATCCGCGTCATCCGTGGCATCCGCGGTCCGATGCCGGGGCTGTTCTGGATGTCCGATGGGTCCCCCTCCGACCTCCCTCTGTGGCCCTCGCGCCTCTGTGGTTCCGAACCAAGCCGCTGCACCACAGAGACGCGACGGACACAGAGGAGGCCGAGGCGGGAAGGCCGCGGAAGGCCGCGGTGCCGGGGTCAGAACGGGCGCCTCACCGGCGGGAACCGCCCCTCGCGATCCCAACCCAACCTGCTGTTCACCAACGCATCAGATCAGATCCGGATCGTCTCCGCTGAAAGGGTTCGTCGGTCCCCATCACCCAGTCCTCCGTCCCGCTCCCTCCTACCGCGTCCCATCACGCCCTCACCCCAGCCTCACTCCGCTCACCCAACCGGTCGGGAGGCAGAGACAAATGTCAAATGTCGTGGTTTGAACCCATCGTTTCCTGCGGCGCGCTCCTGCCTTGCGCAGCCCGGGTCGAAAGAATAGCCTTTGGTCATGATCGAAGCGACGGACATCGAGCAGATGAGCGTGGAGGACCGGCTTCGCACGATGGAATTGCTCTGGGCGTCACTGACCTGCGCTCCGGAGGCCGTGCCGTCGCCCTCTTGGCACGAGACGGCTCTGCAGGAAAGGCTCGCCAAGATCCACCGAGGGGAGGGCCGGTTTCTCACGCTGGACGAGCTCAGGTCGACGCTCGAAGACGACGCGAGATGAGACGAGTCGTCGCTCTCGCGGAGGTGGCTGCCGACCTGGAGCGTGCCCGGTCCTTCTACGAAGCCCAAGCCGCCGGGGTGGGAGACTATTGCGTGGCCTCCCTCCTGGCGGACATCGCGAGCTTGGCATTGTTCCACGGCATTCACCGGCGGCAGTATGGTTGTCTGCGCCTGTTGGCCAACCGGTTTCCGTTTGGCATCTATTACTTGGAGATGCCGGAGGAAACCCAGGTTGTCGCTGTGCTCGATCTGAGGCGGGATCCAGCGTGGATTCGGAACCAGGTTACCAAACGGCAGCACTGAGCGGCGCGATCGTCCGACCCGTTCTGGACTGCGATCGTTGAGATGGCTAAGAGGCGGCGAGTCGGCCTCGAGGATCGAGCTCTACGGTCGCGGCTTTGCAGTCCTACTTCGCCCGAGCCTCTGCGGTTGAAACGAAGCCATAGGCCACCGTCGAGACACGAAGGGCGCCGAGGACAGGTCGCCGACCAGGGTTGAACCGGTGCCGGGCTGCCAGTCTGCCGGGCGTTGAGGTCGGACTTCCAGGAGCACCAGGTCGTGGGCTGCCGCGGCCGAAGTGGCGGGCCATCGCGCTGACCTGTTCTTGGAGCACCCCTTTGACATCCACGCAGAGCCCGCCGAACCGGGGCTGGTGTTTGAACACCTGGAAGAGCAAGGGGAGGATGCCGCTTAAGGTCTTGCCCGAACCAGTGGCGCCGGTGATCAGGAAGTGCTGACAGAAGGTGTGCCGATGCCAGGTGAACCCCCTGAGCCGGGCCACGGTCTCGTGCGCGCGACCGCCGCGGTCGGCTCACCCCAGCAGCAGCAGCAAACCCACCAGGGCGAGGACGCCCGCCCAGTGCCAAAACTCGAGAGGAAAGGGAAGGCTCCATCCCGAGGCCATGACGATGGGGCCCGGAACCGGGCCGAGCGGGTGAGGGGAGATCATCGGACCAGGCGGAGTTGGGCGCCCTCGATGACGGTTTCGAGGACCCGATCCAGAACCTCGGCCTTTCCCCGGAGGCGACGGGGTGGTTCCTGGCAGAGCCGGGCAAGACGGTCAGTTACGGACGACGTGGAGGTGTTTGAGGCGTTCGTCATAGGCAGCGGCCGGTGTCAACCGACACCGCCACTGTCTTGATGTCCGTTCTGGGGCGCCCCAGGGTTGCAGCTCGCGCAAACGGCCTGTTGAGCTTGCAGGCGCTGTCGTCGGGAACGACTTGACTGCCGTGTGCCAGTCCGTGCGGCGTGCCCGCGTGGAGCGTCGCGGTCTGAAACCGTCAGGCGTGACGTTGGGTTATCGGCGGCGTGCTGCTTCCGCTTGAAGACAGCCGGACGGCCCGAGGATACCGATGTTGCGCCGCCGCTGACTGATCTCACGCGGATGCGAGAGGCTCGATACCCGCGGGAATGGCCAGGGTCGAGCCACTTGGGCAACGACGAATGACCGGGTCTTGCTCGTATCTTCGTTCAACACTCAGCCCCCTCCACCGTAGCGAGGCTCACTTTCGGAACACAGAGACAACCAACCACCGAACGGAGCAAAACATGAAGCTGAAGCACAACGCAGACACCACGAAGGAAACCGGCTGACCCCCGCCTCCCTGGCAGTGGTGTGAAGAGCATGTCCACGTGGACGAGACTTCGCCCTTGCCCGGCCGGTGGCGTTCGGACGCCTCGCCCTGGGTCCGCGCCGTCATGGAGGACTTCGCGAACAACACCGTGCGTGACATCGCCGTCCAGTGCGCCGCTCAGAATGCCAAGACCCAGACCGTCATGAACTGCGCCTGCTGGGCCATCGCCGAGGATCCCGGCCCCGGCCATCATTGACCCACGGCCGCGTTGCACGGGATGAACTTCAACCACGGCGCACGGCTTAAGGGAATTGACCGCTCAGCTCCCGCAGCCAGCGGCGATGAAACTCCACTGCGAATGCGTTCCCGACACGCCGAGAGGCCTCCAGTTGTCGTTCATGCCAGCCGACCGCATTCGTGCGAGTCGACGTGATGGCCTCGGGGCGGTGCCTTCTCAGGTGCTCCCAGGCCTCGCACCACTCAGCGGGAGTCAGGTTCTGCAGGCCGCCCAGACCATCGGGGCGACTGCCGGAAAGGACCGTGGCGATAAGTTCGAGATCCCCGAGCGCCGTGTCCGTTGCGGACAGTGATCGTCGGCGGACAGTGCCGTCATAGCTCGCCGTCAGGACGTGCGCACCGTCGGCCGTGAACACGGCGCTCGTGACGGCGTCCTGGTGCCTCAACGGAGGCGTCACTGGTTCGCCCGTTGCAGTGTCCCAGACGCGCGCTGTAGCAGCACTGCACGTGGTCACGATCCACTGGTCGTTCGGGCTGAGGGCCAGCGCTCTCACCCCCCGGCCATGGCGCATGGGTGGCGTCAACGGCTTGCCCGTCCGGGAATCCCAGATTCGAGCGGTGCCGTCCGACGACGCCGTGGCGAGACGCCGACCGTCACGCGTGAATGCCAGGCCGGTCACGTCGTCGAGGTGCGGCAACGGCGCTCCGACCGGCTTGCCGCTTGGGACCTCCAGAACCCTCGCCACATGGGGTTCGACTCCCAGATCGCCCTCGGCAGTAGCCAGCACGTCGCCTCTGGGGCTGAAGGCCAGGTTGCCCACCGCCCCTTCCGCCTCGAACGGTCCACCGAGCAAACGCCCGCCGGGCACCTCCCACAGGCAAACCTCGCCCCGCGCGCCAATGTGCAGGTACTCGCCCGTCCCCGTTGCGACAGTCCGCCCATCGGGACTGAACACTCCTGCCAGCACAGGATAACGGTGTTGCAGCCTCTCGCCCAGAGGCTCCCCCGTCGGCAATCGCCACATGCGAGCAGCGCCGTCGCGACCCGTCGTGAGGAGTAGCTTCCCATCCGGCGCAAAGGCCACCGAGTGCACTTCGCCCTCGTGCGGAAGCGGCGGACGGATTGCCCGCCCTGATGCTGCGCTCCAGAGCCCGGCGGTCCGGTCCTCATCGGCAGTTGCCAGCAGCGTGCCGTCGGGGCTGAACGCGACCTGGAATACCCTCCCCGCGTGTTGGATCGGTTCTCCGACCGCCGCCAACGTACGGGCATCGAGGACGCGCACCTGACCGTTGGCTCCTCCGGTCGCGACCCGTGTCCCGTCCCGGCTGATGTCCAGGACCATGACTGCCGCCCCATCTGCCGCAACCACCTCCTCCCCATCCGAGACCAGCAGGTCCCAGACGTGCCAGGTCCCATCGCGCCCGGAGGTGAGGACGCGATGGCCATCGCGGGCGAAGGTCACGTTCCAGGCCGCCATGGGGTGAAGGACCCGCATGACGACCTCCTGGCGGGTCCGCACCTCCCAGAACCGCACCGAGCCGTCACCCCCGGCCACGCCGAACCAACGGCCGTCGGGGCTGAAACCAATGCCCCGGGCCGGCAAGGGTAACCGCAGCGGAGCACCCTCCGGCTCACCGGTCTCCGCCTGCCACACGCGGGCTTCTCCGCTTTCCGCAAACCTCCCTCCGCAAGTCACCAGCCACCGCCCCTCCGGGCTGAACGCCGCATCCCAGATCGAGCCGGCGTCGCTGTGCCGCATCGGCTGTCCTACGGGCCGTCCCGTCGGCACCTGCCAGAGCCGGGCGTTCCCGTCCCTGGAGGCGGTCAGCAAATGACCGCCCCCTGGGCTAAACAACACTCTCTGAACCGCGCCCTCGTGCCTCAACGGTTCAATGGCGGCCTCGGAAGTGTCCGCTCGCCAGAGTCGGGCCGCCCCATCGAGGCCGCCGGTCGCGACCCACCGGCCATCCGGACTGAAAGCCACGACGGTGACGCCCCGCGATGGCCCGTGAGCCAGCGGCGGGCCACAAGGACTTCCGGTAGCGGCGTCCCAGAGTTGCCCGGTGCTGTCCCAGGATGCGGTGGCAACCCGACGGCCGTCGGGGCTGAAAACGGCCCACACCACGTTGCTGCCGTATTCCCAAGGATTTGTCGGCCGGGCTTCTCCCCGGGCGGTGAGTAGAGCCCCGTGCCATAACGGAGGGAGCAGGAGCTGCCCGGTCGTGGCGTCCCAAATCCGAGCCGAGCCGTCATCGCTCGCCGTGACCACGCGCGATCCGTCCGGACTGAAGCTGCCGTGCACCACCCGTTTCGCATGCCGCAACGCGGGCGTGATCGCCGCGCCCGTCACCGCATCCCAAATCCGCGCGGTCGCATCATCGCTCACGGTGAGGATTCGGCGGCCATCCGGGCTGAACTCGGAGTGATTGATTGGCCCTTGATGATACCCCATCAGCGCAGGTTTCGGACACTGTTGGAGCACGGCTTGGATGCGGTGCCGGTGCATCCGTTCGCGCTCCGGACGCCCCTGGTCCAGTCGGAGTGCTTCCACCAGCCAGGGCAGCGAACCCATCAAGTCGCCCGCGTCCATGACCCGCCAGCCCGTGGCCACGTGGAAGCTCACCAGGCGGGTGCGGCTTTCCTCCGCCAATGTCTGGATCCGACCGGATTGTCGGACAAACACCGACCCCACGATGAGCAGCAGGGCCAGCGCGCCGGCCATGGCCATCCCCACCCCCCGAAGTCGACGGACCCGCTGTTCGAGGAGGTGCATTCGCCGAACGGATCGGCCCTCCGACAGCAGCGCCAAGTCGTTGCGCAGCGCCTGCGCGGACCCATACCGCAATCGCGGATTGGGGTCGCACGCCCGCACAATCACTTGGTTCAATTCGGCAAACCCTTCCGCTGCCTCGTCGGGCCCCAGGTCCGTGGGCGGATTCGGAAACTGGTGGCGATCTCTTCCGGTCACGACCTCGTAAAGCAGCTTGCCAAGACCATAGACATCCGCCTGGGCGCTGCCCGGTCCTTCCGGCGCCATGAACCCTTGGGTGCCCACGAAGGAATGCGGTTCCCCTTCCTGCGTCACGAGCCCGCTGTCCGCCAGCTTCGGTACACCGCCGACGAACACCACATTCGACGGCTTGATGTCCCGATGCACCAGCCCGCGCCGGTGAAGAAACTCGAGCGCCTCGGCCAGCGCTATCCCAAGTCGGAGGCACTCGGACAACGGCCAGCGACCAGAACGCTTGAGGCCCGCGCGCAGCGTCCGGGGGTGGTAAATGGACGACTCACCCGTCCCGCCTCCGTCCTGCGGGTCTTCGAGCCCCGCGGACTCTGGAACACCCACCGCTGGAAGGCCGGTGGCCAGATCATCCGCCAGCTCCATGACGTAGTAGAAGCTGCTCTGGTCGCCGTTCCGCCCCACCTGCAGCACATCCACCAAACCCTCGTGCAGCCGCGAAACCGGTTCGTAGCGCCGGATGCCTTCGAGTTCGCGTTCATAGGGACGGCTGTCCTCGAACGCGTCACGGTACACCACCTTCACAGCCCGCAACGTGCCCATGACGTTCCGCGCCAGCCACACATCGCCGTACGCCCCGTGTCCGATGATCCTCAGCAGCTCATGGTCGGGCACCTGGGGTGGCCGACGCGCCTGCCGCTGCCGCTCGGAAGAACCGGAAGGCATGCCCGGTACATACTCGGGATCGACGACTTTGGGAAAGCGATTTGCGCCCTTATCTGACCACGCCGTGCGCAGCGTGTTCCGGGGAAGCCGATTCCTTCAACTCCGCCTCGATTCGCGCCTGGCCAAGGCACCGGGCGAACACACCGCGCAAGCGGAACCTCGTCAAATACACCCGGCCCACGGTCAGCCCCAGCACCCGCGCAACCTCCCCCGCAGGACGATCCTTGATCACGTAGAGGTAGAAGGCCTGGTAGGCCAGCGGCTTGGCCACCTGCCGGAGCCGCTGAAGTGCCAGTTCCATCACCAGGTGATCCCACTCCTCGTCCCAGATCCGCTCCAGGTCGGAACGACGCGGATCCGCGAAGCCCCCGATGGCCTGCGCACCGCCGTCACCAAGACCGCCGGATGCCCGCTGCCGATCCGCGGGTCGACGGCGACGGAAATGGTCGGCAATCCGGGCCTCGGTCAAGTGGCGCAACCACGACTTGAACGAACACTGCTCCGGCCGGTAGTCGAAACCGGGCATCGTCCTGGCCACCGACAACATCGTCTCCTGCGCCACGTCCTGAGCGTCGGCCTCCTCGAGCCCGCGCCGGCGCGCCACCCCGAACACCAGCCCGCGATACAGCCGGTCAAACTCCCGCCAACTCGTCGCGTCGTCCGGATCGCGGACCCGCGCCAGCAAGCTCCTGCGCGTTTGGATCCCCGAACTTGTTTCCGTGCTCATCTTCAGGACACCCGTCGCCCGCACCGCGCACCCCACCCCGGCTGGCGTGCACCCCGGCGCCTGCCCGGGCCCAACTTCCCTATCGCAAGCGCCGAGCCCGTTCTTTCAGAAAAACGTGCGCACGTGAAGAATTCTGAAAGATCGCTGCACCCATCCGCGATAGGGAGGATAGAGCCTATGGCCGCCGCGTACGCAGTCTCGCTGCCCCGGATATGAGCATTCACGGCGAGCATCAATGGCCGTGCCGGGTTCCCCTGAACCTGCGGGGCGGGCGTCCCGCCTGCCTCCCTGCCGTTCAGGGGCCCGAGGCCCCGTACGCACCGCCCACGACGTTCCAACCCCCCAGGCGCGTTTTGACAGGCTCCGAGCCCACCCAGTGCCATTTCCCCGGCACGGGTCGCCCCTGGAGGGATCGCGGAGAGACGGATTACCGATCCCGCTCTGGTTTCCGGAGGGCACCCCGATCTTCCGCTGGAGCTTGCGGTCCCCACGCCGGACCTGACCATCTCTCCGGGATCGCCACCATCCATGACGCCGCGTGCGAGGGCGCACTAACCAGCGCCGTTCACTATCAAGGGTCAGTAGGCAAGTCGCCGGAGGCCGGCGACGCGGTCAAAAGCGCTGTCGCGGCTGATGATAGGTTTGCGGTAGTAACGGCAGAAGGCGGCGATCCAGTTGTCGTTCTCCCCCAAACGTGCGCCGGCACGGATAAGCTCCCGGTCAATCTGCGCGGCGGCCATGGCGACCTCCAAACCCAGATGCTTGATGACCTTGAACCGCCCCAGGAAAGAGCGCGCTGCCGCGGTGTCCTCGAAAATGACGGCGATCTCGCCGGCGGTGACGACCGTGATCCAGAGCGGCGCTCCGTGATGTGCCGCCAGGAATCGACAAGCCGGGCCGCGCTGGCCACGCTCCATCTCATGATGGAAGTCACTGACGAAGGTGGTGTCGGCAATCATGCGTCACGCCGGGAGCGGCGCCCGCGTCCCTGGGCCAACCCTCGTCGGAGCTTCGGGTCGGCTCGGGGCACACCCACCGCGGCGAAATGGTCGAGCAACTCCCCGCAGGTCTCGAGGGGATCGGACAGCTCCCGACGTAAGACCGACGAGAAGCTTTCGTCCGGACGGAGTCGCAGCTTGCAGAGCCGCTCGTGGACGTCCGTGGTGATCGAAATGGTCGTCGTAGCCATGCACGTACCATGCACGCATGAGGGCCCCTGGCAACCTGATTTCGAAGCACGCCATCGTGCTTGCCCCTCGCCCACGGACGGAACGTGAGGAACGGAGCGCCGACTGCCCGCTGATCTCGAATCCCTCCCCAACCCCAGCCCGGATACCATCATGAAGCCGCACCCGTTGCACGACGCCAGGCACGAAGATCCGCCGGTCCCAGGACCTGCCCACCAGACCTGCCAGACGAACCCCGCCACGCGCTCCGCCTGCGATGACCGCCAAACCAACGCCTCGTCTTCCTTCAACGTATTCCACGTGGTCCGCGGTCCCCGACTCCCGCTCCTCCCTTCCCTTGCCTTCGCGGTTTGTCTGCTGATCTCACCGGTCGTCTTCCCCGCTGAGTCCGTGGTGATCACCTCGAATCTCACCATCTCCGAAACCGACACCACCTACGACGGCGCCGACCTCGTCATCAGCGGCGGGATTGCCGTCGCCATCAACGGCGCTCACAGCTTCAGTTCGTTGGCGTTGAACAACGGTGCCATCCTCACCCACTCCGCTTGCACCGTGACCGAAACCCACCGGCTCGATCTGACCGTGGCCAACGCGGTGGTGGTGAGCGCGAACAGCAAGATCGACGTGAGCGGGAAGGGGTATGCGGCGGGCCGGACGGTGGGGAACACGACGGCGGGGGCCAGCGGCAGAAGCGGGGCAGTTATGGGCTGGGTGGGAGCCGCGAAGGGAGCGCCAACGCGGTCTATGGGGATTACGCCGATCCGGACGACTGGGGCAGCGGTGGGACGGAGAGTGCGGGGGGCGGTCGGGTGCGGGTGGTGGCGGGGAGTGTGGAGTTGAACGGGCAGTTGCTGGCCGACGGGCTCGTGGCGTGCGGGGGTGCGGGTTCTGGGGGCGGGGTGCTGTTGGAAGTGGGGATGCTGAGGGGGTCGGGGAGCATTCGGGCGGCGGGCGGGAGCAACGGGTGCGGGAACGGGGGTGGCGGCGGGGGGCGGATCGCGGTCTATGCGGGGGACTGGAGCGGATTCAACCTGGCCAACATCACGGCCCCGGGAGGCAGCAGCGACCCCCCCGGCGGAGCAGGCACGGTGTATCTCCACCAAGGGGCACTTCACACTCACGCCCGGTACACTGTCCCTGGCCAGTTCGCCGTCTTCCGCACCAACAACTACGTCTTTCCGCTGCCTCGCGTTTTCAACGACAATCTCGCCATCCACTTCAGCAAAGCGATCAACACCAATTCGTTGTCACCCGACAAGCTGGTGATTCAAGGACCCGTCGGTCCGGTCGTGTGCTCCGGCGTTTCGGAAATCGGCGACCGTCTCTACCGTTTCGCCTTCCCCCCTCAAACCGAGCAAGGCGCCTACCGCTTCACGCTGCTACCCACTTTGCTCGACATCGAGGGCTTCCCGTTGGACCAGGACTTGGACGGCATCCCCGGCGAACCGGAAGACGCCTTCAACTTCACCCTGGTCCTCGACACCATCCCGCCGCACATCACGCAACACGCGCCAGGAGGTGACGTGGCCGGCACGCTCTCGGAGGCGGACGTCTGGTTCAGCGAGGCGATTGACACCAACACCTTTACCACCGGTGACCTCACCCTCCTCAACCCCGCGGACGGCGTGATCGCCGTCACTTCGATCCGGCCCGTCGGCCTGAACCGGCTCCGCTTCAGCTTCCCGCCACAAACGGGTGTCGGCCAGTACCGCGTGCGGGTCGGCGCGAACATCGCCGATCTCGCCGGCAACCAACTCGATCAGGACGGTGACGGCGCTCAGGGCGAAAACCCCGGAGACCGTTACGATTTCATCATCAACCTGGTCCAGGTGGACCTCCAACTCACCGGCGTCACGCCAAGCGCCAACGAGTTTTGGGCCGGCGAGACGGCCACGGTTTCGTGGACCGGACGCAACGCCACCGGCGCCCCGTTGCTTGGGAATTGGCTGGATGCGGTCTATCTCTCGCCGGACCCGTTCTGGGGATTCACCGACATCCGAGTGGCCACCATCCAACATACCGGCGGCCTGGGCGAGAACGAGGTGTACACGACCAACGCCACCTTCCAGATCCCCGGCGCAATGCCCGGCAACTACCACTTCGTCGTGCGCGCCGACATCGGCAATCAAACGCGCGAAACCGTCGAGTCCAACAACGCCGCCGCTTCCGAGCCCGTGGCCGTCAAGTTGCGCGAGTTGCTCGTTGGCGGGACGGCGTCCGGCACGCTGACCCCGACGGATCGCCTGCGCTACTTCACCGTGAGCGTGCTCCCCGGCGAGAGCCTGCGGCTGCGGCTCAAGGCCAACAGCGGCGTCAGTCACCTGCTCGTCAACCTCGGCTCGATCCCCACCCGGCAAGACAGCGATGCCCGGGGTGTTGAGCCAAAGGCGGAGCAATCGGTCACGCTGTCCGGCGTCCCCGCTGGCGGCACGTATTACGTGCTCCTGTCGGGCGAGCAGGTCGCGGGAACAACCGCGTTCGAGCTCGTCGCCGAGACGGCACCCTTGTTTGTGAACCGGATCACGCCCGACCGCTTCGTCGGTGGCGTCAGCCCGCGGTTCTGGGTGGAGCCGATGCAAATCCGCAGCGCCGGCGTGACCTTGCAGGGCTCGGGATTCGACCGGAACACCCGAGTCGAATTCGTCGGCGCCTCCCTCGGCGGGACGCAGACGCCCGACCAGATCGAGTTCCTCTCCCCCACCACGCTGCGGCTGAACATGCTGCTCAGCCGTTGGCCTTCGGACATATACAGCGTCCGGGTGACCAAGGGTGCGGCGGTTCGTGTGCTGACCAACGCCTTCACCGTCCTTACTGACGGGGAGGCGAAGTTCGAGGCCACCGTGACTTCTTCGGGTCTCAGTCCAGGTGGAGGGCAGACCCTCTACATTCATTATGCCAACATCGGCACCCGCCCGATGCCAGTCCCGCTGCTCAAGGTCACCGCCTACACGAACGCCGTCATCACGACCGACCGGCTCAACACGCGTCCGCAAGACATGAGAAATTCCAGCCTCTCAGGCGGGCGCAACCAGGGATCGGGCGCCAACGTCATTGGCGGCCACTCCTTTATGTTCCGCGTCGGTGTTCCGCTCCACACCGCCCAAGTGATGGCTGTCGGCAAGACCGCGTCTCCGGGCATTCTCCTGCCGGGCGAACGCGGCGTGGTTCCGGTCTACTTCGGAGGGCTACTGAAGGATCAGGGCGAGCAAGCTGTGCACTTCAGCCTCGGCAGCCTCACCGCCGACGACACCACCATCATTGACTGCGGCTCGCCGGCACCGGGCATTCCCAGCGAGCTCCACTTCCCGCGACATGGCCGGAAGATCCCCCTGACCATGATTGACCCCGCCACGGGTTGCCCCGAGACCCCCTTCACGCCGAACTGGACCCAGATGGCAACCAATTCCCTTCCCGAGACCGTGGATCCCGCCGGTTGGGCGGCCGTCTGGCGCAACCTGCAGCAAAGCAGCGGCCCGCTCTGGGCCGACTACGTGCTCATGCTGGGCGACAACATGAATCACCTCGCCCGGATCAACCAGAGCACCAACGACCCCGGCGCGCTGTTCAACTTCGAACTCCTGCAAGCCACGGCCGCCCTGAACCCAGTGCGCACGCTCGCCTCCGCCGTGGACGCCACCGCGCCCGGTCCCGGCTTCCCGCTCGTCTTCCGTCGGACCTTCGCCCAGCCCATCCTCTCCCGCTACAAGCCCGGGCCGCTGGGGCGCGGCTGGACCCACAACTGGGACATCCGCATCCGCTACCTCGACACCTTCCAAGGCGTCGTCGTCCAGGGACCCTCAGGCAGCGAACGCTTCTTCGGGCGCTACAACGACGGCGTCTACACCGCCACCGGCGGCGACAACGCCCGCCTCATCGTCACCAACCAGACCTTCCGGCTCATCGAGGCCGACCAGACCACCTGGGTCTTCGCCACCAACCAGTTCTCGGCCCTCCTCCGGTACGTCGAAGACCCCAACGGCAATCGCATCACCTGCGGTTACGCCGGCACGCAACTGAGGACGCTCACCCACTCGAGCGGCCGGGAACTGAAGCTCGTTTACACGGGCGCGCTCCTCACCAGCGTCACCGACCCCCTCGGCCCCGACGCCGACGACGACCGCGTGACCACCTACGAATACGATGGCTCGGGTGAGCACCTCGTCCGCGTCACCGCGCCCGGCGACCGCGTCACGACCTACACCTACGACGCTGGCGACATCCCCCAGCGCCGTCATGCCCTCACCCGCGTCACCCATCCTGATCTCACCGCAGACACCTTCGCCTACGACGATCAAGGCCGCCTCGTGGCAACCTCACAGAACTGTTGTCCAGGCACCCAGATGGTGACCTACACCTACGACTCGGCCGGCACCGTGACCGTCACCGACGCCACCGGGCGCCAGACCCGACTCCTCTACGGCCTCGGCGGCCAACTCGCCCAGGTACAGGACGGCGAGGGTCGCATCGTGAACTTCGCCTACGACAGCGTCTCCCGGCTCACCGAACTCCTCGGCCCTGGCGGCGAACGGTACCGGTATGCCTACGATGCCCTGGGCAACCTCTCCGCCATCGAGGATCCCCTGCGCCACACCAACACCTTCGCTTACCACCCGGACTTCAACCGGCTCGCCCGGGTCGTGGACGCCCGGGGCAACGGGATGCGCTACAGCTACGACGCCCGCGGCAATCTGACCGCCATCGCCTACGCCGACGACTCCCGCGAAGGTTTCACCTACGACGCCCGGGGCAACGTCATCACCTCAACGAACCGCCGCGGTGGCGTCATCGCCTACACATACAACGCCTCCGGCCAGCTCACCGCGAAGGACTACTCGACCACGCCCGGCGTGCCCGACTTCACCTACGAATACGACCCCGCCGGTAACCTCACCAGCGCCACGTACCTCGACCCCCTCAACTCTCAACCCTCAACCCTCAACCTCTCCTACTCCCCCACCACCGATCGCCTCACCCGGATCGAGTACCCGGACGGCAAGTTCTTCGATTTTGAGTACGACGCCGTCGGGCGCCGCACCCGCCGCACCGACCAGGACGGAAACGTCACCGCCTACCTGTATGATGCCCTGGGGCGGCTCCAACGGATGACCAACCAGACCGAACAACTGCTGGTCGAGTACGCCTACGACGCCGCGGGGCGTCTGGACCGCAAGACCCTGGGCAACGGCGTCTTCACCACCTACCAGTACAACGCCGCTGGCCAGGTCACCGCCCTCGTCAACCACAAGCCCGACGCGACCCTACTCTCGAGCTACGAGTACACCTACGACGCCTCCGGTCGCCGCGACTCGATGACCGTGGCGCTGGGCTACGAGTTCCCTCGCCTCCCTGCGGGAGAGGACCGGGGAGAGGGGGTCACGGGCACGTTCACCTACACCTACGACCCGCTCGGCCAGTTGACAGGCGTCACCCATCCGACTGGCCGCGTGGTCACCTACACCTATGACGCCGCCGGCAACCGCATCCGCGTGACCGACAACGGCGAAGTCACGCCCTACGCCGCCAACCCGCTCAACCAGTACACGACCGTTGGGGCCGATACGTTCCTCTACGACGCCGATGGCAACCTCACCAACCAGCTCTCCACCCTCGACCCTCAACTCTCAACCACCTACACGTACGACATCGAGAACCGCCTGATCGGCGTGGCCACGCCCGCCGACAGCTGGGCCTACGGCTACGATGCCTTCGGCAATCGGATCGCAAGCGCGCACAACGGCCAGACCACCCGCTACGTGATTGACCCGACAGGTCTCGGCAACGTGGCCGCCGAATATGACGGCGGCGGCAGCCTCATCGCTCGGTACGAACACGGTTTCGGGTTGCTCGCGGGCACTGACGCAGCGGGCGACCCGGCCTTCTACACCTTCTCCGCTATCGGGCACACCAGCGAACTGACCGACCTCGACGGTGCGGTGGACAACGCCTACGCCTACGACCCGTTCGGCCTCTCGCTCGCACAGACGGAGACGATTCCGAACGCGTTCGAGTTTGTGGGCGAGTTCGGCGTGATAAATGAGACGAATGGACTGGAATTCATGAGAGCGAGGTACTATGTCCCGGTTCTAGGCAGATACATGCAGCCCGATCCGATCGGTATAGTTGGAGGTACCGCCCTCTACTCCTACGTAGCCAACCGTCCCAGCACGCGCATCGACGCCTCCGGATTGAGCGACGACGGTAGCGCCCGAGTTTACTGGGGACCATCCCGACCGGACGCCGATGGCTTCGACGGCTGCACCGGCGCTCCGGATAGGATCGGAGACGTGAATGTGGGGCTCAGAGGGGGTCCGTGCCACAAGCACGACGAGTGCTACGGCAATCCCGGCGGGCGCTCCCGTGCCGCATGTGACGTGAGGCTGCTGTTCGACATCTACGGAGTCCACAGCTCCTGACATGGTATAACGAGAAAGTGTCCGCTGTTTTGCCTCAAGCGTCTCGAATGGTGTACCAGAGGCGCAACTGGGAGCCCGGAAAACAAGTGTCGGTTCGATTGAGTTCGTTGCATAGCGCCGCGATCGCCCGGGTGCGATGAGGCGAACTTTGTGGCGCCAGGGTCACTCGCAGTTCCGTTTGGGTGACGTCCAGATCCGCCGCACTGGCCAAGGCCGACTGGATCAGAGTGCGACCTTCGTGACCCACTCTCCGGTAGTGCGGCGCCACCAGCCGCAGTAGGTCGCTCTCGGCCTGATAGGCCACGATCTTGATGACATTGGTCAGATGCTTTCGCTCCAGAGCCAGCTTCACCACCGGCTCCTGACTCAAGCTTTGGATGGGCACGCGCCGGGGCACGGCGGCGCGACGTTTCTCCAGTTGCTCGACACGCTGCAAGGCCATGTAGATTTTCCGGCCCAGCTTGCCCTGTGCGATCTTGAACCCGCGCATGGTGCGGCGCTGCTGTTCGAGATTGGCGAAGGCCTCCAAGCCGTATTCGGCCTGGAGCCGATCCAGTTGGGCGTGGGCCTGGCGCAACTGAGCGTCAACGGCCGCCCAGGCTGGGTTGGGCACTTCGCGGTCAGGATCATCGGGCACCGCGGCATATTCGACCAGCGCGTCCAACGCGTATTCCTGGCTTAAATACTTCAGGAAGTATTCTTGGCGCCAGCGATCAAACATGCGGTAGGCCACTTGGGCGGCGGCCAGATCTCGCCGCGAGGTCAGGATGGGAGTCTGGTGTCCGTTCTCCATCCGGCGGGTCACCTGCCGCAAACGCAACTTGCCTTTGAGTAAGCGGACCTCTTGATCGGCCAGAACGTAAGTGAGGGTCCAACCATCCATCCGGGTCCGACAGGCCCGGAAACGGCTCCGTGGGATGTGGGGGTGGCGTCCTTTGCGGTAGGTCAACACATCAAAGCCGGCGGCGAGGATCTGGGCAAAGAGCTTGGGACTATAGCCGCCACGATCGAAGACGACCGTGACCCGCCGCTGGCCCAGCAGGGTGCGAATCTGTGTCAGTATCCCCGGCAGCATCTTGACCAGGCCAGCGTTGGCCTCCGCTGTGACCACAAAGAGCGGGTCCCCGGCCGTGTCGTTGACCCAGTAATCCGAAGTGGCGGGCAAAGAGATCCGCAGGCGAGTCACATGCGTCTTGGGCAGGCGATGCTGGCCGTGGTAGACCCGCACGTGGCCGTCAACGTAGAGGAAGCCCAGCGCGGCGCCGCGTAGGGCAACCCGTTGCTCGGCCAGAGTTCGACCAAAATCTGCGGCACGACCCACCGCCGCCAAGCTGGCCAATTTGCGCCGCAGCGTCTTGACTTCGGGCGCCCGATCCAAGCCCAGGACGCGCCCCAAATCTTGCGGCGAGTGTTCCTTGAGGCCCTCCGGACGTCTGATCCGCCACAACGCCATGAGCAGCAATGTCAGCACGCTGGTGCGCAATCCGTAGAAAGCGGGTCCGAGTGTGCCATAGACCTTTTGAGCACACTCGAAGACGCCACTGGCCACCAGCACCGGCAAGGCCAGGAGCACGCCCGCGCGCGGCACGGCCGTGGCCGAGCCGAACAACGGAGCGGCGTCCTCCAGCAATCCCAAACTGGCGAGCAACCGATCCGTCCAACGGTGGCTCGGGTCGGTGTCGAAGGTGCTCGGAAGCGGAGTCGATCCGACGGGCGCAGAAAAAGCGGACAGGTTTGGGTTCTCCCCAGACGCAGGTGAACGGGGCGAGGCCGCCGTCTGCACCGGCGGTGGTTTGGCGGGCGTTGCGCTCGCCACCTCCAGGGGCAGTTGCGCCTGCGCCACTGGTGCAGCCGTCCAGCCCAACCGCCGCAGGGTTTTGCGAACGGCGGTCACACTAATGCCCAACTGCCGCGCGATCTCATGATGCGAGCAGCCCTGAGCCTTGAGGTGCTGGATGCGGCTTCGTCGGGAGGCGGCCAGACGAGCCAAGCCGCGTGGACAACCGTTGGGACGGCCCAGTGCAGCCAAGCCGCCCTCTGCAAAGCGTTGTTGATACCGCCGCAGCGTCCGAGCCAAGTAACCGAAGGCTGTGGCCACGTCGTTCTGATCAGCCCAACCTAAGTCGACCAGGCTCACCATGGCGTGGGCTTCGGACATGCGGTCCCCCACCGCATACTGAGCGATGGGCATCCCGGACACGAGCACCACACACCGATTGTCTCGAGTAAGGACGAGACAGCGTCCATTGATGACACGAGTGCCCTCTGGGATTCGGACCTCTGGGAAGAGATCGTCGCCAGGTGTGTTGGCCATACCAGGCGATACTACCCAGCGGCCGAGAAAGCGGACAGGTTTGGGTTCTCCCCCCCTCGCGCCTCAGATCGCGACAAATGCGCGGAAATCCGCTAAAACGACGGATGCCATCTCAGGAGTTCTCGCGTCCTGAAGTCCACAGGGACGTCATTGATCACGGCAAGGACTTCTACATTGCCATTCGGCGAGATAGCATATATCCCTTCCGATTATGACTCGTCTTACGCTTACTCATAGGACCATTCCAAGAAAGCGGACAGGTTTGGGTTCCCCCCCCCCTTGCACCTCAGATCATGAAAAACGCCCGGAAATTGCGCAACCGCGGCAATACCATGTCAGGAGTTCTGGAGTCCGTGTCGCGGCAATCCCCGGAGGATTTCCGCGGCATCGTCGCTGAAGCGCAGGACCGCGACGTTCCGCGTCTTCCGGCGGAAGAAGCGGATCGTGCGGTTGTCCCAGTCAATGTTCGCCCCCGTCAGGGCGGCGATGTCCGACTGGGCTGCGCCCAGATGCCACGCGAGCGCGTAGAACGCGCGCCGTTCGGGGTTCGTCTCCGCCTGCAGGATGGCCTGGTGTTCGCGCAGTGTGATGGCGCGCTTGCCCTTGAACTGGACCTTGGGCCATTGCCTCCTGGGGAGGACGGGCACCGGCAGCCAGCCCAGATCCAGGCAGAAGTTGTGGAGTTTGCGCAGGTGAACGTGGGTCGAGACGGTGCCGACTTTGAGCACCTCGAGAAACTGCTCGGCGTGCGTCTCGATGATGACCGTGTTGCGGATCAGCTCCAGGGCCCGCTCCTTGGCGGCGCGTTCCCAGCGCAGCCGGGTGACCCCGTGTTTGGTCTCGATCAGCGCCCGGAGCGCGTCCTGCCAGGTTCGGATCCGGATCCCGGGGTCGCTGGCGGACAGGTAGGCCTTGCCGATCTCGCGGCTGAGCGCCGGCTGCACCAGCGCGAGGTTCCGGGCCTCAACGATCTGCCGGGCGGCCGTGCGGTCGCCGGTGTTCAGGCTGGTGTAGCGCCGGGTCTGGTTGTCGAAGCAGTAGTAGATGCGTCCGCGACGCCGGAAGAGGCGGTATCGGCTTTTCATACAGCGGGCCACTGTATGCGGGTGCGATTCCCGTGCGTTAGCCAGTACTGGGGCAGCAGGCCCAAGCATTGGTTCAGTACTGGCGAGTACCGGTTTTGTTAGCCAAAACGTTAGCCACGGGCACCCCTCGATCTCCGCAACTCCTTGCTGTCAAACAGTTCGGAATGGAGGCGAGGGGTCGTCCTGAAATCGCCACGGTTCAGAGGGGAAAATACCCGATTTCATTGGCCAATCAAGCGAACTCATCCCTGCTCGCGAGTGCTCCGATTACCTCCGTTGGTGTCCGTCTTGGTGTCCGCTCCGCTGCCCACCGCGCCGGGCTGAACTGCGCCCGGACGCTCCGGACCGCAGCGCTGAAGGAACGTACTTCCACCGACCGTGCCGGCGTGGCCAGCCCGTCCGTCTGCCTGGCTGTCCGCCGGTCAAGGAATCTCGGGCGACGTTCCTGCACCCACCGAGGTTCCACGACCGGAAGTGTCAGGTGGGCGGTGCCGCCCATCCGAGCCCGCTATGCGCCGGACTTGCCTGAAGCCGGCATAACGTCTGTCATGAGCGTCCATCAAATGTCACGACAACCCTGGCCCATCGACCGTCTCCTGGCCCGGTTTGCCGGCCACGACGTGCGCGTCGCTGGGAGGGCCTTTTCCCCAGGCGTCCCGACCGCGGGTCGGCCGCCCGCTTCCTGCAGGTGGCGGATCTGATCCTGCCCGACGGCAGCCAGCCCGGCGCTGTGCCCTTCTTCTTCGAAGGCCGGTTGCGCGAATTCGAGCGGAGGATTGGGGTGGTCGGTCTCGCTGGATGCCCTCGCCGGCCGTGATACTGCCCGGAGGGCTGGGTCCAGTTCCGCGGACAAGCTGCCGTCGTCCTTCAAGGTCCCGCCGTCGCTGAGCTGGCGTCGCCATTTCACGTGGAGCGGCTTCCTCGGACCCGGCGAACTACTGGCGCGACCTGCTCGCCGCGGGTCCAGTTCGAGTTTGACCTCACGACAACCGCCGGCTCCGCTTCCAAACACCTGTTGCCCGGTCCGGCGTTGCTCCGCACCTCGGCGTCCGGCCGGCAGGGCCGACGGCAACGGTAGGCTGGCGCACGGAACCACCACGGGTTCACGCAGTCGGAACAGCGGTGGCGACTTCCAATGAGTTCGTGGCATCCGGGCATTGACCCAACGCCAACCTGCACAAAGCCCCTGTGGGACAGGCCGAACGGGGCTCACCGATGCCCCTCGCCGCCTGACTCCCGGATGCGATGAACGTCAGACGACTGTCGAGGATTGTGCCACACAGACAATCCTCAACCTGTTCGCAGAGCGGCCAAAACGCCACGACGCCAATGTTCACAAGTGTCAGTCGCGGTTTGATCGTTCTCGGCCTCCGGTCCAGCCGGAGCGCACTTCGCGACGTGAAATGTCGGCGCGTCGGCAGGGGTCGGACTTCGAGGCCCTGCGAATCGCCCGCGTGATCCTGGCTGTTCTGAAGGGTCGGTGAGGCGCTGGTGACAGATTCAAGAGGTGTCTGCTCGGACACCCTTGAACCCAGCAGAAACTACGGATACGCGAGTTCGGGAACGCCGTTCGGCCATGCTCCCACCACGCGAAAATGCAAACCTCTGAGTTCAAAGCCTCTCAGGGCCGACGCCAAATCGTCGATCAGGTCTTCGACATCCTCAATCCCAGTCGAATAGCGGATCAAGCCTTCGGGGATCCCCAGGCGGGCGCGTTCCTCCGGCGTGCATTCCACGTGGTTGCTGGTCGCCGGGCAACGATCGCTTCCACTGCGCCCAGATTCCGGCCGCATGGGCAAAGCGGAGATGAGGGATCAGCCGCCCAGCAGCCCCGAGGCTGTTCTCTTTCAGAATGAAACTCAGAATGCCGCCGAATCCACTCATTTGCCGGGTCGCAATGGCATGGCGGGATGTGAATCAGTCCCGTAGAAGACACGATCCACCGCCGGATGGGTCTCGAGAAAACGCGCGATGCGCATCGCGCTTGTTCTGCCGCTTGACCCGCAAGTCCAGGGTCTCTGCCGCGGAGCAGCAAGTAAGCGGACATGGTCGAGTACCGCCCATGGATTTCGCGATAGTGATGGATTGATCGATCAGATGTTTGGAGCCGCAGGCCACATCTCCGAGGGCATCAGCATGACCACTGAGGAATTTAGTGGCGCTGTGCACCACGACATCCGCCCCTAACTGAGCGGGTTCTGCTGATCGGGGTCGCAGCGGTGTTATCCACCACAACCACTGCACCTTGGGCGCGCCACTTTGACAGCCGGGCGATATCGATGATCTTGGTGGTTTGATTGGTGGGGTTTCCAGGTAGAGCAGGTGCAGCCTTTGGCGATCTCAGCCTCGATCTGGTCATGGTCCGCCGTGTCACACTGGACCGCATCGATCCGGTATTTCGGCATGTATTCAGTGAATATCGCACTGGTTCCGCCGTAGGTGTCTTGACCGATACGACCCGGTTGCCCGAGGCCAGAGGCAACAGGGTTGAACGATAATACCCATCCCCGAGGCGGCACTCGTCGCTGCCTCCGCATCTTCCAGGAGGCGCACCTTCTCTTCGAAAACGTTGACTGTGGGGTTGCTGTTCCGAGTATAGATAGAGCCCGTCCCAGAAGTCCCTGTTTCCGGATGGGAGACGATAGGAGAGGAAGGAGAGTGAGCCTGGTGGCGCTTATCATGACAGCTCGGGCACGCTTTCGGCCCGACACCGCTATGGGTTGTGGTTTTTCCAGACTTCTAACGATACGGCTCCGCCGAGCCTTGTACTCCCATCAGCCAGACTACATCAAGCTGCGTCGCGCTGCTCCGCCGACGCCGCCACCTGCCCATCCGGGCCAGCACCCAAAGATTGTGGGCCAGCACACTCCAGCTTACCCCCAGCGCCCGGTGCTCATACCCTTGGCCCGCAGCGCCGCCCCAAGAAGTCATTCTTCAGAATCCCAATCTGCCCTCGGTCTGCGTTGCCGTTACGGATCTTCCCAAACCGAGCCCCATGCCGACGGCGCTGCAATCTGCCACCCCGCGCGGACCAGCCTGTTGAAGAGCCCCGCCTCCGCCAAGAGCGCCTGGTTGGCCTTTGCAGTCGTGCCGCGGTCCCCGCCCACTGCTTCGAGCACGCCCGCCGGCAGCCAGACTGCGCCGTTCCAGGCTCGGCTGGCAACCGCCGGCTGTCCGCTTGACGCACTCTCCTGGTAGAGATGCCGGTCCACTACCAGGTCCTGCCGCTGCTCGGCCAGGAAGAGCGGTGTTGCCAACCCACCGCCGCCCCGGCCTTTGCCCTGCACGATCACGTGCAGATCGCCCTCGTAGAGACTCAGGATCTTGTCCGCGCTGGCCACCGGCTGCTCCCCGATGATCCGCTCATGGCTTGCTGACCGCCCGGGGCAACTGCGCCAGCACCCCGTCGATTCGGGCCAGCACCTGCTCGGCCTGCCCAGGTCCAATCTGTCTCCTGCCAATGCGTGTCGAGCAGATCCTGATGCCGGCGAGCGTGTTGTCGCACCACCCGGCTCAGGCGCTTCATTCTGCAACACCTGCTTGCGCGCTTCGCTTCGCGTCGGCCTGTTTGCCCGTCTGCACCATCGCGATGCACTGCTGGTTCATCGCCCGCAGAAACTGCTCCGGGGCCGGCATCCGGCGTTTGAGCCCGTGTGCCCGGATCAGGCCGGTGGCCTTCATCAACGTCCGCGTCGCGTCCCGCAGCAGCACCCAGTCCACGGGGAAATGGATGTCCGCGGCCACACGTGCTGTCCATCCACACCGTGTCCAGTTCCAGTTCGTTGGCCAGCCAGAGCCGGTTGAACCCCGTGGTGGCATCGGTCTCCCGCGCCGCCTGCACGAGCCGGCGGACCAGGGCCTGCACCCAGGCCTCCGGCAGCCATTGGAAGTACGCGCCAACTGGCTCTGCTCGGCACCCGCACTTCCTCCAAGCGATCCACCTGCAGAACCACTGGAAGAGGGCGACTCGGCCAGCCGACGGCTCATCCCCGAAAGTCCTCGCCCAGCAAGCGCTGCAGCATCGTTGCAGCGCAGCGCCTGGGCACTGGTGCGCTGATACTTCGTCTGCTCGTGCGTCGGGCACCCGCCCGGTCCGGGCCAGCCATCCTGCCAAACTGCGCTCCACAAAGAGCGCTTCGACGCCGCTGAGTCGCAGGAGTTCATCGATCCGGCGCAGCTCGGCTTCGAAGCGTTGATAGTCCACATTTCCCGGACCGTGGGAAGGACTGACGAAGTTCGCCTTGCAGCGGTATGATCTGGCCATCGGGCGTTGGTTCATTGTATGTCTGACAGAGCATAACGCACCGATTTCGGGCATGGAGCCTTTCTGGCTGCTATGCCCGTTTTCTTGGCGCAGCGCCTCAATACCCACGGGCCTCCCTTCCGCTGGGACAAGCTTCCAGATATGCCCCTCGGCCTTGCCCCGTGCCACCTCGAGCCACTCCTCCATATCCTTGAAGCCAAAGGCCGCGCTCAATACCACCGGCACCTGGGTCGCTCCAAGCAAGCACTCTTCCTCCCCCGCCCAAACAGCTCGGGTTCCTTGCCTTGTCTTTCTGTTCATAGCCGGAAAGTTGGTGTGGTAAGCGGCGCGAGCAGCGAACTGAACGGCGCAGGCTGCTGATTACGGCAAGGCTTTGCCGGTGATTACGAGGTTTCCTTTGGGAATCGCGAAAATGAAGGCCACCACGGAGGACGCCGTCATCCTCGCCGAGGAATCATAACCCGCATTGTCCCGATTGGGTTGATAGTAGAAGGTTCCATCGCCGCAATGAGCCATGGTGAACCACCAGCGGTTGGCATCCATCAGCTTGCGGAAGTTCTTTGGTTCGATATTGGCCGCGAGCGCCTCGTAGGCCATGCCCATGGTCGGCGAGCCGTGGGTGTCGGGGAAGCTTTGGGGATGCTTGCCGATGATGTCCGAGTATTTCAAGGCCCGCCGCCGGTAGGTGTTTTCGCCATAGGGACTGGCGAAGAAGGCGATGCCAGCGGCACCGGTCCGGCCCATGTCCGCCCAGTCGTTCGGCCCGCCGCCGGTAGAATCACCATACCAGACGTAGCCGTTCTCGCCGGTGCCCCGCTTGAGAAACTCGTAGGCCGCGTCATGGCGTTGGCGATCGATCTCGATGCCGCAGCGATGCATCAGCGAGTAGGTCAGGGCACCCTGGGCGGTGATCATCGCGATGGGTCCGTAGCCCTCGAATCCGGGATTGTGTCCCCAGCCGCCGTGTGACTGCTTGGGCCCGGTGGGATAGGAATCAGGGTGTGATTCCTTGACCTTGGGATTGATCTGGGACATGTCGAGATACTGCCCTTCATACAGCAGGTCGCGGATTCTCTCCAGCTCCGGCACCACCCAGGACTTCTTGGTGATGAAATAGTATTCGCTGAGCACGATCGCGGTGCCCATGTAGGTCCAGTTCATCAAGCCAGCCTGCCTCGTCCCCTCGTCGGTCGCCTTGATCGACTCGCACAGGTGGCGCAGGTTGCGTTCGACTTGCGACAGGTATTTCCTCTCGCCGCGCCCGAGCAGGGCGAGGGCGGCGAAGGCGTTGTGCACCGGGTCGCCGAAGGAACCATTCTCCTCCTGTTGTTTGCTGATGTAATCAAGCAATTCACCGAGGATTCTTTCGGATTTGGGGCAAGCGGCCGGGTAGGTTGCGGCATAGCTGCCGTACTCTTTTCCGATATCGAGTTCCACGTCGATCGTTTCGCCGCCTCTTTTCACCATGAGCTTGAGCTTGCCGGTGGCTGATTCCGCCTGGCAGGTTTCCAAGGCTTCCGCCAGTTCCGCCACCGGGCCTTCTGCGCCGAAGACCTCCATTCCATAGCCGTTGCGGTGGGGTTTGCGGAACTCTTTGCCATCGGCCCCGATGATCAAGTCGTCAATTCTGATGGCGTTCCGCGCCGGGGCGTTTGAGAGCACATGTTTCACCAGCAGCGCTTTGGGTTCATTCGCGACCAATTCGGCCCGGATCCCGCTAAGCCCCAGATTGTAATACCAGCCCGGCACTTCCGCATCCGGTCCCGAATCGGCACGTTGGCTCCAGGGTTGATCTCCTTGATAGTGAACCTGGGCCATCATTGAGCCTGAAGTGACGGCAAGCAGTGCGGCAAAGGCGAGGAGTGAATACATAGAGTGGATTCTCATGGTGGGGGTGGAAAGTTGGTGGGCTTTCACAATTGAGTGTTCAGTCTGTCCAAGTCAAGCAGTGGCCTTCTGGTGGCAATCCTTCAGATAGGTGCAGGACTGGGTCAAGCCTGCTGACAATTGTCAAACGGGCACCAGATGTCGATCGCCTCGAAACCCATCTGGGCGGCCCGCGCGCAGACCTCCTCGATGGGCAATTCGGCGAGCATGACCGAGGAAAACGCGAGGCGCATGCGCCATGGCGAGACTGGCTCTGCAATGGCGCGCCCTGACAGGCCGAAAAAGGAGCCAGTAAAGATGTTGGGCGCGGCGAAAACCGTGCTGGCGCCGGCGGCCTGTTTGAGGAAGCGGCGGCGGGAACTGGAAACAGTTGGCGGATTGTTTGCCGGATTGTTCATGGTTTTGTTGTCTTGGATGGTTCGGTATCGGTTCATGAAGTCGTAGATTTGAATGCGGCGGCAATTTCCGCCCAGCGGTTCAGCCCGTCATGGCCGTGTATTCATCTAACAACCGCAGATAGGACCGGTATTGTTCGAGCGAAACACCGGGAGGTGTCTGGTGATCGACGCTGGGTATGAACCCGCCGGCCCGCATCAGGGGCAGGAGTCGCTCGAATTCGGCGCGCATGGCCTGTTCGCCACGGTTCATGGTCATCTTGTCGAAGTGGCCAATGAAGAGGAAGGCGGGGAATTGTTGGCGGAGCTTCAGGCCGTCCACGCCGGCCTGGCGCTCGAGTGGGAGCACCCCGGCAATGCCCAGTTCCTTGAGCCAGGGCACCAGCAGGGTCACATCGCCGTCGGTGTCCATGATCAGAGGGATCTGGCGTTCCTGGAGCCGCGGCAAGAGTTGGCGGTAATACGGGGCCACGAATTCGTCAAAGGTGCGTTTGGAGATCATGGGCCCGTGGTTGTAAGACATATCCTCCGCGATGGTCATGAAAGTCGGCACACAGATCGGCAGAATCCGGTCGAGCAAACGCAAGTTGAACTCCAACAGATCCCGGTTGATCTGGTGCAACAACTCCGGTTCATCCGCGTAGGCATACATCATCTTCTCGAAGCCCATGAGCGTGCGGGGAAACCAGAAGAACCCCTCCAGCGTGCTCCACACCACGGCCTCGCCCCGCTCCTGCCGCGCTGCCCACGAGGACATGCCGCGAATGGCTGAATCGTGATCCGGAAAAAGCTGCGGCCGGATGCGCAGGTAGTCGTCCATGTTGGAAACCATGCCTTCGACGTGATGCTGCGTGGCTTCGATGGTCGCATCCGTGGTGCTGAACCAGAACTGCTGATAGGGATCGAGCCCGAAGTAACGGGCAATGTCGAAAACCTGACTGAAGCGCAACTCCCGGGGCAGGCCCTCGGCGTGCCAGCGGTCAATGGTCAGGTCCCACCACATGGCCCATTCCCAACGCGGCAACCGGTCCACCGCTTGAAAAGCCATGACGGCACGAAATCGTTCAACGTGATTCACTTATTCGATTCCTCCGCAGCCAGCTTCGGCGCAGCGGGCGGTCGCCGGAGCCAGCAGCAGGGTGGCGATCATCCGCGTTTGATATGTGCGTTTCATTCCGGTCGTCCTGTGAGATTGCGACCATAGCTTGTTCAACGTGAGGAAACGCCCGCTCTTCACGGTCAGACGGCTCACTGAGGACGGTTCGGACTCGCGACCCTATAGGTCTTTCCGGGCAGTGCGGTGAATGAAATCTCAGATACTGCGCCGGTTGGGTTGACGGATTTTATCGTTGCCCCGTCGCACTGAACCTGGATCTCCGCATTGATGTTGCCTGGAAACACAACCTTGAATTCCCGCTGAAAAGCAGATTTCAACTCTACTGAAGTGTCGTTGGGATAGGTCACCTCCAGTTTCCCGAGCTTCAATTTCCGGCCCTTGGCATGGGGCGGGACCACAATCGTCCGGTAGTCCTCCTGAACGCCGTAATGGGTATTCACAAGCATGCTCCAGATGGCGACTCCCCAGCAGTAATCCTTGACTCCCAAACCGCGGCCTTCCACACCGTTGTAGCGTTCGTGGGAATGGCCGTCATGCTTCCTCACCAACTCCAGCATCTTGTCGGTCAGCTCCCTGGCATGGTCGTAGTAGCCATAGCGAGCCAGGCCGAGCGCGATCAAATAGTTGGTGGGAGGCCACACGTCACCGCGCCAGAATGCATCCGGGCGGAATGTTGGTTCATTCATCGCCGAAGTGGTTACCGGATATTTGCTCCAAAACAGCGACGGATCGGTCAACTGTTTGACCAGTTCCCCGGCTTGTTCCGCAGCTG
>JABTUJ010000056.1 GCA_015075445.1 Verrucomicrobiales bacterium
GACTGAAGGGTGTCGCAGTACACGTCCCGGTCGCAGGCCAGGACAATCGAAGAGGAGAGTTGCCGACGCCGGCGGCCCTCGATCAGCCAGACGGTGTAGGTGTCGTCAGGTTCGTAGGCGATGACGAGGGTCCATCGCCGGCCAGGCTTCCCGTTCACCCGGCATTCGAGACCGACTTCATAGTCGATGAAGGACTCGCCGCCTTCAGATCTGAGCCGGGAAGGCCGGCTGGACCGATACTCGCCGACCATCTCCGCGCACCGGTGGCTGAAGGCCGAGGCGCCGATGTAGGTGAAGGCTCCGTGTAATCCCAGACCGCCCGCTTGCGCGATGATCGTCTGGACCGTCTCAGGTAGAGATGCAAGTTGCATACAGCGCGCCTCTTAGAGGGCGCACCGGTGAGAGGTCCAGTGGCGATCAATCCTCCCGGTACCACGCGCTCAGCCGCTCACACAGCGTGGGCAACTGCTTCAGGGTCAACACTGGCCGCGCTCTAAACGGCCTTCTCGAAGATACGGGCGCGGTCGGAACGGTACAGACTTCTGTCGAGCTGGTCCGGCATACGTAGCACGGCCTCAGGGGAACACTTATTGACGGTCTGTTCGCGCTGGCTACAGTCCATGTTGCACAGTCTCTAAGGAGCAACGAAAAAAGGAGTCAGGGAGTAAGCACCATGAGAGTACTAATGCCTATCAAGGCTGTGGGGATTGCACTCGTGATGAGCGCCTCAGTGCCCCTCAGCGCCAGCCTACTGTTGAACCCCGGTGATCCCGCGGGTTCCATGCCGTTCGCGTTGCCCGCCGGTCCGGGCGGCGCCGCGATCGCCTACAATAGTTCGGCCGCCACCCCGGATAATCTGGGCAAGTTCACAGCCCAAGTCGACTCGGCGGTTACGGTGGGGAACAGCTACGGTGCCAACGCCATGACGTTCTGGTATCGTGTGTTCAACACAGATCAGACACCCGACGGCCTGGACATCGTCTCCCTCGGCGTACCCGTGGGACAGCCGGGGCCTGTCCGCGTGGACCAGGCCGCCGGCACCGGCGTTCTGTCCGCGCTGGGGATGAACACGGGCGGTGCCATCTCGTTCTTCTGGACCCAAAACCCGGTGAAAGAAGGCTACGTGAGCGCCTGGCAGGCCATTGAGACGCCATTCACCTCCTACGTCCTGAAGACCGTCGGGGTTATCGACGGCACTTCCGAAGACGTGCCTGCGCTGGTTCCCATTCCGGAACCTTCTGCCTACGCCGGACTCGCCGCTCTCGGCTTGGTCGGATTTGTGGCATACCGGCGCTTCCGCGCCTGAACCGCTCGCCGTCACACGCACAGCCAAGTTCCTTGCTCTCGGCCGGTCTGCCGTGTCGGCGGACCGGCCGCTTGGCTTGAATCGCGCGTGCGCTACGGACCATTTCCGGCGCCAGACGGGGCTAATCACCGACGGCCTCGGCGCACCGGTGACTGAAGGCCGACGCGCCGATGTAGGCGAACGCTCCTTGTAATCCCAGGCCGCCCGCTTGCGCGATGATCGTCTGGACCGTTTCGGGTAGCTGTACATGTGCCATACGGGAGGCCTCCTAGAGGGCGTACCGTCGGCGGGTCCAGTGAATCTCAGCAGCAGATTGAGGCCGGCCTCAGAGGGAGTCTGTCGAGACAGGCAGGGGGACAACGGCCGGGTCCGGCTGGCTGCGAGCTGTCTGGTCCGCGGTGGCCTTCCAGGTCGCCATGTTCTGATCGAGGGAATGCAACTGAGTCAGCACCTGGTCTTCGATGTCCTTCAGGCGAAGGTCGAGCTGCGCGGTCGTGAGTTCCACCAGCGTCGGGGCCTGCAAGTGAAGCTGGCCGACCACCCGCCGGATGGCCTGACCCAGGCGAGCGCCGACGTTGTACACATCCTGCGCCGAAAGCATTTCCCCGCGGATGCGGCTCAGTTCGAACTGCAGGCGCGCATTTTGCAGCACCAGGTTCTGCGCACGTTCCTGCTCATAATCCACGGCCGTCCGGTCCCGGGCTTCGAAGAGCCAGCGGATGAGGGCGGGCAGATACACCCGGCTGCCCCGGAAGGCACCGCGCCCGCTCCGCTTGGCGTGCTTCAGCGTAGCCATCGGGATGCCGGTCGAGGTCGAACAAGACGTGATGCTGTCATACACCTCTTGCAGCACCCGGGACTGGTCCTTTTCTCGGTAGTACCGCAGCAGGCCCTGGATGGCCGGGACCAATTGATACTGCCCGCCGGCGGCGCGGGGGAACCACCCCTCGGCCGCCAACTCGCGCAGCCGGCGCTCGGTGAGGCCGGACAAACGCGCCAGTTGCGCGGGGGCAACGGTTTGGAGCTGCGCCATACTCAGTGCTCCGGCTTGACCACGATCCAGCCCGCGAACTCCCCGAGCTGAAAGAACAGCTCCGCCCTGCCGGGCAAGAGCGCGGCGTCGAGGGGGCGCTGATAGCCGGCGAGGGACAGCTCCTTGCGGAGGATGTCCACGGGCTGCGCGCCCATCGCCAGCTTGTGCTGCAAGGTGAGCCGGCTGAAGGCGGTTCCGAGGTAGCCCGCCGGCATCTGGACCTTGTCCACCACCACCAACGCGCCGCCGGGTTTGATCAGGGACTCGAGTCGACGCAGGAACGTCGCCCGGGTGTCGACGGGCAGGAACATCAGCACCAGGAAGCAGACCGCGAAGTCAAAGGGCTCGTAGTCAAAGGTCGCTGCGTCGGCAATGGCGAGCTTCGGCGGGCCGTTGTACCGCGCGGCCATCTCCCGGCTCTCCTCGATGGCGATGAAGCGGGCGCCACGCTGCTCGAGCGTTTCCTTCAGCGCCAGCCCGATGTTCCCCGTCGAGGCCCCGATGTCATAGACCACCCCGCCGCGCGGAATGAAGTGCCAGCCGAAGTGCGCCACGGCGTTGGTGGCCAGATCGTACCAGGGCAGTTGTTCCCGGACGTGCTGATCGAAGTGCTCCGCGACCCCCGAGTTGCGGAACGTCCAGTGCGTGGGAATCCATTTGCTCGCGTCCAGGCTCATGATGGGGACAGCTTCAGGCGGTTCAGTCGGTTGGTCCGCAGGGGCCGAAAGAGGCATCCCACCATCGTGTGACGGTTTAACCGCCAATAGGAGGGGGTTTTGAAGATCGTCATACCCCCTCCGCTATCCTGACCCTCCCCGAACTTGTTCCTTCCCGGGAAGGCCCGCCACGGGCCTCCGTTTGACAAAGCGGGGCCTTCTGGTAGGGCCTCACCCGCCACAACGGGCAGGTCACGATCTGGCACTTTTGGATTTCCAGCGGCTGCCAGCACGTACAGTCCAGGCACTTGGCCTTGACCGCCAACGCTTTAGAGGGCCGCTGGTAATAGACCTTGTGAAACAGCCCGGCGCGAGTGGGGCTGTGACGGGTGATGTCGGCCAGCCGTTCGGCAACACGCGCACTCCGGTCGGTGGGTTTGGCGGGGGTCATGACGGGGGCATTTCGTTTCATGAGGTTGTGGGGTCGAGGATCTGATCACGGATCACGGCAGCGATGTGGGACATCATGACCGGCGGCACCGCGCGGCCCAGCCGTTCCCACTGCTGCGCGTAGGTGCCGGTGAGCACGAAGTCATCCGGGAAGCCACAGATGCGCTTCAGTTCGGCGATCAGGAGCTTCCGCTTCTCGGTCGGGTGCGTGACGCTCGCCACCCCCGCATGCCCGTGTGACGCGCAGATGGTCGGGCAGGGGTGGTCCGGGTGCGGTCGCACCAGGTTGAAGTACCGCCCCGATGACTGGCCGGGCTTCAGCTTGTCCCACTCGCGCCCTACGGCGTAGCCCGTCATGCTTACCTCGAGCTGGTTGGGCTTGGACCCCAGGATGGTCGGGCAGGGCTGGTTCAGGTCGTAGGCTCGCCCCTTCTGCTCGAAGGCCGACCCCGATCCGCCCGTCAGTTTGGTCTCGACCACCATGGTCCGCGTCTGCGTCGCCAGGACCGCGGGCGCCGGGCGGTCGGTGAGGTCCTTTCCCTCCGCCCGACCGTTCCCCTGCGGCCCCTGAAGCACCCGGGCTTCGACCAGCTCGAGGCCCTGGTGGCTGGTGGCCGGGTTGTAGCACATGCCCGCGCTCACCGTCGGGCTGGGCGCGTCCGAAGCCTTCCACTTCGGGCCGTACTTGCCCCGAACCACCCACGGCAGCGCCTCACGCAGGCTGTACCGGTAGGGCAAGGGCTTCGGAAAGACCGGGTCCTTTCCGAGGTCCTCGCGCACGCCGATGAAGATCGTCCGCTGCCGGGCCTGGGGAACCCCGAGCCACTGGGCGTCGAGGACCCGGCAGCCGACGCGGTAGCCGCAGGCTTTGAGCCGGGCGAGGATCTCGAGGAAGTACCCTTTGGCGACGCCCTTCACCAGGCCGCTGACGTTCTCGGCGACGAATACCTTGGGCTTGAGCCCGTCGAGCAGCCGGATGTACTCGAAGAACAGGTCATCGGTGCGCTGGACGGTGTCCGAGTATTTCTTCGCCTTGCCCCAGTACTTTTCCCGCTTACCCGCGGTGCTGAAGGAAGCGCAGGGCGGAGACCCATCGAACAAATCGAGTTCCCCCGCCTTCAGGCCGGCGGCCGCGAGGATTTCGGCGGGCTGGACCTTCCGGATGTCCCGGGAGTCCAGGACGGTGTCCGGGTGGTTGGCCCGGTAGACGGCGACGGCCGCGGGGATAAACTCGGACGCCCAGGCGACGCGGAAGCCGGCCATCTTGTAGCCCAGGGAGCTGCCGCCGCAGCCGCTGAAGGTCGAGATGGCCGTGAATCCGTTCCAGGGCACCGCCGCGATCTCGGCCATGCTTGGAACCCGGTAGGGAGGTTTTTCAGTCTGCATGACAGCACCAGTTGAGGATGGCGCGGGCGACGGGGCCGGCACCAGGGGCCAAGTACTCGTAACGCTGCATGATGTGGGCTTCCCGCGCAGGGTCACGCACCGGCAGGCCTGCCCGGGCTTTCTTGCCCTGTGCGACAGACGACGCCAGCTTCCGGTCAATCAGCAGGCGAAGCAGCTTTCCATCGAGGTTGTCGAGGACTTGCCGTTCCAGTTGTAGGTCAGGAGGATTCATGACGGTTTGCCGGACCACCGGAACTGGCACTTGGGGCACTGGAACTCGGTCGGGATGCTCTCATCCTTCACATCGAAGTCCTCCGGGGGCGCTTCCTGCGTCGGGTCGGCCAGGGCGGCGAGGAGGGCGTCGGCGTCAAACCCGGTCAGGTCGAGGTCGAAGTCGGTTGCCTGCAGTTCGGCCAGCAGTTCGCGCATCGCGGCGCTGTCCGACTCGGCGAGTTCGGCCAGCCGGTTGTCCGCGATCAGGTGCGCCCACTCATCAGCCTCGGTGGCGAACTCCTGGAAGTCCACGGGCACCACCGACACCCCGAGGACCTTCGCCGCTTCGTACCGGCCGTGACCGGACACGATGAAGCCGGACCGCTTGGACACCACCACCGGCGAGCGCCACCCCTGGTGGGCGATGACCTTGGCCAGGAGCCGGATTTGGACCTCGGGGTGCTGGTTGGGGTTGCGCGGGTTCGGGATCAACTGCTCGAGGGGAACGAGCTTGTCGAACGCGCAGTTGATGGCCGGCCCGGTCGGGGGCGGCGCGGAGGGGGGCTGTTTCTTGGAGGGCATGATTCGAGCGGGTCTTCAGGGTGAAGCGGGGTCAAATCCGGAAGGAATCCGGAAGATTCCGGGATCTTCCGGGTTCGGTTTCATGGGCTTTTGCAGGGGTTTCATGAGGGTTGGCGGAACTGGTGCGCGTTTTTCCGGAAATGAGACATGCGCGAGCAAAGTCGGGGATGGCCTTAACCCAGCCGGGGCCCAGGGGGCAAAAGAAGACTCCTACCCCCGCAGGCGACGCCAGTGCCTTGCGTTCTCACTACGGGTGACCCACTCCAGGTTGCATACGCGGTTGTCGGCGCGGTTCTTGTTAATGTGATTGACCACCAATCCACGGTCGGTCTGCGGCTTGTCGAGAAAAGTCTCGGCAATGACACGGTGGGCCAGCCGCCAGGTCTGAATGCCGTCCTTTTGCATGCCAATGTGGACGTAACCGTTGTGGGCGACGGTGCCGTAAAGGACCTGCCCGGTCTTCCCGTTGCGGAAGCGCCCCAGTGTGGAGCATTGGTAGCCGGGGAACTCGTTGATATCTGACCATTGTTCATTGTCATCCTGTCTGGGCGCAGGCGGCATTTCAGGCACCAAGCCCGGCAACAGCCACAACTGCGAACACTGGACCGTCAAAGACATTCCCTGCCCCTTCAACGTGCGATACCGGCCGCTCCTGCGCCGCAAAGGGCGGTTCCTGGCGTCGGAAGGCCCGGGGGGGACCTAACCCCTTCCCGCGGGCGTCCGATGCGTCTCAGGGCATTTGGCGCGCTTCTACAGGCCATCAGACGGTTCGGTTGGAGGTTGCCCGGCCTGCAGGGCGGTCCGGTGACCGTTCGAAGGCCGGGCAATGGCGTGGGTCCGGATGAGCCCGTGCAGCGCCGACGCCAGCCTGGCATCCAGGATCATCACCTCGAGGGACGGCTGACTGGTCCCGGAAGGGGCGGTCCAGACTTCGCTGGGGTTCATGCACACGCAGACCCCGCCGTCGGCGCCGTAGTGCCGCCACGCGGCCCCGATCTGGCGGGCTTGCCGTCGGGTGAGCGGGATTTCGAACTCGTGCAGAATCGCGGGCATGGGCGTGGGCTACGGCTTGGGCGGGTTGCCGGTGGGCGGCGAGGCCTTCTGCCGCCAGTTCCAGGCATGCTGTTGCGCGCGGTTCCGCCACCGGGCCAACCGGGACATCTCGCCCGTGAGCATGGCCATGTAGTTTCGGGTCACACCGCAGCGCCGGGCGAGCCGGACCAGGGACGGGCTGCCCCGGACGTTGGCGGGATTGAGGACCCAGGCCAGGGCGATGACGCGCAGGCCGATCACCTTCCGGTCGAGCCGGCTCACGTCCATGATGGCATTGAGCAGCATGCTGAAAGCCGTCAGTGCTTTCGGGCAGCCGCCTTCGCAGTGGCCGTCCAGGTGCTGGTAAACGGTGTCCCAATCGAAGTCACACTCCCCGCATTCCGTAGGCTCGACATTCTGCGGGGTCAGTTCGGCTTGGTACTTCGTCATGTCTTCACCGGCGCGGTCAGAGGACCGCGACCCTCAAACAGGTTGCCAATGGCGTGAAGGCGAACACAGGGCATTGGAGGCATAGAACGTCGGGTGATGGAACGTATTACGAAGGTCCGCCGCTGAGCTGGCGCTTGAGCTGGGTCCGGATCACGGTCAGGGCATCATCCCGCGACGGCGCTGGGAACGGGGGCACCACCGCGAGCACGAAGTCATTGCCCTCGCAGTCGGTCGTGTAGTCGGCGTGGTCCCCGAACCACCGCTTGACTTGCAGGGAGCCATTGCGGTGGAGGTAGCCCCACCACATCAGGTCATGCATGGGCTGAGCTTTCATGGACTGATCGAGACAGCTACCCCTTCCATGCCCCGGGTCGCAATCTGGGCGTACTCCCAGGCAACCTGGGCGTCGGCATCATCGACCCCGAGCCAGGCGGCGATGGCATCCCGCAGGTGCTTGCAGCCCGCGATGAGGTTGTCCCCGTCGGGCAGGAGTCGGCGGCGGTGGACGATGAGCGTGACGGTCGGGCGACGCCGGCGGTTGCCCGGACCCATGCCTGGCGCGCGGCCCGCGCGTCGCGGTGGCTGTGACTCCAGTGGGCACCCAGGAGCCGGTTCAGGGAAGGCGGCCGGTAGCCGACCCAGATGAGGATCCGGCTTGGCCCACGTATCGGGGCTGACTTCGACATAGCCGAGGGCTTCGAGTTCCTTGCGGGTCATGCCTAATTGCTTTTCTGGGCGCGATCCGCCCGCAAACAGGCGCGCAGCTCCTTGAGTAGCCAGATAAGCTCTCGACCGGAAGTGTCCGCGCGAAGGGCCGACGTCAGTGCATAGGCTCGGCACATTTTGTCTACGCGACTCGGGGCGGCATCAATCAGCCGGATGACCCAGGCTGAGAGTTCGGTAAGCTGCTCGCGTTCCTTGGGGCTCATAGCTCATCGATGTCATCATTCGAAACGCAGCCAACTCGGCTCGCCATAGCAGCCAGCGCTTCGGCGTCTGTAACTCCCTGACGGAGCTGATCTAGCCTGTGGGAGGGCATGGCCGAAACGGAAGCGTGCCCGGAGGGAAAACCGATGAACACGAGCGTCACATCAGCATTCGGACCGCTCACGGCTGCGCGCTGAAAGCGGACGGTGCACCCCGGGTTCGCGCGGCGCAGGGCGATCATCAGTCGCCATTCATCAATAATTTCGCGCCTGTAGTTGGCTACCAGTTCATTCAGGGTACGGGTGTCACTTGGGTTGGTGGATGTCTTCATGGTTGGTTTCGTTTACGGCGAATGGGGGCTGGAATTGAGGGGTGGGGGGCCGAATGGATGCCCCGCTTCTTGTCGATGGCGATGGCGCAGGCCAGGGCTTCCTCGATGTCACCGCACCGGATGGCCCGGTCGCGCCGGAAGAGCAAGGCCTCGAAGGGGACGGCCAGCAGCTTGTCGGACCACTGGCTGACGGTTTCGACTCCCTGGGGCATCGGGGTTGGTTTCATGGCCGCAGGTTCCTCCGGTCCCGCCGCCGGCGGCCTGGATTCTGGGGGCCTGGATTCGCGGGGGGGGGCGTCGCGATCGTCTCTTCTCCTCCGTGTGTCTAAGAACCCCCCCCTCTCACTCTCTCTCTGGAGAGAGGGGGGGTTCTGAGACACGGAGAAAGAGAGTGTGGTGCGACCAAATGAGACAAATGAGACAAGCCAATGTAAGCTCCCAGAAGTCAAGCCATTACAACGTCTCACATGCCGTTCCAGAAGCCTGTCCGGCCGTGAGACGAATGAGACACGTCTCGTATCTGTCGGAAGGCACTTCTGCGAAGGCCGAGACGCTGCGGTTAATGCACACACGGGCAACAGGTTACGTGTCTCAGAAGTCACCTTGCCGGTTTTCGGCGTCTCATGAGGTTTCGGGGTGTGAGACACACCTTCAGTTATGTTGCCGCTTCGCATGATAATCTAGGGTGATGGGTTTGACGTACCGCTCTTCGAACTTGCGCACCCGGGTGTCGCCGTCGATCTGGACCTCGACCATGCCGTCACTGCGGCCGACTTCGACCCCGACGCAGCCTCGGACCACCCTGCCATGGAGTTCCACCGCGACGGCTTCGGATACCCGGACCCGCCGCGGTTCACGCGCCGATACAGCCGGCCGAACGTTCCAGAGGCGCGCCGCTTCGGTCGCCGCTGCTTCGAGGGTCGATTCGACGTTCCGCACTTCCGTGGGGGTCAGTCGAACCGACGGCCCGTTGCTCGCGCAGGTCCGGCAAAAGACAAACGGGGTCGGGCCGGGGCAGATGGTGGTGTCACTGCTGGCGCAGAAGGGACAGGGCAACAGGTCATGAGCCTGTGCGGAGTCATCGATCATGGTGCTTGGTCCTTTCGGTTGATGGTTTCGGGTTCGCTTTCGCGGTCAGATTCGACCCCCGCTTCACTGAAGTATCGGTACACCTGCGACCGGCTGAGATCCCAGCGGTGCATCGCTTCCTGAACCTTCAGCGCCAGTGTCGGACAGGCGTCCTGAACCTGCGGGTCCTGCAGGAACTGCTTCACTTCCGCCGGGGTGACGCTACGCGGCCGATGAGGCGGCTTCTGCGGCTTTGAGGACCGTGACCGCTGGGGTCGGTAATGCGCGGTCGGGTCCGCCTGGAGGTCCCGTTCCCAGACCGGATACTTCCACCGGATGACGAAGGCGGGGACCGCCTTGAAGTTGCGCAGGTGTGTTTCGACGATCATGCACTCCGGGTCTTCGTGCGGGCTGATGGTCAGGATGGCGTCGGGGTCCCGCGCCCACACGCCCGACCCCGAGGCCCGGTCCACGCTATTCCGGTCCGCGGCCGTTCCCTTGGCGAAGTGATGACAGAACACGATGGCCGCGTTGGTCTCGAGGGCGATCTGTTCGAACTCATTCAGGAGCCGCCCTACATCCTCCGCCGCGTTTTCTTCCGTCGCCTGGTTGAGCTTGTAGGTCGGGTCGATGATGATGAGTCCGATCCCTTCGGTGCGGCACTTTTCGAGCAGCATCTTCCGGATCAGCGGTCAGGCTCACCCCGTAGCCCCGCAGGTGCCAGGACCAGAGCGGCAAGCCGTCCTGCCGGGTCAGCTTGATCTGGGCGATGGCTCGCCGACGGTCGCGGAAGGCGAAGGATTGCAGCTCGATGTTCACATACAGCACCGGGCACTTCGTGGTCGGGAACCCGAGCCAGGGCACGCCGGCGGCGACACTGATGGCCAGATCGGTCAGGATGTACGTTTTCCGGCTCTTGGACGGCCCGGCGATCATCCCCTTGGCCCCCCGGTAGAGGATTCCCTGGACGATTTCCTCTGGAGTGGGCCAGTCGGCGGCCTCTTCCTGATCGAGGGACAGGATGGGGGGTAGTATCGGGAATCGGCTTCAGGAGCGGCCTGGGCGTCATCCTGGGCAGGCAGAAGCCCCCCGCGGGTGTAGGTAGAGCCGGACCCCAGCCGTGATCTCCTGGGCGCGCCGTAGCCCAATTCGACCAGCCGCCGCGCGGCCGCCGCGAAGTCCCCGCCACATTCAAGCATCGCGAAGACATGCCAGGGCCGATAGACGTGCTGGGCCTCAAACGCTGTCGAGGTGGTGAACACGTAGAACCGGCCCGGGATGATGTCCCATGACGCCGAGATGCCCCGGTCCTTCCCCGGCCGGGTCCAGTAGTGCCCGCTGCCGTCGGTCCGGGTCCAGCCGTGCTTGAGCAACAGCCCCGGGACGTCTCCAGCGCATCGAAGTCATCCCCCGGCGTGGTTTCGGCCCCGGCCGGCACCTGGGGGCGGAATTCCGCGCGGCTGGTGCTCATTGAATGACCGGGCCACCGCGAGCAGATCATCCCGCTCATCTTCGGTGAGCGTCGGGATGGCCGACCAGTCCCCCTGGATGAGGCGGTAACCGGGCGAAGGGCTGATGACGAAGTAACCGCCGGACCCGCGCGTCTCGAGGAGTACCTCCCGCTTGGCATTCTCGGCGAGCTTGACGTTCGCGCAGCTCGGCATCGCAGCGCCACACCAGGTGATAGCCCCCCGAGGGGGTGCGCTGGATCAGGAGCCGTTCCAGTAGGGACCCGAGGCCGACATCTTCACACCGTTGCAGCAGCAGGTTCCAGAGCCCGGCATCCGCGTGCTTGGTGTCCACGTCCAGGCACTGAATGCTTCCCCCCAGAATCGCGACGGCCGCGCCGTTGTCGAACCATCGGCAATAGTCCTCCTTCGTCGGCAGGGTTTCGGTGTACTTGCGCCAGGACACCTTGGGACGCTTGTCTGGTCCTACCGGGATGCAGACGGCCTTTTCGATTTCCAGCAGCGTCAGAGCCGTTTCGAGCGTCGTCGCCATGATGTCCTGTCCGTTTCCTTCTCCGCGCTTCTCATTCCACTTCGAACTCGATCAGCCCTTGCTGGATCTCCTTGCATAGGTGGTCATTCACCCGCTTCGCTGCCGCACACAGCGCCCGGGTCTCGCCGTAGCTCACGACCTTGCACTGCCCTATCTTGCTGTGTACGGCCAGTACCACTACTTGATCGCATTTCCACTTCCGGGCGATGTCCCGGCAGTCGGCCACGTCGGGGCTTGGGTTCCATGCCATATCTGTGAGTCCTTTCGGTTTGGGTCCTTCGCCGGCATCGCCGGCACTGCAACATGATCACCCGTCCACTGACCACCTTGATGCGCCGGCTTCCTTCGCGGTCCCAGTACCGCCCGCAGGTCGGGCACTGGTAGCAGTCGGGGCGCGATGCGAGGAAGCACATGCTCCAGATGAGCAATGCTGCGATCAGGGACAGGGTAAGCAGTCCAATGCCGATGATCATTGGCGAGTATCAACGGAGAGTTTCCTTGGCCGTCGGAGGCCTGCGGCTTCATTCCTGACCGGCCGACGTCCCTTGGCCTGACACCCGGCGCAGATGGCTTGCCCGCCGAACCACGCGACGGCAGGCTGCCCGCAGGCACAGGTTCGCTTGATCGGTGGAACACCTTTCTTCATTGGCACTCCTCGCATTCGACCACCTTGCACTTCACCAGGAAGCCAAGCTTGTTGTCGGAGTTCCCTTTCGGCTCTTCGAACCAGCCCCTCATGACCTTGCGTCCGCTACGCCGAACGCCGACCGGACACATGAAGGCGCACTGCATTCGCAACTCCGGATGATCCGGGGGCACGGGCCGTTGGTGCCCCTGATGGGGGCTGGTATAGGTGACGAGTCTCTTCCCGACCTCCCAGGGGGTCTTCACGATCATCGTGGCCCCACAGGCAAACGTGAGTTGGTATTTCATGTGAACATTTCTCCCAGACCGCGGGCATAGAGCTTGGCCAGGTGGAAGGAGACCACCGGTCGGCGCCACGTGCCTTTGGGCCAGATCATCAAGGTCCCCTTCGGATCAACGGAAAAGACGAGCGCCGGTTTGACCCCGTGCGGAGTCTGCTTCGGGATCACACTCGACGGCCCGGATCAGCCGTTTCTTTCGGATCGTAGTCATGCTGGTTCCTCCGCCATCGCTTCGTAGCGTGAACGCCGGTTGAACTGCCGGTCGAGAAAGTCGCTCGCCTCGGCAAACGTCGCCGCGTAGGGGTCGGGGTAGCCGAACTTGACGAGCCACTTCACCTGCTTGGGCGTCGCCAGCCCCAGGTCCCGCCGCTTGAAGAGGAGGTCGAGCAGCTTGTTCGCGTGTCCTTTGCACGTCACCCGCTGCAGGCTGAAGCCCATTCGCTCGAGGGCCGCGGCCTGCTTCGGGCTCACCGGTTCCCGTTCCCAGCCCATCGTCGGCTCATAATCGAGAAGGGTCTCCTCCCCGAGACCGACCGCGAACTCGATGGCATCGACCACACGCATGTTGCGTTGGGCCTGCTCGGCGAGCTTCTCGGCCAGCGCTCGCTTCCGCTCCGCCGCCGCCACGGCCTCCACCTCGAGCAGGTCCATCTGTTCGCCCCGGGCGAGGACCTCCTCCATCGACCGGGCCTGCTGGGGGGTCTGGGCAATCAAGCGGGCCGGCCGGATCAGGTCCATCGAATCCGAGAGGAACAGCGGGTCCAGGACCAGCAGGTGATCCTTGCCGGGGTAGATGCGGGTGCCCCGGCCGACCATCTGGCTGTAGAGGACCAGGCTCTTGGTGGGCCGGAGCACCATGACGCAGTCCACGTCGGGCTGATCCCAGCCCGTGGTCAGGAGCGAGGCATTGCAGATGATGTCCGCCTCGCGCCGCCGGAAAGTCTCCAACTCGGTCCGGTCCTCCCCGTCGACATGCACCGCGCGCAGCCCGATCTCGCGGCAGGCCTCGACAAACCGCTTGCTGGTCTCGATCAGGGGCAGGAACACCACCGTCCGCCGGCCGCGCGCGTGTTCGGCGAGGATCTCGGCGCACTCGGCCAGGTGCGGTTCGATGGCGTCCCCCAGGTCCTCCTCCCGGTAGTCGCCGCTCCGGGTCCTGACCCCGGACAGGTCCACGCGGACCGGCACCGACTGGATGACGATGCGCGCGAGGTAACCCTCCTTGATGAGTTCGACCAGGCTGATCTCGCACGGGATCGTCTGGTAAAAGGTCGCGAGCTGCTGCTTGTCAGACCGGAACGGGGTCGCCGTGATTCCGGCTACCTGGGCGGAGGCGAAGTGTCCGAGGACCTTTTGCGCCTGGGTGCCGAGCGTGTTCCGGTGGGCTTCATCGACGATGACCAGGCTGAAGTAATCCGCGGGCCACTTCTCGAGGCGGCGCGCCATGCTCTGCGTGGTCGCGACCACCAGACGGTCACCCGGGCCAGCCTCCGACTCCGCCATCTCGACCTGCGGGATGGTGCCGGCCCAAATCCCGAGCTTGTCGGCCGCCTGCTTCACAAGCTCCTGCGCGTCGGCCAGGAAGAGCACCGGCCCGAAGGGCAGACACCGCCGGGCCATCTCGCCGGCCATTACAGTCTTGCCCGAGCCGGTGGGGGCCACGCCCAGCACCCGGTCGAACTCGACCAGGGCGCCGAGCATGGCGTCCACGAAACGGGGCTGATAGGGCCGGAAGGTCATTTCACTTCGGAGACGCTTCGGCCCGCTTGCGGACTTGTTTTGCCGCCGCCTTCATCGCGCCCAGGGGCGCGGTGGCTGAGCCGTGCGCGGTCTTGATCGTGACCAGGGTCGTGTCCGTGGCCGCGTCCAGCGGCAGGAGCGGCTGGTTCGGGTCCGGGATCGACGCCACGGCGCTGAGCCGATGCCGGATGCCAAAGGTCAGGTCGTGCTCGGCCTGGTCCTTGTCCAGGTCCAGCGTGATGGTGAAGGTCAGGCGCAGCTTGGGTTTCTGCTCCTGGACCTGCGCTTCCTCGACGCACGCCGCCCACGCCTTGAGGATGTCCTTCTCGCCCTCCGTCACGAGGGCCAAGAGGCTTTTCGCCGCCTGATCGGCGATGGCTTGGAGTTTCGGGCTCATGGTCAGAAGGGGACGTCGTCCTCGTCAGTGGCCTGGATGACCGCGGGGACCGCGGCGGGTGCCGGCTTGGGCTGCCCCAGCAAGAGGGACCGCGCCCGTCCGCTGAGCTTCGCCAGGAACGCCTTGTCCGCCGGCTTGGGCGCTTCCGGGTTGATCCAGCGCACCCGCACGCGCATGTTGCCGTCGGGGTTCTCCTCCTCCTCGGCCACGATGGAACACCGCTTGCCCGGAGCTGGCGGCTGATCGTGTCGAAGTCGCCGTCAAAGCCGAAGGCTTCCTGGAGGGTCTTGAGCGTCCGATCGAAGGCCTTGTCGCTCAGGTAGAGGTAGGCATCGGTCAGCTCCTTTTCATCGGTGCGCAGAAACAGGTTCACGTAGGGCGTGCCGGTCTGCGAGACGCCGACGTTGCATTCCATCACGGTGGCCTTGTACCGGCCGGGTATCTTCAGGCTAGGCATGGGGTGTGGTCCTTACGGTGGCGACCGGGGCGGTGTTGACCCGTACCCCGGGCAGTTCCTTGGTGGTCAGGAGCGCCTCTTTGATGGCGGCGATCCTGGGTTTGAGTTCAACAAGGTCCGGCCGCGCCGCGTACAGCGCCGCCGGATTGAAAACATCCACGGTGACCGCGCTGCGCAGGCCCGTGCCCGCCATCTTCGGCGGGGCCGCCTGGGCAACGGCGTCGTTGGTTCTCTGCACGGCCGCACGGATCATGTCCGCCGCCTTCTGGTCATCCTGTTCCCTGGCCGCGGCCGCGATGCGGGCCGCTTCCTCTGCCTGCGCCTTCGCCTTGGCCTCGGACTGGATCCGGCGCAGGTTGTCCATCCAGCCGCCGAGCAGCCGCTGAAGCCGGATGACCTCCGGACCAAGCGGACCGCTGATCTCCTTGGCCACTGCGTCGATGGCCCGGCCCAATTCGAGGACCGGCGCCTTGACCTCGCCGCGCGATTTCTCCACGCCGCGCGTCAGGCTCACCGCGTCGGCCAGGACCTTGCTCGTGTAGTCGGCCTCGAGCTGATCGGCGATCTCGATGATGCCGCGACATTCGCTCAGCACCTCGTCCCGCTGCGCGATGACCTCGGGCACCGGGGAGAACGTGGGCAAGTCCCCGACCCGGATCATGGCTTTCATCGACCACCTCCCAGCAACGGGATGCCCGCCGCTCGAGCGAACCGCTCGGGACGCTGGCCGATCGACCGCGACCCTCTCCGGCGTCAGGTCCCGCCAGGTCTGGCCGGCGCTCACCCAGTCCACCCGACGGAGGCAGTCGTTGACCTCGGTCTCGTTCGCCTCGAACCACGCGGTCAGCTCGGCCGGCAACGGGTTCGGCGCCTCGGCCCGCGCCTGGGCGGGCGGGACGGGGTCAGGTGGGGTGACCTTGGGGTCGTGGAGGCCCGCGCCGGGCGTGGCCGGTTCCCCCTGCTGCGCGAGTGCGTTCATCTGCGCCTGGAGGGTCGCCACGAGCTTCTGCGCCTGCTCTTCGGTCAACTCGGCGAACGTGCTGCCCGCGCACCCCGTCCACTGAACCGCCTTGCGGGACCGCGTTCGGGCTCTTGCCCAGGCCGATCCAGTACCGCTCGAGCTTGGCGAGCGTCTCGGGCGTAATCGGCGGGGGCGCGGTCAGAGCCGGTTCCGTGGCGGGCTGCGGGATCGGCGGCGAGGCCATCGCCCCCCAGCCACTCGGCCAGCAGCCGGCCTTCGCCTTCGGTCAGCTCGATGGTCTTGGTGTCAAAGAGCCGGGTCCGGTCCTTCGAGGCCATCGCCCGGTGCGACCCGTCCAGGTCCCAGACCAGCGTGAACTCGTACTCCGTGCCGTCCCGGGTGATCGGCGCCAGGCCCACCTTCTTGGGCACGAGCTTCCCCTTGTCGTTGGGTTCCAGGACGTAATCCGTCTTCGAGCGCAGGCACGCGATGACGTGCAGCTTCGAGTTGAGCAGGGCGCTGATGACCGCGCGCCACTTCTCCCCCGCCGCGGCCCAGTTCGAGAACCCACTGCCGCCCCGCCGGTCCAGGGCGTCCTTGTACTCCAGGACGGCCTCCCAGGCGTGGGACAGCGTGTCCACGATCAGGGCGTCAGAACCCCTGGGCCTCCGGCCGACTTGATGGCCTCGGCGAAGGTGGGCGCGTCGTAGGGCGGGTCGAGGTTCAGGGCCTCGAACGTGAACTGGTCGGCGTAGAGGGACGCACTGCGGTGCTCGGTGTCGATGACCCCGATCCGGCCCTGGGGCCCGACCAGCCCCCGGGCGATGCGCAGCGCGGCCGTGGTTTTCCCCGAGCCCGAGGGCCCGGTGATGGCGAGCTTGAGCGCAATCGCGTCTTTTGTGGCGGGTATGAACTTCATGACTGTTCCTTTGGGTTGACGGCGTGGAGGGGTTTCAGGCGGCCAGGCGCGTCTGACGTGTCCGCGGCTTCCGCGCGAACAAGTCACGGCGATTCAACGCGGCCAGGACCGTACCGATGTGGAAGCGGTACACGCGCGCATTCAATTGGTGATACGGAATCCGGCCGGCGCGTATCGCACGCAGGAGGCTTTTCCGCGAAAGCTGCAACCACTGCGCGCACTCTTCCGGCGTCAGAATATCATTGATGCCCTTATGAGGAGGAAGGTGGTCCATGTCTATTAGTTGTTACGCTTGTCATTCATTAGAACCAGCTCGGTCACCAAGGAGCTGACCGACCGACGCGCCTCATACGCCATGAGGCAGAGGCGGCGTTTGATGCGTTTTGGCAGGTAAAGGTTGAGCCTTTCGCCATGTTGGATGATCTTCGGACGGGCCATTAGGGGCGCAAGGTTTGAGCATTAGCTGGACAGCGCAAAGAAAAAGTTTGGGCGGAAGGACGATTTTTTCCGAAAACTAGGCCTAACCTAAAGGTTACCGCTAATGACGGTCCGAAGTAGCTGGAGGAATGCACCGGTGGCATGTCTGCTGCTGAAGGTCCGACCCCAAAACAAGAACCCCGCCGGTCTGGAGGACGGGCGGGGCGAAGGGCTGAAGGTCCGCAGGCTAGGAGACCGGCCGAATGGCCCAGAAGGCGGTTGCCTGGTCGCGGGTGACCAGTTCGTAATAGTGCGTGAGCAGGACGTCCGCCGAGTTGCCCAGGATCATCGCCACCTTGCCGGCATCCTGGTGCAGCCCAGCAGGTAGCTCGCGGCGGTGTGGCGCAGAACATCCAACTCACGCCAGTGGGACCAGCCGAAGGCTCTGCGAAGCTTCCGCTGGATGTGCTGCCGCTTCTGCTGCACCAGAGGCTGCTGCGCGCCGACGGCCTTCGCACGCGCCAACCACGCGATGGCGGCCGGTTGCAGATGGATGATTCGACGCCGGCGCACCTTGCTCGTCGCGGCATCCACCTGGATGAGTCCTCGTTCCAGGTCCACGTCCTCCCACCGCACCCGGTCGGCCTCTTCGGGCCGCATTCCGGCAGACGACCCGGCGGTCACCTCGGGCGGATCTGGATCTCTCGGCGGCGGTCGCGTCATTCAGGGTGAGACGGTCAGCAACTCGAGCGCCCAGCGCATCTTCCGGGGTCAGGATGAAGGGGGGCTTAGGTTCGACGTGTGGCTTGGTAATGTCCTTGCATGGGTTGTGAACCGTCATACCGCTTCGCCGGGCGTACTCGAGCAGAACCGATAGCCGGGCGATGTTCGTTTTCCGAGTCGACGGGGACTCGTTCCTGGCGTCGAGGTACTCCTCGATCATGCCACGGTTGACCGCGGCGATGGGCAGCATCTCCCGTCCGCGAGCAAAGCGCCGGAGGGTTTCTTCCAGTTTCTCCGCGTACCGCGGCCGTCGATTGGCCGTTACTTTCGCCGCCACGCACTGCGTGATAGCGTCGCCCAGGGGGACGGTCTTCATCGTCACCGGATGGGCGGCGCGAAAGAAGTCCCAGACTTCGCGCAGGCTGCGACCGGCCTGCGTGATCTCATCGGCCAACATGACCAGTTCGGCGCGACCGCGCCGACTTGCCCGCCCATGAATCCCCGCAGGCGCTCCACTGTTCCCGGATGTCCGCGACCGCGGCTTCGGCGTCGACGCGCGCCGCGTGGAAGGTCCGCTTGCGCGTACCGTTCATTCGGATGTCCGCCATCCACTGGACCCGTCCTCCGTCGTTTGATGCGCCGAACCGTTGCCTTCATGTGGTGTCCTTTTGGTGACCGAATTTCGTGCGTCAGATATACGCAACTGGTCACCGAATGTCCACAAGTGGCCCTCCTACCGATAGGACACCGAACGGGAAAGAAGGCAGGAAAAGCCTAGTGTTTACGGGGATTTTCTGGGATTTCGGCTGAGTTTGTAACGCCCCTGGCTACGCATGCCGAAAACCGTGTAGGGACATCCCCGATGTTCGTAATCGGTGGAGGAACTCTTCGTCTTGGATTCTCCGCCGATTACGAACATCGGGGATGGGGGAAGTGACGTGGTTCTCTTGGATCGGCTCAGGAGCCATGAATCCTCCCCGCCGGGTCGGGGGACCCGGCCTACAGGTTTTGGGGCCGGTGCCCTCACCAGGCGGTTCATACAGAATCCGAGGGGGGCAAGTCCGGCTCAATCTTGGCCGGCCAGTCCGACGGTGCGGAACCGACAGCCGAGGGCGGGGCGCAGGCTGTCAGCAGTCACGGTTGGTCAGAAGGTGTTTCACCGTGGGCGGCGTCCCGCGAGGATGGCAGGCAGTCGCTTGATCAACTCACTCTTCAGGAGCACCTCGACTTTCGGATGGCGGCTGGCGGCAAACTCCAAAGCCTGCTGCGGCGGTCGAGCGCTTCGCACCGCCAGGGCGCAACCCAGCAATCCGCCCACCTCGGCGATCTGGAGCAGGTCTTCGCGGAGAAGGCGGAGGTCGCGGTCCTTGAGGTCGTCGGCCACGCTGCTGAGCAGGGCTTCAGCGTGGCGGTCGAGAGCGCCGCCGCGCAGCAGGGCCGTCCGCAACATGTCCACCTTGGCCTCGGCGCCGACGCGGTCCTTGCAGTCCACCACCCAGAGCCGTCCGTTCCAGTTGAACACGAGGTCGAGTTCACCTTCGGCGTTCGGCGATCCGGGAAGGGTGGCCAACTCGACGCTTCTCCGGACCGCAGGCACGCCCGCCAGGAGCAGGGCACAGGCGGTGGCGTATTCGAGATTGTCCCCCTCCCTGGGCGGGCATGGTGAGGGGCCTTCGATAGCCAGCCACTTCCGGAAATCGAAGGCACCACGGTCCAGCCGGGTTTCCCCCTGCAGTTTCGCCGCGAGGTCCTGCGGGAGCACCCTCGCCCCCTTCTCGTTGAGCGTCAGGCGTTCGCCGGGGAATCGCACCACTTCGTCGCCGAATTGGCAGGCCAGTAACGCGGCGGGGTCCAGGGGGTTGGTCAGCTTCGCCGGCAGCGACTCGCTGCGCGTGTGCAGGTCACCATCACGCGGCTCGAACCAGGTCACGACATTGCCGCGTTCGAGGTAGAAAGCCTGCAAGCCGCGCCGGGCTGCGCAGCGAAAGACGGCGGTGGCCATGAGCTTGTTGCCGCCGGTGAAGTTCACCACGCACTTGGCAAGGTTGAGTTGGTGAGCGGCGATCAGTTCGTCGAAACGGCGCTCGATGGCAGCGAAGTCGTCGTGCGGCACCCGCTCGAGCTGCGTGTGACCTGTAGGCACAAGGCCGGAGGCCTCAAACAGCCGTTCGAGGCGCCGGGCGGGACCGGCAGACTCGCTGATGTCGTCGCTGTGAAGCAGGAAAAGCTGGTCGGGCTTCAGGTGCGCGACCGAGAGCACTTGCGGCCAGATTTGCCGGGAGGCGAGGGAGAGGAGGATCATGCGAGTTGGCGGTGGGTGAGCCTCGTGGATCGTCTCATTGCCACGGTTCGGATCAGGGAACGTCGGTGCTTCATTGAACCAAGCCGGCCAGTTTCAGGATTGGGCCGCGACCACCGTGCATCCGCTGGGCCGCTTCCCCCAAGATGCGGCTGTGGGGAGCCTCAATCACTGCGAGACGGAGCTTGTCATCAACGCGAACGGGCCGGAAATGCAGGGCACTTGTCTGCCGCGGCTCGGCTGAACCCAGCGCATTGGCCTTCGTCCCGTCGCGTCCTGCACTGATGCCCAAACCGTCATGGTCACTCGATCGCAGCCTGGTCTTCAGGAGACTGCCAGCGTGGTGTATCAGTTGGACCCAATCACGGAACTCAGGCTTGAGCAGGGCTACGGTGAACCCGGCTTGGCTGAGTTCAGCGGAGAGGGATTCCCAGCGGTTCGCAGTAAGCGAGTGTTGCGAGGTAGCGAACGCGCCGGCGGCCCGCGTAGCTCGGAACCCAAGGGCTCCTACTGAAAAGAACGCTCGCACCGCCCGCTCCAGACTGGCAGGCGGCGGCCGACGGAAACTCAAGCACACGGTCGCCTTGGTGCCCGGTGGCAGGGCGGCGCCAGGTTGGAGTCTGCGGGTGCGGCCGCAGAAGAAGCCAAGGAGGTAGGTCTTGGGCTGCATGCCTTGCTGCGGGATCTTCTCCTCCCTGTACCAGTCGCGCTCCCCCGTGCCAGGTTGGACTTTTGTACGGACAGAGAAGATCGACGCCGCCGGGTTGTCCCCATGAACACCACCAAAGATGGCGCGCTCCTCGGCAGCACTGCCCCCGAGGCACCTGAACCACCATCGCAACTGGCCACGAATCGCCGGTGGGCGGAGTTCGGCGTGGGTCTGGTCCGCCCCGGCACAAAAGCACGGGGTCAGGAACACGAGGTCGTAGGTTCTGGAAGTCATGGCATCTTCCCCTCCTTTCCGGGGATCATCTGCCTGGCGAGATGACGGATAGCCTGCTCGATCTGCGCGGGTTTACCGCCTTTCTTTGCCTTGTCTTTCAGGTTCTCCCAGAACTTCCGGCGCGACCCACTCTGTTCCGGCGGCAGCCGGAGGGAACGCACCATGGCCTCCTGTTCCAGTCTCTCGCGCTTCGCAAACCCGTCCAACCAGCTCCGAAACTGGGCGTCGGTAAGTTGTGCCATCGCGTAGTCCGCCTTCTCCTCGGGTGTCATGTCTGCAGTCGCGGCCCTGAATTCGTCTGCCTTGCGGGCGCGTTCATCCTCCTCGGCTTTGCGCCTGGCTTCCTGCTCCAGGCGTGCTTTCTCCTGTTGCCGCCGTTGTTCGGCGTCCTTGCGTTCCTTGTCGACCGCCAACTGGAGAGCGTCCGACGCGTCAAACCACCCATAGCCCGCGTTGGTCTTGGCGCCGAGGCCGAAGATCTCGAGGCCGGTCTGGAGCCAATCGCGGGCCCGTTCGAGCAGCGTGGCATCGGTGGCGCGCAGGGGAACGAGCGCAAAGGTGAAAATGTGTCCCGGCGCGACGGCGGGGAAGACAACGGGGTTGGGTTCTTCGATGTCTGGCGCCGTGCCCCACTCGCGCTGCCACTGGGCGACGGACGAGGGGTCGTTCGGCTTCTCCGGACCGGCGTAGTACTTCCGGTGGTGGCAGGTGACGACGTCGAGTTCCAGCTTGCCGAGCGCGGGCACCTTCAGAGGCAAGCCGTCCACCTCGCCGATCTTCCCCAGGTAGAGTGGATAGGCGGGCAGAAACGAGACGCTGCCGGCGGAGTTTGGCAAATCCCGCCAAGGCTCCTCCGGATACTCCCGCTTGGTGATGCGGAGATGGTTGAGCAAGCGGTTTGCCACCGCGAAGGCAACCGGGTGCCAATGCACGTTCCTTTGGCCATCGTCCGCCTGCGGGTTGCCCGTGTCGGGGCTCATGGCCCACCAGAAGTCGGAGTGCGGTTCAGTCTCCACCTCGCGACCGTCTCGACGTTTGCGCTTGCGGCCTGCCCTCCAGTCGGTGTCACCCCAGCCGAAGACGAGCGCCAGGTTGAAGAGCAGTTCCGCTTTCCCGTCGTCTGAATCGGCCTCCGCAAGCACATCGGTCGCCGCCCGGCGCGCACAGCCCTTGACGGCGCTACCGGGCAGGTAGGGCAGGCCAAAGCGGTCCAGACACAGTCCGGCGTTTTCCATGACGCCGCCCGCCATGTTGACCACCAGACGGGATTGGAGCTGGGCGTAGAAGACCGTACCCTGCGTCGCAGGCAAGCCCTCCGCGATCCAGCGTTGGCGGCTCCCCGCGGCGATCACTTCCGCGGGCTTGTTCTGCAAGGCGGTGAACCAGTCGCGTCGCGGATGTTCGTCTGCGGAGTCCTTCGCCGCCGGGTTGGCAAAACGGTCGAGAAACAGACAGCGGCTATCGCAATTCTCGGCGTGGGGGCCGAGGACGGCCTTCGTATCGGCAGGCATCCAGGTGGACATGACTTCAGGCGGATGGACGGAGTTGATCAATGCGGGCAAGCAGGCCCGACGGGATGAGCGAGAGCATTCGGGGGTGGCTCTCGCAGATGCGCACCAGGTCGGCTTCGTCCTTCGCCCGTTTGCTGGCGCGGCGGGCGCGGTCGGTGGCGGCCCAGAGCTTCCCCTGCACAGGGTCTTCTAGGGCGGCCACGGGGAGGCCGGCCAGGAACTCGGCTTCGGACATCATGGTCAGTCCTTCGGCGCGAAGCGTTTGAGGTAGGCAATGAAGGCCAGCGCTTCGGTGGTGGCCCGCTGAAGGTCGTGCGAGCTGCGTTGGCTGAGGTTCTCGATCATGCCCTTCACGTCGGTGATGTTGCCTGCAATCAAACCCCGCTGCGCAAGGTGTCGGGCGGTCTCGTCCAGCGCCGTCTTAAGGTGCGCTCGATTCTCACCGCCTCCGTCGGCACTCCCAAAGGCGCAAGCTGCCAACAATCCGTTCTGCATGATCAGCGCGGGGAGCTTGTTAACGGCTGACCTGCTGAGCTTCTCACAACGCCGGATGGCGTCGTCAGCGTGTTTGGCCCGAGTTTGCTCCAGGTTTTGCATAGGACAGGCTCCCTTCTAGGCACTGAGCTTCACGGTGCAATAGCCGAGGCCGGTTGACGCATCGCCGCCAAATTGGAGGACCGCACCCTTGCGGACGCCCGGCAGGTCTGCCTGATCGTTGCCGTCGTTGTCCTGGCCTTGGAAGGCCCTGATGGCTTGGTCTGGGGTCTTGTCCTTGAACGCGTCCCCGCGACCCCGGAAGGCGTGCAGTACTGCATAGAACATCGTCTCGCTGGGGACGTTCTCCTGATTGAACAGCGCCCCGCCCGCCGCCGCACCGGTTTCGTCATCAATGCGGACGTGCTGGGCGACTTCGCAGGCGTTTTGCGCGAAGAAGCTCATCATGCCGTTGCTGAGGATGACGAGCCGGTCGGCGACCGCTTCCCAGATGGGGTCATCGGAGAGCACCTCTGCCAATTCCTTACCCAGCCCGGCCAGCCCCAGCCAGTTGACATGCTGAAAGGTGTACTCTTCGAGCACCACCTGGTTGGCTAGAGTCAGCTTGCTGTCGGCACCGGCGTCAAAGATGGCCGTTTCATCCTTGGGTTCAGGCAGGTTGTCGAGGAGCGCCCTGGCGAGCACCCTGTCACGGATGGCACGCTGAAGCATCAGCGGGCAGGTGATCCAGGCGAAGCTGCCGCGGGCGGAGCGGATCGGGAAGGCGAGCAAGCGGGCTTCGGAGAACTGCAGGGCACCCGCGAAGGCGTTGTTCGCGTCGGTGGAGCCGAAAAGCCATTCGCCCTCCGGACTGCGCTGCAGCTTCCCGTCGGTGCCGGGGACATTCCAGGCATCCGCAAACGTGCCCTTCAGGCTGGTGGCCGGAATCACCGGAAATCCGGTAGGCCGTTCGCGGATGATGGGCTGGTCGATGGCGCCCACGCTCGCACCCGCGCCGACATGCAGCGGGGTGCGGGTGAACAGGTAGAGGATCCGGGACTTCGGACCTCGGACTTCGGATTTCGGACTTTCTGCGTCGTTCATGGTCTCTTTGTCGCTGGTTCGTGGTTTCAAGTCACGGGGGTGGACGTCCGGGGGACGTTCAGGAAGCGGCTCCAGACCGGAGGCTGAAGGTCGAGGTAAGGTACGGACCGTTGGCCGCATTGACCGGGCAAAGTCTCACAATTACTGTGCGGCGGTGAAAAACATAACGGTGAGCGTGGATGACGAACTCTATCATGCGGCGCGCGTCGCCGCCGCGCAGCGGAAGACCAACGTGACCGCGGTGTTGCGGGGCTACCTGGCCGCCTTCGCGCAAGGCAAGGCACCGCTGCTGACCGAGTCCCCCGAGGACGATGCCGACCGAAAGAACCGCGAGGAACTGGTTCGGCTGTTTCAGGAGGCGAATCTCGTCCTGGGCTACCCACCCAACCGCGAACGGACCTATGAGCGTTGAGGCCGTCCTGGACACCAACGTCCTGCTCTATGCTGCCGTCCTGGCTGCCACCCAGCAGCTTGGGGCGGCCACACTGTATTCGGAAGACCTCTCGCACGGTCAGGATTATGACGGTGTGCGGGTGGTGAATCCGTTTCCGGAAGTGGAGGTTCAACCCGCCCCTCCTTCCCCGTAGAGATCCCAGGTTCCGCAGACGCCCAGACCAAAGCCCTTCTCACCCAGCAACGTGCTGCGGCGGTTGCGGATTTCCGTGCCCGGGGTGTGGCCGTGCCAGTTGAGCGCCGCGGCCAGTCGTGCGGCTTCCTCCTCCGCCGTGGTCCCCCGTTCCCGATTCGCCTCGGCCTCGAAGTAATAGACCGCTCCGGCAGGAACGGCGAGGTGGGACGGACGCGGACCGTGGGCGCCTCCGTCCTGCCCCCAATGCGTCTCGTGGCGGAGGAGATGCAGGCGCTCGGTCCAACCGGTGATCGGGACGGGCTTGGGGACGCAGGCGGCGACAAGGCGGGCGGCGATGGCTTCGTCCACGTCGGCTCTGCGGATCGGGCGGCCACGGGCCTCGTCCCACACGCGCCGGAGGTTCCCCGAACGGTGGCGCAGTCGAACCTCGCCGGATTGGGGACAAACCCAGTTCGGCAGCCAACCGCCGGGATGGACGGCGATGCCTTTGGACTCGTTGGCCTGAATGGCCGGCCAGACAGCAGGAGACAGGAGCACCCACTTCACCCGGGTACCGGCGCTGGCTGAGCCCACGGGGAATGGCAGACGATCCGAGGTCTGGGCCTCCTCCACCCGACAGGTCCGTTGCTGGCCACCGACAATGATGGTCTGGGTGGTGGCAAACAGTTCACGGATGCACTCGCGAAGGTCACTTCCATTGCCGTTCTGCTTCATCCGCAGGCTGGCGGTCAAGCCACAGCGCACGCCGGGCCGCAAGCGGAGGTACTCGGCACTGTAAAGGCGCTGGCCGTCCTGAGTCTGGGTCTCGGGATCCACGCCAATACCCGTGGTCCACTCGCCCGCGTAAAGGTCTTCGGGGCTGAAGAGTTCTGCGGGTTCTGGTTGCTGGCCCGCAAGGTAGCTGCGCCACGCGGCACCGCTCCACCAGGGCGGCACGGTGTCCTTGGTCGGTTTGGCGAGGCTGGCGACGGTGTACTTGAGAAAGCAAGCCGGCAGGTTGGTCATGCCCTGAACCCGGCACGGGCGGAGAAGCCAGTGGCGGGCGTCGTCGCAAGCAGCCACATCGGCAGGCGCGGGAAACAGCCAGCGACAGGAGACATCCAGGGCGTCGGGCGGGGCGCCCGCCGCAGCACGCGGGGCGCGTGCACTCCCCTGCACGACAGGGAAGAGTCCGGCGGTGGCCAGGGAACCGAAGCGCTGGGTGTCGCCGTTGTGGGGGCGATGACTGGAACGTCCGAAGTCGTGGCGGTGTTCCCAGGGCTGGGGCTGGTCGGCGGGAAAGGCGCGCCACAACGCGGCGTGGAGCGCGTCGAAGATCACGGAGGGGTCTGGCCAGCGGGCGCCGTGGCCGCCGCTGGTCTCGATGGGCCGGCCATCGCGAAAGAACAGCAGGTCCTGGGGTTCGAGGAGGTAGGTCTGCATGGTCAGTCTGCCTGTCGGCGGATGAAGGCTTCGAGGAGGAAGAGGTTGATGAACGGGCGCAAGGATCGGGCGGCCACGTGCGGGCATGGAGGCAGGCCCGGGTTTGCGGGGCGGGCCCAGGAGAATTTGACGAGTTCGTCGAGATAGCGCTCGGCTTGCTGGCGAAAGGCGGTCTTGTCCGGGAGGTCTTTCGCCTGACGTGAGACCACATGGTCGAACTCGCGCAGGGCGATGTCCCGCAACTCCGGGCTGAGCGGCTCGTCGATCTCATAGGCTCCGAGCAGGGCTGCGAGCTGGTAAGGGAAGCGGCCGGTGATGGGCATACTCTGCTTCGGCGCCTCCCAGGGAGTCCGGAAGTACTGCCGCAGGGTGGCGAGCAAGTCGAAGGCGGCAGAGCCGAACCGGGCGCCCCACCGCAGGGTCTCGCCGCTCCGTTTGAACAGCGTCACCGCCAGGGCGTCACGATTCCAGCCGTCGGATGGCTTCCACGTCTCCCCGTTGCCGGCGGGATCCGGGCCGGCCCGGTGGAAGACCAGTCTCTCCGGTGGGGCCTTGGCCCATTTCTCGGCCTTTTGCGCCTCCTGGATCATGTCCTGGAGCGGTTCCTTGACGTGGCCGAGGGCGAGGCCGACCGAGACGGTCATGCGCGGGCCCGGGACGAGCAGAGGCCAAGTGGGTTCACCGGGTCTGACTTGCTCCGGCCCGAGCCAAAGGAATCCTTCCGGGGCGTCCTCGCGGAAGAGTCTCCGGCACTCAGAGCTCATGTCGGCTTGGCGGCCCTGGAAGGCGGCGCGCAGATCCACGGCGCAGGCGATGGCTTCGTCGGCCGGTAGCATGGCCAGGACGTCGTCGCCGCCGGAGTAGATGAGTTGGCCGTGGTGGACTTGCTCCACGATGCGGCGGGCGGCAAAGAGACCGAAATGGGCGAGTGCTTCGCTGAACTGGAGGTGCCAGGACGGACTGATGGCCCGAGGGGAGGCAAGCCACTTCTCGATGTCCACCCCCTGGACATGCTCGCGGAAGTAGGCAGCGGCCTTCGGACTGATGACTTTCGCGACGTCGGGCGACTTCTCGCCACTGAGCCACTTGCCAATCTGATCGCCGTCCAGCGCGAGGATGGCGTAGTAGGAGGAAGGTGAGCGCTGGGCCTCGGCCAGCAACGCGCGCAGCGCGGTCTCCGCTTTTGCGAGGCGTTGACGTGCTTCGGCCGAGTGAAAGAACGCCTCCCCTGTGCCCTGCTTGTGGCAACGCTGTTCACGCTGCCAGACTTCCGGGAAGAAGACGCTTTGGTCGGTCCATTCCAGCCACCGCAGCTCGTTGGTCCCGCTGAAAGGGGCAATGGACTCCGGGAAGTCCTCCCGCACCTCCGAGGCAGCGCGGGTGAAGGCCAGCCATTGAGCGCGCAGGGGACCTTCACTGGCCGTGTTCTCATACAGCCGCTGCGCGAACGCTCCCGCGGCCACGGCCGGGACCGAGTCGAAACTTCCGCGGGCGCGCCTGAGGGCAGGCAGATGCTTCTTGCCGGGAATCTCATTCAGGCGTGCCAGGTAGGCCTTGTGCCAAACGCGCTTGATGAGATTGGCCGCGCCGAGGGGTTCGGCGTGGCGGAAGAGGGCCCGCAGGTCGGGGGAAGTGACGTGCTCAAGCATGTCGGCCTGAACGACGGCTTCCTCGCGGCCACTCAGCGCATCGCGGTGGCCGGGCTTGCGACCGGAGTCGGTGGGCAACCCGCGGAAGTCGCGTAACGATCGCCGGGCGTCGAGGGCATGCTGGCACAGTTGGTAATGGGCGCTCCAGGCCCAGCCGGGATCGAGCTGGCCCCCGCGGTAACACCGTTCGTCTTTGTGGGCATCCCGGATGGCTTCGGCGACGGTCTTGGCGAGGTGCAGGGGGTTTTCCGCACCCAGCGGCAGGGCCTGGAACGCGGTGATCGCCTTTTCGGCATCCTGCCAGGGCCAGAGTTGCCAGGTGAGATGCCACTGATCTCGGACTTGCTGGTCCCAGAGCGCCCGACTTTGCGCGTCGAAGGAGATGTTGCGGGCGCTCAGCCAGCTCTGGCATTCGCCGGCGATGCGTTGCCACTCGTCGCGGAAGGCCTGACCGACCGTATGCTCGACATCGAAGCCCGCCGGGACGAGCGCGAGAAAGCGGTTGGGGACGCCCGGAACGAGCACGCTGTCGTCGTCCGGATGCACGTCAAGCCGGCGTTCGAGGAAATCGTAAAGCGGCTGGCCCTTGAGGCTGGGAAAGATGATCGCATCAGGCCCGCAACCATCGGCGACGGCTTTGAGGGCATGCATGGTCAACCAGGACAGGAGGTAGGAGCCACTCCAGAGGTCGCGCGTGCTGCGGGCTTGCGCGATGAAATCCTGCACGGGACCGATCTGGAAGAGCAGGAAAGCCGGCCGGAGCGGTGCCCTCGGGTCCTCCGTCTCACGGGTGGCTTCCAAGGCGCTGACGATGGCGCAGTGGTGCCAGATGGAGCCATCGGCAATGCGGGTGTCGGCGGGGAGATAGGGGAGCAGTTCGGCCCCTTGGCCCTGGCCCGTGGCGTGGGCGGCGGCGTGGTCGGACCAAAGACGCCACGCGCGGAGGAAGAGCGTCTGCGGGTCGTCACTCTTCCATTCCGGGCGGATCTCGGAGAGCCAGGCTTCGGCGTCGGCCTGCTTCGGAAAGGTAAGCGGATGCGTGGGCAACGAGGCGGCTTCCGCTTCCCGACGACCGCTGAGGGGATGGATGAAACACGGGCGCAATGCCTCGCCGAGGTTCTCCTCGAGCTTCTGACCACTGGGGAAGACGAAGCGGTCCGCCGCGGCGGCGGACCAGTCGGGGTTGCCCGTCAGATGCTGCCAGAGTTCCGCCACGCCAAAGCTCTCGGCGTGGACCCTGGCCCGTTCCTTGTGGTGTTCTCCGAAGTCGTAGGCCTTCTCGGGCGGATCGTGCAGGTAGGCGGCGAGTTTGCGTTTCCAGAGATTATTCATGGGCGTTGCTCTTCCATGGGTGTGGCCGCGCGTCCGGTCGCATCACGGGACCAGTCTTCCCGGCCGGCGAGTGCGGGCCAAGAGGTGGGACGTCGGCGGACGTCGACACCGCGCGAGGAGGCGCCCAGGCAGTAAGAACGGGCGGGGCGCTGCAACCCTTACGGCGGAGACACGGCCCTGTCAAAGGATGGCTGTCCGACGAGGAAACGATGCCGCGCTTGTACGCCCTCGCCCTCCATGCGCCAAGCGCTTTTCCCCGTGCCTTGGACACTTACGCGCGCTGGCTTACGAGACCCTGCTGACCCCCAGCCGGCCGCGTGTCGCCACGTCGCCAAGGGCCCGCCGCCCGAACGGAAAGCCGGCGTGGCCATCGCAGACAAGCCCCCCGTGGAGCCCCGGAGTCGTGGCTGCGCGAGCCCCTTGTCTCCCCCACCCCCTTCCCTTTAAGCTCGCGCCGTGACACAACATGCCTCGACCGAATGGCCCCGCCCGGCCTGATTCGCGCCCTTTCTCCCATGCCCTACCAAATCGTTGTCTGCGGCAGCCTCGTGCCGGACCCCCTGCAAACCCTCGAGCCCGTCCAGGGCCCCGCGGGCCCGGCTCTCAAGAACGAAATGATGCTCCCGGCTTGGCTCGATCCCTGGGCCGGCCACGCCCTCTACGAAGCCGCGCACCTCGCCCGCCAGCAGCCCGGCAGCCAAGTCACGCTCGTCAGTCTCGGCCCCAAGGCGAAGCTCCAGCAGGTGATGATGACCGTCGCCCAAAAGGTCCCATTCGCCTGGGTGGCGCTGGACGGCGCCGCCGGCGGCTTCACCGATCCTGCGGAAACCGCCGCCGCCCTGGCCGAGGCCATCAACGGGCTCCCCGGCCTGAACCCCGATCAGTTGCTCGTGTTCGGCGGCTGGGAATCCGCCGCTCGCGGCGCCGGCGTCACGCTGCAGACCCTCGCCGAGCGCCTGAGCGTCCACGACGTCTTCCTCGGCGTGGATGAGCTCAAGGTGTTGCCGGACGGTGCCCTCGAGATTCTCGAACGCATCGAAGGAGGCCGCCACCAGATCTCCCGCTGCGCCGGTCCGCCCGCGGTGCTGGGCTGGGCCACGGGCAACCTGCCCGAGCCGAAGAACAATCCGCAGATCGGCATGGCCAACATGCGCGGCGTTCTGCCGGCCCTCCAGAAAGCCCGGCCCGTTCAGATCGGCACCGCCGGGGTCACCTTCACGAGCGTGACGCTCCCCAAGCAGCTCCGGCAAACCCGCATCGTGAAGGACGCCTCCCCCGACCAGATCGCCGCCGAACTCCTCGCCTGGTTCAAGAGCTAACCCCCCTTCGCCCTTCGAACTTCACCCTGCCCATGGAAACCCTCCTCTACCTGAGCGCCTCCGAAACCGACGGTTCGCTGGGCCAACCCGCCCTCGAAGCCCTCGGCGCCGCCACGAGCCTGGCCGCCGCGCTTCCGGGAACCACGCTGCTCGTCGGTTTGGTGGGTGATCAAGTTCAGCCCGCCGCGAATCAGATCGCCTCCTGCGGGGCCAAACGCTTCCTGGCCGTTGCGGGCGCGGACTTCGCCGCACCCCGTTACGCCAGTGACGCCGCCGCCGCCACCGCACTCATTCAGGCGGCGGGCGCCACGCTGGTCATCGCGCCCGGCACGTCTCGCTGGCTGCGCTGCCTGCCCGGCGTCGCCGCCCGGGTGGGAGGACGGGCGGACACCCATCTGACCGCGCTGGAGACGCTGAACGGCCAGGTACACGCCCACCGCTGGTATTACCGGCAGCGGATGGAAGGCGTGTTCACGCGCACCCAGCGACCCTGGCTCCTGGTGGTCGATCCCGGCAGCCAACCCGCGTGGGTCGGCCTCCCCGGCCAGGCCTCCCTCGAACCGCTCGCCGTCACGCTTCCCGACAACGCGCGACGCACCACAGTGACCGGAGTCCGCGAACCCGCTGCCGATGCCCAGACGATCCGGCCCGACGCCCAGCTCCTGTTCGTGGCGGGCGCGGGCTGGACGAAAAAGCAGGCCGACGGCCAGACGCACGTGCCGGAGGCCGAACGGTTGATCCGCGATTTCCTGCGGCTCAGCCGGGCGTCGCTGGGGAGCAGCAAGTCGCTGGTGGACCTCGGGGGGGAAGGCCAGGCCGTGCTGTCCTTTCTCTCCCACCTCAATCAGATCGGCCAAACGGGGGCCACACCGCGGCACCCGAAAGGCCTGGCCACCTGTTGCCATGGCGAAGAACCCCACACCGTGGGCTGGCGCTTCGTCAACGAGCGACGCGCCATCAGCCTCGACCCCAACTGCGGCTGGGCCCGCGGGAAGGCCGACGTCCTGTACGTGGCCGACGCCTTCCAGGTCATGAACCGGGTCAACGCCCTTCTGGCGAGCGAGGCAAAAGTGTGAACGAACGGCCGGAAGGTCAACCGGCCCTTCCCG
>JABTUJ010000057.1 GCA_015075445.1 Verrucomicrobiales bacterium
ACCCCACCCCCCGGGGGTGCTATCAAAAAATTTAACATTTGGCGGCCGCCCGGGCCCCCCCCCCTCAAATTTTTATTTTTTATGTCGCGACCCCAAAAGACGGGGAGGGGGGGTGGCAGAGCGAGGTTAGCGGGTGGCGGCGAGGACGAGGCGGAATCCGGTAGTGGCGGAGCGGAAGGACGATCCGACGGGGGCGCTGCTGAGGTTGGCCACGCGCAACGCACTGGGCGGAAGGGAGTGATGCCCGCCACGAAGGTAGCGCTGCGCGGCCGGGGCAGCGCCGACAGGGTCCATCAGTTCGCCGCCCGGATACGGCCAGGCGTAGTCGAGACAGAGTTCCTCGACGTTACCCAGCACGTCGTGCAGACCCCAGGGGTTGGGCTGCTTTTCCCCGACCGGATGCGGTCGGGCACCGGCGTTGGTGTTGTACCACGCATGGTCGCTGAGGGTATTGAAGGAGTGGTCCGCGTCGAAGTAGTAGGGGGTGGTGGTATCGGCGCGGGCGGCGTATTCCCACTCGGCTTCGGTGGGTAAGCGGTACTCGTAATCGTCCGGGAGGTGGCCGAGGTCCCGCTCGTTCTGGGTCAGCAACCGGCAGAACTCGATGGCCTCGTCGTAGGTCAGGTTGTGCACGGGAAGCCGGGGGTTGTTGCGGAACTGGCTGGGGTTGTCGGCCATGACTTCGGCGTAGAAGGCTTGCGTGACCTCGTAGCGTCCCATGAAGAAGCCGCTTGTCAGCGTCACGCGGGTTTGTGGCCCCTCGACCGGGGAACGTCCGGCCTCGTTTGCCGGGCTGCCCAGGAGGAACGTGCCGGGTTCGATCCAGACCATGTCCGGGATCGGCAGAGGCGCGTGCGCGGCCGGAGAGGACGGGACGAGCGCCAGACGGCGGAAGCCCGGGAGCAGCGGCGTGGATTCGAGCCATTGGACCGGCGTGGTGTCGTCGGGGAGGCTGACGAGCGTACGCCAGAGGGCGGCCGAATCGAGCGCATCCGCGTGTTCGACGAACCAGCGGGTGCCGGGCGGGACGTGCGCCGTGAGTTGGCGATGGCCCGGTTCCGGGCCGACCCGGGCCTGCTCGAGATGGACCTCGGGCCTGGGCCGGACTGTCACCGGGACTTCCGGCGAGGTGATCATGCCGGCGGCATTGGTCACCCGGACGCGGTAGGTTCCAGCCTGTTCCGGTCCGGTCTGGCCGAGCACGAGCGTCAGGGCGGTGGCTCCGGGAAGGTCTTCGCCGTTGAACTGCCACTGGTAGGTGAGCGGTTCGGCGCCATACGCACCGACTTCGAGCCGTGCCCACTCGCCCGCGAAGACTTCGAGCGCTGCGGGTTGGCGCCAGAGGCGCGGCGGACCCTCCGGGGCGAGCAGGGCCAGGGAATGGTAGGCTCCGGCGGCAATCTGGACTGTGCGGGGGAGGTTGGAAGGGACGGTACCGGCGGCGAGGCCGGCCTGCCCAGCGGCGCCAACGACCGTGCCATCCGCCTGCAGACCGATCACGTGGTGCTCGCCGCTGGCGATCGCCACGACGGGGTTCCAGGAAACCGGCAGGGGTTTGGGGCCTCCGGTCCGCGGTGCTTCCCGCCAGTACAACACCCGGCCGTTGCCTTTGAGGACGTAGTTGGTGTCGCCGCGCCCCACGAAGCTGACGGCGCCGCCCAAGCCGAACGGGGCGGCAGGGCGTGCAATCAAGTCGGGGACCATCTTCACCACCAGGGTGTTGTTGGCCCGCCAATAGGCGGCGAGCGCTTCGGTGGCGTCGAGGGCCACGATGTTCGTGAGATCGGCCGTCACCAGCCGGGCCAGGACGGTGGGGGAAGGGCTCCAGCCAACGACACGCCCGTCGCGACGGAGCGCCACGGCCCAGTCGCGTCCGCCGTCGATGGTGACGAGGTTGGTCCAGTTGGCGGGCGGGTGCCAGGGCGCGCCCGAGACCGAGCCCCACCCGGCGACTGCGCCGTCTTGTTTCAGCGCGAGGCTGTAGTATCGGCCGGCGGCAATCGCGACGACGCCGGACAGGTCGGGCGGCACGTTGGTTTGGCGGACATCGTTCAGTCCCCATGCGACCACCGTTCCGTCGGCGCGCAGGGCGAGGCTGTGATAGGTGCCGGCAGCGAGGGCGACCACGTTGGTGAGCGATGCTGGAAGAACCGCTTGCTTCCCGGTCGGGTCGCCACCCCAAGCGGCCACGGTGACCAACTGCAGCCGTGCTTCGATACTCGTCACTTCGCCTGACGCGTTGTGAACGCGGACCGAGTAGGTGCCGGTGCGGGCGGGATCGAGGTTCGACAGCGTCAACCGGCCGTGGGTGGCACCCGCGAGAGGCTCGCCGTTGTGGAACCACTGGTAGAAGAGCGGCAGCGCCCCCGTCGCTTCGACCTCGAAGGTGGCGGTTCCGCCGAGGTAGGTCACCTGGTGGCGCGGTTCGGTGACGAGTTGGGGAGCGCCGACGACCACGTCCACTGAGGCGGCGCGGCTGGTGATTTCGCCGAAGGCGTTGTGGGCGCGCACTTGGTACTGACCGCCAGACCCGGCGGCAACCTGTTCGAGGAGGAGAAAGTCGTTCGTCGCGCCCGGCAATTCGAGGCCGTCTTTGAGCCACTGGTAACGGAGAGGCAATGAGCCCAGAGCCGCGGCACGCATCAGGAAATCGCGACCCGAAGCCACAGTTCCGCCGTGGGGTTGGCGGACCCAAGTGGGGGCGCGGTGTTCCTGGACAATGCCCAGCGAATGGTAGGGACCCGCAGCGACGGAGGTGAGCGCAGTGAGGGTGGTGCCACCGCTAACCTGGCCGCTCGAGTCCGTGCCCCAGCCAACGAGGGTCCCATCATTCCGCAGTGCCAAGGTGTGGTTGTTCCCCGCCGCGAGTTGTGCCACGTCGTTCAGTCCGGCGGGCACGTCGGTTTGACCCAGGTTGTTGGCACCCCAGGCACGGACAGTCCCGCCCGAGTCGAGGACGGCCACATGGTGGTCACCGGCCACGACCATGGCGACGGGGCCGGGATCGGCCAGACGCCAGGCTTCGGGAGGGGTGTCCTTGTCCCAGACCAGCAGCGATCCATCGCTGCGCAACGCGAGCACCTGGGTTCGGCTGCAGGCGACGGAGACGGCGCGGTTCATTCCCGCCAGGCGAAGCGAGGGCGCTGCGGGCGAACTCCAGACGCGGACGGTGCCGTCGGCGAGGACCGCGGCGCCGAGCCCCGGGGCGAGATCGGCTGTGACTACGTTGGTGAGGACGTCAGCGGGCCTCGGGACTTCGCCGAAGAAGACCAACACGCCGTCGTCGCGCAGCGCGAGGTTCCCATAGTCCTGGGCGCGGATTTCGACGACATCGGTGAGTCCCGCCGGAACCAACGTGGCGCCGCCGCTCCAGCCGCCCCAGGCGTAGAGTGTTCCGTCGGGGCGCAGGGCGAGGCTATGGACGTTGCCGGCCGCGACGGCGAGGACGTCGGTGAGGTCCGCGGGGCTGTCGGACTGCTGATCGATGTTGTATCCCCAGCCCACGACCGGCCGATAGGAAACCCGGACGAGCGGTGACCGGATTTCGCCAAACGCGTTGCGGACCGTTACGTCGTACGCGCCAGCGTGTGAAACGCGAAGCTCGGGGATGAACAGGATGGAGTTGGTCTCACCGGGCAGGATCACGTCGTTGTGGCGCCACTGATACGCGAGGGGTTCGGCGCCGTCGGCGAAGACCTCGAGACGCACGGGTTGGAGGAGGTTGGCGAGGACGTCGCTCGGGCCCAGCTTGATCGTGGGAGCGGTGCCGGCCACCTGGACCAAGGCGGTCGGGCTGGTGACACTGCCGTGAAGATTGGCGACACGCACGGTGTAAAGCCCGGCATCCGCCGCGGCCGGGGTCGGGAGAACGAGGACGCGGTTGGTGGCCCCGGGGAGTGCAGCGCCATCCCGGAACCACTGATAGCGCAGCGGGACCGGGCCCACGGCGGAGACGACCAGGGCGGCTGGCTTGCCGGTGGGGAGCACGCGGGCGGCGGGAGGGACGAGAATCACCGGAGGTTGAGGATCCATGACCAGTGCCAGGCTGTGGGCCGCTCCGGCGCCGATCTGCACGACGTTGGCCAGCCCCGGCGGCACGTTCAACTGTCCGTTCTGGTTCCAGCCTGCCCAGGCGAGCACCGTGCCATCGCCTTGAAGCGCCATGAAATGATCTTCGCCGCAAGCGACCTGCTGGACGTTTGTGAAGGACTCGAGCGGAACGGCGCCGGGTCCCCAGGCGAGCGGTCCCGAGGAGGTGAGGGCAATCGAACGGGCGCCGTACGCCGCGACCGCCGTCACGTTGGTGAAGGTACGGGCGGTACTGAGCCGGTTGAACGTGTCGGCGCCCCAGGCGGCCACCGTGCCGTCGGCGCGGACGGCGAGGCTGAAGTTGTTGCCGGCGGCGATGCCGACCACCTGGTCGAGTCCGGGCGGGACGTCGCATTCTCCCGACGTATTCTGGCCCCAGGCCACCACCGTACCGTCGTCGCGGAGGGCCAGGCTGTGTTCGAGCCCAGCGGCGATGGCCATGACGCGGTCCAAGCCCGGCGGGACGGTCGTTTGGGTGCCCCAGGCCACGACGGTGCCGTCCTGGCGCAGGGCAATACCGTGGCGGAGCCCCGCGGCCACCGCGACGGCATTCGTGAGGTCGGGTGGAGGCGAGGCTTGGCCGTCGAAGTTCTCGCCAGCGCCGCGGACGGTGCCGTCTTCCTGGAGCGAGAGGGTGAAGTAGGACCCGCCGGCGACGGCGAGGGAAGGGCTCAAGAAGCCTGGGGCGCCCCATTGGCCCCAGAAGTTGTCGCCCCAGCCGACGAGGTAACCGTTGGCAGCCTGTGCCGGGAGACTCGCAGTGAGGCACAGGGCCAGGGCGAGCCAAGGGAGCCTGGGGAAGTGGTGGGCCTCGGCTGGGGCAGGTGGGGCTTCGCCCGAAGCGCACACGCGTTGGGGATGCCCACCGCGAGTGCCAGCGACGGAGCGACCCGGACCCAGACCCAGACCCAGACCCTGGGGTCGCATCTTAACATTTAACATTGGCGTTTGGGTGTCCCTCGTCCGCCTCCGGGAGGCGCACGTTTCGGGCCTCTTCCCGCTCCCGGCCAGCGACGGGGGCAGCACTGTCCGGATGAGGAAGGGCGCTGTCAAGAGGGGGGCAGAGAGGCAAATGTTAAATGTTAAGATGCGACCCCAAAGTGGGGTGGAGGGCGGGGTCAGGGGGTGGCGAGACGGTAGAAGCGCGTGGTTTGGCGGGCAGGGTCCCGGACGGCGATTTCCCCCGTGACCGCCGGCGCCGGCACCTCCGCCAGAGGCATCCAGAGGCCGAGCGCAAGGTCGTCGCAGAACAGGATCGTGTAGGTCCGGCCCGCCACGGCTTCAAAGCGGATGAGGGTCTCCACGTCGCTGAGCGCAACGGCGCTGATCGCCAAACGGCTGCCGGGATCGCGCGGATGCGTGCCGGCTTGGTATTCCTCCAGATTGGTAAGCCCGTCCTGGTCCGGATCTCCTTCGGGACCGTCGTCGCCACTGGGATTCAGCGGATCCAGGCCGTGGGCGAGTTCCCACTCGTCAGGCAAACCATCGCGGTCCACATCGGGATCGGGGGCCGGGTTGGCTCGCCCCGCCGTCGGGGTGGCGACTTGCCAGCTTGCCGGATCCTCGGCGAACGCGACGGGGACGCGGCGCTGCAGCGATTGGCCCGTGCCTTCGGCACCGCCGGGCCAGGGCGGGAGTGGCGAGTACTCGACCTGATCCACGACGACGTAGGGCACGACACCGGCATTGGGCGTGCCGGGGGCTTGCGGCGGGTCGGGTCGGGACAGGGTCAGTCGTTCGCCCTCGTTGCTGAGATTGCCCCGGTACGGTCCGAGGATGGGAATCCCGGGCGGAACCTCGTAGCGGGTGCGGAAGGCGGCGAGCGGGCCGAAGTCGATGGCCGGGTCGAAGTTTACGAGCAGGACGAAGCCGCCAGGGGACAGGGTGAAGCCTTGGGGAAAGTCGAACTCGATCCCCTTCTGGACGCGCCAGGTGTTGGTGGGGGCAGCGGGATCGAAGAGCGGCACCGGGTCGGCGCTGGCGTTCCGCAGTTCGACGAACTCCTCGAGCGTGTTGTTGTGATTGGCGACCGGTGGCGGGTGGAACTGGATTTCGTTGATCACAACGGGGCCGAGGAGAGGGCCGGCGTTGGGCGCGTCGAGGGTGCGGTAGGCCTGGGCCACGCAGTACTCGCGACCGGTGCTCGAGACGTGCCGTCCGAAACTCACACCATTCGCGGCGGCACCAAAGCCAAAGCCATGGACGTAACCGGTGAGGCCGGTGCCGTCGGCGGAGAACAGGTACGCCTCCTCGCCCAGCGAGCTGAAGTTGAACGCGTTGGGTCCCGTGTTGAAGTCGGCCTCCGTGAGCACCAGGAAGCCGCCGGGCGGGACGATCGAGTTCGGTGGAAACACGAACTTCCGGGGGGAATCGAAGTTGTCCGTGAGGAACCACCCACTGAGCTCGGCCGGGTTCGTAGTCGGGTTGAACAGTTCGACGGCGTCCAGGAGCGGCGGGTCGGTGTGGGTAAGGACTTCATTGATCAGCACCGGTGGGAAGACGGGCGCTGCGGGGTCCGGTTGACCCGGCGAACCGCCGCGCTGAGCGCTGGGCCGCCAACTTGAGGCAAGTGCCCAGGCATCGAGCGGGCCGGTGTCGTCGCGGATGACCAGTGAGAACCCAGGGCCGTCCGTGATAGGAAACCAGGCATCGTCGTAGGCGAAGTCGAGGATGGGTTCGCGCAACGGGCCTTCGAGGGCCAGGCGTTCGCCGGCATTGTCGAGGGAGCCGGCATATTCGCCTGCGACATTCGTGACGCCGGGATAGCGGGAGGTGAAGGCGGCGAGGTTCTTGACGAGGACGACGAAGGCGCCGGGCGCCAGACGCGTGACGGCGTGGGCAGGGGTGAACTCGAATTGAATGCCGGCGGTGAAGCGGAAGCCGGGCAGGTCCAGGGGCACGGTGCCGCGGTTGCGGAGTTCGATGTACTCGAACGCCTCGGCATCCGCCGCGTTTCCGGGCGGCGGTTCCGGATGGTAATGGATCTCGGTGATCACCAGTGGCGGGGTGGCGGCGACGTACGTCGCGGCGGCCGGAGCCGACCAGGGGGTGGAGAGGGGCGGATTGCCATCGCCGCCGGTGAGGTTGCGATGCGTGAGCTTACGGGCGCGAGCCACGAGGCGGGCGTTGCCCTCCACCGTGACTGGTCCCGAATAGGAGAGGGCGGACGGCGAGACCCCGCCGCCCGGCAGGCGCGGGTCGGAGCCGTCGAGGGTGTAGAAGAGGTCGGCGCCGGCCGGGCCGGAGAGTGTCACCTGGGCGCCGGGGACGATGGGGCCGGCGGGTTGGCCGAGGCGGGGTTTGGCGAGGAAGTTGGTGTCGATGAAGTCGACGCGGTTCGAGAGCCAGGTCTTGAGGAGGCGGACTTCACCTGCGTATGAGCCACCGCGGGGCGCGTGGCCGGGCCATCTTTGGACCTCGCGGGGCTGCGCCTGGGCGAGCTCGCCAGTCTGCGCGTCGATGAGGGCGTAAAGGCTGGTGAGGGAGAACGGGCCGTCGCGGAGTTCCTGCCAGCGATCGACGTAACGTTGCCAGAACTCGAGGTCGCTGAAGAGTCGACCCCACCAGGGCTGGGTGCCGTAGCCGAAGAAGTCGGTGCCGCGATCGCTGACGCGCGAACGCCAGACGCGCGGGTTGGCATCGCGGCCGTCGGTCGAGTTGAGGGCACGGTCAAAGTCCCAGAGGGGCCCGAAGGCGAGCCGGCCCTCGCGAGGTTTGTAGAAATAGGCGCTGAGGCGGAGGGCGTCGACGTTGAAGGTGATGATGTTCAGGAGGTGATGGTCGATCCAGGAATCGGGTTCGACGTAGGCGGCGTAGCCGAGGGTGGGGTGGGTGAAGTTCGGCCCCATGAGGGCTCCGTAGAAGGCGTCGAGGTAGTTCTGGAGGTAATCCACCTGGGGTCGGCGTTGCGGCAGGTCGAGGACGGCGGCCCGGGGATAGACGACGACCACGCCTGCACCACCCGCGTAGAGGACGCGTTCGCCGGCGCCGGCCCGGTCGATCTTCATGAGGTAACCGCCGGTGACCTGTGGTGGACGGGTGTGCTGGTCGGCGAGCGTCGCCACGTCCACGCGGTCCGGGCCCCGGCTGATCTTCTCCTCGAGGACATAGACGCCGGCGTAGTGGGCGGAGGTGACCTCGCCGGCGGTGCGGGTGACGTAAAGTTCGACGAAGCGGGTGCGCGGGGAGTAGCGACCGATCTGGCGGCTGAGGGCGTGGGCGAAGGAGTTGTGGATGAGGATGGGTTCGAAGTTGTTGGGGGCATAGAGAACCCAGTCCGAGTCCGCCGGCATCCCGAGGAGGCTGACGTTGCGATCGTCATCAAACTCGTTCCAGCATTCGAGGGAATAGCTGGACTTCGGGTAGCCGAGCGTGCTGGAGCCGCGCAGGTTGATCCCCGTGCGGGCGCGCGTGTCGGGCGTGTTGGTGAGGGAACTGACGCCGTTGCGGGGCTCGAAGACGAGCAGTTGGGCGAAGGCATCGCTGTCGGCGGGGATGCTCGAGCGGCCGAAGGTATGGAGGAGCAGGAGCGGGAGGTCCGAAGTGGCGTTGAGCACGGTGGGGCCGAGCCGGATGAAGCCCTCGCTTCTGGGGGCACCGGGCAGCAGGCCGGGGACGATGGCGCGGGCGCGGACCTGGACGGTGTTGGTGATGGCGAGGGGGCCGGTATAGAGCGTGGAGGTGTTGGTGGGCATGGACCCGTTCAGGGTGTAGTAAATGGCCGCCTGCGGATGCGGTGCGTCGAGGCTGAGCTCGAACGGCACGCGGAAGGTGCCGCCGCGGACGGAGAAACGGACCTCGGGGGAAAACCCGGGGCCGCCGAGGCTGTTGGCGCGGCCGGGCGTGGGTTGCGGGAAGAAGCCGAGCATTTCGGGGGCGACGCGATCGCGGCCATACGAGACGTCCTCGAGCTGGGCCGGGTACGGGTTGAACTCGGAAACGACGTTGGTGGTCGAGTCGAGCAGGGCGAGGTAACCGCCCTGGGCGTCGAGGCGGAAGTTCGTGTGGAGCGGGTTGGCTGGTTGGGTGCGGTTCTTGCCCGAGGCGAAGAGGAGCAGGTGACTCCGCGGGGCGAGGGCCACGTTGGGGAATCGCCAGCGGGTCGGGCGGCTGGGGTTGTCCGTCAAGAACCACCCGAGCAGACTGACGCGATCGTCGGTGGGGTTGAACAACTCGATCCAGTCCGAGCTGTCGCCGTCCTCGTCGTTGAGCGTGTTGTCATTGTCCGCCATGAACTCGGAGATCATCACGCCCGGGACGGGTGCGTCGGGATTGAGCGTGTAGCTCCAGGAACCGCCGGCGAATGGATTCGCGGCGGCGGCGAAGTCGCGGATGCCGTGTCCGGCGGTCCAGGTCAGCGTCACTGCGCCGGGCGCCGGCGGGGCGAACTCGAAGACGAACACGCCGGGTGCGAACAACGTGACGGAGGAGCACGGCTGGCCGTTCACGAGCAGGTCGGCGGCGTCCACCCCCTGGACTGGTTCGCTGAAATGGACTTCAACCCGGCTGAGTTCGCGGACGGTGGCGCGGTCCGGTGGGATCAGTTCGCTGACGACGGGCGGGGTCTGGTCCACCGCCGCCGTGAGGGAAGCGTTGAGAATGAAGTCGCTGCTGTTGGCCAGGGAGGAGTTGTAGCCTTGGACCGCGAGGACGTTCTGGCCGCTGACGAGGAAACGTGAGGGGTCTTCGATGACGAAGGTCTGGGAGGGGATCGGTTCGGGCAAGGCGGGCGAGGAACTGCCGTTAAAGCCGGGGTAACCATCCGGCATGTTGAAGCGGGCCACCTCCTGGCCGTTGATCCAGGCGATGAAGCCGTCGTCGCTCAGCGCCTCGAGTTCGAGGGTGCTGAAGGCGTGCGGTTCGGTGACGGAGAACGTGTGCCGCACGAAGATGCAGGTGTAGTTGCCACGCATGTCGTCGAGCCGGGTCCCGGGGCTGGGCTGCACATCGCCATACCAGAACGGTGCGGCGCGGAGCTCCCAGGTGGAGTCGTCGAAATCGGGGGCGCGCCAGGTGGTGGGGTCGGGATGCGAAGCCTCGGACCAGCCCTTGAAGAACCTCCAGGTGGTGTCCCAGGGGACGAGGTCCGCGGCCCCGAGCCCGGGCAGGAGGGCACCGGCCGTGAACAGCGCCGTGGTCCAAGCCGGGTTCCCGGACTTCAGCAAGGTCATCATGGGCAGAGAGAGCAGCAGCCTTCTTACCAACTATCAGCCTCCGGCCAGTGCCCGGGTGCCGGGGGAGAACCTGACGGAAACCGGCCCGCAGGGAAACAGGTGTTTGGCGTCACGGTTGGTGGCGGTATCGGGCGATTGTTAAATGTTAAGATCCGACCCCAATGGCGCGTTTACGCGGCTGCGGCGGGCGGCTACTTTGCGGCGCATGCAACGGGCTGATCAGGCGGCAACCAGGAACGATCCCCTGCCAGGGACAGAGCGGGCTCCGGGGATCACGTGGGACGGCGGACTCGCGTTCCGCTCGGTCACGGGCGACCTCACCCCCCGGGACGAACTGCTCCGCCTCATCGCCGAGCGCATCCGCGTCGCCGCCGGTCATCTCGGGCTCACCCGGAAGGATCTCGAGCGGATTTTCGTCCGTCACAGCGTCTTCGAGGGGGAAACGCCGGGTGGCCCGGGTCGGGCAGGGGGCTTTCTGCTGGTCGAGACCCATCACCTGATCCAGGGGCGCGTGGGCAAAGGGGCGCTGAAGCTGGTGTTTCCCGAGGATCTGCTGGGCAAAGGCGAGCACTTTCAGGAAGCAGCGCCGGGGGTCATCGAGGTCCATCCTCCGCCAGGCACGGTGCGCTGGGCGTGCGCCGCGGAGGCGGAGGAGCGGGTGAAGCAGGCGATGCGCGAGCTCATGACCGGCGAGAGCCTGAGCATGAGCCTGAAGAGCCAGGCCACCGGCGCGCCATTTGGTGGCAGTGAAGGACTGGTTTTGTGCGCCGCGCGGGAGTTCGATGAAGCCAGCGGACGTTACCAACTCAAGCCGGTCTTGCGCGGTGGCGAGGAACCCTGGCGGGAAGACAAGGAGGTGATCGAGCGGATCCTGAACGATGCGGGCGCCCTGCTCACGCGGGTTGGCCGGATCGCGTACGATCGGATCGTGCACGCGGCGGAGACGAACAGCACGTTGACGTCGAGGCTCGGTCTGCAACTGCCCAGCAACGTGCTCGAGGGCCACCTGCGGTCGCTCCTGGACGCCGACCCGGCGATCATCATCGGGGATGAGGATATGACGGCGCGGTTGCGCGAGTTGCGGGGGCGGCGCGACTACGCCCCGACGGCCTGTGTCCTGGCGCGGGCGGCGGCGAAGATGCAGATGGAACATGCGCTGTTGCTGCCGGGATCACGGGAGCAGTTGCGGCGGGTGCTGGAAACGCTGCCCCCGGAGGGTTCGCCACCGCCGGCACAGTACGAGGCGTTGATGGACCTGTTCTTCGGGAGAGGCGAAGTGCAGCGGCAGGAGGACCGGTTGTATCACCATCGCGAACCGATCCTGCGCGCGCTCTCGGTGGCCTTGTCCACGCGGTGTCTGGACGAGTGCGGGGAGCCGCGCGTGCTCGAGTTGTATCTGCGGACGCTCCTGGACAACCAATGGATTCTGCTTGAGCGCGCGTTGGCGCGGCTGCTACCGCCGGGCCAGGCGCTGCCGGTCGGGTGGTTTGCGCCCGATCTCCTGCTCGCGTGGCCCGAGCAGCAGACGCTGGCCGCCCTGATGCCGGGAACGGGCCTGGGACGGGAGGGGGTACAGGAGGCGTTCTGGGGCATTGTGAACGTGCTCTGCGAGGCACGCGACCGAGCCATGGACGCGCTGCCGGCGCTGATCCGGCGCGCGAGGATCGAGGTGCTTGGACGGGCCATCCGCGCGATCACCAGCACGGGCGAGGTGGTGCCGACGGTCGATCGTCTGCAGTTCTTCACCCTGCCGCTCAGCTACGAGTGTGCGACGCCGAAGCTGGGGGTCGTGACGCGGAAGCCGGTCGAGGTATGCGGCTCGGAGTTGCGGCCGGAGGCGATGGCGCAGGGGGCGGTGATGGCGCTCGAGATTCACCTCAAGCAGAGCACGGGCAGGCCCCGGCCGCTGGCGGGATTGACGGTGGCCATCGAGGGATTGGGCAATGCAGGGAAGAACGTGGCCCACCTGATGGTGCAGCAGGGCGCGACGATTGTGGCGGTGAGCGACAGCCGGGGGGCGGTGGTGCGTCCGGGCGGGTTCACGCGCCAGGAACTGGCAGCGGTGATTGCGCACAAGAACGCCGGGCGCCGGTTCGACACGTTCCTGTCCAGCCCCATGGCGCGGATGTTGGCGCCGGAGTCGCGAGCGGGGCTGGCTTACGATCCGGAACCGGAGCGTTTGAAGCAGGCGGAGGCGGACGTGTTGGTGCTGACCGCGATCCCGGCCTCGATCCGCGGCGAGCACGCGCGGACCCTTGGGGTGCGCGTCATCTGCGAGTTGACCGGGGCGGCCGTGTCCGGCGAGGCCAAGCGGGTGCTGAAGGAGCGGGGGATCGCCGTGATTCCGGACAACCTGGGCAGTTCCGGCGGTCTGCTGGTGTCGCTTTCTGAGATGTTGCAGAACAGCACGGGCCAGGTGTGGGACCGGGCGATTGAGACGGAAAACTTGTACGCGCAGTTGACCCAGAGCTACGCGCACACCGCCGCGGTGGCACGGACGCACGACGTGGACCTGGCGACGGCGTCGGACATGGTGGCGCTCCGGCGCATGCATGAACTGGCGCGGTATCGCGAGCAGTTGGAAGCGCTGGCGTGGCAGCTCGCGGAGCGCCTGCGTGCTGTGCAGGTCTCGGAGCGGGTGCTGGTGCTTTCCGACAACGACGAGGATGGCGTCGCCTCGGCGGCCATCCTGCACGGGCTCATCGCGCATCTGAATCCGGGGGCGGAAGACCGGGTGACCCATCTCAACGAGTCCTTCCGCTCGCCGGTGGTGCCGGAACTCGTGCGGCAGGCGGAGGCTGCGGGGCACCCGATCCGGCACGTGTTTGCGCTGGACCGGGCCTACCCGGCCAGCGAACCGGGACGGAGCCACCTGGCGGAGGTCGTCGCGCGATGCCGCGTCACTTTTGTGAACAACCATCCCCTGCCGGAAGCCGTCCGCGGAACCGACGGGGGTCCGCCAGCGGCGCTGGGGGAGGTGCTGTACATCTCGCCGCAGACGCTCAGCGCGCCCGTGCCCGCAGAGGATTTTCCGACGGCGCTCGTGTTGCGCGAGGTGGCGACCGTGCTGGTGGAGGACGAACGGTTGCTTGAACAGATCGGGTGGCAGGCGGCGGTGGGCTGTTGTCTGGACGTGCCAGGCAAGGATCGCAGCGAGTGGCTGCTGTTCTACAGTCGCTATCATCCGGATCGGACGGTCGAGGCGGCGCGCGCGATCCGGCTGGTGACCCGGGTGCGTGGTTACCGGACGGCGGTCCAGGCGCTGGTGAGCGTCGAGCGGCCGGATCAACTCGAGACGCACGAGGCGTGGGAACAGTTCCTCGCGGCCTATCGCACGCTGCACGAGCGCGTCCAGGTGCTGGTGGGGAAGATCGAATGGGAGAACCGGGGGCGGCCGTATGCCGCCCATTTCTTCACCGAGGACGAGGTGGCTTCGCCCACGCCTGTGGCGGGGGATGAACGGAACGAACTGGACTTCTACCACTGGATCTCGGAACCGCTGACGGAGCGTGGCGACCTGGTCAACCGACCCATCCTCGTGGCCCAGATGGTGACGGATCCCCTGCACCGGCGCTGTCTCGGTGTCCGGATCCGGAGTCCGCGGGGGGTGGACTTGCGCGCGGCGGGATTGCCCGCGGCCTTTCAGAGTGGCGGACTGCCGAACACCGCCATTGCCCGCATCCCGGTTGCAGATGGGGCCGTGCCCCGGCAGGTCTTCCTGCAGTTGGTGGAGGAAGTCTGGTGGCGGGCGGCGGGGTTGCAGGCACCCCCCCCCCCGGCCGAGGCGGATCTGAGCGTCGTGGCTAGTTCCTGACGCGGAGGAAGGCGGCACTCGCCGATGGCGGGGTGGTGTAGCCGGGGGCGGCTCCAGCCCGCTCAGGCCCGGCCGCCCTCCTCGATGACCTTGATGCCCATGAGATCGCCCAGGTCCCGGACGTCTTCCATGTAGTCGCCGTAGAAGACCACGCGGTGCAGGAGGGTCATGACGCCCCCCTGGATGACGTTCTCGCCCCAGTTGAGGAAGAGACGCCGGGCGTCGGGAACGCTCTGGGCGAACTGCGTCCGGCAGGCCATCGGGCTGGTGCTGGTCTCCAGGATCTTGCCGGGCGTCACCAGCAGGGTGTCGAGGTTGACGAGCTTGGCGCAGGTGACGGGCTGGCCGACGCGATTCTCGACCTCCAGCGCGACCCCGCCCTTGCTGTCGGTCTGGGTGCGGATCTTGAACGGCAGGCGGGCACTGCCGGGGCCGTCCATGCACGTGGCCGAGGTGCAGTGGAAATGCACCATCGCGTTTTTGGCCTTGTCGATCACGGGGTCGGTGATGAAGCCCGCGCGCCGGAAGGCGTAGGCAAACATCAGCATCGTCAGCGTCGAGTCCATGTCACCTTCGCAGGCCCCGACATAGCCCAGGTCGTTGAGCTTGCTGAAGGCCAGGCAGCCGCGCGGGTTGCCCATGCAATGCGAACTGGTCACCGCCTGGGCTTGTTCCTGGATCATCAGTTCCTTGAGCGCGAGGAAGAGGCGCGCGGACTCGATGATCTCCGGGCGGGTGGGTTCGACGATGGCGCGGGCCGGTCGGATCCAGTACTGCTCAGCCTCGGCCTCGGCCTCGGCCAGGGGGACGGCCTTCATCAGGGCCTGCACCCGGTCGTTCGGGACGGAGATCAGCTCGGCGCCGAGGCGTTGCTTGATGGCCGCGGCGGAGCAGGCGGCTTCGGTGCCAAGGGGCGGGCCCCACGCGATGACGCGCGTGCGTTTGAGGCTGGCCGGCACGCGGAGCAGCCCCACGGCGCGGTCAAGCTCGGCCCAATCGCTGCTGGGGAGGAGGACGACCTTCTTGCCCTGCTTATGCCATTCCGGGAAGTACATCCAGCCGTGGCCGCTGAAGGGCTGGGAGAACAGCACGGTGGGGAGCCCGACGTCGATGAGCTTGCCGAGGACCGGGGCGTCGCCGCCATGGGCGGAGAGGTGGATGAGGAGCAGGGCATCGGCGTCGCGGACCTTGTCGGCCAGTTGATCGACGTTCGCGGGTGGAATGAGGTCGCCGCCGACAAAGCGGATATCGCCGTGCTTCTGTTCGAGGTCCTTGAAGTACTGCTGGAAGCGGGCGAGTTCCTCGGTGGGCCGCGCCAGGTACATGTCGCCGGTGCGACCGGCGTAGATCTGGTAGATCTTCGTGGGCGGCAGCTTGGGCAACTCCTTCGCCCCGGCGGCGAAGGCCCGGGGACCGAACGCGCGCGAGGCGCAGAGGGCGGTACCGGCCAGGGTGGTGCCGAGGAAGGAACGGCGGCTGAGCGGGTAGATCTTCATGAGTTATGGACGGGTGAGATGGTTGACGGGAAGGAAGTCTGATCCTGGGCCGGCGGCGCAGCAACGAAATTGTGCGCCACGAAATTGGGCGACCCGGCACGGACGCATTGGGGTTGCTGAGTGCACCCCTACCGGGCGGACTCACTTCGGTTCCCGCAAAGACACCTGACCATTGGACTGAATCGCGACCGGCAAAACGCAGGGCCGTTCGTTGATCGGCCCGTTGAAGATCGTGGACCACCACTGTCGTTCCTTGTCCTGGAAAAACATGTTGTGCCCGCCAAACGGGATGGCCGGATACCGTGCGCCGTAGGGACCATAGAGATTCGTCGAAGTGGCGATCCAACAGGTGTACTTGCCGCCCTCGTAGTGGTCAGAGCCGGAAAGGATGTAGGTGTCGCCGATCTTGAGGAGAAAGGCGCCCTCGTAACCGATATGGTCAAAAGAGCCGGCTCCGTGAACCATCCGGCAGAGGTCCGCATGATGCGCGGGATCCGGGTCTGGAACGCTGAGCGTCAACTTGCGCATCGGCTCGGCGGGGCCGCTGAGGTCAGGCTGGAGCCGGCGGATCTTGCCGCAGTGCCAGACGAAATACACCGTGCCGTCGTCGTCTTCGAAGAGCGAGGCGTCGATCTCGTCGCCCAACGGCTCCTGGGGCGACACATCCGCGTAGGGACCCTCCGGCTTCCCGGTCGTGCTCCGCAACAGCCCGCTGCCGCAGTTCTCGAAGTGATCCTCCACCTGCCAGCCAGGCATGCTGTAGGTGAGCCAGAAGGTCCCCTTGATGTAATGGATCTCCGGCGCCCAAAGCGGCTTCTTCGCCTCCAGATACGGCTTGTGCCATGGACTGTCGCCATAGCGCCACACCGTGCCGAGCGGTTCCCATTTCACCATGTCCGCCGACTTCCAGACCCGGATGCCCTGGGCGTTGTTAAAGCCCCAGAAGGGCTCGCTCGTCCCGGTCAGGTAATACGTACCGTCCGGACCCAGGCAAATGGACGGATCACGCAGCGGTTCGTCGAAGAGCATGCGGACGGAGCCCTTCAAGTCTTTCATCGAGTCCGAAATTCTGGGCGGCGGAAGGGAGGCCTGGTCTGAAGCCGGAGGAGACCCGGCCCAGCCCGCAGGGGCCAGGCTGAGGGCCGCGGCCACCACGGCAGCAGCCATGCGAAGGTCCTTGATGGTTCTGGTTCGATCCATGGTGGTCAGGGAGCGGGTTGATGGGATTCAATATCTGCCTCACCCACCCAGCACGTCAGCACGTTGTCCCCCCCCACCGTGCTCTGCCTGCGGCGGTCGTTAGCGTCCACTTCAGCATGGATCTCCTGAATGCTCGTGCGGGCACGCTACGCGAGCCAGGTGCCGGTGGCAACGACGGTGATTCGCTGCTCGTGTCTCGCCGGACGCCACAGGGGAGCGACCGCCGATGCAGACAACGCTCGGGCGCAGAAGGACCTTCCGCGAACTCCGTGACATCCGGTGCACGGGTGCCGCTGTAACCCTGGACCGCGCCTTTCGAGGCTGACACGGATGCGGCCTGGTGGTGACGCGGGTCCATCTGGAGGGCGGGCCGGATTCACGCCCGGGCAGGGGTCGCTCCCCTGGGGCGTTGGTCGGGCCGTGCGCAGCTCCCGCTCGCTTGCATGCCGCGCCGACGCGGGTAGGCTCGCCCGCATGAGAAGGTTCTGGATGGTGCAACTCTGCTGGCTGGGCGTGCTCCTTTCCACCTGGCAAGTGGCGACGGTGGGATGGGCTGGTGAGGACGCGCACGACCGGATCCTGCCCCCGCCGAACCGCGCCGGGGGGGCGTCGCTCCTGCAGGCCCTGGAGCAACGCCGGACAACGCGGGAGTTCAAGACGGATGTACTGGGGGACCAGACGTTGTCCGATCTGCTGTGGGCGGCGTGCGGGGTCAACCGGCCCGGCGAAGGCAAACGCACGGTGCCTACCGCCAAGAACGCCCAGGAGATCGACGTCTACGTCGCCCTGGCCGACGGACTCTACCGGTACGAGGCCGAGACGCATCGGCTCCGACACGTGGCCCGCGAAGACCTCCGCGGGTTGACGAGCGGCCAGGACTTCGCCCGCGTTGCGCCGGTCGCGCTCGTGTTCGTGGCCGACTTCGCGCGGTTCAAGGACACGGCCGAAGCGGACGCGCAGCGTTACGCGGTCTTCGATACCGGGGCGATCGCGCAGAACATCTCCCTGTACTGCGCCGGGGCGGGCTTGGGAACCGTCGTGCACGAGCTGGCGCGTGAACCGCTGGCCCGCGCGATGCAGCTCGGCGAACGCCAGTCCATCATCATGGCGCAGGCCGTGGGTTGGCCGAAGTGAAGCCCCGCGCGGCCAGGCCGGACCCGCTGGTGCGGCAGGTGCACGACGCGATCCGTGCGCGTGACTTGCTCGTGCCGGGCGAGACGGTCGTCGTGGCGGTGTCCGGGGGGCGCGATTCGATGGTGTTGCTCGACGTCCTCGGCCGCCTGGCACCGACCGAGGGCTGGCGCCTGACGGTGGCGCATTTCAACCATCGGCTCCGCGGCCGCGCCAGCGATGTCGACGCCCGGCTGGTCCAGGACGTGGCGGCGCGAGGCGGTTGGCCCTGTCGGCTCGAGGAAGCGGAGGTGCGTCGGGTGGCGCGGGACGAGGGCGTCTCGGTGGAAATGGCGGCGCGCCGGTTGCGCCACGCGTTCCTGGCGCGCACGGCGCAGGCGGTGGGCGCGGCGAAAGTCGTCCTCGGTCATCACGCGGACGATCAGGTCGAGACCTTCTTCCTGCGGGTGCTCCGCGGCGCCGGGGTCGAGGGGTTGGCCGGGATGAAGTTCGCGAGCCCTTCTCCGGCCGCGACCGACGTGCTGCTGGTCAGGCCGTGCCTGGAGATTCCGATGGCAGTACTGGCGGCGTATGCGCGGCGCCACCGCATCGCGTTCCGGGAGGATGCGAGCAATCGGGACCTCGACACGCCGCGCAACCGCGTCCGGCACGAGCTCCTCCCGCTGTTGCGCCGAACGCTGCAGCCAGCCCTGACGACGACGGTGACGCGGTTGATGGCGGTGCTGGGGGAGGAATCCGGGTTCGTCGCGGCGGCCGCGGACCGGTGGCTGGCGGGGGCGCGGCGCTCGCGGTTCGAACGTTTGGCGGTCGCCGTGCAACGGCGCGTGATCCACCTGCAACTTCGCTCGTTGGGGATCGAGCCGACGTTCGAGTGGGTCGAACGGCTGCGGCAGGCGGCGGAAACGAGCATCACGGTCCCTCCAGGCCGCGAGGTCTGGCGGACGGGGAACGGCACGCTGGTGGCCTGTGCTTCCGTCGGCGCGGCATTTGTTGCCGACCGACTCACGGTTCGGCTCGAGGGTCGCGAGGGGCAGGTCGAGTTCGGCGGGCTCGCGGTTTCATGGTCGCGACGACGTTGGACGGCCAAGCTGGGGGAAGTCCCGAAGGGCGTGCCGGGCCGGGAGTGGCTGGATGCGGATCGGGTTGGCAAGACGCTGGTGTTGCGGCACTGGCAGCCGGGGGATCGGTTCCAGCCCAGCGGGTTCGAGCGGCCGGCGAAGCTCCAGGACCTGTTCACGAACGCCCGGGTCCCGCGGCTTGATCGGCACCGACGCGTGGTGGCGGTGGCGGCCGACGGCGAGGTGTGCTGGGTCGAGGGCTTGCGGCTGGGGGAGGCGTTCAAGGTGCGGGGAGACACGCGCCAGATCCTCGAGTGGCGGTGGACAAGCGCAAGATTTGCTGAAACTTCCGGGGTGGTTGCCGTGTCAAATCCTCATCGCCGCCGCGGTGGCGGCGTTTTTGCATGCGCGGAACACTGAACCTGAAACCGGGAGTTCATTGGTTGGCAGCCGGGCTGGCGGTGGTGTGGCTGGCGGGAAGCGGCTGCACGCAACGCCCGTTCGGCAAGTCGAAGGAAAACCCGGCGCCGGACGCGGCCGCGATGGCCGTGCCGGTCGAGGTGGCGGCGATCCGGCGCGGGGCCATCGAGGCGGTGCAGAAAACCTCGCGGCACCTCGAGGCGGAGCAGGAGGTGCGGGTGTACGCACGCACGGCGAACCGGGTGACGAAGCTCTTGGTCGAGGAGGGGGATCGGGTCGAGCAGGGCCAGGTGTTGGTGCAGCTCGAGGACGACATCCAGACGACGCAAGCGGAGAAGGCGCGGGGAAGTGTCGAGCGGGCGCGCCGGGAATTCGCGCGGCTGGAGGCGCTGTATGCGCAGCGGCTCATCAGCGAGCAGGTCTATTCTGACAGCCAGTTCGAGCTGCGACAGTTGGAGCTGGCGCTGGAGTGCGCAGCGGCAGTTCGATACACCCGGGTGGTATCTCTATCGCCGGCACCGTCACGCTGCGGCTGGTGAAGGAGGGGGACCTGGTGAGCATGAATCAGCACCTGTTCGACCTGGTGGACTTCCGCTCGATTGTCGCACGCGTCTACCTGCCCGAGAGCGAGCTGCCGAACCTGCGGGTGGGCCAGGCGGTGCGGGTGGTGGCGACGGCGTTACCGGGCCAGGAACACGAAGGCTATGTGCAGCGGATCGCGCCGGTGGTCGAGCGGAGGACGGGAACGGTGAAGGTGACGGTGGCCTTCCGCGACGTCGGCGCGCTGCGGCCGGGGATGTACGTGACGGTCGAGTTGGTGACGGCGGCCAACGAGCAGGCGCTGCTGATCCCGAAGCGGGCGTTGGTCCACGACGGCGGCCAGATCTTCGCCTACCGGTTGGGGGAAGAGCGCGTGGTCCAGCGCCTATTGGTCCGCCCGCGCATGGGGGATGAACTGCATGTCGAGCCCGCCGAGGGTTTCACGGAGGGCGACCTCCTGGTGGTCGCCGGCCAGACGGGGTTGCGGGACGGTGCCAAGGTCCGGTTGCCGGGCGATCCGGATCCCGCCGACGCCGCGGCGGCGGCCAAGCCGGTCGTGGCCAGTTCGAGCCCCAAGACCAAGAGCTGATGGGCACGCCGGGGCCGACGCACTTCACCACCAGCCGGCCGGTGGCGGTCCTGATGGTCTTTCTGGCCGCCGTCGTCTTCGGCTTCTTCTCCTTCCAGCGGCTGCCGCTGAACCTGATGCCGGAGCTGACCTACCCGACGCTGACCGTGCGCACGGAGTATCCGGGGTCGGCGCCGGAGGAGGTGGAGAACGAGGTGAGCCGCCCCATCGAGGAGGCCCTTGGCGTCATTGGTGGACTGAGCAAGCTCAGCAGCATCAGCCGGGCGGGCCTGAGCGATGTGGTCCTCGAGTTTCTTTGGGGGACGGACATGTCCAAGGCGACGCAGGAGGTCATGGAGAAGCTGGACCTGGTCTTCCTGCCGCGCGAGGCGGAGCGGCCGCTGATCCTGCACTTCGATCCGGCGCTGGATCCGATTCTCGAGCTGAGCTTCTCCGGGGAAGGGGATCGGTTCGAAGGCGAGGCGGGGCTGCGGCGGTTGCGGCGCCTCGCCGACCTCCAGGTGCGACGGGCGCTCGAGCCGATCAAGGGGGTGGCGGCGGTCCGCGTCCGGGGCGGGCTCGAGGAGGAATACCACGTGTTGCTCGATCAGCCGGCGATCGTGCGGGCGGGGCTCTCGGTGCAGCAGGTGATTGACCGGCTGCGGCAGGAGAACATCAACGTGGCCGGCGGCACGCTCAAGGAGGGCCGCGCCGAATACATGGTGCGCACTTTGAACGAGTACACCCAGCTCGAGGAGATCGGCGAAACCGTCCTGCTGCGCTGGGAGGATCGCGAGGTGCGGGTGCGGGACGTGGCACGGGTCGTCCGGGCGCACAAGGACCGGGACATGATCACCCGCACCGACGGGCGCGAGAGTGTCCAGATCGACATCTACAAGGAGGCGGACGCGAACCTGGTGGCGCTGGCGAAGGCGGTGCAGTTGGCCGTGGGGCCTCTGGACCGAAGCGAGGCGGCCGACCGGCCGGGCCCGGGACGGATGCGACCGGTGGGGCTGGCGCAGCGGTTGTATCGCGACGAACGGGCGGTGTTGCAGGTGGTGGCGGACCGGTCGGGCTTCATCGAGAGCAGTATCCGGGAGGTGCGGAACACGGCCATCCTCGGCGGGGTGTTGGCGGTGGCGGTGCTTTACCTGTTTCTGCGCGACCTCAAGACGACGGCGATCATCGGCGTGAGCATTCCCATGTCGCTGCTGATCACGTTCGCGCCGCTGAACCTGCTGGGGGTGTCGCTGAACATCATGTCGCTGGGCGGTCTGGCGTTGGGTGTGGGGATGCTGGTGGACTCGTCCAGTGTGGTGCTGGAATCCATCTTTCGATGCCGGGAGGAGGGCGACGATGTGGTGTCGGCGGCCATCCGCGGGACGCAGGAAGTGAAGAGCGCGGTGGTGGCCTCGACGCTGACGACGGTGGCGGTGTTCCTGCCGATGGTGTTTGTCGAGGGCATCGCCGGGCAGGCGTTTGGCGACCTGAGTCTGGCGGTGGTCATCTCGCTGCTGGCGTCCCTCGCGGTGGCGGTCTATTTCGTGCCGATGCTGGCGAGCCGGCGTCCCCCCGTGCCGCAGGAGGCTGAAGGGGCAGGAGGGCCGCGGCGGTGGTTTTCGGCGTGGGGCAGTTTTCGGGCTTCGTGGCGGGACGCTCCGGCAAAGTGGCGCTACGTGGTGGCGCCGTGGTTCGGGCTGCGCCTGGTGGTGGGGTCGGTTTTCGAGCTGCTGGGGGCGGTGGTGATGCTGCTGCTGATGGCGTTGAACGCGCTGGTCCGGCGCGGGTTGGTGCCTGCGCTGGCCGGGTTGGGCCGGTACGCGGTGGTGCCGGTGGCGCGCGTGGTGGGAGCTGGCGTGGAGCGGGTGACGCGCTTCTATCCGCGCTTGATTCAGGGCGTGCTGGATCGTCCGGGGGTGGTGTTGGGAGGTGTGGTGCTGATCGGGTGGGTGACGTGGGAAGCCGGAAGACGGCTCGAAACGGAGTTGTTGCCGGAGGTGCACCAGGGCGAGTTCACCTTCGAGGTCAACCTGCCGGTGGGCACGCCCATCGAGCAGACCAGCGACATCCTCGGGCGGGTCGAACAGGCGATCCTGGCGAACCGGGAAGCGATCCGGACGCTGCTGGTGAGTTTCGGCTACGATGTGCGGAACCTGAAGCGGTCGGACGAAGGCGAGCATTCGGCGCGGTTCAAGGTGGTGCTCGAGTCGGGGCGCGACCCGGTGGGCACCGAGGAGCGGGTGTTGGCGCGGTTGCGGCGGCATTTTGCCGACGTGCCGGACGTCGAGTTGCGGGTGGTGCGGCCGGTGTTGTTCAGCGCGGAGACGCCGCTGCTGGTCGAGATCGAAGGGGATGACCTCGAGGTGTTGAAGCGGCTGGCGCGCGAGGCCGAACAGGTGCTGGGGCGGGTGCCGGAGCTGGCGGATGTTGAGACCACCCTGCGCCGGGGGGCGCCGGAGATCCAGATCGTGTACGACCGGGACCGGCTGGTGATGCACGACCTCAACCTGCAGACCGTGGCGCGGCAGGTGCGGGACATGGTGAAGGGATTCGAGGCCACGCGCTTCAATCTCAAGGACCGGCGCGTGCCGGTGGTGGTGCGGCTCGAGGAACGGGACCGGGCACAACTGGAGGACGTGGGGCGGCTGGTCGTGAATCCGGGCGCCGATCAGTCCATCCCGCTGGCGGCGGTGGCGACGCTGGGGCTGGGGGAAGGGCCGAGCGAGATCCGGCGGATCGACGGGCAGCGGGTGGCATTGATCCGGGCGAACCTGGCGGCCGGTTCGTTGGGGGGGGCGGTGCGGAAGATCGACCAGGCGTTGCGGACCGGGATGACGTGGCCCGCGGACGTGCGGTACCGGATTGCGGGTCAGAACGAGGAATGGGAGCGCAGCCAGGGGAGTCTCTACCTGGCGCTCGGGCTGAGCCTGTTCCTAGTGTACGTGATCATGGCGGCGCAGTTCGAGTCGCTGGTGCAGCCGCTGATCATCATGCTGACCGTGCCCCTGGCGTTCTCGGGCAGCATCCTGGGGCTGTGGGTGCTGGGGGTGAACGTGTCCATCGTGGTGTTCCTGGGGTTGATTCTGCTGGCCGGGATCGTGGTCAACAACGCGATCGTCCTGGTGGACTACGCGAACACCCTCAAACGGCGGGGCGTGGACCGGCGGGAGGCCATCGTGACGGCGGGTCGGGTGCGCCTGCGCCCGATCCTGCTGACCACGGCCACCACGGTGCTGGGCCTGTTGCCGATGGCCTTGGGGTTGGGCGACGGGGCCGAGATCCGGACGCCGATGGCGCTGACGGTGATTTGCGGGCTGGCGGTTTCGACGGGGCTGACGCTGGTGGTCATTCCCCTGGTGTACTACGTGGTGGACGGACTGCGGGACCGGGTGCTGGGCGGTGCGCCCGCACCGGCCGCGGTGCCGCAAACCTGATCGACCATGGATACGTCCGGCGACCAGGCGGGACGATTGGCGGGCGGGCTGACCGAGTTCAGCCTCCGGCGCCGCATCACCGTGCTCGTGCTGCTGCTGAGCATTCTGGTGGTCGGGCTCGTGGCCACGGTGGGAATACCCCTCGAGATCTTCCCGCGCGGCTACACGGGTCCGTTCCTGCACGTCTGGGTGCCCTGGCCGAACGCGCCAACGCAGGAGGTGCTGGACGAGATCACCCGGCCGCTCGAGGAGGAAGTGAGCACCGTCCGGGGCCTGGAACGGTTGAACTCGATGTCCACCGTCAACGGCGCCAGCCTGTTCATCCAGTTCAAGTCCGGCACGGACATGGACGTGGCGTATCGCGAAGTCCGCGACCGGCTGCAGCGGGCCCGGGTCGAGTTCCCCGACGATGCCGACCGGGTGTTCATCTTCAAAGAAGACGCTGCCGGGATTCCGGTGGCCGTGATCGGCATGGCCTACGATCCCGGGCTCACGGACTACTACAGCCTGCTCAAGCGCGAGGTGCTGCAGCCGCTCGAGCGGATTGACGGGGTGGCGAAGGTCACGGTGGACGGGCTCGAGGAGAAGGAGTTCCTGATCGAGGTGGATCGCACGCTCGCCGAGGGCAACGGGTTGAACCTCTATCAACTCGCGCGCGAGTTGAGTGGCGACAACTTCACCCTCGCGAGCGGTCATGTGCGGGATGGCGGGCGGAAGTGGCTGCTGCGGTCGGTGGCGACCTACACCTCGATCCAGCAGCTCGAGGAACGGCGGTTGACGCCGTCCGTGCGGTTGAAGGACATCGCCCGCATCACCTACGACGAGCCCGAGAAGCGCTACGCCGTGCGAGTCAACAGCCGGCCGGCCGTGGCGGTGGTGGTGTTCAAGGAGGGCGAGGCCAACACCGTCGAGGTATCCCGCCGGTTGCATGAGGCCCTGGCCGAGATGCGGCAGAACCCGCGGCTGGGCGCCATCTACATGGAGATGCTCTTCAGTCAGGGCAGCGTCGTGCTCGAGTCGCTCTTCAACCTGGTTCAGGGCGGGCTGATTGGCGGCGTGTTTGCCGCTCTCATTCTGTTTGTGTTCCTGCGCCGGGTCCGGCTGACCGCGATCATCACCCTGTCGATCCCGCTGTCCCTGCTGATCGCGCTCGTGGCGATGTTCTTCGTGGGCGAGACGCTGAACATCCTGACCCTGTTGGCGCTGGTGATCGGCGTCGGGATGCTGGTGGACAACTCGATTGTCGTGGCGGAGAACATTCATCGGTTGCACCACGACGGTGTGCCGCGCCGGGAGGCGTGCGTCCGGGGGGCGGCGGAGATCGCGCTGGCCATCACGATGGCGACGCTGACCACGATGGTGGTGTTCGTGCCGGTGTCGCTGGTCGAGGGGCAGGGCCAGTTCTTCCTGGTGCGGCTGGCACTGCCCATCTCGGTGTCGCTCCTCGCTTCGCTGTTCGTGGCCCTGGTGTTCATCCCGCTGAGCGTGTACCTGACGCTGCCGGCGGACGGCCTGCACCGGCGCACGTCCTGGCTGCGCGCGGCGCACGAGCGGATCAACGCGGTGTTACGGCGCTTCTACGCGCTGAGCTTCGAGCGCTTGAACCACGGCTACAACCGCGTGCTCGCCGTCTTCCTTGAACGGCGGCTGGACCTGGTGCTCGTGCTGGCCGTGGTGTTCGCGCTGACGGCCGGGGTGGCGTTCCGCAAGGTCGAGTTTGTCAGCCAACAGGAGACCGACCAGACCTCGTTCCGCATCCGGGTCCAATCGCCGCCCGAGTACAGCCTGGACGAACTCAAGGAGTACTTCGCCTCGGTCGAGGAGGTCCTCGAGGCCCGGCAGGTCGAGTACGGCTTCAAAGGATACTTCACGCTGGTGTTTCCCCGGGGCGGGAGCATCGAGGCCTGGTTCGACAAGGACCGCGAGAACCGCCTTACCGCGAAGGCGGTGGGCGAGAAGCTGCTGGCTGAGTTCCCGAAGAAGCCGGGCCTCAAGCTGTTCACGGGACAGGAGAAACGGGGGGAGGAAACCAAGGAGCGCGATGTGTTCGTCTTCCAGTTCGAGGGGGACGACGCGGCCTTGCTGGATGATGTGGCGGAGCGGCTCGAGCCCCGGTTGCGGGCGATGCCGGGTGTGCTGGGCATCCGCGAAGGGGAAGCGCCGGCCCCGAGCGAGATGGCGCTGGTCATCGATCGGGACCGGGCGACGCTGAGCGGCGTGAGTCCGGAGGTCATCGCCGGTCTCGTGGGTTACGCGCTCCGGGGCACCGCCCTGCCGAAGTTCAACTACGAAGGCCGCGAGATCCCCGTGCGCATCCGGTTCCAGGAGCGCGACCGGCAGAGCTTCACCACGCTGGCCGGATTCCAGGTGCCAACGGCCGGCGGGGAGGCGATCCCCCTGTCGGCCCTCACGGAACAGCGCCCGCTCAAGACGCCCAAGGGGATCTTCCGGTCCAACAAACGCATCACTCGGAATATCACCGTCGAGCTGAAGCCCGACGAGGCGAAGGAGACCCGGCCGCGCCTGCAGGCCCTCCAGCGGCAGGTGGAACTGCCGGAGGGCGTCACGTTCGGGACGGCGCAGGTGCAGACGGTCAACGAGGAACTCGCCAACATGGCTTACGCCGCCGCGATCTCGGTCGTGTTCATCTATCTGCTGATGGGCTTTCTCTTCGAGAGCTTCATCCTGCCGCTCTCCATCATTCTGACGATTCCGCTCGCTGGCATCGGGGTGACCTGGATTCACTTTGTCACGGGGAAAGACATCGATTACCTCGGCGCGGTGGGCGGCGTGCTGCTCATCGGCGTGGTGGTGAACAACGGGATCGTGCTGGTGGACTACGTCAGCCGGTTGCGGGCGGAGGGGCTGAGCCGACGCGACGCGTTGCTGCGGGCGGCGGACCGCCGTTTTCGCCCCATTGCCATGACATCGCTCACCACCATTATCGGGATGCTCCCCCTGACGGTGCAGCCGGCGAGCGACATCGGGCTCAGCTACAAGAGCTTCGGGTTGACGCTGATCGGCGGCATGAGCACGGCGACGCTGCTCACCTTGCTGGTGGTGCCCGTGTTCTACACGTTCTTCGACGACGCCCGGCTGGCCCTTGCCCGCGTGGCGTTGCGAGGCGGTGCCGCGCATCCTGCCGCTGCGGCTACGGCCGTTGACCGCGGATGACGCGGAGGGCGCGGAGGGGTTCGGTGGGTAATGCCTCCAACGTTCGGGCTTCGATGGCTGCGGCGCTCAGCGTACCCAAGCCCTGGTTTCAATCGGCTCCGCCCAATCGCAGGATCGCGATTTGATTGCGATTTGATTGCGAATGGGTGCGATTGGATTTCGATTTGAAGGGTCGCGCCTCTCTCCTGGACTGAAGCTCTCCTCCCCCCGCGCGACTGGATCCTCGACGGTCCAGGCGCAGATCGGCACTTCACCCGTGCCCAGGGCCGCCGGCCAAAGCACCTCAGCCTGCACAACTTATAGCCGGCCGTAGCACGACCGTGAACGCCGCTGCGGAGTGTGGTCGTCGCTGCTCCGGACACTGGAGCACTCCGGCCGCGGGTGTCTGGCCCTCCTTGGCATCGTGTATGCACCAGCCTCCCGCGGGGAGAAGGCGGGTCTCCCCAACCGGCTGTCGGCCGGGTCAACAACAGGGGCGATCCTCTGCCCGGGCGGTTAACCCGCACAACCACAAATCAATGACACACACGATGCAAACCAAAGCGTCTGTCCGTTCACTCCCAGTCTGGCAGTTATCGCGCGCCTTCTCCGTTGCGGCCACGATCCTCTTCTGGGGAGCGATCACGCTGATGGCCGATCCGCCCGGCCCGGCGCAGATCAGACACCAGCCCGCGATGGCCGAGCCCTCGGTGAGCTTGGGCGTTGAGGTCAGGCTGATCGCGGCCAACCACGGGGGCACCGAGCCTTTCACTTACCACTGGCGGCGCAATGGCCAGGAGATCTCCGGCGCCGACGTTGTGGGCCCGCGACTGAACCTGGGCGCGGTCGAGTCCACCGACGCCGGCGAATACACCGTGCTGGTGCGGAATGCGGAAGGGGAAGCGCTCAGCGCGCCGTTCCGGCTCCAAGTGGATCCCACCTTCGTCAGCGTCCCGATGGACATGGGAGGGAGCTTGTTCGGGGCCGAGTGGGTGGACATCGACAACGATGGCTGGCCCGACCTGAGCGCCCTCGTGACGCGCAGCTCTGACGTCGTATGGCGCATCTTTCGCAACTCTCGGGACGGCGCGTTCGTGCCCGTATGGGAGGAGCAGTTCAGCGATTACGTGCCCGTCCACTACCGAGGATACGGCGACTACGACAACGACGGACTCCCGGACGTTGCGATTGGCCATGACGGCTCAGTCCCGTTGTGTCTGTATCACAACGTTGGTGGCGGCCAGCTCACCAGGGTATGGACAGGTGGGGGAACCTATTTCCACTGCGAGTGGGCGGACCTTGACTTGGATGGTTATCTGGATTTGGTGCAATTGAATGCCGGGGGACCGACGACGGTCTGGATCAACGATCATGACGGCCCTCCCTTTCGTCGGGCCTTGGAGGCAAACGACCCGGGCTTCGCGCTCAGGAAGATCACCCCATCCCATTACACGGCCTGGGGAGACTATGACGACGACGGTCTCATGGACCTCTACGTCGCTGCCACCGAAGGGCCCGGACAACTGTTCCGCAACCTGGGTGCGGGCCAGTTCGAGCTGACGGCCTTCCGGGGACCTGCAGGCATTTCACTGGACGCGGAGTGGGTTGACTACGACGGCGACAACGATTTGGACCTGGTCATCAACTTCTTCTTTGCGCCGCTGTTGAAGGTGTACCGCAACGATGGCGGGGGTCAACTTGTCCTGATGACTGAGGCGGAGATCGGGGACTTGGCGAGTGATGCCACCCGGAACTCGCTTGCGATGTCGTGGGGCGACTACGATAACGATGGCGACCTGGATCTCTACCGGGCGGACGGGGTCTGGCCTGGACATGGTTGGACTCCCGGAACCGGTCGCTTGTACGTCAACCAGGGCGGCGGACGGTTCGTGCGCGTCGTGGCGGGGAGTCCCACGACCGGCAACCACTCCTACCCGTACACGGCGTGCTGGGCCGACTACAACAATGACGGGTTCCTGGACCTGATCGGGGGCCAGGAACGGTGGCAGTTGCGTCAGATCGTCCGACCGGGATGCGGCGGCACTCTCGTTGCCCACTTCGGTCTGGGCGACGCCGCCAAGGTGGATGTACTCCGCGTCGAATGGCCGTCTGGTGTCGTGCAGGAGTACAGGGAGGTCGGCGTCAACCAGTCGTTGGTCATCAAGGAACCGCCGCGGTTGGTGCCCACGGGCCCGTGCGAGTTCCAGGTCCAGTGCTGGCTGGGAATGCAGTTTGCAGTTCAGGCTTCAGTCGATCTCAAGACCTGGAGTTCCGTCGGAAGCGTGACGAACAGGAACGGCACCGCCACGTTCAGCGACGCCGTGGGCGTGCACGGGACCTGCCGCTTCTACAGGGTGGTGGATGAGTGAAACCACGATGCCGATGAACATGCTTCCATGGGGGAGGAACCATAGGGGTTGGGTGCCGGCGGGGGCCGTCCCGGGCGGGATGCTGAGAGGTCCCGTCCGGAACGCGGGGACGCCGGCACCTGCAGCCGCAAGATGGTCCGTGCCACTTCGCATCAACCGCGTCGCTGGCTCCCCAGGACCGGGAGTACCCATGAAATGGGAAGGAACAAAGAGATTCTCACAGAAGGTAACGAAGGCAACGAAGACCAGGGAGAGCCGAGTGGGCCGTATGCCTTCGTTCGCTTCGTGGCCTTCTGTGAGTGAACCCGCATGAAACCCCAATTCCGAAAGCAACATGAACACATCACCATTACTATCATCACTCCGACACAACTGCTTGGTTGCCGTTGCCGCGCTGGCGTGGCTGGGCATGCCGCTGCGCGCCGAGGTCATTGACGACTTCAGCGGGCCGAAGAAGTTCTCGGCGGCTGGGCTCGGCGGAGATCCCATCTACAGCCTGGATGGCGAGTTCCACTGCCAGCTCAAGACTCCGTGGTCCGGCGGAGCGTTCTGGTACATGCCGAGGACCTACGAGTTGCCCGAAGGAAAGCCTGTCGAGTTCCGACTCGATGTTGTGCGGCTCAGTCATGAGGCCGCGTACGGGGCGCTGGGAGTCGCTTTTCCCGCGCCACCCACAGCCCCCAGGGCGGGGGGGCGTTTCTACGTGCTCTATTGGCTTCAAGAACGCGTCATCCTCGCCAAGGCCTATGATGTCAGGTCTACTACGTCTTGGACGCCACCTATGCCCCGGTCACGGTGCCGGTGACCCTGTCGCTAACGTTCACCCGGCAAGGAGATACCCTGATCGTTGGTGCCCGAGTGGCTCGCCGGGAAGAGCCTCAGGACGTGATCTTCGCCCTCCCCTACCGCGATGGACCGGAGGCCGACGGCGAGGGGGACAATGGAGCACCTCCCTCCGGGCCGGTGATCGGCGTGGGCATGTATGTGGGGAACCTTGAACTGTCGTCGGGACACGGTGTGCTCGACAACCTGGTGTGTTCGGCGGATCCCACGCCTCTGGCCCTGCAAGTTCGGCGTGCCGGGGGCACGAGCCTGCGGCTCACCTGGCCCTCCTCGGGCGTCCTGCTTGAGGCGGAAACACCGGAGGGTCCGTGGCGGCCGTGGCCGGGAACGTGTCCGCTGATCTCTGGGGCGTTGTGTATCGCTGAGCAGACCACTCGTCCCGCGAAGTTCTACCGAGTAGCCGCGGGGGAGCACTGCCTGGACGCCTTCAGCCAGTCCTGGGACGCGGTCCCGCGGATGATCGCGCCCGCCTCGCGCGGCCAGCCGAGCATGCCCACGCTCACGGTGTCCGGAGGGCGGGGTCACATCCAAGGAGAAGGGGCGCGCAACGCCGACTTCCTGCTCTACTACGATATCGGGTTCGCGGCCCAGCGCGATACGGTGGCGTCGGTGGACCTCGTGGATTGGGACGACACGATGGAAGACGCGGCGTTCGGGATTGTCTTGCGGGCGAAGCCAGAGAAGGAGTTTTGGTTCCCTCGCACTGACCGTCTGCCGCAGGACCGCTACGCCGGGATGCTGACGTTCAAGAAGGCGGGCAGCCCGTCGGAATCGGTGCTCTCCCTCACCGGCCCGGGCGGGGAACCGCTCGAGGTGAAGCGCTTCCCGGCCGTGGATCCGGCCGAACAATACCGGCTGCGGTTCTGGGCGGTGGGCAGCCAACTGAAGCTCGAACTCTTCCGCCTCGATGACCTCGACCGACCGGTGGAGACCTGCGAGGCGACCGACGGACGGGTTGCCGAGGGAATGGACGCAATGTACGGCCTCAAGTCCAGCGGCGACACGTACGACGTCACCATTGATCGGTATCAGGTCACCGGGACGAGGCGGTAGAGGGAAGCCCTGTCGCCGCCAAACGAAACGAGGCGAACCGTGTACGCCCTTGCTCTGAACACCCGTGCTGACGGGCGACTGCTTGCTCGGGGCTCGCTGG
>JABTUJ010000058.1 GCA_015075445.1 Verrucomicrobiales bacterium
TGCCCGCCGTGCTCCGGCCACAATCGCCGCCCGGGAGCAGAACGAGTGCCGGCGCTACCGTCAATTGCCGCCGTCTGGTGGGGCCACTGAGAGCTGAATTCGCAGCGGAGGTGACCCTCTGTGTCCATCGCGTCTCTGTGGTGCAGCGGCTTGGTTAGGAACCACAGAGGCGCGAGGGACACAGAGGGGATGTTCGTGTCAGAGGGGATGTTCGTGTGGTCGGCGCCCCTGCGCGAGGCTGCGCGCGCGAGCCAGGCGTCAGGCCTTCCGCCGGTGTTGCCGATCATCGCCTGACTTGACGTTCAACGGCCTGCAACGCAATTTGGCGGCATGAGTGCGGCGGACATCATCCGGGAAATCCGGGCCTTGCCGGTGGAGGAGCAGGCGAAGGTGATTGCCTTCAGCAAGGAGTTGGAGAGACGCCGCGATTTGAGCTCTCCCGAGTTCCTGGCCTTGGTGCGGCGGTACCAGCAGACCGGCGACACGGAAGAAGCCGGCCGACTCGAAGACGCGGTGGTGGAAGCCTTCTACGGTCCGGTTGGTCATGCCTAAACTCCGACGTCGGGCTTTCCCCGAGCCGTTGTTGCGGCATCTGGTCCGTCGAGTGCGGGAGCGAGGCGTTGATGAGGACCAGTTGGTGGAACTGCGTGAGTGGGTGAAGACCGAACCGGTGGTGCCTGAAGGGCCGTGGTTCAAGGAGTTCGACGGCTTCGTGGTTTGTGGTGCTGGCGAGTTGGTGAAGACGTTCCTGGTGCCCGGACAGGTGCCGGTAGGTACGCGGATCTGAGAAAACCACGCGGTCAAGCCATGACATTTAACATTTGTCTCTGCCTCCCGACCGGTTGGGTGAGCGGAGTGCGGCGTGGGTGAAGGCGTGATGGGACGCGGCAGGCGGGAGCGGGACTGAGGACGGCGTGGCGGCGGACCGGCGTAGAAGCCAATGGGGTCAGATCCATACATTTGACAATTGGCTCTGCCCAGAGCCACCTCTGGAACCTGAAAGAGGCAATGGGACATTGGTGCACAGCAGGTTGGAATGGGATCGCGAGGGGGATGTCCCGCCGGTGAGGTGCCCGTTCTGACCCCGGCACCGCGGCCTTCCGCAGCCTTCCCGTCTCGGCACCCTCTGTGTCCCTCGCGTCTCTGTGGTGGCACGGCTTGGCTTGGAACCACAGAGGCACGAGAGACACAGAGGGAGGTCGGAGGGTGAGCCGTCGGACATCCAGGACAGCCCCGGCGTTGGACCGCGGATGGCGCGGATGGCGCGGAGGCGGGTCGAGGCGGGCGTTCTCGTCCTTTCCTCCTCGGCTCCCGGCGGATACGGCATCCGAACCCGGCTCTCACGTCGGCCTCCCACCTCCGTCCCTGGCGCTGGGGTCAGTCCCTGAAACCTGAATCTCCAGCGGGGCGAAGCGAAAAGGTGACGGGGCACTGATCAGCATTTTCAGCCAAGACGCTCCGGATCTGATCTGATGCGTTGGTGAACAGCAGGTTGGGATGGGATCGCGAGGGGCGGTTCCCGCCGGCGAAGCGCCCGTTCTGACCCCGCCAGCGCGGCCTTCCGCGTCCTTCCCGTCTCGGCACCCTCTGCGTCCATCGCGTCTCTGTGGTGCAGCGGCTTGATGCGTAACCACAGAGGCGCGAGAGACACAGAGGGAGGTCGGAGGGACCCGTCGGATATCCAGAACGGCCTCGGCATCGGACCGCGGATGACCCGGATGGCGCGGATGCGGGTCAGGCGGGGCGTTCTCCTCCTTTCCTCCTCAGCGCCTGGCGGTGACGGCATCGGGGACCCGGCCTTCGCGTCAGCCTCCACATCCCGTCCTCGGCGCCCTTCGTGTCTTGGCCGCGGCGCACGATTTCGCTTCAACCGCCGAGGCTCGGAGGCGCCGGGCGAGCGGCGTGGCGAAGAGTTCGGTCGTGACAGTCCCCGGCCGCAAGCGTAGCGTCAGAGCGTGAGGCTTATGGAAACAGCAACCGTCATCACTGAGGGCGACCGCCAGACGGTCCGCCTGCCCAAGAGCATCCATCCCTTGCCCTCGACCGTCCTTGTGCGGCAGCACGGCGACTCGGTCGTGCTCGAGCCAGCGAAACCGGACTCGTGGCCGGCGGGTTTCTTCGAGTCCATCCACATCACCGATCCCGCGATGGAGCGCCCGACACAGGGCGAACTGCCACCGGTCAAGAGTCTGTAGGTCCATGACCCACCTGCTCGACACGGACATCTGCATCGGGGTGCTGCGGCAGCGGCCTGGGATGGTTCAACGGTTGAGCCAACTGGCGCCGAGCGAGTGCGCCATTTCGATGGTGACCGTGTTTGAGCTCCTCTGCGGGGCGGAGAAGGCACGAGATCCTGTCAGGGAGCGACAGAAGGTTGAGCGGTTCGTTTCCGCGATCGTGGAGCTCCCGCTGGACCGCGCGGCGGCGGGAACGGCCGCCCGCATTCGAGCCGATCTGGAGCGGCAAGGCCAGCCCATCGGTCCCTACGATCTGCTGATCGCGGGACAAGCGGTCGCGAACGGTCTGACGCTCGTGACAAACAACTGCCGGGAGTTCGGGCGGGTGAGCGGACTAAAGCTCCAATCATGGGCTTGAGCACCTTCGCCCCGACGACTGGGCAAAGGGGTCAAACCATGACATCTGACATTTGTCGCTGCCCGGCGGCCGGTCGGCTGAGCGGGGTGAGGCGGGGGTGAAGGCGTGATGGGACGTGTCTGGAGGGAGCGGGACGGAGGACGGCGTGAGCGGGGAACCGGCGAGTCCTTGCGGCGGAGACGCTCACGGGTCTGATGTGATGCTTTGGTGAACAGCAGGTTGGGATGGGATCGCGATGGGCGGTTCCCGCTGGTGAGGCACCCGTTCTGACCCCGGCACCGCGACCTTCCGCGGCCTTCCCGCCTCGGCACCCTCTGTGTCCATCGCGTCTCTGTGGTGGAACCACTTGGCTTGGCACCACAGAGGCGCGAGAGACACAGAGGGAGGTCGGAGGAGGAGCCGTTGGAAATCCAGAACGGCTCCGGCCATCGACCGCGGATGACCCGGATGGCGCGGAGGCGGGTCGAGGCGGGCGTTCTCGTCCTTTCCTCCTCGGCTCCCGGCGGATACGGCATCCGAACCCGGCTCTCACGTCGGCCTCCCACCTCCGTCCCTGGCGCTGGGCTCAGTCCCTGAAACCTGAATCTCCAGCGGGGCGAAGCGAAAAGGTGACGGGGCACTGATCAGCATACAGCGAAGACGCTCCGGATCTGATGCGTTGGCGGACAGTAGGTTGGCATGGGATCGCGAGGGGCGGTTCCCGCTGGTGAGGCGCCCGTTCTGACCCCGGCATCGCGGCCTTCCGCGGCCTTCCCGTCTCGGCACCCTCTGTGTCCATCGCGTCTCTGTGGTGCAGCGGCTTGGTTCGGAACCACAGAGGCGCGAGAGACACAGAGGGAGGTCGGAGAGTGAGCCGTCGGACATCCAGAACGGCCCCGGCATTGGACCGCGGATGGCGCGGATGGCACGGATGCGGGTCAGGCGGGGCGTTCCGGTCTTCTCCTCCTCAGGGCCCGGCGGTTACGGCATCGGGGGACCGGCCCTTGGATCTCTGTGGTGGAACGGCTTGGTGCAGGCCGAAGGCCGGATGCCATGGTAGCCGCGGGCATCGCCCGCGGACCCGCGTACCCCAGGGTCTCCCCGCCCTGAAGGGGCAACCCAAGATGGGGAACACGCCAGCGGTTGATCCGGGTAGGCCTACCCTTACAGAGGATTCCGCGACCGTCGTCCCCTGGACCCCATGACTGGCGTCGGGTCCAGACTCCGGTTGACCCGGCGCAAGCTCAGGCGCACCCTACTGGCATGTCGGCGCACGAGACCCTCGTCAAGGAACTGGCGCGGCAACCGGAATCGGTTGCTGCCAGGCTGCTTGACTACCTGCATGTGCTCGTCCCGGAGACCCGTCCGGCGGACCCGGATTCCGTCGGGAAAGACGGCGGGTTTTTCTCCGGGTACTGGAGCCGGCACTACGGAGCGTTCGGCGGCGAAGACTGGGATGAACCACCCGATCTCCCCGTGGAGCAGCGTGAGGAGTGGTGATGCCCTACCTCCTCGACACGAACCACTGGATCTACTTGCCCAAGGGGCGCTGCCCGCCGTTAGCCCGTCGGCTTGACACCGTGCCACGGGAGGAAGTCTGGTTCTGCTCGGTGGTGAAGGAGGAGCTGGTTTATGGGAAGAGACAACTGGGTCAAACCATGACATCTGACATTTGTCGCTGCCCGGCGGCCGGTTGGCTGAGCGGAGTGAGACGGGGGTGAAGGTGTGATTGGACGCGTCAGGAGCGAGCGGGACGGAGGACGGGCGTGACGGGGTGACCGGCGAACCCTTTCAGCGGAGCAGCTCCGGATCTGATGCGTTGGTGAACAGCAGGTTGGGCTGGGATCGCGGGGGGCGGTTTCCGCCGGTGAGGCGCCCGTTCTGACCCCGGCGCCGCTGCCTTCCGCAACCTTACCGCCTCGGTCTCCTCTGTGTCTCTCGCGTCTCTGTGGTGCAACGGTTTAGTTTGGAACCGCAGAGACGCGAGGGACACAGAGGGAGGTCGGAGGGGGACCCGTCGGACATCCAGACCGGCCCCGGCATTGGACCGCGGATGGCACGGATGACGCGGATGCGGATCGGGCGGGGCCGGCGAGGCGCCCGTGCGGACCCCGGCACCGCGTCCTTCCGCGTCCTCCCTGCCTCGGCACCCTCTGTGTCCCTCGCGTCTCTGTGGTGCAGCGGCTTGGTTCGGAACCACAGAGGCGCGAGGGACACAGAGGGAGGCCGGAGGGGCACCCGTCGGAGATGCAGAACGGCCCCGGCATCGGACCGCGGGTGACCCGGAGGCGCGGATGCGGGTGAGGCGGGGCGTTGCCGCCATTTCCTCCTCAGCGCCCGTCGGTTACGGCATCGGGGACCCGGCCCTTGTGTCGGCCTCCCTTTCCCGTTCGTGGCGTGACCCATGTTTCGGCGGCGGTGGACGATTGGGCTTCAACCGCCCAGGCTCGGGGGTCGCTGCGGGCTCTCGGAGCAAGACTGCGCCTTACGGGGGGCAAGCTTGCCACAAGCCCGCCGGGCGCTAATTCTAGTTCGCTTTCAAGTTGAGACTAACAATCCAAGGCCAAGCCGTAAGGCTGCGCACCCGATCGGGTGCCGCAGCCAAGGCACTCAACTCGCCCTTGAGTCGCTCCACCACCAGTTCCATCCGGTCCAGGACCAGATTCGGAAACGCCTTTTCCCGGACCTCGTCCCAAACGTGTTCTTCGGGGTTGAGCTCCGGGGAGTAGGCCGGCAAGCCGATGAGCCGGATGTTCTCCGGCACCACCAAGTCCTTGCTCTTGTGCGAACTGGCTCCGTCGACCACCATGACGATGAATTCGTCCGCATGGGCCTGACTGACCTGGAGCAGAAAGCCGTTCATCTGGGCGGTGTTCATCTGGCCGCTCAGGCTCCAGTCCAGTTGACCTTCCCGGGGACTCACGGCGCCATAGACATAGGTGAATTGCCGTTCGTAACCGTTGCACACCGTCGGCCGCAAGGGGGCCGGAGCCCAGCAGCGCCGGATCCGCGCCATCCGGCCAAAGCGGGCCTCGTCCTGGAACATCAACCGCACGGGGCGATCCTGGACTGCTGCCGGCGTCAGCACGGTCGCCAGGTCTTCGGGCAGCGTTTTTTTTTCCACGTCTCTTGCCCCGGCGTGTCGGTCTTGGGGTGGCGCGTGTCGGGAGCCACTTTGCGCCAGCGGTGGCGCTGGACCAGGCGATACACCACCGAGGGCTTCACCCGGCGACCGACCCGTCGGTCCAGGGCGGCCCGCAGGGGCGTGAGGACCACCAACTCGCCGCGCTCGGCCGGGGCTTGCCACTCCGCCAGGAGGGCGGCTTCCTCGGCGGCGCTCAGCAGGGCATGGCGTCGGCCGCCCCAAGACCGCGCCGCGGGCTGGACGGGTTCGCCTTGCTGGCGAAAGCGCGTCTGCAACCGGGCGACCGTGGCCCGGCCGACGCCCAAAGCCGTGGCGGTTTGTTCGAGGGTGAGTTGGGCCAGGCTGGGCAACAGCACGGCCTGCGCCATGCGCAACTGCTGGAGGTCCTGGGCTTGGGCGGCCGCCTCTCGGGCCTTGGCCACCAAGTCCACATCGATTCGTCGAGGTCTTGCCATACGCCCAAGATCGCACATTTAGTCTCATCTTGGAAGCGAAATGGAATAAGCTCCCCTCGGATCATGAGTGCATTGGAGATGGCCGAGGCCCTGCTCGCCAAGCTATCCCGGGCGGAGAAGGCGCAGGTGCTGCTCTGGACGGCTCGTGACCTGGGTGACGCGTTCCCTGGCATCGAAAGCCGACCGGGGGTGTGTGGGGGCGAACCGTGCGTGGTCCGCACGCGGATTCCCGTGTGGGTGCTCGAGCAGGCCCGGCGTCTGGGGACGTCGGAGGCCGAATTGCTCCGCAGTTATCCCAGCTTACGTGCGGAAGATCTCGCCAACGCCTGGGCTTTTGTGCGGTCTCACCGCGACGAGATCGCCCGACAGATCGAGGCGAACGAAGCGGAGTGATGGCACGCCTCTACACCAACGAGAACTTCCCGCTGCCGGTCGTTGAGTCATTGCGGGCCATGGGTCACGACGTGCTCACGAGCCAGGAGGCGGGTAGGTCGGATCAAGCGGTGCCGGACACGGAGGTGTTGGCTTTCGCAACGAGCGCGTCTCGCGCTTTGCTGACGCTCAACCGTCTGCATTTCATCCGCCTGCACCGTCAGCAGCCGGCTCATGCCGGGATCAATGTTTGCACCTATGGTCCGGACTTCCGTCGGCAAGCCGAGCGCATCCATCAGGCGATTGTTGAGGCTCCATCCCTGGCCGGCCACCTTGTGAGAGTTAACCGTCCATAGAACAAGCGAGAGCCAATGGGGTCATGGCATGGGATCGCGAGGGGCGGTTTCCGCCGGTGAGGTGCCCGTTCTGACCCCGGCACCGCGGGCTTCCGCGGGCTTCCCGCCTCGGCGCCCTCTGTGTCCCTCGTGTCTCTGTGGTGGACAGGCTTGGCTCGGAACCACAGAGGCACGAGGGACACAGAGGGAGGTCGGAGGGTGACCCGTCGGAAATCCAGAACGGCCCCGGCAACCTTCTCGATGGGCGTCAGGTTCAACGCGGGTTCAGCTTCGAATCGTTGGAGCATGGCGGCGAATGTTCGGTGGTTTGGGTCACCCGGGATGCGGTATCAGCCCAAGAACCTCGAGTGACACCCCGAAATGCTCGCAGTATTCGTACCAGATATAACTTCTAATATTCGGCCACAATCTATTACATGTTTAAGATCAGTCACTAAGTATTAAATTGATGCCTGACCCCTCAGGATCGGGTTGCCTGCGCCCCCTGGCTTGTGGTTCGGTGAGCGCATGACAACTCACGGTTGGACTGCTGGCACGAGCCGGCGCGCCTTTCTCCAAACCACCCTGCTGGCCGCCAGCGCACCCGCCGTCTTGCGCGGGGCCGACGCTGCCGGCGGACTTTCCGATGCCGATCGCCTGGCCGAGGCCCGCGAGCAGATTGCCCGACACCGCCGCGCCCGGGGCGTTGTCGTGGTCCGCGACGCGCAGGGACGACCGGTCCCCGGCGCTCGGGTGAAGGTCACGCAGGTCCGGCACGAGTTTCGGTTCGGCTGCAACTTCTTCATGTTCGACCGCGTTGGGGATCCGGAGCTTGAGGACGCTTACCGGCGTCGCTTCGCTGGCCTCCTGAACTTCGCCACGCTGGGTTTCTACTGGAGCTCCTACGAGCGCGAGCGCGGCCAACCCGCCTACGCCTACACCGACAAGGTCCTGGAATGGACACGCACCGCGGGCCTCGAGTGCAAGGGGCATCCGCTGGTCTGGGATCACCCGGCTGGATCGCCCCGCTGGCTCCCGGAAGCGGACGACGAACTGGCGCGCCTCTCCAACGGGCGCGTCGAGGAGATCGTGGCCCGCTTCAAAGGCCAGCTCGATTGCTGGGACGTGGTCAACGAGGCGACTCACCTGCCCGATCGCGCCAATCGGACCCGCATGGCCCAGTGGGGCGAACAGATGGGCAGCGACGCTTACACCCGGCAACCCCTGCTGCTGGCGCGGGCCGCGAACCCCAACGCCACGCTGCTCGTGAACGATTACCGTCTGGTCCCACGCTACTACCAGCTCCTCGACGGGCTGCGCGCCGACGGCAAACTGCTGTTCGACGCCGTCGGGATCCAAAGCCACATGCACGACGGCGGCTGGCCCTTGCGCCGCGTGCAGGAGGTCTGCGACACGTACGCGCGCTTGGGATTGCCGCTGCACTTCACGGAAACCACGCTCGTCAGCGGTCCCCGGCTCGGGCCCGGCGAGAACTGGGGCCCGACCACACCCGAACTCGAGGCGCGTCAGGCTGAGTCCGTTGTCTCGTTCTACACCTTGCTCTTCGCGCATCCGGCGGTGCAGGCCATCACGTGGTGGGATTTCTCCGATCGGGGAGCCTGGCAGCGGGCGGCGGCGGGACTGGTGCGCGCGGACATGACGCCCAAACCGGCGTACGAGCGCCTGCTCGCCCTGGTGAAAGGGGATTGGTGGACCCGAGCCGAAGGCCTTACCGATGACCAGGGGCAGCTTGCGCTCGACGCTTTCGGAGGACGGCATCGGGTCGCCGCCGAGGCTCCCGACGGCCGGCGGGCGACGCTTGAGATGGTGTGGCGAACCGGGGCGGAGAACCGCGTCGAGCTCCGGCTTTGACCGCCTGTCCCTCGCGAATGCCGTCGATGCCCCGGATCCTCCGCCGATTGCGAACATCGGGAATGGGGCGGAGGGAGGCCCTCCAGGAACTTGTGAGGTCAGCGTCCCGCCTTGGCTGCGACCTCGGCACCGCTTGGCAGGCCGGCGCGACCCGGGTCGGCTGTGTCCCCTGGAATCCTGGAACTTCCCTTGAGCTTTGAACTTTGAACTTCGAACTTCGAACTTCGAACTTTGAACTTTGAACTTTGAACTTTGAGCTTCCCCTCGGTCAGCTTCGGGTCAGTTGGAGGCCGGTGTTGGAGAGCGCGAAGCTGACGAAGCGGGCGCGGGGGTTCGGGGGGTGCTGCGTGAGCTCGGTGCGGATCCGGCGTGCGGCGGCCTCGTCGCGGGCCAGCAGGAGCAGGTAACCTCCGCCCCCGGCGCCCAGCAGCTTGGCGGCGGCCAGCCAGGGGTGCAGGCGGTCGAGGATCGCCTGGACGGCGGGGGGATTGGTCCCGGGATCCAGTTGCTGGTTGAGCAGCCAACTCCGGTGGATGGCCGCGGCGAGCGCGTCGTAATCGTCGGTCTGGATGGCGTGGAAAGCGCTGTGGGCGTTGGCGCCGATCTCCTCGAGCGTGGCGAGGTGCGGACCGGAATTGAGGAAGATCCGGCGCACCACATCCTGGAGGATGTGGGCGGCGAGGCGCGTGAGGCCGGTGTAGTAGAGCAGGACCGTGCCGTTGGCGTGGGTGCCGGTGAAAAGGGAATCGGGTAACCAGCGGAAGACCGGTCGCTGTTTGAGGCCCGGCGCGGTCTCCACCAGTTTGATGCCGCGGTAAACTCCGCCGGCCTGATCCTGCCAGCCGCCGCCGGTCGTGAGCATCTGTTCCAGCGCCAGCGTGCGGGTGAACAGGACGTTGCGGTCCCAGCCCAGGCCGCCGAGGTCCGCGAGCGTGGCCAGGACGGTGGCGGCGAGCAGGCTGCTCGTCCCGAGGCCGCTGCCTTTGGGCACGGCGCAGAGCAGGGAGAGTTCGATCCCGCCGCCGAAATCGCGGAGCTGCGCTTCGAGCGACGCGAACCGGCGCTCCGCCTGGAAGCGCGGCAGGAACCCGGCGAGGGCGAAGGCGGCCTTGGCGACGGCGAACTCGCTGCCAGGCTGCGCGAAGGTGTCGAGCTCGGCGTAGGTGCGGACGCGCTGTTCGGCGCCGAGATCGATGGAGCGCAGCACCAGTTCCGGGCGGGGCGAGAGTTTGGCGAAGGCCTGGATGGGCGGCTGCCCGTTGAGATCGACGGCGAGGTTGACGACCTGGCCGCCGAATTCGAGACAGTAGGGAGGGGTATCGGTCCAGCCGCCGGCCAGGTCCAGCCGGACCGGGCTGCGGCCCCAGACGATCTGGTCCTCCTGCACCGTGCAGCGCGGTTGGACGGGGGCGAGTTCAGCTTCGCGAACCAGCAAGTCGCGCAACCGCGCGAAGGCCAGGCGCTCGAGTTCGGGCCAGTCGGCGCACCCGCGGTGGCGGTGCACGGCCGCGTGGAACATCTGTTCGTGGATGGCGGCGAGGGGTTCGAGGACAGGAGTTGGGTCCGGTTGGGAGCGCGGTTCGAGGGGGGGTGCGGAGGGGGGGGCGGCGAGGGCGGCGGTGGCATCGAGGTCGAGGTTGAGCAGGACGCTCCAGCGACGGTGCTCGAAGAGGGGTTGCAGGCAGGCCTGTCGGTGGGCGGCCCGCTGCGCGTCGAGACGGTCGAGGTCGACTTCCTGTGCCAGGTCGCGTGCCGACCGCCTTGGCGCCGCGAGCCAACGGCGTTGATGGGATGGGTCCGGGGAGGGAGTGGCGTGGCATAACCATTCGAGGAAGCGTGGATCCATCGTCTCGCCGCGCAACACCGGGAAAAGGGCGGCTGTCTGCAGATCGGTGGCGGGGTCAAGACCGGCGTCTGCGAGGTCGAGGCCGCGGGCTTGAAACCAGGCGGTGACGGGGGCCTGCATCCAGCGGGTTTGGGGATCGCCGATCGCGCCGCGGAAGGCGTCGTCGATGCCGTAGCAGCGGACTCCCCAGGCGTCGGCTTCGAGCGGCACGAAATCCAGGCACACGCCGGGTTCGAGGCGCAGATCCCAGGTGTTCTCCGGGACGCCGGTGAGGACGTGCTCGTGGGCGAGTTGCCAGGTGGCGGGGATGCAGGCGTTCTCGACCCAGAGCGTGTGATTCTGGTCCTGCCGGAGGGGGGAGCCAAAGCGCGCGTTCTGCAGGTACTGGTCGGGATGTCGCCGGGCGCCCATGAATCCGAGCTTCGTCTCGTCCAGCTCGAGGTTCATGAGGGCGGACACGGAGGTGATCAACTGCCGGCTGGTGCCGAAGTGGTGGAAGGTGGCGCCGGGCAGGGCGACGACCGCTGCACGGAGCGATTCGACCAGGCGATCGCGTCGTGTCGGATGGGTGCCGAGGGCCAGTCCGAACTGGCTGTAGAGTTCGTACGGGTGTGGGCGGCCGTCGGGGAAGGTGCCGGTGGTGTTGTCCCAGCCGCTGCGGGCGAGCAGGACGCGGAGCGCGCGCTCACTCAGGAACCAGAGTCCGGTGTCGACGAGGGCGACGTGGTCGGTGGCGAGTTCGCGCCAGCGGGCGGGGGTGGGCTTTTGCAGACCGAACGCCAGTTGGTCGGGGTGGGAACGAGGCAGGAAGAACACGCCGTGGCTGCTGGCCTGTTCGGGCGTAACCCAGAGACCCAGCGCGAGGACATCGGCTTCGGGGAACGGGGGCAATTCACGACCGAGGCGCACGAGGACGTCGCCGCTGGCAATCAGGGTGAGGTAGCCGGGCGGGGCGTGGGCCAGGAGGCGGCGGTAGCCGGGGAGTTGGTGGTCGAGGAGGGTTTGGTCGAGTCGTTGCCCGCGGGACCAGCGCAAGGCGGGGAGGGGGATCAAGGGTTTGCCGAGGGGGGCGTAGCAGGGGAGGCGTCGGCTTTCGCCGCCGCCGTGGACGAGGAGTCTGCGGCGGGCTGGCAGCCAGGTGGTGAAATCGGGGGTCCCGCCGGCGGCGCGCCACGCGGTGTGCAAGAGGTGAAGGGCACCGCCGGCTGATCCCAGGGGTTGACCGGCCGGGTCACTCCCTGCGAACCAGCGGGGTTGAGTGGGATGGGCGGGTGACCCAAACCGGGCGGCCGCGCGGGGGGGCAGGGAGATGAAGCACTCAGCGGCACCGGCGGGCGAGGTCATGACGCGCCGACCCTGGCGGAAGGGGTGGCGGCTGTCGAGCGCTGTGCTCCGGGGTCAGGCATCAACTTAATACTTAACAGGCGAATGGGGATGGGAGGCCGGGGGGAGGGGACAGACGAATGGGGACCAGCGAATGAGGATGGAGGCCGGGGCAGGGATGGGACGAATGGGGACTGGCGAATGGGGATGGGGGCTGGGGCCTGTGTTTGGGTTGTCGGTCTTCGTTCGGCTCTGGTTTACCGGCTTGGGTGAGGGGAGGTCCCATTGACCGAATCCGCCCCGAGACCCGGGCGAACCGCCGATCTGGATTCCCCGCCCCTGCCTGCCTGCTCCTACCTTGTTCCCCACGGTGGAGCCGGAGCAGGGAGCAAGACCGCCGGAACGGGACCCGTCGTCCCTGCGCTGGCGCTGGCGGCGGACGCGGCTGGCGCGCGCGGCGAACACCCTGACACCCGCTTTGGTGACCGACGCCGCGTTTCAGGCGGCGCAGTTCGACAGTTCCCTGTCTCGCGCCGGACCGTTCTCAAGTCGGCGCTGGCTGTGCCGGAGCCGCGACCCTGGCGGTGCGGCAGGCGGCCCGCACTGGCGGCGGCGCGCCTGATCCACGCCGGGCCTCGCCGCGTCGCTATGCGATGAAGAAGTCGATCAATCTGTGGGCCTTTCCCTATCCGCAGCGGATGACGCTCTCCGAGTGTCTGCAACTCGCGAAGGACGCCGGTTTTGACGGCATCGAGTTGAACTACGACCTGGAGAGCGATCTGTCGCCGAAGGCGGGGACGGCCGAGTTCACGGCGATTCGGCGCGAGGCGGAGCGGCTGGGCCTGGCGGTGAGCGGCCTTTGTTCGTTCCTGTTCTGGCCTTATCCGTTGACGAGCAACGATCCGGAGAAGCGGGCGCGCGGGCTGGAGTTGGCCGGCAAGATGGCGCAGGCGGCGCATGACCTGGGCACCGACAACCTGCTGGTGGTTCCGGGCGCGGTATGCATTCCCTGGCGCACCGATCATGAGCCGGTGCCGAACGATGTGTGTGATCAGCGCGCCCGGGAAGCCGTGGGGAAGCTGCTGCCGGCCGCGGAGAAGCTGAAGGTGCATCTGAACATCGAGAACATCTTCTTCAGCGGCTATCTGATGACGCCGATGGAGATGAACGCGTTTGTGGACAGCTTTGGCAGCGAGTATGTCCGGGTCCACTTCGACACGGGCAACATCATGCTGTTCCAGTATCCGGAACACTGGATCCCGCCTGGCCGCGGATTCCGGAACACCTACTTCAAGGAGTTCACGAAGAAGGGCACCGGACTATCGGCTGAGTCGTTTCGGCCGTTGCCGGATGGCACCACGAACGGCCGATGGTCATGGCCGCGCTGGAGGCGGTGGAGTACCGCGGCTATTGCACCTCGAGTACTTCCATCCGTACGAGCATTACCGGAGGCGTTGGTACCGACCTCGGACGCTGGACCGGCTGCTGGGTCGGAAGGGCTGGAAGGCGGCGGGGCGAGCGCGTCTGTTTCAGCGCGGGGCGCTCGGTGCCAGGTTCCACAGCGGTCCGACGGTGGAACTCGCCTTGAGGGCCGGTTGGTCGCCGGTGCCGAAACTGGTGCCTAAGCTTCAACTTGCTCGGACCCGTGGGGAACCTTCGAGGCGGGCTGGCTGATGGGACGGTGTTGAGCGGGTTCTGCGCCGACAATGGACGTACGCCACTGCGTGTTTGAGGGATTACTTTCGGCGAGGGGTTCGGCGAGGGCGAGCACCGGACGCCATTGATCCGAGGGTGACGTACTGGCCTGCTCTGCCGGCGGCTTGCGGATGAACTGGAGGGGTTGCGCCGGGTGGGGGATTCTCGGTCGCAGGGGCCTGCGGTGGCATGCTCGGCTGTTCGCGGCGCGCGGGCCGTGCTTGACGGGAATGCACGGGCGCCAGTGTCCAGGCGCGACGCCGGTGGACGCAGGAGGAACCTTATTGACATCCTGGCGCGGGGCTTGAGTTCGGCGGGAAAGGCGCTTATTGAGCCGGGCGGTTTCCCCACGGCGGATGGCCCGAGGATGGCGGCGCTGTCGCCACCCCTGCGGGCGGCGTCGGGACTGGTCACGAGGCCGAAGCGGCGTCGAAACCGGCGGCGTGGGCGAGGAGTCACTCGGCGTCTTCGCGGGTGGTCCTCGTCCTGATCTGGAACCAGCCGAGCATGCGGGCATGAGGTTGCGGCTGCAGTAATTCTGGTTCTGAGGCGGTATCCGGCTGCGGAAGCCGGCGTACCGCTGTTCGCCCAGTTCATGCGGTGCAGACGTGCCAGCGGAAGTGACCGCTGCTGGCGTCGTTGATAACGGCCTGCAGGGCGGCGCAGGTACCAGCCAGGGGTGAAAGTGGGTGCGGCCACGGCCCATGCCGGTGGATCTGCTGCCTTCGAGCCCGTCGAAGGAGATCTGCAGCAGGCCGGTTTCGTTGAAGAGATCGGCGAGGCGCCGCCCCGGGCCGTGCGTCGCGTCGGTGAGGAACACGCGGTAACCGTGGTCGAGGAGCTTGGCGATGGCGGCCCCGTCGGCGTGCGCTGCGGCAGTGGTTCCCCAGGAACCGCGCTGGCAATCGAGCAAGCGCCAGGGCGCGGCTTCCGACACGGCGCCGTAGCGGATGAGTTCCTGCCCGACGACGGCGGTCTTGAGGGTGTTGTTCTGCATCTGGTTGAACCAAGCGGGGTCGGCGACCGGGATCTCGGTCTGGGTGGCGTCGATGGCGCGGGTGAGGGTGGTGGTGCCCACGCGGGCGAGGCGTTGATCCGGCAAGGGCGTGACGTAGGCGTCGTTGGGGGTGATGAAGTTCGAGAGCGTATGCACGCCGAGTCGCACGCCGCGCTGGCCGGCCCGTTCGACGCAGCGCTTGAGGCTCGCCCAGCCGTCCGGGAACTGGTTCGCGTGCAGGTCGAAGTGGCCCCAGGTGCGGAACGGTCCGCCGTGGTACAGGTAACGGAGTCCTGCCCGGAGCGTGAGGTCGAGCGCTGCGTCGAGCGTTTCCTCGCCGAAGTCGACGATCAGGTACGAGGCGGTGGCCTGGCTGATCTTCCCCTCGGAGCGGCAGTCCCGGACGCCTCCTCCAGCGTAAGTCATTGCTTTGGCCGGCCCTTGCTGCTGGGTTTCGCAACCGGCGAACGTTGGGTTTCAGTAGAGACAACACCGGCGCGGGCAGTTTGGGCAACACCCTAACACCTGCCTGCGCCGCCGCATAGCGCGCGCGGGCAGCCACATAAGCCCAGACCTGGCTTCGCCTGCTGCCACCAAGGCACCCCTTGAGCTGGTCCACCGCGTCCGCACTGTCAACTCCAGCGGCGCCACCCGACGATCCAACCCCGCGCCAGCTTCAACGCCAGCAGGGTTTCACCACCACGTCCCCGGGTCCGATCAGCCTTTGGCAAGAACACCGGCTGATCTTATGCTTCCGTCTTCAAGGTCCGAAAATCCTGCCCACCGCCGTCAAGCTCACGTACCGATCATGCACCTGCTGCGTCGTCGCTGCCGCCACTGGCACGTCATCATCACGTAACAGCCGTCCAACTGCGCGGTTGACGCACGGGCCTCTCCTCCGCCACACCCGCTGGGCCGCCCTCCAGCACCACGCCTACCCACCCGCCCAGCCGATACTTGGCCAGCAGCTTCTGCGCCTGGCGCAACGAATCGCCCGGCTGGCAGCGCACCTCTGCCCACCGCTTGGTGTTTGGCCATCCACGCCTGCACCTGCTGCCACCGGTCCGCCTGGCGCTTCTTCCCGCGCCTGCGTCTGCGGTTGCGCTGCAGCACACAATTGTCGCCCTCGACTTCCACTTCGGCGGGCTGCTCGTCAAACAACCCCATCTGAGCTTGCCTGCCTGAGCAACGCCCGCACCTGCGGCTCGGTCAGCGGTCACATACCGGAACTTCGCTCCCAGCGCCTCTCCCTGCTTGCCCAGCGCCTTGATCATCCCCCGATCCCCCACCAGCGCCACCTCCTCCGCCCCGAAGCGCACCTTGAGCTTCTGCACCGCGTCCAGAAACGTCGGCGGATATCCGTGCTGCCCGATACAGCGACCAGAGGCCTCTGCCCATCGGTCAGCAGCCCGGCGACCATCTGTTTTCGTCTTCCCGTCCCGGTTAGACCTTCGAACGCCGCCAGCCTGCTGTGTCGCCTCGAAGTACACGCTGGTCACGTCAGAGAACATATTCCCGTCTTTCCCTGCAGGGCGGCGATGGAGCGCGCTCGATCTGGCTTGCGTCGCCCAGGTACTCCAGCGCCCCTGCAGAGGTCGTCCGTCAAAACGCCCCACCGCCAGCACCTCCTCCAGGGCGTGGTCCCTGGCGCGCATCTGCCGCCAGGCGGCTTTCGGCCAGCAGCAGCCGGGCGTAGACCAGGTAGAGGGCCAGCTGTTGCGGGCGGGTGGCTCCTCGCCCACCGCGGCGATTGATCCCTTATTCGCGCGCGCCAGGCCATGCAGCCCGGCGAAGACCCCTGCAGCACGGACCTGATTTCCACCGCCGTCGAGCCCGACTCCCCGGATCTGGCGCGGCCCCTTGGCGGCGGCGGCATTAACCTGATCCCCGGCATGTCGCTGATCATCCTTGGCAGCGGGACCGGCAGTGGAGAGGCTGGCGAGGGTCTCGTGGACGACCACCGAGGGGGCGGTGCGCTATCCGCGCGGGCCGACCCACTGGCGTTTGGCCGGGACCCGTTTGCCCTGGACCAGGAGGACCGACTCGTAGGTCTTGCCGCCGCGGCGGGAGCGGTTGCGTTTGATGAACATACCCGAACCGGGGACCAGGGTGCCCGGGATTGGGGCGAGTGCAAGAATAATCGTCCACACGAGACAACAGCAAATGCCGGAATATCCTGAATCATTGATGGATCAGCGAGAAAACTCAGTCAGGATGGAGGAACCAGTCCGGCGAGATCTTGCCCCAGACCCCGTCGATCAGGGGATGCGGCAATCCCTCGGCGACCTCGATCGCGCCCAGCGTTTCCAGGGCGCGGTGCGCTGGACAGCCGAACAGGGCGAGGCGGCTGCCGACCAACCCGTTGTCGGCAAAGGCCGGGGCGAGGAAGTGCTTGTGGCCCCAGTTGGCGATCACGCGGTCGCGGCTCCGATCACGACAGTAGGCCTGGAGCACGCTGCCGAACGCGGTGGGCCGGGCGGCGTCCCCGCGGAACAACTCCTTCTCGCGGTGCTCGGGGGCGATGTCCTTCAGGTCCGAGCCGGCGAAGAAATCGTAGCTGGGCATGATGTCGTCCTCGGTGGTCGGGTAGCCGCCGAGGGTTTTCGGGTTCAGAGCCTGGATGCCGAGGGCGAAGTCGCGGTTGCGGACCACGCCGATGGTTTCGCCGACGATCGCCCCGATGGTGGTGGGGTAGGGACCCCAGAGCGCGACGTCCGCCTGACCGGCGGGTTCGACGCTCTTCAAGTCGAACACGAGGTGGGTGGGCTTGACCTGCAGGCCTACCCGGGCGGTGAGGCCGGCGGGGGAGTAGCGCAGCGTGAGAGTGCGGCGGCCGGCGTCCCAGGTGAGTTCGTCCGGCACGTGGAACTGGCCGGCCTTGCGCAGTTGGAGCAGGGGGGCGGGTTGGCTGGAGGCGAGGTAATGGACACCCGACCCACGGTCGGTCAGGCGGGTGAGGTGTCCCGTGGGGGAAAGTTCCAGGCGGAGATGGTCGGTATCGAAGACGATCGGTTCAGCTCGGACGTGGCCGAGTGTCCAGGCGACGAGTACCGAGGTCAGGGCAAGGCGACGGAGCTTCATGCGCCGGAGTCTGACGGCGGCGGTCTGCGGTGACGAGCAGGAACCGTGAGGCGGATCGTAGGAGACGACGTCAGGAGGCTCACGCGGGAGGCAGAGTCTCGTGACCTCGACTCCTACGGGACTTCGGCCCGCTTGACCGCGGTCGGACCCGGTGTCCATAGTCCCGACGAATCAAGCCAAACCTGCACCGATGCATCCTTCCTTTCCAAAGACTCGCCTACCGACGGGCGGCGGCAGGTTCGCGGGTCTCATGCTGGCGGCCTTCCTGGGGAGCGTCACGAATGGCACCGAACCCGGCGCCGCGCCCGCACCGCCCGTCGATCCGTCGGCGACGACGCTGCTCGCTCACTGGACCTTCGACGAGCCCGACGGCACGGTCTGGTCCGACGCGAGCGGGAACGGCGCGCACATGGCGGTCGAGGCCGGGGGTTCGGGTGCGGTGGAGCGCGCCCCGGGCGTGCTCGGCGGTGCCCTGCGCCTGGCCGGCACACACCGGTTGCGGGTGAGCCCACGCCTCGATTTCGCCGGGGTCGAACGTCTGACCCTGGCCGCCTGGGTCCGACCCGCCAGTTTTGACCGCTACAACGAGATCTTTCGGAAGGAGGACGGGGACCGGCGGGTGTTGTTCTCGTTTCAGGAAAACGGGACGGTCCTGGCCCTCGGCCTCAACGTCGGCGGTTACCTCGAGTGTGACGCGCCGCTGGACCCGGGCGACGTCCTGGACGGCCAGTGGCATCACTGCGCGGCGACTTTCGACGGCGCCTGGCTGCGGGTGTATCTCGACGGCCGCGAAATCGGCGCCCTGGCCCGGTCCGGTCCGCTTCTCACCGGGGGACCCGCACCCGGCTACCTGGGTTCCATGAACGGCAGCGAGTGTTTCCAGGGCTTGCTCGATGACGTGCGAATCTTCCGGGCGGCGCTGGGTCCGGCTGACATCGAGGCCTTGTTCCGCCTCGGGCAACCCGCCCGCGAACGGCTTGCCCGCGAGCTCGACGAGGCCATCGCCCAATATCTGGTCCCGGGCGATGCGTTCGCCACCACTCTGGCCCGGACGCGACAGCGACTGTCCGAGCAGGACGTCCCTTTGGACCGCGAGATGGCCGCGGCACTGGTCGGCCGCATCAAGGCCCGGCACGGCGCCGAGTTCGCCGAGTTTGTGCGCACGACGGGCATCAAGCCGCAGCAGCTTCTCGATACCGTCGAGTCCGGGCGCTTCGCGCGGGAAGGGGAGCGGTTGCTGGAACTGCTGGTTGAGTACCGGCCGCTCACCGACGCCCAGTGGGAAAGGCAAACGCCTGACGACCTCCGCCACTGGACCGAGATCGCGGCCTTGGAAGAGCGGTACCGCGAACTCTGCGCGGGGGGCGACACAACGCGGTTTTCGCCGGCCTGGATCGAGTGGTTGCTCGCCGCGGGGCGTCGGGTCGAGCTGCGGCCCTACGCCCAGGAGGCGGTGGCGCCGTACGTCCGGCCGGCCACGCCGGAAACGCGCACCTTGACCGCCGCCGAAGCCCGTGCCGCGCTCGAACGCGACTGGCTCCATCAAGCGGATCAGAACCCCACACCGGAACGGATCCGGGCGGAGATCGGCTGGGCCCGGGCATTGGCGGCGCGCATCGAAGGCAGCGCCGTCCGGGCTCCGGACTTCACGGCCGAGCTGGCGGAGCTGGAGCGACTCGAGGGCGAGGCGAACACGCTCACGTCAGCCGACCGCGACCTTTACTTCCGGGTGCGCGAGGCGAAACGCCGGATCGCGGTCCGGAATCCGGTCGTGGACTTCAACCAAGTATTGTTCGTGGACATGCCTTACCCGCAAGGCAGCGAATGGCAGCACGAGACGCGGCATCGGCTCGGTTACATGGCGGTCCCGGGGGGGCGCCTGCTGGTGCTCGAAGGGCTTGAACCGGGGGGGCGCCTGCGCCAACTCCTGCCGCTGCCGCCGCTGCACGGTTCCTTCTGGCGCCCAGACCTGTCGTGGGACGCGCGCCGGGTGCTGGTCTGCTTCAAGCCGCACAATGAAAAGGCGTTTCACCTCTATGAGATCAACGTCGATGGCACGGGGTTCCGCCAGATCACCGACGGGCCCTATGACGATCTGGACCCGGTCTATCTGCCGGACGACCGGCACGTGGTGTTTTCGACAACCCGCGGCCACACGTACGTGCGCTGCATGCCTCCCACCAGCGCGTTCGTGCTGGCGCGGTGCGCGCTCGACGGCAACGACCTGTTCCTGATCTCCGCGAACAACGAGCCGGATTACCTGCCGAGCGTCCTCGAGGACGGTCGGCTCATCTACACCCGCTGGGAGTACACGGACAAACCGCTGTGGCGCGCGCAGAAGTTGTGGACGGTGCGGCCCGACGGGACCCAGGTGAATGTGCTTTGGGGCAACCAGAGCGTCTGGCCCGATCTGCTCAAGGACGCCCGCCAGGTGCCCGGCAGCCCGCGCATCCTGTTCACCGGGAGCGCGCATCACGACTGGTTCGCCGGCTCCATCGGTCTGCTCGATCCGCGGCTCGGGCTCAACTTCCCCGAAGGCCTTACGAAGGTCACTGCCGATGTGCCGTGGCCCGAGTGCGGCAACGGGCCGGTGGATCCCGTCGAGTCGCCGCGCTACCACCACAGCGGGACGTATCCGGCCTATTACTCGCCCTACCCCCTCAGCGAGCAGGACTTCCTCGTGTCGGCTCAGCGCGACGGCAAGTTCCGGCTTTACCTGATGGACGTGGACGGCAACCGGGAGCTGGTGTACGAGGGCGTCCACAACGTCTTCCATGCGCTCCCGCTCAAACCGCGCCCCCGCCCGCCGGTTCTGGCCGACACCGTCGACTGGCCGTTGGCCGGCCAAGACGGTGCGCCCGCACCGGGGGTGTTCTACAGCCGCGACGTGTACCAGGGCGCGCCGGCCGTGCTGCGTGGGCAGGCCCGCTACCTGCGCGTGCTGAGCATCGATCACAAGACCTACACGTACTGGCATCAACGGCCTTACCTCTCGACCGGGCCGGTCGTTTCGGGGGTTCAATCCGACGGGGTCAAGCGGATCCTGGGAACCGTGCCGATCGAGCCCGACGGCGCGGTGGCGTTCGAGGCGCCGTCCGGAATCCCGCTGCACTTCCAATTGCTGGATGCCGAGCAACGCGCGCTGCACACGATGCGGAGCTTCGCCAACCTGATGCCGGGCGAATCGCGCGGTTGCCTCGGCTGCCACGAACGCCACAGCCAGGCGCCGGCCGCTGCCTACGCGCAACCGCAGGCGCCGCTGCGCCTGAGCCGCATCACCCCGCCCCCTTGGGATGACCTGACCGTCAGCTACCCACGGTACGTCCGCCCGGTCCTTGATCGCCACTGTGCCTCCTGCCACACCGGCGACGGCAAAGGACGCGCGACGCTGGACCTGACGCCGCGGGCGGGCTTCCTCGGTTTCGACGAGACGTACTGGACGTTGATCGGGTGGCCGTCCTGGGGCCAGCCGTATCGCGCGCCTGATCCGGAACCGCCGGGATGGGGCATCGCGGACACGCTGCTGGTCGAGGCTTACGGTACGACCGATCCGGAAGCGTATCGGACGCCGGGGCCGATGACGCGGTTGTCGTATCGGAGCCGCCTGGTGGCGCTGGTCTCGGACGGCCAGCACCACGCCGTGCAGGTGGATCCGGTGGAGCGGCTTCGCCTCATGGTGTGGGTGGACACGATCTGTCCTTACCGCGGGGAAGAGGAGATCCGGGAGTTGCCGGACCCGGAGTTCCAGGGGGTGGGCTGGCTGGTCGTGCGTCCGCGGATTCAGACCGCCCCGCAGATTGTACGGCCGGGGCCGCTCCGCTGAAGGCAGAGTCTCGTGACCTCGACTCCTACGGGGAAGGCGCGGTAGGAGCCGACGAGGCTCACGCTGGGGGCAGAGTCTCGTGACCTCGACTCCTACGGGGGAAGGCGCGGTAGGAGCCGACGTGAGGAGGCTCACGCTGAAGGCAGAGTCTCGTGACCTCGACTCCTACCGGGGGAAGGCGCGGTAGGAGCCGACGTGAGGAGGCTCACGCTGGGGGCAGAGTCTCGTGACCTCGACTCCTACGGGGGGGAGGAGGTTTACGCGGTCGCCGGCACGAGGGGGGCGGCGGTGGGTTTGGCGGAGCCGTCGTCACCGGGGCGGGCCGGGGCGGGGGCCTGGAAAGGCTCGAGCTCCTCGCCCTGACGCACGAGGCGGGCGCTGTTGAAGACGACGATGAGCGAGCCGGCATTGTGCATGATGGCCGCCAGGATGGGGGTGATGTAGCCGAACGCCGCCAGGGAAAGGCCGCCGATGATGAAGACGACGCCGAAGAGGAAGTTCTGGTTGATGACGTTGCGGGTCATGCGCGAGAGCTTCGTCAGGAACGGCAGCCGGCGGAGGTCGTTATTCATGAGCGCGATGGTGGCGCTGTGGATGGCCACTTCGCTGCCCGCCGCGCCCATGGCGATGCCGACGTCGCCGGCGGCGAGGGCGGGGGCATCGTTGACGCCGTCGCCGACCACCGCCACGCGGTAGCCCTTGGCCTTCATCTGGCGCACGAACTCGACCTTGTTCTGGGGCAGGCACTCGGCGACGACCTCTTCGCAACCGATCTCGCGGGCGACGCGGGCGGCCACGGGTTGGCGGTCGCCGGAGACCATGGCGACGCGGCGCACGCCGCTCTTGAGGAGGGCGGCGAGGGATTCGCGGGCTTCCTTGCGGGTTTCATCGCGCAGGCCGATCCAGCCGAGGGGTTCGCCGTTGCGGGCCACGAAGACGAGGCTGAACCCTTCGGTCTCGTTGAGGTCCACCGAGCGGGTCACATCTTCGCGGACGCCGTTGTCGCGCAGCCACTGCGCGCGGCCGATGACGATGTCGGCTCCTTCGACCTGGGCGCGGATGCCGCGGCCGGCGGTTTCCTTGAAGTTCTGCGGCTCGACCAGCGGAACGCCGGCCTCGGCGGCGAGTTCGGCCAGGGCCTTGGCGGTGGGATGGTTGCTGTATTTCTCGGCGGAGGCCGCCACGCGCAGGAGTTCGGCCGGCTTGATCTGGCCGACGGGGGCCAGGCGGCTGACGGCGAGCTGGCCGGTGGTGAGCGTGCCCGTCTTGTCGAAGATGAAGGCGTTGATGCGGGCGGCGAGCTCGATGTCGGCGACGTTCTTGATGAGGATGCCCAGGCGGGCGGCGGCCGAGAGCGCAGCGACCATCGCGGTGGGGGAGGCGAGGATGAACGCGCAGGGACAGGTGACCACAAGGACGGAGATGACGCGGTTGAGGTCGTGGGTGAAGGCCCAGACCAACGCCCCGAGGACGAGCACGAGCGGTGTGTAATAGACCATGTACTGGTCCACGATCCGCATGATGGGAAGCTTGGTCTTCTCGGCGGCGAGGATCAGGTCCCGCACCCGGCCGAGGGTGGTGTCCTGGCCGGCCTTGGTGACGCGCACCTCGAGCACGCCGGTGAGGTTCTGGGTGCCGGCGAAGACCTGGTCGCCCGGCCGTTTGTCCACCGGCAAGGATTCGCCCGTGATGTTGGCCTGGTTGAACGAACCTTCCCCGGTGACGATCTGGCCGTCGGCCGCCACGTTATCGCCCGGGCGGATGCGGATGACGTCGCCCACCTGCAACTCGGCGACGGTGACCTCTTCTTCGTCGCCGCCGTTGCGGAGCCGGCGGGCCTTGGTGGGGGTGAGTTTGATCAACGACTCGATGGAGGCGCGGGCGCCGGCGGCGGTGCGGCTTTCGATGATTTCGCCCAGGAGCATGAAGAAGGCGACGATGCCGGCGGTCTGGTAGTCGCCCATGCCGAGGTTGGCCTCGCCGGTGCCGAGGGCGGCGGCGCCCTTGCCGAAGGAGGCGAGGACGGCGATGGCGACGAGCTCATTGATGCTGAGGACACCGCGGCGGAGGTCGCGGACGGCGGTCAGGATGATGGGGGCGCCGAGGACGATGGCGCCGATCATGGCGCTGGCGCTCGCGATCAGCCGGCCGCCGTCGAAGAACCAGCTCACGAGGTAGGAATTGAGCAGGAACATCAGGCCCACCAGCGTCTGGGTGAGGTGGACCGGGAAATGTTCGTGGTCGTGTCCACAGGACGCGCAGCGCTCCCCCGGCTCATGGTGGTGCGGGTGGTGGTGGTCATGACCATGATCATGACCGTGGTCATGGCCGTGGTCGTGACCTGGCTGCGAACGGCTGAGGAGCGAGGTGACTTGCATGGGGAAAGGTGGTGGCGGGGCGCGTCCGTGGCAAGCGGCCAGCGGGCTAGCGCGTCTCGGGGGCTTCGCGTTTCACGGGTTCACGGCTCAACTGCAGGCGGATCTCACGCGGGAGACCGTCGGGTCGTTCGGGGAGGAAGAACTTCTCCTGGGCGTTGGTCATGACGCGCCCGAGGCGGTCGGCGAGGAGGCGGTCGCGGAAGAGCTGGCGGTCCTTGACGTACTCGGGCAACTGGTCGCGGAAGGCGGTGGCCTCGGCGGCGACGGCGGTGACGTAGCGGTTGCTGCTGCCGACGGCGCGGGCGAGGATGGCCTGGGCTTCGCCCTGGGCTTTGCTGACGATCTGGTCGCGATCGCCCTCGGCGGCGCTGATGCGTTCGCTGCGCTTCTGCTCCTCGGAATTGACGTTCTCGAAGGAGGCGCGGACATCGATGGGGGGTTTGGTCTCGACGTCGCTGGGCTCGAGGGTGACGCCGAGGTCGAGCTCGCGGATCTGCTGGCGCACGCGCTGGACCACGAGGTCGCGGAAGCCGCCCTTGTCCTTGTACAGCGCTGTGTCGGCGCTCATCTGGGCCGAGGCCCAGATGAGGGCGTTGTTGACGACATTGGTCAGGATGGTGGTGCCGTTGGCAAAGCCGAAGGTGAACCGGACGGGGTCGGTGATGCGGTATTTCATCGTGGCCCGCACGTGCATGATGTTGCCGTCGGCGCTGAGGGTGTAGCCGTCCGCCTCGGGCCGGAGGACGCCGGAGGCGAAGGGTTCCTCGCCGCGGGCCTCCATTTCGGGCGTGGTGGCGTGCCAGCCAGTGGTGGAGGTGACGGTTTGGATCTGGCCGACGGGGATGCGGACGACCTCGTTGATGGGATAGGGCCAGGCCCAGTGCCAGCCGGGGCTGCGGAGCTTGTCGCCGGCCACTTCGAGAGGACGGCCAAACCGGAGCACGATGGCCTGCTCGTTGGGCTGGACGATGAACATCCCCGAGCAGAGGAAGACCACGACCAGGACGGCCATGATGAGTTTGACGATCCGGAAGCTGCTGCTGAAGGCCTCGGACAGGGCCTGCGCGCTGGCGTCGTCATCCCCGGCCAGCGGCGTGGGAGGCGGCACGGGCTCGGGCGGGCGCCCGGCGGGCGGGTGGAGAGGCAGGTCGTTCATGGGGCGGGCGTCAGGGGTTGGCCCGGCGTCAACTGGCTCCGCAGGAGGTCGAAGGGAGGCGTGCGCGGATCCAGGACGAGGGTGGCGCGTTCCTTGAGCGACTGTTCGAGGGCGTCGAGCTTGAGGAGGAAGACGGCGAGCTCGGTGTTCTGCTCGAAGGTCTTGAGTTCGCTGGCGGAGCGGGCCTCGGCTTCCCCGAGGATCTTGCGGGCGCGCGCGTCGGCTTCGGCCAGGATCTGTTCGCGCTGGAGGTCGGCCTGGGAGCGGATGGCGATGGCCTCGCGTTCGCCCTCGCCCTGGAACTGCTTCACGAGGCGCTCGCGCTCGGCCTTCATGCGCTCGAAGACCTTGGTGGTGATGCTCTCGGGCAGGCCGATCTGTTTGATGCCCAGGAGGGCGATCTCGACGCCGAAGCTGGCGGTGGCGGCCTGGACCTCGGCGAGCATTTCCTTTTCGATGACGTCGAACTTGAGGGCGTTGGGGTCGACCGAGATGAAATCGGAGAGCGGGTGGCTGCCCACGGTGTTGTTCTTGGCGGTGCGCAACTGGATCTCGAGGTTCTTCTCGGCGGCGGTGAGGTCATCGCCGAAGAGGTCGAGGAACTTGCGGGGGTCCTGGATGCGCCAGCCCATGAACACGTCGATCACGATGATGCGGGCGTCGCTGGTCGTGGTCTGCTCGTACTTGCGCTCGAGGTTGTGGATGCGGTTGTCGAACCGGTGCACGTTCTGGATCGGCCACGGGAGGCGGAAGTACAGACCGGGCAGGTCAATCGTGCGGGTGTACTTGCCCAGCGTCGTCACGATCACCATCTGGGTCTGGTGGACCTGGAAGGCGAAGAGCATGGCGGCGAAGATCAGCACCACCACTAGGCCGGCGGCGAGGGTCAGCGGATTTTTCTTCATGGTTGGGTAGACGACCGGTTGGGCAAATCAGTTCCTCGGCGCGGGCAGGGTGACGTCGAGCAGGTCCTGCCGGATCTTGTCCTCGAGGTTGAACAGGATCACCTCGTGCGTGTTGGTGGGCACGACGACATACTTCCGGGCGGGCGCGAGGGAGCGGCTGACGGTATCGAGGTAGGTGCGGAGGCGGTAGACCTCGGGCGACGCGTCGTAGGCCGCCACCTGGTTCGTGAAACGCGCGGCGCGGCCGATCGCCTCGGACGTCAACCGCGCCCGTTTCGCCTCGGCCTGGTTCACGCGTCGGGTCGCCTCAGCCTGGGCCAGCGGCAGCCGCTCGGCGGCATAGGCGCGCGCGTAGTGGTTGGTGGCCTCACGATCCTGCAGGGCGCCGAAGACCTTCTCGAAATCCGGGGCCACCTTCACGGGCGGGTGGATCCCATGCAGCCCCACGAACACCACCTGCACGCCCAGGTTGGCTGCATCCGCCCGCGCCTGAATGCGTCGGGTCAGTTCGGCCGCTGCGGCCCGACGGCCCGCGCCCATGATCTGGTCGAAATCCACGCTCACCAGATACCGCGTCACTTCCGCGGTAGCCATGGCCTGCAGCAATCGGCCGGCATCGGTGTGACCGTACGCATAGGCCCGCAGATCCCGGATCTGGAACTGGACCGGCAGCTTCACGGTCAGGAGGTTCACCGGCACGGCCTGTTCCCCGGTGGTCGTGCCGGGCGGAGCGACCTCGCGGCTGGCCACCAGCAGGTTGAGTTCCTCCTGCGCGTGCGTCCGCGACCAGAGCAGCACCCGCTCCCGCTCGTACTCGGGACCCTCGACGACGCCCACGGTGAAGCTCTGGATCCGATCCGTCTGAAAGCGCCGGACCTTGTCGATCGGCCACGGCCATTTCAGGTGGGGCCCCGGCGACAGGATCTCGCGACCGGCGACCGGGCGGCCGAAGCGTTCGAGCACCGCCTGCTCGCCGGGTTCGAGGAAGACAAAGCAGGTTGAGACCAAGAGGATGCTGAGCTGGACGAGGACCAGCCAGGCGAAGGCGCGTTCGAGGAAGCGATAGAACCAGGTTTCCGAGACCTTGAAGCCGAACTGGTAATCGAGGGCTTGCGCGGCCGTCGTAATGAGGCCGCCGGGGTGGCTCAGGATGCCGATCAACCGGCTCTCGTAAAGCGGGTGTTCCGCCTGGCCCTTGACGCGCGGCCGGTAGATCTCGAAGACCAGCGCGATCAGGTTCTCGATGGCCACCAACGCCAGTACCACACAGAGCACCCGCGCCACGATCGGATCCGCCGCCGGGTAGCCCGCCGAGCCGGCGGTCTCGACGGCGACCGTGACGATCCCGAGCACGGCAGCCAGGAGGAGGAAGCTGGCCTGGGGCCGGAGAAACCGCTGCCGTTGGAGGCGCGCGAGCACGGCCGAGTACTTGCCAAACTGAAAGGCGATCAAGGCCATCAGGCCGTTCAGCGTCATGGACACCGTGGCCTGATGGACCGTCGAGGGGCGATCCTCGGCCGTCCACCGCCACAGCCAGTAGGCCGCCGCGCCCTCGAGCAGGAAGAGGAACAGCGCGAAGCCCGGCACGAAGAACCGCTCGAACTGGACCCGCGCCCGGCGGGCCGGGAACGCCTCGGCATCGGAGGCGCCGCCGAACAGCGAGGCGCTCGACGCGGACTTCTTGAGCTCGTCGAAGTCCATCTGCTCGAGCCGCTCGCGTTCCTCGAGCCGCATCTGGAACCAGGCCACCAGGGACACCAGGAACCCGAGCCCGATGAACACCCCGGCCACGCGGCCGGTCGCCGAGTCGGCATAGTGCGCCACGATGATGGCCGTGAGCCCGAGGGCTAGCAGCAGCAGCCAGTTGGCCAGTCCTTTCCGATGTATGCTTGATTCCATCGCTCAGCTCAGTTCCCGGTCCTGAAACAACATCAGCGCGACCGCCAGCACGGCTCCCAGGTACGCGGCGCTGTAGGCGAAGGCCCGCGCCACATAGCTCCAGGGGATCGCCTTGTCCATGCCCAGCGCATCCGACATCCAGAAGAGCTGCCAGTTGGGAAACACCGCGTAGAGCGCGATCGCCCACCACTGGCCCTGCTCCTCGGCCCGTGTGCCAAACAGAAAATCCGACATCAGCCCCAACACAAAGACCGCCGTGCAGATCGTCAGCGTCGGCAGCATGTCCAGCCGGGTCGAACAGGCCAGCGCCAGCCCCGCCAGGACCCACACCGCCAGCAGGATCAACACCGCCGCCGGGAGCATCCGCCAGTCCACCTCGTGCGCCGTGCCGAAGAACTTCTCGACCTTGGTGAAGAACGCGACGTAGAGAAACGCCACCAAGGTCAACACACACGCCGCCACCACGGTGTCCGTCACGAACACCCGGTCCAGAAAGTAGTTTGAGAACGCCCCGATCAGGTAGGCGAGCACCAGGGCGCCGAAGTACAGGCTCAGCGATTGCGTGTCCGCCCCGCCGTAGGCGTCGAAGGCCATCCGCCCGGCCAGCAGCGCCGCCACCGTGTTGAACAGCGTCAGCACCGTCAAGGCCACCGCCAACCCGGCGTACTTCGCCAGCAGAAACTGCCAGCGGCTGACCGGTTTGGACAGCACCGCCAGGGCCGTGCCCGTCCGAACTTCATGCGCGAGCGAGGCCGAGGCGCTCAGCACCGCCCCCACCAGGCCCGTCAGCAGCATCACCGCCAGCACACTGTCCTTCACCATCTTCGGATCGTCCCCAAACCCGAAGTAGGGCACCGCCGCGAGGAACACCGAAAAACTCCCGGACGCCGTCATCAGCAGCAGGAAGATCGGCTGCCGGACCAGCTCCATGAACGTGTTGCTCGCGATGGTCAGAAACTGTCGCATCCTAACAATGTGAGCCGGGGAGATTAATCGGGGACGGCTCGAATGCAAACCGATATTGCCCGCGGGTCGCTGTGCGTTTGAAGGCACAAACCCGCGCCCGGAACGGAAGGGAAGG
>JABTUJ010000059.1 GCA_015075445.1 Verrucomicrobiales bacterium
TGGGCTTTGGCACTTCCCTTGAACTTTGAGCTTTGAACTTTGAGCTTCTCGCCAAACGCTTCGCGCCGTGCCACACCGTGGGCGGGAGGTGAAGCGCTTGGCCCCTTGGACCTTGCCTTTGGCACTTTGGCACTTTGGCACTTTGGCGCTTGGGCTTTGGCGCTTGGGCTTTGGCGCTTGGGCTTTGGCGCTTGGGCTTTGGCACTTCCCTTGAACTTTGAACTTTGAACTTTGAGCTTCTCGCGTTGCTAAGAAAGCGCACCCTTCCCCGTAGCTACCCGATAGACCGAATTGCCCAGCGATGAGCCATCCCCGGCCACAATGTCCGCGCTGTGGAGCGGAACTCTCACCCGCCACCGCGAGCGGGCTTTGTCCCACGTGCCTCCTCGAGAACGTGCTCAACGAGCCGAAGTCGCCCGGGACCGAACCGCTGGAGGTGGACAGCGCCGCGCTGGCGGCCGCGGGGTTGGCCCCGGCCCCGCCGGTGGTGGCGACGGACCGTTTCGGCGACTATCGGCTGGAGGGGGAGATCGGGCGCGGGGGAATGGGGATCATCTATCGGGCGCACCAGCTCAGTCTGAACCGGGCCGTGGCCCTGAAGATGATTCTGGCCGGGCCGCTCAACTCGCAGGACTTCGCCCGGCGGCTGCGGGTCGAGGCGGAGGCGGCGGCGCGGTTGGACCACCCGCACATCGTGCCGATCTACGAGGTGGGGGAGCACGAGGGCCAGCCGTTCTACGCGATGCGGCTGGTCGAGGGCCTCAACCTGGCGCAGGCGCTGAAGGCCGGGCCGTTCGAGCCGCGGGCGGCGGCCACGCTGCTGGTGACGGTGGCGCAGGCGGTGCAACACGCCCATGAACGCGGGGTGCTGCACCGGGACTTGAAGCCCTCGAACATCCTGTTGGATGCCGCGGGCCAACCGCACGTGAGCGACTTCGGGCTGGCGAAGTTTGTGCATCAGGACAGTTCGCTCACCCTGAGCCACGCGGCGCTGGGGACCCCGAGCTACATGGCACCGGAACAGGCCGCGGGCGGGAGCAAGACGGTGACGACGGCGGCGGATGTGTACAGCTTGGGGGCCATTCTGTACGAGCTGTTGACGGGCCGGCCGTTGTTCCGGGCGGAGACGCCGCTGGAGGCGATCCGGAACATCCTGGAGCGAGAGCCCGAACGGCCCAGTCGGGTCAATCCGCGGGTGCCGCGGGATCTGGAGATCATCTGCTTGAAGTGCCTGCAGAAGGAGCCGGGACGTCGGTACGGTTCGGCGGCGGCGTTGGCGGAAGAGTTGGGGCGCTGGCTGGAAGCGAAGCCGATCCGGGCGCGGCGGGTGGGGTGGGTGGAGCGGGGGGGATTGTGGTGTCGGCGCAAGCCAGCGTTGGCCGCGTTGGCGGGGGCCTTGGTGGTGACGCTGGTGGTGGCTTCGGCGGTGGCGGCGTGGCGGATCGCGGTGGCGCGGGGGCACCAGCGACGCGAGGCCTATTACGCGGCGGTGGCGCTGGCGGACCGGTTCATCGAGGACGGCAGCCCGCATCGCGCGATGGAGCTCCTGCTCGAGTGCCCGGAGGAACTGCGCCATTGGGAGTGGGGTTACCTGGTGGGCCAATGCCATCAGGAAGTGCTCACCATTTCGGCGCACGCGCGGCTGACCGGCTACCCATTCTCCAGCATTCGGGCGGTGGCGTTCGACGCCCCGGGCGAGCGCCTGATCACGCTGGGGCAGACCGGCCAGTTGAAGGTGTGGGACGCCCACGACGGCGAGGCGCTCTGGAGCGTGGGCGACAGCGACCACCCGGTCACGCAGTGGGTGCTGCACCCCCGGGTGCCGGAGCTGCTGTTCTGCCAGACCAACGGCCTGCTCCGTCGTGTGCAGGTGGCGGATCCGCGAGACATGCCGGTACCGCCGCTGGCCACAGAGGCCGGACCGGTGAGCAGTCTGGCCTATGCGCCGGACGGAACCACGGCGGCCAGCGTGACCCGCCCGGGCCGCGTCACGCTCTGGGACACGGCCACCGCCCGGGTGCGCTGGCAGGTGTCGCTGGAGCCGGTGGAAGGGGAACAGGTCGCGCTGCGGGAGGCGGCGACGGGCGTGTACCGGGAAGTGGACGTGACCGCGTCCCCACGGTTGTTCTTCGACTCCGGCGGGCGACGCCTCATCGCGCAGGGACTGGTCACCGCCTGGTGGCTGGCGGCGGACTCGGGCGCGGTGTTGGCGTCCCGGGAACTGGACCCCCTCCAGCACTGGGGGCTCTGGGTCGCGCCCGACGGCGAGAGCGTCGTGACCCTGGACATTGGCGGTGAACTCGAGCTGTCCGCGGGCGGCAAACCGGGCCGGAAGCTGGGCACGATCCTCGCCGGTTTGGGGGCGTACCAACGGCAGGTCGCCTTCAGTCCCGACAGCCGCTACTTCTGCACCGGCGGCGATGCCGGCACGGCCCGGGTCTATGCGCTGCCCGGCGGTGAGGAGGTCCGCGTCCTCGCCGGCCACGTGTTCGGCGGGCGGTTCAGCCCGGACGGCGGCCGATTGGCCGTCTACGGTTCCCGGCGGTTCGTGTCGGTGTTGAACCTGGAACGTGCGAACCAGGACCTGACCTTGCGGGGACACCTGATGACCGCCGGGTCGGCCGCGTTCTCGTCGGACGGAAGGCGGTTGGCGACGGCGGACTGGGACGGCAGTGTCAAGGTGTGGAGCGCCCTGCCGGGACGATCGGTCTGGCCGGTGGGCCTCTGGCCGAAAGCCACGGCCGCCAGCACGGACGGTCGCTGGGCGTTGGGCTGCATCAGTTACGGCGACTTGCAGGTGTGGGAGACGGCCAGCGGGATGCTGGCGCGAGCCATCCCCGCCCGCTGGAGTCAGCCCTACCTGGCGGATTTCAGCCCGAACAACCGGTGGGTGGTCACGACGTCGACGGATCCCATCGGGCGGGTATGGGACGTGAGCACGGGGCAGTTGGTGGGCGCACTCCTGGGCGGCAGCAACGTCATGTTCGTGGCGCGCTTCAGCCCGGACGGCCGCTGGATTGCCTCGGTGGACACGGGCGGCGTGGTGAGCCTGTGGGAGGTGCCCTCCTTCCAGCGGCGTTGGTCAGTCGCCTCAGGGCTGCACTCCTATTACGGGCTCGCCATCAGCCCGTCCTCCGATCGCCTCGTGCTGACGGGCGGGTCCGGTCAGCCGCTGCTGCTCGATCTGCCGTCGGGTCGCCAGACCTGGCTGCCGGTCGAGGCCCCGGGCTTCTGGTCGGTCGCTTTCAGTCCCGACGGTCGCTGGCTCGCGTTCACCAGCCCGGACGGCATCCTGCGCCTGCTCGACGCCTCCACCTGGCGGTTGGTCACGAGCAGCCGGAGTCAGGGACGGACATCCGTTGCCGGGGGTTTCAGTGCGGATGGCCGGAGGACCGTCATGTCAACCACGGATTCAAGCATCGCCAACTTCGAGGCCGGCCTGCTGCAGATCTGGGACGTCGAGAGCGGGCGCGAACTGCTGGCCCTGGGCGGCCGCTCGGACTTTTTCGACACGGCACGGTTTGTCGGTCCCGGCAATCGCCAACTCGTGGCCCCCAACTGGGAGGGGACCATGTGCCAGTGGGAAGCTTTTCCCTGGCGGGACCGCGACTACGCACACCTGCCCGGCCCGACCCTCGCCGCGCGCATCCGGGCCTATGCCACGGAATACTGGCGCGAGCGCCTTCGACAGGAACAGGCGGCGGCGGTTCGCCCGGACCCCGACGTCCTTCCCGTCGTGGATGATCTTTTCCTGCCCGCGCGCGACCCGCGGTGCGGGCCGGAGCAGCTCGACCTGGAACGTTGGTACAATGGGCGGCTGGATGGCTGGTTGCACCCGACCTCGAATGATCTTGGGGAAGACTTCACGCTGGCGGCGCTGCCCGCCGGGTGGCAGACGCTGTTGGGCATTCGGTTCGACATCCGTGGGGTTGTGGTCACCAAGGCGGTGGAGCGGCGGGGCGGAGGGCTCGCGGAGTTCTGGTTGCGGCAACCCGTGCAAATGGAAGGCCTCGCCGTCGGCCAGCGCGTGCGGCGCCTGCATGTGCTGCAAGCCGCCTGCCCCGCAGAGGCCGTGTCCGACGGCACCACCATTGGGAGTTATGTCTGGCATTACTCGGACGGCACGACGCACGAGGAACCCATCGTTTATGGCCGGGACCTGCGTTACTGGTGGCTTCCGGCCGGCGAAGCGCCGCAGGACCTCGAGCGCGGGCGGATCGCCTGGGTGGGCGACACGCCCCTGGCGCAGAAAGCTGGTGCCCGCATCCGGCTGTACCTCACCACCTATGACAACCCGTACCCCGAGCGTGAGGTCAGTCAGCTTGGTTTCACCTCCCGGGTGCTGCCGTCGGCGCCCTTCCTGGTGGCCCTGACCGTCGAGCCCTGAGGCGAGACGCAATGGGGTCAAACACTGACATTTGACATTCTAGCAGCCTCAGAGCTGCCTGCCGCCGCTCCACAGGAATTGTCAAATGTCAATGTTTGACCCCATTGTGTCACTTTCCTCGAGCAGAACCGGCAGCCAGAAAGACGACCCGGATTCCTTTGACCTGGTGCAATGGCTTCCCTGGCTTCTCGCCGGTGACGAACTCGTCGGCCTGGAGTCTCCGCGCCGCCGCGACGTGGATCGCATCCACCGCGCTGAGGGGAACCTGTGCCGCTTCGTGCAGTGCGTCAGCCAAGAGCACCTCGCTGGCGTGCTCCCAGGCGACAATGCGGGAGAAGAACTCTTCTAAGAAAGCCAACTCACGGGCGCGACGGTGAAACGAAGGCTGCGGAAGCAACTCCAGTTTCAGAAACGTGGCCGCCACAAACTCCCGGCCGGGATCTTCCAGTAAGGCCACGGTTCCGCCGCCGTCCCCACCCTGGACGGCATGAATCAATACGGAGCTGTCGAGGTAGGTCCGTTTCATCGGTCTCCCCGGCGACGGGCCACCTCCGCGCGCACCTCAGCCCACGACAAGGGTGTGCCTCCGGACGCCAAGTACTCCTCTCTGGCCTCCAGCAGCAGCTTGCCGAGCCGCGACCGGGGTTTCCGGGGTGTCGGGTGTTTTCGTGCGCGCTTCTCAGCAATCGCAGCGCGAATGAACGCGCTGAGACCACCCCGCGGAATGCCGGCAATGTCCTCCGCCGGCACCCGGGCGGTCACGCTCACCAGCTCTGTCTTACTCATGCAGTAAGACTACGACTGACCGGTTCCGGCGCAAGCCATCTTGTACCGCGGCTGAGCGCCATAGGCCGGGCTGCAACCGGTCAAAGACGACGTGCAGAATGTGCCCGAGATGTTCGCCTATGGGCGTTCGCGCCCAGTCATGGCATGAGTTCCTGACCGCAAGCTGACGCTTCATCGCCTTCCCCACGGGCCACATGGCACCTGTTCGAGGACCCGGACGACGGGCGGGAACACGCGTTCAAGCCGAGCGAGGCGCGATGGGGAGGGAGCGAGAGGAAGACGGGACGGTCCACCAATGTGGATGCCGGGAGGGCCTGAGACGCGCCTCGCGGGGTTGGATTCCCTTCGCGGAGGGTCAACCCCCGGTGAACACCGGACGGAACCCCGCCTCCGTCAGCAGGCGTGCGACCGCTTCCCGCTGGTCGCCCTGAATCTCGATCCGGCCCTCCTTCACGGTGCCGCCCGTGCCGCAGGCCTTTTGGAGGGTCTGCGCCAGCTTCTGTTTCTCCGCCAAGCCCACGCCCACAAACCCGCTGACCACCGTCACGGTCTTGCCGCCGCGCCCGGCCTTCTGACGCTGCACGTCCACCCGCCCGCGCGACTTCCGCCGCGCCGGTTCCGCGGCGGCTTCGACCGGCGGTGCCGACGGCCCGGGCGGCAGCCCCTCGAGGTTCAGCGCGGCAAAGGGAGAATTCGCGAACGATGGCGCGTTGCCCGAGCCCGTGTCATCACCACTCATGCGCCGTCCCGTTTGCCCGAGAATCGGGCCGCGCGCCACTCCGAAATCGAGGCCCTCAGCCCCCCGCGCCCCCGGGAGGGCAATCCGCGGCTGACAGGCGGACGGCTTCCGGCTAGCCTGCGCACGTGAATCCCAGACTGCCGTCCGTCGCGTTGCTGGCGTGCTTCGTCGTGGTCGTAGGCCAGGGCACGACCGTCACACCGGAGGAGATGGCCACCGTGCGGGCCTGGATCGGGGCCCATTTCCCCGTCCCCGCAAAGGCGGGACCGGTGGAGCCGGCGGCCGCCGACGTGGTGCTGCCCTTCTCGTTCCAGTACGGGGACGCCCCGGCCGTCGCACGGCCGCGCGACTGGCCTCTCGAACGCACGTCGAAGACGTACGGCCCCGGGGATGTCGCGGCCCATCCGCGTGGGACGAATCTGACCGAGCACCAGTTGACATGGACCGAACCGGGGACGGAGTTGCAGGTGCGCTGCGTCGTGGTCGAGTACCACGATTTCCCGACCGTCGAGTGGACGCTTTTCTTCCGGAACGGCGGCAGCCGGGACACACCGATCCTGGCGGACATCCAGGCGTTGGACCTCGGGCTTCGCCGCGGGGAGGGACCCGAGTACCGGCTGCACCATCATGTGGGGTCACCAGCGAACGGGAATGACTACGGTCCGCTCGAGACGGTGCTCGGGCCCGGCCAGAGCAAGCGGTTGGGCGGCGCGGGCGGGCGCCCCACAAACTCGGACTGGGCCTACTTCAACCTCGCCTGGGAGCGCGAAGGCGTGATCACGGCCGTCGGCTGGCCCGGGCAATGGGCCGCCGGGTTGACGCGCGACGACGGCCGTGGCCTGCGCCTCCGGGCGGGGCAGGAGTTGACCCATTTCAAGCTTCACCCCGGCGAAGAGGTGCGGAGTCCGCTGATCGTGCTGCAATTCTGGCGGGGCGACCGGGTGCGGGCCCAGAACGTCTGGCGTCGCTGGATGCTGGCCCATTCGCTGCCGCGGCCCGGGGGACGGCTGCCGCCGCCGCAGTTCGTGGCCTCGAGCTCGCGGCAGTACGACGAGATGATCAAGGCGGACGAGACCAACCAGGTCTTGTTCATCGACCGTTACGTCGCGGAGGGGCTGAAGCTGGATTACTGGTGGATGGACGCCGGGTGGTACGTGCACGACGGCGGCGGTTGGCCGCGTGTGAGGACGTGGCTGGTGGACTCGAACCGGTTCCCCCGCGGCCTTCGCGCCGTCGCGGACCATGCGCATCGGAACGGGATGAAGGTGCTGGTCTGGTTCGAGCCGGAGCGGGTGGTGGCGGGCTCGTGGCTCGCCCGGGCGCACCCGGAATGGGTGCTGGGCGGCGCCGGCGGCGGACTCTTGAACCTGGGCAATGACGCGGCGCGAGCGTGGCTGACCGACCACGTCGACCATCTGATTCGGGAGCAAGGCATCGATCTGTATCGGCAGGATTTCAACATGGATCCGCTGGCGTTGTGGCGGGCGAACGACGCGCCCGACCGGCAGGGCATCACCGAGATCCGCCATGTCACCGGCTATCTCGCGTACTGGGACGAACTGCGCCGGCGACATCCGGACATGCTGATTGACTCCTGTGCGTCGGGCGGTCGCCGCAATGACCTCGAAACGATGCGCCGGGCGGTGCCGCTGTGGCGGAGCGACTACGCGTTCGAGACCACGGGGCACCAGTGCATGACGTACGGGATCTCCCTCTGGCTCCCCTATCACGGCACCGGGACCGTGGCGGCCCGCAACGCCGGCTATTACGGCAGCGGCAAAACACCGGTCGAGCCGTACGCCTTCTGGAGCAACGCCAGCCCGAGCCTCGGTTTTGGCATCGACATGCGGGTTCCCGACCTCGACTACGCCGCCCTCCGGCGGTTGGTCGTGCAGTGGCGCCGGATGATCCCCAGTTACTACGGCGATTTCTACCCACTGACCACGTGGACCCGGGACAACACCGCCTGGATGGCCTGGCAATTCGACCGACCGGAAGCCCGCGAGGGGATTGTCCAGGTCTTTCGCCGCGAGGACAGCGTCTATGAATCCGCCCGGTTCGCCCTGCGCGGCCTTGATCCGCACGCGCGCTACCGGGTGAGTGACCTCGATGAACGTCTCGCCGCGCAGGAGTTCAGCGGGCAGGAGTTGATGACCCCAGGCCTGCTGGTGAGCCTCGAGGAACGTCCGGGCGCGGCGGTCCGACTTTACACCCGGCTGGAGTGAAGCCTCCCCGCTTGACGCCACCAGAAACGGGCCGGTCTAATGCGCCCGGCAGCACACCGAGTCATCTATGAAACCGCCTCTCCCCGTCCATGTCCGCGCCCTGCCTCGTCGTTCGCGTCCCGTCCTCGTGCTCGGCGCAAGCCTGCTCGCGCTCGCCAGCCCGGCCCTGATGCCCGACGCCCATGCCCAGCCGGTGGTGCGCGTCGTGACGACGCCCGCCACCGCGCCGGCCAACGCGCATTACGCGGGCAACCGCGCGCCGCTGCTGCCGAACCCGCTGATCAAGCTGCCCGTGGGCGCGGTGCGGCCGGCCGGTTGGACCGAGCGTCTGTTGCGACTCCAAGCCGACGGCTTCCACGGGCACCTCACCGAGATCAGCGATTTCCTCAAGAAGGAGGACAACGCCTGGCTCAGCCCGACGGGTCGCGGCTCCCGCGGTTGGGAGGAGGTGCCGTACTGGCTGAAGGGGTTTCAGGATTGCGGTTTCCTGCTCGACGACGAACGGGTCCTGACCGAGGCCCGGATCTGGATCGAAGGCGCGTTGGGCAGCCAGCAGGCCGATGGCTGGTTCGGTCCCGGCGAAGGCCGGAGCGGTCTCGCCACCGACCTGACCGGTCGCGACGATCTCTGGCCGAACATGATCATGCTGTTCTGCCTCCAGTCCTTCCACGAACGCACCGGGGACCCGCGCGTCCTGACCCTCATGACCCGTTACTTCCGCTACCTCGAGTCCGTCCCGGAGGCGCGCTTCCTGGTGGGGTACTGGCCGAAGATGCGGGCGGGCGACCAGCTCTACAGCCTTTTCTGGCTCTACAACCGCACGGGCGAACCCTGGCTCCTCGAACTCGCCCACAAGACCCACCGCCAGGCCGCGCGCTGGGACACCGGCATCATCAACTGGCACAACGTCAACCTCGCCCAGGGCTTTCGCGAACCCGCCACTTACTTCCTCCTCACCCACGATCCGAAACACCTCGCCGCCACCGAGCGGGTCTGGTCCGAGTTGCGCGATCTCTACGGCCAGGTCCCGGGCGGGATGTTCGGGTCCGATGAGAATTGCCGGCCCGGCTTCCACGGCCCCCGCCAGGCCATCGAGACCTGCGGCATGGTCGAGGAGATGCTCTCGGATGAAATCCTGCTCGGTATCACCGGCCAGACGCGGTGGGCGGATCAGTGCGAGAACGTCGCGTTCAACAGCCTGCCCGCCGCCCTCACCGCCGACCTCAAGGGGTTGCGGTACCTGACAGCGCCCAACCATCCGCAGAGCGATCATGTCAGCAAGTCGCCCGGCATCCAGAACGGCGGTCCGATGTACCACTACGACCCGCACAACCACCGCTGCTGCCAGCACAACACCGGTCACGGCTGGCCCTATTTCGTGCAGCACCTCTGGATGGCCACCGCCGGCAACGGCCTCGCCGCCACCCTCTACGCCCCCGGCCGCGTCACTGCCAAGGTCGGCGACGGCGTCGAAGCCACGCTCGTCACCGACACCCGCTATCCCTTCGAGTCCACGGTCCGGATCCGCGTGACGCTGCCGCGCGCCGTCGCGTTTCCGCTTTACCTGCGCATCCCGGGGTGGTGCCGGCAACCCGCACTCGAGCTCAACGGCCAGCGCCTCGCCCTCGAGTCGGCCCCCGGCCGCTACGCCCTCCTCGAACGCACCTGGGCGGACGGCGATCAACTTGTGCTCACCCTCCCCATGCCCTTGTCCCTGCAACCCTGGTCCCAGAACCGCAACACCGTCTCCGTGAACCGGGGTCCCTTGACCTACTCGCTGCAGATCGCCGAGAAATACGTCCGCCACGGCGGCACCGATCGCTGGCCTGCCTTCGATGTCTTCCCGGATTCACCCTGGAACTACGGACTCGACCTGCCCGCAGAGGATCCGCTGGCGAGCATCGCGGTCGTGACCCGCCCGTGGCCCGCCGACGACCAGCCGTTCGTCTGGGACGCCACCCCCATGCAGCTCCGCGTCAAGGCCCGCCGCCTGCCCGCCTGGCAACTCGACCCGAATGGTCTCGTCCACGAAGTCCAGCCGAGTCCGGTCAAGTCCACCGAACCCCTCGAGGAAGTGACCCTGATCCCGATGGGCGCCGCCCGACTCCGGATCACGGCATTCCCGGTGATCGGATCGGGACCGGAGGCCCGGGAGTGGACCGCGCCCCCACCGGTGCGGGTGCGGGCTTCCCACTGCCACGAAAGCGACACCGTCGAGGCGGTGTGCGACGACGTGCTGCCGCGCAGTTCGGCTGACGTCTCCATTCCGCGCTTCACGTGGTGGGATCATCGGGGGACCACCGAGTGGATTGAACGTCGCTGGGAACGCCCGCGCGAGGTGTCGCGGGTCGAGGTGTACTGGTTCGACGACACCGGACGCGGCCAATGCCGTGTGCCGGAGCGCTGGCGGGTGCTGTACCGGCGGGACGGTGCCTGGGTGCCGGTGGCCACGGGCGGCGGTTATGGGGTGACCCTGGACCAGTTCAATGCGGTTGCCTTTGCGCCCGTGACGACCGATGCGCTACGGCTCGAGGTCAAGCTGCAGGAAGGCTTCTCCGGCGGCATCCTCGAGTGGCGGATTCCCGGCATCAGTCCATAGCAGGGAAGTCTCATACCCTCGGTAGGCGCCGACGTGAGGAGGCGTCGTGGGCCAGAGGCAATGGACCTTCGCCTCCTCACGTCGGCGCCTACCGAGGGTATGGAGTTTCCAGGCCGCGCGCGCCCCAGACCTTTCCGGTACCGAACCCATGGCTGCCTTCTCACGAAACCCGCGGAGGTGGACCATAGCCCGCATCTCTCCAGGAGAAATCCCGGATAGGAGCTTGTTCTGGTCACGATGAGTTCTGACTCTAAAGAGGCTCTTGGCCGCCCAAAGAACCCCTTGACAGATGTCGTCTCTGGCGGATGGTGGCGGCATTGTCCATCAGAGCACTGGGGGCTCCGCGACCCATGGACAAGCGCAGCTTCATGGATTCTAGGCCTTGACCAGGCGGAACGAGAGCATGTTCGCGCTTGCGGCGGTGGCGGGAGGTCGTGCCGGGCAAACGGAGTAGCGACATGAAACGATCGACCGGATTCCTGCTGGGCTGCCTGGCGGCCAGCCTGGCTTTCTCACCCGTGGCCCTCCCCCAATGGGATCAGTACACCGTCACCGTCATCGACCTGCATCCTGAGGGGGCTTCGGATTCGCAGGCGGGAGCCATCGCGGATGGACACGTTGTCGGCATCGCCACCGTGGCCAACCGTTCCCATGCCTCGCTCTGGACGGCGGCGACGGCTGGTTCCTGGGTGGACCTGCATCCAGCCGGGTTGGGCGGCGAGACGTTCGCCTATGCCACGTCCGGAGATCAGCAGGCCGGCGAAGCCGCCGGCCAGGCCGCCCTCTGGTCGGGCACTGCCGATTCCTGGGTGAATCTTCATCCGCCTGGGGTCGCGGGCAGATCGGTGGTGTATGCCACAACAGGCAACCAGCAGGTGGGGGTGGTCAACGGCCGTGCCGCGCTGTGGGCCGGCACGCCCGAGTCCCTGGTGAACCTCCATCCGGCTGGCGCACTCAGCTCGGCGGCCTATGCGCTCTCCAACGACCGTCAAGGCGGCCGGATCACGATTCGGGTTGTGAAGGAGGAACCGGACCCCTATGACGATGATGTCACTGAACATGCGGGGATTTGGTCCGGAACGGCCGGCTCCTGGATTGACCTCCATCCCGGCCCGACGGACACCTATTCGGGATCGGCGATCTTCGCCATGACGGACACCAAGCAAGGAGGCTACACCTACACCTACATCAGTGACGCCGGCTTCTGGTCACGCGCGGCCATTTGGTCGGGCACGGTCAGTTCCTGGATAGACCTGACGCCTCATTCTTGGGAGGACTCGGCGGTGGTTGATATGACCGGAGAACTGCAGGCGGGGTATGCCGGCGACAGCGAGGGGTATAGTGAGCGGGCGGGGCTCTGGGCGGGGACCCGCGAGTCGTGGTTCGACCTGCAGTCCGCACTTGAATTGCGACGCGAGCCACGCGTTTCCTGGCATCGGTCCCGCGCCAACGGTATCTGGGAGGATGGAGGCGCCCTCTACGTCGTCGGCAGTGCGCGGCGGGTGGAGGAGTCCGGGCCGGGCCGCTATGTCACCGCTCACCACGCGCTGCTCTGGAAGCTGTCTCCTTCCAGCGAGACCGGCCCCGCCCTTTCAGAAATCCCGTCTCAGATCACGTTTGCCGGGAAGCCGATCCTGGACCTGGCCTTCACCGTCACCGACCCGGACACACCGCTCGACGAACTCGAGTTCGACGTGGACTCCTCCGACTTCGGTGTGGTGTTCCCCCCCCAGAGCGGTGTGGTCCTGAAGGGCAGCGGGCCAAATCGCACGCTCGATATCTTCACGACAGGCAGCGGTGTCGGCGAAACGCTGCTTCGGCTCCGCGTGAGCGACGGGACCACCATGGCGAGCCGCTCGTTCCGAGTGACGGTTCTCCACTCGGCGCCCACCATCTCTTCCATTCCGTCGCAGACCACGCCGGAAGACACGCCGATCATGGGCGTGCCGTTCACCGTGTCTGACCCTGACACACCTTTGGAGTCGCTTACCTTCAGTGTCTCGTCTTCGGTTCCGACCCTGATCGCGCCGTCAGGTGTCGTGGTGAATGGACATGGGGCCGACCGGACGCTCGACATCACGCCTGAGCCGAATCGCTTCGGGGAAACCTCCATCACACTCCGGGTCAGCGACGGAACCAGCACGGCGGCGACGACCTTTCGAGTGACGGTGGTCGGAGGGGGCCCGGCCCTCTCGGCGATCGGGCGCCAGGAGGCGCTCCAAGGCACGCTCCTTGTTGAAGTGCCGTTCACGGTCAGCGATCCAAACACCCCGCTGGATGACCTCTCTTTCAGCGTCGCGTCCTCCAACCCGGCCTTGGTGCCGCACTCAGGCTTGGTCTTAAGGGGCACGGGCGCCGCTCGGTCCCTCGAGATCACGTCCGATCCGAACGAGTACGGTGAAACGACCATCACCCTCTCGGCGAGCGATGGGGATCGGACCGCGAGCCGTGTGTTCAAACTGGCCCTCGTCCGCAACACCATGGTCATTGGCCCGTACACGGTCACCGCGACATGCCTCCGCCCGGCCCGGTCAAAGCAATCTTCCGGCGGGAGCGTCTGGGGAGACCAGCAGGTAGGCGTCGCCGATGGTAACGCGGGGATCTGGTCCGGAACGGCGGACTCGTGGGTGGATCTCCAGCCCGGTGGGGCATCCGCTTCGTCGGCCAACGCCACAAACGGTCGCCAACAAGCGGGGTCCGCTGACTTCGGCGCCCTGCACGCAGGGATCTGGTCCGGGACGGCGGACTCGTGGGTGGATCTCCATCCGGTGGGCGCCCGATACTCCGAGGCGCGCGCGACTACTGGAAGCCAGCAAGCGGGTTTTGCATGTTTTGACGACGGGTGGCATGCGGGTATCTGGTCCGGCACGGCCGCGTCCTGGGTGGATCTGCATCCCGTCGGAGCCTGGCAGTCAGAGATCTGGGGAACGGATGGCAGCCGGCAAGTGGGTGAGGTGAACGATCGTGCCGCGATCTGGTCAGGGTCGGCCGACGCGTGGGTGGATCTGAACCCGGATGGAGCGCTGTACTCCGTCGCTCGCGCAATCGGCGGGGGTCTGCAAGTGGGAGGGGCGATCTTCGAGACTCTCGTGGACTGGCCCGGCGACCCCTGGTATGCGGAGGTGTGGCGCGCGGGGACTTGGTCGGGGACGGCCGACTCCTGGGTCGATTTGCACCCTGCCGAAGCCTGGGAGTCCTGGGCCGTGGCCACGACCGGCCGGCACCAGGCGGGAAGCGCGACAGTGACCCGCACACATGCGGGGATTTGGGAAGGCACCGGGGCGTCGTGGCTGGATCTCCACCGGTCCTTGCAGAACGTGTATCTCGAGTCTTGGGCGACGGGAATCTGGTACGAAGGCAACACCATCCTCGTAATTGGCGGGGCGGTCGGTAACACCGCCGCGGACGCGATCCTGTGGACGTTGATGCGTGACCCGGGTTCGGCGCCCCAGGTGTCGTGGATCCCACCGGAAGTCACCTCGATCAACACGCCCATCCTGGGTCTGGCCTTCACGGTAAGCGACCCGGATACACCGCTGGCTGATCTCGTGTTCACTGTCGAGTCATCCAACGCCCGTCTCATCCCTCCCTCGGGGGTGGCCGTGAATGGAACCGGCGCCAACCGCACCCTCGACATCACGCCGGAACCCGGCCAGCACGGCGAGGCGCTGATCACACTGACGGTGAGCGACGGTCACCAAACCGCGAGCACGACATTTCAGGTCACCGTCATGGCCCAGGCCAGCGTCGTCCATGTGCTTACGGGGGCTAACTTCTCAGCCAATCCCGGCTTCAGCGTTGTTCGAAACGACCTCCTTAACCCGGCGCTCTTCGGCCCCAGCGGAACCGTTCCCCACTCCATCAACCTGGTGACCACGGAGTCAATCACAGCGGATAGTCTCGAGGGCATCGAGGTCGTGATCCTCCAGGTGACCTTCGGGCCCATGCCGGCGGTCGAGGACTTGTCAGCCCTCACTCAGTTCGTGAACGCTGGCGGAGGGCTGTTCGTATTTGGCAATGAAATCGATCAATTCGCCTCGATGGTGGGTGCCACGCCCTCGCCCGGCTGGGGTTTGGGAAGCACCGCCACGGTGGTGGACACGGCCTCCCCGCTGGTCACCGGACCCTTCGGGAGCCTGCCTCTGGGTCCACTGTTCAGCCTCTGCATGCATGACGCTTTCGCCTCGGCTGGACCGGAGGGGCTTGTCGGGATCACGGACGGGGGCGGCCCTTTTGGAATCACGTACCAACTCGGCGCTGGTCGAGTGGCACTCGTGGGGGACGAAGAGGTCTTCCTTAGCTCGTACCCGGGGACCGGCGCCTGTATCGGACTCAGGCCGTCGTCACGGCTGATTTTTCGTAACGCCATGGCTTACGTGATTCCAACCGGGACCGCGGGTACGGGACCTCAGATCTCGGAGATCCCACCCCAGACAACGTTGGAAGACACGCCGATCCTGGACGTCCCCGTCACCGTGAGCGACCCGGACACGCCATTGGATGAACTGACGTTCAGCGCACTGTCATCAAATCCAACTCTGATCGCGCCCTCGGGTGTGGTGGTGAAGGGTACCGGTGCCAACCGCACCCTGGACATCACGCCGGAGCCGGACCAGTTCGGTGAAGCGCTGATCACGCTGGGGGTGAGCGATGGCACCACCTCCGCGAGTCGCAGCTTCAAGGTCACCGTCGCCAGTGTGAATGACGGGCCGCCGGTGCCAGGCCCGGACACCGTCGAGCGCCGCGCCGGCGCGAACGTCAAAGTGGCCGTCAGCCGCTTGCTCGCGAACGACACCGACCCGGATCTGGACCCGCTCTCCCTGACCGCCGTCGCGTCGCTGTCCGAGAAGCAGGCCGCGGTTTCGCTCTCCGGCGACTGGGTGCTCTATGTGCCCCCGCCCGGCCTGAACGAGCCTGACACCTTCACCTACACCGTCTCCGATGGACACGGCGGCGAGGCCACCGGGACGGTCACCGTCCTCATCACCGACGACCCCGCCGGCCCGAGCCTGAACCAGCTTGCCCTGGACGTGACGCGGGATCCGGACACGGGCGAAATCACGAGCCTCACCCTCACTTTCGTCGGCATCCCCGGTCGCCTCTACGCCCTGGAACGGGCGGCCACGCTCGCGGCGCCCGTGACGTGGACCTGCCTCCAGACCCAAACGGCCGGGCCCACCGGCTTGATGGCGTTCACCGACAGCCAGCCGCTGGCCGGGGAAGCCTACTACCGCACCGCGGAACGAACCACGCCATGCCCCTGAATCCAACCCCGCCCAGCAAACCGCCACGCACCCCAGCTCCGCCACCAGGTGTACTGGGCCGGCGCTGCTCTGACCTTGTGCTATGAAATCGCTTCCTCTGTCTCTCTTGTGCTCCTCGATGGCTGTCTCCACCACCCACGGCGCGGTCCTGTCCGTGGGCGCGCTGATTCCTGATGGCAGCAGTTCCGGCCTGACCAGCGTCCAGACCGTCACCGGCATGTCCGGCTCGATTCAGTCGGTGACGGTGCAACTGACCGTGAGCGGCGTGGGCGACGGCGCCTTCAACGGCGACCTCTACGCCACGCTCCAGCACGACAGCGGTTTCGCCGTGCTCCTCAACCGCCCCGGGCGAACCGCCGTCGACGCCTTCGGCTACGGCGACAACGGCCTGAGCGTGACCTTCGATGACACCGGATCGGCTCCGGACGTGCACACCTACCGGCTGGGCGGCATTCCCGCGGGCCCCCTGACCGGGACTTGGTCCAGCGACGGCCGGATGGTCGATCCGGCGGTCGTCACGGAGGCAGGTCCGCGGACAGCGACCCTCAGCGCCTTCAATGGCCTGGACCCGAACGGGACGTGGATCCTGTTCCTGGCCGATCTGGAGCTGGGAGGCACAGCGATACTGGATTCCTGGGATCTCCGGATCGACCCGGCGCCCATCCCCGAGCCCGGTCTTCTGGCGCTGGGCACCTCCCTGGGCCTGGCTGCGTACGGCCTGCTGCGGGGCCGCCGCCGTGCCGCGGATTCCAGGATTCCCGGCGTTCCCTGAGCACGCTCCAACGGATCCGCACCCGTCGACACCCCCAAGGGCGGAGCGGCGCGCTCGAGGCCTTGCCCGCACCGACGTCGGGCAGCTCGGCGAGCCCCCGCAGGATTGTGAATAACTTCTTCGGGACAGTGTCCACGGATGTCACTCTGCCTGCGGTACGCTGCGGGCCGTGATGTTACGAATCGGCTCAGCGCCGCCGCGCGTTGCCCTCCGCTCCGGCGCTCAAACCACAACCGTCACCCGGCCGGCCTTTGCTTCCGGCAACGCCGCCAGCCATCTCGGTACGAGCGGTTTCAAATCCTCGAGCCGGTTGGACTTCGCCCGCAAGACGACCACGGCGATCTCGAACTTCGGCAGGTTCTGCTGGAATGAGAGGTTTCTATCCACCGTGATGAACGCATCGAACTCGGCTTCCGCGAGCCGCAACAGCAGTCCATTCTTGATGGTTGCCCAGCCCCGCTGTGGCACGGTGCACACACGATGCCCGGGAAGTTCGCGGGCCAACCGCCGGTCGATGCACTCGTCCAGCAACAGCCTCATGTCAACGCGCGGCCGCCACCATCTTCTCCGTCGCGGATTCCAGGAAGCCAATGACCTGTTCCCGTTTCACCGTCGGGAATCCGTCGAGGAAATCATCAATCGAATCGCCCGCCTCCAGATAGTCGAGCAGCGTCTGCACCGGCACGCGTGTCCCGGAGAAACAGGGTGTGCCACCCATCACTTCCGGATCGCTCGAGATGATCTTCCGCTTCATGGCGGTAGGTTGCGCCATCCTCCGCGGACCGCAAGCCCTCAACCGTCACGGTGATGAACCCACTCGAGGCCGCCTTCTGGGAGCCGCAGAGGTTTCACCTCATCGGCGCCATCCGGGAATCCCACCGGATGACTTGCGCGCGGCCATCGGACTCCGGTAAACTCCCCGCGTTCAAGCCCATGGAGCTTTCCGCCGACCAGTTCGAGATCGCCAGCCCGGGCGCGATGAGGGCACGGGTTGAGAACCAGGTGACCAGCAAATCTGCCGGAAGGTCGACATGTCCCGCCACCTCATCGCCCTGCCCAGGCCCAGGCGACTTCAGCCTCGTCGACACCGACCGCGCTGTGTTGGAACGGCGGCACCCGCAACCCAGACCCAAGGCCCGAGCATGAAGTCGTACCTCCGCCAACTCGAGATTCCCGGTCCTATCGGCCTCTGGGCGCGCCCGGACACGATGCCGCATCCAGTCTCGTACGTCGGGCCGACGTCCAGCGTCGTGAAAGGCATCCTTGAAGCCATCCTGCGCTGGAAATCCTTGAACGTGCGCCCGACCCGCTGCGAGATTTGCGCGCCCGTCCAATTCCACCGCTACGCCTTCAACTACGGCGGCCCGCTGCGCAAGAGCAGCCAGATCAAGGACCGCACGTCGCTCCAGATCTTCGCCCAGGCGCTCATCAATGTCTGCTACCGGCTCTACGCCGAGATGGACTTGAATCGCGGGCTATACGGCGAGCCAGCGGAATCGCCCGGTGGCGAGTGCGCGCCGCACGCCTACGTGGACGCCCTCCAACGCCGGCAGGAGCGGGGCCGCTGGTTCTACACGCCCCGCCTGGGCTGGAAGGAATTCGTGCCGGACAACGTCGGGCCGTTCCGCGACGGCACCGCCCCGTACGCGACCGAGAATCACGAACTGCCCACCAGTCCGCGGTTGGTGTTCGACGAAACCGAACAACTTTCCCTCAATTGAACAGGCCATGAATTCCAACCAACTCCTCGCGCATCGGGACCAATCGCTTGTCGAACATCTCGTTGGCGTGGCATGCCGGGCGAGAATAGCCGGTAGGTCTTTTCAAGGCGAACAACATGCAGAACTGGCCGGCTTACTTCACGATCTGGGCAAAGCCGAAGCGGAGTTCCAAAAACGAATCCGCAAGGCGGCCGGGCTCACGAAACAGGACGGCGAGAAACAGCCGCACGCTCATCACGGCGCAGCCTTGCTTCTGGATGCAAGGCGCGGCGGCCCTGTTTGGCCTGTGGCGTTCGCGATCAACGCGCATCACGCCGGATTGCACGACCGCAGCAATCTCCAGAAGCGGGCCAACATGAAAGACAAGGCGTTGGTGGCCGAGAAGCAACTTGTTGGAGACCCAGACTGGAATGGTACGCCGTGGCCGATAAGCCACTTCGGGAAGAATCTCCCGGACTGGCTCGATACGTTGCCCTTCGCGACGCCAGACGAGCGTGCCACAAAACTTCGTGCCGTGGACCTCTACACGCGCTTTCTTTTCAGTGCGCTGGTTGATGCAGACCGTTTGGACACGGAGCAGCAGGCCGAGGAAACGAAAGCCAACTTTTCCAAACGCCACAATTGGCGGTTCGGCCAAGACGGTTTGGCGGCCAATGAAGCGCCGCAGAACCTCCTTTCCCTTCTTGACGGTGCAATCCAGCAACGCAAAGAGGCGGCGAAATCAAGAGGCGCGTCAGACGACGTGCTGGACGTACGAGCAAAAGTCCTGGAGGCTTGCGATTCGGCCGCTGGAAAACCTCGCGGCGTTTTCACGCTCACCGTTCCAACCGGCGGTGGCAAAACGCTGGCTTCAGTTTATTTCGCACTCAAGCACATCGCCGCGCAGAACCGTGAGCAAACCGGCCCGCACCGGAAGCTGCGCAGAATCATCGTCGTCATACCGTTCCTGAACATCATCCAGCAAACCGTCGGTGAGTTGAGGGGAGTCTTTCAGCACAGCGAGAGTGATCCGGTCGTTCTGGAACATCATTCCCAAGCCCAAGACCCAGAGACGCCTTCCGGCAAGCAAGCCGAGAAAGGCGACTCCGATGACTACAGCCGCGCGCGCACGCTGCGCCAACTCGCCGCCGAAAACTGGGACGCGCCCATCGTCGTCACCACAAGCGTCCAGTTCTTCGATTCGTTGTTCTCCCGACGGCCTGCCGACGCCCGGAAGCTTCACAACATCGCCCAGTCGGTTGTCATCTTTGACGAAGTTCAGACGTTCCCGCCGCGGCTGATGCAGCCGATTCTGGACGTGCTTGGCGAATTGACTAATCCCCAGCGCCCTTACGGCTGCTCGCTCGTCCTTTGCACGGCCACGCAACCCGCACTGCTCAAGAGTGATGATCTTCCCTGTGGCTTTGGCCGCGTGGAAGACATCATCAGGCAACCGGGACAATTCTTCCTTCGTTTGAAGCGCACAACGTACCCCGAACTCGATAGCACGAATCCCATCCCGCAACTCAAATGGCCGGAGCTCGCCGCCGAAGTCCTCAAATCGCCAAGCACCCAGGGCTTGGTGGTAATAAACACGCGCCGTCATGCGCGAACATTGTTCGACGAACTGCGCAAATCTGAGAGCCGCAAAGACGCCGTGTTCCACCTTTCGACCTGGATGACGCCAGCCCACCGGGGCGAAGTGCTCGCCGAAGTCCGGCGGCGTCTGGACGCAAACGAGCCGTGCTTCCTTGTCAGCACCCAATGCATCGAGGCGGGCGTGGACGTGGATTTCCCCGCCGTCTGGCGTGCGCTTGGCCCGTACGATGCCATTGTGCAGGCGGCGGGCCGGTGCAATCGGAATGGACGCCTCAAACCGGAGGAAGCGCAGGTTCATGTCTTCCGAACCGAGGACGACAAACTGCCTCCGGGCGTTTACCAGACCGCCACGAGCCAGACCGAGCTTCTCCGCAAGATGGCCGCTGCCAACCCGCACGATCCGCACTCGTTCGAGACCTATTTCCGTCTGTTGTATCAACTCAGCGTGCCGGACGACTGCGAAATCCAAAAACACCGCGAGCAACTCCGCTTCGAGGAAGTCAGCAAGCTCTTCAAGTTCATTGAGTCGTTCACCGTTCCCATCATCGTGGCGGAATACAACCTCGCCGATGGCCGCATTGCCATCCGGGAAATGTGCGAACAAGCCACGCGGGAAGGCTTCCTGACGCCCGCCGAATGGCAGCAAGTCCAACCGCACATTGTGCAACTCGACTACCGCGACAAAAGGACCGCCAGGTTCAACCATGTCGCCACCGCCAAGATGTTCAGCAACGACGATGATGTGACTGGTCTCCGTCGGCTCACGCACTTCAGCGCGTACGAAGGCGGCCTGCACGGCTGCGGGCTGGATGTTGATCAAGTTGGCAGTTTTGAAACGGTCCTCTGAACCAACGCCTATGCTCTCCGATCCCATCTGTCTCCGCGTCAAAGGCCCGTTCGCCTGCTTCACTCGGCCGGAATTCCATGTCGAGCGAGTGAGCTATCCAGTCATTGCACCGTCCGCCGCGCGCGGCATCCTGGAGGCCATCCTGATGAAGCCGATGGAAAAGCCGGAAGCAGCGAAGCGCGCGAACAAGATCGGGTTTCGTTGGCGGATACTGCGGCTCGGTGTCGTTCGCGAGGGAGTCCTTGCGCCGATTCTCCGCAACGAATTGGGTTATGGAACACACCAAGCGTATGGCGGCGCGCGAGGCTACGACATCATGGAGGCGCGCGCGCAACGGCACAGTCTAATCCTGCGAGACGTGGAATACCTCATCGAAGCGGTGATCGAAGTCCTCGGCACGCGTCATCGGGAGTCGCGCAATTGCACGGGCCGCCGACCCAGCAAGGACTTTCTTGCCCGGAACAAGTATCACCAGATGTTCCTGCGCCGCGCTGCAGGCGGCCAGTGCTACTACCAGCCTTTCCTGGGCTGCCGCGAGTTTTCGGTTTCAGAATGGGAGCTTGTGCATGACGTGCCGGAGGTCATTCCTGACGCTCGGCCAGAAAGAGACTTTGGCGTGGTCTTCCGAGATTTCGACTTTGAGCCGGTTTGGAATCACTGGGGACATACGGTCAGAAAGAGTCGTCCAGAAGTTGCCTGGAGTGAACCGGATAAGCGCCCGAAGCAGCTTCCGCCACTCAGGGCTGTAGCGCGCCACGGATGGATCACGGTCAGTGAACTCAAGGACGGAAAAGTGGAGGAGTCGATATGATCGCGGAGTTGATTCAGGTCGCAGACACGTGGACCACCGGCCCGCTGACCGGCCAAGAACCGCGCCGCCAGCGTTCGGTGCATTGGTTCATTGATTTGGATGCGCACGGCAATGTACTCGGCCTCAGCCCAACGGCAGGACAGGAAGAAAAGCGCGCGAAACAGTTTGCGCTGCCTGCCAACTACAAGCTCGGCAGCCCGAACCAGTTCAACTGGCTGCCGGATTTTCTCAGCGGTCCACCGAATGAAATCTTTCCAGACGGTGTAATGGGGACAAACTCCGAGGGCAATAAGGCCAAACAAGCAAAATGGCTTGAGCTTGTGCTCCGGGCAGGTAAGGAGCTTCCGAACAATGAAGCGGTTCAAGGAGTCGTGAAGTTCGTTGAGCGAAATCCCGTGTTTTCCGAGCTTCCGCTGCCTGAATTGGCGGACGAGGACAAGAAGGCCCTGCTGAAAGATCTCGATGGTGGCACCGTAACGTTCTCCTTCCGTGTCAACGGGCGGCTCGTGTTCAACCAGCCGGACGCCAAGTCATGGTGGGCGCGGCAAGTTCAGAACCAGCGGAATCAAATCGTTGGCCGTCTCCGGCTGGGTCAAGATGCCTTCCTTCAGGACAGCGGGCCACTGACGGATTCATCGCCAACCGTTTTCGGCAACGTGCCATTGGCTTCGTTCGACAAAGCGCCTTTTTGGAGCTACGGCCTCGGCAATCAAACCGCGACGTTTCGACTGGAGACTGCTGAAAAGGCCGCGGCGGCTCTGAATGCACTGGTGAACAATCAGAGCTTTCGATTTCAGTTGGAGCAGTTCGGCAAGAAACAACTGTTCGCAGTCTTTTGGGCTGTTCACCGCACTTCCGGGCAGCAATTCACGGCTGATTTCATGCAACTCCTCGACCAACCTGACCCGCTTGCCGTCCGCGATTACCTGTGCGGCATCTGGGGAAAGCGTCCGCCTGAGATTGCGATGGCGGATTTTCATGTGGCCATTCTGCTCAAAGGCACGGGGCGATTCTCCGTTCGCTCATGGCACACCGACACCCTCGGCAATGCTGATGAACATGTCCGCCGATACTTTGAAGCCATCAAGTTGCCAGACGACGAGGAGCAATCGCCCGCGTTGCGCGATCTGGCGTGGGTCACCATTGCCAAGACGAAAAGGCAGAAAACCAAGCCAGCCCCCGCGACCTACAACGCGCTGTTCGAATCAGCCTGGCGCGGCACACCGCTGCCCTTCGATCTGCTGGCGGCCACGATTGAGCGCCAGCGCGTGGAACTCGCCTCCGGCGACCCCGACACCGCCGAGTTCAAAGCGCGCCTCGCCGCAAGAACCGCGCTCGTTCAACTCTACTTCGCCCTGAAACTGAACAATCCGCTCCTCACCACTTCAGAAATGACTATAAACACCAAAGAAACCGCCATCCTGTGCGGGCGATTGCTCGCCCTGTTCGACAAAATCCACGACGCCGCGCACGACGGAAAGAGCGCATCGTCGCCAGCCAACCGCCTTTACGGTGCGGCATCAGCGACACCGGCGCTAGTCTTTCCGCGGCTATGTCATCTTGCGCGCTACCATTTACAGAGGATTGGCGGTGGGTGGGCCCACAATTTGGAATTCGGTGTTCCAAAAGAAAAACGCATGGATGGTGTGCTCGAGGACTTTGAAGGATTGGCTGCCGTTGTCGCCCGGCTGAAGGAAGCCGCTGGCGGCGACTTCCCTCGCATTCTTTCACTCGAAGACCAAGGCCGATTTGCCCTGGGCTTCTACTACGAACGTGAGCGATGCCGACGGTGGCCGAGCTCTCAGACAGAGCAACCTGAAACCTCCAATTCTTAACAACCACGATGACTATGAATACTCCAGACAAACTCCATCACTATTTGATCAAACTCCCAAACGGCAAAACGCCTGGCGATGTCGTTGGCGAGCGGCACGAATTCGTGCTGCTCTTCGATTGCGCCAAGTCGAACCCCAACGGCGACCCCGACACCGGCAACATGCCGCGAGTCCAGCCTGACTCTCTGAAAGGGTTGGTCACTGACGTTTGCCTGAAGCGCAAGATCAGGAACTTCTTCACGCTCTATTGTCCGCACGACGGCGAGGCGCGCGCCTGGCGGGACGAGAATGGCCAGAAGGAAGACCGCAACAGCTACGACATCTTCATCCGCGAAGGGGCGGTGCTTCAGAAACTGTTCGATCCGGACACCAAGACCACAGACGCTCTGGCTATCGAGAAGGTGGCCAAGGATATTTTTGTCAACGAACTCGGCCAGAAGATTGAAGCTTGGACAGCGAAGGAAGCAAAAAAGGGCAAAACCAAGAAGGGCAAGGCCAAAGCTGCGGAAGCCGTGTCTGCTGACGGTAGCGAAGGTCAAGCAGCACAAGTTGAGGAATCTGCCGAAGCCGAAGAAGTCAGCCCGGCGAAGCAGGCCAAGCAACGCGCCTTCCAACTCGCCGTCCTGCGCACGTTTTTCGATCTCCGGGCGTTCGGCGGCGTGCTTTCAACTGAAGGTCCGCTCAAGGGAAGCTTCTACGGCCAGATTCGTGGTCCGCTTCAGTTCACGTTCTCGGAAAGCCTCGATAAAGTACTGCCGCTTGATGCGACGATAACCCGCTGTGCCGTCGCCAGTGTGGACGAAGAAGAGAAGCAGGCGGTTGCGGAATCTGGCGACAGCCGGACGATGGGCCGGAAATTCGCCATTGATTACGGCCTCTATCGTTGCCACATCCACTTCTCGCCTGCGTTCGCGGCCAAGACCGGCTTCACCTACTACGATCTCGACAACTTCCTGTTCGCGCTCGTCCACATGTTCGACGACGACCACGCCGCCGGGCGACATTTGCGGCTGGTCGGCCTGGTGGATTTCGAGCACCAGTCGGCGCTCGGCAACGCTCCCGCGCACAAGCTGTTTGAACTGGTGAAAGTGGACGGGGTAACGAAGGACAAGGACTGGAAAACGGTCTTTTCGTCCAGCGAGAGCGAATTCCCGCGCAGCCTGGCCGATTACGCCGGTGACGCGCCCAACGGCGATTTGCACGTCAAGGATGGCAAGGTCTTGCCGGGCAAGAACGGTGAAGGTGTTGCTGTCATCCAGGCCAATCGCATCGTTTGGGAATTCCCTGCGAAGCAATCCGACAGAAAGCCTGCGTGAAGGATTCTCCATTGCCGAGCATGCCCCATTGTGTGGAAGCGGGCGTGGATTTCGCGCCCGCTACCGCGAACTGGTTTCGGGATTGGAAATCACGCCGGCCCGGCTATCGTAGGTCTATGAGCGAGACAACTCAGACCCTCATCGAGGAGATTAGGACCGCCCCGGAAGACGTGCAGCGGGAGGTCTTTGACTTCCTGGTCTTCCTGAAAGCCCGACTCCACGCGCAAGCCGAAGGAGCGGAAAGCCTGTTGCCGCTGGCGCAGACCGCCTGGACTGCCGACTGGAACACACCCGAGGAGGACGAGGCATGGCGCGATTTGTCAGCGGCGACGTGATCCTTTGGCAGATTACCAGTCAGCCGGCGGGCCATCCCGAGGCTGTGCCGATTCTCGCGGCTGATTTCGAGCCTGGTGGCGGCCTGCGGCACGTTAGCTTCGCCCTGCCCCATCGCGTAGTCACGGCGAAGGAGGTTTGCATGCACCGGGCCGTGGGGCGATTGAAACCGGAGAAACTCACTCACATCCGGGAACGTGTCTGCGCCATCATCCGACAAGGTTGAACCTGTCCCGCTCGCCCACAGCGCCCAGAATGGGCGACCGCCGCAAAGCTACGCGGCTCACGTCACTGGCGCTGTTCGACGAGCGTGCGCAAACGCCGACGCTGCGCAAGGCGGGCGGGCCAAGTTTCGTGAAACGCTCGTTCGAGCGGTGCGGCTTGTTGGGGCGGAGTCCCACGACTTGGGCAAGCGTGATCCAGCCAACCAGAAGAACCTGGGAAAGCCCGGTTCGCGAGACTTCCTTTCTGGAAAGGAGAGCGTCCTGTGACTTCAATCGACATGGAACTTCGGAATGACGGCGGTGCGCAGGCACTGCGCCTGGAGGAAATTGATGCGGACACTCGAACCGTGCTGGTGGATCCGACGTTGGCGAAACGGATCGAGAGCCGCGACCGGGCGCAGACCCCATCCTGGCGCGAGCTGATGCAGCACAGCGTCGCCCAACAGGCTCGCGAGTGACCATCCGATGAAGGCACCAGCCGTGACCGAGCCCCTCCCCTTGTCGCTCCTCAACGACTTCCTCTACTGCCCGCGTCGGGCGGCGTTGAAGGTGGTCGAAGGCTGGCGCGAGGCGAACGTCCACACCGACCGCGGCGACATCGTCCACGAACACTCCGACCTGGCCGGTTACGAGGTCGCCAAAGGCACGTTGCTCTGGCGCGCGCTCCCCGTCTGGTCCGAACGGCTCGGCCTCAACGGCAAGTGCGACATCGTCGAGGTCGAACCGGCGCAGCGGACGAAGTCCGAAGGGGCAAGGGCGAAGGGCGAAGGGGAAAGGGCGAAGGGCCAAGCCGGAAGTTCGGGGTTCGCTGGCCCGACCGGGCAGGCTCACGGGGGAAGGCCGAAGGCGCTGTTTCCGGTCGAGTTCAAACTGGGGAAACGCCGGCGCTGGGACAACGACGACGTCCAGCTCTGCGCCCAGGCCCTGTGCCTCGAAGAGATGTTCGGCGTCCCCGTCCCGCGCGGCGCCATCTTCCACGCCGACAGCAAACGCCGTCGCGAGGTCGAGTTCACCCCCGAGCTCCGTTCCTTGACCGAACAAGCCATCGCCGGCCTGCACGCGCTGCTGGGAAACGTGGAAGGTCCCGCGACGGGGGGGCAACACGCAACGGCCAACGCTCAACGTTCAACGTTCAACGTTCAACGTCCAACGTTCAACGGCCAAGGCTCAACGGCCAACGCACTGCCAGCCCCGCTTCCCCCGGCGCAGTACAAGCCCGCCTGCCAGGAATGCTCGCTCTACGACATCTGCCTGCCGCGCGCGACGGCCGGCGACGGCCGTCCTGAACGCCTCGCGCGCCAACTCTTTGAAACCTGACACGCATGCCCGAGGTAGCCCAGAACACGCTGTACCTGACCACGCCCGCCACGTATGTGGCCCGGGACCATTTGACCCTCCAGGTCGAAGTGCCGGTCTACCCGCCAGACCTGCCGCCCGAGGAACGGCAGCGCGACCGCGCGACAGACTGGCGCCGGGTCTCGATCCCCATCCATCACCTCGAGTCCGTCTGCCTCTTCGGGGCGAGCTCGATCAGTCCGCCCGCCCTGGATCTGTGCTGGGAGCACGGCGTGGCCGTGAACTACCTCACGGAAAATGGCCACCTCCAGGCGCGCCTCACCGGCGTGGCCGACACCAGCGTGACGTTGCGACGCGTCCAGTTCCGGGCCGCCGACGACCCGGCTCGCTGCGCCGCCATCGCGCGCCAGGTCATCGCCGGCAAGCTCCAGAACAGCCGCAACTCGCTCCTGCGCGCCGCCCGCGAGAGCGAGAGCTCAAGTCAGAGGTCAGAGGTCAGCGATCAGAGGTCAGAGGTCAGCGATCAGAGGTCAGAGCTCGCGTCCGCCGCGGATGGTCTGGCGCGCCAGATCGAGGAACTGGGTCGCTGGACCCTCGACGATCTCCGGGCGCCGGGCGCGTTGGATTCGCTGCGCGGCGTCGAGGGGATGGGAAGCGCCACGTACTTCGGCGTCTTCACCGGCCTGCTCAAGCAGCAGCGCGACGCATTCGCCTTCACCACGCGCACCCGCCGGCCTCCCCGTGACCGGGTCAACTGCCTCCTGAGCTTCCTCTACGCGCTCGTCCGCCACGACTGCGTGGCCGCACTGACCGCGACCGGCTTGGATCCGTTCGTGGGCTTCCTGCACGCCGAACGTCCGAATCGCCCCGCCCTCGCGCTCGACCTGATGGAGGAGTTCCGGCCCTGGTTGGCCGACCGCGTCGCGGTCACGCTGGTGAACCGGCAGCAGGTCGGCCCGGACGACTTCCACGAGCGCGAAGGGGGCGCCGTCGAGTTCACCGAGGCCGGTCGCAAGCGGGTGATCACGGCCTACCAGCAGCGAAAGCAGGAGACGCTGCAGCACGCGTTGCTTGACCAGAACCTCCGGGTCGGTCAGATGCCCTTCGTCCAGGCGCGCGTCCTGGCGCGCCACCTGCGCGGCGACCTCACCGACTATGTACCGTTCGTGCCCAAGTGAGCGGTCGGACGGTGGGACGGTGGGAGGGTGGGACGGTGGGAGGGTGGGACCGTGGGACCGTGGGACGGTGGGACGGTTAGACGGTTGAACGTTTGCCCGGGTCGGCGCACTCTCTCCCCCGCAGCATGTTAATCTTGGTGACCTACGACGTCTCGACGGTCGACACGGCCGGCCAAAGGCGCTTGCGCCGCGTCGCCCAGGCCTGCGAGGACTACGGCACGCGGGTACAGAAGTCAGTGTTTGAGTGCCAGGTGGGCCAGAAGGAGTGGGTCAACCTGCGGCATCGACTGCTGCGCGAGATCAAGGAGGACCAGGACTCGCTCCGGTTCTACTTCCTGGACGCGGAGGCCGTGCAACGGACCGAGCACCACGGCATCGCCAAACCCATCGACCTGACCGAACCGCTGGTCTTGTGAAGCGTTCTCCGCGAACCCCCAGCGCCGGCCTGCACCCGCAGGTTTCGCGGCCGACCCGGATGCCACGCCAATCCTCGTCTGCGGACTGCTCTTTGACATTTCTGCCTTCGTCGGCGCGAACGGAATGGACAGGTTCGCGCCAGGAGGTCACAAAGTCCTTGCGGCTCAAGTGAAAACTGGGGCCGCTGTCGCCCCGGTCCTCGGGCCGGGGCGCGGATTGAAACCACTCGATGTTGTCGTGGTGGAGGATGAGCGGCGTGTCGCCCCGGTCCTCGGGCCGGGGCGCGGATTGA